>NZ_QKYK01000021.1 GCF_003426815.1 Desertimonas flava
TCGGGATGCTCCTTGCGGAGCCGCTTGGCGATCTGTTCGGGCGACCACTTCTTCATGCGCAGCAAGGTGACGACTTCGTCCCACAGCCACGGCCGATCCTCGATCCACGACGGCTTGGGCCGCTCAGCCCGTGCGTCGGCCTGGTCCTGAGCGACATAGGCCCGGTAGTGCTCACGGCCACCACCAGCCGCGATCTCACGGCCGATTGTTCCGCGATGTCGGCCGAGTCGGCGGGCCATCTGCGCGTCGGTCTCGTGACGCTCGATGCCAACGCGGATCTCCTCACGCTCAGCGAGCGTGAGCGCGTTCGGACGTGCTGTGCGTTGTCTCAACACGACAACAGCTTCCTCGTTGATACGACGCTGCAACGTGTTTCTCGAGATCCCCGCCATCGCTGCCGCCTCCGGCAGGGGACCCCACGAGCGACCGCCGACAACGCCACAGCAACCCTCGACCGAGGAATCCTCGGACGCCCAATAGCTCCCATCACAACACCTCCAAGGCTGTGATGTCGCGACCACCGGTTGAGGCCAAGGACGGTGAGCGTCACGGGCCGCGCCCAGAAGCGGAGATGGCACGATCCGCGCCCAGATCAGGTGAGGCGGCCGATGATGGTGGCGGCGATCTCGGCGGTCTTGCCCTCCGCCGGCCCGTCGGACGTCGGGGTGCACGCGGCACGGATGCGCTCGGCGATCTCGCCGTCTCCCAGGAAGTCGAGCATCAGCGCCGCCGACAGGATCGCGGCCGTCGGGTTGGCCAGGCCCTGGCCGGCGATGTCGGGTGCCGAGCCGTGCACGGGCTCGAACATGCTCGGGCCGGTGCGGGCGGGGTTGAGGTTGGCCGACGACGCCAGGCCGACGCCACCCGACACCGCGCCACCCAGGTCGGTGAGGATGTCGCCGAAGAGGTTGTCGGTGACGATGACGTCGTAGCGCTGCGGGTCCTGCACGAAGTAGATCGTCGCCGCGTCGACGTGGTTGTACGCCGTGGTGACGTCGGGGAACTCGGCAGCGACCTCGTTGAACGTGCGCTCCCACAGATCGCCGGCGAACGTCAGCACGTTCGTCTTGTGCACGAGTGTGAGGTGCTTGCGGGGGCGGCTCTGGGCCAGCTCGAAGGCATACCGGACGCAGCGCTCGACGCCGAAGCGGGTGTTGACGCTCCCCTGCGTCGCCACCTCGTGCGGCGTGCCCTTGCGCAAGGTGCCGCCCTCACCGACGTAGGGGCCTTCGGTGTTCTCGCGGATGACGACGAACTCGTGCGGCTCGCCCGACAGCGTCGACGAACCGTCGCCCACGAACGGCCGGAGGTTGATGTACAGGTCGAGCCCGAACCGCATCTTGAGGATGATCCCGCGCTCGATGATGCCGGGGGGCAGGCGCTGGTCGCCGGGCACGCCGCCGACCGCGCCGAACAGGATGGCGTCGAAGCCCCTCAGTTCGTCGAGCGTCGCGTCCGAGAGCACCTCGCCGTCGCGGAGGTAGCGCTCGGCGCCGAGGTCGAACTCGGTGGGGTCGATCGAGGCGCCGGCGGCCCGCAACACGTCGAGGGCGACAGCGGTGACCTCGGGGCCGATGCCGTCGCCGCCGATCACGGCGATGCGATGGGGAGTGCTCATGGCGCCAGAATCTAGTGAGCCCCGCCGATTCGCCCCCAAGGAAGCGACCGACGAACTCGCTCGATCGACGGCGGCCAAGATGAACCGATGAGCCCGACCACCGTGGATCGCCGGACGCTGGGTCGCACCACGTTGGCCCGTCAGCTCCTCCTGGAACGGTCACCGATCGGCGTCGTCGACGCCGTGGAACGCCTCGTCGGGATGCAGGCCCAGATCCCCCAGAACCCCTATGTCGGGCTGTGGTCCCGACTGGTCGCCTTCGAGCCGTTCCGGCTGGAACAGGAACTGATCGAACGACGGCTCGTCCGCATCGTGTCGCTGCGGGGAACGGTCCACCTGCTGACGGCCGACGACTGCCTCACCTTGCGTCCGCTGTCGCAGCCGGTGCTCGACCGGGAGATGGCGATGCACCCCGACCACCGCGAAGTGCTGACGACGCTGGACCTCGCCCCCGCGCTGGACTTCGCCCGGCGCGTGCTGGCGGACGGGCCGATCAGCAACCGGCGGCTCCGTGCTGCGTTCGCCGCCGAGTTTCCCGATGTCGACGCGTCGACACTCGTCCTCGCCACCCGCAACCGGCTGGCCTTCATCCAGACGCCGCCGCGCGGCCTGTGGTCGTCGAGCGGCGAGGTGGCCGGCACCACCGCCGAGGCGTGGCTCGGCCGCTCCCCCGCCGATGCTCCCGAACTCGACGGCGTGATCCTCCGCTACCTGGCCGCCTTCGGGCCGTCGAGCGTCGCCGACGCCGCCGCGTGGTCGCGGCTCACCGGTTTACGCGAGGTGTTCGAGCGACTGCGGCCCCGGCTCGCCGTGTATCGCGACGAGACCGGCCGCGAGCTGTTCGACGTCGCCGACGCCCAGCTGGTCGATCCCGAGACCCCGGCGCCGGTGCGGTTGCTGCCCGAGTACGACAACGTGCTCCTGTCCCACGACGACCGCAGCCGATTCGTCGACGATGCCGAGCGCAGGCGTCTCGGCGCCGCGCCCGAGCCGGTGCGCGGGTCGATCCTGCTCGACGGCCGCCTCATCGGTGGCTGGCGGATGGAGCCGGCACTCCCCGGCGCCAAGCTGCCCGACGCGGACGTCGCGTCCGTGCACATCCAGCTGCTGCACGCCCTGTCCGACGGAGACGCCGCTGCGGTCGACGCGGAGGCACGCGCCCTGCTGGCGTTCGTCCATCCCCCCGCGAGGCCTCGCGTCACGTACACCGTGCTCTCCGAGTAACAGATGGTGCCTGGCACCATCTGTTACGTCAGATGGTGGGGGGGTCGGGGGTGGCGAGGGCGAGGCAGGCCTCGCCGTCGCCGTTCTCACAGGTGCGCAGGAGCGAGCGGAGGCGATCGCGGTGGGACGCCAGCTCGGCGAGCTCCTGCTCCACCCGCTCCAGGCGAGCGGCCGTGACCCGCAGGACGTCGGCGATCGACCGCTCCGACTCTGCGCCGAGCAGCTCGCCGATGTCGCGGAGGCTGAACCCGAGCGCCTTGCCACGGAGGATGAACGCCAGCCGCCAGCGGTCGACATCGCCATAGCGGCGGTAGCCGGACGCCGAACGCGGCGGTTCCGGGAGGATTCCCTGGCGCTCGTAGAAGCGAATCGTCTCCACCCCGACGCCGGCCTCGGCGGCCAACTCGCCGATCGTGAACGTGCGCTCCGCCGTCGTCATCGGATCGTGCAACCAGCGGCAGCCCCCGCTGATTCCGTCGGGTTCACGCGGTGACGGTGATGTCGGCGACGACCTGCGCCAGCTCGTCCTCGAGAGCGGTCAGGCCGCGAGCACCCACGAGGCGGCGCACCGGTCGCCCGCCGGCGAAGAAGATCAGCGTGGGAACGCTCATCACGCCGAACGCCTGCGCCAGGTCCGGCGAGGCGTCGGTGTCGACCTCCACCACGGAGACGTCCGGATGGCGCAGGGCGAGCTCGGCGAGCACCGGTTCGATCAGGCGGCACGGGGGGCACCACTCGGCGCCGAACTCGACGATCACCACCCCATCGGCGGCGGCGAGGGTCTCGGGAAGCGTGGAGGCGTCGACTGCGATCATGCCGGCAACGTACGCCCCGTACCACGGTCCGGAGTCAAGGGGTTCGTCCCGTCCCGACGCCGGTCAGGCACCCGCTCGCGCGGCGGCGACCAGCCCGGCCGGGTCGTAGCCGGCGGCGACGCCGGGGACGATGATCGCCGCCCCGTCGATGTTGCGGGTGCGCAGCGGGAGGATGGCCTGGTACTCGTCCGAGTCGTACCACGCCCTGGCGGCGTCGACGCTCGGGAAAGCGATCACCACGATCGTGCCCGGCCAGTCCCCCTCCCGGACCTCGACCTCGGCACCATGGATGAGAAAGCGGCCGCCGAAGGGGTCGAGTGTCGCTTGGATTCGCTCGATGTAGTCGAGCACCTCGTCGTTGAGCTGGGGTGTGCGCAAGTGGGCGATGGCGTAGCCGGGGACGAGGTCCTGAGTGGACGTCGATGGGTTCGTGGTCGTCGTCATGCCTCGATGGTGCGCCATCCGGCCACACGGCGTCGATGACGTCTCGGGTAACGACGTGCGACAGCGAGTGCCACGACTGACAACACCGTCTCACCCGAACACACTCTGGGTAGTGTTCGGTCGATGGCTTCGCACCAGCTGTCACAACAGGCGTTCGACCGCCTCAAAGCCGAGTTCGAGGATCTCTCGACGCGGGGGCGCATCGAAGTCGCCGACAAGATCGAACGGGCCCGCGAACTGGGCGACCTGTCGGAGAACGGCGACTACCACGCCGCCAAGGACGAGCAGGGCCACATGGAGGGCAGGATCCGCCAGCTCGAGCACCTGCTCGAGAACGCCGAGATCATCGCTCCACCGCCGGCTGGGGTCGTGGGCCCGGGCAGTGTCGTCACGATCGTGTACGAGGGCGACGCCGAATCCGATGCCGAGCGCTACCTCGTCGGCCACATCGAGGAGAAGGTCGGCGATCTCGACGTCGTCAGTCCCACCGCCCCGCTCGGAGCCGCCCTGATCGGCGCCAACGAGGGCGATTGGGTGGCCTACGACGCCCCCAACGGTCAGCTCCGCGTGCAGGTCCTCAAGGTCGAGACGGTCTGACTCCGGCAGTGAGCGTCGCGCCCGGCGGTCACCTGCGTACCGTCGACATCCCGGCCGGCCGCGTGTCCGTGCGGGACATCGAGGGGCCGACGGGTGCCCCGACCGTGGTGCTCATCCACGGCTGGACGGCAACGGCCGACTCCAACTTCGGCCGGTGCTACGGGGCGTTGTCCGCGCACGCGCGTGTCCTGGCATTCGACCAGCGCGGGCACGGCTCCGGCGTGCGGACCCGGCGACCGTTCCGGCTCAGCGACTGCGCCGACGACGTGGCCGACGTGGCCACCGCCCTCGGCGTCGACCGCTTCATCCCGGTCGGCTACTCGATGGGCGGGGCCATCGCCCAGCTCGTCTGGCGCCGTCACGCCCACCGCGTGTCGGGACTCGTTCTGTGCGCCACGGCCGCCGAGTTCGGCACTCGTCCGGCGGCCACTGCCCGCACCGTCGGCCTCGGCGGCCTGGCCGCCCTCGCTCGTGTCACGCCGCCGCCGGCCCAGCGCTGGATCAGCGGCCGGGCCTACCTCGACCGCAAGCAGGGCTACTGGGAGCCGTCGGCCATCGAGTCGGCGACGCGTCACGACTGGCGGATGGTCCTCGAGGCCGGCGCCGCCCTCGGCACGTTCCGCTCCGACTGGTGGATCGGACGCGTCGACGTGCCGACCGCCGTCCTCATCCCGGACGAGGACCACATCGTCGCGCCGGTTCGCCAGCGCCGATTGGCCGCAGCGATCCCCGGCGCCGTCGCCATCCCGACGCCAGGCAACCATCTCGCTGCCGTGACGTCGGCCACGACGTTCGCCCCGGCGCTCGCCGCCGCCGTCGCGATGGTCAATGGCCGCGTCGGCGCGGGAGGGATGGCGTCATGAGGACGGTGCGACGCAACGCCGCCGCGGTCGCCGCAGCTGTCGCCGCGGCGACGGCGATCGTCGCCGCCGGAAGGGCCCGTCGGAGGCGCCGGCGTGGCACGGCTCCCCGACGTCACCCGGTGTCCAACCTCACCCGTTCGTCACGCAACCTCGAGCTGGCCAGGCTCGGCATGGGCGTGGGCACCCGGTTCGCCGCCACCAGCGCCCGCAAGCTGTTCGCCAGCGCCGAACGCCGCGTCGAGCTCGACGAGCAGCTCAAGCTGCGCACGGCCGAGCAGATCGCCGAGCGCCTCGGGCAAATGAAGGGCGCACTGATGAAGATCGGCCAGATGGCGAGCTATCTGGACGACGGGTTGCCCGAGCCGGTCCGCCTCGCGCTCGCCCAACTGCAGTCGAACGCCCCGCCGATGAGCGCCGAGCTGGCCGCCGGCGTGATCACCGAGGAACTCGGCCGGCATCCCGACGAGCTGTTCGTGGAGTGGGATCCCGAGCCGATCGCCGCGGCGTCGATCGGGCAGGTGCACCGGGCCCTGTGGCGGGACCCCGACACCGGCGAGGAGGTGGCGGTCGCCGTCAAAGTGCAGTACCCGGGCGTCGGCGAGGCGATCGCCGCCGACCTGCGCAACACCGACCTGCTCGGCGGGCTGCTGGCCTACAACTTCTCGGGCCTCGATCCGAGCGAGATGGTCGCCGAGATCAAGGAACGCCTCACCGAGGAGCTCGACTACTCGCTCGAGCAGGCCAACCAGCAGCGCTTCGCCGACTTCTACCGCGATCACCCGTTCATCCATGTGCCGGCGCCGGTGCCGGCCCTCAGCTCGTCGCGGGTGCTCACCACCGAGCTGGCCACGGGAGCGACGTGGTCCGAAGCGCTCACTTGGCCGCAGGAGGACCGCGATCGCATTGGCGAGACGCTGTTCCGGTTCGTCTTCCGCAGCCTGTACCTCTTGCGGGCGTTCAACGGTGACCCGCATCCCGGGAACTATCTGTTCCAGCGCGACGGCACCGTGACGTTCCTCGACTTCGGGCTGGTCCGCCACTTCTCCGAGCCCGAGGTGGACGTGTTCGTCCGCATGGTGCGGGCGGCCGTACACGACAACGATCCTGCGGCGTTCCGTGCGGTCGTCGAGGAGGCCGGGCTGCTGCGGGCCGGCGCGCCGGTGACCACCGAGCAGGTCCGTGAGTACTTCGCCGACTTCTACAGCACGAGCGGCGCCGACGCCACGATGACGTGGACCAAGGACTACGCCAGCCGCATCGTGCGCCACACGTTCGACAACACGAGCCCGGTCACCCAGTACACCACGGTGCCGCGGACGTTCGTGCTGATCCAGCGCATCAACCTCGGGCTGTACGCGTTGCTCGGCGATCTCGGGGCGCGTGGCAACTACCGGCGGATCGCCGAGGAGCTGTGGCCGTTCACACAGGGCCCACCGTCGACGCGTCTCGGCGAGGCGGAGGCGGCGTGGTTGTCCGCTCGCAGCGCCGGCGAGTCGGTCGGACCACGCTGAGCGCCGGCTGAGAACCACCGTGCGGGAGCGTTCTCGCGCTCGTTCCGGGCCCGTTGCCCGCTAGGTTGCGGCCCCGATGCGTCGAGTTCTGCCCCTTCTGGTCACGGCCGCGATCGCGCTGGCTGCGTGTAGCGACGACGACACCGACTCGGTGACCGAGCTGTCGCTGGTCGAGATCGGTTCGACGGAGGTGCCGATCGACGACACATGCGCCACCGAGCCGTCGGCGTCGAGCGACGCGACGTCGACGGGCGACACCGCCGGTGCGACGGGCGACAGCACGACGGAATCGACCACGGGTGACATCGTCGTGACCGAGTCGACGACGGGTGACAGCGCCACCGACGGCTCGGAGGGTCCCGCCTCGGCCGTGCCCGCCTCGAGCGACGCCGACGACTCGTCACCCGAGGAGTCCACCACCGAGGGCAGCACCGCCGACGATTCCGCGGCCGACGGCAGCGAGACCGCCGAGTCGACCGAGCCGGTGGCCACCACCGAGCCGGCCGACACCGGCCCCTACGCCACAGCTCCCGACGTGGAGCCCGTGGACTCAGCGCCGGAGGAGCTCGTTCGCACCGTGCTCGAGGAGGGCGAGGGTCCCGAGGCCGCACCGGGTGACGTGGTCCGCGTCTATTACTCGGGTGAGCTCACCGCCGACGGCCAGGTGTTCGACTCCAACTACGGCACCGACACGCCGCTCGAGGTGGTCCTCGCCGGCGAGGGCGAGCAGCCCTCGGTGATCGAGGGCTGGAACGAGGGCCTGGTCGGCGCCCGCAAGGGTGACCGCATCCAGCTCGACATCCCCTCCGAGCTCGCCTACGGCGAGGCCGGCAACACGTCGATCCCGCCCGACGCCGACCTCACGTTCATCGTCGACGTCGTCGACGTCATCAAGCCGGAACTGCCCGAGGAGACGCCCACCGAGCTCGTCAAGACCGTGCAGGTCGAGGGGCCCGAGGACGGCGCGGTGGCCGGCGACGGCACCATCCTCTACGTCAACTACCTCGGCGTGTTCAGCGACAGCGGCGCCGTGTTCGACAGCAACTTCGGACCGACCGGGACCCCGTTCAAGGTCGAGCTCGCTCCCACGGCCAACGGTGTCATCGAGGGCTGGAACCAGGGCCTGCACGGTGTCCGGGTGGGCGACCGCATCCAGCTCGACATCCCGTCCGATCTCGCCTACGGCGAGGAGGGCAGCGGGAGCATCCCGCCCGACAGCGCCCTGACCTTTGTCATCGAGGTCGTCGATCTGATCCCGATGGTGTACCCCGAGTCGGAGCCCGACGAGGTGGAGAAGTCGATGATCGAGGAGGGCGACCCGGAGGGCACCGCCGCCCAGTTCTTCGACACGATCACGTTCAACATGGTCATCGGCGTGCCCGAGTTCGCCACCGAGACGCCGAGCGACTCGAGCGTGCCCGAGTCGAGCGAGCCCGGTTCATCCACGGAGCCCGGTTCATCCACGGAGCCCGGTGCGTCCACCACGCCGGCGGAGTCGACCGAGCCCAGCGACTCGACCACGCCCGCCGAGTCCACGGAGCCCAGCGACTCGACCGAACCGAGCGACTCGACCACGCCGGCCGAATCCACCGAACCCAGCGACTCGACCGAGCCGACCGAGTCGACCGTGCCGGAGGACAGCGACACGCCGTCCAGTGAGCCCGACGAGGCCTCCTCGGCACCCGGCTTCGCCGTGGTCAACACGTTCGACGGGCAGACCGACCCGTCGACGGGACAGCAGTCTCCGCCCCAGCCGGTCGTCGCCCAGCTCGTCCGCGGCGGTCTCGGCGTGTCGTACCCGGGCCTCGAGGACGGCCTCGAAGGCGCCCGGCCCGGCGACAAGTTCCTGCTCACCATTCCCGGCGACCAGGGCCTCGGCGCCGCCGGTGCCGGACTCGGCCTGCCCGAGAACGCCACCACGGTGGTGTACGTCGAGGTCGTCGACGTCGCCGCCCAGCCATCCATCGAGGTGCCCGAGGTGGCCCCCACCGACCTCACGGTCACCACCCTCGAGGAGGGCACGGGCGTCGAGGCGGCCGAGGGCGACACCGTCCTCGTGCGCTACATCGGTGTCCTCACCGACACCAACCGGCGCATCGACAGCAACTGGGAAGGCTCGCCCGATCCCCTCGTGCTCGGCGACGACACCTACATCGTCGGGTTCGAGGACGGTCTCATCGGCGCCCAGGCCGGGGCCCAGCTGCAGATCGACATCCCCGCCGATCAGGCCTACGGCGCCGACAGCGTGCCGTCGGCCAGCATCCCGGCCGACGCCGCACTGAGCTTCCTCGTGGACGTGGTGGCCGTCATCCCGGCGACGTCCGACGCCGACGCCCCGACCGACCTCGAGCTCCCGCTGTCGTCGACGCCGATGACACCGCCGCCGGTCACGGTCGACGAGGCGACGTTGGAGAGCGACCCCGACGCCACCGCGCCGGAGGCTCAGCCCGAGGTCGTCATCACCGACATCGTCGTGGGCGAGGGCGACGCACTCACCACCGGCCAGACCGCCATCGTCAACGTCTACGCCGTGTGCGCCAGCAACGGCGCCGTCCTGCAGAACACGTGGGGTGACGACCTCCGACAGTTCATCCCGGTGTCGACCAGCTCGATCATCGACGGCTTCGCCGACGGTCTCTCCGGTGGTGCCGAGTTGGAGGGCATGATGATCGGCGGGCTCCGCACGATCCAGGTGCCCGCCGCCCTCGCCTACGCCGACCGCGGCAGCGAGGAGCTGGGCATCGGCCCCAACCGCGACCTGATCTTCGTCGTCGAGCTCTACGGCATCGCCTGATCATCCGCCGCGACCTAACGGTTGTGGATCATGACGGTGGCCTTCCCCGTCGGGTACACACGACCGGTGGATCTCCCGGGCACTCTCTCGCCGCGGGGACACCTCAGGTACGAACGGGAGGGTAAATACCCCACCGAAGCGTCCGGTATTTACCCTCCGGTCGGGCGAGCCGGGTGACCGGTCACCGCCACGTGCGGACGGGAGGGTACATACCCCACCGAAGCGTCCGGTATCTACCCTCCGGTTGGGACGGCGACCAGCGGACGGCCCTCCGCCTCGCACGGCCTTTCAGCTCGCCCCCCAGGCACCAACCGTCAGGTCAGACGATGGCGTGGAGATCGAGACCGAGGTCGAGCACCTTGGCCGAGTGGGTGAGCTCGCCGACGGCGATGAAGTCGACACCGGTCTCGCCCACCACGCGCGCCGTCTCCAGGGTCAGGCCGCCACTGGCCTCGAGCACCACCGACGGGCCGGTCTCGTCGCGCAGCTTCACGGCAGCCCGCATGCCGTCGGGGTCGAAGTTGTCGAGCAGCACGACGTCGGCACCGGCCTCGATCGCCTCGGCCAGGCCGTCGAGCGAGTCGACCTCGATCTCGACGGGAATTGCACCCTCGAGGGCCCGAACCTTGTCGAACGCCTCGCGGACGCCGCCGGCCGCGAGCACGTGGTTGTCCTTCACGAGGGCGGCGTCCGACAGACCCATGCGATGGTTCTGGCCGCCGCCCATCCGCACGGCGTACTTCTCCAGTGCCCGGAGCCCCGGCGTCGTCTTGCGCGTGTCGCGCACCACCGCTGCCGTGCCCTCGAGGGCATCGGCCCACCGCCTGGTGAGGGTGGCCACGCCGGACAGATGGCACAACAGGTTGAGGGCCGAGCGCTCGGCGGTGAGCAGCAGCTGCGTCGGAGCGGTCACCCGCGCCACCTCGATGCCCGGCGCGACCCGATCGCCGTCGGCGACGAGGTACTCGAACTCGCTGGCGGCGTCGCCGCAGACGGCGTCGATGACCGCTGCGGCGACGGGCAATCCGGCGATGACGCCGTCGCCGCGAGATCCGAACGTGCCGACACTCCGCTGGTCGGACGGCACGGTGGCCACCGACGTCACGTCGACGCCGCCCATCAGGTCCTCGGTGACCGCCATGCGCACGAGCCCGGCGACGGCGTCGGGATCGAGCCCTGCGGCGACGAGGCGCTCACGGGTGGCCGACGACAACGGGTGGAACTGGAACACGATCGAACCTCCGGGATCAGTGAGCGGGGCCGCCGGACACGACGACCGGCGCGTCGTCGCCGTCACCGGCCAGCGACACGTACAGATGGGTCAGCCACTCGTCGCGTGGACTGTCGTGATCGGTTCGCCGGTGGCAACCGCGACTCTCGGTGCGGGCCGCGGCCGCTCCGACCATCGCCCGGGCGACCGTCGCCAGATTGCTCGCCTCGAAGGCAGCCCGGCCCGGCGTCGCCGTGACGCCGGCGTGGGCGGCGAGGGCCTCGTCGATGACGCGTGCAGCAGCCGCCAACGACGCGGCGTCCCGCAACACACCCACGTGACGGGACATCGCCGTGCGGACGACCGAGGCGACCGCTGGATCGACGAGCCCCGTCTCCACCGCATCGCTGTCCACGGACTCGACGGCGTCGGGCAGCTCCCAGGCGAGGTCGCGACCGAGATGAGTGCCGGCGACGATGCTCTCGGTGAGGCTGTTCGACGCCAGGCGGTTGGCGCCGTGCACACCCGTGCGTGACACCTCACCCACCGCGAACAGGCCGGGGAGGGCGGTCGTGCCGTCGAGCCGGGCGGGGATGCCGCCGCAGGCGTAGTGCGAGGCGGGGGCCACCGGGATGCGGTCGACGGCCGGGTCGACGCCGATGCTCCGGCAGGCCGCGGTGATGCTGGGGAAACGCGTGTAGAAGCGCTCACCCATGTGCGTGGCGTCGAGGAACACGTGGTCGGACACGCCGGCGGGCGCCTCGGCCATGCGGCGGCTGATGGCTGCGGCGACGACGTCGCGGGGCGCCAGGTCCTCCTGGGGGTGCACGCCGGCCATCACCCGCTCCCCGGCGGCGTCGAACAGGATCGCGCCCTCACCGCGCACGGCTTCGGACACCAGGGCCTGCTGCCCGGCGGCGTCGGCCCCGTTCCACATGACCGTCGGGTGGAACTGCACGAACTCGACGTCGCTCACCGCCAGGCCGGCGCGCAGCGCCATCGCCACGCCGTCGCCGGTGACGGCCGGGGGGTTCGACGTCGACGCGAACACCTGGCCGTAGCCGCCGGTGGCGAGCACCGTGGCGCGGGCCCGGATCGTGCCGACGGAGGTGACGTCGCCGTCGTCGTCGAGGACGGCGACGGTGACACCTGCTGCCTGCCGCTCCCCCGTGGCCGTCGTGCCGATGACCACGTCGAGGGCGAACGCCTTGTTGAGGACGTCGACACCGGCCGCGACGGTCGACTCGTCGAGCGTCCGCTGCACCTCGGCGCCGCTGCGGTCTCCCCCGGCGTGAACGATGCGGTTGTGGCTGTGGCCGCCCTCGCGGGTGAGCGCCGGGCTCTCCACGCCGGGGCCCGCAGGGTCGAACGCCGCGCCGAGGCGCATCAGGTAGCGGATCGCCTTGGGCGCCTCTGCGACCAGCTCCCGGACGACGTCCTCGTCGCACAATCCGGCACCGGCGGCCAGCGTGTCGCGGACGTGGTTCTCCAGCGAGTCGGTCGGGTCGAGCACACCGGCCAGCCCGCCTTGGGCCCACGCCGTCGATCCGGCATCGAGCGTGCCCTTGGTGACGATCAGAACGCTGCGCACCGGCCGGGCGGCCAACGCCGCAGCGAGGCCGGCGGCTCCGGAGCCGAGGACGACGACGTCGACGGTGCGTTCCCACGTCGGCGCGGGCGCGGCGAGCCGCCGCGGGAGCGTGGCCGGCCTCATTCGGCGGTCGGCGACGGGGTCCCGATGGCGATCATCCGCTCGACGGACGCCTTCGCCCGCTCGGCCACGTCGGCGGGCACGGTGACCTCGTCGGTGCCCTCCTCCAGGCATCGCAGGAGCTTGGCCGGGGTGATCATCTTCATGTACTTGCACACGGCCGCCCGGTTCACCGGCTCGAACAGCACGAGCGGGTTGGCCTTGGTCAGCTGGTGCAGCATGCCCGTCTCGGTGGCGACGAGCACCCGCTTCGCCGTGGTGTCGCGCGCCGCGTCGACCATCCCGCTCGTCGACAGGATCTTCGTGCGCGCCTCGGGCACCACCCCGGCACCGACCAGGTACAGGGCGCTGGTGGCGCACCCGCACTCGGGGTGGATGAACAGTTCGGCGTCGGGATCCTCGGCGACGCGGGCCTTGAGGTCGGCACCGTTGATCCCGGCGTGGACGTGGCACTCACCCATCCAGATGTGCATGTTCTCCCGTTGCAGGCTGCGCTGCACGTGGGCGCCGAGGAACTGGTCGGGGCAGAACAGCACCTCGGTGTCGGCGGGGATCGAGGCCACGACGTCGACGGCGTTCGACGATGTGCAGCAGATGTCGGTCTCGGCCTTCACGGCGGCCGTCGTGTTGACGTAGCTGACCACCACGGCGCCGGGGTGCTCGGCCTTCCACGCCCGCAGCTGGTCGGCGGTGATGGTGTCGGCGAGGCTGCAGCCGGCGCGCTCGTCGGGGATCAGCACCGTCTTGTCGTAGCCGAGGATCTTGGCCGTCTCGGCCATGAAATGCACGCCACAGAACACGATGGTGGACGCCTCGGCGGCGGCCGCCACGCGGGACAGCCCGAGCGAGTCGCCGACGTGGTGGGCGACGTCCTGGATCTCGGGGAGCTGGTAGTTGTGGGCGAGGATGACGGCGTCTCGCTCGGCGGCGAGGGCGAGCACGCGCTCGCGCCAATCGTCGGGGAGGGATTCGTCGGGAGCCGCCAGGGAGATGTCGGTCACGGGCACCACTGTACGGCCGAGGCCCCGGACGTACGGGCCCGCGATCGGCCCGCGCTACAGCGTGGCTTGGATGTCGGCGGCGGCCGCGATGACCGCCTGGCCGAAGTGCTCGCCGGGTGACGGCGCCATGCGGCCGATCGGGCCGCCGACGCTGACGGCCGCCAGCACGACATCGGACCGCTGACCGCCGAGGGCCGATCGTGCCGCGTACACGGGCGCGCTCACCGACGCCACGCCGGCCTCGCGCTCCTCGACCGTCTCCACCCAGCCCTGCGGCCCGACCTCGCCGGACAGCACGCGGCCCGCCGAACCGAGATTGAGCGGCAGGAGCGACCCCTCCGCCACGATCCAGCGCAATCCGTGTGGCGACGGGAGCGACACGGCGCAGCGGCGACGGTCGCCTTCACGGACGTACAGCTGCACGCTCTCGCCGGTCTCCGCACACAGTTGCTGCAGCCGCGGGCGGGCGAGTCCGGAGATCGGGAAGGAATCGGCCGCGGCGGCGCCGAGGGCGACGAGACCGAGTCCCAGGCAGAACCGCCCGGACTCCTCACGGCGCAGGAGGCCGTGCATCTCGAGGGCCACGGCGATGCGATGCGACGTCGCCCGCGGCAGACCGGTGGCGCCCTGGAGCTCGAGCAGCGTCTGAGGCCCGGACTCCTCGACGGCGCGCAATACCCTGATCGCCTTGTCCAGCACCCCCACACTCGATACGCTGTCCATGAGATAAGAACGATATCTCACATTCTGAGTCGGATCAACGTCTCAGTAGCTGGGATTCGCCGTCGAAGGAGCGTATTCGGACATGCCTGCCTCAGCGTCCGCATCATCGGCCAGCCCGGGACCGTCCACCCTGCCGGGCAAGGTCTGGGACCGTCACGTGGTCCGGACCACGCCCGGCGAGCCCGACCTGCTGTACATCGACCTCCACCTCGTCCACGAGGTCACCAGCCCCCAGGCGTTCGACGGGCTGCGCATCTCCGGCCGCCGGGTCCGCCGACCCGACCTCACCGTGGCCACGGAGGACCACAACGTGCCGACGGCCGACATCGACAAGCCGATCGCCGACGCGGTGTCGGCCCGCCAGGTCGACGCCCTCCGCGCGAACACCGCCGAGTTCGGCATCGTCAACTATCCGATGGGCGATCCCGGCCAGGGCATCGTCCACGTGATCGGCCCCGAGCAGGGCCGCACGCTCCCCGGCATGACGATCGTGTGCGGCGACAGCCACACGGCCACCCACGGCGCGTTCGGCGCCCTCGCCTTCGGCATCGGCACGAGCGAGGTCGAGCACGTGCTGGCCACGCAGACGCTGCCCCAGTCGCGCCCCAAGTGGATGGCCGTCAACGTCGAGGGTGAGCTCTCCGACGACGTGTCCGCCAAGGACATCATCCTCGCCGTCATCGGCGAGATCGGCACCGGCGGCGGCATCGGCCACGTGATCGAGTACCGCGGCTCGGCCATCCGCGCCCTGTCGATGGAGGGGCGGATGACGGTGTGCAACATGTCGATCGAGGCGGGCGCCAAGGCCGGCCTCGTCGCTCCCGACGACACGACGTTCGCCTACCTCGAGGGTCGGGCCCACGCCCCCAAGGGCGCGGCCTGGGAGGCGGCGCTCGACGACTGGCGCACCCTGTACAGCGACGACGACGCCGTGTGGGACCGCCAGGTGAACATCGACGCGTCGGCCCTCACCCCGTACGTGTCGTGGGGCACGAACCCCGCCCAGGTGCTGCCGATCGACGGCGTCGTGCCGTCGCCCGACGACTTCGCCGACGCGACCGTCCGCGACAACGTCGCCCGCGCCCTCGAGTACATGGGCCTGCAGGCCGGTCAGGCGCTCCGTTCGATCGACGTCGACACCGTGTTCATCGGCTCGTGCACCAACAGCCGGATCGAGGACCTGCGGGCTGCCGCCAAGGTGCTCGACGGTCGCCACGTGACGGCGAAGCGAGTGATGGTGGTGCCGGGCAGCCACGCCGTGAAGGCGGCCGCCGAGGCCGAGGGTCTCGATCGCATCTTCCGGGCCGCCGGCGCCGACTGGCGCGAGCCCGGCTGCTCCATGTGCCTGGCCATGAACCCCGACAAGCTCGCCCCCGGCGAGCGGGCGGCCAGCACCAGCAACCGCAACTTCGAAGGGCGGCAGGGCCGGGGCGGCCGGACCCATCTGGTGTCGCCCGCCGTCGCCGCCGCCACCGCCGTGGCCGGCCACTTCGCCACCCCGGCCGACCTCTGACGGCGCAAGGAAGGATCGCAATGAAAGCTGTCTCCGTCATTTCGGGTTCGGGTCTGCCGCTGCGGCGCTCCGACGTCGACACCGACCAGATCATCCCTGCCGAGTGGTTGAAGCGCATCGAGCGCACAGGCTTCGAGAAGGGGCTGTTCGCCACGTGGCGCGACGATCGCGACTTCGTGCTCAACGACGAGCGCTTCGCCGGCGCCTCGGTCCTCGTGGCCGGCCCGGCGTTCGGCGTCGGCTCGTCGCGTGAACACGCCGTGTGGGCCATCCAGCAGTACGGCTTCGACGCCGTGATCGCGCCGAGCTACTCGGACATTTTCCGCAACAACTGCACCAAGAACGGGCTCGTCCCGGTGGTGCTGCCGGAAGCCGCGGTGGAACGGATCTGGCAGGCCATCGAGAGCGACCCGCAGACGACGATCGTCGTCGACGTCGAGCGCCTGGTGGTCGAGGTCCCGGCGATCGGCCTCGTCGAGTCGTTCCCCCTCGACCCGTTGACGCAGCACCGATTCGTCAACGGACTCGACGACATCGGCCTCACGCTCGCCCACGCCGACGACATCGATTCCTACGAGGCCACGCGACCCGCGTGGCTCACCTCGAACTCGTAACCCGACTCACCGCACTTCGACGATCGGGACCGGTCGTGCGTCGGTCGTGACGGATCCCGTCGCGGCCGGCCTCCCGATCGTTCGCGTTCACGACGTCGGCGGTGCGTCGGTCCCCGCCGGCGGCTCGGTCGTCGGCGTCGGTGCCACCACCGGGGCACTGACGGTGTGCACGTAGCCGTTGGTCCCCTGCTGGGACGCGACGACGGTGACGCCGTTGATGGTGCACGTTGTGGGATCGCCCGGAGCCGGGAGGATCTCCAGCGGGTCACCGTCGAGGTTGTTCACCGGCGGGGTCGCCGCGCAGAGCTCGGCGAGCGTGTAAGCGCCGTTCACCGTGTTGGCCCGCACGAACGCCGCCACGGCGTCAGGGTCACTCGCCACCGCTGACCAGTTCGGATCGGCGGCCAGAGCGGCCTGGTTCGGGGCGAACACGGTGACCGGTGCATCGCCGTCGACGATGGCGACCGCCTCCGGGCTCGCCGTGACGGCACTGGTGAACGTGGCGAGCTGCGGATCGGCCTGAATCAGCTCCCACCCCGACTCGGTCGGGGCCGGAATCGTGGTCGTCGTCGTGGTCGACGTCGTCGTCGTGGTGGTCGTGGTCGTCGTCGACGTGGTCGTCGTCGGAGCTTCGGTCGTCGTCGTTGGCGGCAACGTCGTCGTGGTGGTCGTGGTCGACGTGGTCGTCGTCGGAGCTTCGGTCGTCGTGGTCGGCGGCAACGTCGTCGTGGTCGTCGTGGTGGTCGTCGGCGGCAACGTCGTCGTGGTCGTCGTCGTCGGTGCTTCCGTGGTCGTGGTCGGCGGCAACGTCGTCGTCGTGGTGGTGGACGTGGTCGTCGTCGGCGGCAGCGTCGTGGTCGGCGGCAACGTCGTCGTCGTGGTGGTGGTGGTGGTGGACGTGGTCGTCGTCGGCGCTTCCGTCGTCGTGGTCGGCGGCTCGGTCGTTGTCGTCGTCGACGTGGTCGTCGTCGGCGGCAGCGTCGTGGTTGTCGTCGTGGTCGACGTCGTCGTCGTCGGCGGCTCGGTCGTTGTCGTCGGCGGTTCCGTGGTCGTCGTCGGCGGCAGCGTCGTGGTCGTCGACGTCGTCGTGGTCGGCGCCTCCGTGGTGGTCGTCGGCGGCTCGGTGGTCGTCGTCGTGGTCGACGTGGTCGTCGTCGGCGCTTCCGTGGTCGTCGTGGTCGTGGTCGGCGGCTCCGTGGTCTCCGGCGCCTCGGTCCTCTCCGGCGGCTCCGTCGTCGTCGTCGTGGTCGTCGTGGTCGGCGGCTCCGTCGTCTCCGGTACCTCGGTCGTCTCCGGCGGCTCCGTCGTCGTCGTCGTGGTCGGCGGCTCCGTCGTCTCCGGTACCTCGGTCGTCTCCGGCGGCTCCGTCGTCGTCGTGGTCGTCGTCGGCGGCTCCGTCGTCTCCGGTACCTCGGTCGTCTCCGGCGGCTCCGTCGTCGTCGTGGTCGTCGTCGGCGGCTCGGTCGTCTCCGGCGCCTCGGTCGTCTCCGGCGCCTCGGTCGTCTCCGGCGGCTCCGTCGTCGTCGTGGTCGTGGTCGTCGTCGGCGGCTCGGTCGTGGTCGTCGGCGGTTCGGTCGTCGTCGTGGTCGGCGGTTCGGTCGTCGTCGTCGGCGGTTCGGTCGTCGTGGTGGTGGTGGTGGTCGGCGCTTCGGTCGTCTCGGGCGTCTCGGTCGTCTCGGCGTCGGGCTCGGTGGGCACGGCCTGCTCGACGGTGGTCGTGGGGGCGATCGTGGTGGTGGTGGTCGTCGTCGTCGGGGCGACCGTGGTCGACGTGGTGGTCGTGGTCGTGGCGGGCGTCGTGGTCGTGGTGGTCGTGGCCGCGCTGGTCGTGGGAGCCAGAGTGGTCGGCGCCTCGGTCTGTCCCGGCTGGGTGGTCACCGACGTCGGCAGCACCTGGGGCACCGTGATCGATGCCTGCGGATTCGTGGACGAAGGGCCGGGGCCCGTGGACGTCGAGCGCTGCACGGGCGAACTGGTGGACACCGCCGTCGGCAACGGCACGGAGTTGTCGCTGCCGGTTCCGCCGTCGTCGTCACCGGTGAACACGACGAGGGCGATCACGCCCAGGACCACGGCCACCGCACCGGCGGCGAGGGCGACCAACGCACCGGGCTGTGTCCACCAGCCACCGGGCGGCGGCTCGTACTCGGCGTCGTACGCCCAGTCGCCGCCTGCCCCGGTGCCCGAACCGCCACCGCCCGCGCTGGCACCGCCGACGTCGCTACCGGTGGCCGCGCCGCCCTCGCCAACGCCACCTGGATCGGCGTTGGGGAACGGCGGATACTCCGCCGTGGGATCGGTGGGACCCGAGGGCCCGAGTGGTCCTTCGTCACTCACTGCCCGGCGACTCTAGGTCGCCGGGCTCGAGCAGGCATGACACCAGGTCGATCAGGGCGGCGTCAGGAGCAGACTGCCGACGCTGTAGACCCAGCCGTCGGTGGCGTGCTCGACCTCGGTGAACGGCATCGGCGTGCCGCTCGGGCCGGTGACGTTGCCGGCGCCGTCGAAGATCAGATCCTCGATCGTCTGCGGCGGCGCCAGCTGCTCGGGCGAGAGCGAACCGCCGAGGGTGTGCGTGTTGATGATGGTGCCGGCCAGTTCGCAGTTCGGCGGTTGAGTGGCGTCCGGCTGCACCGCGGCGAGGAACGTCGCCTGGGGGGGAGCGAAGAACGTGTTGCCGAGCGACAGCGAGCAGTCCGTGGCGATCCGGGCGATGTCGCCACCCACGATCTCGGTGACCGGACGGGTCGGCGCCACGGTCGTCGTCGTGGTGGACGTCGTCGTGGTCGTCGTCGACGTCGTCGACGTCGTCGTGGACGTCGTGGACGTCGTGGTGGTGGGCGGCTCGGTCGTCGTCGTCGTGGTCGTGGTGGGCGCCTCGGTCGTCGTGGTGGCCTCGGTCGTCGTGGGCGCCTCGGTCGTCGTCGGTGGCTCGGTCGTCGTGGGCGCCTCGGTGGTTTCGGGCGCCTCGGTGGTCGTGGTGGGCGGCTCCGTCGTCTCGGGCGCCTCGGTCGTCGTGGTGGGCGGCTCCGTCGTCTCGGGCGCTTCGGTCGTGGTCGTCGTGGCCTCGGTCGTCGTGGTGCGTTCCACGGTCGTCGTGGGCGCCACCGTCGTCGTGGTGGTGGCCGGCGCCGCGGTTGTGGTGGGGGCTGCCGTCGTGGGTGCAGCGGTCGTGGCGGGCGGGTTGGTCGGCTGCGGCTGCGTGGTCACCGACGTCGGCAGCGGCGTGTTCTGGTCGACCGTGATCGACGGCTGCGTCGGGGGCCGGGTGGTGGTGGTGAGCACCACCTCCGAGGTCTGCCGGGGCGCCGAGGTGGTGGTGTTGCCCTGCTCGGGCAGGCTGGGGCCGGTGTTGTCGCTGTCACCGCCGGTGAACACGACGAGGGCGATGATGCCGAGCACGACAGCTGCGGCTCCCGCAGCGATGGCCACGATGGCGCCGGGCTGCGACCACCACGGGCCGGGCGGCGGTTCGTACTCCGGCTCGTAGAGCCAGTCACCGTCGGGCGGCAACGGCGGCTCGTCTCCCCCGCCGCCGAGGCCGGCGCCGGCCTGGGGGTTCACGGCCGTGGGCTCACCCGCCGGGCCGCCGTACATCGCTTGGGTGGGCTCACCCCCGGGCGCGGGCGGCACCGGTGGCGTGCTGCCGGAAGGAGGTTGTTCCCAGATGCTGGGGTAGCCCTCGGTGGGATCGGGTTCGCCACGGTCGCTCACTGGCCGAGATACTACGGCCGCCCCCTCGCTCAGACCGGGCACGCCACGTGGCTCGTCGGTCACTCTGCTGGAGCACAAAGGCCGTCGCACAGCCTTCCTGCTCCACCAGAACGCCGCCCGATGTTCTGCTGGAGCACAAAGGCCACGACACGGCCTTGTGGCTCCAGCAGACGCAAGAGCCGGCGAACCACTCCCTCGCCGCCGCCCTCATCCGCTCGACACCCGCCGCACGTCGCCCCGACCTTCTGCTGGAGCACAAAGGCCGTCGCACAGCCTTCCTGCTCCACCAGAACGCCGCCCGATGTTCTGCTGGCGCGCAAAGGCCGTGGCACGGCGTTCCTGCTCCAGCAGAAGCGAGAGCCGGCCCGACGAGCAGCGCTAGAAGTAGATGACCTGCTCGGCCGAGGCTGCGGCGGCGTCGAGGTCGTCGGTGTAGGCGCCGGTCGACAGGTACTTCCACCCGCCGTCGGACACGATGAACACGATCGTCCCACTCTCCCCCGCCGCGGCCAGCTCGGTGGCCACCTTCACGGCGCCGGCGAGGGCGGCACCGGCCGACAGCCCGGCGAACACGCCGCACTCGGCGACGAGCCGGCGGGTCCACTCGATCGACTCGCGAGGCCGCACCACCCGCTTGCGGTCGAGCAGCTCGGCCCCGTTCCACTCGTCGAAGACCGGCGGGATGTAGCCGTCGGCGAGACTGCGCAGCCCTTCGACGCGCTCGCCCTGCGGCGGCTCGATGGCGACGATCTTGATGTCGGGATTGCGCTCCTTGAGGAACCGTCCCGTGCCCATCAGCGTGCCGCTCGTGCCGAGGCCGGCGACGAAGTGGGTGATGTCGGGGCAGTCCCGCCAGATCTCGGGGCCGGTCCCCTCGTAGTGGGCCCGGGGGTTGGCGTCGTTGCCGTATTGGTAGATGAAGCACCACTCGGGATGCTCGGCGGCCAGCTCGTGGGCCCTCCGCACGGCGCCGTTCGACCCCTCCTCGCCGGGCGTGAGGATGATCTCGGCGCCGAACACCTCGAGCATCTGGCGACGCTCGATCGACACGTTCGACGGCAGGAGGATCTTGATCGGATAGCCCTTGAGGCGGGCGATGGCGGCCAGGGCGATGCCGGTGTTGCCCGACGACGGTTCGAGGATGGTCTGGCCGGGGTGGAGGCGACCGGACTTCTCGGCGTCCTCGATCATGTTCTTGGCGATGCGGTCCTTCACCGACCCGAACGGGTTCTGGCTCTCGAGCTTGGCGAGGATGCGCACGTCGCGATGGGGTGACAGGTTGGAGACGTCCACCATCGGCGTGTTGCCGATGAGGTCGAGGACGCTGTCGTTGATCGTGGCCAGTCCCAACATCCGCGCCACCTCCTCCGAGGAGTCCAGGGATCAGCTACTACTCCGATCCGGTACGTCAGGATTCTACTCGGACGTTCGGCGTCCCGAACCTCTGGACTGCCACCATCGCCCTACCCGGCGACGACGACGGCTTCCTCGGTCACGGCGCCGTCCACGATCCGGTAGCTGCGCAGCTCCGGGCTCTCCCGCTTGAGGCTGACGATGACGTAGTGCCAGCCCGGGTCCGGGGCCTGGCCGATGTCGGTAGGGCTCGGGTACGGCTCGGTGTGGGTGTGGCTGTGCACCACTCCCACGATGTCCCAGCCGTTGGCCTCGGCGTCGCGTTCCGATCGCAGGTGGTCCATCGGGTCGATCGTGTAGACCTTGGCCGACTCGGCCGCGTTGCGGCAGCGGTAGAAGCGGCTGACGGTGGCCGACGCCGTGTCGGGCCCCGGCGCGGCGGCGATCAGGCCGCAGCACTCGTACGGATACGCCTCGTAGGCGAGGGCGGCGATCTCGTCGATGACGGCCTGCGGCAGCTCCAGCACCCGCCGAACGCTAACGCCCGCCGCCAGCGCAGACCGGTCGAACCGGCGGCGGTCAGCCCGGGACGGCGCCGGTAGGGTTCGCCCGGTCATGGCGAAGTCGAGCACGAAGGCGAAGGGCGCTACGAAGGCGGATGCGGCGAACCGCGTGATCGCCAGCAACCGGCGCGCCCGCCACACCTACGCCATCCTCGACACCGTCGAGGCGGGCATGGTGCTCAGCGGCAGCGAGGTGAAGAGCCTGCGCCACGGCCTGGTGCAGCTCGCCGACGCCTACGCCCGCATCTCCGATGGCGAGGCGTGGCTCGAAGGCGTCCACATCGCCCCGTACGCCTTCGCCCAGGGGTTCGGATCGCACGTGCCGGAGCGTCGTCGCAAACTGTTGCTCCATCGCAGCGAGATCGACCGCCTCCAGGCGCGCGTCGTCGGCGAGCAGCTGACGCTGGTCCCGCTCAGCCTCTATTTCAAGGACGGCCGGGCCAAGGTGGAACTGGCGTTGGCGAAGGGTCGCCAGAAGGCCGACAAGCGCCAGGCGATCGCCGAGCGGGACTCGAAGCGCGAGATCGAGCGGGCGCTCGGCCGCCAGCGCAAGTACGGCGCCTGAGCCTCGAACTCACGGCGACACGGTGAGCGTGGCGACGGCGATCTCACCGGGGCGCGTTCCGGCCCGGGCCAGCTCGGTGCCGTCGGCTGCCCAGATCGCCGAGTTGCCGGCCGTGTCGTCGTAGC
Source organism: Desertimonas flava (assembly GCF_003426815.1). Classification (GTDB taxonomy): domain Bacteria; phylum Actinomycetota; class Acidimicrobiia; order Acidimicrobiales; family Ilumatobacteraceae; genus Desertimonas; species Desertimonas flava. Next base: position 22,959 of record NZ_QKYK01000021.1, read on the forward strand.
CGCCGCCGGTCGGTCCGGCGAAGCTGGCGGTGGCGACGGCGACGCCGTGGTCGGCGATGACCCGCCGGGCACGGATCTCGTGCTCGTCGGGCTCGTCGGCGCCGTGCACGATGCCGGCCACATAGACGTCGATGCCGAGCGCTGCCGTGGCCGTCGAGTGCTCCGGGTGCCGGGTGTCCTTGCAGATGGCCAGGCCGAGCCGCCAGCCGTCGATGTCGATCGCCACGGGAGTCGTGCCTGGCTCGAAGCCGGCATCGACCTCGCTCGGGCCGAGCCACAGCTTGCGGTACACGACCGCGACCGATCCGCCGGGATCGAACCCGAGGGTGCCGATCGAGCGTCCGTTGCCGTCGGGTCCGACCACTGCTGCGCCGGCCAGGGCCAGCGTGCCCGACTCCACGCAGGCGGCAAGGAGCGGCCTCAGGCGGGAGTCGTCGACATCCACCACGGCGGCTGCCAGCTCGTAACCCGTCAGTGACATCTCGGGGAACACGACGACCCGGGCACCAGCCGACCGCACGGCCTCGGCATGTGCCTGGGCATTCGTCGCCACGTCGCCGGCGATGCACGCCGGCTGGGCGACGGCGATGGTAAGGGAATGCCGGGCCACGTCGCCAACGTTGGCACAAGGCATGCAGGCAACGCTGAACGGATTGGTGCTGGCCGACGCTCCCGACGACGAGATCATCCTGATCGAGGGCAATGCGTACTTCCCGCCCGACTCGGTGACCGACGGCGTCCTCCACGCGAGCACGACCCCGTACCACTGCTCCTGGAAAGGCGACTGCCAGTACTTCGACGTCCGCACCGGCAACGGCGACGAGACGCTCCCCGACCGGGCGTGGAGCTACCCCGAGCCGATCCCGGCGTCGCTCGATGTGGTCGGCAAGGACTACAGCAACTACGTCGCTTTCTGGAAGGAAGTGCACGTAGGCTGAATGTGCTCACCCAACGGGGCTGACAGGATTCGACGTCAGTAACGAGGGGCGAGAACGCGACCCGAGTTGCTCAGACTCGCTAAACGGGGCAACCAAAAGAATTGCCGATGAGCAGTTCGCTCTCGCCGCCTGATCTCAGGTGAGTGAAGAGACATCGTGAGCAGAAATGCCACACGGGGCCAATCTCCCGCAGCCCGGCAACAGAAGCGGAAGATGACGGTGGGAAAGACCACTGACGGTGAGAAAGACCACTGGCCCCGGGGAAAGACCCGGCGCTGACGTGAGGTAGCGATACCGATCGTCATCCGACCCGCCGGAGGGGCAGCGTCAGCTCCAGTGACGGGAACGGTCGTAGCGGGTTCGTCCACCGGCTGATGGACGGGGGTTCGATTCCCCCCAGCTCCACGAAGATCCAGCGGGTCTGCCCTAATGGGGCGACCAGGAGATGGTCAGGGCGCCCCGGCGCCTTCGGTCCGGGTGATGCCGACGGCTGCGCCCGATCGCCTTGGACATCCGCAACAGCGGAATGGCGACGCCGGTCGAGGTGTCGTCGAAGGACGAGTCGACGCCGAATCCGGCCGCCGCGTAGAGAGGAGCGCCGGCCATCGTGGCCACCAGCTCGAGCCGGCCGAAGCCCTCACCGGCGGCCGCCTCCTCACACCACTCGAGGATGCGTCGCCCGATGCCGCGCCGAGCGGCGTCGGGATGGGTGTACATGGCCCGGACACGGGCTGCCTCGAGGCGTGGGTCGAGCGAACCGTCATCTCGTCCGGCGACGTGGTTGCCGCCGTACAGCGTGCGCCGTCGGCTCCACCCTCCGCACCCGACCGCTGTGCCGGCGCACTCGGCGACGACGTAGGTGCCGTCGTCGATCAGCTTGGCGTCGATGCCCATGATCGCCGAACTGGCCGCCAACTGCAACTCGTCGAGGAACGGTCTGAGGAGGCGATCGATCGCAGCCGACGCCAACCTCTCCAGCTCCGGCAGGTCATCGCGCTGCGCCAGCCGCAGTTCGATGGCGGTCACGGCTGCCCGGCCTTGCCGTCGACCGAGCGCTCCATGACGATGATGCCGGCGCGGTCGAGCGTGCCGCGACGTCGCGTCTGGACGAAGCCGCACCGGTGGTACACGCCGATCGCCGGATCCATCGGCCCGGGAAGCGTCTCGAGCCAGACGCTGGCGCAACCACGCGATGCGGCGGCGTTCACCACCTCCGAGGCGAGCCGGTCGGCGATCCCCTTGCCGCGAGCCATTCGACGGACGTACATCCGCTTCAGCTCGGCCGAGCGGTCCCGGTGGTAGCGAGCGGCGACGATCCCGACGGCGAGCCCGCGCTCGACGGCGACGAACATGTCGGCGTCGTCCGCCGTGTACACCGCCTCCAGGTCGTCGAGCTCCCGGGCGAAGGATGGCTGCTCTGCGCTCAGATCGACGCCGGCGACGCCGCGGACCCACTCGGCAAAGTCGTGCAGTAGGGCGGAGGCCTGCCGCCACTCCCACTCGTCGGCCGGGGTCCGAACCTCCACGCCGACATCCGTTCGGCCCTGCGACCGGCCGCTGACGTCCGCCGACCACCCGCCTGGGTGAACACGAACGTCGGTCTCCATCGTGCTGGTTCTCATAGAAGCCCTTCTGGGTCCGGCCCCACCGTACGTGCTGAAACGTAAGAGTCAGGATGATGATACATCCATGTATCATCCATGCAACATGATATTGTCATCGCCGATGCGTCCCCCCGAACCAAACCTGCAACTCGACCCCCACCTGATCGATGCCGCCGCCAACGTGCTCGACGCCGCGGGCGCCGTCGGCCTCACGCTCAGCGCGATCGCCGAGGCGGCCGGAGTGTCGCGCGTGACGGTCCACCGTCGCGGGGCGACGGTGGACGACTACATCGTTGCGGTCCTCGCCCGGGCGAGCGACGACCTCCGCAGCTCGCTGTGGCCGATGCTCACCTCATCGGAGCCTGCCTCCGAACGCCTCCGATCAGCTCTCACCATCCTCTGCGAGGTCTGCGAGCGGCACACCGGAATCATGACGGCCATGTTCGGGGTGCCGCCTCGCGACCTTCCCGGTCGACCCGGACGAACGACCAGCCTCGAGTTCATCGAACCATTCGCCAAACTCCTCGGCGACGGCCAGACCGACGGCTCGCTCACCGCGGGCGATCCGATGCCCGATGCGACCTTGCTCGCGAACTGCGTCGCGTGGACGTACCTCCACATGCGCCGGGCCCACCGCTGGGACCCCGCCGTCGCGGCCGAGCGAACCGTGACGATGGCGATCGCCTCGTTCCTGACGCGTTGAACCTGGCCGGCGAACGATGACCCGCTTGAACATCGCCCGACCGCCCCGCCGCCCGCCACGCTCAGCGCCCGACGCGGCCGCCGGCGAGCCGGTCGTAGACCGTGCGGACGTGCTCGTGGTCGGTGCCACAGCAACCGCCGATCACCCGGAGGTCGAGCACCTCGTCCAACTGCGCATAGGTGTCGGCCAGTTCTGCGATGTCGCCGCGATCGAGCTCAGTGGCCGCGTCGAGCTCTGCATGGCTCATCGTCGAGGCGTTGGCCCGCACCCCCCGGATGCGGCCGGCCCACCCGGCCGACGCGTCGAGGTGGTCGATGAAGTGAGTGGGATGCGCGCAGTTGACCATGTAGTAGGCCGGTGCCGTTGGCGCGGCCGTGTCGATCTGGGCGATCGCGTCGCCGAGCGTCTGACCGGACGGCAAGCGTCCGTCCGTCTCGACGGTCAGCGAGATGACGGCGGGGAGCGACACCGCATCGGCAGCCCGAGTGATCCCGATCGCCTCGTCGGCGTACGTCATCGTGACGGCGCTGATCATCTCCGCGCCGGCTTCGGCGAACGCCCTGGCCTGCAGACCGTGGTGCGCGGCCGCCTCGGCGGCAGACATCGCGGAGCCGACGATGTAACCGTCGCCGCGCGGGCCGATCACACCGTTCACGATGGCCTGGAGACCAGGACGTTCAGCGGCGAGAGCGGCCACGAACTCCACGGCGCGCCGGTTGATCGCGGCGAGCCGAATCGCGTCGAAGCCCCGGCGTGCGCCCCAGTCGAGACTGGCGCGCCAGGTGGGGGTGTCGAACACGAAGCCCACACCCTGATCCTCGGCAAGGTCCAGGTAGGGGTCGTAGTAGCTCCGCATGGCGCCGCGTCCTTCGTCCGAATCGAGCAGTGGAAACGCGGCGAAGTCGGGCAAGTCGATCTCGTTGACGTAGACGAGTGTCGTCTCGAGACCACCATCGGTCAGGAACGGTCGGGCGGAGGTCAGCTGGGGAAGTGTCGTTGCAGTCATTGGGGAGCCTTTCGGTCGGCACGTCGTTCGTCGACGCCTGACCCGGTCGGCGTGAGGAGAGGACTCACGTCGTGAGGTCGGAGTCACGGCCTCCGCGGCGATCTCCGCTGAACGACGCCGGAACCCTGGCATATGGTGACCGCATGCTGTCGGGGGTTCTCGTCGGCCGTGAGGCGGAGCTCGACGAGGTCGAGAGGCGGACGAAGACCAACCGCCTCGTCACCATCGTGGGTCCGGGGGGTGTGGGCAAGACCGCGCTGGCCCGGGCGCTCGCGGCGCGCGTCGAGTCGGTGTACCCACTCGGCGTGAACGAGGTCGACCTGGCCCGGATCGACGACGACGAGGCGGTCCGCGGGGCGCTGGCGGCGCAGCTCGGCTTCGACTCGTTCGATGCCTTGCTGAGCTCGCCGAGCGAGCGTCCGATGATGCTCATCGTGGACAACTGCGAGCACGTGCTCGACGCCTGTGCCGTGACCGTCGCCCAGATCCTCGGCTCCTGTCGACAACCCGTGGTGGTGGCGACGAGCCGGGCTCCTCTGGAGCTCCCCGGCGAGTCGATCGTGTCGCTCGCTCCCCTGGCCCTGCCCTCACCCCATGGCGATCCGGCGGCATCGCCGTCGGTGCAGTTGTTCCGGCAACGCGTCCGCGACGCCGGCGGCGAGGTGAGCGACGACGAGCTCGACGTGGCTGCAGAGCTGTGCCGGCGACTCGACGGACTTCCGTTGGCGATCGAGATCGCCGCCGCTCGAACTCGCGCGCTGGCGGTCAACGAGATCGTCGCCCGCCTCGACGAGGCGATCGACGTGCTCGAGCGGCCGCGCTTTCGTGGCGACCCCCGGCATCGCAGCATCGCCGAGACGATCCGGTGGTCCCACGATCTGCTCGCTCCGGGCCCGGCTCGGCTGCTCGAACGCCTCGCCGTGTTCACCGGCCCGTTCACCGCGGAAGGCGGGCGCGCGATCGCCGTCGATCCCGTGGCGTTCGACACGGATCTCGACGAGCTCGTCAACGCGTCTCTCGTCGTGATCGACGAGCGGTCGACCACCACCGGGTACCGCCTGCTCGACACGATCCGCCGCTTCGGGATCGAGCAGCTACGGCGAGACGGCACGCTCGAGCTGGCGTACGACCAGTTCGTCGAGCACGTCCTCGCGTCGGTCCGGACCATGCTCGAAGGTTCCACCTCGACCTGGCGGCCCACGCTCGTGCGTGACCTCGAGGCCGAGTACTTCGACATGGCCGAGGCGCTGTCTCACGTGATCGCCCATGACGAGACCCCCGACCGCGCCTATCGGCTCTGCGGGATCTTGTGGGCCATCGTCCATCAGGGCCACGCCGACGACATCGTGGGGCTGTGCCGCCGGACGCTGCGTCGGTGGCCGGCCGACGGCTCGTCGGCCGCCGCCCGCACGGTGGCTGCTCTGGCCACGGCCGAGTACGCGACGGGTCACCCTGCCGTGGCCGTCCAACTCACCGAGGCGGCGATCGCCGCCGAGGAGCGGCCCAGCGTCGCGTCGATCACGCTGCGCCGCTCGCTCGGGCAGGCCCGCCGAGCGTTGCGCGACCACGAGGGCGCGCTCACCGCCTTCCGGGCGGGCTCCAGCATCGGGCATCGGCTCGGGATGACGGCGATGGCCCTCGAGCTCGACGTCGCGGCGGCACTGGTCACCGCGGACCTCGGCGACGTCGACCAGGCCATCGACGAGGTCAGAGCCGTGCTCGAACGAGCCGAGGAGATGGCGTCGGTCGTCAGCACCAGCTGGGCCCGCACCTCACTCGGCTGGATTCTGCTCCGCAGCGATGTGACAGCCGCTCGGGCTGTGATCGACCAGGCGCTGGGGGAAGCCCGTGGCATCGACTATCCGATCGGCATCGCTGTCGGCGTGCGCTCGCGGGCATTCGCCGACCTGCTCGAAGGTCGCTTCGACGACGCCGTCGCGACGATCGGCGAGCTGACCGACGAGCTGGTGCGTCGGGGTGCGTTGTCGAACCTCCGCCTGCTCGCCGACGTCGCCGCAGCAGCCGCCTACCGGTGTGGCCACCCGTCGTGGGAACGCCTCACGTCCACGGCTCGCGCCCTACCGATCACCACGCTGGTCGCCGCACACTACGAGTTGGTGCCGCTGCCGGCCACGTCGACCGAGCCGTGGCCACGACACGCCGTGGTCGCGACCGTCCGGCACGTCGTCGACGACTTGCGAGCCACCGGAGCCGCGGCCGCACCGGCGCGAGCCACTGCCGCGGTCGCCGCGCAGCCGGCCTCGATCAGGCAGCTGGGCGACGTCTGGGAGTTCGCCTACCTCGGCCGGACCGTCGCAGTTCGAGCGACGAAGGGGCTGGCCAACATCGTGCGCCTGATCCAGGCGGACGGAGCCGAAGTGCACTGCCTCGACCTCGCCGGGGCGACGGTCCAGGAGCCGTCGACCGGTGAGACGATCGACGCCACGGCTCGCCGCCGCTACGAGCAGCGGATCCGCGACCTGCAGGGCGACATCGACGAGGCGGAGGCCAACTCGGACTTCGAGCGTGCGTACCGTCATCAGGCCGAGCTCGATCAACTGATCGAACACCTTTCCGCGGCGACCGGCCACGGTGGGCGTACCCGGCGTGCAGGCGGTTCCGCCGAACGCGCCCGCTCCGCTGTGACGCACCGCGTGAAGGCCACGCTCCGCCAGGTCGCCAAGCTCCATCCCCAGCTCGGCGCCCACCTGACGCATGCCGTCAACACCGGTACGTACTGCAGCTACCGACCCGAGATTCCGACCCCCTGGGACGTCACGTCCGCCCCTCGCACGTGATCGGCAGCGATCCGATCGGTGAGCTCCAGGCACATCGCGTCGAGCCGGCATGATGGCGACACGACCAGCGGAGAGAGAAGCTCACGATTCGGGGCCGTCGCCATGTCGTTAGCGTTTCGTCGTGGAGCGTGTGCGCTTGGCCGAGTTGTGTGCGGCGACGTCGCTGTTCACCGACCTGGGGACCGGGCAGCCGACCGAGCACGGCCTGCGCGCGTGCCTCGTGGCGATGCGGCTGGCCGATGCGCTGGACCTCGATGCGGCGGCCCGTGGTGAGGTGTTCTACGTGTCGTTGCTGCGCTTCCTCGGCTGCACGGCCGACGCTGGGGAGCTGGCGGCGATGGCCGGCGGCGACGACGTCCGGTTCCTGGCCGGCATGGCTCCTGTGGCGATGGGCTCGCCACGGGAGGAGATCGCGCGGATGGTCCGTCTCGTCGGCTCCGGCCAGCGGTGGCCGCGGCGCCTGCGCACGCTGGCGAGGGCGCTGACCGACCCGAAGGGCGGTGAGCGACTGCTGAGCGCGCACTGCGAGGTCGGAGCCCGTCTGGCGACGGAGATGAGCCTGCCCGAACGCGTTCCGACGGCGCTCGAGGCCGCCTACGCGCGGTGGGACGGACGTGGCGTACCAGCGGGGCTCGCCGGCGACGACATCCCCGTCTCGATCCGTGTCTCCATCGTGGCCCGTGACATCGAGCTGTGGGCTCGCGAGACCGGACACGACGCCGCCCGCCAGGTTCTCGCGCAGCGGCGGGGCCGCGCCTACGACCCGGCGGTGATCGACGCCGCGCTCGGCGTCGGCGTCGACCGTCTGTGCGACCTCGGCGGCGGGCTCTGGCAAGCGGTTCTGGACCGGGAGCCGGGAGCGGTGCGGTGGCTCTCGGGTCCGCCATTGCGCCGGGCATTCGCCGCCCTCGGTGACTATGCGGATCTGAAACTGCCCGAGCGCACCGGACACGCCCGGCGGGTCGCCCGACTCGCGTCTGCGGCGGCGGAGGTCGCCGGTCTCGACGGCGACGAGGCCGAGGACCTGGTCCGGGCCGCGCTCGTCCACGACGTCGGGATGGTCGCGGTACCAGTGGGTGTCTGGCGGGGCGGAGTGCGAGCAGGCGATGCGGAATCGGAGTTGGTGCGGCTCCATCCACACTGGAGCGCGAGGGTGCTCGGTCGCTGTGTGGGCCTCGGGCGCGTCGCGCTGGTCGCCGGCCAGCATCACGAGCGGTGGGACGGCTCGGGCTACCCGTTCGGGCTGATCGGAGACCAGGGCCGGGTTTCCGGGCTGCTCGCGTGCGCCGTCCTGTTCGACGAGATCGCGGCGATCGACGATCCACGCCAGACGGCGGGCGCGGCCGCCGAACTGGCCACCCTCGCTGACGCCGGGGCACTCGGCCGGCGCGACGTGCACTCGGTTCTCGAGGCAGCCGGACTCGAGGCACCGCGGACGCGGAACGATCGCCCGGCGGGCCTCACCGAGCGAGAACGCGAGGTGCTGGGCCTGCTCGCGCGCGGTCTCACCAACCGACAGATCGCCAGCGCGCTGCGCGTCTCGGTCAAGACCGTGGGCGCTCACATCGAACACATCTATGTCAAGGCAGATGTCCGTTCCCGGGCGGCCGCGACCTTGTTCGCCATGCAGCACGACCTCGTCGGCTGATCCCACCGCGAGCCGTTGCGCCGACGGCGCATCGGGCAAACACCCGATGCGGGAACAAGCGGCGTTGGTCATGGTGGTCCTCGACGAGTCGAGAGGAGCGACCATGGCGACTGCGCAGCTGAACGGTGTGGACCTGTACGACGAGACCGCCGACACGGGACCCGACAGCCGAGCCGAGGACGCCGTCGGCCTCCTCGAGGAATCGTTCCCACCGGGGGCACTCCGATGGTGACCGACCGACTCGACGTCACCGCCGTCGACGGCACACCGATCGCCGTGTGGATCACTGGCCGTGGACCGGCGTTCGTGATGGTCCACGGCTCGATCGCCGACCACACGACGTTCGATTCGTTCGTCGCCGTGCTCGCCGACCACTTCACCACCTACGCGATGGATCGCCGCGGCTTCGGCGACACCCCCGATGTCGACGACTACACGATCGAGCTCGACTTCGCGGACGTCGCCGCCGTGGTCGATGCCGTGGCGGCGCGCACGGGCGGGCCGGTCGTGTTGTGGGGCCATTCCTACGGGGCCAACTGTGCGATCGGTGGCGCCGCCCGTACCGGCAACATCAGCCACCTCGTCGTGTACGAGCCGAGCCTCGGCCTGTCCTACCCACCCGGCTCGATCGAGCGCGTCGAGACCGCGCTCGCCCATGGCGACCACGACGCGGTGATCGCAACCGTGCTCACCGACATCCTCGAGATGACCGCCGAGGATGTGGACGCGCTTCGCGCCGACCCGCTGTGGCCCGTGCGGCTGGCGGCCGCGCCCACCGTGCCGCGCGAGTGTCGGGTCGAGCGAGACTGGACATACCGTCGCCGACAGTTCGACAGCATCGCGGCGCCGACACTGCTGCTCACGGGTTCAGAGAGTGTCGCCGACATCGTCGGGGCCACGCAGCGAGCCGCAACGGCGATCCCCGACGCGAGGATCCGAGTCCTCGACGGGCACGGCCACTTCGCCCACAAGTCCGACGCGCCGATGGTCGCCGCGATCGTCCGCGAGTTCGTCGCCTCATGATTCCGGTATCGAGGACGCCCGTCGGGACCTTCCCTTCTCCGTTCCTGTAGCGCCCCGGCCAAAAGGGGCCAAGGTCCCTGTCGCTCCGCCGGATCGAGGCGTACAACACAGGTGACGACGACGGACAGGAGCGTGCGATGACGCGCAAGAAGGTGTTGGTTCTCGGCGGCAACTTCGGCGGGCTCACGGCCGCGCTGGCCGTGCAGCACGAACTGCACGGTGACGTCGACGTCCGGGTCGTGTCGGCCTCGGACCGCTTCCTCTTCAACCCGTCGTTGATCTGGCTGCCGTTCGGCAAGCGCACCGCAGCCGACATCACGTTCCCGCTCGCCCCGACGTTCGACAGCCACGGCATCGACTTCGTCCACGCCGAAGCGACCGAGCTCGACCTCCGATCGAAGAAGGTCGAGACGACCGCTGGCGCCTACGACTACGACTACCTCGTGATCGCCACGGGCTACCGCAACGACTTCGACGCCGTCGAGGGGATCGGACCGGGCGGCAACGCCCACACGATCACGACCCTGGCGGACGCCGAGCGGGCCGGTCGCGCGTGGTGGCAGTTCCTCGACGAGCCGGGCGACGTCGTGGTCGGTGCCGTCGAGGGTGCCGGCTGCTTCGGCGCCGCGTACGAGTACCTCTTCAACGTGTCCCACCAGCTGCGCAAGGCAGGGCTCAAGAGCAAGGTCAAGCTCACGTACGTCACACCGGAACCGGTGCTCGGGCACTTCGGCATCGGCGGCCTCCCTCACGGCGAGACGCTGCTCGGGATGTTCATGCGGAAGGAGCACATCGCATCCGTCGTCGACACCGCCATCGGCCACGTCGACGACGGTCGCGTCGTGCTCGCCGACGGCACGGGCATCGACTTCGCCTACGCCATGATCATCCCGCCGTTCCTCGGCCAGCCGGTGATCGCCAAAGCGACCGACATCGCCGACGCGAAGGGCTACGTCAAGGTCCGCGACACCTACCAGACCGAGCCGTACGACGACGTCTACGCGGTCGGCATCGCGGCCGCGGTGGCCGCGCCGTGGCAGACCGCGCACGCGGTCGGCATCCCCAAGACCGGCCTGCCGACCGAGCAGCAGGCGCACGTCGCGGCGAAGAACATCGTCGCCCAGATCAATGGGGAGGCGCCGAATGTCCACAAGTCGTTCGGTGAGATCCCGGCGGTCTGCGTGATGGACGCCGGCAACAACGGCGTGCTCATCCTCGCAGACAAGATGCTGCCGCCACGGAAGCACGGCGTGCTGATCCCCGGGCCGCAGAACCACCTCATGAAGCTCGCGTTCGAGAAGTACTTCCTGTGGAAGGCGCAGCACGGCTACGTCAACCTCCCTTGATCGGCGATCGCGACCACCCATGACGACTGAGCTCACCACACGAGCCGGCCTTGCCGCCCTGGTAGGCGACGGTCTACCCAGCGCCTGCATCGACGGTCGGGAACGCCCGTACCTGAGCCTCGACGCGGCGGCCTCGACCAGTGCGCTGCCCGCGGTGGCACAGGCCGTCCAGGAGTTCCTCCCCTGGTACTCGAGCGTCCACCGCGGCGCCGGCCTCAAGTCGCAGCGCTCGACGAACGCGTACGAGGCCGCCCGCACGGCGGCGCTGTGCTTCGCCGGACGCCCAGCCGGCGGCGACGACGTGGCGATCATCTGCCGCAACACGACCGAAGCCATCAACCACCTCGCCTACCGCCTCCGCCTCGAGACCGACGACGTCGTCGTGACGACCGTCGCCGAGCACCACGCCAACCTCCTCCCGTGGGCTCGTCTGTGCCGACGCCGGTACGTGGAGTGCGACCGACGCGGCACCTTCACCATCGAGGACGTCACCGCCGCCCTCGATGACGCCGCGCGACCTCGGCTGCTCGCGATCACCGCCGCGTCGAACGTCACCGGATGGATACCACCGATCGACGCGATCATCGACGCCGCCCACGAACGCCACGTGCCCGTGCTCGTCGATGCCGCCCAGCTCGCCGCGCACCGGCCGCTCCCGTCTGGCGCCGATTTCGTCGCCTGGAGCGGTCACAAGATGTATGCGCCGTTCGGCGCCGGCGTCCTGGTCGGTCCTCGCGCCGCGTTCACCGACGGCGATCCCTTCCTTGCCGGCGGCGGCGCCGTCGACCTCGTCGGTCTCGACGAGGTGGCGTGGACCGATCCACCCGACCGGGAGGAGGCCGGCTCGCCGAACGTGATCGGCGCCGTCGCCCTCCACGCCGCCATCGACGCGCTCGGCGGCATCGGCTGGGACGCGATCGCCACGCACGACCGGGCGATCCAACGCCGTCTGCACGTCGCGCTCACCGAGATCCCCGGCGTGACCGTGCTCGGCCCCGACCTCCCCGACGCCGCGCTGCCACTCGCCACGTTCACCGTCGCAGGTGTGCCGCACGCACTCGTCGCCGCCCGGCTCAGCAACGAGCACGCCATCGGCGTCCGCCACGGCTGCTTCTGCGCCCATCCCTACCTCGTCCGCCTGCTCGGCCTGGACCCACAGGCGATCGCTGCGCACTGGGACGCCGTCCGGCACGGAGACCGCCACGCCATGCCCGGCGCGGTCCGAGCCAGCGCCGGGATCTCCACCTCGCTGGCGGACATCGATCGCTTCGCCGCCGCGGTGGCCGACATCGCATCGGGGCGGCCGGCACCGGTCACCTACCGCCAAGACTCGACCACCGGCGACTACCACCTCGACGGCAGCCCAGGGACGGGCGATCGCCGTGCACTCGGCGCGTCATGTGCCCGCGGTTGACGCCGGCGCGGACGCGGCGACACGGCGCAGCCATGACGACGGACCGGTGATGCGAGCCTCACGCGTGCTCATCGTCGACGACGAGGCGACGATTCGTGACATCGTGCGCCGCTATCTCACCGCCGAAGGGTTCGAGGTCACAGAGGCCGCCGACGGCGACGATGCGCTGCGCCAGCTCGAGCGCGGGTGCCCAGACCTGGTGATCCTCGACGTGATGATGCCCGGGATCGACGGCCTCGAGGTGCTGCGTCGGATGCGCGCGACCTCCGATGTCTTCGTCATCCTGCTCACCGCCAAGGCCGAAGAGCTCGACAAGCTGGTCGGGTTGTCGATCGGCGCGGACGACTACATCACCAAGCCCTTCAGCCCCAGGGAGGTGGTCGCCCGCGTTCGCGCCGTCCTGCGCCGCCAGCGCGACGCCCCGCCGTCGAACCACCACGAGACGATGTCGTTCGCCGGGCTGGTGATCGACTCAGCGCGGCGGGAGGTGCGGAGAGACGGGGAAGCCGTCGACCTCACGGCGCTGGAGTTCGATCTGCTCGTCGCCCTCGCCACATCACCCGGGCGGGTGTACACCCGCCGCCAACTGCTCGAGCAGGTGTGGGGTTGGGACTACGTCGGCGACGACCGAGTCGTGGATGTCCACATCCGCAACCTTCGCCGCGCGCTCGGCGACGACGCCTCGGCGCCCTCGATCGTCGCCACGGTGCGCGGCGTCGGCTACAAGTTCGTGGCAGCCCCGGCGTGAGCTGGTGGCGGCGCCTCGGCACGCGGCTGTTCATCTCCTACGCCGCGGTCGCGGGCGCCGGTGCCATCGTGCTCCTCGTCACGATTCGGCTGCTGGTCCCTCGCATGTTCGACGACCGGATGGGCGCCGGGCTCGGCTCCGGACGCGACCATCCCGGGCACGCCACGCACGACGCCCTCGTCGCATCGCTCGATCGGGCGCTCCTCGTCGCACTCGTCGCCAGCCTCGCCACCGCCGCGGTGATCGCGGCGGTCGTCGCCCGCCAGATCCTCCGCCCGATCGAGCGCGTGCGCGCCGCGACGCGACGCCTCGCGGCCGGCCACTACGACGGGCGCATCGACCCGCCCGCCGAAGCCGAGCTCGCTGCGCTCGCCGAAGATCTCAACTTCTTGGCGCGTACGCTCGCCGACACCGAACAGCGTCGCGCCGAGCTCGTCGGCGACGTCGCGCACGAGCTCCGCAGCCCGCTCACGACCATCCGTGGCTATGCCGAGGGGATGCTCGACGGCGTCATCGCGCCCGAACGCGCTGTCCTCACCGCGATGCTGTCCGAGGTCGACCGCCTCCAGCGTCTGGCCGGTGACCTGAGCGCGTTGTCGAACGCCGACGAGGGTCGCCTGACGTTCTCGGACGCGCCGGTGGACATGCACGAGCTGGCCGCTGCGGTCGTCAACTCGTTCCGCCGTCGCGCCGTGGAGCAGGGCGTGGACCTTCGCCTCGCGGGCCAGCCGGCAATGGTGCGCGGCGACCGTGACCGACTCGTCCAGGCAGTCGGCAACCTCGTCTCGAACGCGCTGACGTACACGCCCGCCGGCGGGCGTGTCACCGTCGAGGTGGGCGCCGACGCGACGACCGCGACGGTGACCGTCACCGACACCGGCATCGGGCTCGCGGCGCACGACGTGGAGCGTGTCTTCGAGCGCTTCTACCGGGTGCAGGGCGTCACGCGGCCACCCGGCGGCAGCGGCATCGGTCTTGCCATCACCCGCTCCCTCGCACGGGCCCACGGCGGCGACGTGGTCGCGTTCTCCGAGGGACCGGGTCGGGGCGCGACCTTCACGCTGCGGCTCCCGGCCGCGGTCCCGCCCGTCGCGACGTGAGCTCGCCGACGTGCTTCATCCAAGCTTCACTGCCGCGACGCTGCGCGCTTCATCCGTCTGGCGCACCATGACCTTGTCAGAACGAGAAAGGAAGGAGGTGCCAACGATGCGGAAGCTGCACAAGGCGCTCGTGGCGGGCACCGTTGCCGCGGCGATCCTCGTCCCTGTGGGCCTCGCCGTCGCGCAGAGCTCGCCGCCGGAGCCCAACCCCATCTGCACCGACGAGCAGCGGGAGGAGCACTGGGCGGTCCGTGACCAGCTCCGTGCCGAGATCCTCGATCAGCTCGAGCAGGAGGGCGTGACGGACCCGGACGAGCTCCGAGACGAGCTGCGTACCCGCCTCCACGACGCGATGGAGGACAACTTCGGAGAGATCATGGGACCGCATGCCGGCAGCGGCATGGGCGGCCGACATGGCGAGCAGCCGCTCGGCCCGATGCACGGCAACAGCCACGCTCGGCGTGCCCGGCGGTGACCCCGTCCAGCGCGGTGGTCCCGCCGGTCGGCGGGACCACCGTGGTGTCGCTCACGCGGACTGCGCCGTGCGCCGCTCCTCGAGCTGCCGGTGCACCTCGTCCATGTCGAGGTCCCGCACGGCGGCGATGACCTGCTCCAGCGCGGCAGCAGGCAGGGCGCCAGGCTGCGAGAAGACGAGCACCCCGTCGCGGAAGGCCATGAGCGTGGGGATCGACATGATCCCCGCGGCAGCCGCCAGGCCCTGCTCCTTCTCCGTGTCCACCTTGGCGAACACGACATCCGGGTGCTGTTCGCTGGCCGCCTCGAACACCGGAGCGAACATGCGGCACGGGCCGCACCAGGACGCCCACCAATCGATGAGCACGATGCCTTCGGCACGCACTGTTGCTTCGAACTCAGCCTCGGTGAGGTTGACGGTTGTCACGAGGTACTCCTTCTTCGATGTTGATCAGATACCTATGGGGGTATAACGAGCGGTGGGCGTGGCGTATTCCGTCAGCGCCGGCGGCCGACCCGCCAAGGCGCACCGACGCTCAACGCCCGCGCAGGCGCTGCCACCAGCTTGACGACCGGGAGTCGCCGGCGGTCGCCCGCGCCGACGCGCAGTCACAGCGGTCCTCGGGCGCGAGGTGTCCGAGCACCTGCTCGACATGGGCGCCGCATCCTGCCCATGTCGCCTTCCCACATCTCCGGCACGTCACCTGTCTGCACATACCCCCTAGGGTATCCGCAGCGAACTGAGTCCACACCGAAGACGTCCAGAACGCCCGCTGACGAGCTCGGCTCCAGAGTGGTGGTCCGTCGGACGGTGGGCTGCGCGCCGTACTCTCTGCGAAGACGTTCGGGGGTCGCGATGTCGTGGAGTTCGATGGCAGGGCCGTGGGCGGACCTGCGAGCGCGCCTGGGCGACGCATCGACGCACCGGTCGTGGAGCATCGATGCCAACGTTGAGCTGGAGGAGCTGGCTCGCTATTGGGAAGGGCGGGGCCTCACCCCCGAGACGGCCAGGGAGGTCGCTCGGCAGCTGACCGAGCGCGACGCCCTGGCCGCCCAGCTCGAATGGGAGTACGACTTCGAGGAGCCGGTTCCGGCGACGTTCCCGCTGTGGTTCGGCGTCGGTGCCGGAGTCGCCTACATGCTCGGTGCGCTCGTCCCGCTGCTGATCACGTACTTCGCCCCCGTGGCCATCGAGGCCTGGGCGATCCTTGGAGCGGTGGCGATCACCCTGATCCTGTCGTCGCTGCTGTGGTCACGGACCGGGCAGCTGATCACCCGCCGGATGTTGGCGCGAACCCTCGTCGTGGGCGTGCTGACGATGGCGGTCAGCTACGTGGCCGGGGAGCTGCTGCTGTGATCGAGGCTGCACCGCGGGCCCAGCGCGAACGGTCGGCGCTACGCGTGTCGATCGTGGTGACCGCGGCGTTGAGCATCCTCGGCATCGTCTGGGGCATCACCGCCGGCTCGCAGATGATCCTGCTCGACGGCGCCTACGGATTCATCGGCATCGTGCTGTCGTGGCTGCTCATCCGGGCCTCGAGCCTGGCTGAGCAAGGCCCGACGACGGACTTCCACTACGGACGGCACGCGGCGACGCCGCTGGTGATCGGAATTCAAGGTCTCGTCCTCGCCGCGACGCTTGCGTATGCCGCCGTCGAAGGTGTTTACACACTGCGTGCCGGCGGCAGCGACATCACACCAGGCTGGGCGATCCTCTACGGAGCCATCGCCACGGCGGCGTCGCTGGTGACCTGGCGCTGGCTCCGTCGGCGAGCGGAGCACTCCGATCTCCTCACCGCCGAAGCGGCCGCGTGGGGCCTCGGGGCGATGCGCGGCGTCGGGATGGTCGTCGGCTTCACGATCATGCTGCTCCTGCTCGACTCACGATGGGACGGCGCCGCGGCATACCTCGATCCGGCGATGGTGCTGATCACGTGCGTCGCGTTCGTCCGCATCCCGGTGCGGATGGTCCGCGACGCCGTCGTCGAGCTGCTCGAAGGGTCACCATCGGCCGACGTGCAGGCCCGGGTTCATGCGGCGATCGACGAGGTCCGCAGGCTCTTCGACATCGATCAGCACGAGGTGAGGATGACCAAGGTCGGTCCCAAGCTGTACGTCGAGGTCGACGCCAGAGTCCGACCCGACGTCACCGTGTTCCAGGAGCACGAGGTGAGAACGGCCGTCCGTGAGCGCCTCGATCAGCTGCCCTACGAGGTGTGGCTCAACGTCGAGCTGCTCCCCCACCCGTGACGACGATCACGGCGCCAAAGCCCTCGAATCCCCCGCTGCGCAGGGCTAAGGTCGCCAGACTTCGAGAGGGGGCGGCATGGACTACGGGGACTCACACCGTCAGCTGCAGGATCGCTTCGACACGCGACGCCTCGCCGACCGTCTGGCCGGCGTCGCGGGAGATGATCTCAGCGGATTCCGGGACTTCATCGAGGCGCGTGACATGTTCTTCATCGCCACGACCGACTCGGTCGGTCAGCCGCAGTGCTCGTACAAGGGCGGCGACCCCGGGTTCGTCCGGGTCGTCGACTCGTCGACGATCGCCTTCCCGCTCTACGACGGCAACGGGATGTTCCTCACGGCGGGCAACATGGTGGAGCACCCGTCCGTGGGCCTGCTGTTCATGTCGTTCGAGGACGGCACGCGGCTGCGACTCAACGGCGACGCGTCGATCGATCCCGACGACCCGCTGATGGCCGACTACCCCGGCGCGCTGTTCGTGGTGCGCGTGCGCACACGCGCCGTGTTCCCCAACTGCCGCCGCTACGTCCACACGCACGCCGACTCCAAGCCGTCGGTCTTCGTCCCGCGCGGCGACCAGCCGCCGCCCGTGCCGGACTGGAAGCGTGATCCCTGGTTCGACGGAACGCTGCCGGCCGACGATCCGGCCCTCGACGAGGCGAACCCGAGCGCTCCAGCGATGCCTCACTTCTGACCCACTGCTGTCACATCGGCGTCTTGCGTCCGGTCTTGGAAGACTTGACGGATCGCCCTGCGTCCACCCGCGTCGTCGTCCTCGGCGGCGGCTACGCCGGAACGATGGCGGCCAATCGCCTCCGGACGCGCGCGGACATCGCCGTCACGCTGATCAATCCGCGCGCCGAGTTCGTCGAGCGCATCCCCTTGCACCAACTCGTCGCCGGCAACGACGACGCCGTCGCCGACTATGACCAGTTGCTCGGCGCCGGCATCGCGCTCATCGTCGACGCGGCCGTCCGTATCGACACCGACCGCCGAGTCGTCGAGCTCTTGTACGGAGCGCCGTTGAGCTACGACTTCGTGATCTACGCCGTCGGTAGCACGGCCGAGCCACCGGCATCGATCCCTGGTGCCCGCGAGTTCGCGTACCCGGTGGCCGAGCTCGAGCACGCCCGGCGCCTGCGCGTTGTAGTCGCTGACCTGCCCCCCGGTGCCGCGATCACCGTCGTCGGCGCCGGGCTGACGGGCATCGAGACGGCGTCCGAGCTGGCCGAGAACGGATATCGCGTCACATTGGTCTGCGGTGGGCAACTCGGGCCGTACCTCAGCACGCGGGGCCGTCGATCTGTCGCCAAGGTGCTCCGCAAGCTTGGCGTACACATCCTCGAGGCGCCGGCCGTCACCAAGGTGACGGCGGACGCTGTCGTCCTCTCCGACGGCTCCGAGCACCCGACGTCAGTGACGATCTGGACGGCGGGATTCGCGGTCCCGGCCCTCGCCGCCGCGAGCGGGCTCCGGACGGACGACGTGGGGCGGCTCCTCACCGACGAGACACTGACGAGCATCGACGATGACCGCGTGCTGGCCGCGGGCGACTCCGCGTCTCCGTCCGGTGTGCCGTTGCGCATGAGCTGCCAGATGGCCGGCCCACTCGGGATGACGGCCGCCGAGACCGTCCTCAGCCGCGTCGCCGGCACCACACCGGCGGTGATCGACCAGGCATCGTTCGGTGCGTGCGTCAGTCTCGGGCGTCGATCGGGCATCGTCCAGTTCGCCCACAAGGACGACCGCGCCATCGATCTGTCCTCCACCGGTCGCCTCGTCGCCCCGATCAAGGAGGCGGTGTGCAGGAGCACGCTGTGGTCGCTGCGACGCGAGGCCCGCAGACCGGGATCGGCGTTCTGGTTCAAGGGCGGCCGGCGCCCGGCTGCGGCAGTGCCCGACGCGCCGGAGCAGGAGGCCCCCAACCTGCCGCTCTGTGGCCGCTCGGCTGGGTGCGGACCCGACATTTCCAACCTGGCGGCCCACGTCGAGCCGTAGGCGACGTCGGGCGGGCGGGGGACGTCGGCGCTGTGGTGACCGAACGACTCCGGACCGGACACTCGGGGCGCGTTCCAATCGGGGAACTGTGAGCTGTCGAGGCAGAGATCGGTACCGAGACGTCACAGTTCGCGGCCGCTCGGCCAGCGTTCTCACCAGGCAGAACGCTGTCTGACGCAGCACTAAGCTGCATGCACACAGGGGGAGGTCTGCGATGGGCAACGGATCGGTTCTGGTCGTCGGCGGCACGGGTGGGCTCGGCAAGGAGGTCGCGCGGCACTACCACGAGCAGGGTCACGACGTGACGATCACCGGGCGGGACCCCGAACGCACGAAGGCGGTGGCGGCCGAGCTCGGCGAGGGGGTCGGCGCGATCGCCTTCGACCTCGCCGAGCCGGAGACGATCGCCGGCGCGCTGAGCGGCGTCGGCGACGTGTCCCGCCTCGTGCTGGCGTCGATCGCGCGCGACAACAACCCCATCCGGGACTACCACGTGGCCGACGCCGTGTACCTCACGACGATGAAGCTCGTCGGGTACACGGCTGTCGTGCACACGCTGATCGACCGCCTGTCGGCCGACAGTTCGGTCGTGCTGTTCGGGGGCCGGGCCAAGGACCGGCCCTATCCCGGCTCGACCACTGTCACGACGGTCAACGGCGGCATCAGCTCGTTGATCCACACGCTCGCCATCGAGCTCGCGCCCGTGCGCTTCAACGCGCTCCATCCGGGCATCGTCGGCGACAGCCCGTTCTGGGAGAACAAGCCGCTCGACGCCGTGCTGCAGCGAACACCGACGGGCCGCCTCGTCACGATGGCCGACGTCGTGGACGCCACCGTGTTCCTGCTGGAGAACCGGTCCGTGAACGGCATCAACCTCGCCATCGACGGTGGCTGGATGCTGATGTGACGCGAGCGCGGCCGCAGCTCTAGAGCTTCGGCGGCTTGAATCCCGACCGGGAGAGCACGGCGTCGCGCGACGCGGCCACCCGGCGGGCGACGGCGGGCCAGTCGACGTGGAGCAGCCGCCCGCTCTGTTTCATCACTCGCCCGGCGACCAAGACGGTGTCGACGTTGCTCGTGTCCATGCTGGTCACCACGGCCGTGGCCGGATCGCCGAGCGGTGTCACGTTGAGCCGGTCCGTGCGCAGCATGATGACGTCCGCCTGCTTGCCGGGCGACAGCGACCCCACCTTGGTGTCGAGGCCGTTGGCCCGTGCGCCCTCCATCGTGGCGTAGCGCAGCACGTCCTTCGCCGTGATCGGCGCCTTGCCGCTGGCGGCGGCGAGCGACCGCTGGAGGGCGAGCACCGATCGCATCTGGTTGAACATGTCACTCGGCACGTTCGTCTCGACGTCGACACTGAGGCTCGGCGCCAGCCCACGGTCGAGGAACTTCTGGATCGGCGGCATGCCGTGGCCCATCATCATCTCGACCGGAGCGGCCAGCGAGACGGTGCCGCCGGTGTCGACGATCATCTGGATCTCGGTGTCGTTCAGCGTGGTGCAGTGGATGTACGTCGTGTCGGCACCGAGCAGGCCGGCGCGCCCGAAGCGCTCGAGCTTGCCGTCGAGGCCGTACGAGCCGACACCGACGTGGGTCGTGATCCGCGCCCCGGCCTCACGCGCCAGCTTCCAGTGATCGCGGGTCACCTCGAAGTCGGTGAACTCGGGACCCGGAGCGGCGAGGGCCAAGGTCAGCAGTTGATCCGATGACGAGAAGTGCTCGGTGGCCGCCCGCACGAACCAGCTCGGCTGGCGCTCCTCCCACTTGCCCCACCACGGGAACCCGTAGGCGAAGACGGCGCGCAGCCCCGAGTCGCGCAGCGCCTGCACGACGGCGTCGGTGTGCTCGGGCGAGCCCTGGATGTGTGACCAGTCGAGCAACGTGGTGACGCCCGCGTCGAGCGCGCCGAGCGCCGAGACGAGGTCCCCCACGTAGGCGTCCTCGGGCCGGAACGCCGGCGCCAGCTTGTGCAGCACGTGAGAGATGTAGCTCGCCCGTCCTTCCAGCGGCACGTCGGTGCCGATGTTGCGCAGCACGCCCTCCCAGATGTGGCGGTGGCTGTCGACGAAGCCGGGCATGACGATCATGCCGGTGGCGTCGATCACGTCGGCGTCGGCATCGAGGTCGGGCCCGACGGCGACGATGCGGGACCCGTCGATCAGCACGTCGCAACGATCGAGGCCTGCCAGCCGTCGCTCGACATCGGGGTCGAGGCTCAGCACGAGCCCGCCGCGGATGAGCTTGCGATCGGTCGGCGTGACCGCGAAGTCTGTCCCCTCGGGGTAGAAGGTCGGCAGCTCGGCCGCGACGGCACCCTTGCTCCCGGTGACGAGGCGCCGGGCGCGCCGGAAGGTGCGCTTGGTCAGCTCCTTGAGGTCGCCCACCTGGAACAGCACGATGCCGACCACCACGAGGATGCCGATCACCATCGACCCGTCGGTGGGCGACAGACCGAGGAACGGCAGCGCCGTGATGATGAGGGCGAGCAGCACCGATGCGACGGTGCTGCCGAGGAACGTCGCCCGCCCGCCCGTGAGGGCGGCGCCGCCGAGGACGGCCGCAGTGATGCTGTTGAGGGCGAACGAGCTGCCGATCTGGGCGTTGCCGATCGGCGAGCGGGCCATGACGAACAGCGATGCGGTCGCCGCGAGCACGCCCGACAGGAGCAGGGCCCGCACCTTGACGTTGGTGGTGCGGATCCCGCCGCGTTTGGCGGCCCGCTCGTCGAACCCGACCGAGCGCACCTCGAGGCCCGAGCCCGAGGCGTGCAACCACAGGTCGAGCAGCCCGGCCACGGCGACGATCACCAGGACGGCGACGGGGACGGGACCGATGCTCCGGCGCAGGAACGTCACCAGGTCGTCGCTGATCGCGCCCTGCGCGGTCGGTCGCTTGGTCAGCGAGATGCCGTCGAGGATGCTGAGCGTGGCCAGCGTGGCGATGAGCGAGGGGATCTTGAAGCCCCGGACGAGCACGGCGTTGACGACGCCGAGGCCGAGACCGGCGGCGAGGACGACGATGACCCCGACGACGATCCCGCCGGTCGACGCGTCGCCGCCGATCAGGAACGAGCCGATCACGACGCCGAGGCTGATCATCGCCCCGACCGACAGGTCGAGGTAGCCGACGAGGATGGCGTGGGTCTGGGCGATGGCGGCGAGGGCGAGGGGCATCGCCAGCAGCAGGATCGTCGTCACGTTGGCGCGATTGATGAACCCGTCGAACCGGGCCTCGGTGTAGAGCAGCAGGGCGACGATCAACAGCACCTGCAGGGCGACGGGCATCCACAGGCGGACCTTGATCACCTTGCGCCACTCGTTCTTGTCCCGGGCGTTGCGCAAGACCTTGCGCGTGTAGCGCCGCGCGCGGTCGACGGTGGTGGGTTCGAGGGCGACCGTCATCGCGCGCTCGACACGGACGGTTCCGGCGAGTCGACGTGGCGGCCCGGGGACTTCGGCATGGCGACGCCGAGCGGCGAGCGCGCCGCCTTGGACATGCCGGGTCCCCGCACGATCGCCTCGACGATGCGCACCTCGTCGAGCTCGTCGCCCGGGATCTCCTCGACGATCGTGCCGCGCGACATCACGTACACGCGGTCGCAGAGGCCGGAGAGCTCGATCGGGTCGCTCGACTTGACGAGGATCGCCGCGCCGGCCGCGGCGCGGGCGCGCAGGGCGCGGTAGATGTCGTGGCGGGAACCGACGTCGACGCCCTGGGTCGGTTCGTAGGCGAGGATCACCGCCGGCTCGGTGAGGAACGTCCGGGCGATCGACACCTTCTGCTGGTTGCCGCCCGAGAGGAACTCGACCGGCTGATCGAGCGACGGCGTGCGGATCTCGAGCCGCTCGATCAACTGCTCGACGGCGGCCCGTTCGGCCCGACGGCGCAGGAGTCCGAAGCGACTGAAGCGCCGCAGCGACTGCACGGTCGCGTTCACGCGCACGCCGAGCACGCCCATCAGGGCCTCGCGCTTGCGGTCGCCGGCGAGCAGCATGATCCCGGCCCGCACCGCCTCGGTGGTCGAGATCAACGTGAGATCCCGGCCGGCGCACGTGACGCGACCGGCCCGGGGAGGAGTCCGCCCGGCGAGGCAGTCGAAGAGCTGTGCCTGGCCGTTGCCCTCGGCCCCGGCCACGCCGACCACTTCGCCACGCTGCAGCCCGAAGCTGACGGGACCGAACGACTGGCCCTGCAAGCCGTCGACGTCGAGCGCCACGTCCGCCTCGGGCGAGATCTCGTCAGCCGTCGGGAAGGCGACCTCGAACGGCCGGCCGACGATGCGCTCGACCAGTTCGGACTCGGTGGTGCCCGCCGCGTCGAACGTGCCCTGCGTCTGTCCGTCGCGGAGCACGGTGATCCGATGCGCCACCTCCAGCACCTCGGGAAGGCGATGGCTGACGTAGACCACGCCGACGCCGCGACGCGCGCACGCGACCACGGCGCGGTGGAGCGTCTCCACCTCGTCGGGTCCGAGTGCGGTCGTCGGCTCGTCGAGGAGCAGCACCTTGGGATCGGTGACGAGGGCCTTGGCCACCTCGAAGAGCTGCCGCTCGGCCATCGACAGCGAGCCGACGGGAGCGTCCGGGAACAGCTCGAGGTCGAGGTCGAGATCGACGAGCACCTGGCGGGCCCACTGCTTGCGGCGATGGTACGGCGGCCGATGTGACAACCCCCTCCCCGCGGCCACGTAGAGGTTGTTCTTCACCGGCTCGGCGGCGACCGCGGAGCCGTCCTGATAGGCCATGGCCAGCCCCAGCCGGCGGGCGAGCGTCGGAGAGTCCCGGGTGAGCGGGCGGCCGCCGATGCGCACCGTGCCGCGGTCGGGGTCGACGAAACCCGAGGCCACCCCGAGCAGCGTCGACTTCCCCGAGCCGTTCTCGCCGACGAGGGCGTGGATCTCACCGGCGCGGCAGTCGAAGTCCACCGACCGCAGGGCGCGGACCGCGCCGAACTGGCGGGACACTCCCGCCAGTTCGAGCACGAGCTCGTCGGTCACCGCCGGGTCCCTGCGATCGCTCGGTCAGGCGCCGGTCACGCCGCGAACATCGCCGCGAGCACGGCGTCGGGCGCCAGCGAGGTGCCCGACACCACCGGGTTGACGCGATCGGGATCGCAATCGGCCTCGGTCACCTGACGCATCACATGGGGCACGACCACCTCGCCCGGCACCGCCGCGCCTTGCAGCACGAGCATCGCCGCGGTGACGCCGACACGGGACTGGAAGTTGCCACCGGCGGAGTACCAGATGTTGTAGCTCGGCTCGGCGCGGTCGACCCAGTCGCAGAACAGGGTCTGCTCGTCCGTTCGCAGGGCGATCGTGAGGTTCTCGACCGGGATGTTGAGCTCGTCGTACGCCTGGAGGGCCGTGTACAGCCCATCGCTGTACTCGTACGCCCACCCCCTGATGTCGGGGTTCGTCGTGAGCAGACCGCGCACGGCGTCGAGCGCCATCGTGTTGACCCAATACGTGTCGCCGGTGGTCGAGCTCTCGTTGGCCGGCGGGTTGACGAGCTCGATCCCGTCACCGAGTGCCGCGACCGTGCACTGCTGCCAGCCGAGGCTCAAGGCGTTGCCCGGCGTCCCCCCGAGCATGCCGACCTGGCCCTCACCGACGCCCTCGTTGAGCACCGCGGCGAAGCTGTCGCCGAGGGCACACAGGTCCTCGCCGATCACGCTGGTGTAGTCCTCGCCCGGCATGAGCGCGCCGTCCTGACCGGGCAATCCCACGTAGCCGGCCGAGAACGACAGGTACGGGATCCCGGCCGCCTCGGCCTCCAGTACGGCGGGAGCGAGCGCCACGCCGACGTCGGGATAGCCGACGATGAAGTCGACTCCACTCTGGATGAGGAACCTGATGTCGTTGGCGTGCACCTCGGGGTCGGCATTGAAGTCGGCTGCCGTCGAGACGATCCTTCCGATCTCCGGATACGTCAGCGCTTGGAGGATCGCCTCCATGTGACTCACCCCCCGCCAGACGTTGACGGTGTCTCCACCGCCGTCGGCGTACCCCATCACCAGCTCACCGCCCGAACCGGTGTCGCACTCCTGGTTGCTCCAGCACTCCATCGCCTTGTCGATCGTCGCCTGGTCGAGGTCCTGATCGGCCCGGGCGATGGCGGCGAGCACGATGTCCCAGCTCTCGGCGGCCGACGGCTCGACGGGACCGAGGGCCTTCTCGACGAGGGCCGGGTCGGCCGCCGACGGATCCTCGCCGTACGCGGCGAGCGGGCTCTCGCCGCCGCCCGAGCCGGGTGGGCTCGATGCCGAGCCGACGGCAGCGGGCACGGCCGCCGCCATGGCGACGAGCACGGCGACGCCGGTCCTCCTCGAAATGCTCCCCTTCGGGATTCTCCTCATGTCCATGGTCTCCCCCTTTGGTCTGTGTGTGGCTGGTCTGTGTGTGGCTGGTCTGTGTGTGGCGCGTCCCCACCGCTCTCAACCGGTGCCGACTCCTGTCGGACCCGGCAGGCCTCCGGCGCTCGCAGGCGGCCGT
Organism: Desertimonas flava; assembly: GCF_003426815.1. Lineage (GTDB taxonomy): Bacteria > Actinomycetota > Acidimicrobiia > Acidimicrobiales > Ilumatobacteraceae > Desertimonas > Desertimonas flava. Next base: position 48,505 of record NZ_QKYK01000021.1, read on the forward strand.
CGTTCTCGAGCGACGGCCTCGACGCCCTTGATGATGCGGTCGCCCGACACCAACATCCCGCCGATGATGACCAGGCCGAACACCAGGAACTGGAGTGACGTGGCGAGGCCGAGCGAGCGCATCATCTGGTTGAGCCCGGTCAGGAAGAATGCCGCGGCGAACGTGGAGAGCGGGCTGGCGAGGCCGCCGGCCAGCGACGCCCCGCCGATGACGACGGCGGCGATCGGGCCGAGCAGGTACGGCGTGCCGATGTTGACTCCCGGGTTGCGCAGCTGCCCGGCGAGGGCGATGCCGGCGACGGCGTAGAGCATGGCGGCGACCACGTACACCATCGTCTGCGTCAACGTCACCCGCACGCCGACGACCTGCGACGAGACGGGGTTGGCTCCGACCACCTGGAAGCGCCGGCCCATCGTCGTGTAGCGAAGGATCACGATGCTGGCCACGGTGACCGCGGCGCCGATCCAGAAGATCGGGCTGATGCCGAGGAACCTCGACGACGCCCAGTCGGAGAGACCGAGCGGCACGGCGCTCTGGATGGGGAACGTCTTCACGTAACGACTGACGATCCCGGCGACGATCTGCCCCGACGCCAGCGTCACGATCAGGGCGTTGAGCTTGAGTCCGCCGATGAGGATGCCGTTGACGAGACCGATGAGGGCGGCGATACCGATGGCCGTCGCGATCGCGATCCAGATCCGGCCGTCGGACTGCTTGCCGACACCGGCGACGATCATCGCGGACAGCGTCAACGTGCCCGGCGTGCTCAGGTCGATGCCGCCGGTCATGATCACGAGCATCTGACCGATCGCCGTGATCGCCAGGAGGGCGGCGAGCGGAGCGATCGCCGAGAGCGCCACGGGGCTCAGCGTCTCGGGCACCCAGATGGCGCAGACGACGACGAGCACGATCAGCGCCAGGTACACGGGCATGAACCGGGAGGCGACGACGAACCGCGTCAGCAGCGTCGACGTCGACCACGGCTTCATGCCATCGCTCCGAGCCCTGCGGCGCCGGCGAGACGGCGTGCGGCGCTCGACGCGCGGAGCCGGACGTCGGCGGCATCGACCACCAACTCGCCGTTGGCGACCCGCGCCACCCCGTCGACGAACACCCAGTCGACGTTCGACGTGTCCATGCCCCACACCACCGCCCCGATCGGGTCGTTGACCGGTGCGATGTTGGGGCGGTCGGCGCGCAGCACGACGACGTCTGCCCGCTGGCCCGGCGTGAGCGACCCGGTCACGTCGCCGAGACCAGCGGCTGTCGCCCCGTCCACCGTGGCGTAGCGGATGACGTCGCGCGTGCCGAGCAGGTTGGGGATCCCGCCCTTGCCGGCCAGCTTGAGATCGAACAGGACGGCGTGCTGCACCGAGATCGCGGCGCGCATCTGGGCGAAGACATCGCCGGGGGCGAGACGGACGTCGCCGACGCCGAGCCCGGGCCTGATGCCCCGCTCGATGAGCTGCTGCATCGGCGGGTTGCCCCGGCCGGCCGCCATGTCGCTCGCCGGCGTGAGCACCACAGCGGTCGAGGACGAGGAGATGGCGTCGACGTCGGCGTCGCTGAGATGCACGCAGTGGGCCAGGGTGATGTCGGGGCCGAGCAGGCCCCGACGACCGAGCTCGGCCACCGACCCGACATCGGCCGCCGCCGTGCCGGCGCGGGCGTGGATCCGGCACCCGCGGCGCCTCGCCTGCGCCCAATCGGCGGCGATGGCGTCGATCGCATCGGGAGCGACGTCCGGCGAGCGGTGGGCCTCGGAGCGGCCCGGCGAGTCGCCGCCCCGGCTGGTGTCCACGACCAGGACCGTGCGCACACCGGCCTCGACGTGGGCGGCCCGCGCCGCGGCGAGGCTCGCCGGGTCATCCGCGCCGATGCTCCAGTCGACCACCGTGGTCGCGCCGGCGGTGAGCGCCTGCAGGAGGCCCACGAGCGTGCCGGTGTAGACGTCGTCTGCGGAGAGCGCCCCCTCGTCGCGGTCGGCGAGCCCGCTGCTGCGCAGCAGTGAGAGCGCCACGCGGTGATGGGCGTCGACGAAGCCGGGCATGACGATCGTCCCGCCGGCGTCGATCACCTCTGCTCCCCGGGCGCGCAGGGACGGACCGATCTCGGCGATGACGCCGTCGTCGATCAACACGTCGGCCGTCAGGTGGTTGCCGACCGCCCGATCGAGCGACAGGACGGTGCCACCCTTGATGAGCGTGCTACCCATCGCTCGGGCGCACCTCGCTCGGCGGATCACCGTGCGGGTGATGATGGTGACCGTGGGCGTGGCCGGGGTCGGCATGCGCCGACGCCAGCAGATCGTCGAGGTAGCTCCAGTCCCTCGCGAAGCGGTACGAGTGGCGTCCCGGAGGCTGCGGAGCCTGGGTCTCCAGCCAGCGCACGCGGCCGCTGCCGACGTTGCGGAACTCGTGCACGCAGCCGACCCCGGCCCAGGCCACGTCACCGGGCCCGAGGCGGTAGGCGTTGCCGTCGAAGAACGCCTCCACCTCGCCGTCGAGGATCTGGTAGGTCTCCTCGAGCGGGTGGTCGTGCGCGCCGGCGAACCCGCCGCGCTCGTACTGCACCATGAACATCGTCGAGAGGTCGGCGCCGAGGTCGGAGTCGACCATCATCTTCACCGTGATGCCGCTGTAGACGAGCAGCGCGGTGCGCATGCTGGCGCTGACCTGCATGCGGTCCTGCGTCTGGTTCGCCGGGTCCATCGACTCGGCGTCGATGTGGCCGAAGCGACGGTTGCGTGGATCGCGGACGTCCACCGTGCGGGGCGGGCTGGTTGGGAGCGGCTCGGGGAACTGGGTGTCGAACGCGTAGCGCTCGCGCGGGAGTGGGGCCTTCATCTCGGAGATCCAGACCGGCGCGTCCGAGGTGTTGCGGAAGGCGTGGGTGACCCCCACCGGCAACAGTCCGTAGTCGCCGGCCACCATCGCGACGGATCCTTCGGGGGTGTCCACCGTGAGGGACCCCTCTGACACGTAGATCGACTCCTCCCACGAGTGCACGTGCGTGTCGACGGATCCGCCGGGGTCGAGCCGGGACACCCGGAACCCCATCTGCACCGCGCCGGCCGCTTCGTTCACCACGTCGTCGCCGCCGTACCCGGTGCTGCGGCCGACGAACTCGGGCGGCGTGCGGTAGTGGATGTCCGCCGCCTTGCGCACCACGTGAGCCGACATCGCGCCCAGCCTCAGCCCAGCGACTCGCGGATCGTGGCGACGATGCGCTCGACGGACGGGATCGCCAGGTCCTCGAGGTCGCCCGCCGCCGGTAACGGCAGGTGTGGCGTGGTGATCCGCACGATCGGGCCGTCGAGGTCCCAGAACGCCTCGTCGGCGGCGATCGATGCCACCTCGGCGCCCCAGCCGCACGCCTGGGGGTTCTCCTCCACCGTGAAGAGCCGTCCGGTGGCGGTTACCGACGACAGCACCGTGGCCATGTCGAGCGGGACGAGGCTCCGCAGGTCGATGACGGTGGCGGCGATCCCCTCCTCGGCGAGCCGCTCCGCCGCCGCGAGGGCACGAGTCGCCATCATGCCGAGCGCCACGATGGTGCAGTCACCGCCGTCGCGACGCACCTTGGCCGTGCCGAGCTCGTCGACGATGTCGCCGTCGGGCACGTCCGCCTTCGAGGCGTAGAGGCCCTTGTGCTCGAAGAAGAGCACGGGGTCGGGGTCTCTGACCGCCGCGGCCATCAGCCCGATGACGTCGGCGGGGGTCGACGGTGCGACCACCTTGATGCCCGGCACCGCCATCGCCCAGTTCTCGACGCTCTGGGAGTGCTGAGCGCCGAAGCGCACCGATCCCCCACCGCCGGACCGGATCACCAGCGGGCAGTCCACCTGACCGTTGGTCATGTACCGGGCCTTGGCGATCTCGTTGGCGACCATGTCCCAGCACACGGCGAAGAAGTCGGCGAACATGATCTCGGCGATCGGGCGCATGCCCGTCATCGCCGCGCCCATCGCCGCGCCGAGGATCGCCTGTTCCGAGATCGGGGTGTCGACCACTCGCCGCGGCCCGAACTCGTCGAGCAGCCCGCTGGTCGTCTTGAACACACCGCCCGCCCCGGCGACGTCCTCGCCGAGGAAGACGACGGTGGGATCGCGGCGCATCTCCTGGGCGATGCCCCGGGCGACGGCCTCTCGATACGTCAGCTCCGCCACCGCCACCCCCCGTCCGCCCACACGTTGGTGTACAGCTCGGCCGGGTCGGGCGGCGGCGCCGCCTTCGCGGCCTCCGTGGCGGCGTCGACCTCGGCCGCGACGGCCGTGGCGATCCCAGCGAGCTCTTCCTCCGACACCCCGAGGCGCAACAGACGCTGGTGGTACATCGGGATCGGGTCGTGCGAGAGCCACGCGGCCACCTCGTCGTCGGGGCGATAGGTGCCGGGGTCGGCCCGACTGTGGCCGCCGTGCCGGTAGGTCATCGACTCGATCAGCGAAGGCCCACCGCCCGACCGGGCCCGGTCGATGGCGGCCACGGCTGCCAGGTACACGGCGTCGGCGTCGTTGCCGTCGACGACGACCGGGTCGAGCCCGTACGCCGGTGCCCGACCGGCGGCCGGGTGTTCCACCGAGGTGACCGCGCTGATGGCGGTGTACTCCATGTAGAGGTTGTTCTCGCACACGAAGATGGTCGGCAGGTTGTAGACCACGGCGAAGTTGAGCGCCTCGTGGAAGGCCCCGATGTTGGTGGCCCCGTCGCCGAAGAACGCCACCGCCACCTGGTCGGTGCCGCGCAACGCCGCCGACCACGCGGCGCCGTTGGCGATGCACAGGTGGGCGCCCACGATCGCGTAGCTGCCCATCATCCCGTGCTCGACGCTGGTGAGGTGCATCGACCCGCCCTTGCCCCCGAGCAGGCCGCTTCCCCGGCCGAGCATCTCGGCGACGATGGGGCCCAGCGGGACCCCGCGCGCCACCGTGTGACCGTGGCCGCGGTAGGTGGCGAACGTGTAGTCGTCGGGCCGGAGGGCGGCGCCGAACGCTGCGGCCGTCGCCTCCATCCCCGTCGCCAGGTGGCTCGTCCCCTTCACGAGGTTCTGGAGGAAGAGGTCGTGCAGGCGCTTCTCGAGCTGGCGGATCGTCTGCTGGCAGCGGTAGAGCTGGAGCCGCACGTCGAGATCGATCGCCGCGTCGTCGATCGCCGGATCGAACGGTTCGGGGAGCACGGCGGTCATCGGGCCCCCTGCCCTTCCGCCGTGTTGAGGTGCGACTGCGACTCGCGGAGTGTCGACAGGGGTCCGTCGAACGTCCAGTACCGAGTGCCGCACACGAGCAGTTCCTCGGCGGGGAAGCGGGTGATCACCTCGCAGCCGTCGGCGGTGACGACCACCTCCTCCTCGATGCGCGAGGCCGACCAGCCGTCGGCCGCCGGCCAGTAGGTCTCGAGGGCGAACACCATTCCCTCCTCGAGCACCTCGGGATGGTCGAACGAGATCATCCGACTGAAGATCGGCCGCTCCCAGATCGACAAGCCCACGCCGTGGCCGTACTGCAGGGCGAACGCCGCCATCTCGTCGGCGAATCCGAACTCGGTGGCCGCCGGCCACACCGCACAGATGTCGGCGGTGGTCGCTCCCGGCCGAACCAGAGCGATCGCCCGGTCGATGTACTCGCGGCAGCGCTTGTAGGCGTCACGCTGGGCGACCGACGCGCTGCCCACCTGGAACGTGCGGTAGTAGCACGTGCGGTAGCCGTTGTAGCTGTGGAGGATGTCGAAGAACGCCGGATCACCGGGCCGGATGATGCGGTCGGAGTACACGTGCGGATGGGGCGAACAGCGCTCGCCCGAGATGGCGTTGACCCCCTCGACGTACTCGGACCCGAGGTCGAGCAGCGTCTTGGAGACGAGCCCGACGCACTCGTTCTCGCGCACCCCGGGTCGGAGGTGCCGGTACAGCTCCTCGTACGCGGCGTCGACCATCGAGCAGGCGTGCGTGAGCAGGAGGATCTCCTCGGCCGTCTTGATGCGGCGGGCCTCGAGGAAGACCTGCTGACCGTCGACGACACGGATGCCCCGGCCGGCGAGGGCAGTGAGGACGGGCATCTCGACGATGTCGACGCCGAGCGGCTCGTTCTCGAGGCCGTGCTCGGCGAGCACGTCGTAGACCTTGGTGGCCACGTCGTCGGCGAGCCCGGCCCCGGGTGGGATGGCGCCGCGCAGCGTCGACAGGCCGGGCCGCGAGCCGTGCGCCCGGCACCCCTCGCCCGGTGCGCCCGCGTGGGCGTGGCTCTCGTCATGGGCGTGGCCGAGCCACGGGTTGTAGAGCTGGTGGTGCCGCGCCGCCGAGCCGAAGTCCCACACGATCGGCTCGCCGCCCCGAGGGATCAGGGCGAAGCGGATCAGCTTGTCGATGGCCCACGTCCCGATGTGGGTCGACGTGGCGTAGCGGATGTTGGCGAAGTCGAAGCACAACAGGGCGCCGAGCTCGGACGCGTCGAGACTGGCCCGCAGGCGGTCCAGGCGCCCGGTCCGCAGGCGCTCCATGTCGACGCGGACCTCCCAGTCGACGTTGTTCGGCCCGAAGGTACGGATGGCCATCGTCAGCCGTCAGTCCGTCGCCACGCGGCGTCGTTCGATCATCGCCTCGCCCCCTGGGTTGCTCGACCCGTCCGTCGGTCACCCCCGCGACCGGCTCAGGAATCATTGATACACATCCGTGCAATCGAATGCAAGAAACTCGCCGAAAAGCCTCCGCTCCGTGGGGCCAACGGGGCGCGAGTGCTGGCTCTGTCGCCTTCGCCTCGCTACAATCGATTGCACGCTCACAGGGGGACGTATGCGCACGACGCACCATGTCGGCTTCGCCGGGCTCGGCCGCATGGGCCACCCGATGGCACGCCAACTGGCCGGTACCGGCCCGCTGACGGTCTACAACCGCACGCACTCGGTCGCCGAGGCCTTCGCCTCGGCCACCGGAGCCACCGCCGCCGCCTCGCCTCGGGAGCTGGCCGATGACTGCTCGGTGGTCGTCACGATGGTCGCCGACGGTCAGGCTCTGCTCGGCCTGATCGACGGCGACGACGGACTGGCGGCGGGCCTCACGCCGGGAGATGTCGTCGTCGACATGGGCACGTCCGGCAGCGACGCCACCCGGCAGGCCCGGGACCTGTTGCGTACCGTCGGAGCGCACCTCGTCGAGGCTCCCGTGTCGGGGAGCGTCGCCGCGGCCGAGAGCCGTCAGCTGCTGGTCATGGCGGCCGGCGACGAGGCGCCGCTCGAGATCGCCCTCCCGGTCCTCCAGGGCATCTCCGACCGGGTGGTCACGGTCGGGGGACCCGGCGCCGGCGCGGCGATGAAGCTGGCCGTCAACTCCGTGCTGTTCGCCATCAATCAGGCCATCGCCGAATCGCTGGTGCTGGCCGAACGTTCGGGCATCGAACGCTCCGTGGCCTACGACGTGTTCGCCTCGTCAGCGGTCGCCGCTCCCGTGGTGCACTACCGCCGCGCCGTGTTCGAGCAGCCCGAGTCGGCGCCCGTCACGTTCACGATCGACCTCGCCATCAAGGACCTCGACCTCGTGCTCGCCCTCGGCGCCGAGGTCGGCGCCCCGCTGCCACAGGTGGCGGCCAACCGCGAGGCGATGCGCGCCGCGGCGGCGGCCGGCATGGGCCCCGCCGACATGGGTGCGGTCGCCGTCCACCTCCGCCAGGCGGCGGGAGAGCCGGCAGGCGATGAAGGCGGGTCACCATCGCCGACGTGACCCTCAAGGATGTCGCCGAGCACCTCGGCGTGAACGCCTCCACGGTGTCGCGCGCCCTCGATCCCGCCAAGGCCCACCTCGTGAACGCGGCGACGGTCGATCGGGTTCGCGCCGCTGCGCAACACCTGGGCTACCGCGGCGACCACGTCGCCGGCTCGCTCCGGCGACGGGCGACGGCCACCGTTGGCGTGGTCGTCGGCGACCTCGCCAACCCCTTCATCGCCCCGGTCATCCACGGCATCGCCCGCGCCCTCGCCGCCGAACAGATGCTGCCGCTCATCTTCGAGACCCAGGACGACTCGGAGCGCCTGGCGTGGGGTGTGAACCACCTCCTCAGCCGGCGGGTGGACGCGATCATCGTCGCCGGCGCGCGGTTCGGCGACCGCCGGGTACTCGAGGCCGCGTCGACGGTCACCCCGGTGGTCGTCGCCGTCCGGGGCCTGCCGGGCAGTCCGCTCCCCCACGTGCTCCACGACGACCGCGCCGGCGGCGCGCTGGCGGCCCGTCACCTCATCGAGCTCGGCCACACCCGCCTCGCCGAGCTCCGCGGCCCGATGGACATCGGCAACTTCACGGCCCGCCACGAGGGCTTCCGTGACGCGTGCCGCGACGCCGGGGTCGAGTTGGTGAGCGGCGCCGACTTCGGCACCGTCCCGAGCCGCGACGAGGGTGAACGGCTGGCGCGAGCGCTCCTCGACCAGGCCACCGACCACCCGACCGCCGTCTTCGCCCACAACGACCTGATGGCCCTCGGCGCCTTGGCCGAGTTCCGCTCGCGGGGCCTCTCGTGTCCCCACGACATCTCGCTCGTCGGCTACAACGACTCACCGACGATCGACCAGGTGGACCCCCCGCTCACGTCGGTCGCCTACCCCGGCGCCGAGGTCGGCGAGGCCGCCGGAAGCCTCGCCCTTCAGCTGATCGCGCGCACCGGGCGCACCGTCCCCGGATCGGTGTTCCATCCAGCGATCCAGGTGCGCGCCTCGACCGCGCCCCCGATCGACGGGAGCTGAGGAGCACCGGCGGCCAGCTGGTCACAGACCCCGGCCGAACCGGCGAGAATGGTGACATGGCCGTGGGGCTCGACACCGGCCGCGCCGCGTTCGCCCGCCGCGAGTGGTCCGTCACCTACTCCGCGCTCGCCGGTCGCCAGCTCGCGGCCGCCGACCTGGAGCTGCTGGCGGTCGCCGCCTACCTGCTCGGACGGGACGCCGAGAGCACCGGCGCCTGGGAGGCCGCGCACCGGGCGTGGTTGGAGAACGGCGACCTCGATCGGGCGGCCCGATGTGCGTGTTGGCTGGCGCTCACCCATCTCCTGCGGGGTGACGTCACGGTCGGCAACGGCTGGCTGGCGCGCTCGGAGCGGATGATCGACGAGCTCGGCCGGCCGTGCCCGGCGCGCGGTCTCGCCCTCGTCGTCGACGTGCTGGCTGCACTGGAGGCGGGTGACGCCACGCGCGCTGACAGCGCCGCACGTGAGATCGTCGCCATCGGCCGCCAGACCGCCGACGGCGACGTGATGGCGTTCGGGCTGCTCACGAGCGGCGAGGCCGCCATCGCCGCGGGCGACGTGGCTGCCGGCGCCCGGCTGTTCGACGAGGTGATGGTGGCCCTCGGCGCCGACGACGTCTCGCCGATCACCGCCGGGATCGTGTATTGCGCCGTCATCGAGGGCTGCATGCACGCCTACGACCTCCGGCGCGCTGCGGAGTGGACCGAAGCACTCCGTCGCTGGTGCGCCACGCAGCCCGACCTCGTGCCGTTCCGCGGCCAGTGCCTCGTCCACCGATCGCAGGTCCTCCAGGCCCGCGGCCGCTGGCGCGACGCGGTCGACGAGGCCGACCGCGCCTGCCGGCTCCTCGCCGACCCCGTCCACCCGGCGCTGGCCGTGGCGACCTACCAGCGTGGCGAGTTGCACCGCGTGCGGGGCGAGCTCGACGACGCAGAGATCGACTACCGCACAGCGGCAACGCTCGGCTTCGACCCGGATCCCGGCCTCGCCCTGCTCCGGCTCGCCCAGGGACGGCTGGACGACGCCGTCGCGGTCACCGGCCAGATGCTCGACCGGACCCGGTCGAGCGCCCATCGACCGGCGGTGTTGGCCGCCGCCGTGGACGTGTTCGTCGAAGCGGGCGACAGGCCGAGCGCACGCCAGGCCGCCACGGAGCTCGGCGAACTGGCCACGGATGCCGACGCCCCCATGCTGCGTGCCGCCGCGTCGCTGGCCGCGGGACGCGTCCAGCTGATGGAGGGCGACACCCGCGTCGCCCTCGCCACGCTCGTCGACGCGCGGGAGCAGGCCCGCCGGCTCGATCTCCGCCACGAAGTGGCCCGGGCGCGACTGCAGATCGCCGCGGCGTACCGGGCGCTCGGCGACGGGGACGCCGGGACTGCCGAACTCGATGCCGCCATCGAGACGCTCGAGGAGCTCGGCGCAACCCCCGAGCTCGTCCGGGCCCGGAAGGAGCAGCGCGAGCCGGATGCGAGCGCCGACGTCCTGTCGCGGCGGGAGTGCGAGGTGCTCCGGCTCGTCGCCTCGGGCGGAACCAACCGGCAGATCGCCGCATCGCTCGGCATCAGCGAGCACACGGTCGCCCGCCACCTCCAGAACATCTTCACCAAGCTCGGCATCTCGTCGCGGGCGGCCGCCACGGCCTACGCCTACGAACACGGGCTCGTCGGCACTCGTGGTCCGAATTGACCATGACGTCTGCGCCCGCCGATGGCGCATCCAGGCGATGCGGCGACGCCAGCGGCGTGCATACGTGGATCACACGTCACCACGTCGCCCGAGGAGGTTCCGCATGTCCCGTCCGAACGTCATCTCCCCACCGAGCGCCGCCGACGCCGATCGGCTGAGCGCCCGGCACGCTGCCGAAGCGCCCATGTTGCGGCCATGACGCCGGTCATCGACGTCCTCGACGCCGCCGAGCAGCTTCGCCCGATGCTGCAGGAGCACGCGACCGAGATCGAGGCCGCACGGCGACTGCCGCCCGAGGTTCTCGCCGCAGTACGGGGCGCCGGATGCTTCCGCATCCTGCTCCCGGCGAGCTACGGAGGACTCGGCGCCGACCTGCCGGCGGCCCTGTCGCTGTACGAGACGCTCGCCCGCGCCGACGCGTCGACCGCCTGGACGGTGCTGATCGGCTCGGCCGCCTGGCTCGATCTCGTCGGGCTCCCCAAGCCGTCGTTCGATGCCCTGTTCACGCACGAGCAGGGCACGATCGCCGCCGGCGTCTTCAACCCGACCGGCTCCATCACGCGGGACGGCGACGCGTACCGCGTGACCGGCCGGTGGAGCTTCGCCAGCGGCTGTGAGCACGCCACCTGGCTGTACGTCAACTGCTTGGAACACACCAACGGCGACGAGCCGCAGTTCCGCATCGCCGTGCTGACGCCGGACCAGATGACGATCGAGGACACCTGGCACGTCGCCGGACTCCGCGGCACGGGCAGCCACCACATCCACGTCGACGACGCCGTCGTGCCGGCCGAGCGCACGGTCGTCCCGTTCCACGACCCGCCCTGCATCAACGCCCCGGTCACACGTCTGCCGATCCCCGCCGCGCTCGCCCTCTGCATCGCCGGCGTCGCCCTGGGCATCGGCCAGGGGGCGCTCGACGACGTCGTGACGCTCGCGCCGACGAAGACGCCGCTGCTCGCCCACGGCCCGCTCGCCACCAACCCCAGGTTCCTCGACACGATCGCCCGCATCGACACCGAGCTGCGCGCCGCCCGACTCCTGCTGCAGACCGCCGCGGCCACCACGTGGGCGGCCGCCACGGACCGACGGACAGCCACACTCGACGAGCGGGGCCGCCTCCGCGCCGCCTCGGCGTGGATCGTGGAACGGGCGGAGGCAGCGGTGGACGCCGCCCATCGGGCCGCGGGCGGCGGGGCGATCTACGCCGATCACCCGCTGCAGCGCCGGCTCCGTGACATCCAGACGCTCCGCCAACACTTCCTCGTCCGGCCCGACACGTTCGGCGCCGCCGGTGCCGTCATCGCCGGCGGTGAGCCCGACGTGCCCGTCTTCTGAGCCACGAGACCCGGGTGGGCGTGGCCGGGTCTGCCGTCAGCCGCAGGCGCCGCTCACCAGGATCTCGGCGGCTTCGTCGTCCGTCATCCCGAGGACCTCGGTGAGGACCTCGAAGGTGTGCTCGCCGAGGCACGGGGCCGGCATCCGCGGTCCGTTGTCGTAGCCGGCGACCTTGAACTGGTGCCCCTCGTAGGGCACGACACCCATCTCCGGGTGCTCGAGATGCCGGAAGAACGAGCGGTGGGCGAGCTGCGGATCGCGCAGGTGGTCGCTCGACCGCTGCACCATCCCGGCCGGGACCCCCACCGCCTGCAGCAGGTCCATCAGCTCACGCGGCTCGTGGAGGATCGTGAACGCGCCGATCTCGCGGTCGATCTCCTCGGCGCGAGCGCGTCGACCCTCGAGCGCGGCCAGTTCGGGATCACGGGCCCAGGCGGGGTCTCCCATCGCCTCACGCAGAGCGTCCCACTGGTCGGCGCTCTCGACGGCGATGGCGATCCACTCGTCGTGACCGGCGCACGGGTACGAGTCGTGGGGGAAGCGATCCGGATCGGTGTTACCGGACCGCCGTGCACTCCTGCCTGACACCTGCACGTCCATCAGCTCGGGGGCGATGAAGTGCAATGACGACTCCATCTGTGCCTGGTCGATGAACTGGCCCTCACCGGTGCGCCGGCGGTGGTCGAGCGCGGCGAGCAAGGCCGACGTCAAGAACCGCGGCGACACGGTGTCGGTGTAAGCGTTGAACGGGCCGCCCGGCGGCCGGTCCGCCCAGCCGGTGATCTCGTGGAAGCCACTGAACGCGGCGGCGTGATAGCCGTAGCCGGCGAGCTGGGCGGCGGGGCCGTACTGGCCGAGCAGGCACGTCGTCGCCATGATGATCCCGGGGTTGAGCTGACGGGCGGCGCTGTAACCGAGCCCGAGCTGGTCCATCGTGCCGGCGCGGAACGAGTCGAGTGCGATGTCGCACCACGACAGCAGCCGCTTGGCGACGTCCTGACCGCTCGGGTGCTTGAGATCGAGCTGCAGGGACAACTTCGAGGTGTTGAAGCTGCCGAAGAACTGGCACCGGTTCACGCCGGCGATGCCGTCCTTGAACGGCCCGACGAGGCGCAGCCGATCGGCTGGCTTGTCGCTCTCGACGTGGACGACGGTCGCCCCGTGGTCGGCGAGCGCCTTCGCCGTGATCGGCCCGACCCCGATCCACGAGAAGTCGGCGACCTTGACCCCGGCGAGGGGCAGGCGGTCGCGCTCGTCGGCGCGCACCTCGACGTGGCCGGTCGTCGCAGGCGCGGGCGTGATCGAGTCGAGCACCTCGCTCGTGTGCTGGCCGACGGCTGGAGCCGGACGCGACCAGGCGATCGGCGTCGCCGACGTCTTGACGAACGGTCCCGGAGCCCGCAGGCGGCGACCGCTCGGGAGGTCGACGTCCACCCAGTAGTCGCGCTCGGCGAGCTGCGTCAGGCCGAGCACGTCCGACACCGTGTTGACGGGCGCCAGCGTCACGCTCCGTTCGATGCCGCCGTCGAAGAGCTCGGTCTTGGTGTGGCGGAGCGTGAAGCCGGTGATCGCCGCGCGCACGTCTTCAGGAGTGTGGACGAGCGGCTCACCCGTCAAGACGCGCACGTCCCACGTCGTCCAGTCCTCGGCGTCGACCCACTCCTCGGTCACCGCTCCGCTGGACACCATCCAGTCCAGCAGCCCTCGGACCGTTTCTCCGGTGGCGATGATGCAGACCTCACCGTCGGCGCAGGGATAGACCAGCGGCGTCACCATCGTGCTGAGCTGCAGCACGGTGCCGTTGCGTTCGATGTCCTTGCCGTCGATGGCGTGGGCGATCATCGCCTGCAGTCCGGTCCAGAACACCGCTGCCTGCACGGAGACGTCGACGAACTGCGCCTCGCCGGTGCGGCGTCGGCGCTCGAGCGCGACGAGCGCGCCGACCACGCTCTCGGCCGAGGCGTGGAGCCACGTCTGCGGCACCGTGATCCGCACCGGGCGACGATCGGAATCGCCGTTGAGGGCCATCGAGCCGCCCATCGCGGAGAGCGTCAGATCGGTCGCCTGGTGATCGGCATAGGGACCGGTCTGCCCGAACGGCGAGATCGCCACGTGCACGATGCCGGGATTGGCGGCTCGCAGCGCATCGAAACCGAGCCCTGTGGCGTCGAGCACCCCGGGCCCGGCGTTCTCGACGACGATGTCGGCGCTCGCGACGAGACGGAGGAAGTCCGCCCGCCCGGCGTCGTCGTCGAGATCGAGGACCACGCTGCGCTTGCCCCGGTTGAAGGCGTGGAACCGGAGGCTGGCCAGGCCGTCCGGTTCGCCCGGCACGAGCAGGCCCTCGTGACGCGACGGCGAGCCGCCGGGCTGCTCGACCTTGACGACGTCGGCGCCGAGCCCGGCGAACACGTGCGTCGCCAGCTCGGCACGGGCATCGGTCAGATCGAGGACGCGATACGGGGCGAGCATCGACACGGCGACATGATCCCAGACCGGTTTCACGCTCGACGCACCGGCCGTCACGCGATCGGCGCGTCGGTGACTCCGACCGCGGCGAACGATGCCGCAGCCATCGTTCGCAGCAGGGCGACCATGTCACCGCGGCGGGCGCGAGGACTGAACGGCGTGGAGTTGATGAGACCGAGCACGCCGTGGACCGCCGGCCGCGCGATCGCTGCGGTGAGGGTCGGCTTGCGAACCAACAGCGCGTCGACCCAGATCTCCACGTACTGGCGCTGCAGCACGCGCACGCGGCGTTGATCGGTCGCGCTGGCCTGGAGAAGGTCACGGAAGTGGACCGAGATCAACGCCCGGTGGTCGACGGCGAAGTCGACGTGCATCTCGATCAGGTCGTCGAGCAATCGCTCCGGCGGCGACGTGTCGCGCAACCCGCGCCCGCCGTCGAAGAGGTGCTGGCTGATGTCCACCAGCATCTCGCCGAGCAGCGCTTCCTTGCTGTCGAAGTGGTGGTACAACGCCGGCCCGGAGATGCCGGCAGCGGCGCCCAGGTCGTCGACGGTGACGCTCGCGAAGCTCCGCTCGGCGAGCAGTTCGGCCGCGATGTCCAACAACTCCTCCCGCCGGGTGACCCCTGCTCGCTTCGGGACTTCGGCCTGTCCGGCCGGCCGGGACACGGCGCCGAGACGAATCCGGCGTCGCTTGCTGGGGGGCGGTGGGGACTCCGGCATGTACTGCGACCTTAACGTCCACTAAGTTGACGCGCCGACGCGGTCGATCGCCGCGGCCAGGGGGAAGCGAGACCATGCCCTATCAGCTCAAGGATCAGGATGTCACACCACCTGAGCCCGATCCGGCCGCCCAGCGGTCGGTCGCCCGCGACGGGCTCGCCGCCGTCGCCATGATCGTCCTCACTGCCGGGTTGATCGCCCTGATCATCACCGTGCAGATCGTGTAGGACGACATGCCATCGATCCTCCACGAGCAGCCTCTCCTGCCTCACCTCGTCGCCCATCACCTCGCCGCGCACGGTGATGCGCCCTGCATCCACACGCCCGGCGGCACCTGGTCGTACCGCGACGTGCTGGATCGCACCAGCCAGTTCGTCCAGGCCCAACGCTCGGTCGGCGTCGCTCCTGGGGCCCGGCTCGCCATCCTGTCGAAGAACCGGCCCGAGGTGCTGGTCAACGCCATGGCGTCGCTCGTCAACGGCGTGGTGCTCACTCCCCTGCACCCGATGGGTTCGCTCGCCGACCACAGCTACGTGATCGGCGACGCCGAGATCGACTGCCTGGTGTTCGACCCCCGCCACTTCGCCGAGCGCGCCGCCGAACTGCAGGCCCATCACCCGCAGCTCACGTTGCTCGGCTTCGGACCGAGCGACTCCGGCCACGACTACCTCGCCCTCGCCGACGGGTTCGCACCGGCACCGTTGGAACCCCCGGACATGTTCCTCGAAGACCTCTGCAGCGTCGTCTACACGGGGGGCACCACCGGCCGCCCGAAGGGCGTGCTGATGACCCAGCGGGTCTGGCAGGCGATGACGTGGATCCAGATGGCGGAATGGGAGTTCCCGGCGCCGTTGCGGATCGCCGTCCCCACCCCGCTCTCCCACGCCGCTCTGTCGTTGCTGGCCCCGGTGCTGGTGTCGGGCGGATGCTTCTACGTGATGGAGTCGTTCTCGCCGGACGCCTTCTTCGACCTCGTCGAGCAGCACCGCATCACGTGCACGTTGATCGTGCCGGTGATGCTCTACGCGATGCAGGCCCATCCGCGCTACGCCACCGTCGACATGTCGTCGATGGAGACGATCTTCTACGGCGCCTCCCCGATGAGCCCGGCCAAGTTGGCCGAGGCGATCCGGCACTGGGGCCCGATCTTCTTCCAGTTCTTCGGACAGACCGAGGCGCCGATGGTGATCACCCACCTGAAGAAGGGCGAGCACGATCTCGCTCGACCAGAACGCCTCGCATCGTGCGGCAAGCCGGTGCCCTGGCTGCACGTCGCCCTGCTGGACGATCAGAACCAGCCCGTCGGCGCCGGCGAGTCGGGCGAGATCTGCGTGCGGGGCCCACTCGTGATGAACGGCTACAAGGACCTACCCGACGAGACGGCCGAGGCCCTGTCCGGCGACTGGCTGCACACCGGCGACGTCGGGCGGTTCGACGACGAGGGTTACCTGTACATCGTCGACCGCACGAAGGACATGGTGATCACCGGCGGCTTCAACGTCTTCCCCCGCGAGGTCGAAGACGTCATCAGCACCCATCCCGCCGTG
This sequence comes from Desertimonas flava, assembly GCF_003426815.1. Taxonomy (GTDB): domain Bacteria; phylum Actinomycetota; class Acidimicrobiia; order Acidimicrobiales; family Ilumatobacteraceae; genus Desertimonas; species Desertimonas flava. The sequence continues at coordinate 64,992 of NZ_QKYK01000021.1, forward strand.
TCGATGGTGATGGTGATCGGCGTGCCCGACCCGAAGTGGGGCGAGGCCGTCAAGGCGGTCGTCGTGCTCACCCCCGGCACCGAGCCGACTGACGAGCTGACCTCCGAGCTGCAACGCCTCGTCAAGGAGGCCAAGGGCTCGCAACAGGCCCCCAAGACCATCGACTACGTCGACGAGCTCCCGCTCACGGCGGTCGGCAAGCCCGACAAGAAGGCCGTGCGCGCCCGCTACTGGAGCGACTCCGGACGAGCGGTGTCGTAACCACCGATGAGCAACTTCGCCACGCGCCGACGGCCGGCCACCGTCCTCGTCGACGTGCTGGCGGCGATCGGGCTGGTCGTCACGGTGGTGGCGGTGCTCGTCGGAGCGAGCGCCGCGCTCGATCTCGTCGATCGGGCGAGACGGGCGTTCGGCGGCAGTCCTCCCTCGGACGGGATCGACTGGGTCACCCTCGCGGCCATGGCGGTGATCGTGCTGGTGATCGCCGCCGCCCTCCTCGGCGCCCAGCGGCTGGTGATGCGCCGGCATCGGCGGCGGCTCGCCGCCGTGCTCGGTCCCGGTGTCGGCCCGCTCGGGCGGGGACCCCGGGCCGGTCTCGATCGGGAGCAGTGGCTGGCGGCGTTGCTGACCGCCCCCGGTTGGGCAGACACGGTGGCGGAGTGGCGGCGAACCGGGGCGATCGCGGCCGATCTCGCGGTGCCCACACAGACGATCGAGGACCGCGCCGTGGTCGCCGAACTGATCGCCGGCGAGCTCAGCGGGCGCATCGGCGCCCGCAGCCTGGCGACCGGGCTCGCCGTCGCCGCCGCGCGCAGCCGCGTCGGCGACGCCGCGGCCGTCGTCGCCGGATCGGTGGAGATCCAGCTCGACGCCCTGGCGACCCTCGGGTTGCAGCCGACGGCCCGGACGTACCTCCGCATCGCGCGGAGTGCGGCCGCCGGCATCACCGCGGCGTCCTACCTCGACATCGAGGACCGCCTCGAGCTCGACCTCGCCGTGCGCGCCGCGGTGTACGGACTCGAAGCCGCCGGCGACGCGGCCGACCTCGCCGACGAAGCGATCAGCGACGATCTCGCCGACGCCCTCGGCGAGGTCCTCACGTCCGGAGGCGGCACCGTCGGAACGTTGCTCGGGCTCGTCGGCGGTGCGTTCGGCGTCAGCGGCTCCATCCTCCGACAGGTCGCCGACGTCTCCGAGACGATCGGCGGTCAGGTCACCGAAGGACTCGTGATCGCGGCCCTGCTGCATCACCAGGGAATGACGCTCGTCGCCGAGACGGTCGCCGACGACGCCGACCTCCGCCGCCGCCTCACCCCCACTGCCGGCCGGGTGCCGCGCGAGCTGTTCGACGCCGCCGTCGCCGTCGCCCGCCGCTACCGCGGCGAGCTCCGCCGCCTCCTGCGCGACCGGGCGACCCGCGCCGCCAAATCGGCGCCGCGCCGGATGTCGCCCTTCAAGCGCCGCGACGCGACCTGACGGGTGGTGCCTGGCACCACCCGTCAGGTGCGAGCGTCGTCGCGGTCAGGAGGGGGCGATCCCCATGGCGAGGTCGCTGACGTCCTCGAACTCCTGGGTGAGCGGCACCACCTCACCGTTGTCGAGCACGCTGAAGACCACGCTGCGGTTGAACAGCCGGTTGTAGCCGGGCAGGCCGTCGGTCCACTCCTGCGTGAAGTCGAGCACGGGCACCATGCCGCCGAGGTCGAGCTCGCTCGTGTTGCTCGCCGCCTCGTAGAACGACTGGGCCGTGATGTCGCCCTCGATCGTCTCGGCGATCTGCGTGAACGCGGTGTAGGCCGCCCACGTACCCATGCCGCCGAGGCTGTTGAAGTCGTTCTCCTCCTGGTCGACACCGGCCTCCTCGAGCGCCGTGCGGTACTCGTCCCACGGCTCGGTGGCGATGTCGGGATACATGCCGGCGATGATGTCGCCGTCGGTGGCCTCCTCGGCACCGACCACCGAGATCTCGTTGAGGTTGCCCTGGTTGCCGTACTGCGGGATCTCCGTGCCCGACTGCGCCCACGCCGTGTTCCACGTGAGGAACGGCGTCTCGGACATCACCGTCACGACGCAATCGGCACCCGAGATCGCCTTGGCGACCTCGGCCGAGTAGTCCTGTGACACCTCCGGCGTGAGGATGATGTCGCCGAACTCCTTGCCGTACGCGGCCATGGCGTTTTCCATCGGCGTCTGGAAGATCGCCGCGGCACCCTCGGTGATCACGGCGTTGATGTTCTCGCAGCCGTCCTCGTTGGCCCGCTTCACCTCGCCCACCGCGTACATCGGCTGGTTGCCGATCGGGAACGAGTGGGGATCGCTGAGCTCGGACGGCGAGATCGGGCAGCAGGCGCCGAACCACGTGATGTCGGACGCGGCGATGACCGGCACGATCGACTCGGCGAAGTACGTGAACGAGCCGACGACCGACACCATGCCCTCGTCGACGGCCTGGCGGGCGCACGTGGCCGCCACCGCCGGATCGAACTGCTCGTCGCAGACCGTCACCTCGAGCGGGTGCCCGGCGACGCCGCCCTGGGCGTTGATGTAGTCGGCGAACAGCTCGGCCGTGATCGCGATGTTCTCGTACGTCGGGCCGTTGGCGTTGAGCGTGGTGACCGTCATCACCTTGATCGGATCGCCGCTGGGCTCGGTGCCGGCAGCGCGCTGTCCACCGGCGTTCGCCGCGGCCGGCACGACGAAGGCGAGCCCGGCCGCCCCGACGAGGGCGGCGGCGCCGCGCCTCCCGTGACGTCGGCCGCGTTGAGCAGGAATGGATGCCATGAAGTCCCCCTTGTGGTTCCCCGCTGTTTGCCGGGGCCCAGTGGCGCCCGTCGGCGCAAACACTAGGCGCGGGCCTCCCGTCCACCTCGCATCGGACTTGAACGCGCGTTAAGGTGCGGCTCGCTCGGCGATGCGGCCGGGGACTGGGGGACAATGGACGAGGTCATCAGGTTCGCCTTGCTGGGACTGGGTGTGGGTTCGCTCTACGCCTTCGCCGCGCAAGGGACGATCGTGGTGTTCCGCGGGACCGGCGTGCTCAACTTCTCGCTCGGCGCGACGGCGATCGCGGGCGTGTTCCTCCAGTACGAGCTGCACCACGAGCACGGCCTCCCGTTCCTCCTCTCGTCGGCGTTGGGCGTGGCCCTCTCGGCCCTCCTCGGCGTGCTCACCCACTGGGTGATCCTGCGCCCGCTGCAGCGCAAACGGGCCTCCACGCTCGTCCAGGTCCTCGCCACACTCGGCGTGCTGATCCTCGTCCAGGCCGGCGTGGTGATCCGCTACGGATCACAGCCGCGACAGGTCCCGAGCTGGCTCCCCACCCACCGGGTCACCATCTACGGCGACGTCAGCATCACCGCCGATCGCCTGATCCTGCTCGCCATCGGCAGCGTCTCGGCGCTGCTGCTGTGGATGCTCTACCGCTCCAGCCGATTCGGCATCGAGACGGAGGCGGTGGCCGAGAGCGAGCGCCTCGCCGCCGCCGTCGGGGTGTCGCCCAACAAGGTGGCCGTCCTCAACTGGGCGCTCGGCTCGGGCCTGGCGTGCGTCGCCGGCATCCTCGTCGTCCCGATCATCACGCTCCAGGTGACGGCGATGACCAGCCTCGTGCTGGCCGCCCTCGCCGCCGCCCTCGTCGGCGACTTCAAGTCGTTCCCCATCGCCACGGCGGCGGCGTACGTCCTCGGCATGGGTCAGACGTTGGTCGGGCGCTACTGGGACCAGCAGGGCGTCGATCAGTCGCTGCCGTTCATCGTCATCATCGTGATGATGGTCGTCCGCGGCCGCTCGATCCCGCTGCGCGACCACTTCCTCCAGCGCAAGCCCACCGTCGGGAGCGGCCGGCTCTCGTGGGACTGGATGCTGTTCGCCACCGGTGCCGTCGTGTTCGTGATCCTGACGAAGGAGAACAAGTGGATCGACGCGATCACGGTGTCGCTCTGCGCGGCGATCATCCTGCTGTCGATCGTCGTGCTCACCGGCTATGCCGGGCAGCTGTCGCTGGCCCAGTACGCGATGGCCGGCTTCGGCGCTTACGTCGCCGGCCGGCTCGTCGCCGTGTACGACATCCCCTTCCTGCTCGGGCTCGTCTTGGGCGTCGTCGGAGCGGTGCCGCTCGGGTTGGTGTTCGCCCTTCCCGCCGTGCGAACGCGGGGCATCAACCTGGCGATCGTCACGCTCGGGCTCGGCACGGCGATCGAGCTGATCCTCTTCAACAACCGCAAGTTCACCGGCGGTGTGCAAGGAACCCAGGTGGGCAGCCCGAGCCTCTTCGGCCACGACATCGGGTCGATCCGGCATCCCGATCGCTACGGCATCTTCGTCCTCGCCATGGCGCTCATCACCGTGATCGCCGTGGCCAACGTCCGCCGCGGCCGGAGCGGGCGCCGGTTGATCGCGGTGCGCACGAACGAGCGCGCCGCAGCCTCGCTCGGCATCAACATCGTGTCGGCCAAGCTGTTCGCCTTCGCCTTCGCCTCGGCCATCGCCGCGCTGGGCGGCATCCTGCTGGCCTTCCGCGTCACGTCCATCAGCTACCAGTCGTTCACCAACTTCACGTCCATCTACTTCGCCGGCCTGTCACTGGTCGGCGGCGTCGGCCACATCCTCGGCGCCTTCGTCGGCTCGATGATGGCGACGGCCGGCTTCAACCAGGAGGTGATGGAGTCCACCTGGGACGGCGTCGGCAAGTACATCCAGCTGATCAGCGGCATCGCCATCCTGCTCATCGTCCTCTACAACCCCGACGGCGTGGTGTCCGAGTGGGTCAAGACGTTCCGCCACCTCAAGCGCACCAAGAAGTTCGGCGAGTCCTACTTCATCAAGCTCGAGGACGTGTCCGAGCCGGTCGACGAGACCCACGACCAGCGCGTACCGCCGAAGCGGCTGGTCGTCGAGGACCTGTCCGTCCGGTACGGGACGGTGATCGCCGTCGACCGGGTGAGCTTCACGCTCGAGCCGGGACGGGTCACCGGGCTGATCGGCCCCAACGGCGCCGGCAAGACGTCGCTGATCGACGCCCTCAGCGGCTTCACACGCGCCTCGGGCGGACGAGTGCTCATCGGCGATCGCGACGTCTCGTGGATCGGACCGACCCGCCGTGTCCGTGCGGGCATGGCTCGCTCGTTCCAGTCGCTCGAGCTGTTCGAGGACACCTCGGTGTTCGAGAACCTCAGCGTGGCCGCCGACCCGCAGAACGTCGGCGCCTACTTCCGCGATCTCGTGTGGCCGAAGCTCCCGAAGTTCCAGCCCGAGGTGGTGCGGGCCATCCAGGCATTCGAGCTCGACGAGGACCTCCACCGTGAGGTGAGCGACCTGTCGTACGGCAAGCGCCGCCTCCTCGCCATCGCCCGCGCCGTGGCCATGCACCCGAGCGTGCTGCTGCTCGACGAACCGGCGGCCGGCCTGAGCTCGGTCGAGAGCCGCGAGCTCGGCCAGGTGGTGCGGCGGCTGGCCGACGACTGGGGCATGGCGATCCTCGTCGTCGAGCACGACATGAACTTCGTGATGGGGTTCTGCGACGACGTCGTGGTGATCGACTTCGGGCGGCGCATCGCCATGGGCACCCCGCAGGAGGTCCGCAACGACCCGGCGGTCATCGCCGCCTACCTCGGCGACGAGCTCGACGAGCCAGACGCCGAACCGGAGTCGGTCGCGGTGGCAGGAGGAGCGGTGTGAGCGCCATCCCCATCGACGCGGCGAGCCCGTACGCGATCACGTCCACCCCGAACCTGCTCGAGACCCGCCAGCTGAAGGCCGGCTACCTCGGACGCGAGGTGGTGTCGGGAGTGAACCTCACCGTGCGGCCCGGCGAGGTGGTGTGCCTGCTCGGGCCCAACGGCGCCGGCAAGACCACCACCCTGCTCACGATCGCCGGCGAGCTGGCACCGGTCGACGGGATCGTCATGTTCAGCAACGTGCCGACGTTCACCCCGATGTACCAACGCGTGCGCACGGGCATCGGGCTGGTCACCGAGGAACGGCTCGTGTTCACCAAGATGTCGACGCGGGACAACCTGCGCATCGGCGGGGGCGACGTCGACAAGGCGATCGAGCTGTTCCCCGAGCTCGAGAAGCGCATCGACGTCCGCGGCGGACTCCTGTCCGGGGGCGAGCAGCAGATGGTGGCCCTCGCCCGGGCGCTGAGCCGCAACCCGCAGCTGCTCCTCGCCGACGAGCTGTCGCTCGGCCTGGCGCCGATGATCGTCGACCGCCTGCTCGGCGCCGTGCGCAAGGCCGCCTCCGAGCAGGGAATCGGCGCCCTGATCATCGAACAGCATGCCCGCAAGGCGCTGCGCTACAGCGACCGGATGTACCTGATGGCCCGGGGGCAGATCCGCATGGAGATGCCGTCGACCGAAGGACTCACACGCCTCGACGAGATCGAGGAGGCGTACCTGAGTGGAACCTCCGAAAGCGAGGAGGACCACATCGAGCGCAAGCGACGCAAGGACAAGACCAAGGCCTGGTCCCGCCAGCGCGTCCGTGAACGCGAGCTACGGCGCCTCACCGGCACGCAGGTGTCGCGACGCCACACCTCCGAAGACGACCACTACCTGGACGCCGAACAGCAACGCCGCGACTGGCAGCAGCGCCTGCGCCGCGGCCGCAAGTTCTGAACCGAATCGAAACGGGGACTGCACACATGGGTTACCGCACCGCTGATCTACCGCCCGTCGATCTCGACGAGTTCCCGAAGATCCCGTTCCTCCCGCGCATGAAGCTGCTGCAGCTGCACTGGGTGGAGGCGGGGTTCGGCACGCCCAAGCAGACGGCGATGTTCTACGTGTGGAAGATCTTCTTCTACGCCCTTTTCGGGTTGATCGTCGCCGGAGCATTCACCAAGGGCCTCGAGTTCAACGACATCGGCGGGTGGTGGGACGAGCCGATCCTCTACCAGAAGTTGATGGTGTGGACCGTCCTGATGGAGATCCTCGGTTTCGCCGCAACGTGCGGACCGATGGCCTTCCACTTCGACCCGCCGATCGGGGCGTCGTTGTACTGGTGGCAGAACGACACGATCCGCATCCCCCCGTATCCGAACCACGTCCCGTTCACCAAGGGCAACCGCCGCACTCCGTGGGACACGGGGCTCTACAAGCTCATCGTGTTCTGGCTGATCATGATGCTGTTCCTCTCCGGCCAGCAGATCGACGGCCTCCCCGAGGGCACCGCGGGCGTGATGCCGCGCTGGCCCTTCGCCGTGTACGCCGGACTGATCGTGCTGATGGGACTGCGCGACAAGTGCGTGTTCCTCGCCTCGCGCGCCGAGCAGTACGTGCCAACCATGCTGGCCTTCGCCTTCTTCCCCTCGTGGGTCGACATGGTGGTCGCCGCCAAGATCTTCATCGTCGTCATCTGGATGGGCGCCGGCGTGTCGAAGCTCCAGCACGGCTTCTCGGCCACCGTCGCCGTGATGCTCCAGAACTCACCGTGGAACGGGTTCCGCAAGCTGCGCATGGCGAGCGTGCGCGACTACCCGAACGACATCAGGCCGTCGAACCTCACCCACTTCCTCGCCCACGTCGGGGGCACCACGTGCGAGATCGTGGTGCCATTGACGCTGCTGTTCTCTCCGTGGCCGTGGCTGACGTGGATCGCGATCGGGTCGATCTGGGCCCTTCATGTCTTCATCATCTCGACGATCCCGCTCGCCGTCCCGCTGGAGTGGAACGTCTTCTTCATCTTCTGCGCCGGCTTCCTGTTCGGGAACTTCCCGGCCGGCGACGGCTTCGGCGTGGGCGACATGAACCCGGCACTGCTCGCCGGGGTCGTGGCCTTCGCCCTGTTCCCCATCGTGCTCGGCGCGATCTGGCCGCAGTACGTGTCCTTCCTCATCGGGCTCAAGCAGTACGCCGGCAACTGGGCGTCGACCACCTGGGCGTTCCGCGACAAGGAGAAGGAGGACCGGATCAACGAGCGGGTGGTGAAGGCGGCCGACAACCAGATCGACCAGATCGAGCCGATCTTCGGCAAGGAGATCTCCGAGGTGTTCATCCAGAAGGCGATCGCCTTCCGCATGATGCACCCGATGGGGCGCATGCACATCACGCTGCACATGCGCCACAGCGGCGACATCGACACCCGCGTGCTGCGCGAGGGCGAGTTCCTGAGCAACGTGCTGACGGGCTGGAACTTCGGCGACGGGCACTGCCACGACGAACGCCTCGTCGAGGCCGTGCAGGAACGGTGCAACTACGAGCCCGGCGACCTCGTCGTCGTGTTCACCGAGTCGCAGCCGATGTTCTCGAAGCGGGTCCAGTACCGAGTCATCGACGCCGCCCTCGGCGTGGTGGAGAAGGGCTGGTACCACAACGACGACGCCGCCCACGAGCAGCCGTGGCTGCCCAACGGGCTCCTCCCCCACGTGATCACGTGGCGGCGCCCCGGCTACACGCCGAGCGGCGCGGCGTATCCGGGCACCGGCGGGCGGGCGCCCGAGCCACCGCCGGAGCTGCTGGGCGAGGCCCGCCCGCTCGCCAGCACCGCCTGACGTCGTGACCTCCGCGATCGTCGTCGGCAGCGGACCGAACGGACTCGGGGCGGCGGCCGTCCTCGCCCGCGCCGGCGTCGACGTCACCGTGCTCGAGGCCGCCGACACCATCGGCGGCGGGACCCGCAGCTCGCAACTCACCGTGCCCGGCCTGGTCCACGACGACTGCTCGGCCGTCCATCCGATGGTGATCGCCTCTCCGCTGTTCCGCCGCCTGCAGCTCGACGGCCTGACGTGGCGCAACACCGACGTCGACTGCGCCCATCCCCTCGATGACGGGACGGCGGGTGCGTTCGCCCGCTCGTTCGACCGCACCGACGAGCTGCTCGGCGCTGACGGCGCCCGTTGGCGCCGGCTGTTCGGCGCGCCGGCGGCGCACTTCGACGACCTCTTCGACGACGTGTCGCAACCACTGTTGCGCGTTCCGCGGCACCCGTTCACGCTCGCCCGCTTCGGCGCACCTGCCACGCTCCCCGCCACCGTGCTGGCCAAGGCCTTCGCCTCCCCGCAGGCCCGGGCGTTGTGGATGGGCGTCGCGGCCCACGCCTTCTGGCGACTCGACCGACCGATGTCCAGCGTGCTCGGGATGGCGCTCACCTCGGCCGGGCACGCCCACGGCTGGGTGGTCGCCGAGGGCGGTTCGCAGGCGATCGCCGACGCCCTCGCCGCCGACATCGTCCGCCGCGGCGGCACGATCGAGACCGGCATCCGGGTCACGTCGGCCGCCGATCTCCCACCTCGCGACGCCCTGCTGCTCGACGTGTCACCGAGCGTGGCGGCCGGCATCCTCGGTGACGGGCTGCCGTCGCGCGTCGCTCGGGCCTACCGGCGGTTCCGGCACGGGGCGGCGGCGTTCAAGGTCGACTTCGCCGTCGAGGGCGGGGTGCCGTGGACGGCTCCGGCGGCCCGCGTCGCCGGCACCGTCCACCTCGGCGGTGACGCCCTCGAGGTCGCCGCCAACGAGCTCGAGGTACATCGGGGACGGATGCCCGATCGGCCGTTCGTCCTCGTCGGGCAGCAGTACCTGGCCGATCCCGGTCGTTCGATGGGTGACGTGCATCCGCTGTGGACGTACGCCCACGTGCCCCACGGGTTCACGGGGGACGCGACCGAGGCGATCGTCGCCCAGATCGAGCGCTTCGCCCCGGGATTCCGGGACCGGGTGGTGGCCACCGCCGTGCGCTCGACGACCGAGCTGAGTCGCTACAACTCCAACTACGTCGGCGGCGACATCATCGGCGGGGCCAGCTCGTTCCGGCAGGTCGTGTTCCGCCCGCGCGTGGCGATCGACCCGTACGCCACGGGCATCGACGGCGTGTACCTCTGCTCGGCGTCGACACCACCCGGCGCCGGAGCCCACGGGATGTGCGGGGCCAACGCCGCAGCCCGCGCCCTACGCCACCTCGGCATCAGGACGAGCTGACCTGGTTCAACCCTTCGCGCTTGATCTATCAATCCAGTTTGATATAAATGGGTCATGCCGATCAAAGCGCGCGACAACGCGACGGCGCTCACGTCTCCCGGATCGCTCCAGCTGATCGCCGACCCGCACCGGTGGCGAGTCCTCCAGGAGCTGTCGCGAAGCGACCGGCGCGTCGGCGAGCTGAGCGCGTTGCTCGACCGACCCCAGAACCTCGTGTCGTACCACGTCGCGCAACTGCGCGACGCCGGTCTGGTCTCCGCTCGGCGCAGCAGTGCCGACGGCCGCGACACCTACTACCGCGTCCACGTGCAGCGCTGCGCCGACGTGATCACCGAAGCGGCGGGCGCGCTGCACCCCGCGCTCCGCCCCTCGACCGGCATCCGCGCCCCGGGACCTGAGCTCGACGCGACACCGGGCCGCCCGCTCGCCACGGTCCTGTTCCTCTGCACCGGCAACTCGGCCCGGTCGCAGATCGCCCAGGCCCTGCTCGAGCACCGCTCGAACCACGCGATCGCCGCCCGCAGCGCAGGAAGCCATCCGAAGACCCTCCACCCGAACGCCGTGCGCGTGCTCGCCGAGCGCGGCATCGACATCGCCGGGCGTGCCACCACCCACCTCGACGAGCTCGCCGGGTCCCGTTTCGACCACGTCATCACGTTGTGCGACAAGGTCCGTGAGATCTGCCCCGAGTTCCCCGGCCAACCGACCACGGCCCACTGGAGCATGGCCGACCCGGCGGCCACCGCCGACTCCGACCACACCGGCTACCCCCAGTTCGTGAGCACCGCCGACGAGATCGAGGAACGGGTCGATCTCCTCATCGCCCAGATCGTCGCCGCCCGCAGCACCCCGACTCACACCAGCCTGACCACAGGTTCCCGACGAGAGGACACAACATGAGCACCGACTACGTCAACGTGCGCTACATGGTCGACGACGTGCCGACGGCCGTCGACTTCTACACCAAACACTTCGGGTTCGAGCCCACCGGCATCTCCTCACCGGCCTTCGCCGACGTCACGCGGGGAAACCTCAGGGTCCTCCTCAGTGGACCGGCGAGCTCGGCCGGGCGGTCGATGCCCGACGGCGCGCAGCCGGGGCCCGGCGGATGGAACCGCCTCCACTTCGTCGTCGACGACATCGACGCCGAGATCAGCCGGCTTCGCTCGGAGGGCGTCACGTTCCGCAACGACGTGGTCAGCGGGCCCGGCGGCCAGCAGATCCTCGTCCAGGACCCGTCGGGCAACCTGATCGAGCTCTTCCAGCCCGCCGCCCGCCCGGCGTAGACCGCGCCGCCGGCGGCGGTGTCGAGCGTCCGGTTCGACCCCGCACGAGACCGGCTGTGACGATGAGTGGGTGGAGTACGAGCAGATCACCTACGACGTCCGCGACGAGGTGGCCGTCATCACCCTGAACCGCCCCGACAAGCTCAACGCGTGGACGCCGCGCATGGCCGAGGAACAGGTCGACGCGATCAACCGGGCCAACGACGACCCGGGCGTTGGCGCCATCGTCACCACCGGCGCGGGCCGCGGGTTCTGCGCCGGCGCCGACATGGAGGCCACGTTCAACACGCGCATCAGCGGTACCGACCCCGGCAACGACACCGCCGGTGGGGTCGGCGGCATGCCCAAGGGCGTCGATTGGGTCTCGCTCTGCCGGCGGTCCAAACCGATGGTCGCCGCCATCAACGGCGCTGCCGTCGGCATCGGCGTGACGATGTGCCTCCCGATGGACCACATCGTGGCCGGACCGGCGGCCAAGCTCGGCATGTTCTTCATCAAGATGGGCATCGTCCCCGAGCTCGCCAGCTCCCGACTGCTCGCCGACCGCGTCGGCTTCGGCCACGCCAGCGACCTGTGCCTGTCGGGCCGCCTCGTGCCGGCCCCCGAGGCCAAGGAGATCGGCCTCGTCGACCGTCTGGCCGACACCGACGAGGACCTCCTCGAGACCGCGCTCGCCATCGCCGCGACGTACGCCGCCAACCCGGCGCCGCAGCTCCGGATGATCAAGGAGCTGCTCACTGTCAACGCGACGGAAGGCGACCTGATCGCCGTGCAGCAGGCCGAGCACCGCTACCTCGCCGAGTGCTGGACGTCGCCGCAACACGCCGAGGCCGTGCAGGCGTTCCTCGAGAAGCGCCCACCGGTGTTCACGCGATGACGGCGTCGGGTCGGTGCCTCTGCGGCGCCATCACGTACGAGCTCACCGGGGATCCGATCGCCACGGCGATCTGCCACTGCGAGCACTGCCAGCGCCAGGGCGGGTCGGCGTTCTCGGTCAACCTCATCGTCCACGAGAGCCAGATGTCCGTCACCGGAACGCTCAGCACGTTCGAGGACCGTGGCGACGACGGCGGCGACACGGTGCACGTGTACCGACGCTTCTGCGGCGCGTGCGGGTCGCCGATCATGTCCGAGCTCGTCCAGCCCGCCGGCATCCTCGCCGTGAAGGCCGGAACCCTCGACGACCGATCGGCCGTGGCGCCGACCGTCGAGGCGTGGTGCGACCACAAGCAGCCGTGGGTCCAGATCCCCGGGCTGGCGACCTCACTCGCCCGGGAGTGACTCCGGCAGGTACTGGTGGTCGTAGGAGGACGGGTCGCCGATCGGCTCCATGTGGACGAACGTGTGCGTGCCCGGGAGCGCCTCATCGACCGCGTCCGACAGATCGTCGGCGAGGTCGTGACCGCGCTTGACGGTCCAGTCGGCAGGAACCAGCAGGTGCACGTATACGAACCGCTGCCGTCCCGACTCGCGAGATCGGAGGGCGTGGAAGTCGACCGGCTCACGGCGGCGGAACTCCGACAGCACGGCCTCGACCCTGGAGCGGTCGTCGCCGGGGAGGGACGCGTCGAGCAGGCCGGAGACCGACCGGCGCAGGAGGCCGTAGCCCGTGTACAGGATGTTGACGCCGACGGCGATCGCCACGACGGGATCGAGCACGTACCAGTCGAAGATGGCGACCAGGGCGATGCCGACCAGCACGCCGGCGGACGTGACCACGTCGGTGAGAAGGTGACGCCCGTCCGCCTCGAGGGCGATCGACCGGGTGCGGCGCCCCGCCCGCACGAGCACCACGCCAACACCGAGGTTGACGAGTGATGCGAGCATCGACAGGCCGAGGCCGATTCCCGGCTCCTCGATCGCGACGGGGTCGAGCAGCCGGCGCACCGACGTCCAGCCGATGGCGGCGGCGGCGGCGAGAATGAGGGCGCCCTCCACCGCGGCCGAGAGGTACTCGGCCTTGCCGTGACCGAAGTGATGGCCGAGGTCGGGCGGGCGTGCGGCGAGGCGCACCGCCCACAGCCCCACCAACGCGGCGACCAGGTTGACCACCGACTCCAACGCATCCGACAGGAAGCCCACCGACCCGGTGACCGCCGCGGCGAGCGCCTTCAGCACGATGGTCACCACCGCAGCGGCGACCGAGAGCAGCATCAGCCGGACGAGCCGTCCGTGCTCGGTGGTGGACCGGTCGCGCATCTCCGGCCCCATCATGGCGTCAGGTGCGGGCGAACTCGCGCAACACGCGCCCCGGGCGGGCGCCCGTGTTGACTCCCTGCTCGGTGACGACGGCTCCGTTCACCAGCGTCGCCGCATACCCGCGTGCTCCGATCTTGAGGCGCCCGGCACCGTTCGGGAAGTCGTTGGTGTAGCGCGGCTGCTCGCTGTCGACGGCGTCGATGTCGAACACGTTGATGTCGGCGAACTTGCCGGCCCCGAGCGTGCCCCGATCGACGAGACCGAGAACGCCGGCGGGCAGCGCGCTCAGCCGCCGGACGGCGTCGGCCAGCGACGTGAGCTTGCGATCGCGCTGCCAGTACGCCAGGTAGTGCGTGCTCATGTCGGCGTCGCAGATCTGACCGGCGTGGGCGCCGGTGTCGGCGAGCCCCGGATACACGTGGTCGAGGTTGAGCATCTCGGGCAGGGCCTCGGTGTTGCGGCTGAAGAACCACGTGTTGAACAGCTCGAGGCCGTCGCTGGCGATCAGCCGGTCGATGACGAGGTCGACGGGATGCACGCCGGCTCGCTCGGCCAGCTCGGCGATCGACACCGCGCCCTCGATGCCGTAGTCGGGCGAGTCGGCGGTGCCGAGGGGATAGATGTGGGCCGGGTCGTACCACATGCCCTTGGTCATGCCCTCTTCGACGAGGCCGGCGCGGATCTCGGGGTCCTTCAGCGCGGCCAACCGGTCGGCGAGCGTGGGCAGCTCGAGCACGGCCTTCCAGCGCTTGCCCTTCACCGGCGAGATCTGGGCGAGCCCGCACAGGCTGCCACTCGGGCGCGTCTGCATCGCCATCGTGATGCGGCCTGCATCGCGGTTGGTGTCGTCGAGGAACGAGGCGATCCGATCGACACCCGCCAGCCCGGTGCCGTTGCCGACGCCGCCGGAGAACAGCACGTCGCCGCACGACCGAGCCATCTCGCGCAACAGCTCGTACTCGTGCTCGGGCTTGGTCGGGAAGTCGCAGACGGCCTGGAACAGCCCGCCGCCGCCCGCGTTCATGCCGTCGGCGACGGCGAGGTACTCGTCGAGCTCGGCGAACGTGCCGGGCACGCATCGGCCGTCGGGGATCACGTGGAGGAGGATCCGTGACGTGGAGAACCCCACGGCGCCACCTGCCACCGACTCCTCGGCGACGGCCCGCATGCGGTCGAGGTCGGTCGGCGTGGCCGGGGCGTCGTCGATCGCCCGCTCCCCCATCACGTGGTAGCGAACGGCGCAATGGCCGACCATGCCCACGACGTTGAGCGCCGGGCCCATGCGTTGCACCGAGTCGAGGTACTCGGGAAACGTCTCCCAGTCCCAGGGCAGGCCGCCGAGGATCGCGTCGCGGGGCACGTCCTCCACGCTCTCCATCATCTCGGCGAGGAACACCTTGTCGTCCGGTGCGACGGGCGCGAACGTCACCCCGCAGTTGCCGGTCAGCACCGTCGTCACGCCGTGCCACGAGCTCGAGGTCATCAGCGGGTCCCAGGCGATCTGGGCGTCGAGGTGCGTGTGGAGATCGACGAAGCCGGGGGTGACGACGAGCCCAGCGGCGTCGATCTCCCGCGTCGCCGTGGCCTCCGCGAGGTCGCCGATCGCCGTGATGCGGTCGCCGTCCACGGCCACGTCGGCGCGCACGGGGTCGGTACCTGTGCCGTCCACCACCGTGCCGTTGCGGATGATGAGATCGTGGGCCACGGCGTCTCCTTGCTCGTGCGGGTACCCGGACGCTGCCAGAGCCGCAGCGTCCAGCGCTACTCGGAGCGGCGGCGACTACCCGGCCCGGCGGCCATCGGGCGTGACCCGTCCGGCCAGCTGATCCTCGGTGGGCGGCTCGCTGTAGACCCGCTCGTTGGTCATCAGGTCGTCGTCGTCGAAGGTGTAGACGGCCCAGAGGCGCACCTCGAACGGCCGATTGGTGGTCGTCGGCGTCCCGCGCAGCCAGAACTCGATCTGCGTCATGTCGTCGTCGAGATGCACCAGCTCGATCAGCTCGTTGCGCTGGTCGGGCACCACCGTGCGTCCCTCGATCCAGTACCGCATCACGTCGTCATGGCCGTCGACGACGCGCCCGTCGGGGAGCTCGTAGCGCGCGTGACTGAACGTGGCCATCGTGCGGTCCCATTCCTGGACGTTCTCGCTCTGCATGTGCTCGAGCACCACGCGCTCCCGTGCGGCGAGCCGGTCGGACGAGAGCGTCACAGCCATGCCACCACGATGCTCTGCGGCGACCCGTGCCGCCGAACCGAGCACTGGAGCTCAGGAACCGAGCTCCGACGCGTGGTCGTGACGGTGATGGAGATCGGGCACGTGCGCGTGGGCATGGACGAGCTCACCGTGCTGATGGCGATGAACGTGCCGTCCGCCAGGCTCGACGAATTCGCCGTGGTCGTGACGATGATCGTGATGCCCGTCGTCATGACCGTGTTCGTGATCGTGCTCGACAGCCGAGTGGCGATGCTCGTGGGAGTGGTCGCTGCGGAGCACGAAACTCACACCGGCGGCGGCGACGACGATCGACGCGACCTCACGGGCGTCAACGGGGTCGGCGAACACAGTCCACGCGACGATCGCCCCGAGGAACGGAGCGGTTGCGAACACGAGCTGTCCGCGCGCGGCCCCGAGATCGCGGGCTCCGGCGACCCAGAGGGTGATCGACACGCCGTAGCCCACCACTCCAACGACGAGGGCACCGATGATCGGCAGGCCGCTCGGGGCACCGCCGAGGACGATGCCGATGAGGAGGTTGGCGGTTCCGGCGGCGACTCCCTTGACGAGAGTGATGTGGGCAGGGGCAAGTTCGTCGAGCCCTGCGGTCACGCAGTTGTCGATCGCCCAGCAGCAGCACGCACCGGCAATGAGCAGGGCACCCCAGCGGAAGTCGGCGTCGCCGCGCCAGCCGAGGATCACGCCGGCGGCGACGACGAGCAGGGTGCCGACAGGGACGCCACGTCCGAGGTGTTCACCGAAGACGAGGGCGGCGAGGATGACGGTGGCGACGAGTTCGAGATTGAGCAGCAGCGACGACGTGGCGGCGGGCGTGCGGGTCAGCCCGGCCGCGAGCAGCACCGGACCGAGCGCTCCGCCGAACACCACGGCAAGACTGAGACGGACCGCGCTGCGCCTCATCGCTGTCGGGGACGGCGGCGTGCGCCCGAGCATCGGCAGCGCACCGATCGCCGCACCGAGATAGAGGAGACCGGCCAGGCTGAACGCGGACATGTCGGTGGCCAGCCGCGACGCGGCCGGCGCGGACGCACCGAAGAACAGGGCGGCGACCAGGCATCGCAGCACTCCTCGGCGGGCTCCGGCGGTGTCCATCGTGGCGAGTGTGCCAGACAGCGGGAACCAGTGAGCCCGTCACGACGACCAGAGGAGTCATGAACCGTCACCTCGTGGCTACCGCCGCTGCCGCCGCCGTCTCCGTCGTCTCCTTCACCGTCGCGGCCGGCCGAGTGTCGGCGCACACCGAGTCGGACTTCGCGGCCGTTCCGGCCGGGAGCAAGACGACGCTCACGCTTCGCCCGACCCACGGTTGCGGTGAGTCGCCGACCGTCGAGGTCCGTATCCGGGCGCCGTTCGAGGACGCCATCGCCGAACGCGTCGAGGGCTGGACGGAGCACGCCGAACCCGACGACGAGGGCAACACCATCGTCTCGTGGACCGGGGGCGAGCTGCCGCCCGACGAGGCGGGAGCGTTCCCGATCACGTTCAGGGTGCCCGACGAGGTCGGCGAGCTGCTCGTCTTCCCGGCGATCCAACACTGTGCGAACGACGAGGAGCTGGCCTGGATCGACGGCGACCCCGAGTCGGAGTACCCGGCACCGCGGATCCTCGTGCTCGACGCCGATGCCGAGCCGGCAGCGTCGCTCGAGGACGTGGCCGAGGACGCCCCGGGACGGGATCAGCTCACGGCGATCCTCGACCTCGACAATCCCGACGGCAGTGTCCCCGACGGAAGCGTTCCGGACGGCAGCGTTCCGGCGACGACCGGCTGAGGCTCTCGCGAGCCCGGTCAGTGGGGCCGGAGCTCGGTGCCGTCGGGTCGGTAGGTGCGCAGGATCCCGTCGCCGTCGCGTCTCACCGTGTAGCCGTGCCGGTTCTTCCACAGGTTGTGGTGGGTGCAGGGCAGGTTGGAGTTGACGAGGTCGGTGCGGCCCGCGTCGGCGGAGGCCCATTCGATTCCGTGGTCGATGTGTCGTGGACGGGCCCGGCATGCGGGCCAGCTACATCGGTGGAGGTTGTCGAGGCCGGCCTGGATCTGGGCGGCCACGCGAGCGTTGCCGCGGAACAGGCGCTGCTTGCGGCCTTGGTCGATGATGACGCCACGGCCGTCGACGACGACGGCACGGATGTGTCCGTCGATGGCGGCGCGAACGGCGGCCCGGGGATCGATCTCGACGCCGTCGAGCGTGTGACAGAACCGCCGCATCCGGAACGGTGCCGGGGCGGGATCGGTGTCGGACACGTCGGCGTCGGGCGCGTCCGAGTAGGGCGGTTCGTCCGCGTGGGGCACATCTGCGCCGGACACGTCGGCGTCGGGCGACTCGGTGTCAGGCACGGCAGCGGCGGCGGCAGCCTCAGCAGGCGCGGCAGCGGCGTCGGCGGCTGCACCGGCGGTCTCGGTGAACGTCTCGGCGTCGGTGACGATGTTGATGATGATGTCGATGTTGGCGGCGTCGCCTTCACCGATGGCGGCGAGGAAGATCGCTTCGAGGGCATCGGCGCGCCGCTGGGCGGAGTTGCGCCGGAGGTGCCGCATGCACGTCTCGTCGCCATGGATCGCCCGCGCCTCTTGCCAGTCGCGGTCGAACTCGATGTCGATGAACTTGTTCAGGATGGCGGCCATCTTCACGCCCTGGACGTTCCCGAACCGGCCTTCGAGGATGAACGCGTCGAGCACGTTGGTCAACCGGACGTTGCGGTTGCGGTGCGACGCGTCGGCATCGGGGCGTGACCCGTCGGGGTCGTTGAGGCGCCCCCACTCACGGACCCGCTTGGAGAAGGCGTCGTGTGGCAGCAGGCTCCCGTACAGCAAGAACCCCGAGAGCGCGGCGAGGAGCCGGTCGGGGTCGAGACGCTCGTTGGCGACCAGCAGACCGAGGGCGACGGCGTGGCCGACGGGCAGCGTGCCGTCGGCGAGGAGGCCGGCGACCTGCGGGCAGAGCTTGACGAGCCGGGCGATGTGGAGCCGGTCGTTGCGTTCGCGGTCCGACACGTTGACCGAGGCCTGGAGGAACGCCTGGGCGGTGCGATGTCCGTCCGTCCGGTACAGGCGGCGCTCGTCGACGGCGTTGAACGCAGCCGCGGACGCCGCCTCCAACGCCCGATGGACGCGCTCGATCGCCGCGAACACAGCGGCGAAACCTCGTTCGTTCGAGTGTTTGGACATCTCGTCAACGTGCTCGACGAGCAACTCGGCGAAGTCGTCGGCTTGGGCGAGCACGTCCCGGCTCGTCACGCAACCAAGCGGCACAGATTCAGCATCATGTTCGCTCAGGGCAGCGCGGCGGAGTTCCTCCCGGATCTCGACGAGCACGCTGTCAGCCATGTACAGACATTAGCTGAAGCTTCATCACAATGCAAGACATATGTACGGTTTTTTGTGGTTACACCTCACTCCTGTGCCGGGCGGCCATACTTCATCTGATGGACCTCACGGTTGCGGCGGTGCCCGGCTACTTCGCCACGATGGGCGCGGAGCACGTCGTGCTGCGCCGGCGGGCAGCACGCAACGGTCCGTCGCCCGTCGACTACGAGCGCAACGACACGCGCGCCAGCCTCACGATGGGCGTCCTCAGCCTCGTGGTCCCGATGGCCACCAAGGCGGCGATGGAGCGAATCGCACCTCAACGCAGCCGCGCGGGTCGCGCCCTTGGCGGTCTGGCCGTCGGCGCCGCCGCCCTCACTGCGGCCGCCGACGGGGTTCGCAGCAGGCGGCGCGATCGAGTGGACCAGATGGACCGGGCAGCCCGGATGGCCGACGCCATCGCACGCGTCGCCGGTCCGGTGGCCGTGGCTTCGGGCGCGATCGCCGCCTGTTCGGCGTGGGCGTCGGCGACGTCACCGGAGAAGCTGTGGTCTCGCCGCCTCGGCGACCTGGGCACGGGTGCGACTGCTTCAGCGCTCGCCGTGGCCGGCTGGGACTTCATCTACTACTGGAACCACCGGTTCATGCACGAATGCCGAGCCCTCTGGGCGATCCACGTGGTGCACCACTCGTCGCAGCGCTACAACCTGTCCACCGCGCTCCGTCAGCCCGTCGCCGACTCGTTCGGCATGTTCGTGCCGATGGGCCTGCTCTGCCTGGCGGGCATTCGACCACGGCTCGTCGAGTTCGCCCGGGGCGTCAACCTGCTGTACCAGTACTGGATCCACACCGACACGATCGGCCGGCTCGGCCCGATCGAGGAGGTGTTCAACACGGCGTCGCACCACCGCGTGCACCACGGCAGCAACGGGCGCTACATCGACCGCAACCACGGCAGCATCCTCATCACCTGGGACCGGCTGTTCGGGACGTTCCAGCGCGAGGACGAGCCGGTCGTCTACGGCTTGACGAAGAACATCGGCACGTACAACCCATGGCGCATCGCCACCCACGAGCACGCGGGCATCCTCGCCGACGTCCGCGACGCCCGGAACTGGCGGGACCGGCTCTCGTTCGTGCTGCGCGGCCCTGGATGGGCCTACCGCCGCCACGCCCTCGCCGCCGCGGCGGCATGACGTCCGCTGACGGCTCGATCCGAGGCCGGCCGGGTCGAACTCATAGTGTCGGCGGCGTGATCCGTGACGACGTGAGGAGAGCGGCATGGCTGCCGAGTTCGAGCTGACCGACGAGATGCGCGAGGCAATTGGCGTAGAGAGCGAGCCGTGGCCGGTCGAGCTGACCACCACGAGCATCAGGGCCTTCGCCCGCGGCGTCGGCTACACCGACCGCCGCTACTACGACGAGGAGGCGGCCCGCGGCGCCGGCCTCGACACGCTTCCCGCTCCCCCGTGCTACCTCGGCACGCCGGTGTGGATCCCCGGCGAGAGCGATCCCACCTTCAGCGGCCCCCGGCGCAGCGGACCGGCCGTGAAGCACGGCCTCACGGGTCTCCTCGATGGTGGGACCGAGGTGGTCTACGAACGCCCGCTGAAGGCCGGCGACCGACTCTTCGTCACGTCGAAGATCTCCGACCTCGAGGTCAAGGAGTCCAAGGGGCTGGGCAAGATGCTGGTCGTCACGAGCGAGCAGACGTTCACCGAGCAGGACACCGGCGACGTGGTGATGCGCACGTTCGCCCAGGCGATCTACTACTGAGCCGAGAGGAAGCGACGAATGCCGAAGTTCGACGACGTCAACGTGGGCGACGAGCTGCCCACGCTCACCAAGGCCCCCGGGCGCGCCCAGCTCGTGATGTACTGCGCCGGTTCGGGTGACTTCAACCCGCTGCACTGGGACCAGAGCTTCCCGCAGGCCCAGGCCATCGGCGACAACATCGTCCACGGCCGCATGAAGTGGTCCACGCTCGGCCAGGTGGTCTCCGACTGGGTCGGGTCCGACGGCTGGGTGCGCTCCGTGTCGTGCCAGTACCGGGGCATGGACATGCAGGGCACCGAGTGGTACGCCAAGGGCGTCGTCACGGGCAAGCGTGAGGAAGACGGCCGCAAGCTCGTCGACGTCGACGTGTGGACCGAGAACGCAGCCGGGCAGAAGACCACACCGGGCAAGGCGGTCGTCGTCCTCGACGCCTGAGTGCCGATGCCGACCCAGCAAGTCCATCCCGCGGCGACGGTCGTGGTGGTGCGCGACGGCACCGAGGGGATCGAGACGCTGATGCTTCGCCGCAACGGGCGCGGCTCGTTCGGCGGCATGTGGGTGTTCCCGGGAGGTCGTGTCGACCCCGGCGACATCGACCCGACCGCTCCCGACGACGAGTTGGCGGCCGGGCGGCGGGCTGCGGTCCGCGAGGCGCGGGAGGAAGCGGCGATCGTGCTCGACCCCGACTCGCTGCTTGCCGTGTCGCACTGGCGCCCGCCGAGCAGCGTGCCCAAGGCCTTCGCCACGTGGTTCTTCGTCGCTGCGGCCAACGGCGACGTCGAGGTCACCGTCGACGGCTCGGAGATCCATGAGCACTCGTGGCTCACCCCGGCCATGGTGTTGCAGCGGCGCGACGCCGGGGCGATGGAACTGGCGCCACCCACGTTCGTCACGCTCACGCTGCTGGCCGTACACGACACGGTCGACCGCCTGCTCGACACGCTCCGTGCCGCCACGCCGGAGCGCTTTCACACTCAGATGGGCGACATCGACGGCACCGGGGCGTTGTTCTGGCACGGCGACGAGCTCTACGCCGCCGAGCCCGGCCCCGCCGGGACCCACCATCGGCTCCTGATGACCGACGCCGGCTGGCAGTACGTCCGCACGTCCGCCTGAGCGCTCGACCGCCCCACCGTTCCGGCTCGCCTGATCGACGCGACCAGCCGTCAAAGAGCCCGTTCGACGCGCGCCAGTGCCTCGTCGACGTTGGCGTCGGAGGTCTGGAAGCTGGTGACGAAGCGGATCACGCCGGGAGAGAGCCGGTAGAACAGCAGACCCGCGGCCTCCAGCCGGTCCGCCGTCGCGTCGTCGCACCTGAGGAACAGCATGTTGACGTCGGGCCGATTCAGCAGCTCGGCACCGAGCTGCTCCAGACCGGCGGCGAGACGCGCCATCGCGGCATTGGCGTGAGCGGCGGTCTCCACCCATGCGTCGCCCTCGAGATAGGCGATGACCTGCGCCGACTGGAAGCGCATCTTGGAGCTCACGTGGCCCGCCCGCTTGAGGCGGTAGTACAGCTCGTTCGAGACGGCGTCGTCGAACGACACGATCGCATCAGCCGACACCCCGCCGTTCTTGATGGTGCCGAGCGACACGGCGTCGACGCCGGCGCGCCAGGTGAGCTCGGCCGGGCGGCAGTCGAGGGCGGCGACCGCGTTGGCGAGACGGGCGCCGTCCACGTGGACCCGGAGGCCACGCTCGCGGGCTCGCTTGGTGAGCGAGGTCAGTTCGTCGAGCTGGTAGAGCGTGCCGTGGTCGGTGGGCAGCGTGAGCGAGAGCACCTTGGGCTGCGAGGCGTGGCTGTCGCCCCAACGCGTCGCGGCGAAGGTCTCGTCGAGCGTCGCGGGCTGGATGCGGTAGTCGTCACCGGGAACGGTGCGCATCACCGCACCCCCACCGAACAACGACGTCGCCCCGCACTCGTTCTCGACGATGTGGGCGGACTCGTGACAGAGCACGGCACCCCACGGCGGGCACATCGCAGAGAGGGCGAGACTGTTCGCTGCCGTCCCGCTGACCACGGGGAACACCCGGGCCGTGTCGTGCTCGAACACGTCGCGGACCACGCGATGGAGGTCGGCGGTCCACTCGTCGTCGCCGTAGGCGAGCGCCGAGCCGACGTTCGCCGCGGCGATCGCCTCGATGATCCGAGGGTGGGCACCTGCGGCGTTGTCGCTGCGCAGCTCGATGGGGCTCGGCGTGGTCATCACAGCGTTCCTATCACCGGCGCCGGCGATCCGCGCCGATCCTCTCGCCGCCCGCTTCCGGACCGCGTCTGCGATCATCGACGCCGTGCCGGCGAACTTCGACGACTTCCTCCGCGACGCCATCGCTCGCGTCGCGGCCGTCGCCGCGCCGCTCCCCGACGCCTACGAGGAGGACGCGTGGATCGGCGTGCGCTGGCGCATCCGGCAGCGCACGTTCGCCCACGTCGCCCCCGTCGACGGGCGCTCGCCGGCGTTCGAACGCGCGGCCGGCGGACCCGGGCCGTACGTGGTGATGACGTTCCGCTCCGACGGCGACGAGCTCGACACGTTGAGCCGGATCGGCTACCCGTACTTCAAGCCCGACTGGTCCCCGACCGTCGTCGGCCTGCACCTCACCGACGAGAGCGACTGGGACGAGATCGCCGAGCTCGTCACCGAGAGCTACTGCCTCCTCGCCCCGAAGAAGCTGGCCCGGCTCGTCGCCCGGCCGCCCCAGGACTGAGCGCGGATCAGTCGATCGCGAGCCTGCGGCCCGGCGTGAACCGCACGGGCATCGTCTTGATGCCGGCGATGAAGCTCGATGCCAGGCGCTCGGCCTCGCCGGCCGGCTCGACGTCGGGGAGTCGGGTGAGCAGCTCGCGGAACATCGCCGCCGTCTCGATGCGCGCGACGTGCATCCCGAGGCAGAGATGGGGACCGCCGGCGCCGAACGCGACGTGCGGGTTCGGCGAGCGACCGATGTCGAAACGGTCGGGATCGTCGAACACGTCCTCGTCACGGTTGGCCGACCCGTAGAACACGACGACGCGGTCGCCGGCAGCGAGATCGACGCCGTGCAAGGTGGTGTCCTCCATCACGGTCCGCTGGAAGTTGGCGACGGGGCTCGTGTAGCGCAGCATCTCCTCGACGGCCGACGGCAGCAAGCCGTCCAGGTCGGCGATGAGGCGGGCCCGCACGTCGGGATGGGCGAAGAGCAGCTCGAGACCGGCCGCGATCAGGTTGCGCGTGGTGTCGCCACCGGCGTTGACGAGGAGCAGGAAGAACATCTGCAGCTCACCGTCGGTGAGGCGGTCGCCGTCGACGGTCGCCTGGACGAGCGTCGAGGCGATGTCGTCGCCGGGCGAGCGCCGCTTCTCCTCGATCACCGATGCCGCATAGGTCAGCATCTCGACCACGGCGCCGGCCCGTTCCTCGGGACTGTGCACGGTGTCGTCGGTGGTGTGCATCATCTCGGTCAGTTCGTAGAGGCGCTCCCCGTCGGACCGAGGGATGCCCATCAGCTCGGCGATCAGTCCCGACGGCAGACGCCCGGCGACATCGGCGACCAGATCGCACTCACCGCGCTCGATCACGTCGTCGACGATGTCCCGGGCCAGTGACTCGATCCGCGCGGTGAGCGACTGGGCGTTGCGGGGCGTGAACCCGCGCGACACCAGCAGCTTGAACCGGTCGTGCTCGGGCGGGTCCATGAACAGCATCATCTGCCTGGTGCCGGCGAGCTGCTCCTCGGTCGGGTCGCCGACCATCGGCCCCTTGGCCGCCGAGCTGAACACCTTCGGTTGCCGGCTCACCGTTCGGACGTCGTCGTAGCGGGTCACGGCCCAGAACCCTGGCGTGCCCGGCTCGGGATGGTGGTACACCGGCGCGTTGGCCCGCAGCCACGCGTACTGCTCCCACGGGTGTCCGTGCCGGAACGAGTCCGGCGAGATGAGATCGATCTGCACGTCGGTGGCCCCCATGGCGGCATGGTAGGCAGCGACCCGGCGGGCGGGTTCATCGGGCGAGTGCGGTGGCTGACGAGCCTCAGCCGGCGGGGATCCAGTTGCCGTGGAAGCCGGCCGGAACCCGCTGCGGCAACTCGACCGACGCCACCGGGCCGGCGGCGAGATCCTGGGCGGCGAGCACGACATAGCTCGACCTCGCGGTCGAACGGTCGTGGGCGTAGAGCATCAGCCAGCCGTCGTCCTCGGCCTGGCCCGGCGACGGGCTGCCACCGGTCGGTACGAACACGGCCTCGCTGAGGAACCACTGGGATCCGGGCTCCCACGCCTCGGTCGAGCCGGCCTCGAGGTCGTGCTTCAGCACCGCCGCCGTCTGGCCGATCATCCCGGCGACGGTGTACCCGTACCGGTGACGCCGGCCGACGACACCCTCGTTGACGCGCGGGAACTCCTGCGCCCGGTCCGACAGCAGGGCCTCGCTGACCGATCCGTTGGCCGGATCGAGCGTCCACCGTACGAGCGTCGGCGCCGCCGCGCCGGGACCGTGGGGATCACTGTGATCGAAGGCCTTGGGCCACTTGACCACGTCGACCACGACGCGGCCGTCGGGCAGATCGAACGCGTTGAGCGGGTGGAACACGTACGACGACGGTGCCTCGCACCACACGACCTGGTCGGGCGCCCCGAGCAGCGGCAGCACGCCGACTCGGGCGGCGCGATCGGGCTGCCAGGCGAACGGCGACGTCCCGCCGGCCGCCGCATCGAACGTCACGGGGAGATCGAACACGAGCACCTTGGACTCGGTGATCGCCGTGTCGTGCACCATCGGCGAGTCGGCGAGGGGGATCTCCACATCGTGGAGGACGCGGGCGTCCGGGCCGACAGCGAGATAGTGCACGGCGGCGGACGGCGGCTGGTACGTCACGGCGTGCAGGAGACCGGTGGCGGGGTCGACCTTCGGGTGAGCGGTGTAGGCGCCGTCGAGCGTGCCGTCGAACGTGGAAACCCCGATCGGGTCGAGCTCGAACGACAGCTCGACGGGCGGCGGGAACGACTCGACGATGGCGAACGTGCTGGCGCCGATGCCGATGACGTTGGTGTTCGGCGGGAAGGGCGCTCCGGGCGCCGACGTCCAGCGGTTGCGGTACCACTCGCAGCGACCGTCGCGCAGGCGCACGCCGTGCACCATCCCCTCGCCGAAGAACCAGTGGTACGTCGCCGGATCGGCGCTCTTGGGGTTGGGGCCGATGCGCACGTAGCGGCCGTCCAGCTCGGCCGGCAACGATCCGGTGACGGGGAGGTCGAAGGCGGTCACCTCCTCGGTGACGGGGGCGAACTCGTCGTCGAGGTAGCTACGGACCGTCGTGGTGGAAGATTCATGTACGGTGTCCATATAGCGACGACACTGACAGACTGAGCGGCTGTTGGCAAGCACGAATCGACAAAACCCGCGACGACGGAATCCCAAGGGCCAGGGCGTCCAGCTCCGTGAGGAGCTCCTCGCTGCCGCGACGCGCATGCTCGACGAGTCGGGCGATCCCGCCACGGTGACCATCCGCGGCGTCGCGGCCGCGGTGGGCGTGGTGCCCAATGCCGTCTATCTCCACTTCGCCAACCGGCAGGCGCTGCTGGTCGCCCTCGTGGCCGACCGCTTCGCCGCCTTCGGCGATCACATCCGCACGGCGACGAACGCCGCCGGCAACGACCCGCTCGAGCGCGTCAAGGCCGGTCACCGCGCCTACATCGAGTTCGCCCTCGCCCACCACGGCCACTACCGCCTGATGTTCGGCGACGATGCCGGCGAGCCGGCGGTGAGCATCGGACTCGACGCCTTCGGGCTGTGCGTCGACGGCTGCCGCGAACTGTCGACCGCAGGACTCATCGGCGACGTCGACCCCGAGGAACTGGCCGCCGCGCTCTGGGCGTTCGATCACGGCTACGTCGAGCTCGCCCGCACCAACAAGGGCCGGCTCCTCGCCGACCCCGACCAGGCCCTCGCCACCCTCCTCGCTGCGATCACCCGCCGCTGACGTCGCCGCTCTCCGGCGAAGCCGCCGGTCAGCGGCGACGCTTGCGGGAACCGGCGGCGACGACGGCGTCGAACTCGCGCTCGGTGAGGGGCAGCACCGACAGCCGGTTGCCCTTCGCCGTCAGGCGCGAGTCGGCCATCTCCGGCATCGCCTTGAGGTCGTCGAGCGGCACGAACGTGAGCGCCTTCACGGGCGCGACGGTCACCCAGTCCCACCGCGGATCGGACGAGTCGGACGTGGGGTCGTAGTACTTCGACTGCGGATCGAACTGCGTCGGGTCGGGCTCGGCCGCCTTGACGATCTTGCACACGCCGGCAGCACCCGGCGGCTTGGCGTTGGAGTGGTAGAAGATCGCCTTGTCGCCGACCTTCATCTCGCGCAGGTAGTTCCGTGCCTGGAAGTTGCGGATGCCGTCCCAGCCCTCCCGCTTGACCCGGACGAGGTCGTCGTAGCCGAACACGTCGGGTTCCGATTTCAACAGCCAGTACGCCACGATCGACGACCGTACCGGATCACGCCGTCACCGGCTGAGACGCTCCTGCGCCCGTTCGGCCTCCTCGACCGCATCGCGATGCGCCTCGTCGGCCGCGGCGAGCGCCGCCTCGGCCTCGTCGCGAGCTGCGGCGAGCTCAGCCAGGCGGGCTTCGGCCTCGGCCACCCGAGTCGCCGCCTTGGCCGCCACCGCACGTGCTTTCGACAGCGCGGCCTCGGCCGTCGTCAGCGCGGCGGCCGCCGCCTTCGACGCCCGCTCGGCATCGGCCCGTTCTTGTCGCTCGGCTCGCCTGCGCTCCAGCTCGGCCCGGTCGACCACATCGGCCGCTGGTCGCTCCTCCGACGACGCTGGGGCGGGCTTCTTGCGGGCTGACGGCGCCTTGCCGCGCGCCGGCTCCTTGCCGCGCGCCGGTTCCGGCCGGCCGGCGCCGACGACGCCGAACGGATCGGCCACACCGGGGTCGGCGGCACCGAGCAGGCCGTCACGCAGCAGGTCGACGGCGGCCCGGTTGGCGGCGATCTCGCTGAGCCGGGTACCGACGTCGATCGACGACGACCCGGTGCCGCGCTGGCCGTGTCGCTGCGCGACCGCGACTGCGGCGTCGACGAGCTCGGCCGAGCGGGCGCGCAACGTCTTCATCCGGCCGCGGAGGTCACCGCCACCGCGCCCGGCCATCGCTTCCTCCTGAGCGTCCAGGACGTCGACGGCCGCGTCGGCGAACGCCGCAGCCGCATCGGCTTGCTCGCCGGCGGCCACGTTGAGCGCCCAGTCGGCGACGCCGAGGCGCCGCAGTGCCTTGACAGCCTCGGCTCCGTCGCGGTCCCCGTCGGCACGAAGGGACTTGGCGAGGTCGTTCCGTGCCGACACGAACTCTGCGGGCACGGTGGCGAGCAGCGTGCGGAGTGTCGCGACGTCGACCATGGGTCCGATTCTCGCAGGCCCGAAGCTTCGTTCGCCGGGGTCGCGCGACCGGCGTATTGTTGCCGGCGAGATCCGGCGGGATCTCCGCGCCCCACCATTGAAAAGGACGGTCACGTGTTGGCCACCACCGAGCCCGCGGCGTCACGTCGTCGCGCCGATTCGTACGAACAGCGGCGGAATGCCCTCGTCAGTTCTGCTCTGCAGACGCTGTCCGAGCTCGGCTATGCGCGCACGAGTGTGCGCGACATCGCCCAGAACTCGGACTACTCACACGGCGTCCTGCACTACTACTTCGCCGACAAGGCAGAGCTCATCGACGAGTGCATACGCCGCTACGACGAGATGAGCGAGGAACGCTTCGCCGCCCTGCCGACCACGGCGGCGTCGGCAGCCGATTACGCCGACGCCATCGCCGAGGCGTTCGCGTCCACGCTCGTCACCGACGCCTCCGAGCACCGGCTCTGGTACGACCTCCGCACGCAGTCGATGTTCGACGAAGGCCTGCGCGAGGGGGTGGCCGCCATCGACACCGGCCGCGCCGCCAAGGTCTGGTCGATCGTGACGCGGCTCGCCGAGCTCTCGGGAATCCCGCCGTCGACGTCGGCAGCGGTGGCGTACCAGCTCGTCGACGGTGTGCTGCAGCACCACGTGATCAGCTACGCACTCGGCGACGAGACGGCGCCGGCGCGGCTCGCGTCGGCCATCCGCGACCTGCTTCTCCTGCTCGTCCCGGCCGGCTGAGCTCGGCGGAGGGGGTCGGCTACGGTCGGCGCCGTGGCCCACCCCCGCATGTACCGCGAGGACGACCCCTTCCTCGCCGACGTCCGACGGATCTGTCTTGCGCTGCCCGAGGCCACCGAGGTCGAGGCGTGGGGACGTCCGACGTTCCGCGCCGGCAAGATCTTCTGCATCTTCTCCGGGGCGGAGGACCGGCCCTACGGTCTGCTGCTCCAGGCCGACGACGACGAGCGCCCAGCCCTCCTCGAGGACTCGCGCTTCTATCTCGCCCCGTACTACCGCAACGCCCCGTGGGTCGCGCTCGATCTCGAGGCCGCCCCGCCCGACTGGGAGGAGATCGGCGAGCTGATCGAGACGTCGTACCGGCGCGTCGCGCTCAAGCGGATGTTGAAGGCGCTCGACGCCCGATCGGGCTGAAGGGTGGCAGGCTGGGGACATGTGCCGCAACATCCGAACCCTGCACAACTTCGAGCCGCCGGCGACACAGGAGGAGGTGTACGCCTCGTCCCTCCAGTACGTCCGCAAGATCAGCGGGATGACGAAGCCGTCGGCCGCCAACGCCGCGGCCTTCGAGCGAGCGGTCGAGGCGATCACGTTCATCACGCGCGAGCTCGTCGATTCCTTGACGACGACGGCCCCGGCGAAGAACCGCGAGGTCGAAGCCGCCAAGGCCCGCGAGCGAAGTGCCGCTCGCTACGCCACGTCCGCCTGAACGCCGTCTCGTTCAGCCGGGCACGCAGAACGGCGCACTCGGCAGGCCGGGGACGCCGGCCTGAACCCGGGCACCGAGCGTGGTCGGCGGGGCCGCGCCCGCGACGGCTCGCTTCAACATGGCGACGACGACGAGCGTGAAGTCGACAGGCGGCGAAGGCGTCGGTCCGATCACCTCAAGACGCGGGCCGGAGCGAAAAGGTTGAGCGCGCAGGCATCCGCGGAAAATTCCTCCGAACCAATCAACCTTTCGTGTCGCTTGCGCATCTCAGTGGCAAACACCGGAGGCGGGAACCCTCCAGACGAGCGCCATCGCAGGATGCGGCTGCACCGGCCTCGTCTCTGGACGTCGGCCGGACGACGGGGCAGTGGGGCCCCGCCGGTCCGCACGACCCCGCGAGCGGCGCCGGACCGTCGAGGTCCGGCGCCGCTCGTGCGTCCGGGCTCACTCGCCGTCGATGTGCCTCGCGTCACGACAATTTCCGCAGTGTTTGGTTGCCGGCACACGGAGGGGCGGCCGCCACCCGCAACTACGCTTTGCCAGATGAGCGGCAGCGACAGCGCGATCACCACCACCGCCGTTGCCGCGCGCACCGCGGGTAGTGCGGCCGGCTCGGTCGCCATCGCCCCGGCCGTGCCGTCGGGTCGGCGGGTGGTCCTCTACTCCGTTCGCCGGTTCGGCGACGCCACGGTCGAGAACGTCGCCGACGACCTCGGCATCACCGTGTCCGGCGCCCGCCAGCACCTGAGCTCTCTCGCCGAGAGCGGGCTCGTGGAGACGAGCGAGGTCGACCGCGGTCCCGGCCAACGGGGCCGACCGCGGCTCACGTACCACGTGACCGAGCTCGGCGACACGCTGTTCCCGAACGCGTACGGGGCGCTCACCAACGAACTGCTCGGGTACGTCGCCGACGACGACCCCGGGGCCGTCGAGCGCCTGTTCCAGCGACGTCGTGACCACCGCATCGCCGCGGCCCGGGCTCGCGTCGACCAGTACACCGAGCTCGCCGACCGGGTGGCCGAGCTGGCCCGCGTGCTCGACGACGACGGCTATCTCGCCACGTCCCAGCAGGTTGGCGCCGGACGCTTCGTCGTCACCGAGCACAACTGTGCGATCGCCGCCGTCTCCAAGCGCTACAACCAGGCGTGCGACAGCGAGCTCGAGTTCATCCGCTCGGTGCTGGCCGACGCCTCGGTCACGCGGATCAGCCACATGGTCAGCGGCGATCGCCGCTGCGCGTACGAGATCATCGGCCCCGAGCCGGCGTCAGCGTCCTAGATCGCCGTCCCGACGAGGGCGCCGATCGCCGCCGTCACACCCATCGCCACCGCCGACAGGACCGTGATCCGCAGCGCAGCCGGGAGCCAGGGCGCGCCGCCGAGGCGGGCTCCGACGGCGCCGAGGACCGCCAGACTCACCAGCGCAGCGACGGCGACGAACGCGGCCAGCGCCGGCTTCCATGCCAACGCGGCGACGAGCGTGGGCACGGCCGCCCCGATCGAGAAGGCGGCCGCCGACGATCCGGCGGCCTGGAGCGGCCGGGCGGCGGCCACCTCGGTGATGCCCAACTCGTCACGCGCGTGGGCGCCGAGCGCATCGCGCCGGGTCAGCTGCTCGGCCACGGCAGCGGCGAGACCGGGTTCGATGCCTCGCTGCTCGTAGATCCGGGTGAGTTCGTTCAGTTCGCTCACCGGATCGGCGGCGAGCTCTCGTCGCTCCATGGCGAGGTCGGCCTGTTCGGCGTCGCGCTGCGAACTGACCGAGACGTACTCCCCCACCGCCATCGACATCGCCCCGCCCACCAGACCGGCGAACGCCGCGGTGAGCACTGCGCTCCGGTTCGCCCCGGACGCGTCCACGCCCACGATCAACGTGGCGGTGGAGACGATGCCGTCGTTGGCGCCGAGGACGGCGGCACGCAGCCATCCCACGCGGTCGGTGCGGTGCTGTTCCCGATGCGGCACGCGCCGACACTAGCCATGGCATCAACCATGCGTCACCGTGATGTCAGCTCGATGCACATCTGGCGTTGACATGACGTCAAGGTGATGTCATGATGACGTCATGGACCTGACGCCCTTCGTCGACAGCCTCCGCCACGACCTGCTCGTGGCCGCCGAGGTGGCCGGCCCCGACGCCAAGGTCGCCGCCGAGCGACTCGTCGCGGCACTCGATGCGTCGGCTCGCCTCGCCCTGATGGACGCCCTCGCCGCCGCCGACGAGATCACCGCCGAGATGGCTCCGGGTTCGGTCGACCTCCGGCTGCGTGGCCGCGAGCCCCAGTTCGTCGTGACGGCCCCGGCGCCGCCCGAACCGCCCCTCCCCCCGCCTCCGCCCGAACCACCGTCGGTCGACGGTGACGACGGCATCACGGCCCGCATCTCGCTGCGCCTCCCCGACTCGCTGAAGTCGAAGATCGAGGAGGCCGCCAACG
>NZ_QKYK01000022.1 GCF_003426815.1 Desertimonas flava
GCGGCAACAGAAACAACTGATCACGATCCACCCGCCGATACCCGAACGCCATCACCCGATCATGCCCAACCACACTAAACCCGAGCGCGATAGTCAACAATCAAACCGCAACAGCCTGCCAAGGGCCCATTCCGTACGCACTTCCACCGTTCAGCCCGACGAGGGACTCGGAGCCGTTGGTGACTCCGTGGCCTCGCGGGCCTCGGCGACCTCCCGGATGAGCGGGCCGAGGAACTCCTCGGTCACGTCGATCGCCCCGTCGAGCGTCCAGTGCAGGCCGTCGTCGGTGTCTGGCCGTTCGCCTCGCTCATCGATCCACGCCGGCACGTCGGCCACCGCGGCCCGGTCCGACCATGCGGCGAGACGATCGAGGACGCGCCGGTACGCGGCGAACCGCTCCGGATCGACCGCCCATGCCCCCTCGCCGACGGCGTAGAACCGTGGGATCGGAGGCATCACCCACACGACGTCGCCCGCGCCTGCCCCGACGAACGCGGCGGTGAGCAGCGCGTACGCGTCGAACAGGCGGTCGGCGAATCGGGGATCGGTGATGGCCAGCAGGCCCTCGGCATCGGACCAACGCCGGTCCTCGATGTCGCTCATCGTCACCATCGCCACCACCACGTCCGGCCGCAGTCGCTCGACGGAACCGACGAGCCCCCGGTTCACCTCGAGGCACGCGTCGCGGAACTGGGAGTCCGGCAGCTCGCCGGTCATGTTCAGGCCGCACCCGACGGCGGCGGCCGAAGACACCTGCATCTGGCCCGGGTGGTCGAAGGCGTACTGGATCATTCCCGAGCCGAGGGCGTAGGCAGTCGAATCGCCCACCACCATCACCCGCACCGCCCGGCGGGACACGGGCGGCAGCACGGCATCGGGCGCGACCGGCGGGATGGCGACGGCGGCCACCGTCTCGTCCGCGACGTACGTGTACGAGCCGTCGCGGTCCGGCACCGACGCCACGACGATGGCGACGGCGATGCACGACGCCCCGGCGACGTCGAACGTGCGACGCCAGGCGGCCGCGCCGCGGCCGTACCCGATGCCCCGCCCGCGGCGGATCGGCATCTCGAGGACGCGGAAGGACACCACCGCGATCGTGATCGTGACGGCCAGCCGGACCCCGAACAGGACCACCCGGCTGGTGTCGATCAGACGCTCGTCGACGAGCGTGAACACCGGCCAGTGGAAGAGGTAGACGCCGTAGCTGATGCGGCCGAGCGCCACCAGGGGTCCCCACGACAACGCCGCGCGGACCGGCGAGGGCACCTGGAGGCCGGCGATCACCGCCACCGATGCCAACGAGAAGGCCGGCAGCCAACCGTCGTAGGCCGGA
The DNA here is from genome assembly GCF_003426815.1 of Desertimonas flava. Lineage (GTDB taxonomy): Bacteria > Actinomycetota > Acidimicrobiia > Acidimicrobiales > Ilumatobacteraceae > Desertimonas > Desertimonas flava. The sequence goes on from NZ_QKYK01000022.1 coordinate 1,337, forward strand.
CCGCTCCGGGCCGGCCAGGTGATCGCCGCCCATCCGATCACGGCGAGCCCGGCCAGCGCCAGGCCCGGCGCGCCGCGTCCGGACCGGACCGACGCTCCGGGGCGGCGGTGGAACAGGACGACGGCGAGCAGGGCGCCGGACAGGATCTCGGGCAGCCGGGCGGGAGTCGCCAGGTACGTCGCCCCGTCACCGGCCACGGCGGCGATGATGATCGTCGAGATCGTGAACGCGGTGGCGAGAGCGGCCACGACGCCGATGCGACGGGCGGGTCGGGCCCGCAGGACGACCAGGAGGGCGAGCGGCCAGATCCAGTAGAACTGCTCCTCGATGGCCAGCGACCAGTAGTGGTCGAGGGGCGCCCGTTGGCCGGCCACGCGCGCCATCTGGGTGGCGTAGTCCTCGCCGCCGGCCAGGGCGACCCAGTTGTACATCTGAGCGACGGCGGCCCACATGTCCCGGCGGACGTTGGTGATGCCGTCGAACGCCCCGAGATGCGCCGCCACGACCACGCCGGCGATGCAGATGAGGCTCGCCGGCAGCAGGCGGCGCACGCGCCGCGAGTAGAAGGCGACCACGTCGACGCGCCCCGAGCGCTGCCACTCGTGGAGCGCCAGCGACGTGATCAGGTAGCCCGACAGCGTGAAGAAGACCGAGACACCCACGTAGCCGCCAGTCATCCACGAGAACCCGGCGTGAAAGACCAGCACGAGCGACACGGCGACGCCGCGCAGACCGTCGAGTGCCGGCTGGTATCCGAAGTTCCGGCGGGCCTCCGGGTGGTCGCCCACGGCCGCCTCGATCATCCCGGCCGCCGCGCTCGCCGCGGTCGGCTCCGGGCTCGGCACCGGGGAGCCAGGCGCCACCGACAGGTCCACGGCGCCCACAGTACGACGTCGCCGAGACGCTGCTCACCGGCGGGTCCCCCGGAGGTCGGACCGCCGTCCACCCGGCGGCTGACGACGCTGCCGCGCCCCGTCGGTAGCGTCGCGATCGATGTCGAGCATCGTCCCGTGGCGCGATTGGCGGCTGGCGCGATGGATGCGCGAGCACCCGTTCCTCGTCGACGGCGCGCTCGCCGCCGGTGTCGCGTCGATCGCCCTGGTCTCGCACTTCCTGCAGGACGAGACGGACGGACGACAGTTCCGCGATCCATCGTGGTGGACGGTTCCGTTGGTCGTCGTCGCATGCGTGCCGCTGGCGTGGCGGCGGCGGCACACCATCGTGTCGGCGCTGCTCACCGTCGGGCTCCAGATCGTCCTCGACTTCGCCGGCATCAGCGGCCCGGCGTGGGTGGGCGTGGCGATGTCCCTGTACGCCCTCGGATCCCACGCGTCGGGCGCCGCCCGTGTGCGGGCGACGGTGATCATCACCGCGGCCATCACGGCGATCCTCGTGCTCAGCCTGCTGCTCGATCTCGACGGCATCACCGTCGGCGACGCCATCGGCGTCGCCGCGCTGATGGCCGTGTGCTTCCTCGTCGGCGAGCTGATGCGCCGTCGCCGCAACGAGATCGCCGAGCTCGCCGCCCGCGCCGACCGGGCGGAGCACGAACGCGAACTGGTCGTCGGCCAGCGACTGGCCGAGGAACGCACCCGCATCGCCCGCGACCTCCACGACGTCGTCGCCCACTCGGTGAGCGTGATGGTCATTCAGGCCACGGCCGCCAGCCGCAATCTCGAACGCAACCCGTCCGCCACTGCCGAACTGCTCGCCAACATCGAGTCGACGGGACGCCAGACGATGGGAGAGCTCCGCCAGATCCTCGGCGTTCTCCGCGATCCCGCCGTCGGCGACACCCCGGTCCGCACGCCGGTCCTCACCGACATCGACGCCCTCGTGCAGTCGGTCCCCGAGCTCGACGTCCGCCTGGTCAGGTCAGGTTCGTTCGACGACGTCCCCACGGGTGTCGCCCTCTCGGCGTTCCGCGTCGTCCAGGAGGCGCTCACCAACGTCACGCGTCACGCCGGGCCCAACGTCACCGTCGAGGTGATCGTCGACTGCACCCCCGAACGGGTCAACGTCAGCGTCGCCGACGACGGGCGCGGCGCATCCGCCCAGCCGTCCGCTGAGGGCTCCGGGTACGGGCTGATCGGCATGAGCGAACGGGTCGCCGCCTTCGGCGGCCAGCTGCGCACCGGACCGCGACGTGACGGTGGCTGGGAGGTTCGCGCTCACTTCCCGCTCGCCGCGGCCGACCGCCAGGCGCCGCCGACCGACGCGCGCGACGACTCCGGTCGGCGCCAGAACAGCGGGCAGGCCGCGATGAGCCCCCTTGTAGGGTGGCACCGATGAGCGGCGCCGACGATCGTGAGGACCGCCGCCTGTGACGGAACGCCGCGAGACGATCCGCGTCGTCCTCGTCGACGACCAGGCGATGGTGCGCCAGGGACTGCGCATGATCCTCGAAGCCGAAGCGCACATCTCGGTCGTCGGCGAGGCCGGCGACGGGGCCGAGGCGATCGAGCTCGTTCGCCGGGCGCGTCCCCACGTCGTCCTGATGGACGTGCGCATGCCGCGCCTCGACGGCATCGCCGCGTGCGAGCGGATCTGTGCCGCACCCGATCCGCCGCACGTGCTGATGCTCACCACGTTCGATCTCGAGGACTACGTCTATGCGGCCTTGCGCGCCGGCGCCAGCGGCTTCCTCCTGAAGGATGCGCCGGCCGATCAGCTCGTCGAAGCCATCGATGTCGTCGCTCGCGGCGACGCCCTCCTCGCCCCGCAGGTGACTCGCCTCCTCATCGCCGAGGTCGCCAAGCGACCCAACATCAACGGCGACGGCCACAAGTGGCTCGGCACGCTCACCGAGCGCGAGACCGAGGTGCTGCGGCTGATGGCACGCGGCCAGTCGAACACAGAGATCGCCAACAGCCTGATCCTCGGCGAGGCGACGGTGAAGACGCACGTCGGTCGCGTGCTCTCGAAGCTCGGCGCCCGGGACCGGGTGCAGGCGGTCGTGATGGCCTACGAATCCGGACTCGTCGAGCCCGGGTCCACCTGATCCGTCGCCGGGCGGAGGTCGATCAACCGCCAGATGGATGCGGCCACGTCCTGTTCGGCGCAGACTCTTGGGTATGACCGACGAGACTGTGCAGCCGGGCGACTTCGCGCCACCGGCACCCGGAACCCCTCCACCCCCCGCCGCCACCGGCACCGCCGTCGCCGCTGCCGGAGCGATCGACGCCACCAAGCGCTACGGGCGCGGCGAGAGCGAGGTGATCGCCCTCGACAACGTGAGCGTCACGTTCGAGCGCAGCAAGTTCACCGCCATCATGGGCCCGTCCGGCTCGGGCAAGAGCACGCTGATGCACTGCCTCGCCGGTCTCGACTCGCTCACGAGTGGCTCGGTGTTCATCGGCAACACGTACCTCGCCAAGCTCAACGACAAGGAGCTCACCGAGCTGCGCCGCAAGGCGGTCGGGTTCATCTTCCAGGCGTTCAACCTGATCCCCACACTGACCGCCGAGGAGAACATCAAGCTGCCGCTCATGCTCGGCGGCGACAGTGGCGACAAGGCCTGGTTCCAAGAGGTCGTCGACACCGTCGGGCTCGGCACGCGCCTCAAGCACCGCCCGAGCGAGCTGTCGGGCGGCCAGCAGCAGCGCGTCGCCGTCGCACGCGCGCTCAACGCCCGGCCCGACATCATCTTCGCAGACGAGCCGACCGGCAACCTCGACTCCCGCTCGGGTGCCGAGATCCTCGACTTCATGCGACGGGCCGTACGGGAATACGGCCAGACGATCGTCATGGTCACCCACGACCCGGGCGCCGCGTCGTACGCCGACCGAGTCGTCTTCCTCGCCGACGGCCGCATCCGCGACGAGATGCTCGAACCGACCGCCGAACGCGTTCTCGACCGCATCAAGCAGCTCGGGGACTGAGATGAGCAATGCCACGATGCTGCTGGCGCGGCGGAGCATCCGCGCGAGGTTCGGGCGCCTCATCGCCATCTCCATCGCCATCCTGCTCGGCGTCTCGTTCGTCGTCGGAACGTTCGTGCTCGCCGACAGCATGCGCTCGGGCTTCAACGCGCTGATCAACGAGTCCACCGAGAATCTCGACCTCGAGGTCCGCGCCCAGCTGGCGTTCGGCGACACCCTCGACGGCGCTCAGCGTGATCCGATCCCGGCCGATCTGCTCGCCACCGTCGAGGCCACCCCAGGTGTCGACGTCGCCGAGGGCACCATCACGCAGAACGTGACGATCATCGACAAGGACGGCGACGCCGTCATGGTCGGTGGCTCGCCCACGTTCGGGGTCTCGTGGGACGGACCCGACGACTTCAATCCCGTCCGGCTGCTCGAGGGAGAGGCACCCACCGGCCCCGACCAGGTCGCCCTCGACAAGGCGACCGCCGACGACAAGGGCTTCGTGATCGGCGACCCCGTCGACATCGTCACGTCGAGCGGACGTGGCACGTTCACCGTGACGGGGCTCATCGGTCTCGGGGCCAGCGATGGCTACGCCGGCGCGAGCGCTGCGCTCTGGGACACGGAGACGGCCGCGACCCTGCTCGGTCAGCCCGACACGTTCGACACCATCGACCTCCGGGTCGAGGACGGCGTCGACGTCGACACGGTGCAGGCGGCGCTCGTCGACAGCCTGCCCGGCAACGTCGAGGTCGTCACCCGCGACACCCTCCGGGACGAGGCAAAGGACTTCGTCGGATCGTTCATCACCCCGTTCACCACGGGCTTGCTGATCTTCGCCTTCATCACGGCGTTCGTCAGCGCCTTCCTGATCAACAACGTGTTCGCGATCACCATCGGCCAGCGCCTGCGGGAGCTCGCGCTGCTGCGGGCGATCGGTGGGGGCGGCCGACAGGTGCGCCGGCTGATCGTCAGCGAGGCGTTGATCATGTCGCTGGTGGCGACGGTCCTCGGCATCGCCGGAGGTCTCGGTGTCGCCAGATTGATGCTCGGGATCTTCAATGCCGCCGGTGCCGGCTTCCCGGACATGCCGATCGTGCTCAAGCCGCTCGCCATCGTCATGGCCTTCGTCGTCGGCGTCGGCATCACCTTGCTGGCGGTCGTCGTCCCGTCGCGGCGGGCCGCCAAGATCCCTCCCGTGGCCGCCATGCGTCCGGAGCTCGGCTTCGAGTCGCTGAGCGCCAAGCGCCTCGTGGCCGGCACGACGATGGTCGTCGTCGGCGGGCTGGCATTCCTCCTCGGCATCTTCGTCCGTCCCGGCGGCACGCCGGGGATGGTGGCCCTCGCGGGCGGCGGCGCGCTGTTCCTCTTCCTCGGCACGGCCAGCGTCTCGTCGACGATCGCCACACCCGTCACCCGGCTGCTCGGGTGGCCGGTCGGCAAGGTCTACGGGACCCCCGGTCGCCTCGCCCGCGACAACGCCGGTCGCGCCCCGCGGCGCACGTCGGCCACGGCCTCCGCGCTGATGATCGGGGTCGCCCTCGTCAGCGCCTCGGCGGTGTTCGCCGCGTCGATCCGTGAGACGTTCAAGAACCAGATCGACCAGGGCGTCACGGCCGACGTGGTGGTGTCCAGCGACAACTTCACCGGTCTGCCCACGCAGGTCGCCGACACGTTGCGCGAGCTCCCCGAGCTGTCAGCGGTCAGCGGCGCCCGCTTCCTCAACGCCGAGGTGGCGATCCCGGGGCGGGAAACCGAGCAGAAGACGTTCGCCGCCGCCGATGCGTCATCGGCTGGTGACGTGTTCGACTTCGGCGTGGTCGACGGCAGCCTCGACGACTTCGCCGGCGGGATCCTCGTCCACGAGGACGCCGCCGACGAGAACGACCTGGCCGTCGGCGACACGGTGTCGGTGACGTTCAGCAACGACACCACGATCGAGGTGCCCGTCGTCGCCGTGTACTCGCAGGGCAAGGCGCTGTTCGGCAACTGGGTGATGTCCACCGAGCTGATCGACGCCAACAACACGAGCGAGCAGTTCGACTTCCTGATCGGCGCCAAGCTCGCCGACGGTGTGTCGGAGGAGGACGGTGAGGCGGCGATCGATGCCGCGTTGGTCGACTACCCGCAGGCCAACGTCGAGTCGGCCGACGCCTTCCGCGACTCGCAGGCCGCCCAGATCGACCAGCTGCTCGTCATCATCACGGTGCTGCTCGGCCTGTCGATCATCATCGCCGTGCTCGGCATCTCGATCACGCTCGGCCTCGCCGTGTTCGAACGGACCCGGGAGATCGGCCTGATGCGTGCGGTCGGCATGACCAAGCGCCAGACCCGCAAGATGGTCCGCTGGGAGGCGATCATCGTGTCGACGTTCGGCGCCGTGGTCGGCATCGTGCTCGGCACCTTCCTCGGCGTGGTGCTGTCGATGGCCATGCCCGACGAGTTCGTCGACGGCGTCGTGTTCAACGTGCCGGTGATCGTCATCGTGCTCGTCGGCGCCGTCCTCGCCGGGTTGCTCGCCGCGCTGTACCCGTCGTTCAAGGCGTCCCGGATGGACGTGCTCGAGGCCATCAGCACCGAATAGCCAGGTGTCGCCACCGGCTCGGCGGCCGTCGAGCGGTATCCACGAATCTCCCTCGGGCGCGAGCCTACGATTGACCCGTGCCCGAGGGGGACACGATCCACCGCACCGCCGCCGCCCTGCGGACGGCCCTCGTCGACCGCAAGATGGTCCGCTTCGACGCCCCCCGCCTCGTCGGGGTCGTGCCCCGGGCGGGCCGCACCGTCGAGCGGGTCGAGGCCCACGGCAAGCACCTCGAGATCGAGTGGGACGACGGCGTCATCCTCCACACCCACATGCGGCTGTCGGGCGCCTGGCACCTCTACCGCCACGGCGATCCGTGGCGGCGCCCCCACCGCGAGATGCGAGCCGTGATCGAGAACGACACGTGGTCGGCCGTGTGCTTCAACGCTCCGCTCGTCGAGACCTACCGCTCGCCGAACCTCAGTCGGCATCCGGGTCTCGGACGTATCGGCCCCGACCTGTGCCGCGTCGACGCCGACCTCGACCGATGCGTCGAGTCGCTGCTCGCCTACGACGACCCCCGCGCCACCATCGGTGAGGTGCTGCTCGATCAGCGGGTCTTCTGCGGCGTCGGCAACCTGTACCGCTGCGAGGTGCTCTGGGCCTGCGAGCTCAGTCCCTTCGCCCCCGTGTCGAGCCTCCCCGAGACCCTCGGCCGGCGGGTCGTCAACGTCGCCGCCCGCCTCCTGCGCGCCAACCTCACCCACGCCGAACGCATCACGGCGGCCGGCGTCCCCGGCGGCCTCGCCGTCTACGGCCGGACGGGACAGCGCTGCTTCCGCTGTGCCGACACCGTGCATTCCAGGCGTCAGGGCCTGTCGAACCGGGTGCTGTACTGGTGCCCCGGCTGCCAGGTCCGCCACGAGCCGGCCCCGGTCATCGACGACACGCCCACCGACCAGCATCCCGCGGCGCGGCTCTTCCTCGACGAGCTGCGTCACCAGCGGGCGATCTGACGACGGTTCGACCGTCGCCCATCCACGGGGCGATGGTGCTCCGGCAGGGGCCGGCGAGACCCGCTGCTGGCATGCTGGTCCCATGACACCACGAGTCACCGGGACCGGAATCTGGAGCAGCCAGCTGCGCTACGGCGACGCCGCCGAGGCGAAAGCGCACGCTGCCGAGCTCGAAGGGCTCGGGTACTCCACCTTGTGGATTCCCGACGTCGGCGGAGACCTGTTCACGCCGCTCGGCGGATTGCTCGCCGCCACCACGTCCACCACGATCGCCACCGGCATCCTCAACATCTGGATGCACACTGCCGAGGAGACGGCCGCCGAGCACGCCCGGCTGACCGCTGAGCACGGACCACGATTGCTGTTCGGCGTCGGCATCAGCCACCAGCCGCTCATCGACCACGTGAAGGAGTCCGGCACCTACCAGCGACCGCTGGCCACGATGGCGGCCTACCTCGACGGTCTCGACGCGGCGAACCCGCCCCTTGCCGCCGAGGACCGCGTGATCGCCGCCCTCGGCCCGAAGATGCTCGAGCTCGCTCGCACCCGGACGGCCGGCACGCATCCCTATCTGGTCACCCCGGAGCTCACCCAGGCCGCCCGCAACGGCATCGGGCCCGACGGCCTGGTCGCCGTCGAGCAGGGCGTCGTGCTGGACACAGATCCGGAGACGGCGCGCCGCGTCGCCCGCCTCCACCTCGAGCGCTACCTCGGCCTCCCCAACTACTCGAACAACTGGAAGCGCCAGGGCTTCACCAGCGACGACATCGCCGATGGCGGCAGCGACCGTCTCGTCGATGCCCTCGTCGTCTGGGGTGACGACACCGCCATCGCCAAGCGGGTGCAGGAGCACCGAGATGCCGGCGCCGACCACGTCTGCATCCAGGTGCTCACGGCCGATCCGGCGGCGTTCCCGATCGCTCAATGGCGGGAGCTGGCGCCGGCCCTCGTGGCTGAGTAGTCAGAGGATCCGCCGGACGGCGACGATGTTGTTCAGCGACGGGATCGGCCCGATCGAGACCGCCTGGCGGATGCTCCTCGCCTGCACCCACGTGGTCGGGCTCAGCGCGATGCCCACGTGATTGATGATCCCGTCGCCGTCGGTGTCCTGGAAGATCAGGTCGCCGGCTCGGAGCGGCTGGGTTCGGAAGTCCACGGCTCGACCCTGCTGCGCCTGGTGGGCGCTCTGGTGGATCAGGCCGACGCCGATCTGCGCAAAGGCGGCAGTGGTGAGACCCGAGCAGTCGAAGTAGTCCGGGCCGCGGGTGAAGAATCGCCACGGCTTACCCACCTGGGCGATGGCGTAGTTGAGCACCCTGTCGATCGGGTTGAGCTTGGCGCCGGCCGGCAGGTTGATCACCTGGCCGGCCACGATCAGGCTGCTGGATGACATCCCGTTGGCCGCCAGCAGGCTGCGCAGCTCGATGCCGTGCTGCGATGCGATCAGCCCCAGCGAGTCTCCGGGCCGAACGGTGTACCGCGGTCCTCCGCCCGATGCCGGCGCCGTGGTCGGCGGCCGGGTGGTCGTCGTCGGCGGCCGGGTCGTGGTCGTCGGCGGCCGCGTCGTCGGGGGCGGTGTGGTCCCGCGAGCCGGGATCCTCAGCACCTGGCCGGGGACGATGAGGCTGTTGGCGGTCATCTGGTTGGCGGCGAGCAGGGCGGCGAGCGTGACGCCGTGGTTGGCGGCGATGCGGGCGAAGAAGTCGCCGGACCGCACCACATAGGTGGTCGCCGCTCCGGTGCCGCCGCCGCTCGTGCCACCGCCGGTCGAACCACCGCCGGTCGAGCCGCCGCCGGTGCCTGTGCCGGGGATGGTCAGCTGCTGTCCCGGCACGATCAGGCTCGTCGCTCGCAGATTGTTGGCCTGCAACAGCGCGGCGAGGGTGACGCCGTGACGCTGAGCGATCCGTCCCAACGAGTCACCCGCCTTCACCACGTAGGTGCTGCCCGGCCGCGAGCCGCCACCGGTCGAGCCGCCACCGGTCGAGCCGCCGCCGGTGCCTGTGCCGGGGATGGTCAGCTGCTGTCCCGGCAGGATCAGGCTCGTCGCTCGCAGATTGTTGGCCTGCAACAGCGCTGTCAGGGTCACCCCGTGACGCTGAGCGATCCGTCCCAACGAGTCGCCCGCCTTGACCACGTAGGTGGTACCCGCCCGCGAGCCGCCACCGGTCGAGCCACCCGCTGTCGAGCCGCCCCCGGTCGAGCCGCCCCCTGTCGAGCCGCCGCCGGTGCCTGTGCCCGGGATGGTCAGCTGCTGTCCCGGCACGATCAGGCTCGTCGCTCGCAGATTGTTGGCCTGCAACAGCGCTGTCAGGGTCACCCCGTGACGCTGAGCGATCCGTCCCAACGAGTCACCCGCCTTCACCACGTAGGTGGTACCCGCCCGCGAGCCACCCCCGGTCGAGCCGCCACCACTCGAGCCGCCCGTTCCCGGAACGAGCAGCCGCTGGCCCGGGTGGATGACGCTCCGGACGGTGAGGTTGTTGAGCCGCAGGAGGTCGTCGAGCGCGACGTCGAGCCGGGCGGCGATGACACCGAGCGAGTCGCCGGACCGCACGACGTAGGTGTCGGCGGCCGAGGCGCTCCCGCTCACGGCGGCGATCGTCCCGGTGAGGGCGGTCGTGGCGATCAGGCTGATGGCAAGCAGGCGTCCGAGGCGGGTCACATAGCCTCATCGGCATATTGCGTCGGATCTATAGCGCGAACTTTCCACGCGGCTTGAAAAGTGCGTCCGGCCCCGACGCGTCCCCCATCGTCGGGCGGTGCTAGTGACTAGGTGTCGAGTTCGAGATGGATCGCGACCTCGTCGCCGAGGGCGAGCCCCTCGGCTCGCCGGACGGCCACCTTGATCGGGACGAGGTACATGTCACCCTTCGGGAACAGCGAGGTGGTGAACTCGGTCCGCCCGATGCGGGCCCGGACCGGAATGGCGCCCCAGCCGTAGGTGACCATCGAGGACACCGCCTCGATCGCCGCGCTCTGCTCTTCGGGAACCTCCACGAAGTGGAACGGCGCCGGCCCTCGCCAGTGGATGATCTCCCCGCTGAAGTGCAGGTCCATCAGCGATCGAACCCGTCGAGGAGACGCTCCAGGTTGCGGTGGAAGCGCCCGGTGTCGGCCATCACCTCGCCGAGCTCCTTGAGCACCCGGGGCAGCCCGAACTGGTCGCGGATGGCGCGCAGGGTCGGGTAGTTGCCGCCGGCGAGCAGCCCGTTCATGTAAGCGAGCATGTCCTTGTCGTACTCGGTGGCCGCCGGTCCGTTGGAGCGGGCGAAGAAGCAGTAGCCGAACACGTACTCGTCGACGGCCGTGATCAGCTCGACGCGCTCGGCGAACGTGCCCCCGTACGACTCGACGGCGCGCAACGACTGCTCGAAGTGCTTGGCGCCGTTGGGACCGGGCGCCGGGTCGATGTGGATGTCGAGGGCCCAGGGATGCCGCTGCCACGAGATGCGGGACCGGTCGGCGATCAGCATGATCGCCCGTCGCCAGTCCGACGGCAACTCCTGGTCGGGGATCAGCAATTCGGCCATCACGGCGTCGTGCAACAGGGCCAGCAGCTCGTCCTTGGTGCGCACGTAGTGATACAGCGTCATCGTCCCCGACCCGAGCTCGGTGGCCAACCGGCGCATCGAGAGCGCCTCGAAACCTTCCGTGTCGGCGATGCGCAGGGCGGCGGCGGCGATGTCGTCGCGCGAGAACCGGGGTTTGCGGGACCCCGGCTCGGCGCGCATCCAGAGGTCGAGCGAGGCGAGCCTCGCCGACACGTCGTCGAGGCGCGAGGCCTTGGCGGCGAGCTTGGCGGCCACCTGCTCGGCCTTGGTGGCCGCCCGGTCGAGGGCCGCCGCCTTGCGTTCGAGCTTGTCCATCGCGGCGTCCACGTTGGGGCGCGACGGACGTCCTGCGTGCGGCGCACGCGGTGCACTCTGCCGACCCGACGGCCGACGGTTCGTCGGCTGGTCGCGACGGGGTCTTGACATGCGTACACTGTACCACTAACACTGTTCGTACTATGTACGATCAACTGGTACGCGGTACGTCGAGCGTCGACGTCACCGACTCTCCAAGGCCCGGTGGTGATTCGGCTGATATGGCTGCTGCGCATGCCGGCGTCCACGCCAGCGGCCTGGGCAAGCGCTTCGGTGACCTCTGGGCGCTTCGCGATCTCCACATCGACGCCGCTCCCGGGACCGTCCTCGGCCTCCTCGGTCACAATGGCGCCGGCAAGACCACGGCGATCCGCGTGCTCACCACGCTTGCCCGCCCCACCGAGGGCCGTGCGACCGTCGCCGGCTACGACGTCGAGCGGTTCCCGGCCCTCGTGCGCAGCAACATCGGTGTGGCCTCGCAGCAGGCGACGGTCGACGGCCTGCTCGACGCGCGTCTCAACCTCGAACTGATCGGCCGGCTGCACCGGCTCTCGCGAACCGACGCCCGCCGACGCGCCGACGAGCTGATCGAGCGCTTCGCTCTCACCGACGCCGCCGATCGGCTGGTGAAGACCTTCTCGGGCGGTATGCGCCGCCGCATCGATCTCGCCGCCTGCCTCGTCGCCACGCCGCAGGTGCTCTTCCTCGACGAGCCGACCACCGGGCTCGACCCGCGCAGCCGGGAGGATCTGTGGGACATGCTGCGCGAGCTCGTCGCCGACGGCACCACGGTGATCCTCACCACGCAGTACCTCGAGGAGGCCGACCGCCTGGCCGACGACATCGTCGTCCTCGACCATGGGCGCACCGTCGCCCACGGCTCACCCGAGCAACTGAAGCGGCAGATCGGCGACGACCGCATCATCGTCACGGTCGCCCTCGCCGAGGAGCTGTCGCTCGCCGCCTCCGTGCTGAGCCGGTTCGCCACCGGAGATCTCACGATGGACGCACGGGCGCTCACCGTCACCGCGTCCACCACGTCCGACACCAGCCTCGTCGAGGTGGTGCGGGCACTCGACGCCAACGGCGTCTACGTCGCCGATCTCACGCGGCGCCAGTCCACTCTCGACGACGTCTTCTTGAGTCTCACCGAGTCGGAGCACCGATGAACACCGCAGTCCTCAGCCTCGATCCCGTCACCGAGCCGACCTCGGATCGGCGCAGCACGATCGGCGCCTTCGCCCGGGACTCGCTCGTCTTCGCCCGGCGCAACGTCGAGCACATCCGCCAGATCCCCGAGAAGCTGATGGACGTCACGCTGCAGCCGTTGATGTTCGTGCTGCTCTTCGCCTACGTCTTCGGCGGGGCCATCCACGTCGAGGGCGGCAACTATCGCGAGTACCTCATCGGCGGGATCCTCATCCAGGGCCTGGCGTTCGGCCTGATGGGACCAGCGGTGTCCATCGCCACCGATCTCGACGAGGGGGTCATCGACCGCTTCCGGTCGCTGCCGGCGAGCCGGGCGGCGTACCTCGCCGGCCACTACCTGGCCGAGATGGCCGGCAGCGTGCTGTCGATCGCCATCCTGATCGGTGCTGGCGCTGCCGTCGGATGGCGGGCCCACACGAGCCCGCTGGAGATCGCCTCGGCCGTTGCCCTGCTGCTCGTGTTCGCCACGGCGATGATCTGGATCGGCACGTGGATCGGCATGATCGTCCGCTCCCCCGACAGCGCCCAGGGCATCGTGTTCGTCGGCGTCTTCCCGCTCACGTTCCTGTCCAGCGCGTTCGTGCCAATCGCCTCGATGCCGAACGCGTTGCAGTGGGTCGCGTCGTGGAACCCGGTCAGCGCTCTGGTGGCCGGCGTGCGCGAGCTGTTCGGCAACCCGCTCGCCCCGGTGACCAAGGAGGTCTGGCCGATGCAGCATCCGGTCGCGGCGTCGTGGATGTACTGTGCGCTACTCCTCGCCGTGGCCGTTCCGGCCGCGCTGCACCGGTTCGGCCAGCGCACGTCGGACTGAAGCGACCTCGCGGTTGGTGCCAGATCAGGGGGCTCGAGGATGGCCATCCGTCCACCTTGCAGCTGCCCTCGTCAGGCGTCGAAGAACTCGACCAGCTGCGCGAGCATTGCCACCATGCCCGTGACGCCGGCGGCGCCGAACGCGAGCTGCGGGTCGGCTTCGAGCACCTGGCCGTTCTGGAAGCCGGGCAACGCCTGGACGAGTGGATCGGACTGCAAGGCGCGGTAGCCGGCGTCGGCTTCCCCGGACAGGTTGACGAACGAGATCACGTGCTCGCCTGAAGCCAGGCCGATCTGCTCCATGCTGACGAAGTTCACCTCGTTGTCGTCGGGATCGAGAGGCAACTCGTCCTCGATCGGAATCACCGACCCGCCGAGCCGCTCGGCGAACGCCGCGTACAGATTCTGCTCGCGGTAGATGCGGATGTCGTCCGGGGCGAACAAGCCGATGATCGAGACCGTGCCCGGGGCCTCCGTCGTCGCAGCGGCGGCGTCGAGCGAGGCCTCGAACTCGTCGACCAGCGCCTGCGCCTCCTCGCCGAGGCCGAGCGCCTCGCCGATCGTGACGGCATTCGCCAGCGGGTCGGCGAAGTTCCACGCCAGCCCGATCGTCGGGGCGAGTTCGGCGAGCTTGTCCTCGGTCTCGGCCATGTCCCGCACGTTGCCGATGATCAGGTCGGGCTCGAGCAAGGCGATCTGTTCCAGGTTCGGCCCGTCGGTCGAGTCGATCGGCTCGACCCCCGCCGCTTCGGCGGCGTCGGCGATCAACGGGTGGAACGGCTCACCGAACAACCAGGTCGCGTCCAGCGCACCCACCGGCTCGACGCCGAGCTCGAGCATGAAGGCCAGCGTCCCGCGACGGTCGACCACGACGATGCGCTGCGGATCGACGGGCACCTGCGACGTCCCGAGTTCGTGGGTGACCGTTCGCATGTCATCGCCGTCCGACGGCTGGGTGTTCCCGGACGACGCATCGACCGCCGACGGTGCAACTGCGGCAGCCATCGCCAACAGAGCACTGACCGAACGCCTTGAACATCTGTGCTTAACATTGCGCATTAAGCATGCATACCACATGACCCCACCAGTGCGACAGTGCCGTACTCGAGAGCGATGACTTCGTAGCGCGCCGGCGGTACGTTCGGGCGTGTGGAGCCACACGTCGACCGGTCCGTCGAGTTCGAGCGACTCGCCCTCGACGGCACGTCGTGGGTCGACATCGCCCGCAACTGGATCGTCGACGAGCCGGCGCTCTTCGAGTCCCTGCGCGACGGCGTCCAGTGGGAGTCCAGCCAGCTCTACCGGTACGACCACTGGGTCGAGGAGCGTCGCCTCGGTGCGTCGTGGCACCGGGGTCGCCCCCTGCCCCACCCCGCCCTCGCCGAGGTGCACCGCGTCCTCCAGCACCGGTACAAGGTGCAGTTCGGCGGCTTCAGCCTGATCCAGTACCGCGACGGCAACGACGGCCAGGCATTCCACCGCGACACCGACATGCGCTGGCTCGACGACACGATCATCGCCGTGCTCAGCCTCGGTGCCCGCCGGCCGTGGCTGTTGCGCCCGCGCAGCCAGCGGCACAACCTCGACGTCGGCAAGGGCGCCACCCACGACCTGCAACCGGGCCACGGCGACCTGCTCGTGATGGGTGGGCGTTGTCAGGCCGACTGGGAGCACTCGGTGCCGTACCTGCCGCGCCAAGCCGTGGGGACCCGAATCTCGATGCAGTGGCGCTTCGCCCGGCGCACCGGCCGCCCCTTCGTCGGCGCCTCCTACGACGCCCCGCTCCACTACAGCCGCCCGCGCTGAGCATCCCGCGAAATCGACGTTGGCGAAGCGCGCCGCTAGCCGGCGAAGCTGCGGACCAGCTCGTCGACGCGGCGCTCGTCGAGCCGCGGATCGAAACGGCCCGAGCGCCGCAGCGTGGCGACACCGTGCATGGCTCCCCAGAGCACCTCGGCTGCTGTCTCCAGATCCGCCGGCGGCCGATCGAGGGCCCGCAACGCCCCGACGATCGCCTCGAATCCCGCCCGCATCGAGGTGGGCGTCTCGGCGGCGGCGAACGGCGCCCCGATCGGCAGTCGGAACATCGCCTCGTACGTCGCCGGATGGCGTTCGGCGAAGTCGAGGTAGGCCGTAACGACCGCACGCACGCGGTCCGCGCCGGACGCACCCTCGCCCGGTTCCGACATCGCTGCCGCCAGCTCGTCGAACCCGACGAGGGCCACGGCGGTGATGATCCCGGACCGCCCGTCCGGGAAGTGCCCGTACAGCACCGGTTGGCTGTACTCGATGGCGTCGGCGAGCCGCCGCGTCGTGACGTGGTCCCACCCGCGCTCCTCGGCGAGGGATCGGGCTGTCGAGACGATCAGCGCCTGTCGTTCTGCGAACTCACGAGCCCGACGGGCACCCACTGACGCTGTCATGGCAACATCGTAGCAGCTCTCTCTAGCACTGATAGAGTCACTAGCAGTGCTAGTAGCCACGAAAGAACGGGGACTGAGATGGACTGGTTAGCGATCGGCGCAGTGGTGACCGTCGGATTGATGGTCGGCGTCGAATTGTCGGTTGCGTTCGTCGTCAATCCGATCTTCGATCGCCTCCCCGAGGACGCCGGCGTGCTGGCGCGCAGTGACGGTGCCCGGTTGCTCGGCCGGACGATGCCCGTCTGGTACATCGGCCCGCTCCTGCTCTCCATCGCAATGGCCGTGCTGCGACCCGACGCCGCCGACGCTGCGTGGGCTGCGGCCGGCCTCCTGACCGCGAGCGTCGTCATGTCGATCGCCCTGCTGGTGCCCATCAACGACCGGTCGAAGACGTGGACCCCCGAGTCAGTCCCGGCCGACTGGCGCGAACAACGAAGTCGTTGGGACCGGTTGCACGTCGTCAGGGTCGCGATGATCGTCGCCGCGTTCGTGGTGCTGACCGCCGCGGCCGTCGACTGAATCGACGCGGTCAACGTCGGGCCGTGCGACGCCCGGAGGCCATCGAGCGCGTCACGACACGAGCGACGCGACCGCCTGGTCGAGCACGTCGAGGTGGGCGGCGACGTCGCCTGCCGTGGTGGCCGGGCACATCAGGGCCATGTTGTGGAACGGGGTGAGCAGCACTCCGCGGTTGAGCAGGAAGAGGTGGAGGTAGTTCTCGAGGTCGACGTCGGTCGAGCGGTGCGACTCGGTGCCATTGCGCGGCGCGGGTGACGAGAACCGGTACTCCGATCGAGCACCGAGCTGGGCGGCCGACCATGGCACGGCGTAGCGCTCGATGATCGCCCCGACGCCGGCGTGGTACGTCGTCGCCAGGTCGATCATGCCGACGAACGCCGCGTCGGTCAGCACCTCCGTCAGCGTCGCTCGTGCCGCGGCCAGCGACAGGGCGTTGCCGGCGAGCGTGCCGCCGACCCCGCCGGTGTCGACGAGGTCGAGGTCGCGCCTCGCGTCGACGCGTTCGACGATCGCGTCGCTCAGGCCGTACGCGCCGATCGGGATGCCGCCGCCGATCGCCTTGCCGAGCGTCACGATGTCGGGCCGCAGCCGCCACGCCCGGGTGCAACCACCGGGCCCGGCCGAGATCGTGTGCGTCTCGTCGATGATCAGCAGCGAGCCCGCGGCCTCGGTCAGTTCCCGGACCCCGTCCAGATAGCCCGGCTCGGGCAGGACGATGCCCATGTTGGTCAGCGCCGGCTCCATCAGGACGGCGGCCACGTCGCCGTGAGCCAGCTCTCGTTCGAGCCCGTCGAGATCGTTGTACTCGGCCACACGGCTCGTCACCGTCACGTCGACCGGCGCTCCGACGTTGCCGGGCCGCGGAAGCCCCGCGCCGTCGCCGGCGACGATGAGCGACTCGTCGACGGTGCCGTGGTAGCAGTAGCTGTTGACGAGGATCTTCGGACGCCCGGTGACCGCCCGGGCCAGGCGCAGCGCCCAACGGTTGGCGTCGGTCGCGGTCAGCGAGAAGCTCCACGTCGACACGCCGAAGCGGCGGGCCAGCTCGGCGGCGACCACCTCGGCGTCCTCGGTCGGCATCATCGTCGTCGCGCCACCCGCCGTGGCGAACCGTTCGGTGACCGCAGCGACCGTCGCCGCCGGTGAGTGACCGGCCATCGCACCAGTGTCGCCGAGGCAGAAGTCGATCAGCTCGTGGCCGTCGAGATCGACCACTCGCGCCGCCGACGCCCGGTCGAGGTAGAGCGGGAATCCTGCGGCGGTCTTGGCCATCCACGTCATCGGCACACCGCCGAACAGGTGGCTCACCCGCTCGTGGGCCGCGCGCGACCGCGGGTTCCGGTCGGCGAACCGCGCCTGCTCGGACGACAGGAGTTCGGCGAGATGCGCCCGGTCGATCATCGTGCTCACAGGCCCGCAACGTAGCGACCGGACGCGGGTACGGTCGGGCGATGGCTGCGTCCTCCAAGTCGCCGGCGATCGAGGTGCCGGTCGGATCACGGGTGGTTCGCGTCACCAACCCCGATCGCATCTACTTCCCGGCCATCGGGGCGACCAAGCGCGACCTCGTCGACTACTACCTGGCCGTCGGGCCGGGCATCGTCAACGCGCTGCGGCAACGGCCGTGCATGCTGCACCGGTTCCCCAAGGGCGTCGCCGAGAAGAAGGTCCACCAGAAGCGCCTGCCGGCCGGCGCGCCGCCGTGGGTGAACACGGTTCGCCTTCACTTCCCGCGCTACGGGCTGCACGCCGACGAGCTGTGCGTGACCGAGCTCGCCGAGGTCATCTGGGCCATGCAGATGTCGACGGTCGAGTTCCACCCCTGGAACTCGAGGCGCGGCCACACCGAGCAACCGGACGAGTGGCGCATCGATCTCGACCCCATGCCCAACTGCCCGTTCTCCACCGTGCGCCGCGCCGCCCGCGTCGTCCACGAGGTGCTCGATGAGCTCGGTGCGACCGGGTGGCCCAAGACCTCGGGCGGCAACGGCATGCACGTCTATGTCCGCATCCGACCCGACCACGAGTTCCCGGTCGTCCGCCGGGCGGCCCTGGCCTTCGCCCGCGAGGTCGAGCGCCGGATGCCCGGCGACGTGACGACGACGTGGTGGCGCAAGGACCGCGACCCCGCCGCCCTGTTCGTCGACTACAACCAGAACGCCCGCGACCACACCATGGCCGCGGCCTATTCGGTGCGGGGTCGGCCGACCGCCCCCGTGTCGGCGCCGATCACGTGGGACGAGGTCGCCGACGTCGAGCCGGGCGATCTCACCATCGCCACCATGCCCCGACGCTTCGCCGAGATCGGCGATCTTCACGCCGGCATCGACGACGCCGTGTTCGACATCGCTCCGCTGCTGGAGTGGGCCGACCGCGACGACGCGGCGGGCGCGGAGGATCCGGGTTCAGACGACGACTGAGCGACAGGCATGGCATATATCTGTTGACACGTATATACGCACCAGCGTATGTTGTTCGTCGTGCCCACCACGCTCGACATCCTCGATGTGATCGCCGAACCGACACGGCGTCGCATCCTCGACGCCGTGCGTGACGGCGAACGCTCGGTGAGCGAACTCGTCGACGAGGTCGGCATGCATCAGCCGGGCGTCTCGCGCCACCTCAAGGTGCTGCGCGACGCCGGCCTGGTGACGGTGCGCAACGACGCCCAGCGGCGGCTCTACCGGCTGCGGCCCGAGCCGCTCCGCGCGCTCGACGAGTGGCTCGAGCCCTACCGGGCGCACTGGGCCGGTCGGCTCGACGCCCTCGAACGGCACCTCGCCCGCACGTCCACGCCCGTCAGGCCCAGCACGACCCCATCCCCGAAGGATCCACGATGACCCACACCCCCACCCCGCTCTACGACGGCTCGATCGAGCGCACTGCCGACGGCGGCGTGATCCGCTTCGAGCGGCACCTCGGCTACCCGATCCGCGACGTCTGGGATGCGATCACCAACCCGGCCCGTCTCGCCGAATGGTGGTTGCCCTTCGACGCCGAGATCACCGTCGACCTCCGCGAAGGCGGCGAGATGGTGATGACGGCGGCCGGCGACGAGCCGATGACGATCACCTGCACCATCACGCGGGTCGAGCCACCGATGCTGCTCGAGCACACCCACGTCGATCCTGGCTCGTTCATGCGTTGGGAGCTCGAGGCGGTCGACGCGGGCTGCGTGCTCCGCCTCAGCCACTTCGTCACCGATGCCGACACCGCCGTCGAGCGTTGCTACGTCGTCGGCTTGCACGCCTCGCTCGCCCGGCTCGAGCCGTGCCTCGCCGGCGAGCCGATCGCCTGGGATTGGGACGGCTTCGCCGTCGCCCAGGCCGCCTATGCCGAGCTCGGCTTCGCGCCGACAGCAGACACGGCCGGCGCCTGAGCCAGCAGCGCGGTGAGAGAGCGCCTGGCACTCTGTCACCGCGCGATGTCAGGCGGTGCCGCAGATGTCGACGGCGAGGGCGGCGAGCGTCCGCGTGCACGCGAGGACCTCGTCGATCGGCACCGACTCGTCGGGGCCGTGCGCGAGGGCGGCGTCACCCGGGCCGTACTGGAGCGTCGGGATGTGGCCGACGTTTGTGAGCAGGCGCAGGTCGCTGCCGTAGGGGGCGGCCCAGGTGTCGATCGGACGACCTCCGGCGCCGACCTGATGGGCGGCGCGGACGCGGTCGGCGAGGTCGCTGTCGGCCGGCAGCCGGCCCGACTCGAACTGCCCACCCCACCACTGCACCTCCACCGGATGATCACGCAGCCAGGGATCGGCCGCGTTGGCGTCGGCGACGGCGGCTTCGAGCGCGGCCTTGGCCTCGTGGACCGGTTCGCCGAGCGCCACGCCGAGCCGGCCTTCGGCCTCCAGCAGGTCGGGCACCGACGAGGCCCAGTCTCCTGCCCGGATGGTGCCGATGGACAGCGGATGGGCGAGCGGCCACCGTGCGGCGAGCGGATCGACCGTCTCGTGGCGCCGGGCCTCGAGGTCGGCCAGCGCCGCCCAGACCGACCAGAACTTCTCGACAGCGCTCACACCGGACGTCCGGCGCGAGGCGTGCGTCGCGTGCCCGCGGACGACGAGACGGAACGTCAGGGCACCGGCGTTCGCCGGCACGAGGTCCAGGCTCGTCGGCTCGGCGATGACGCACGCGTCCGCCGTCCAACCGCGGCGCAGCGTGGCGAACGTGCCGAGCCCTCCGTCCTCCTCCCCCTGCACCGATGCCACGAGCACGTCGCCGCGCAGCGTCACGCCGGCCCGGCGGATCGCTTCGACCGCCGCCCACGCTGCGATCAGTCCGGCCTTCATGTCGCACGACCCGCGACCGAAGAGCGATCCGTTGGCGGTGCGAGCGTCGAACGGCCCGACCGACCACGCGCCAGGGTCGCCGACCGGGACGACGTCGACGTGGCCGTTGAGCATCAGGGTGGGTCCGTCGCCATGACCGGCGCCTCGGAGGCGGGCCACCAGTCCCCATGCCTCGCGGCGATCGACCTCCATGCCAGGGAACCCGGGATCGGCGGTGAGGGCATCGAGGTCGATCGGCCAGTGGTCGACGTCGAGGCCGCTGCCGTCGAACAGCCGGGCGAGATGCGCCTGCCCGTCGTTCTCGGCATCGCTGCCACTGATGCTCGGGATGCGCACGAGCTCGCTGGTTCGGGCGACGAGCTCGGCCGTCATCGCCTCGACCTCGGCCAGCACCCGCTCGACGATCGACATGGCGCGGAGTGTAGGGCCCGCCCTCGAGCGCCGGGAGCGGGCCCGTCCGCCCGACGGGGCGATGCACTACCTCTCGCCGACGCGCCGCTCGGACATCACGCGGACGGTGCCGGCGACAGGATCTACTTCGACCTCGGCGCCATCGGGGATGCGCTCGAGCACGTCGGCGACTCCCACGACGGCGGGGATGTTCAGCTCCCGGGCAGCGATCCCGGCGTGGCTCATCAACCCACCGTGGGCGGTGACCAGCGCACCCACGATCGGCAGCACGCTGTTGAACGCCGGCGTCGTCGTCGTGGTGATCAACACGTCGTCGGGCTCGACGCGAAGGATCGCGTCCTCGGGACTCGACGCCACGACGGCGCGTCCGCGGTACGCGCGTCCGCCGATGCCCACGCCCGTCGCCTCCTCGTCGTGTGAGGACATCGTGCGCAAGAACGCACCCATCGCCGCGGTCATCCGGGCCATCGCCGGCGGGAACGAGGACGGGTCGGGTGGCGGGTGATCAGCGCCGAGCAGCGCCGGTGGGCGCGCCGTGACGAGGGCCCGACGAGAGCCCGAGCGCCGGGCCAGCTCGGCGGCGGTCGGCGCCGTCGACGATCGGTTGAGCAGGTCGCGCACCTCCACGACAGAGGCGTCGAGCACGTCGCCGGCATCGTCGATCAGCCCCGCGTCGACCAGCCGAGCTCCCGCTTCGAGCAGGGCACGCCGGGTGAGCCCGAGCGGCCACATGCACGAGATGCCGGCATGGTCGTCGCGCGACTCTGCCGCCAGCCGGGCTTCGGCGAGCACCGGGTCGGCGTGGCGAACCGGAGCCTGCCGCTCGCCGGGGTTGCGAGCGGCCAGGATGGACTTCAGCACGACGTCCGGAAGTTCCACCAGGCGGCGCCCGGTGACGTCGAGCGCGCCGACCACCCGCTGGCCGTAGTCGGCGAGGTAGGCGTCGAGCGCAGCGGCTGCCTCCGGCGATGCGCGTCGCACGTCGTCGAGCGTGGTCGGCACGACGTCGGCCGCGGCCACCGCTTCGGCCACGGCGGCGAGGGCGGGGATCGTCGCGCCGGTCGACGCTGCGGCGGCCCCGGCCAGGTCGCTGATCGCCTCCTCCGCCGATCGCCCCATCTCCTCCTGCTGCACGAGATGGAGACCGATGGGGATCGCCGAGGCCCCGATCATCGAGTGATGCTCGCGGAGCCCGTCGGCCAACGTGGCGACGCACCGTTCGACATGGTCGGCGAGCTCGGCATCACTGAGGCCGGCGGGATCGACGTCCTGGAGCGCGCGTACGGCCGCCAGCCTCGCTGGGCGGAGGCGGTCGAACCACGTGCGCAGGTCCTCGTTCCACAAGTGGCGGTCGAGCGCCCGACGCGCCTGCCGGTTGCGCCGCAGGAACGCCGGGTGAAGGCGGGTGAGGACGCGCAGAACCCGGGCCGGCGGAGGAGGAGCGTCCGACGCCGGGATCCCGGCGATGCGCACCGAGCCGTAGGCGAAGCCGTTGACGTACCGCACGTCGATGTGGCTGATCGGCAGACCGTACCGACCGGTGCAGCTGCGGAAGCCGTCGGCCATCGCCGTCGGGAAGATGTCCTGCATGATCCGCGTGAGCGGACCGAGGTTGTGGGCGCTGTCGAGGCGCCAGGCGCCGGGCCCCGGCTTGTCCCAGCGCAGTGAGACGGCGGACGACGTCATGAGCCGACCCCACTCCTGCGGGCGCGGTCGCACAACGACTTGACCGCCCACCCGGCCGCTTCGGCGGCCTCCTCGGTGGTCAGGCCCCACACGTGGGTGAGGGCGTCGAATCCGGAGAACGACACGAGCACGCCGATCACGCCGCGCAGGCGGCGGAACTCGTCGTCGTCGAGACGGTCACGCAAGGGTTCCAGCATCGTGTCGAGACGCTCCAGCCGGTCGTCCTGCCGCGCCGCTTCCACGCGACCTCCCAGCTCCGACACCGACAGCGACCGGAACACCGATCGATTGGCCTCGAGGAACCGAAAGATGCGCGGCATCTGGGCCACCAGCTCGTTCGGCGACGTCGGTATCTCAGGCGGGGCGCCGTCCGGTGTCGCAACCAACGACGGCATCGACTCGGCCAGACCGTCGAACAGTGCTTCCTTCGTCGGGAAGTAGTGGTACACGGACCGCACCGACACCTCGGCCCGGGTGGCGACCTGGGGGATGGAGATGGTGCCCGGACCTTCCTCGACGATCAGGTCGATCAGCGCCCGCAGGATGCCGAGCCGGGTCGCCTCGGCGTGCGCCTTGCGCGTCGGACTCTCATAGCTTCTTGACTTCACGTATGAATCATGCAACAAATACGTTCACGTATCAACCATGCAACGAAATATTCTCGTTGCGACAGGGAGGACCCGCAATGACCACCACCACCTACACCTCACCTCGTGCCGGCACGGCACGGGCGACGAACCGGCTCGACGAGCGACGCCTCGCCGGCATCGGCGCCATCGGATTCGCGTCGATCGTGATCACGACGAACATCCTCCAAGGCGCCACGCCGGCGATGGACGCCAGTTCCGCCGACGTCGTCGAGTACCTGACCGATCACCGCGCGGCGAGCGTGTTCGCCACGGCGGCCTTCGCCTGCGGCGCGCTGTTTCTGCTGACGTTCGCCAGCGCCTTCTACGGACGGCTGAGATCAGCCGGCCAGCCCGAAGATCGCGTGTGGGCACGGCTCGGGATGTTCGGCGCCGTGCTGATCCTGCCGACATTCGCCGCCGTCGCGGTGCAACGCATCGTGCTGCTCGTCGGTCTCGACGAGATCATCGGCTCCCCCGAGCTCGTCACCCTCTTGTGGCGTTTGGAGATGGCAGCGTTCCTCGTCAACACATTGCCGATGGCAGCGGCGATCCTCGGCTTCGGCATCGCCGGGTCGCGCGCCGGCCTGCTGCCGGCCTGGTTCGCTCGCTGGTCGCCGATCGCCGCCGTCGTGGCGGTCATCACCGCAGCCTGCGCGGTGGCCGGGCTGGAAGGCTCGCCGATCGGGTTCGTCGGCGGGCTCGTCCCGTTCGCCAGCTGGATGCTGCTGCTCCTCGTGGCGGGCGTGCGCCAGTTGCGCCGACCGGCCTGACGTCCTGCCCGCCGGGCGGTCACGGCGCGAGGCGCGCTCAGGACGCCGACGTGGGTGTGGATCCGGGTGAGGACGCCTCAGCGAGACCGAAGTCGAGCCTGCCGACGAGATCGTCGACGAGCGGGGCACATCGCTCTCCGACCATGGCGACGGCGATGCGGTTCGGCGACCACTCTGGAATGCGGCCGCCGAGCATCCGGCTGGCGGCGACCAGGTCGGCCAAACCGGTCGCCGGGTCGCTGCAGTAGGCCGTCGTGACGGCGACGAGGAGATCGAGCTCGGCGCCGGCGGATACCGCGCCGGCGGCGACGAGCTCGGCCGAACCGGACAGGGCGGGGGCGGCGATCTCCGGGGCGAGCGTCGACTCGCTCGGTGGTCCACTGGAAGGCGACGCGGCGATCTGATCCGGTGGAACAAGATCGAGTGGGTCGATCGTCTCGTCCGGCATGGCCCGGGCGGCCTCGCGCAGCCGGGCGGTAAACCCGTCGCCGCACAGCGCGTCGAGGTCACCGAGCGATCGGGCGAGCTCGGCGACCGCGTAGACGGCGGCCGGTCCCGCGTCCTCCACCGCACAGATCGGCGGCTCGGGAGCGCCTCCTGGATTGCGGGTGGCGCCCACCACCCCGGCAACGACCGCGACCCCGATGCCGACGGCGCGACCGATCATCGTCGACCGTCCGCGTAGCGGGCGGCGAGCACGAAGTCGACCAGCTCGGACCGGGTTCCGTCGAAGCTCGCCGAGACGTCGTCCCCCTGCAGCCGGCGCGGCTCGCACGGGTCGTCAGGCCAGGACGCCACGCGGCCCGCTCCCCTGGGCTCCACGAGATGCAGCATCTCGACCATGTTGAGCACGCCGGGGAGTCCGTGGGCGTCATAGCACGAGCTGTCCTGGAGCACCGTCGTCATCAGGTCGCGGCCGAGCGCTCGCACCGTCAGGCCGAAGCTCGGGAAGGCGTTGGTTGAGGTGGTCACCGCGAGCGCACCGCTCTCGTCGACGCCGAGCACGGCCCAACCGTCGATCTGGCCGATACCCAGCGCCTGCTCGTGCGGATCGCACGACACGGCGGCTCCATCGCATCCCAACCGTTCCAGCACAGCGGCCTCGCTCGCTGAGATGTCCGTTCTGCGCGCCGGGACGATGCCGAGCGGCGTGTGCAGCTGCATGACGATGGTCTCGCCGAACGTGGACGCCCTCCCGACGGCCGCGCCCGGCAGCGTGACGTCCTGTGTGCACTCGGTTGCTGCGCCGGACGCCGAATTGCCGGCGACGGTGCGGGCGACCGACATCGGGGCCGCCTCCCACGTCATGTCGGCGAGCCGATCGAGCGTGGTGTGCGTGAACTCGACGGTCAGCACGGCGAGCAGCGGTTCGACGAGGCCGACGTGTCCCTGACCGGGAACCAGTGACTCCACCTGGTCGGCGGCGAGGCAGTCGAGCGTGTCGGGGACCAGATCGAGCAGGCCCGGATCGAGACCCTCCACCGGGCGCGGGAGGTACGGGTCGGCCACTGTGTCGTGGGGAATCCAGGCGCTGAACTGGACCCGGTAACGCACGGGGCGCACCATGCGCAGGCACGGGCTGGTGGGCGAGCAGTAGTCGAGCGCCCGATGATCGATCACGACGATCCGATCGGCCGACGACTCGGGAGCGACATCGAGGCAGCGCCCCGTCTCTGGGTCGAGGTCGTAGAGCGGCGTCTGGAGGTCGAAAGCGCTGCCGTTCCAGACGCCGCTCGATACCAGCGTCCCCGGCTCCACGCAGTGCCCACCGCTCACGGCGTACATGACGAGCGTGCCATCGACCCCGACCTCGATCGCCCACCGCCCACCGTTGGTCGTCGTGTAGACACCCCCGATGTCGGGGATCTCGGCACCTTCGGCGGCGGGGCCGAGAGCTGCCGATGCCACGTCGGCGCCGGCACCGGTTCCTGCGGTGGACAGGGCCAGCACCGTCACGGCAGCGAACCGCGCGGCCCGCATCACCCCTCCCTTGTACCTCCGGCGGACGACGCTGTCGAACCATTTCGGACGGGCCGTCGGGCCGCCACGCCCGGGACCAATGCCCCTAGGTCGCGCCGCACTCCCGGACCACGCTGGGTTCGAGGAGCTCGCGCTCCGCCGACGAAGGAGGCAACGATGAAGGCACTCGTCTACCACGGTCCCGGCCACAAGGGATGGGAGGAGGTGCCGACGCCGGCGGTGATCGACCCGACCGATGTGGTGGTGCGCGTCGAGGCCACGACCATCTGCGGGACCGACCTGCACATCCTCAAGGGCGACGTCCCCGCCGTGACGGACGGGCGCATCCTCGGCCACGAGGCGGTGGGCACGGTCATCTCCGCCGGTGACGCCGTGCGACGCGTGCGTGTCGGCGATCGTGTCCTCGTGTCGTGCATCACGTCCTGCGGGACGTGCCGCTACTGCCGCGACGGCCACGCCGGCCAATGCCTCGGTGGCGGCGGATGGATCCTCGGCCACAAGATCGACGGCACCCAGGCCGAGTATGTCCGCGTGCCCTTCGCCGACCTGTCCACGTACCCGGTCCCCGATGGCGTGACCGACGAGGCCGTGCTGATGCTCGCCGACATCCTGCCCACCGGCTTCGAGGTCGGGGTCCTCAACGGCCAGGTCCGACCCGCGGACGTCGTCGCCATCGTCGGCGCCGGGCCGATCGGCCTGGCGTCCATCATCGGCGCTCGGCTCTACAACCCGTCGACGGTGATCGCCATCGATCTCGCCGACAGCCGCCTGACCGCCGCCAAGGCGTTCGGCGCCGACATCACCGTCAACAACTCTCGTGAGGACGCGCTGGCGGTGGTCCGCGAGCTGACCGGCGGCCTCGGCGCCGACGTCGCCATCGAAGCGGTCGGCGTCCCCGCCACGTTCGAGCTCGCCGCTGCGCTGATCCGCCCCGGGGGCCACGTCGCCAACGTCGGCGTCCACGGCCAGCCGGCCACGCTGCACCTCGAGGATCTGTGGATCCGCAACGTCACCATCACCACGGGCCTCGTCGACGCCTACTCGACTCCCACACTGCTCCGCCTCATCGGGGCGGGACAGCTCGACCCGACCGGTCTGGTGACGCACCACTTCCCGCTCCACGACATCGAGCGGGCCTATGACGTCTTCGGTGACGCCGCCAACACGGGGGCCCTCAAGGTCGTCCTCACCGCAACCGCCTGATCCGGGACGGTCGCCTCCGCTCTACCATCGCCTCATGGAAACCCGACCCGTCGACCGGCTCCTGGTGCCGGTCGACGGATCGGCGTTCTCCGAGATCGCCCTCCATCAGGCCGCTCGCCTCGCCCAGCGGCTCGGTCTGCCGATCGCCGTCGTGTCGTACATCGACACCAGCGCCGCGCATGATGCGGTGAGCCGCACCCTGCGCTCCCTGGTCGCGTCCCTGCCCCCGGGGCTTCGGGTGGACGTGCGCGTGCACGAGGAGGGTTCGGACGTTCACGTCCGGGGCTACGTCGCCGAGCGCATCTTGGGCGAGGCCGGCGACGACACCCTCGTCGTGATGGCCAGCCACGGCCGGTCGGGGCTCGGGGCAACCCTGATCGGCAGCGTGACCGAGCAGGTGGTCCGCCTCTCGCCGCGGCCCGTCATGGTGATCGGCCCGGCGTGCCCCGACGCGCCCATCGACGGGGGCGCGGTCGTCGCCTGCCTCGACGGGTCACCGCTCGCCGAGCGCACGCTGCCCGTTGCGGCCCGGTGGGCCGCAGGCACGAACGCCGAGTTGTGGGTGGTGCAGGTGATCCCCGACGATGTTCCCCCGGCGGACGACGAGCGCTACCTCCGCGGCGTAGCCGCCGGTTACTCGCCGGCGCGTGCCGACGTGCTCCACGGCAGCGACGCCGCCGAGGTGCTGGTCGAGTTCGGCGAACGGGGTCGGGCGGCCGTGCTGGTGCTGGCCACCCGCGGCCGGTCAGGCTGGTCGCGGCTCACACTCGGCAGCGTGGCGATGAACGTCGTCCGTCATGCGACGTCTCCTGTCCTGCTGGTCGGGGTCGACGGCGCCGACGAGCTCGCTGCCAACTGACCGGGGTCCCGGCGCCGTTCGGAGGTGCCGACCTCGTGCGAGCCGGCTCGGCTCATTGCGACGATCGCACCATCGGCAAGGGCCGTAGGCCCCTAGCGGCCACCCGGTGGCGTCCCGATGATGAGAGCATGAACGAGACCTACACCGTGGGATACGACGGGTCGCCCCAAGCTCGGCGGGCCGTGATGTGGGCGGCTGCCGAGGCCGAGCGGTCCGGCGCCGCGGTCGAGGTCGTCGGCTGCTACACGCTGCCGACGACGATCACCAGCCCGTGGATGCCCATCGTTCCCTACGACGACGCCGCCATTCGCGCCGCCACCACCGATCACGTCGACGCGGTCATCGACCAGGCCCGGCAGCACTACCCGACCGTCGAGTTCACACCTCGCGTCATCGCCGGCTCGCCGCGCACGCAACTCGTGGAGGCCGCGGCGGACAGCACGCTGTTGGTCGTCGGCAGCACGGGTGCCGGGGCGGTCGAGTCGTGGCTGCTGGGTTCGGTCGCCCACGCGGCCGCCCGCACCAGCCCGTGCCCGGTGGTCATCGTGCCCAACACGGAGCAGGCCGCCCAGCACAACACCGTCGTCGTCGCCACGGACGGTTCCGACGCGGCGAACGACGCGCTCGTGTGGGCGATCGACGAAGCCGACCGCCGGGACGCCGAGCTCGTCGTCGTGCACGCCTGGGACTATCCCTACGGCACCGAGCTCAGCTCGCCGACCGTGCACGACCTCATCCGCGTCGACGCCGCCCTCGTGCTCGACGATGCGGTCCGCCGCTGCCGGGATCGTGGCCGCTCGCCGGTGCGCGGCGAACTGGTGCTGGGCCCGGCCTCCAAGGCGATCCTCGACCATGCCGACGGTGCCGATCTGGTCGTCGTCGGGTCCCGCGGGCGCGGTGGCTTCCGGTCGCTGCTGTTCGGTTCGGTGGCCCACACCGTGGTCGAGCACGCCGCGTGCCCCGTCGTCGTCATCCGCCCCGCCAAGCCCGGCGAACCGCAACGGGCCGATCGCGAGGAGGTCGCCGCCGCAGGGGGTTGAGCCGTGCCGGTACCCCGGCCGTGAGGTGGCCCCCCGTCGTCGACCGGGACGCCTCTCGTCGGCATCGGCGGCCGGCGCGACCTCCTGCGACGGTTCCGCCCCAGCAAGACGAGCTGGTGGCACGCGTGGGGCCGTCACCGACCCGCTGGCCACGCCCGAGGAGCCCGCCTCCCCCACCTGCCCGACCAGCGGGGTCGGCCGAGTGCTGAGGCCTTGACCTTGACGCGGGGTCAACCCTTCATGCTGGTCTCCAGAGCCCGACGCCACGTGCGTGGCCGGGCTCGAAGGAGACCCCGCATGACAAGGCAATCGACTGACGGCCCGGCCATCCACGTCGCGGGACTGGAGAAGTCGTACGGCGACCGCGCCGTGCTCCGTGGCGTGGACTTCGACGTCGAGCGGGGCAGCATCTTCGCCCTGCTCGGGCCGAACGGATCGGGCAAGACGACGACGGTGTAGATCCTCGCCACGCTGTTGCGACCTGACGCCGGGGCGGCCACCGTCCACGGGATCGACGTCGCGGCCCAGCCCGATCGGGTGAGACGGTCGATCAGCCTCACCGGACAGTTCGCCGCCGTCGACGAGATCCTCACTGGCCGCGAGAACCTCGTGCTCGTCGCCAAGCTGCGCCACCTGGAGAATCCGGGGACCGTCGCCGACGACCTCCTCGAGCGGTTCTCGCTCACCGACGCGGGAGGGCGGAGTGTGGCGACGTACTCGGGCGGGATGAGGCGTCGCCTGGACATCGCCATGAGCCTCACCGGCAACCCGCCGGTGATCTTCCTCGACGAGCCGACCACCGGGCTCGACCCCGAGGCCCGCGTCAACGTCTGGGCGACCGTGAGGGGCCTCGCCGCTGGCGGCGCCACCGTCCTGCTCACCACGCAGCACCTCGAGGAGGCCGAGCAGCTCGCCGACCGCATCGCGATCCTGCACGAGGGCCGGATCATCGTCGACGGCACGCTCGCCGAGCTCAAGCAGATCCTCCCGCCGGCCGAAGTGCAGTACGTCGAGAGGCAGCCCTCGCTCGAAGACGTGTTCTTCGCCGTGGTCGGCGGCACCAGCGAGACGCCGCGCCCTGGCGGCCGCGACAGATCACCAGCAACCGCAGCGAACGCAGTCAGGAGCAGACCATGACCGGCCACCCCATCGCCGACACCGCCGCCCTGACGGGCCGGACCATGCGCCACGTCACGCGCAGTCTCGACACAGTGGTCACGACGGCGATCATGCCTGTCGCCATGATGTCGATGTTCGTCTACGTGTTCGGAGGCGCCATCGACACCGGCGACGTGGACGACATCGACTACATGCTGCCTGGCATCCTGCTCATCACGATCGCGTCGGGCGTCGCCTACACCGCACTCCGTCTGTTCACCGACATGTCGAGCGGGATGCTCGAGCGATTCCGGTCGATGCCCATCGCCCGCTCGGGCGTGCTGTGGGCCCACGTGCTGACATCGCTCGTCGCCAACGTCATCTCCCTCGTGCTCGTGGTGGGCGTCGCCGTGCTGATGGGCTTCCGCTCAGGCGCCGGCATCCCGGCCTGGCTCGCCGTCGCCGGCATCCTGCTCCTGTTCACGGCGGCGCTGACGTGGCTCGCGGTCATCGCCGGACTGTCGGCGGGATCGGCCGAAGGGGCGGGCGTGTTCTCGTACCCGCTCATCTTCCTACCGTTCGTCAGCTCGGCCTTCGTGCCGACCGACACGATGCCGGCGGCCGTGCGTTGGTTCGCCGAGCATCAACCGGTGACGTCGATCGTCGACACGATCCGCGGCCTCCTCGCCCAGCAGCCGGTCGGCTCCGAGGCCTGGGGCGCCCTCGCGTGGTGCGGCGCGATCCTGGTCCTCGCCTTCGTGATCGCGACGTCGATCTACCGCCGGAAGATCACCTGAGGCAGGGCAGGTTGGGCAGGGCAGGCTTGGGGCAATGCTGACGATCGGACAACTGGCGGCCTACGCAGGTGTGACGGTACGGGCGGTGCGCCACTATCACGCCAAGGGCCTGCTGCCCGAGCCGGCGCGGGATCGCTCGGGCTACCGCCGCTATGACGCGGCCGCGGTGGTCGAGCTGATCCGGATCCGGACACTGGCCGAGGCCGGCGTCCCACTGTCGCGGGTGCACGAACTGCTCGCCGCCGGCGACGACGAGTTCTCCGAGGCCATCGACGACATCGACCGGCGGCTGCGCGCCGAGATCCGCGAGCGGCAGATCCATCGCCGACGCGTGGCCCAACTGGCGGCGGGAGACCGATTGGCGCTCCCGCCCGAGGCGGTCGACTACCTCGACCGGCTGCGTCGGCTCGATGTGCCTGCGCGGGCCATCGAAGCCGAGCGCGACGCGTGGATCCTCGTGGCGGCGCAGATCCCCGAGCAGATGCCGGCCCTGATGGAGCTCAAGCGCGCGCAGATCGAGGAACCCGCCGTCTCGGCGATGTACCTCGACCTCGTCGAGGCTGCCGACTGGGATGCCAGCGACCCGCGCCTGCCTGCCTTCGCCGACCGACTCGTCGACATGTTCGAGAGGGACGCCGAGCGTTGGACCGACGGCGAGCCGCCCGACTTCCCGTTGGACGACGAGCTGGTCGAGTTGCTCGATGGGGTGTTCCTGAACGCCGTGCCCTGCGCTCGGCGGTTGCTGCGGCTCCTCGAGGAGCGAGGTTGGAAGGGTTGGACCCGGCTCGAGCGCATCCGGACCACCGGATAGCACGCTGCGCTCGACACCTTCACGCCACGTCACGACACCTGCACAGCCACCTCACGACAGCTGCACAGCGACGGTTCCGGCTCTGCCGATTCACCGGGCGGCCGTACACTTCGGCCGTGGCGGGCGACGCAGACTTCGGAGCGCTCTTGCGCCGGTACCGCCGACGCTCCGGGCTCAGCCAGGAGGAGTTGGCGGCCCGAGCGTTGGTGAGCACGCGTGCCGTCAGCGACCTCGAGCGGGGCGTCAACGCGCGCCCTCGCCTGCATACTGCCGTCGCTCTGGCCGAGGGACTGGCCCTCGATGCGGAGGAACGGGCGACGTTCGAACGGTACGCCCGCCCCGACAGCGAGCCCGTGGTCGGATCACCGCCCCTCGCCGGGCGCGCCCGCCCGCCTCACACCGTCGACTCCTTCGTCGACAGTCCGAGCCTGGACGATCTGCTCGCCCTCGTCGGCGATCGGTCGAACCGGTTGGTCACCTTGATCGGACCCGGGGGCGCGGGCAAGACACGGTTGGCCATCGAGCTCGCCCACCGGCTCGATGGGACGGTCGCGTTCGTGGCGCTGGCACCGTTGGACGATCCCACCTTCCTCGCCGTCACCGTGGGCAACGCTCTCGGCGCCGAGCCCGGCCCGGCGCGCACCCCGCTCGAGTCGCTCATCGAGCACCTCGCGCCGCTGACGATGACCGTGATTCTCGACAACCTCGAGCAGGTCGTCGACGCGGCGACCGATCTCGCTGCGGTGATCCGGACGTGCCCCGGCGTGACGATCGTGGCCACCAGCCGCGTGCCGCTCCACATCGGCGGCGAGGTGCGCTTCCCCGTGCGCCCGCTCGACGAGGGTCGGGCCACGCGCTTGTTCCTCGATCGCGCCGCGGCCGCCGGGTTCGACGCAGCTCCTGCGGCAGGCGACGAGGGCGCGGTCGCCGAGCTGTGCCGCCGTCTCGACGGACTGCCGCTGGCCATCGAGCTGGCGGCCGCTCGGTCCGGCGTCGTCGCCCCCGCCGACATGCTCCACCACCTCGACCAGATCCTCGACCTGCTGAGCGCCGACCGCGGCGACGCGCCCGAGCACCACCGGAGCATGCGCGCCGCACTCGAGTGGAGCTACCGGCTGCTCCCTCCCCCGGCCCAGGACGCCTTCGCCGCACTCGGTGCCTTCGCCACCAGCGCGTCGGCCGAGGCCGCCAAGGCGGTCTGGGGCATCGCCCCGACGGCCGCCCCGCGGTTCTTCGATCTCGTCCAGACGCTCGCCGAGGCGCACCTCGTGAACGTCGAGGCGGCTCCGAGTCCCGGCGAACTGCGCATCGACCTGTTCGAGATCGCCCGGCAGTTCGCCCGCCAGAAGCTCGAGGAGTCCGACAACGCCGAGTTGGTGTACGAGCGGCTGGCCCAGCACGCGGCCGACCTCGTCGCCCGGGCCGAACCCGAGCTGTACGGTCCCGACATGCTCGACTGGCTCGACCTGCTCGACCGGGAGCTCCCGAACCTCCGGGCGGTCGGCAACCGCCTCGCCGCGCACGGCGGGGACGACGCCGTCGACACCAACCTGCGGCTGGTCGCCGGGCTGCAGCGCTATTGGGACATCCGCTCGCGCTGGTACGAGGGCGCCGCCTGGCTACGCGACGCCCTGGCGATGCCCGGCGGCAGCGCCGGCGCCCGCGGTGCCGGCCGCAAGGCCTTGGCGGTGATGCAGCGCTGCGTCGGCAAGCTCGATGACGCCGAGGTCGAGCTCGAGCGGGCCCACGACGAGTACTCGGCCGCCGGCGACGAACGCGGGATCGCTTCGTGTCTCAACAACCGAGCGGTGATCGTGCTCGACCGCGCCCAGTACGAGCGGGCGAGCGAGCTGCTGCGCCGGTCGTTGGCGATGTTGGAGGCGTTGGGAGACGACGTGCTCGGTGGCGTCGTGCTCAACAATCTGGGCCTGGCGACGCTCGGTACGGGTGACCTCCGCGCCGCGTTCGGGACCTGCCGTCGCGGCCATCGGGCGCTCGTGGCGCAGGGCAACCTGCACGGTCTCAGCTGGGTCGAGGACAACCTCGCCTCGGTGCTCACCCTCTCCGGGCATCCGCGATGGGCGGTCGCGATCCATGAACGAACGATCAGGCGGCGAATCGACCTCGGCGACGAGAACGGCTTCGTGTGGTCGCTCGAGGCGCTGGCCGAGGCGTGGACCGGGTGCGGCGAGATGATGCTGGCCGGTCGCGCCCTCGGCTTCGTCGCCGCCCACCGCGAACGGCTCGGCACCATCCCGGTCCCGATGTT
Source organism: Desertimonas flava (assembly GCF_003426815.1). Lineage (GTDB taxonomy): Bacteria > Actinomycetota > Acidimicrobiia > Acidimicrobiales > Ilumatobacteraceae > Desertimonas > Desertimonas flava. The sequence continues at coordinate 35,420 of NZ_QKYK01000022.1, forward strand.
CGTCGAGCAGACCGAGCGGCGACGGGCGGCGCTCGTCGCACGCATCGGCGAGACACGGTTCCGCCAGCTCTGGGATGAAGGCAGCGAGCTCTCGGCGGAGACCGTGCGGGGCTGGTTCGACAGCTGAGCCCGACGGTCGATCCCGCCGGCCGAGACCTGTGAGTGGACTGTGGGTCATCTGTGGGTCATCTGTGGGTCACCTTCGTGGTGCCGCGGCGGCCGGTCGTCTTGAGTCGTCCTCACCGATGGCATCAGCCCAACGCGAAAGGACACTCCCATGACCACGTCAACCCTCGACCCCCAGGTCGCCCCGTCGCCGATCGGCGTGGGCACCCCGTACCGGGTGGGTCCCGACACTCACGTGATCCCCGAGCTCGTCGCCGGTCCCGACGGCGCGTTCATCCCGCTCAACTCGATGGTCATCACCGGCGCCGAGCCGATCATCGTCGACACCGGCAACGAACTGTCCCGGGCCGACTGGATGGAGGCGGCGTTCTCGATCGTCGATCCGGCCGACGTGCGTTGGGTGTTCCTGTCACACGACGACCACGACCACATCGGCAACCTGCCGGCCGTCCTCGACGCCTGCCCGAACGCCACCCTCGTCACCAACTGGTTCACGGTGGAGCGCACGGTACGGGCGATGGAGCTCCCGCTTCACCGCATGCGGTGGGTGAACGACGGCGAGTCGTTCGACGCCGGCGACCGCACGTTCGTCGCCGTGCGCCCGCCGATCTTCGACGGCCCCACCACTCGCGGTCTCTACGACAGCAAGACCGGGATCTACTGGGCGGTCGACAGCTTCGGCTCGCTGCTTCCGGGCTTCGTGACCGACACCGACGACGTGCCGGCCGACATGTGGCGCGACAGCTTCACGTTCTTCGCCCAGCTCGTCAGCCCCTGGACGACGATGGTGGACACGGCGAAGTTCGCCGCCAGCGTCGACCGCGTCGCCCGGCTGGACATCACCGCCGTCGCCAGCGGACACGGCGCGGCCCTGCGAGGTGGTCGCCTCCTGCGGTCGATCGGCATGCTGCGCGAGCTCACCAGCCAGCCGATCATCCCGGTACCCGGGCAGGCCGACCTCGACGCGATGCTCCTCGCCGGCATCCACGCGGCGTGAGGTGACGTCGTGCGCATCGGACTCGCTCTGGCCCAGATCGGGCACTTCGCCGATGCCGAGCAGCTCCGGGCCATGGCGGTCGGGGCCGAGCAGCGGGGCTATGCCTCGCTGTGGGCCCTCGACCGCCTGCTCGCCCCGGTCTCGCCTCGGTCGGCCTATCCCGGCAATCCCGAAGGCCTGCTGCCCGCCGGCATGGCCGTCAGCCTCGACCCGTTGATGGCGTTGGCGGCCGCTGCCTCGGTGACGAGCACGATCCGGGTCGGCACCAACATCCTCGTTGCGCCGTGGTACCAACCGGTGCTGCTCGCCCGGTCGCTCGCGTCGCTCGACGTGCTGAGCGGCGGGCGGCTCGAGATCGGTCTCGGACTCGGCTGGTCGCGCGACGAGTACGACGCCGTCGGTGTGCCCCAGCGCGAGCTCGGCGAACGACTCGACGACCTGATCCACACGCTCGACGCGCTGTGGCAGCCCGGCGCCGAGCTCGTTCATCACGAGGGCCGCGACTTCCACGTCGTGCCGTCGAGCTTCCGGCCCGGACCGGTGCAACGCCCGCGACCGCCGATCACCCTCGCCGCCTACACCCCGGCCAGCCTGTCGCGGGTCGGGCGACTCGCCGACGGGTGGACACCTGCGGGTCTCGACCTGGCGACCACGGCGGCGATGTGGGAGCAGGTGAAGGTGGCGGCCGTCGAGCACGGGCGTGATCCCGATGTGCTCCGCCTCGTCGTGCGGGCCAACGCCCACCACACTCTTGTTCCACTCGCCGACGGTCGCCCCACGTTCCACGGCTCGGTCGACCAGATCGCTGAGGATGTCCGCGGTGCGATGGAGATCGGTGCGGCAGATCTGATCCTCGATCTCCAGTCGTGCACGAGCGGCGTCGAGGAGTACCTCGACGTCGCCGACAGGATCAGGGCCGCGGCAGCCGTGACAACTGCTGACGCCGGTCGTGCCGCCTGACGGCCACGGCCACCGGATCGGTGAGCTGTCGACGCGGATTCCTGCGTCGACAGCTCACACTTTCGCGGGCAGAGCCGTGTAATGTTGATTACATGATTACAGGCGAGGAGATCCGGGCGTGGTTCGTCGGGCGGTTGCCCGGCGACCTGTTCGAGGAGTTGGTCGACGTGACCGTCGACCGCGAAGAGATCACCGTCGTAGGCCGCATCCCGGCACCGACCCTCGGCGACGACCCGAGCGCCAGCGAGCGTGAGGCGGCGATCGACGGCAAGGCATCCGAGTTCCGCGAGCGGACCCGCGAGGATCGCATGGCCGTGGCCCGCGAGGCCGAGCATCGCTTCGAACGGAAGGTGTCGTGGGGCGTCGAGTGCGGCGGCCGGCGCATCATCTACACCAACGTGTCGGCACCGGTGATGACCCGGCTGCGCCAACCGGAACGCCAGGTGCTCGACCTGCTGGTGGCCGGCGGTGTGGCACGCAGCCGCAGCGATGCGTTGCAGTGGTGCGTTCGGCTCGTGCAGCGCCACACCGACGAATGGCTGCTGGAGCTGCAGTCGTCGTTGAGCCACGTGCGCGACGTGCGGTCGAAAGGGCCCGACGTGCGGCCCGAGTCCGCGTGACACTGTGCCCATGACGGCCTCGGAGCCCACACCGACGATCTACGAGTGGCTGGGCGGTGCCGACGCACTGCACCGCCTCACGGAGGCGTTCTACGCCCACGTCCACGCCGACGCCATCCTGGCGCCGGTCTTCGCCGGGATGGACGCCGACCATCCCGCTCACGTCGCCGTCTGGCTCGGTGAGGTCTTCGGAGGGCCGGCCGGCTACTCGGCCCACCACGGCGGCCACGCCCACATGGCCAGCCGCCATCTCGGCCGCGGGATCACCGAGGAGCAGCGCCAGCGATGGGTCACCCTACTGATGCAGACCGCCGACGAGGTGGGATTGCCCACCGACCCGGAGTTCCGCGCCGTGTTCGCCTACTACGTCGAGTGGGGCACCCGCATGGCCCTCATCTACTCCGGCCCCAACCCGCCGCCGGTGCTCGAGGCTCCGATGCCGCATTGGGGATGGAACCAGACCCCACCGTGGACCGGCTGACCGACGACCGCGGGGCGTCGCCGATCGCGTGACGCTTGCGACATCGGACGCGTGACGCTTCACGCGCACGCCCTCGCGACTCCTGCCGCGAGGATCTCTGATCCGACCCCACACGATCGCCACCCGATCCGCGGCGCCCTCGCCTCCGAACATGGGACGGCGCTCACCGCGTCGACGAACGCAGAGCAGGGGCGAACGCCCGTCCTGATCGAGAGGTCTCCAGTGCCGCAGCATCCCGACGAACACGACCGGAGCCAGGCCCGCGGCGACAGCACGACGCCGGCCAGAGGAGAACCGGTGGGCGACTGGGCAACCGACTTCGACATCTTCGACCCGGAGTACGTACAGCATCCGTTCGCGATCTGGGACGAACTGCGACAGGTGTGCCCGGTCGCGCAGAGTGCGCGGTGGGGCGGCTCGTACCTTCTCACCACCCACGCCGACGTGCTGAGCACGGCTCACGACGTCGACCGGTTCTCCTCGAGCTCGGTTCTGGTCGTGCCGGTCCCGTTCACCTACGACGAGCACGGCAACCGGTCACGACCGGTCATCAATGCCGATCCACCCGAACACGGTCCAGAGCGGCGTCTGATGCTGCCGTTCTTCACACGGCTGGCGGCCGAGCGCTACCGCGAGCCCACACGTGAGATGTGCCGCCGGCTTCTGCTGCAGTTCGTCGACGACGAAACAGTCGACGTCGCCCAGGACTACGCCAGGCAGATCCCGACCCGGGTCATCGCCGACATTCTCGGTCTCGACCCGGAGCGTGGAGAGGAGTTCACCGAGTGGGTGCGAGGCGCACTCGAACTCGGCCTCATGGACTCCGAGATCCTCCGACGGAGCCGGGAGGCGGTCGAATCGTTCCTCGACAGAGAGATCGAACGTCGTCGGGAGGAGCCGGGGGATGACCTCATCTCGTTCCTGCTCACCGCCGAGATTCACGGCCAATCCATGCCCCTGCACGTACTCCGCAGCACCCTGTCGCTCATGCTCGTGGCCGGCATCGACACCACGTGGAGCGCGATCGGAGCCGCACTGTGGCACCTCGCGCGCCATTCGCAGGATCGTCGGCGTCTCGTGGCCGAACCCGAACTGATCCCAGTCGCCGTGGAGGAGTTCCTCCGTGCCTACTCGCCGGTGACGATGGCCCGCGTCGCGCGCGCGGACGCCACCGTCGGGACGACACACGTCGAGGCCGGCGCGAGGATCCTGCTCAACTTCCCGGCCGCGAACCGCGATCCGGCCGTGTTCGACCGCCCCGACGAGGTGATCGTGGACCGCGGGGTGAACCCGCACATCGCCTTTGGCACCGGTATCCACCGCTGCCTCGGCGCGAACCTCGCTCGCATGGAGATGCAAGTCGCGATCGAGGAGTTCCTGGGCGCGATCCCCGAGTTCGAGCTGAGCGACCCAGCCGCTGTCGCGTGGACCGGCGGCCAGGTGCGCGGGCCGCGCCACGTGCCGGTCCGCATCCTCGAGCGACCGGGTCGGCCTTGAGCCCGGCGTCGGAGGACAGCCCTCGCCGTGGCCACCGGCGCCACGCCGTCGGAGATCGGTGAGCTGTCGACGCGGATTCCTGCGTCTACAGCTCACACTTCTCAGGCGATGTCTGGCTCGGCGAGGTCCTCGGATTGCCCTCGTCTACTCACTGACGGCTGGGGTAGATGCCGGCGATGCAGATGCAGTAGTTCATCGCGAGGTAGGGCGGCATCGTCGCGACCGGGGTCGAGTTGCCGGTGCTGGACGACGTGGCGGCGGCCATGACCGTGCCGTCGGGCGTCCCGTACGACGCGCCGGCGTCGGTGAACGCAGGAGCGTTGCCCGACGGGCTCTTCGAGCTCGCCGTCGCCGACGCGACCGGCGCCACCGTGTGGGTGTGGGCCGGCAAGTTGGAGGCGGTCAGTGTGACACTGGCGGAGCCTCCCTGCTGGCCGATTTCGTAGCCCGACGAGGTTGGCCCGCTGTCGTGGATCGGAGCGCGCCCGCGCAGGTCGGGCAGGGCGAAGTTCGTGACCCCGTCGCCGCCGTAGGTGGTGCCCAGCAGCGAGAACAGCGCCTGATTCTGGGCAATCGAGATGATCGTGCCGTCACAGCGCATCCAGCCCTTCGGTGCCCAGTCGAATCCGAACAGCATGATCGAGCCCAAGATCGGGTCCATGAATTACTCCTTGATCGTCAACCATTCTCAAAACTCTTTGGCACTCGCATTCACGACGCGCCGATCTCAGCACGAGACAATTTCACCGTGCTGAAGCGTGTCACCTATTCAATGCGTATCAGCGTTGATACATGTGCCTTCTTGCCGAGGACGACTCGATCACCCAGCGGCGCTTGGGTGCGACTCGGGGTAGCACTAACCCGGAACGCCTCGGGCGCGGAGCCACCCCAGCATCCTGACAACTGTCAAGCAGTCGCTAATTCTCCGACATAAAGATGTCGGACCACCACGATCCCCTTCCCACTTCAGGACGGATCCAGCGTACACTATGTCTGCCAGCAGTGTCTACGCCACGTTGGGCGCTCGATTGATGCCCTCAGTTGGCTTCACAATCGCTGAATCTCCCGCTTGAACTGAGTGTTGCAGTCACGCATTAGCGGGCAGCTGCCCGCCAGCGAGCGTGGGCAAGGGCCGGATCAAACCCCGAGGGGCGTGGGTGCAGACGATGCGGTGTGGGTGGTGCGCGGGCTCTTCGCCGGCCAGTCCCGCTGACAGCGCAGCGCAGCCCGACGTCCAGAGTCCCGATCCCCGCGACGTGGCGGCGGGGCGGTGATGCGACGCGTGGTTTCGTCTATTCGCCCAGCACGTGCCGTTCGAGCCAGTCGTTCCGGAAGGCGTGGCGCGGGTCGAGCCGCTCGACGAGGCGGGCGAAGTCGGCGAGGCGGGGAGAGAGCGGTTCGATCGTCGCTGCTTCGGCCAGGAAGACCTTCCCCCAGTGCGGGCGAGCGTCGAACGTGCTCAATGCCGGCTCGATCAGTGCGAGGGCTCGCAGGACCGCCGCTTGATCGGGCTTCCAGGTGAAGTGGATGCCCACCGAGTCGCGCTGGTAGTGCGGACTCATCCACAACACGTCGGCCGCGATCGTGCGGATCTCGGAGACGAGCAGCACAGGCCTGATGGTGTCGGCGAGCCGGCGCACCGCCTCGATTGCGTCGATCGCATGCCGGCGCGGCACGAAGAACTCCGACTGCAGTTCGTCGCCGCTGCTCGGCGTGAAGTCCATGCGGAAGTGCGGCAGCCGGTCCGACCACAGGCCGGGCACACCGAGTTGCGACGTGCAGTTGACCGGGTCGATGCCGAGGATCGGATGCCGGGCAACGGTCGCCGCGCGAGCGCCGTACAGGTCGGCGCCCCCGGCGTCGAGGTCGTCGCCGACTCGTGACTTGACCCAGACCTGATCGACATCGGCGCCCCAGCGCGTGAAGATCGACACGCTGTAGCCGCTCGCCATGATCGCGTCGAAGTGGGCGGACAGCGCCTCCCACGCGAGCCCTTCGTACACGCGCTGGCGGACCTCGTAGGCAGGCTCCACGTCGAGCGTCACCCGCGTGACCGCGCCGAGCGCGCCGAGCCCGACGACCAGTCCGTCGAAATCCCCGGTGCCGCGCTCTGCCGTCAGCAGTTCGCCGCTCGAGGTGACGATCTCGAGGCTCGCGACCGCGGTGGCCAGATTGCCGTTGGTGTCTCCCGAGCCGTGGGTTCCCGTCGCCACGGCCCCGGCGACGCTGATGTGCGGCAGCGACGCCAGGTTGTGCAGGGCCAGCCCGTCCGTGGCGAGCGCCTCGGCCAGCTCGCCGTAGCTCACCCTGGCCGAGCAATCGACCGTGCCGGCCGATCGGTCGATCGTGATGTCCGTCGGCAGGCCGTCGAGCGTGATGAGCTCGTCCGAGTCGGCGATCGCGTTGAACGAGTGTCTCGACCCGAGCACCCGTACGCGGCGCGCCGCGACGACGATGTCCCGAAGCTGCTCGACCGATGTCGGGCGATGGATCCGCCGAGCGCCGTAGTCGTAGTTGCCGGCCCAGTTCGACCCGGCCACGGTTCGGCCGTCAGCCCTCTGGCGTCGCACGGGTCCACCGTACCGCTGCAGCGCGCGGCCTTCCCCGACCTCTCGGTTCCTGTACTGGTTCTCGCTCGTCTACGGCACAAAACCAGTACAGGAACTCGCGGGTTCCCAGCGACGTGCAGGGCGGAGTCACAAACCTCGGTCGTCCCCGGTCTTCACACCGCCGGCGGATCTCGCCGTCCGGCTCTCGCCCGGAGGGAACGACTCCCATGAACACACCAGCATCCACCCGTCGAACGTCGTTGCTGCGGCTGCCGGCCGCCATCGCGATGGGCGTGCTCGCCTTCGCCGGCATCGGCCCGCACGCCTCGGCGACCGGCCCCGACGACGCCGGCCCCAAACCGACGATCGTGCTCGTCCACGGATCGTTCGCCGACGCCTCCGGTTTCGACGAGGTGATCCAGCGACTCCAGGCCCTCGGCTACACGACGCTCGCACCATCGAACCCGCTGCGCACGCTGGCCAGCGACGCCGCCTACATCCGCAGCGTCCTCGACACCGTGGAGGGCCCGATCGTCGTCGTCGCCCACTCCTACGGCGGCATGGTGGTCACCAACGCGGCCACCGGCCACCCCGGCGTCCAGGCGCTCGTCTACATCAACGGCTTCGCACCGGCAGACGGTGAGACCGCCTCCGACCTCGCCTACCGCTTCCCCGGCAGCATGATCGTTCCGGAGAACCTGACAGTGCGCCCGTACCCGGCGACCGTGCCGGACGCCGCCGGACAGGAGGCGTACATCAACGCCGACGTCTTCCACGAGGCATTCGCCGCCGACCTCGACGCGGAGACCACCGCCGCCATGGCCGCGGCGCAACGACCCATCGACCTGGCCACGCTCGAGCAACCCTCGGGGCCGCCGGCCTGGGAGACGATCCCGTCGTGGTTCGTCATCGGGACGAAGGACAACACGATCCCGCCGGAGTTGCATCGCTTCATGGCCGAGCGCGCCGACGCCGTGGCGACGGTCGAACTCGACGGCTCGCACGTCGTGATGATGTCGCAGCCCGACGCCGTCGTCGACGTCATCGTCGAAGCGGCCGCCGGCCCCGAGGCGTGACGCGGGACCAGTCGACCCGCCCCACCGACTTCCTGTACTGAATTCGTGCCGCCTACGGGTCGAATTCAGTACAGGAAGCGCGAACGGCAGCTGCGTAGCCCTCGAGCCGTCGCTCGAAATCCTCGGCGATGGACCTCGTGCTCGGCGCTGTCCGGAGCAGGGCGACCAGGCGCTGCGCGTTGTGCTGCTCGTGCGTCGTCGTCAGTGCGTTGCCTTCGTCGCACACATACATGAGCTGGTTCCACAACACGCGGTCCACCGCCCCACGCAGGGCGGGGTCCAAGTCACCGGAGCCGATCAGCGCGTCCAGAATCCCGATGCCGCTGCTCCGCTTCTGCGTGCCACCCGTCAGGAATCCCATGCCGCTGATCGCGCTTTGATACAGCCATTCGCGACGATGACGGCGCTGCTCCTCCTCCCATCGACGTGTGACCTCTTCTGCTCGGCGTTCCGCGTCGTTGAGCTCCCGAGTGGCGAGCGCAAGCTGCTCCCTCGTCGCCGCCATGGTCCTGCGAGAGGCGACGAGAGCAACGATCGCGGCGACGAGTGCGCCAGTCAGTGAACCGAAGAACGACCACATCGCCGGTACCCCCAAGGTGATCGCAGGGACTCGTTCCCCCGATCGTACGTCGCGTGGGGAACGGCCGGGTGCGGGCCGAGGTCAGCGGTCCGGTTGACTCGGTCGGGTGGCCGCCGATCTCGATCGTCGAGGCGCGGGCGATGAACCGTCGATCCGCATCGCGTCCGCTCGCGCGCCGTACGGTCATGAACGTGACCGCGAGTCGAGGGCGCAGCGTTCGCGCCGCTCGACGGCGGCGTCGCCGGCTGGCGCGCGTCGAACACGATCTCACCATGGAGCAATGGACGGCCCTGAAAGGCTCATGGGGCGGCTGCGCGTACTGCGGCACCAGCGACGGAGTGATGCAGCGCGACTGTGTCCTGCCGATCTCTCGCGGCGGCCGCTACACGCTGTCCAACGTCGTCCCGGCCTGCGGGTCGTGCAATGCCGGCAAGTGCAACAGTGAGGTCACCGGTTGGCTGCGCAGACGCCGGCTCGACGAGAAACGCTTCCTGCTCCGCCACGTGGAGATCAGTCGGGCCCTGCGCGGGGAGTGAGCGCGAGGCTGTACACGATCGAGGTCGGGAACGGGCTGAGACGGCGGCTCGTCAGCACCCGAGCGCCGGCAGCTCGAGCGACCCGAATGGACGCGTGGTTGTCGACGTCGATGACGAGCAGCGCCCGGTTCACACCGGGCACGTCCAACTCGGCGGCCAGAAGACGGAGGGCGCGAGTGGCGTACCCGTTGCCACGGTGGGCCGGGAACACCGAGTAGCCGATGTTGGCCTCTCCGGGCTGGAGCCAGGCGGGGCTGGGATCGGCGTCGATCCAGCCGACGACGAGACCGCCGACCTCGATGCATGCCGTCGGCGACGGCTCAGGCGAGCCCGGGCCGAGCCAACGATCGCTCTCCTCGTCACGTCCCTGGATGATGACGCGCCGGTCGGCGACCTCGAACGGTCTCAGGAGGACGACACGGTCGCTGGCGGGAAGCACCACCGACAGTTTCGTTGCGACGCCGTCACGAGCAACGGCCGATAACGGCCTCACGCTCGCAGCGTGGACGCCTCGTGTACGCGGCAACACGCGAAACGTCACAGATCGCCGCGCAGCGCGGTCCTACTGAGCGACACCACCCCCAAGAAGGAGCACCCCCATGCACCAGCCCGTCCTCGAACCAGCGGCCCAAGAGCTCGCCGACGCGACCTCCCAGCCACCCCTGCTGTACGAGCTCGGCGTCGAGGGCGCGAGGAAGGTCCTCGACGACCTTCAGGCCGCACCCATCCACAAGCCCGCCGTCGACGACGTGTGGATCACCGTCGCCGCCGACGTCGGCGACGTCGAGGTCCGCATCGTCAAGCCGGCCGGCGCCACCGGCCCGCTCCCCGTGATCCTCTACGTCCACGGCGGCGGCTGGATCCTCGGCAACGCCGGCACCCACGACCGGCTGGTCTGCGAGCTGGCGGTCGGCGTCGGCGCCGCCGTCGTGTTCGTCGAGTACACGCGGTCACCGGAGGCGCGGTACCCCGTCGCCATCGAGCAGGCCTACGCGACGGCGCAATGGATCACCCGGGACGGCCCCACGATGGGGCTCGACCCGATGCGGCTGGCGGTCGCCGGCGATTCGGTCGGCGGCAACATGGCCGCCGCCCTGACGATCCTGGCCAAGCAGCGCGGTGACATCCGGTTCGTCCAGCAGTCGTTGTACTACCCCGTCACGGACGCCGGGCAGGACACCGCCAGCTATCAGCAATTCGCCGACGGGCCGTTCCTCACCGCCAAGGCGATGGCCTGGTTCTGGGACGCCTACCTCCCCGACGTCGACAATCGGACGGAGATCACCGCGTCGCCACTGCAGGCCAGCGTCGACGACCTCGCCGGTCTTCCCGACGCCTTCGTCGCCGTCGACGAGAACGACGTGCTGCGCGACGAGGGTGAGGCCTACGCCCGCAAGCTCACCCAGGCGGGAGTCCGCACGACGAGCGTCCGCTACAACGGCACGTTCCACGACTTCCTGATGCTTAACCCCCTACGCCAGACGGCGGCCACGAGCGGTGCCCTCGAGCAGGCCGTGCACGTCCTGCGCACGGCGCTGCAGTCGGGCTGAGCTGGCCCGCTCCACTCGGGGTCACGGCGACGACCGGGGCCCCGGGGGCAAGAACGCGCATGATGTGGCCGTGACGCGGCGTGCGATGCTCGGGCGATGTCCTCGTTCATCTCGCACACGACGATCGACTGCCACGACGCCTACCGCTTGTCGGAGTGGTGGAAGGCCGTCCTCGGCTACGAGGACATGCCGGACGATCCCAACTTGCCCGGCCACGAGGAGTGCATGATCCGCGATCCCGACACGGACCACCGACTGCTGTTCATCGAGGTCGGGAACGACGAGCTCCCCGCCAAGCGGATCCACTTCGACCTGCGCCCACGCGATGTCACTCGCGACGAGGAGGTGGAGCGGGTCCTGTCACTGGGCGCCACCCAGATCGCCGACCTGCGCGGTCACCGAGGCGAGGGCACCGGCTGGGTCGTGCTGGCCGACCCTGAGGGCAACCAGTTCTGCGTGCTGCGTTCGCTGGCCGAGCTGCCCGACTCCTGAGGACCCGGCTCCGCCGTCACCACCGACGGCTGGTGGGCTCGATCCTGGAGCACCCACGGATCGCCGAGCACGCTGATGCGCACGGTCGAGCCGACCGGCTGGAGGTCGCTCGCCGACCACCGCGCCGACACCTTCGAGTGATCCTCGAGTTCGAGTTGCACGTGGAGGTCCGGGCCGTTGACCCGGACGCCGACGATGACAGCGCCGACGGAACTGCAGGCGTCGACGACGGGGTGCCGTCCGGCCACGACGATCATCTCCGGGCGCACCAGCACCTCGACCGGTCCCCTCCCCTGTTGCCCCAGGCCGAGACGACCGAGCGGGCAGGTCACCGACGAGCCGTCGGCCATGCCCGAGACGACGTTGGCGTCGCCGAGCAGCTCGGCGGTCTCCCGGTCGACCGGGCGCCGGTAGAGGTCGACGGGTGTCCCCGTCTGGAGCAGACGTCCATGGCTGATCACGGCGATCTCGTCGGCCATCGACATCGCCTCGGCGCGGTCGTGCGTGACGATCACCGCCGTGGCCCCGGCGTCGCGCAGCAGATCGGCGATCTCGTCGCGGATGCTCGATCGGAGGGCGGCGTCGAGTGCGCTGAACGGCTCGTCGAGCAGCACCACCTCGGGTCGTGGCGCGAGGGCCCGGGCAACGGCGACGCGCTGCTGCTGGCCGCCCGACAGCTCACGCGGGCGCCGGTGCTCGTAGCCGGTGAGCCCGACGAGGTCGAGCAGTTCGCCCACCCGAGCACGACGGGCCCGACGGTCCATGTGATTCAGACCGAACCCCACGTTCCCGGCGACGTCGAGGTGCGGGAACAGCGCGCCCTCCTGCGGCACGATGCCGACCCGGCGCTTGTTCGCCGGCACGAAGCGCTGACCGTCGGAGACCGGCTGATCGCCCAGCACCACCCGTCCGGATTGCGGTCGTTCGAAGCCGGCGATGACGCGCAGCAGGCTCGTCTTGCCCGACCCGGACTGCCCGAGTACAGCGAGTATTCGGCCGGTGGGCACCGAAACGGTGACGTCGTCGAGCGCCACCACCGGCGGGCGGCCGGGGTAGACGTGCACCACGTGATCGACGGCGACGCTCATCGCCCACCACCAAGGCGCGACCACGTGAGGAGGGCGGTCGGCACCGTCGCCACCGCGACGATCGCCGTCGCGTAGGGCGCGGCGGCGGCGTACGACGCGGCGTCGGTGTGGGTCCACAGGCGCGTGGCCAGCGTGTCCATCTCGATCGGCCGCAGCAGCAGGGTGGCCGGGAGCTCCTTGGCCACGGCGATGAACACCAAGAGCGCGCCGGCGGCGACGCCTGGTGCCGCCAGTCGCAGCGTCACCGTCCGCCAGACGCCGAGTTGACTGCGTCCGAGCGACGAGGCGACATCCTCGAGCCCGGGCGGTGCCTGGGCGATCGAGTTGTGGATGGCGGCGATGGCGAGTGACAGGAACAGCACGACGTAGGCGGCGATCAGCATCGGTGTGCGTTGGTAGAGGGGCGTGGCGAAACGGATCCCGAAGAATACGAGCGAGAGGGCGACGACGATGCCTGGCAGGGCGTGACTGACGTAGGCCGCAGTGGACAACGAGGTCGACAGCGGTCCGGGATGGCGGGCGAGGAGGATGCCGAGCGGGATGGCGACGGCGACGGTGGCGGCGGCCGCCAGGCCGGCGACCCACAGCGTGGTCCCGAACGCCGAGGCCAGCTCCGACCAGTCGACCACCGATCGGCCCCGCTCGACCCAACGCAGGAGGTTCCACGCCGGCACGCCGAACGTGATGCCCATGACGGCGACGAGCAGGAGCTGGATCGGCACCTGCGCCTTGCCGAGGTCGACGCGGCGCCGGGTCCGGACCACACCGGAGCCGACCTTGGCGACCGGTGACCGCCGGGCCACGCGGGCGGCGAGGATCACGGGAACGAGCATGATGGCGACCAGCAGGCAGCCGAGGACGGCGGGAGGACGACGGTCGAACGAGGCCCGGTACGAGCGGTAGATCGTCTGGGTCAGCGACTCGTAGCGCATGATCGACACCGCGCCGAACTCGCTCATCGTGTAGAGGGCGACGAGCAGAGCGCCGCCCGAGGCGGCGACACCGATCTCGCGGAGGGTCACCGACCGGAAGACCCCGAACGGGCTGCGGCCGAGGCTGGCCGCCACCTCGTCGAGGGCGCCGTCGGTGCGCTGCAGGGCGGCGAGCACCGGCAGGTAGACGTACGGGAACGAGATCGAGGCGAGCACGAGCGTGGCCCCCGGGCGGCCGGCGAGATCGGGCTTGAAGACGATCCACGACCAGGCCGCCACGTACGACGGCACGGCGAGGGGAAGGGCGAACACGATCCGCCACACGCCGCGGCCGGCCAGGTTTGTGCGCGCGACGAGCCACGCCGCGGCCACGCCGACCACCACGCAGATCGCCGTCACCGAGGCGGTGAGCGTGAGCGAGCCGATGGTCAGGTCGAGCGTGCGCCGGCGCCACAGCGTGGCGCGGAACGCCTCCCAGCCGCCGTCGCCGGCCCGGATGGCGAGGTAGACGAGTGGGACGACAACCGCGAGGGCGACGACGATCGACGCGGCGCCGAGGATGACCGGCGGGCGACGCGCCCGTGGGGCGCGTGCCACGGCACGCGCCCCGGGGATCAGCGGGTCGAAGGTCGACGCGGTCAGCTGAGCAAGCCCGCCTCGGTGAGCAGCTCCTGCGTGGCGACCAGCGAGTCGAGGTCGGTGAGGTCGAGCTGTGGACCCTCGAGTTCCTCCAGCGGCGGGATGCCCTCGGGATCGGCGACGCCGTCGACGACGGGGTACTCCTGCGTCTGGGTGGCGAAGTAGGTCTGACCCTCCTCCGAGAGCAGGTACTCCACGAAGGCCAGGGCCGCCGGGTTGTCGGCGCCGTTGTTGAGGATGCCGACCGCCGTGGCGTTCACGAGGCCGCCCGGGTCGTCGCCGGCCGGGAAGATCAACTGTGCGTTGACGTTCTCCACGCCGACCTCGGCGACCAATTGCGCCCAGTAGTAGTGGTTGATGAGGCCCATCGGCAGGTCACCGTTGTTCACCGCCTCGAGCACGTCGCCGTTCCCCTCGTAGGTCTGCACGCCGTTGGCCTGCATCGCCTCGATCCACTCGAGCACGGCCTCGTCGCCGTGGGTGACGCGGAAGCCGGTGATGAACGCCTGGAAGCCGGCGTTTCCCGGCACCCACGCGGTCATCCCCTCGTACTGCGGATCGGTGAGATCCAGCACACCCGCCGGCGGATTGTCGACCAGGTCGGGGTTGTAGACGATGACGCGCGATCGGGCCGTGACGCCGACCCAGAGGTTGCCCTCGGCCGGCTGGAACCGCTCGTCGACGAGTCCCACCACCTCGTCGGGCAGCGGCGACAACATGCCCTCCTTGGCCAGCGCGCCGAGGGCCCCGACCTCCTGCGAGAAGAACACCTCGGCCGGCGTGCGGTCGCCCTCTTCGAGGAGGGCGGCGCCGACCTCGGCCGAGCTGCCGTAGCGCACCTTCACGACGGCGCCCGTCGCCGCCTCGAACTCGTCGATGATCGGCTGGACGAGCTCCTCGTTGCGACCGCTGTAGAGGACCAGCTCCTGGCCGTCGAGCTCTCCGCCCGCCGTTTCCGACGCTTCCGACGCCGGCGGCTCGGTGGCGGCCGAGGCGGCCGCGACGCCCGTGAGCGCGGTGAGCGCAGCGATTCCTGTCGCGACCGCGGCCCGCGTGGTCAGCCTCATATGAACTCCTTCGAATGTTCGACAACCGTGGCGGACGCAATGCATAGCAGATCCGGGCAGGTTGTGTTAATCCAACCTACCAAATGCGTGCGGCAGGTTGCCATTCGCCATCGGGGTTGGTTGGAGGCGCAGCCCTGCCGCCTCCGCCCGGCGAGATCGGTGAGCTGGCGACGCAGGTTTCCGCGGTGACAGCTCACACTTCGCGGCCGGCGGCTTCGTGAGATCTCCACGAGATCGTCAGAAGTTCTCCAAGCGCGCTCGGGATGACGAGGTTCACGTTGGACCGATACGCCCGGCGGTGGGCAATCGCGTCGATCCGAGGAGGTTCGATGTCCAAAGTGATCGTCATCGGAGCCGGTTTCAGCGGGAGCTGTGCCGCATTGATGTTGGCGGCCGCCGGCCACGAAGTGGTCGTCGTCGACCGTGACGCCGGGCCGGTTCCGGCCGGCCCCGACGAAGCATGGGAATGGGACCGGCGGAGCATCCGCCAGTACCGCATGGCCCATGGTCTGCTTCCGCTCGGCCATCAGCGCATGGTCGAGCACTTTCCCCGAGTCGTCGACCGGTTGCGTGAGCATGGCGGGCTCGAGATCAACCTGGCCCACTCGCTCGTCGATCTCGTCCCCGGGTCGGGGCACCGGGCCGATGACGACCGCTTCGTCACGGTGACGGCGCGGCGGCCGACGTTCGACTGGATCTGGGCGGCCGCGCTCGCCGACGAACCGGCGATCTCGGTGTGTCGTGGCGCCCCGGTCGAAGGCCTGTTGCGCGGCTCCGACGTGGTGCCCGGCGTCGCCCACGTGGCCGGCGTGCGCTTCGCCGGCGGCACCGAGCTGCGTGCCGATCTGGTCGTCGACGCCTCCGGCCGCGGGTCACCCATCGTCGACCTGCTCGCCGGCATCGGCGCCCGCCGGCCCCTGGAAAACGAGCGTGACAGTGGGTTCGCCTACACCGGCCGCTACTACCGCTCCCGTACCGGCGAGCTGCCCGAGATGCGGGCGCCACTGATCACCCCGATGGGATCGATCTCGTTGCTCACCCTGCCCGCCGATCGCGGGACGTGGGCGGTCACCGTGTACACCCGCGCCGACGACCGGGCGCTGCGCGCCATCCGGCAGCCCGAGGTGTTCGACCGGGTCCTTCAGTCGTGCCCGCTCCACCGCCATTGGATCGACGGCGTTCCGATCCGCCCGATCGCTTCGATGAGCGGCGTGTCCAATCGCATCCGCCGCTTCGTCGTCGACGGCGTGCCAGTCGCCACCGGCCTGGCCGCCATCGGCGACGCCCAGATGTGCACCGACCCGTCGCTCGGACGGGGTATGACCATGGCCCTGCTGCACAGCGAGCTGCTCCGCGACGTCGTGCGCAACCACGGAGACGATCCGGCGGACCTGGCCGTCGCTTTCGACGAGGCGACACAACGGAGCCTCGGTCCGTGGTACGAGGCGACCGTCACCAATGGTCAGCTGCGGCTCGCCGAGATGGGCGCCGCGGCCCGGGGCGAGCGCTTCGAGCCCGAAGGTCCGGCGGCTGTCGCCTACGCCCACGCCCGCGCCAAGGCCGTCGACGAGGACGCCGCCCGCTGGTTCGCCGAGCTGCTCTCGTGCCTGACGACTCCCGACGAGCTGTTCAGCCGGCCCGGCGTGCTCGCCCGCGTGATCGAGATCGGCACGCGTCCCGACCTGCCCCAGGTGCCCGGCCCAGACCGCCGCCACCTCCTCGACCTCGTCGCCCGCGCCGCAGCCTGACCACTGACCCACCACCTTCGACTTCCTGTACTGATTCCTTCTCGTATGCGAGAAAGAATCAGTACAGGAACTCGGGGGCGACCGACACAGCCGCAGTGCTATCGTTGCTGCGCCTCCCCGGGTGGGGATTTCGGCGGGGCGGCCGACTGATCCAGGGGGAGGTGCGGAGTGCGTCGGATGACGCCTGTCGGACCCGCGCTGCGGGCGGTGACCCACCTCGACTGGCGCGAGCGCCACCACGTCGGGCGCCGACTGACGCTGCGTCGCTTGGCCCGTCCCTTCCGCGAGGTGGAGCGATGACGGACGCCGGCGAGCCACGCGCCACGCCGAAGGCCGGCAAGAAGGCGACGTCGAAGAAGACGCCGTCGAAGAAGGCCGCCACCAAGAAAACGCCGCCGAAGGCGGCGTCCAAGAAGACCGCCGCCGCCAAGGGCTCGAGCACGAAGTCAGCCGCCAAGGCACCGCCTACGACGCGTCCGACGACGGAGCCGATGCGCGACGCGGCCGACGTGGTGCGCGCCGCGGCGCAGATCATCAAGGTGTTCGATGCCCAACCCGACCTGTTCCTCGCTGCCTGCGCCAATCCCGTGCGCGCCCTGCGTGATGCGGGCGTCGAGCTCAGCCCCGAGGCCGAGCGCTACGTCGCCCTGCGCTGCCGGTTCGACCCGGAGCGAGCGACCCGGCTCGAGCAGCTCGCCGCGCAGGTGGGCGAGTACTTGGGCGACGTCGACCTCGACGACGACCGGGCCGTGGCCGCGGCGCTGCGCCGGGTGGACATCCCCGTCGAGCTCGAGGCGGAAGGTGAGGCGACGCCGGCCGTCTCGCTGAGCGCGGCACCGAGCGAGCAGCGGCCGCCGTCACGGCGCACGCGCGAGCTCCATCCGAATCGTCGCTCCGTGCTCGCCGCCGCGGCGACCCTGCCGCAGGTGCACCGGTGGCGACAGACCAGCCGCGGACCAGACCCGTTCGAACGGCACGCCGACAAGCATCCAGTCTTCGGCCCGCTCCTCGAGTACCGGCGGCTGTCGGCGTCGGTACCGCGCTTCGCCTCCGGCGAGGTGTACCAACGACTGGCCCGTACCAAGGGCGGTCAGCTCTCCGACGGCATCAACATCACCCTGCGCGTACGGCTCAACACGACCGCCGAGGACGAGGACCGCTGATGGCCGACACCGGCGGGTTCGAAGTCGTCGCCGAGATCTCCAAGGCGACGGTCGACCAGATCCTGCTCGCCGCGCGCAAGAGCAACGTCATTCCCCAGGGGTTCGAGGAACCCAACCCGATCGCCTTCGGGCCGTACCTCACCGAGCAGGTCGACGTCATCGTCCCGGAAGCCGGACTGTCGGCCGAACTCCTGCCGGCCAGCAACTCGGTGCGGATCAACATCCCGGTCGAGATCGACGTGCAGATCCAGAACCCGCCGGTTCCGTCGGCCTCGCTGTTCAACATGACCGCCGACCTGCGCGTCGACGCGCCGCTCGGAACGATCCCCGGCGAGGCCCCGAAGATCGGTGTGCTCACCCAGAACATCGCGCTGAACCAAGTCGGCGCCACGCTCACCAGCGGCGACCCGGTCCCGCCGATCACCGAAGCGCTGATCGCCGAGTACGTCCACGCCCGCTGGGAAGCCGAGACCATCCCCCACGTCGTCCAGCAGACCGGGGCGTCGTTCGCCGGGCGCACGTTCGACGTGCACTTCCAGACGTTCGACGACGAGAACATCGCCGCCAAGCGGATCGCGGTCGAGGCGGTGGGCACCGACGTCACGATCTCCATCCCGTGCGCGCTGCAGCTGTCCAACATCACCGGCGCCGCTCCCCTACCGCCGAGCCCGCTCGCCGTGGTGGCCCGGCTGGCACTCGCCACGGAGCTGGACGTCCAGCCGGGGCGGATCCGCGCCAACCTGGCGACGGCGACCGTCACCGTCGAGGACCTCGCGCCGGGCGAGGGCGTCGGCGGGACGAACTACTCGCTGGTCGCTGCGCTCGTTGGCCCGCTGATCGAGACGCAGCTGGAGCTGCGCGCCACCGCCGTGGCCCAGGCCGTCGGGCTGATCTCGGTCGACGTGCCGACCGTCGACCAGATCGAGGCCTTCATCGCAGAGCAACTCCACGCCAAGGTGGCCGCCCAACCCAACATCGGCCTGTGGACGCCGGACTTCAGCGGCGCCGACGTGACGGTCACCGACGCCACCCCGAAAGTCCTCGCCGACGCGATCGCGATCGCCATCAACGCCCGCCCGGGCTCGAACCTCGCCCAGATCGACAACTTCATCCCCGCCGGGCGCGGCTTCGCCGTGGCGATCCTCGGCGCCAAGGTGATCGAGCTGATCGAAGCCCGGGTCGACGAACCTCAGCCCGAAGGCCTGGGCGGCATCCCCCAGACCCGGACGGTCGAAGGCAAGGAGGTGCGGATCCACCGGCTCGACTTCTCGCTGCGCACCGGTGCGATCCGCGGCGACGGCGACCTGACCGTGATCGATGCCGTCGCCGGCAGCATCGACATCGACGCCGGCTTCTGGGCCGACATCGGACTGCGCTGGGTGGACGAGCCCGACGGCCAGCGGGCCGAGCCGTTCGTGATCGACGACGACGTGAGCCTGTCGGCCGGGGCGTGGATCGTGATGATCATCCTCGGATTCGTCTTCGGCGGATTGATCATCGGCGTCGTCCTGCTCGTCGTGTACCTGGTGGTGGAGGGCATCGCCGACTCGGTCGGCGGCGAGGTGATCGAGGACGAGACGGGCCAGGTGAAAGCGCTCAGCGCGTGGCCGACGACGCTCGACGGCATCGGTGACGTCACGAGCCGCTTCGAGAACCCGATCGTGATCGAGCCCGGCGCCGTCGTGTTCTCCGGCAGCATCCTGGTGACGAGCATGTTCGCCCTCACCGCGAGCGCGCCGCCGGACGCCCAGGGGCCGTACTTCGCCACCGCCCGCCAACCGATCAACCTCAGCGGCGGCGTGGCCGTCGCCGGGGCGGCGTACCATTGGCGCTTCGGCGACGGCTTCCAGCTGGCCGCCATCGACGCCGTCCACGAGTACACCCACAGCGCGGTGTACGTGAGCCGGCTGGGTAGCAGCGTCGCTCAGCCGGGCGGCGTCAGCCTCGGCAACCTCACGCTCGTCAAGGTGCGCAACGTCCCGGCCGTCGTGTCGCTGCACGCGCCGGCGACCGTCCGGGAGGGTCAGCAGTTCGAGGTGGTCGTCGACTTCACCGACGCCGAGTGGCTCGACCACCACGAGGTGGTCGTCGACTTCGGCGACGACAGCCAGCCCGTCGTCCCTGCGGTGACCGAGACCAACACGAAGCCGGCCGCGGTCGGTCGGGCCACGGCGTCGCACGCCTACTGCGACGACGGGACGTACACGATCCGGGTGCAGGTCATCGACAATGACGGCGGCATCGGGGTGGCGACACACGACATCGACGTGACGAACGTGGCCCCGGTGCTGACGGCGCCCGAGCGGATGTACGCCTACCACTGCAGCCCGCTGACGCTGATCGCGCCGTTCACCGACGCCGGCTGGTGCGACACCCACACCGGCACGTGGGACTTCGGCGACTGCAGCCCCGTGATCGACGCGACGATTCGCGAGCTCCACGAACCGCCGGAGGGGATCGGGTACGCCGCCGCCACGCACACGTACCAGGACTGCGGGCGCTTCGAGGCACGCGTGGTCGTCGCCGACGACGACGGCGGGGTGGGCACCGACACGACCATCGTCGAGGTCGTCGACGTCCGCAACCGCACATTCGAGCGCGGCTTCCGGGTCCTGCCCGTGGGCGAGGTGGCCAACGAATGGCAGCCCGTCGGTGACGGGGAGTTCGCCGCGGATCACTCGATCCTGCGCGACGGCCGGGCGGCCCAGGCGATGCGCGGCCGCGGCCGGGCCGTCGGCATCTCTCAGACGATCGGCGCCAATCCGGGGTGGGACTATCAGGTCACCGCCCACTGTCATGCGCCGGCACCGCTCACGACCATGGCGGTGGGCATCGATCCCAACGGGGGGAACGACCCGGCCGCCGACGAGATCGTCTGGATGCGGTCACCGGCGCCCGACGCGTGGCGCCCGACCACCGTGCGGGCGACCGCCACGGCGCCGAGGATCACGGTGTTCGTGATGGTCGGTCACGCCGCGGCGGCTATTCCAGCCGGGGCATCGGAGGCGGTGATCGATCGCGGCGCCGCGGTCGGGTACGTCGACGAGGTGGTGCTCGTGGCGGTGCCCTGCCCGCTGCCCAAGATCCGCCGCCCGAAGGGGCCGGCCCCGGATCTGCGCCGTTGCATCGACTGGAAGGGTGAGAAGGCGCCGCAGCGGCTGGGCGAGCAGACCGAGCGGGGCGGCGTGACGTTCCGTGCTGCGGCCGGGCCGCTGCAACTGGCCGCCGTCGACGACCTCGTGGGTCTCGTCCTTCCGGCGCGGGGCCTGTTCGTCGACTTCCCCTCCCCCGTCGCCGAGGCCACGCTCTCGGTCGTGGTGATCGGCTCGGCTGACATCCGAGTCGTGGCCCTCGACGCCGAGCGGCAGGTCGTCGCGTCTGCATCGAGTACCGATGCCGACGGGCCGCGCCGCACGATCACCGTCGACGCCCGGGGAGCCCGGCTCCTCGCCGTCGCCACCCGCGCTGGTGCCGACGCCGTACTCGTCGAGCTGTGTTGGACGCCCACGACCGGCGACGCCAAACCAGGCACGAGGCCCGACACGAAGCCGGACGCCAAACCGGACACGAAGCCGGACACCAAGCCGGACACCAAGCCGGTCGCCACGACAGCAAGGAGCTGAGACATGCCGCAACAGGACGTCACGATCAACGCCTGGCCCGATCCGCTCGCCATCACTCATCGCACCGATCCCGAACGCACGCCGCAGGTCGACATGACGATGACGATGCGCGCCGAGCGGCCGGTGCCGGTGTGCTTCACCCTGTGCGAGCCGATCTGCGCCCGCAGCGACTACTCGATCGGCCTGTCGATCTTCGACAACCCAGTGGTGCGGATCCGGCTCGTCGGTGAGACCCGCATCGCGCCGTGCGGCGACAGGCACGACACGCCACCACGGCGGCCCGACTGCGTCGACTTCACGACGCTGAAGCGGGGGACGAAACTGACCGAGAAGTTCGAGCACGACGGCGCCGTCGTCGAGGTGGCCGGCCCCACCCAGGTGGCCGACGCCGGCGGGGCGAACGGCGTGGTCGTCCCCCAGGGCGGCCTGCGCGTCACGTTCCCCACCGCCGTCACCGCCGCCTCGGTCCGGTTGCTGGCCAAGACCGAGGCCGCCATCGAGGGCCGCTCCGGCGACTCGCTCGTCACCACGGTGAAGGTCGACCCGTCCTCGTCCGTCCAACAGATCGACGTGCCCGGCCTGTCCCTGACGACGATCTCGGTCGACGGCGAGGGCGTCATCGTCACCGAGGTGTGCGCCCGTCACGCCGACGAACGCGACCGCATCTTCTGATCCGACCCCCCACCCCAACAACGGAGCGATCGTGAGCGAACCGGCCTCTCAACCCAGCGAACTCGGCGACCAGGCAAAGCAGATCTTGGGCGCGGCGGAAGCCGACGTCGCCGCCGCGGCGGCCAGCGCGGCCCGCCTCGTGCAACGGGCCGGCGCCATCCTCGAAGAGGAGCTGTCGGTCGGCATCGCGGCCATGGACCGCCTGGAGAGCCGGTTCGTCGACGTCGAGGCGATCCGCGATCCCGAGACCCACGAGCTGCTCAACCGCTTTCGGACCGACGCCCACCAGATCGTCGATCTGCTCATCGACGTGGTCGGCACGTCGTTCGACGCCTTGGGCCGGGTCGCCGACCAGGGCATCTCGATCGGGCTGCCGATCGACAAGCTGATGGCGCGGGCGGCGCGCAACGGTTCGCCCAACCCGGTCAACGGCGGCTCGACCGGCACGGTGTCGGTGCTCGACGCCGTCGAGACGGTCGCGCGCGGCGGCGACGCGACGTTGTCGATGGCGGTCACCAACTCGTCGGACTCGATGACCGAGCCGTTCTCGCTCGTGGCCAGCGACCTGATCTCCGACGCCGGCCAGCGCATCGCCGCGACCCACGTGTCGTTCGAGCCGGCGAGCGTCGTCCTCGCCGCGAAGGCGTCGGAACGGGTGACGATCAAGGTCCACGTGCCCGACGGCATCGACCCGGGCCGCTACGCCGGTCTGGTCCAGGCGACCAACCTCGAGCATGTGCGGGCAGTGTTGACGATCACGGTGACGTGACCGTCCCGGTCGAGTCCGTCGGCGCCGTGGTCGCCCCTACGGCGCGGGCGCTGTTCGACGACCGCCTGCGCCGCTACCGGGACGTGACGATCGCCGGGCTGCTGTCGTACGTGCCCCGGCGGGAGCCGGCGACGCACCTGTACGACCTCGTTCCGGACTATCCCACCCGACCCGGCAAGGGATTGCGGCCGGCGCTGTGCATCGCCACGTGCCGGGCGTTCGGAGGGCGGGTCGAGCAGGTGCTGCTGTCGGCGATCGCCATCGAGTGCTTCCACAACGCGTTCCTCGTGCACGACGACGTCGAGGACGGCAGCGAGCACCGTCGCGGCAGGCCGACGATGCACGCGGCCGAGGGGGTCCCCATCGCCGTCAACGTGGGCGACGCGCTGAACGTGTTGAGCATCCGGCCGCTCATGGACAACCTGGCGGCGATCGGCCCGCGCCTCACGTGGCTGGTGTTCGCCGAGATCGAGCACATGGTGCGCCAGTCGGTCGAGGGGCAGGCGATCGAGCTGGGCTGGGTGCGGGACAACGTCGTCGACCTCGAGATCGAGGAGTACCTGCGGATGACGCTGAAGAAGACGTGTTGGTACACGTGCATGCATCCCGTCCGCATCGGCGCCATCGTGGCGACGAAGGGGCGCATCGATCCCGCCCGGTTCGACCGCTTCGCCTACTTCATGGGCGCGGCGTTCCAGATCCAAGACGACCTGCTCAATCTGCGCGGCGTCGAGAAGGTCTACGGCAAGGAGATCCTCGGCGACCTGTGGGAGGGCAAGCGGACGGTGATGCTGCTCCACCTGTTGAAGGCGCTCCGCGGCGCCGATCGGGATCGCCTCGTGACCTTCCTGAGGCTGCCGCGCCGCGAGCGTCATGGCGAGGACGTGGAGTGGGTCCGTGACCAGATGGAGCGGCACGGGAGCTTCGACTTCGCCGCCGCCGTGGCGCACGGACTGGCCACCGCGGCACGCGCCGAGTTCGACGTGGCCTATGCCGGCGCGACCGGCACCGACGACCTGGAGATGCTCCAGACGCTCGTGACCTACATGATCGAGCGCGAGGTCTGATCAGCGCGTCGGCGACGCGACGACCGTCTGCGTGGCGAGCTCGAACAGCGCCATCGCCACGGCCGCCGCCCACGACGCCGAGGCCGCCGGGTCGCGCGCCGTGTTGGACGCGACGCTGCCGACGGTGTCGGTCACGTCGTCGACGAGCGAGCGCAGCCGGGAGCGGGGCTGCAGGGCGACGCGGGCACCCTGCACGATCGCCGTCCTCGCCGCCTGCTTGGCCGTGCCCCCGACGACCTGGCGCGACAGGGCCGTCCTGGCCGGCGTGATCCCGGCGAGGATGCCTCCCGCCAGATCGGCGTAGGCCTTGTCGTTCGTCGCCCGGGCGCAGATCACCCGCAGCGCCTGGAGCCACACGGCGTTGAGGTCGCGGCGTCTGATCAGGCTGATGATCGTCGTGGCCAGGGCCATCTCCGGTCGCAACACGGCGGCCACGCGTCGCTCGTAGGGCAGGAGGTCGCCGATGCCGACACGGCCGGTGCCAGCTCGCAGTGCGGTGCCGATCGTCTCGGCCGCCCACCGCCCGCTCAAGAGTGCGTACTGGATGCCCTCCCCGTTGAGCGGGTTGATGAGGCCGGCGGCGTCACCCACCAGGAGCAGCCCGTCCCGTACGAGCGGGGTGCGGTGGTTGTAGGTGGACAACGGCCAGCCGAGCACGCGGCCCTGGATCGTCGCCCCGCCGAGCCGCTCACGCAACGCCGCGTCGCTGTCCACGAGCTCCAGCAGTTGCGTGCGGAGATGACCATCGGTCGGCGGCGTCGTCTCCATCACCATGCCGAGACCGACGTTGGCGGTGGTCGCCGACGTCGGGAACAGCCAGGCGTAGCCGGGAAAGCTGTCCTGGCTGAAGTACATGTCGCACCGGTCGCCGGGCCCGGCCACGCCCGTGTAGTAGGCGCGGACCGCGACGATGCGGTCCTTCTTGTTCGGCGACGGATCGGTCCGCAGCGATCGGGCGATCTTCGAGTTGCTGCCGTCGGCGGCGACGACGATGCGCGACCGGAGACGGACCGGCGTTTCGCCGTCGCGGCCGCCGACGGTCGCCTCGACCACCGCGCACCGGTCCGTCACCTCGACACCGAGGACCTTCGTGCCGGGCTGGAAGCGAGCGCCGGCACCGATCGCGGCCTGGCGGATCCAGTCGTCGAGATCCAGTCGGGGGATGACGCGGCCGAAGGACGGCAGACCGTCGGCTGCCGGCAGGTTGCGCGTCACGAGGGGTCGGCCGTCGAGGAACAGCGTGGCCCCGATGACCCGGTTCGTCCGCTGGAAGTCCGGCCGTGGCGTCACGCCCATGTCGGCGAGTTCCCGCAGGGCGACGGGGCCGACGAAGTCGCCGCACACCTTGTCGCGAGGGAACGCCGACGAGTCGACGAGGAGC
This sequence comes from Desertimonas flava, assembly GCF_003426815.1. Classification (GTDB taxonomy): domain Bacteria; phylum Actinomycetota; class Acidimicrobiia; order Acidimicrobiales; family Ilumatobacteraceae; genus Desertimonas; species Desertimonas flava. Next base: position 61,033 of record NZ_QKYK01000022.1, read on the forward strand.
ACGTCGAAACCGGCGCGAGCGAGATGGAACGCCGTCGACGCGCCGGCCGGACCGGCGCCGACGACGATCACGTCGGCGTCGTACGTCACCGGCAGATGCAGCGAGACCGTCATCGGATCCCATCCCCCCTCAAGGACGATCCGATGGTAGTCCACGGCGTCGCGGGCCCCGCCGCCGACTTCCTGTACTGGAAATTGCCCGTCTGCGAGCAAGAATCAGTACAGGAAGTCGCGGGCGGGCGGCCCCGTCAGCTCATGACCGCACGCCCTCGCTGGTGACGCGCAGCGGCTCGATGCCAGGCCCCCCGCCGAGCCCTCGCTCGCGGCCCGTGTCACCGAAGCATGGCCGGGGCTCGTCGGCGTCGGGCAGCGGCGAGCAGTGGAAGTGCCACATCTTCCACACCGGGTTCCCGTCACCGTCGTCGCGCTGGTAGATCTCGGTCGCGCGGAGACGGTTCTCCATCGTGTCCTTCATCTCCCACGTGGCCGAGCCCGTGCCGGAATCGCCGATCGCCCGCATGGGGAACACGCCCTCGCAGGCGATCCACGCCATGTCGCCGGAGATCGTGAGCCGCATGATCTCGATGTCGGGGAAGGCGACGATGTCGAGCTCCTTCTGGTACCACTCCCAGAGCTTCGTCTTCTCCTCGATGCCGAAGTACGGGTGCCCGTTGGCGTTGAACATGAGGTACGAGTCGCCCGAGGGGTACACGCTCTGCATCAGCGGGATGACCAGCTGGTGGTTCGCCTCCCACCAGTCCTTGTGCAGCTTGAGGATGTCCTCACGATCTTGTTCGACGGTCATGGTTGATCTCCTGGATGTTGGTGTAAATGGAACGGACGAGACGGCGTCGGGAGCTCAACCCGGGAGCAGGCGCGCGAGGTCGAGGGCGTCGAACGGCCAGCTGCCGGCGTCGCCGAGTGCCCGCACGAGTTGGTTCAGCGACGGCAGGTGGGCACCGGCGAAGGCGAACGTGGACCGGGCGAGATCGTCGTGGCCGAAGCGGGCGTACAGCACGCCGAGCCACACCGACGGTTCGACGTTGGCGGTCCCGAACCAGCGTTGCGCCGACGAGAGCACATGGACGGCGTCGGCCACCGCCCCGGCGTCGGCGGTCGGCTCGCCGACGAGCAGGCCCTCGGCATTGAGCAGGTCGATGAGCCCGCCGAACGCGGCCTGCGTGTCGACGAGGCGGCGGAGTTCGACGAGCGGCTGCGGATGGTCGTCCACGCGCAGGTCGAGCACCGTCTGCTGGCCGAGCGGGAGGCCGGTCGCGCCGCGGACGATCTTGACGGCGGCGCTCTGCTGGCCACGGAGGTCACCGCCGGCGGCCTGCGCTGCGTCCAGCGCCGCCAACAATCGGCGGACGAGCGGTTCGCTCGATGTGGCGGCAAAAGCCGTCGCCATCGCCTCCCACACCGCGGGCGACGTCACCAGGTTGGCCTGCACGCTGAACCCGTCTCCGGCAACGTGGCCGGCGGCGGCGATGCAGGCCGTTCCCGTGTAGGCGGCCACCTCACCGGCAGCCGAGACGATGGCCACCTGGCGCCGTTCGCGACCGTCGTCGGCATCCTGGACTGCCGCCAGCGCGTCGGCAGGCCCGTCGCCGCTCGCCAGTCGCCGCAGGCCCGCGACGCCGTAGCTCAGGTCGACGATCGACTGCGTGGCGATGGCCCCGACGCCCGCCTCGGCGAACGGCACGACGCTACCGGCCGCGAAGAAGTGCGACTGGACGGCCACACCGAGCTCCCCCGTCGACGGGTCCCGAGCGACGATCGAGTACGTCATCCGCCGGACCCCACCGACGAGTCGACCGACGCGAGGAACGCCCGCAGCACGTCGGCGAGCAGCTCCGGTGATTCGAGCATCGGCAGGTGCCCGATGCCGGGTAGCAGGGTCTGGACCGAGCCGAGGATGCGAGCGGCCTCCAGCCCAAGCGCCGGCGTGCACGTGGCGTCGTGCTCACCGGTGATCACGATCGACGGACACTCGACACGCGCCGCCAACTCGCGGGCATCGGACGTGATGGTGGCCAACCACACCTGCTTCACCGTCGCCACGTCGTTGGGGTTCGACAGGTCGAGTCCACGATCGATCACCGACTGCGGCGTTCCGGGGGCGAACGTGAGGTTCGGGAACACCTGCTCGAACGTGCCACGCACGCCGTGCTCGTCGAAGACCCTCAGCACCTCCTCGACATCGGCGCCCTCGAACCACAGGGATGCACCGACGAGGCCGATCGAACGCACCCTTCCGGGGTTGCGGGCGGCCAGGCTGGCACTGAGCGGCCCGCCGAGGCTGCCGCCCACCACGTGGGCGACGGCGTCGGGCAGGATGGCGTCGAACACGGCCTGGCAGTCGTCGGTCCACTCCTCCAGCCCGTAGGGACCGACGGAATCGGAGGCACCGTGCGACCGCATGTCGAGCATGACGCAGTCGCGCTCGGGCAGCCGGTCGACCACGTCGGTCCAGATCAGCCCTTGCATGTTGATCGGATGGATGAAGAACACCGGCGGGACGTCCGGCTGGGTGCCCGGCCGTCGCCAGACCCGCAAGCGGCCGACGGGTCCGTCGACGAAGCTCTCCTGGTAGTTGGCGGGGAGATAGCTCATGGCGCGGCTCGGCTCGTCACACCCGTCAGCGCACGACGGAGCCGACGGCGGCCTCGAACGGGCCGATGTGCGAGGCGAACCCCTCGAACAACTCCGGCGGCGAGCCGGCGACGTCGGCCTGGTAGTCGGCGAGGCTCGACACCTCCATGATCTCGATGTAGTCGTAGCCGGGGAGGCCGACCCCCTCGAGCACTGTCTCGGGCGACAGCCGCACGACGCGGTAGTCGGTGGTGCACGGCCATGCCATCACCGACGGGATGTCGACGTCACGAACCCACTGTTCGTATTCGTCGCGGCGGCTGGGGTCGGCCAGCTTGGTGAGGAAGAAGAGGATCTGCGGCTCGGACATGGGTGACTCCAATCGGGTGCGGTGGCGTCAGAACGCCGGCAGGACTTCGGCGGCGGTGAGGGCGATCATCGACTCGCCGGCCGACGCCGGGTACGGCGCGAGCACCACCGAGGTGGCCCCGGCGTCGAGGAAGGGACGGATCTGGGCGACGCAGTCGGCAGGTGTGCCGGCGATGGCGAAGATGTCGAGCCACTCGTCGGGCATGTGCTCGGTGACCGCCTCGAGGCCGCCAGACTCGATCAGCTCGCTCAGCCGGTCGTTGATGCCGTAGGGCTCGGTCATCGCGCTCGGGCCGATGGCGAAGAGGTAGAACGCCACACCCACGCGGGCAGCGGCCCGGGCCGCGGCGCCGTCGGTGTCGACGTGGTAGATGACGAACGTCGGCAGCGCGTGGGCGTCGGGGTCGCGACCCGATCGGGCGGCGCCGACGGCCACCTGCTCCTTCACCCGCTCGAGGTACTTCGGCGCCGCGATGACGGACATGATCGTGCCGTCGGCGATCTCGCCGGAGAGCTCCACCGACTTCGGGCCGATGACTCCGGTGTACAGCGGGACGTCGGACGCCGCCGGGTGCACCAGGGCGACGTCACGGAACGTGAACAGGCCACCCTCGCTCGACAAGGTCTCGCCGGCGAGCAGGCCGCGCACCGACTCCACCGTCTGGCGCAGGGCGCCGAGCGGAGACTTCGGGTAGAGGCCCATCTGCTGCGTCCACAGCGGCAGGCCGTGGCCGATGCCGGTGAGCAACCGACCGGGGTAGGCGCCGGCGAGCGTGGCGACCTCCATGGCTGTCACGGCGGGATGGCGAACGACCGCCGACAGGATCCCGACGCCGACCTGGATCTGCTCGGTCGCCTCCAGGGCGATCGCCGCGCTGGCGATGCCGCCGAGGAAGAAGTAGTCCTCGCTCAGCCACACCGAGCCGAAGCCGGACGCTTCGATCTGCTTGGCGAGCCTGCTGATGTTGCCCGGCGCGGTCTCGCCGTGCAGCATCATGCCGATGGGGTTGCTCATTACGAATCTCCTGATGTGGAAACGGGTGTCTCGGATGAGGACGGTGAGGACGCGGGCGGGGTGGAGCGGCGGCGCTTCCACAGGCGGTCGATCTCGACCGGCCCGACGATGCCGGTGGGCCGGCGCAACAGGATGACGACGAGGATCGCCCCGAGGATCATCCGCTGCAGGCCGGGGCGGGCCGGGATGTCGGCGAGGCCGAGGAGATCCCCGCCTTCGATCCGGCGCAGCATCTCGGCGAGCACGGACACCACCAGCGAGCCGACGACCGCTCCGGTGAGCGAGTCGACGCCGCCGACGACGAGCATCGTGATGACGAGGAACGTCGTGTCGAGGTAGAAGACGTCGGGGCCGATCGAGCCGAGGAAGAGGGCGAACATGGCGCCGCCGATGCCGGTGAAGAATGCGCTGAGCACGAAGGCAGCACCGCGCTGGAGCGGGGTGTTGACACCGATCGACGCCGCCGCCACCTCGTCGGACTTCGAGGCCCGGAGCCGCTTGCCGAACGACGATGACTGGTAGGCCCAGGCGCACACGATCACGACGGCGGCCCACCCCAGCGCGCTGGCGAGGGTGGTGTGGATCGGGATCGACGACAGGCTCTTCTTGCCGCGGGTCACCGCCTCCCAGTTGCTCATCACGACACGGGCGCTGATCAGCAGCGACACCGTGGCGATGCCCGCCGCCAGTCCGCTGATGCGGGACAGCGGCACGACCACGACGAGGGCGACGGCCGCGGCGATCAGGCCGGCGACGATGACCGCGGGGATGGCGTCGAGCGACACGGCATGGATCACGCCGGGAGCGTCGGGAACGAGCTGTTCCTTGAGCGACCGCGGCATGACCAGCAGTCCGGCCGCGTACCCACCGACGGCGGCGAAGCAGAGGTGGCCGAACGACGTGATGCCGGAGTTGCCGGAGAAGATGTACAGGGCCACGACCAGCACGAGGTTGATCAGGCCGACGATCACGATGCGGTCGGTCGACGCTGGGCCGAGCGAGGCCAGGAGGGCGACGACCACCACGATGGCGACGAGGCCGGTCGGCACCGACACCCACGACGTGAAGCGTGCCCACCGGTTGGAGGCGGGATGGTCGCTCATACCCTGGCCCCCGATCCGCGGCTCACGATGCCCTGAGGGCGCACCACCAGCAGGACGAACACCGCCAGGAACAAGAAGGCATCCCGATAGGGCCGGAGGGGCAACGGCAGGAACCGCTGCAGCAGCTGGCTGGCGATGCCGAGGGCGAATCCCCCGATGACCGCCCCCTTGAGCGAGTCGAGGCCACCGGCCACCGCTGCGATCAATCCGAACAGCACGGCGCTGAGACCGAACGTCGGGGTCACCTGACCACTCGTGCCGAGCAGCAGGACGGCCACGGCGGCGGCAAGGACGCCGCTGATGGCGAAGGCCAGGCTGATCACCTTGTTCGCCCGCACGCCGAGCAGCCGCGAAGTGGTGAAGTCCTCGGCGGCCGCCCGCATCTGCAGGCCGATGGTCGTCTTCGCCAGCAAGAGGGAGAGGGCGGTCAGCAGCACCAGCGTGACGACGAGCGTGACGAGGTTGATGCGCGGGATGTAGACGTCACCGATCGTGAGGCTGTTGCGCAGCCACGGCGACACCGTGGTGGAGCGGGGCAGCGAGCCGAACGCGAACTCGGCGACGGCGGCGATCACGAAGCTGACGGCGAACGAGGTGATCAGCAGCGTGGTCGGGCTGGCCCCGCGGGCCCCGCGGAACGCCACGAGCTCGAGCAGCACGGCGAGCGCCACGCACACGGCGACCGTGGCGATCACGCGCAGGACGAGGGGCCATGATCCGGTCAGCACCATCGTGTAGCCGCCGGCGAGGATGAGGCTGTAGTGAGCGAAGTTGATCAGCCGCATGATCCCGAACACGACGGAGATGCCGAGCGCGTAGAGGGCGTACATGCTGCCGAGGTTCAGTGCGTTGACGAGGTCTTGCACGATGGAGGTCACGGGCGACTCGCTTCCGTCGCGAAGGCGGGGTCGTCGGAGTCGGCGCCGAGATAGTCGTCGGTCAGCGCGCCGCTCGCCAACACGTCGGCGCTGGACCCGCTGCGGACCACGCGCCCCGTGCGCAGCACGTAGGCCCGGTCGGCCAGGGCGACGGCGCGTGATGCGTTCTGCTCGACGAGAAGCACGGTCGTGCCCTGCTCGCGGAGTTCGGCGACGATCTCGAAGACGAGGTCGACCATCCGGGGGGCCAGGCCGAGCGACGGCTCGTCGAGCAGCAGGAGCTTGGGCCGGCTCACGAGGGCCCTGGCGATGGCGAGCTGCTGCTGCTCACCGCCCGAGAGCAGCCCGGCCGCTTGGCGGAGTCGCTGGCGGAGGATCGGCATGCGGTCGAGCTGGGCCTCGACGTCGCTCGCCGCGGCGGCTCGATCGCGGCGGATCGTGATGCCGAGCCGCAGGTTCTCCTCGACGCTCAGCGAGGCGAAGATGTTGCGGCTCTCGGGGACGAGTGCGATACCGGCGCGGATGATGTCTTCAGGGGCGACGCCGGCGACCGAACGGCCGCCGAACTCGATCGTGCCGCCCTGGGCCCGGGTCAGCCCGGCAATGGCGGCCAGCGTCGACGTCTTGCCGGCGCCGTTCGGGCCGACCAGGGCGACGAGTTCGCCGGAAGCGACGTCGAGGTCGATGCCGCGCACGGCGTGGATCGGTCCGTAGGCGACGCGGAGGCCGCGCACGGTGAGGGCGGGGTCGAGGTCAGCCATGGGCGACTCGTGAGGCGGTCGACTCGTGCGTCGCCGAGCCCAGATAGGCCTCGATCACGGCCGGGTCGGTACGTACGTCGTGGACCGAACCGACGGCGAGGGTCGTTCCGTAGTTGATGACGTGCAGCCGGTCGCACAGACGCATGATCAAGCGCATGTCGTGCTCGATCACCATGAGCCCGCAACCGAACGCGGACGGGATCGACCTCAGCTGTTCGAGCAGCTCGTCGCTCTCGTTCTCGTCGAGGCCGGCGGCCGGCTCGTCGAGCAGCACGTAGCGCGGTGACGCGACGAGAACGCGGGCGATGCCGAGCCGGCGCTCGAGCCCGTAGGGCAGCGAGCCAGCCGGACGGTCGGCCTCGGCCGCCAGGTCGAAGCACTGGAGCACGTGGCGGGCTTCGGCCCGGGCGGCGGATCGGCGCAGGCCGAGCCCCAGTCCCGTCACCTCCACGTTCTCGGCCACCGTCATGTCCTTGAAGAGGCGGACGTTCTGGAACGTGCGGCGCAGCCCGGCGCGGGCCCGTCGCCGGGGGATCCAACCGGTGGCGTCGACGCCGTCGAACTCGAGCCGGCCGCCGCACGCCTGGAATCCGGTGAGCGAGTTGACGAGCGTGGTCTTGCCGGCCCCGTTGGGACCGATCAGGCCGAGGATCTCGTCGTCGCGTACGACGAGATCCACGTCGTCGACCGCACGGAGCCCGGCGAAGGCGACGCTGAGCGCGGTCGCGCGCAGCTCGCGCGTCGATCGGTCAGTGGTGTCGGTCATCATGGGGCTCCGTGCGGTCGAACTTGGTGAACGGTCAGGCCGGGGTCAGCAGGGATCGCCGCCGGCGACAGCTTCGACCGAGCGCTCCTCGGCCACCTGGGGCTGTCCGTCGACGTACTCGAGGATGAGCAGCGGGCGACCGCTCGGGATGTGGCACTCCGCCGTGTAGGTGGTGGGCCCGATCAGCAGCTCCTCGTCGGTGAACTGGTCGAGCTCGGCGGCCACGGCCTCGGTCTCGATCGTGCCGGCCCGCTCCACGGCGAGGGCGATCGCCTCGACGCTGGCGTATCCCGACAGCGGGTAGTTCGAGTTGGTGGCCGGCTCGCCGGTCAGCTCCTCCAGCCGGCGGAAGAACTCGTTGCGCTCCTCCACGGGGTCGTCGCCGTAGATCGACGCCGTCGCCGGGATGAAGAAGTCGGAGACGTCCGGGATGGCCTCCACCCAGTACACGCCGTCGAAGGCCTGCGCGCCGTAGATCGGGACGTCGAGGCCGGCGGTGCGCAGCTGCACCAGTGCCGTCGGGCCCTGGGGCGGGAGGCTGGCGAGGATGATGGCGTCGGCGCCACTCGACTGGATGCCGGCGATCTGGGCGGCGATCGACTCGTCGTCGCTGGAGAACACGTCCTGACCGGCGAGCTCGAACCCGAGCTCTTCCCAGCGGGCGATGAAGGTCTCGCCGACCGACTGGGTGTACTCGAGCGTCTGGTCGATGAGCACGTACGGCGCCTCGATGCCGTGGTCAGCCGCGAGCTCGGCGATGATCGAACCCTCGACGGGCGAGCTGTGGTACGTGTTGTACGTCAGCGGGCCGATGCCCTCGAAGCCGAAGAGCGGGCCCCCGGCGCAGCCGATGGCGATGATGTTGTTCTCGTTGGCGACCCGGGCGGCCGGACCGCCGACGTCGAAGTCGCACGACGGAACGAGGAAATTGGCGCCGGCCTCGAGCACCTCGAGGGCCGACGTCTGGATCTTGGCGAAGTCGGTCTCGTTGTTGGACGTGACGATCTCGACCGGGCGGCCGAGCAGACCACCGCTCGCGTTGATGTCGGCGACCGCCATCTCCATGCCCTGCAGCACGGCGAGGTCGAACACCGACATGAAGCCCGTGTAACCCGCCGAGTGGCCGAAGATGATCGGCTCACCCTCGGGGGCCGCGGCTTCTTCCTCGGGGGCGTCCGTGCTGGCCGCCGCCGTGGTCGCTGCTGCCGTGATCGTCGTCAGGGCGATGCCGGCTACGGCAAGCCGGCGAACGTGTGGGATTTTGAGCACTGCGCTACTCCTGTGTGGTGATGGATTGGGTGGCGGTTGGTGGGTGGAACGGATTCAGAACGGGCCGAGTCAGACCATGCCGATTCAGACCATGCCGAGGGGGCCGGCGGCCTTGGCCCGGATGCGGATGACCGGCTCGGTGAGGTAGGCCATCGGCACCTCGTCGAGCTCGACGATCTCGACCCGGGCGGGGTCGGCCCCGGCGCTGATCGCCTCGTCGCACGCCGCCTTCGTCGCCTCGTCCACCACCTCGGCCCGCGTCCGGCCGGCGAGCTTGAAGACCTTGTCGACCTGACCCGACACCGACGCGATGGCCGCACCGATGGCGTTGGCGACGTCGTAGTGGTCGGGACGCACCACCTCGGAAGTACCGGCGATGCGGTCGGGTAGCAGGATGCTGCCTCCTCCCACGGCGATGAGGGGCACTTCGCCGCGGGACGTCTTGATCGCATCGGTCGCCAGGGCGACCAGTTCGTCGGCGATCGCCAGACCCTTGGTGAGCAGCTCGCGCTCGGCGTGGGCCGCCGTGCTCTCGAGCTCCAGGCGCCCGGCCACCACCGCGGCGTCGGTCAGAGTCGGTGTCGTCCCACCGAACGACAGCCCCTCGCGGGTCAAGCGGTAGCCCACGCTGTCGGGGCCGATCCGCACGTCGTCGCGGTCACGGTGCACCACGGTTCCGCCGCCGACCGCGATGCTCACGAGGTCGGGCATCCGGAAGTTGGTGCGCACGCCGCCGATGTCGACGGGCGTCGTCGACTCTCGGGGGAACCCGTTCATCAGCACGCCGACGTCGCTCGACGTCCCACCGACGTCGACGACGATCGCGTCGGACACGTCGGTGAGGTAGCCGGCGCCGCGCATGCTGTTGGCAGGCCCGCTGCCGATGGTGAGCACCGGGTGGCGCAGCACGTAGTCGAGCCCCATCAACGTGCCGTCGTTCTGGGTGAGGAACGCCACGGCGTCGAGGCCGTTGCGCTCCAGCGCCCGGTTGAGACCACCGACCACCTTGCGGGCGACGCCGACGAGCGCGGCGTTGAGCACGCACGCGTTCTCCCGTTCGAGGAGGCCGAGGGCACCGATCTCGTGCGACAGCGAGATCGGCACGTCGCCGAGCCGCGTGCGGACGAAGTCGGCGACCTCGAGCTCGTGCGTGGGATCGACCGGCGAGAACACGCCGCTGACGGCGATGGCGTCGACGGAGCCCGCCAGCTTGTCGAGGAACGGCCCGAGGTCCGTCGTGTCGAGGGCGACGAGGGGCTGGCCGGTCAGCTCGCTGCCGCCGGGGATGACGATCTCGCCGACCGACACCACCTTGCGGAGGTCGGCGGGCCAGTCGCTGAGCGGCGGGATCGAGCGTGTGGCCGGGGCCCCGACACGGATCACGCCGACGCGGTAGAGGTCGCGACGCTCGAGGATGGCGTTGGTGGCGTGCGTCGTGCCGAGCATCACGTGGGTGATGCGGCTGGCCGGCTGGGCGAGTTGGCCGATGACCGTTTCCAGCGCCGTGGCGATGCCCGACGTGAGGTCGGCGGTGGTCGGCGTCTTGAACCGGGCGAGCAGGTGGTTGTCGTTGTCGAGCACGGCGGCGTCGGTGTTCGTGCCGCCGACGTCGATCCCGACCCTGAGGTCAACCGATGCGGGCATGAGCCACCTCGACGGGGATGTAATCGACGTCGTAGCCGAAGGCGCGAGGGCCGACGACGTCGAGGCCGGCCGGCGTGCGCCACTGCTCCGGTGCCCGGAACGCCGCGATCACCACGCGCTGGCCGTAGCGGATCTGTTCGGTCACGATGCCGTGCGCCGTATAACGGTCGAGCAGCGTGATGATGTCGGGGACGGTGGCCAGCGCCTCGCCGTCCTCGAGCACGATGAGGTTCTCGTTCTGGAACTCGATGCGAGCGAGCCGGCCGCGGTCGCCCTCGATGCCTTCCACGATCGCCGAGCCGCGGACGAAGCCACCGGCCGTGTGCCGCTCGACGTCGACCACCTTGCCGGTCATCAGCGGGTACAGCGCCACGGCCCGGTCGAGCTCGCGCAGCGGCTCGTCGCCGGCGTTGCGGATGACCGAACCGATGTGAATGGCGTCCGAGACGGTGCGCGGGATGAGTGGCGTGCGGGCGACGGCCGCCGTCATCGGGTAGATCCCCGAGCAGGCGCATCCACCGAGCGTCGACACCGCCGTGCGGGCGAGCCGTTCGAACCACACGTTGTCGGCCGGCTCGAAGAGGATCGCCTGCGACCGCTCGTCGACGACCACACCCGGCCACGCCGGGATGCCGTACAGGTGCGGCGTGCACATCTGCAGCTCGGGGAACGCCCGGCCCATCAGGTCGCCGTCCACCATCGGCAGGCCCGTCGTCGCCGACCAGGCCACCGGGAGCACGCCGTTGAGCCCGCCCATCTCCAACGGCATCAACGCCGAGACCGGTTTGCCGAGGCGCGTGGCGATCGTGTCGCAGATGACCGCGCTCTCCAACCCGCTCGGGATCTTCTCGATCATCACGGTCGGCGCGCCGATCATCCCGGCGGGAACGATCAGCTCCTCGTCGTCGAGATCGTCGAGCTCGATGAGCCGGACCGGACCGTTGTTGCGGATGGCGTTGAGGGCCATCAGCAGGCCGACGCGTGGGTCTCCGCCCCCGCCGCCGGCGAGCACGGTGCAGCCGACGGCGAGGTCGATGAGCTCCTGCTCACCGATTTCCGTCAGGTGTCGGCTCATGTCGGTACCTCGGTCCACGGGCACTGCCCGGGGCTGGAGAACCGGAAATCGATGAATCTCATGTGTCCTTGGGGAGTCAGGCCAGGCCGTCGATGACATCGAGGACGTGGTCGGGGGTGATGGGAAGGTGGTTGAACTTGTGGCCGACGGCGTCGGTCACGGCGTTGGCGATGGCCGCGGCGACGAACACGGCGGGCGGCTCGGCCGCGCCGCGGGCTCCGAACGGGCCCTCGGCAGCGGGGTGCTCGAGCAGGTGGAACTCGACCTCGGGGATGTCCACGGCGAGCGGCAGGCGGTAGTTCTCGAGCGTGCGCTCCACGTAGCGGCAGTCATCGCCGATCCGGAGGTTCTCGTAGAGGGCCAGGCCGATGCCCTGGGTGACGCCGCCCTGCACCTGGCCGCGGATGCCGTTGGGGCTGATGACCCGACCGACCTCCTGCACGACGATGTAGCGCAGGACCCGGACGCCACCGGTGACCGGGTCGATCTCGACCACGGCGAGATGCACGTGGTACGTCGGTGTGGCCATGGCGGTGAACATGACGCCCGACCCGCAACCGGGGTCGTAGGCGATCGGCGGCGAGGTGTACGAGCTGGTCGCCGTGATCTGTCCCACCGTCCACAACGCCGAGGCCGCGGCATCGGCCACCGAGATCGACCGGGACGGGGTGCCGATGACACGGATCTCGCCGTCGACGATCTCGAGGTCGGCCGGATTCGACTCCATCGCGTTGGCCGCGGCGTCGAGCAGCTGCCGCTTGGCCTCGATGGCGGCGTCGCGTGCGGCGCGGCCCACGATGTGTGTGGTGCGGCTGCCCTGCGAGCCGGCGTCGAACCCGTTGATGTCGGTGTCGGGCATGCTCGTGGTCACGTCATCGGGCGAGATGCCGAGTTCGGCGGCGACGATCTGACGAACGCCGAGCGCCATCGCGCCCGACCCGTTCTCCGTCGCTCCGGTGATCACCTGCGCGGTGCCGTCCTCGCACAACCGGACGGTGGCCTGGCCCGGCATCGGGTTCGTCATCCAGACGCCCGATGCGATGCCGACGCCCTGCCACGGGCCGAGCTCGCCGACGAGCTGTTCCCACGGCGCGACCTCCTCCAGCTTGGCGTAGGCCTCGCCGAGGATGTCGGCCTCTTCGAGGATCTGACCCGACCGACTCGCCACGCCGCTGCGGATCAGTCGCTGCAGCCGGAACTCACGCCGATCCTCGCCGAGCGCCGTGGCGATCGAGTCCGTGTGCCGTTCGAGCGCGTGGTAGAGGTAGGTGCCACCGACACCGCGGAACGCACCGGTCGGGGCGGTGTTCGTGTACCACAGGCGCGAGATGACGCGAACGGGGCCATCGACGGTGTAAGACGCCGCGGCGAGATGCAACGGCAGCGAGGCGAGCCACGGCATCTCCGTGCTGTAGGAGCCGTTGTCCATGTCGACGCGCATCTCACGGGCGGTCATCCGGCCGTCGGCGTCGAGAGCCGTCCGCATCGTCACCACCGCGTTCTCGCGGCAGGGGCACAGCAGGAGGTCCTCCTCCCGGGTGTACACGAGCTTCACGGGGCGGCCGCAACGCCGGGCGGCGAACGCTGCGAGGGGTTCGGGGCCGGCATCGAGCTTGGCCCCGAAGCCGCCACCGATCGTGCGGCCGATGATGCGAACGTCGGACGGGCGCACGCCGAGGTATTGCGCGACACGGTCACGCACGTTGAACGGGAACTGGACGGACGTGTGGATCGTGTAACGGCCGTCGGCGTACGTCGCGACGGCGGCCTTGGGCTCGAGGTAGGCCTGGTACTGACGGTCGGTGCTGAAGGAGTCCTCCACGACGAGCGCGGCGCCGGCGAAGGCCTCGTCCACGCCGGGCGGGTCGGCCACCATCTCGGCGGCGAGGTTGCCGCCGCGGGGGAAGTCCGTGCCGCCGGTCGGCGCGTAGTCGGCCCAGTCGGGGTGGATGACCCGAGCCGTCCCGGTGGCGGCCGCGGCGAGATCGACCCCTTCGAGCGGCTCGATGTCCATCTCGATCAGGTCGGCGGCCGCTCGGGCGATCGCCAGCGTGTCGGCGACCACGAGGGCGATGGCCTCCCCTTCGAAGCGCACCTCTTCGGCGGCGAACAGCTGCTGATCGCGCACCACCCACCCGGCTCGGGTGTCGGGCTGGTCGGCGGCCGTGTACACGCCGCGAACCCCGGGCAGTTTCGTCGCGGCATCGATGTCGACGCCCAGCAGTCGGCCGGCGGGGACCGGCGAGCGCCGCACGACGGCGTGCAGCATTCCCGTCTCGAGGTGATCGACGGCGTAGACGGCGTCGCCCACCACCTTGCTCACCGCATCCGAGCGGTGCAGCGGCTGGCCGATCAGGCTCGGCGGCGGGCTCACGGCAGCGATCGTCATGACGCCCTCCCGTCACGGACTCGCACGGCCGCTTCGACGATTTGGGCGTAGCCGGTGCAGCGGCAGATGTTGCCGGCGAGGGCGGTCTTGATGTCGTCGTCGGTCGGTGCCGGCGCCTCCTCCAACAGGGCGTGCAGCGTGAGCACGAACCCGGGTGTGCAGAACCCGCACTGCACGCCGCCGGCCTCGACGAAGGCCTGCTGAATCGGGGCCAGGGCGCCGTCGACGGCAAGCCCCTCGATCGTCGTGATGGATCGGCCGTCGCAGCCCGCCGCCGGATAGATGCACGAGTCGACCGGTTCGCCGTCGACGAGCACGGTGCACGACCCGCACTCTCCTTCGGCACACCCTTCCTTCGTGCCGCGGAGGAGGAGTCGCTCGCGGATCGACTCGAGCAGCGTCTCGGTGGGCTCGACGTCGAGCACCTGCGCCACGCCGTTGACGGTCAGGCTGATGGTGTTCACAGAGTCTGCCCCTTGTCGGTCACGGTGGCGGCCTGCGCCACGGCGTCGGCGACGGCGCGGGCGAGCAGGCGCGGGATCAGTTGGGTGCGGTACCGGGCGGTGCCGCGGCGGTCGTCGATGGGACTTGCCGCGGCCACCGCGGCGTGTCCGGCGGTGCTCAGCACCTCCCGCGTCGGGGCATTGCCCACGAGCGCCACTTCGGCGTCGACGGCGCGGAACGGCTTCGGGCCGCAGGCACCGATTGCGATGCGGGCGTCGGTGATGATGTCGTCGTCACCGACCACGACCCGCACAGCCATCGACGCGATCGAGATCTCCATCGCCGCTCGGCGGCCCACCTTCAGGAACGTGCTGGCGGTGCGCCCGGCCGGGATCGGGACGTCGACCGCCGTGATGAGCTCACCGGGCAGGAGCGCCGTTGCTCGCCGCCCGGTGATGAACTCGAGGACCGGCATCGAACGCTCGGCGTCACCGGACCTCACGACCACCTGCGCGTCGTAGACGGCCAGCGGCGGCACGAGGTCTGCGGCGGGCGAGGCGTTGGCGATGTTGCCGCCGATGGTGCCGACGGTCTGGGTCTGGCGTCCGCCGACGAGCCCGGCCGCCCGGACGAGCGCCGGAAGGGCATCGGCCAGCCGCGCCGACCCGGTGATCATCCGATGGGTCGTCGTGGTGCCCAGCCGCACCGACGGCCCGGTGGAGGTCTCGTGCTCGGCGATGCCGGCGAGTTCGGCCAGCCGACCCAGCGACACCAGGACTCCGGGCGCCAGCTCGCCTCGTCGCAGCTGGAGCATGAGATCCGTCCCGCCGGCGATCGCCCGAGCCACGTCGCCGTGCTCGGTGAGGACCGCAAGGGCTTCGTCGAGCGACGTCGCGGTGACGAACGCTGCGGCAGGCCTGAGCACCGTTGCAGACGTCATGCGCTCGGCTGTGGGGTGGTGGGCAACATCGGTCGGCCGGTCGGCATGCGCCGAAGGTACGGAAGGCCGACTGGGCAGCCAATGGACGAACTGCCGAAAATGGCCGAAATGCGGTGCGTCACGCACAGTTGTTTCTTGGGTGTTACGTGTGCCGTCCGGGTCGAAGTGCACAAATACCGACCCCGTAGTATCCGCTCTGCACATGACCGGCCTCGATCGCATCCTCGACGTCACCAACCACGGCGACCGGGCCACGGCGGAGTTTCTCGCGGGGCACGCGGGCGTCGACGTGGCGGAAGTTCAACTCGCCGCACAGTTCTCCGACGTCGACGAGGCGCGAACGCGGTCGCTGCTCGTGTTCGACCGCGATCTCTCCCAGATCTGCGGCACCTATCGATTCGACATCGCCGTACGACGGGCCGTCAGCCGAAACGTGGCGGGCGTCGTCGTGTTCGTCTCGGACCGCTCGAAGATCTCGCAGACCGCAGTCGCCATCGCCCGTAAGACGAACACGGCTCTGATCCGGCTCGACGCCAGCACCGACGTGAGCTCGCTCGTGCAGGCGATGGCGCGTCGCGCGACCGATGAACTCCATCTCACCGTCGACCGAGCCAGGGAGGCAGCTCGGGCGATCGGCCAGCTCGACCGACAGGCCCGCACGGTCGACGACCTGATCGAGCTGACCTCCGTGTTTCTCGGGCGATCGATCGAGCTCCGGCGTCGCGGCGAGGCCCTCAACATCGGGGCCATCGCCGTTCCGGCCGTCGTGACCGATGCCGGTGGCGACTGGCTCACGGTGATGCCGATCGGCCAGGACGACGCCGATCTGCTCGAGCTGGTGCTGTGGCGCCTCGCCGCTGAGGTGAGCCGCGTCACGTTCGAGGCCGGGCACAGCCGGAGCGCCAAGCGTCAGTCCTCGGCGGAAGTGCTGCTGCAGCTGCTCGACGCCGACCGGGCGACACGGGTCGATCTCGTCGCGCCGGCGCGGCGGGTCGGCATCCAGCCCGAGGGATGGCACGCCATCGCCCGTTTCGAGTTCGACAACCTCCACACCCTCGTCGCCGACGAGGCCGAGTCGTACAGCACGCGTGAGCGGCTGGCGACGCTGGCCCTCGACACCATGCTCGGCCGGGTCTCGTCGTGCCACGTGGCCCACGACCCGAAGATGCTCGTGGTGCTGTGGACCGACGACCACGCTCCCGCGGCAGAGGACGGCCTCGCCCTGCATCGCTCGATGGTCGAACTGTCGAGCGCCATGGCCGACGCCGTGCCCGGTCTCCGCTACTTCGCCGGCGTCGGCACGATGCGAGCCGAACTCTCCGGCCTGGCGATGAGCGCGACCGAGGCCCGCCTCGCGGCGTCGGCGGCCCGCAGCCGCCGTCGCGTCAATTACCCGACCAGCTTCGACGCTCTCGGCCTCCAACAGACCTTGGTGGAGTGGTACGGGTCGCCGACCGTACGTGAATCCGCCGATTCACTGTTGGCTCCATTGCGCGACCTCACGGGACAGAAGAGCGCGGCGTTGACCGAAACCCTGTGCACCTACCTCGACGAGCAGGGATCGGTGGCCAACACCGCCACTCGCCTGCATCTGCACCGCAACGCCGTCCGATATCGCGTCCGCCAGGCGTTCGAACTGCTGGATGTCGACCCCGACGACCCCGACCAACGCCTCTTCCTCCACCTCGCCCTCCGCGCCGAACGCGGCCGGTGAGATGGTCCCCCGCATTCTCTCACCGCGCCCGCCACAGACTTCCTGTACTGAAAATTGCTCGTCTGTGAGAAGGAATCAGTACAGGAACTCGATCAGGTGATCGCCGGGAGGACGGAGCGGCCCAGGGTGTCGACGGCGGCGAGGAGGTCGGCGCCGAGCGGCGGCCCGAACGACAGGTGCTCGACACCGGTTGCCATCAGCGATTCGCAGCGCTCGATCACGTCGGTGGGCGTGCCGGCGATGCCGAGTCGCAGCATCTGCGGCGTGACCAGACGGCGCGCCGCGTCGATGCCGTGCTCCTGGAGGGCGAGCTGGATCGGCACGAAGTCGTCCAGGCTCAGTCCGGCGCGTTCGAGGAGGTAGGGCGCGAACGAGGCGCCGTAGTAGGCGATCTTCTCGGCCAGGGCGGCGCGGGCGGCGTCGCGATCGTCGTCGACCGAGACCCAGATACACGCGGCCACGTCGATGCCGGCCGGGTCGCGCCCAGCGGCCTCGGCGCCGGCGACGATCTGAGCACGAGCCGTGGGGAAGTGTTCCGGCGGGAACAGCAGCGGCAAGGCGCCGTCGGCGACCTCGCCGGCGACGGCGAGCATCCGCGGGCTCATCGCGCCCAGGTAGATCGGCACCGGAGACGCGTCGAAGCGCAGGTAGTCGAGTGACGTGCCCTCCCGCTCGCCGGCGAGCAGCGCCCGGATGCGGGTCACCGCATCGCGGGTGCGGGCGACCGGCTGCGGACGATCGAGGCCGGCCCAGCCGAGGAACTCCTCGGCGCCGGCGCCCAGGCCGAGCAGGAACCGGCCGGCGGATGCCTCGTCGAGGGTGGCCGCCATCATGGCGATCTCCACGGGATGCACGGAGTAGGGGTTCATGATCCCCACGCCGAGCCCGATGCGCTCGGTCGCCGACGCCGCGGCGGTCAGGAGTACCGGGGCCGATCGCAGGTACAGGTCGTTGGACACCCAGATCTGGTCGAAGCCGGCCGCCTCGGCCCGGCGGGCCAGGGCGACGAACTCGGCGACGGTGAGGTCGTTGTTGAGCCGAAGGCTGGTGCGCAGCGGCCGGGCGGACCCGGTCACGACTGCCCTGCGGTCTCGTCGTTGTCGGCCGACCCCACCACGGCCTCGACCTCGACCTCGACGAGCAGGCCCACACCGACGAGGGCGGCGACGAACAGCGTGGTGTTCGCCGGCTGCACGTCGCCGAGCATCTCCTGATGCGCCCGCGCGGCGGCCTTCCAGTCGGCTCCGGGCACCAGGTACACCCGCGTCCGGATCACGTCGCCGACGGCACCGCCGAGCGCCTCGACCGCCGCCAGCGAGCGGGTCAACGCCTCGCGGGTCTGGCCGTAGACGTCGCCGGGATGCAGCGGCGAACCGTCGGGGGCCGATGCCGTCGTGCCGCTCACCGCGATGTGACAGCCGGTGCGGGCGGCGCGGGCGTATCCCGCCAGGGCCTGCCACTCGGTGGCGTCGAGGTATCGCTCGGAGCTCATCGTCGGGTCGCCTCCATCAACGGGCACAGCCACCGGCAGCCCTGGGTCGGAAACGGGCGTCACGGTAACATCACGCTCGCTCCGGACCGGGATCGCCGAGCCGTCCGCGGGCCGCACCACACGACCCGTCAGGCCGGCGACGAACGGAGCGCCGATGGCCAAGACCCCCGTGGAGATCTCAGACCTCGATCGATTCGCTGAGATCCCAGAGGTCGCCATCAGCGCCGACGGACGGCTGGTCGCCGCCGTCACGGCCACCCCGGACGGCATCACCAACCGCTACCGCCGCGACCTCGTCGTCGTGCCGGCGACCGGTGATCACTCCCCCGTCGCCGTGCCGCCGGCCGAACCCGGTCGCACGCGGACGCCGCGCTGGTCGCCGGTCGGAACTCGCTTGGCGATGGTGGTCGACAGCCCCAACGGTGGAGAGGTCCGGGTCTGGGATGCCGACGATTCGAGCGCGAGCGCGATCACGGTCGTCGCCGGATGGCCCGACCCGATCGAGGAGCTCGTGTGGTCTCCCGACGGACAGCGGCTGCTCTTCGTCGTGCGCGAGCCGGTCGACCGCGGGTTCTACGAGATCCCCGAGGACCGCCGGCCCCCTCGTCGCCTCACCGAACTGGGCTACCGCGAGGACGGGATCGGCTGGCTCGTCGACCGCCCCCGCCAGGCCTACCTCGTCGAGCCGGGCGCCGAGCCACGGAAGCTGAGCATCGGCGGCTTCGACGACGCCGAGTTCTCGTGGCACCCCGACGGCACCCGCGTGTACTTCGTGTCGCGACGGCACGAGGGCCGTCACCGGGCGCCGACCAACGCGGTCTACACGCAGGCCATCGACGGCGGCGAACCGACGGCCGTCACCGACGCAGCCGTCGCCTACGGCCAACCGCTGCCGTCACCCTCGGGCAACCTGATCGCCGTCACGGTGACCGACATCGCCCACTACCCCGCCACGACGCACCTCGCCGTGCTCGACCCGGCCAGCGGATCCGTGACCGACCTGTCGCACGTCCTCGACCGCGACTGCCACGGCGAGACCGCCGTCTGGCGCGGCGACGAGGCGATCGACGTGATCGTCGACTCCGAGGGCTTCAGCGGCATCGTCCGCTTCGACGTCACCGCACCCGGCCAATACCGAGACGTCCTCGCCGTCGACCAGCGCCGGATCACCGCCTTCGACACCGTCGTCGGCGCCTCCGGAGTGACCACCGCCTTCGTCGTCTCCGGCGTCGCCGATCCGCCGGCGCTGCGCGTGCTCACGAGTGACGCCGAACCCGCCGGCATCGGCGCGGTCGACGCCGTGACTCCCAACGCCGGGTTGGCCGAGTCGCGCGATCTGCGGGTGCCCACGCATGCTGCGGTCGCCACGGCGCCCGGCGTCGAGATCGACTCGTGGCTCGCCCTCCCCGATGGCGACCGATGGGCCGGGCCGCACCCGCTCGTCGTGTGGCTGCAGGGCGGCGGCACGCAGTTCGGCGGGCAGTGGTCGCACGAGCTGCAGCTGCTGCTCAGCGCCGGGTACGCCGTGGTGTTCCTCAACCCGCGCGGCTCGGCCGGCTACGGCACGGCGTGGATGCGGGCGGTGTCGGGCCGGCGCGCCGAACAGCCGGGGTCGGGCTGGGGCGTCGACGACATCGCCGACGTCGCCGCAGTGGTGCGCGCCACCCTCGATCGCAACCCCCAGCTCGACGCGGCCCGCGTCGGCGTGATGGGCGGCTCGTACGGCGGCCTCGTCACCACCCACCTGCTCGCCCAGACCGACCTGTTCGCCGCCGGATGGGCCGAGCGAGGCCCGTACAACCTGTACAGCGACGCCGGGACGATGGACGAGTCGCCGTGGTTCTTCGAGGCCTACCTCGGCGGCGACCACCTCACCGACCCCGAGTCGTACTGGCTGGCGTCACCGCTGCGGCTCGTCGAGGGGATCACCGCGCCGCTGGCCATCGTCCATTCCGAGCAGGACTACCGCTGCCCGATCGGCCAGGCCGAGGAGCTGTTCATGGCGCTCAAGCTCCGTGACCGCACCGTGGAGATGATCCGCTTCCCCGGCGAAGGCCACGGCCTCACCCGCAACGGCAGCCCGGTGCACCGGGCCCAGCGCCTCGAGCTGCTCCTCGAGTGGTTCGGGCGGTGGCTGTCACCCGTGACGAGCGACGCCGCTGCGTCGTAGCTCCCCGATCCGCTCGAGGTCGCTCGGGTCGTCGAGCAGCTCCCAGCGCTGCAGCGAGAACGGCACGTTGCCGTCGAGCCACACGCGGTCGTGGAACGCCTGGAGGTCGAACCCGTCGGCCCGGGCGGCGTCGTTCAGCAGGCCCAGCAGTTGGGTCTTGCCGATCTGGTACGACATCGCCAGTCCGGGCGTCGAGGCGAAGAACGCCGCCTCTTCGCGGGCCGTTGCGGCGTCCATCGGCACCTCGCGTTCGAGGAAGGCACCCGCCTCGGCGATCGTCATCGAGCCGCGGGCGAGATGGACGTCGACCACCACGCGAAGTGCTCGCAGGCGCATGAAGTTGTAGATGACCTCGCGGCTGCGGGGGTTGTCGTCGAACAGGCCCGAGGCGAGCATCATCTCCTCGTTGTAGAAGGCGACCCCCTCGTTGGCCGTCGAGTCGTAGTAGTGACGCCGAACGGGGCGGGGGTGGGCCCACGACAGCACGAGCTGCTGGTAGTGGACGCCTTCGTGGACGATCCCGAGGCGCGGGTCGTGGGCGTTGGCGGCGTAGAAGTAGGGCAGGTCGGGGCCGGGAGGCGGGAAGAATGCCGAGCCGTTCTGGTCCAGCCGGCTGGGACCGGTGAGGTCGTCGGCGACGCCGAGCCAGGTGATCGGCGCGACGTGGTCGGGCAGCGGGTGGGTGTTGTAGTGGCGCATCCAGTCGGGCTGCGACAGAAGGCCGCGCTCCTCGTAGAAGCGCCGGATGCCGAGCTCCATCTCGGCCTGAGCGGCCGCCTGCTCGGCGCCGGTGGAGAACACGGGCGGAGGCTTGGACCGTCCGGGTGTGCCGTTGCGGCGCCGTTCGAGCAGCTCGAAGGCCGCCGCCCGGTCGGCCTCGTGCCGCCCGATGGCCAGCAGTTCGTCGGTGGTGAACGGCAAAAGCGCGACGTCGGTGAGGAACCACTGGAAGTCGTCGTCGCCGACCGGGGTCCAACGCACGAAGCCCTCGGCGCTCGCCGTGATCCAGTCGCGGTAGCCGCCGAGGGCCACCGCCGCCGCGGCGCCGGCCGCGCGCAGGCTGTCGATGTCGGCCGGCGTGAGCCCCGGGGTGTCGAGCCGGCACAGCGCGTCGACCATCCGGGCGACGTCGTCCTCGACGGTGGCCAGCTCGCCGGCGGCGAGCGCGGCGAACTCGGAGACGGCCGTGCCGGCGACGTTGGCCCGCCCGTCGTCGAGGATCTTCGGTGTCGACGCCAGGTGCCGTGTGATGTCACGAATCCGCCCGGCGTCGACCTCGACCGGCGTCAGCAGGTCGTACACGCACCCCAGCGACTGGTGCACGTAGAACCCCGGGTGCCGCGCCCACATCCGCAACACGTCGGATTCCCACCGGACGCGGGCCATGGCCGACCGCAGCAGCAGGTGGTCGACGCGGTCGGCGACGGCGCCGTCAGGGCCGGGATCGAGGATCTCGAGCCGTTGCTCGAACTCGAGCAACGCCGCGGCGTGGTCGGCGCGGGCCGGCGCCGAGAAGTCGGGGATCCACCCCGCCGGGCGCTCGAGGCGGGGGATGTCGTCGTGACTGCGGGGCTGCTGGCCCGCCCTCCACGTCCAGAAGTCGGCGCACAGGTCGTCAAGCGATGTGGACACCGGGCCAGCATCGCACCGCTCCGCGCCGATCGGGGACTTCGCCCCGACCGCCTGACTTCCACTAGCCTCCGCGCTCGCGCCCGTGGACCCCCATCAGCGGATTCGCTCCACAGACACGACCTACAGCGAAGGGATCGGCATGCGACAGATGCAAGGGAATCGACCCATGGGCCAGTGGCGGCGCTCGCGCCGCGGTGTGCTCGCGGTGGCGGCGGCACTCACGCTCGGTGCGACCGTAGCCGCCACCAGCGTGTCGGCCAGCGCGCCGGAACCGGCCGGTGGCACGCTGACGGTCGACACCAGCTTCATCCTCCAGAGCCTCGACCCGGCGCGCACGGTGACGCCGACGATGACGATCGCCACCCGGGCGATGTACGACACGCTGCTCCGGGCGAGCGGCGAGGACACGACGCCGCAGCCGTCGGTCGCCGAGTCGTTCGAGGCGTCCGAGGACGCCACGGTGTACACGTTCCACCTGCGCGACGACGTGGTGTTCGCCGACGGCACGCCGCTCACCAGCGCCGACGTCGTCTGGTCGTTCAACCGTCTCGCCAACCTCCAGCTCGGCGGCTCGTACCTGATCACTGGTATCACGCCGTCGGCCCCCGACGACCACACCGTCGTGCTCACGTCGGAGACGCCGAACCCGGCGATCCCGGTGATCGTGGCGACGCCGGCGTTCGCCATCTTGAACTCGGCGCTGGTCACCGAGAACGGCGGCACCGACGCCAGCGATGCCCCCGAGGCGGACTCCTCCGAGACATGGTTCAACTCGAACTCGGCCGGGTCGGGACCGTACGTGCTCGAGTCGTACCAGACCGACGACACCGTCATCCTCGCCCGCAACCCGAACTGGTGGGGCGAGACGCTGCCCGACTGGGACCGTGTCGTCATCCGCAACATGCCGGCGGCCACGCAGCTGTTGAACGTGCAGCGGGGCCAGTTCGAGATCGCCATCGACCTGTCGGCCACGCAGGCGCAGTCGCTCGAGGGCAACTCGGACGTCACGGTGCGGGCCAACGAGTCGCCCAACCTGTTCCGGGTGCAGATGAACATGGACGAGGCGGCGTCGGCCACCTCGTCGAACCCACACATCCAGGAGGCCGTGCGCTACGCCATCAACTACGAGGCGATGGTGCAGCTCGGCGGCGTCGGCTCGGTGCAGGCCGCCGGTCTGCTGCCGACGGTGGTCGCCGGTTCCCTGCCGATCGAGGAGGCGACCCAGCAGGACGTCGAGCGGGCCCAGGCCGCGGTCGAGGCGTCGGGCATCGAGGATCCGTCGCTCACGATGTCGTACCCGAGCGACATCAACGTCAACGGCATCCAGTTCGCCACGTTCGCCCAGCGCGTGGCCGCCGACCTCGAAGAGGTGGGCATCAGCGTCGAACTCGAGGCCCTCCCCGTGACGACCTACCTCGACGAGTGGCGCACCGGTCTGATGGAGATGACCCTCACCTACAGCTACCCGGACTTCATGGACCCGACGAGCTTCGCCGGCTACCTGCCCGGTGGCTCTGACGCCGTCCGGGCCGGCTGGCAGGAAGGTGCCGACCCCGAGCTCGAGGCGCTCGGCGCCGAGATGTCGGCCACGGTCGACGACGCCGAGCGGGCCAGCCTGGCCCAGGACATCCAGCGCCGGCTCAACGAGGCGGGCCCGTACATGCCGCTGCTCCAGACGGCCCAGGCGATCGTCAGCACGAACGACCTCACCAACGTCGTGCTCGACCCGAGCTGGACCCTCGACGTGGCGGCCGTCGAGGCCGCCTGAGGGCCACGAACGCCACCACGACCACTGAGGCGCTGATCGCGCCGGAGGCGCCGGAACCGCGGACCCCGTGGTTCCGGCGCCCGTTGGCCCGCTTCACGTTCTCCCGGCTCGTCGGCGCCCTGCTCGTCCTCGCCGGCATCACCGTCATCTCGTTCCTCCTCACCCAGTCGGTGCCGGGCGACCCGGCGCTGGCCAACCTCGGCCGCAACGCCACCCAGGAGCAGATCGACACGTTCCATCGTGTCCACGGGCTCGACCAGCCGATCTGGGTGCAGTACTGGCGCTACCTGTCCAACCTGCTCCGCGGCGATCTCGGCGTGTCGCAGCAGACCGACAACCCGGTCATGACCGATCTCGGCTCGTTCGTGCCGGCCACCGCCGAGTTGGCGTTGCTGGCGATCGTCATCGCCGGGGTCCTCGGCATCGGCTTCGGTGTGCTCGCCGCCGTGTACCGCGACCGCTGGCCCGACCTCGTGCTGCGGATCGTGTCGCTGTCGGGCATCTCGGTGCCGGTGTTCTGGCTCGCCCTCATCGCGCTGTACCTGTTCTTCTTCAAGTGGGGGATCCTCCCCGGCGGCAACCGTCTCGACTCGGTGTTGGTGCCCCCGGAGAAGATCACCGGGATGTACACGGTGGACGCCTTGCTGCGCGGCCAGTGGGATGTGTTCCGCAACGCCCTCAGCCACGTCATCCTCCCGGCTTCTGTGCTCGCCGCGTCGAGCATCGGCCTGCTCACCCGCTACACCCGCTCGGCCGTGCTCGACGTGATCGACCAGGACTACGTCAGGGCGGCACGAGCCCACGGCCTGACGTCGCGCCGGGTGATGTTCGGCTACGTCCTGCGCGCCGCGATGCCGGCGGTGATCACCGTCATCGGCCTGCTGTTCGCCAACATCCTCACCGGCGCCGTGCTGGTGGAGAACATCTTCGCCTGGCCTGGCATCGGCCGCTACGGCTACCGCTCGGCGACCACGCTCGACCTGCCGGCGATCATGGGCGTGAGCATGTTCGTCGCCCTCGTCTACCTCGTGATCAACTTCGTCGTCGACCTGCTCTACGGCGTGCTCGACCCGAGGATCCGCGTCACGTGACCGCGGCGACCACCACGACGACTCGCATCCCGCTGCGGCTGCGGCGCAACTACAGCATCCCGGCGTCGATGCGCCGACCGCTCGCCGTGACCGGCGCGCTGATCGTGCTGGCGTGGGCCGTCATCATCGTGTTCGCGCCGTTGCTCACCAGCCACGACCCGAACGTGCCGAGCATGGCGCCGCTGATGTCGCCGTCGGCCGACCACTGGTTCGGCACCGACGAGCTCGGCCGCGACCTGTTCACGCGTGTCATATACGGCGGCAGGGTGTCGCTGCCGCTCGCCTTCCTCCTCGTCGTCATCGCCGTGGTCGTCGGCGCGGTGATCGGGGCGATCTCGGGGTTCTTCGGCGGGCGCGTCGACGCCGTGCTGATGCGCATCGTCGACATGGTCTTCGCCTTCCCGGCGATCATCCTGGCGATGGTCGTCACCGCCGTGCTCGGCCCCGGCCTGCAGAACGCCGTGCTCGCCCTGGCCCTCGTCACCTGGCCCACGTACGCCCGCGTTGTGCGCGGCCTCGTGCTGTCGGCCGGACGCTCCGACTACGTCCAGTCGGCCCGCCTCCTCGGCGCCTCGACGCGGCGCACGCTGACGCGCGAGATCACGCCCAACGTGATCGGGCCCGTGCTCGTGCTCGCCACCTTGGACATCGGCAACGCCGTCCTGCTGCTCGCCGGCCTGTCGTTCCTCGGCCTCGGCGCCCAGCCGCCCGACCCCGAGTGGGGGTCGATGGTGTCGATCGGCACCACCTACTTCCAGCAGTGGTGGCTCGGCGTGTTCCCCGGCCTGGCGATCTTCTCGCTCGTGCTCGCCTTCAACTTCCTCGGCGACAGCCTCCGCGACGCCATCGACCCCCGCACCACGTGGGGCAGCGGGGAGCGGGCGTGACGGCACTGCTCGAGGTCGAGGGCCTGACGATCCGGCTGCCCGGCCCGCAGGGTCCGGTGACGATCGTCGAGGACGTCGACTTCGCCGTGCAGGAAGGCCAGGTGTTCGGCATCGCCGGCGAGAGCGGCAGCGGCAAGACGATGACGGCGCTGGCCCTGCTGCGGCTGCTCCCGCCGCGTGCCCAGCTGACGGGCCGGATCGTGTTCAAGGGTCGCGACCTCGTGCCGCTCGGCAGCGGCGCGCTGCGCGAGGTCCGGGGACAGCAGATCTCGATGGTCTTCCAAGACCCGATGACGTCGCTGCATCCCATGCTGTCGATCGGGCGGATCCTCACCGACGTGTATCGCACGCATTCCGGCGCCGGCAAGCGTGACGCCCGCCAGCGCGCCGTCGAGATGCTCGAGGCCGTGCGGATCCCCGACCCGCAGAGCGCGCTCGACAGCTTCCCGCATCAGTTCTCCGGCGGCATGCGCCAGCGCATCGCCATCGCCGCCGCGCTGATCTGCGGCCCCGAGCTCCTGATCGCCGACGAGCCGACCACGGCGCTCGACGTGACGGTGCAGGCCGGGGTGATCGCTCTGCTCGACCAGCTGCGCGAGGACACCGGGATGTCGGTCATCCTCATCACCCACGACCTCGGCGTGATGTCGTCGACCGCCGACGAGCTGACCGTGATGTACGCCGGCCGGATCGTCGAGTCGGGCACGACGCGGCGCGTCCTGCAGGAGCCCCGCCACCCGTACACGAGCGGCCTCCTCGGCGCCCTGCCCCATCCCGAGCGCACCGACCAGCCGCTCGTGCCGATCCCGGGCAGCCCTCCGGCGGCACACGAGCTGCCGTCGGGCTGCGCGTTCAATCCCCGGTGCGGTCTGGCCGTCGACTCGTGCCGCGTCGAGCGTCCGGCGCTCGTCACCCTCTCCGACGGCCGCGCCGCCTGCCCGGTCGCCGTCGCCCCGGCTGCCGTGAAGGCGGGGCAATGACCGCGGCCCTGGAGTTGGTCGACGTCGAGGTCGCCTACGAGCGCCGTCACCAGTCGCCGGTGCGGGCCGTCGTCGGCGCCAGCATTTCCGTCGAGCGCGGGCGCATCGTTGGTCTCGTGGGTGAGAGCGGCTGCGGCAAGTCCACCCTCGCCCGTGCGGCCGTCGGGCTGGTGCGGACCACCGGCGGCTCGGTGACGTTCGACGGCTCGCCGGTGACGCCCCTCGATCGGCGGGCTCGCAGCCGCCCGCTCGCCCGGCTGCAGATGGTGTTCCAGGATCCGCAGTCGTCGCTCAATCCTCGCCGCAAGGTCGGCGCCCAGATCGCCGACGCCCTCAGTGACCTCGAGCTGGTGTCGAAGCGGGACCAGCAAGCCCGCGTCGAGGAGTTGCTCCGCCAGGTCGGCCTGCCTGCCAGCACGGCCGGGCGGCACCCTCACCAGCTGAGCGGCGGGCAGCGCCAGCGCATCGCCATCGCCCGGGCGCTGGCCGCCGAGCCGTCGGTGATCGTGCTCGACGAACCGCTGTCGGCGCTAGACGCGTCGGCGCAGGCGCAGGTGGCCAACCTCCTCGTCACGTTGTGCCGCACGCTCGACATCGGGATGCTGCTCATCTCCCACGACCTCGCCCTCGTCAACCAGATCGCCGACGAGGTGGCGGTGATGTACCTCGGGCTCGTCGTCGAGCAGGCGCCGACCCGCGAGCTGTGGTCGTCACCGCGCCATCCCTACACCGAGGCGTTGATCGGGTCGATCCCCCGCGCCGACGGCAACAAGTCGACGCCCGTCGTCCTCGCCGGCGAGGTGCCCAATCCCGCTGCTCCCCCGCCGGGATGCCGGTTCCACACGCGCTGCCCCCACGCCTTCGAACGCTGCCTGGTGGAGGCACCGCCGCTCGTGAGCATCGAACCCGGTCGCACGCAGGCGTGCTGGCTGCAGCGCGTCGGATGACGTCTGCCGACGGCGCCGCCCTCGATCGCGACCTCGCTCTCGACTCGCGAATGGTCGACGCGTACCTCGCTCGACGGCCGTTCCAGGCCGGCCAGCTCGGCATCGCCGCCCGCGCTCCGATGCCACCGATCACCGGCGAGCAGCGCAGCAGCCTTGCCGACGAGTTCAAGGCGATCCGGTCGACTGCCGCGTCCGACTCACATGACGACTGGCTGACGGCGGCGCTCATCGAAGAGATCGCCGACTACGAGATCGACTCACTGCAGGCGGGCTGGCCCGAGTTCACGGTGTCGCCCCTCCCCGAGGCCGGCATCGCCTCGGCAATCCTCACGTTCCTCCCGTATGCCGGCGTCGCGTCGGCCGATGACCGAGCCCGCTACGTCGAAGCGTGCGCCGCCGCGGCGGCCGCGCTCGACGCCTCGTCCGACGAACTGCGGAAGGGTCGGGCCGCCGGCCGCCTGCCGGTACGCCGCCTGGTCGAACGATCGATCGCCCAGATCGACGCCTACCTCGCCACACCCATCGCCGACGACCGCTTCGTCGCCACGTTTGCGGACGTCGACGACATCGTGCGCGAGCGACTGCGTCCCGCCCTCGCCCGGTACCGGGACGATCTGGTCGAGGTCGTCCATGCGACGGCTCGTCCCGACGAACGCCCCGGGCTCGCCCACCTGCCCGGCGGCGACGAGATCTACCCGGCCGCCGTGCGCGGCTACACGACACTCCCGCTGACGCCGGCCGAGTGCGCCGACACCGGCCTGGCCGAGGTCGAGCGTCTGCGCGCCGAGGTCGATACGATCGGCCAGCGCCTCGGCGTGAGCGGCGGCTTCGACGCCGTCCGCTCGTGGATGCTGAACGATCCTGCGCTGCGGTTCACCAACGCCGACGAGATCCTCAGCAATGCGTCGGAGGCGATGCAGCGGGCGATTGCGGTCGTGCCGGAGTGGATCACCGACCTGCCCGCGGCGACCTGCGAAGTGCTGCCGATGGACCCCGTCGAGTCGCGCCACGGCGTGCTCGGCCACTACGAGACGGCACCGCTCGACCGCCACCGGCCGGCGCGATACTGGGTCAACGTCCACGACCCGACGAGCAGGCTGCGCTACGAGGCCGAGGCGCTGGCGTTCCACGAGTCGGTCCCGGGCCACCACATCGAGATCGCCACCAGCCAGGAGCGCCCGTCGCCGAGCAGCTTCCGCCAGATCGCCGAGATCCTCCCCTACACCGAGGGCTGGGCGCTCTACTGCGAGGTGCTCGCCGACGAGCTCGGCCTGTACTCCGACGACATCGCCCGTCTCGGCATGCTGTCGTTCGGCCTCTGGCGCGCCTGCCGACTTGTCGTCGACACCGGTCTGCACGCCGAGGGATGGTCTCGCGATCGGGCGGTCTCCTACCTCCGCGACAACACGATGCTCACGGCCGCCAACATCGACAACGAAGTCGACCGCTACATCGCCCACCCTGGCTCGGCGCTCGGCTACCTCACCGGTCGACTCGCCATCGAACGCCTCAAGGCCACCCGAGTCAGCGACTTCTCGAGCCGCCCGCAGCAGCGCGTCTTCCATACGTCCCTGCTCGCCAACGGACCCCTCACCCTCCGCCTTCTCGGCCGAGCGATGGATGACCCGCCCGAGATCCGCCGACGCCGAGCGGTCAGCGTCAAGAGGAAATCGGAGGCCATGCCGCCCGCCGAGGAACCAGGCACCTGACGAGTGTGTCCCGACGAGTCTGGTGGTGGTCGGATGCCAGATCGGTACCTCCGTATCCGCAGTGGGGCCTGCTGCTGCACGCACCGAGGCGAACCCACCCGCACGTCGCCGTGCCGACCGGGGTTCGCCGGAGGTTCGACGCGCCGCTCCGGAGGGGCATTCGGCGCTACCCATCGCGCCGATAGATTCGTGGCACTGGACGACGCGAGGAGGCGAACTTGAACTTCTGGGGCTTCTTCGTGCTGACGCTCGTGTTGGTCTGGATTCCGGGTCCGGCAGTGACACTTGTGATGAAACGCTCGCTCGTCAGCGGACGCGCTGAGGCGACGAAGACGGCGCTTGGGGTGCTCGTGGCCGACTGCTTCTGGGCGCTGGCATCGATCCTGGGACTCACGGCAATCGTCGTCGCGTCACAACCAGTGTTCCAAGCGATTCGTTTGGTCGGCGCGGCATACCTGTGCTGGCTGGGTCTGACGCTCCTGCGACGTGGCCGCAAGATCGCGGGAGCGATGGACGCTCCAGAGGCACGACGGCGGCTGCGCCTCGGGGCGTTTTCCGAAGGCGCGCTGTGTGATCTCTCCAATCCGAAGACGTTGCTCGTGTTCACGAGCGTCATCCCACAGTTCCTGCCGAGCGACGGGGGAAGCCCCATGCAAGCAGCTCTACTCGGCGCCACCTTCGCCATCATCGGCTTCATGACGCTCATGGTGTACGGCTTCGTGTTCAGCAGCATTGGACTGGCAGGGCTGCGAAGCCGGCTCGGCGATGCCTTGCTCCGTCTGTCCGGAGCGTTTCTCATGGTCTTCGGCGTCCGCTTGGCGACCGAACCAAGCCACTGACTGCGGCATCTCGCCGCCGATCGACCCGAGCAGAAGTGCCGATCTGCACCCAGCCTCCACCGTCGTTGCGACTGCCCACGTGTGCAGTGCGGCCGCGCGAGCGGATGCGGCGGCAACCTGCGGACGCAGGTTGCGGCGATTCGGCGTTGTTCTCGGACGTCCGGCGACGGGTTGCGTCGTAGGGTCCAATGGGCCAGCGTGTTCGGGGTGTTGATCGTCATGAGCGGGTTGCCAGGAACGGGCAAGAGCGCGATCGCCGATGAGCTGGGTCGGCGGCGCACCTGGCCCGTGCTGTCGGTCGACCCAGTTGAGGCCGCGATCTGGCGTTGTGGAATCACCGCGTCGTTCGAGACCGGCGTTGCCGCGTACGAGGTCGCGGCGACGCTCGCGGAGCATCAGCTCCGGATCGGTTTGTCGGTGATCGCCGATGCAGTGAACGCCCTCGAGGTAGCCCGCGACATGTGGCGGCGGGTGTGCGAGCGTACGGATGCGGCGATGCGGGTCATCGAGGTCGTTTGCAGCGACGTCGACGAGCACCGGCGACGACTCGAGGGTCGGATCCGCGGCATCGATGGATTCCCAGAACCGACCTGGGGCCAAGTGAGTGCGCGTCGTGAGGAGTGGCAGCCTTGGACGGTCGACCACCTGACGCTCGACAGCATTGACCCGCTCGACCGCAACGTGGAGCGAGCACTGAGGTACCTGGTGCCGTAGTCCGATCGCTGGGCGCTCAGCGACGCCGGCGGCGAGTGGAGAACCCGCAGGAGCACCAGCGGGACGTTTCGAGCTGCCACAGCCCGGCGATCTCGGACGCGCCGGTGCGGAAGATTCGACCGTGCTGTTCGGACGGTGCCGAACCACAGGTGCGGTGCGGTTGCCGGGGTGTTGCCGTCGCGAGACGACGCTGTGGCGACGTCTCGTTGCGCTGTGGGTTCGTTGAAGGGATCTCGATTGCTCGTGCGAAGCGTCAGGAGGCGAAGTCGGGCTGGTTGCCCCGAGCGTTAATGCTGCGGCCGGCGGGCTGCTCCCAGTCCTCTTGGCGTCCCAGCGCGGTGAGGTCGAGGAAGTAGTACGAGCCACCAGTGCTCTCCAGCCCGCGGGCGTACACCGAGTAGGTGCGGAACACGGTGCCGTCGACTTGGAGGAAGCAGGTGCGGCCCGGCATGTCGTAGGGCTGCTCAGCCGTCTTCATGCTCTCGTGACCCATGGCGGCGTACTCGTCGAGCGTGCGGTAGTTGTACTCGTCGTAGCCTCGCGACGCGTCGATGGTGGCGCCGAAGTCGTAGCTGAAGTCGCCGTCGTTGGTGGAGTACCACGGGATCGTCCAACCCTTCTTGGCCTTCCATCGATCGAGCTTGGCCAAGGGCGCCCGGGACACGAGGGCGTAGGTGGTGTCGCGGATGTTGAGATGCTCGATGAAGCCCGGCGACAACTCGTCGGTGCCGGCGCTACAACTGGGGCAGCCGTCCTCCCAGTCTGGGTGGAACATGAAGTGGTACACGATCAACTGCGGGCGACCCTCGAACAGGTCGAGCAGCGACCTCGTGCCGTCCGGGCCCTCGAAACCGTAGGGCTTCGTCACCTCGACCATCGGCAGCTCACGACGTTCGGTGTTGAGTCGGTCACGTTGCCGAGTGAACTCCTTCTCCTTGTCGAGTAGCTCACGCCTGGCCACCGTCCACTCCTCCGTCGAGACGATCTTCGGCAGACTCATCAGTACCTCCTTGTTGTCCGGGGCCGATACCCCTCCATCTCATTCAGACTCCTCGGCACACGTCGACTCATCGGCCGCTCGTGCAGGCACATCGGCGCGCCAGCGGCCGACCAGATCACTGCGACGGGAGCCAGCGTTGGAGACGCTGCACGGGACGTTGTTCTGTCGCCCGCCAGTGGCATGGGACCACTTGATGCGAGTTCCGCCAGTGTGATGGGACCACCTATCCGCCAGTGATGGGACCACCTGGGGGGTCCGTCAGTTCGGTGCTGTCTGCGGGTGATCATCGCCGCTTCCTGTTGGCAGTCCGAGAGGCGGCGATGGCGTTCCGGGAGGTTCCGATGTTCGAGGTTCGAGAAGTGCTGCGGCTGTGGCTGGGAGGTGAGGCGCTGCGGGCGGTGGCCCGGCTGAGCCGGGTCGACCGCAAGACGGTGCGTCGCTACGTCGATGCTGCGATCGCTGCTGGTGTCATGGTCGATGGCGGCGTCGGTCAGCTCACTGATGAGGTGTTGGGCGAGGTGGTCGAGATCGTTCGCCCGCACCGGACCGACGGCCATCACGGTGAGGCGTGGATGATGCTGGCCGCCCGCCGGGAGCAGATCGCCAAGTGGGTCAAGGCCGATGTGCCGGGGGTGAAGGTCTGCGAGTTGCTCGCTCGGGACGGGGTGATCGTGCCGGAGCGCACGGTGCAGCGGTTCGTCGCGACCGAGTTCGGTCCCCGCCGGGGGCAGGGCTCGACGGTGCGAGTCGCTGATGGCGAACCAGGCCAGGAGTTGCAGGTTGACTTCGCCCGCCTCGGCCTGGTCCACGACTCGGAGTCCGGTCGCCGGCGGGTGTGTCACGCGTTGATCTTCACGGCGGTGGTGTCGCGGCACATGTTCGTGTGGTTGTCGTTCACGCAGACCACTGACGCGGTGATCGCCGGGTGCGAGGCGGCGTGGCGGTTCTTCGGCGGCGTGTTCAAGGTCCTGATCCCGGACAACTTGACGCCGGTCGTCACGAAGGCCGACGGGTTGGAGCCGAGGTTCAACGAGGCGTTCGTCGAGTACGCCCAGGCACGTGGGTTCGTCATCGACCCGGCCCGCGTGCGAACCCCGACGGACAAGCCACGCGTGGAGCGGATGGTGCAGTTCGTGCGGTCGTCGTTCTGGGCTGGTGAGACGTTCATCGACCTCACCGACGCCCAGACGAAGGTGGAGGCGTGGTGCGCCGGCCGGGCCGGGATGCGAGTGCATGGCACGACGCAGTGCCGCCCGGTCGAGCACTTCCGGACGCTCGAGCTGTCGGTGTTGTTGCCAGCGCCGACGGACGTCTATGACGTGCCTGTCTATGCGGCGTGTCGGGTGCATCGGGATCATCACATCGAGATCGCCAAGGCGCTCTACTCGGTGCCGGGGAACCTGCTCGGCGCCCGTGTGCAGGTCCGCGCCGACCGCAAGCTGGTGCGGATCACGCATCGCGGCCAGTTGATCAAGGTCCACCCCCGCCAACAGCCAGGGCATCGCTCGACCGACCCGGCGGACTTGCCCGCGGAGCGGACCACGTACGCGTTGCGTGACATCGCCCACCTCCAACGTCTCGCCGCCAGCCACGGCGAAGCGATCGGCGAGTACGCGGCGGCGGTGCTCGACACGCCGTTGCCGTGGACCAAGATGCGCCAGGTCTACGCCCTGTTGGGGCTCGTCAAGAAGTGGGGACCCGACAAGGTCAACACCGCCTGCCAACGGGCCCTCGAAGCCGAAGCCGTCAGCGTGGCGTTGATCGGCCGGATGCTCGACCGAGCCACCGAAGCCGACCAACCCGACCCACCAGCGCCGCCGCCGACAACGGCCCGGTTCGCCCGCGACCCCGCCGAGTTCACGACCAAGAACCGCAGGTCGGCATGAGCCCGCAGTTGACCGTCACCGCGGAGCTGAAGGCGTTGCTGCGGCGGGTCAAGCTCGGCCGTTGTCTCGACACGCTCCCCGAGCGGCTGACGCTCGCCCAGCAGCAGCAACTCACCCATCACGAGTTCCTCGAGCTGCTGCTGGCCGACGAGGTCACCCGCCGCGACATCCAATCCGCGCAGCTGCGCGCCAAGACGGCAGGCCTCGACGCGTCGATGACGTTGGACCGTTGGGACGACACCGCCAAGGTCACCTACGACCGAGCCGTGTGGAACGAGTTGTGCTCGCTGCGGTTCGTCGACGCAGCCAACGACGCCGTCATCTTGGGCCCCGTCGGCGTCGGCAAGACGTTCCTCGCCACCGCCCTCGGGCACATCGCCGTCCGCCGCGGGCGCAGCGTCCACTTCGAACGCGCCGACACCCTCCTGAAGCGCCTGAAGGCCAGCCGGCTCGACAACAGCCACGACACTGAGGTCCGCCGACTGCTCCGCGTCGACCTGTTGATCATCGACGACTTCGCCCTGCGGGCAATGGACACCATCGACACCGCCGAGGTCTACGAACTCGTCGTCGAACGCCACCGGCGGGCATCGACGATCCTCACCTCGAACCGGGACCCCGGCGAGATGCTCGCCCAGATGGCCGACCCACTCCTCGCCCAATCAGCCATCGACCGGCTCCACTCCAACGCCCACGAACTCGTCATCGACGGCGAGTCCTACCGACGCCGCCAACGCCCCGGCATTGACCCAGACCCCGCCGGCGACGCATCATCCTCACGCCGAGCCTGACAACCCCCGACCCGGTCCCATCACACTGGCGCAAGGGTGGTCCCATCCCGCTGGCGGGCGACAGT
>NZ_QKYK01000023.1 GCF_003426815.1 Desertimonas flava
ATCTGGATGCGGTCGATGTGGAGACCATGGTGTTCGACGGTCATTTCCGGGCCATCGAGAAGTCCGATGCCCGCACGTTCACCGGGGCGTTGCGCCGGGCGATTCAAGTGCGTGATCGACACTGTCAACACCCCGACGGTTGTGACGCCCCAATCGACGTGTGCGATGTCGACCACATCGTGCCGGTCCACGCCAGCGGAGACAACTCGCAGGACAACGGCCGGTTGATGTGCCGGTTCCACAATCGCATCACCCCCACCTACTGCACCCCACCACCAGCCGACCCCGCCCACGACACACGCACCCACACACCGAACCTGCTGCCCAACCCGCCACCACGACGCTGACCGTCAGATGGGGCCCTTCGAAACCGTGTCAACTGTCGAAACCGTGTCAACTGTCGAAACCGTGTCAGCTGTCGAAACCGAGGCCGAGGCGATCGAGCGTGCGGAGCCACAGGTTGCGCTTGCCGGTGTGGTCCTCCCGGTCGAGCGACCAGCGGGTGGCCTGGATCCCGGCGAACCGGAACGGCTCGGGAGGGAACGGCACCGGCTTCTTGCGGACGAACTCGGTGTCGGTGGCCTCGCTGCGGCGGCCGTCGAGCAGATCGAGCATCACGCTCGCCCCGAAGCGGGTGGACGCCACGCCGAGCCCTGTGTAGCCGAGGGCGTAGCTCACGCGCCCCGACATCGCCGTGCCCCAGAACACGCAGAAGCGGCTGCATGTGTCGATCACTCCGCCCCAGATGTGGCTGAACCGCACGTCGTCGAGCTGCGGGAAGGTCTCGAAGAAGTGGCGGCTCAGCTTGGCCCACGTCGCCGGCCGGCTCTCGAGCTCGACCGACACCTTGCCCCGCCAGTAGTAGACGACGTCGTAGCCGCCCCACAGGATGCGGTTGTCCTCGGTGAGCCGGTAGTAGTGGAACTGGTTGGGGATGTCGCTGAGGCCCTGCCGGCCGGACCAGCCGATGCGGTCGAGCTGTTCGGGGGTGAGCGGCTCGGTGACCATGCAGTAGTCGTACACCGGGGCGATGTAGTGGCCGATGCGGCGCAGCAGCGGCGGGAAGGCGTTGGTGCCGAGGGCGACGCGGGCGGCGCGGATCTTGCCGAGCGGCGTGGTGACGAGCACTCCGACGCCGTCCCGCTCGATGTTGGTCGCCTTGGTGTCCTCGTAGATGCGTACACCGAGTGACTCGGCCGCGGCCTTCATACCCCACACGAGTCGTGCCGGATCGACGAGCGCAGCCCGACCCTTGCGCCAGAGGCCGCCGGTGTAGGTGGGTGAGTTGATCTGGGCCCGCATCTGGTCGGCGTCGAGCAGCTCGACGTCCTGGCCGAGCTGCGTGAGATGTTCGTAGTCGTCGCGCAGCTCGTCGAAGTAGGAGGCCGCGTGCGACGTGGTGGCCACGTCGATGACGCCGGTGCGCTCGTAGTCGCAGTCGATGCCGTACCGGGCGATGGCCGCTTCGATCTCGTTGAGGTTCTCCAGCCCGAGCCGCTCGAGCAGCTCGATCTCGTCGGGGAAGCGTTCCTGGCCGTTGGCGATGCCGTGGGTGAGGCTCGACTCCATGAAGCCGCCGTTGCGGCCGCTGGCCGCCGAGCCGACTTCGGCGGCGTCGATCAGCACGACGTCACGAGAGGGGTCGCGCTCCTTGGCGATGATCGCCGTCCAGAGTCCGGTGTAGCCACCGCCGACGATGCACAGGTCGCACGATTCGGTGCGGACCAGCGTCGGGTTGGACTCGGGTTCGTCGGCGTCGTCGTACCAGTAGGGGTACAGATCGGCGTCGGCGATCGCGTCGAGGCACTGCTGCTCGGTCGGGTCGACGTCGGATGTGCCGGTCGGGTCGCCGGTCATGGGTATCACGCTCGTTCGTGGCTTCGCGGTTGCTGCGAGTGTAGGAGACTGCCACCGTGGAGATCGGGGAGGCACCGGAGCGCGTGCCGGGCGAGCGCGTCGGCAGCGGCCGCGAGGCCGAGGTCTTCGTCTACGGCGACGGTGAGGTCCTCAAGCTGCTCCGTCCCGGCAACGACCCGGGTCGTGCGGACGTCGAGGCCGCGGTGCTCGGCGCGCTCGAGGCGGCCGGCTACACGCGCCCCGCCAACGTGGTGTCGTCACGATCGACGGGCGGCGCGGGCTCGTCATGACGCGTGTCGACGGGAACGATCTCCTGACTGCGCTCGCCCGGAACCCGTTTCTGCTCGGCACGGTCGCCCGAGTGCTGGCGGTTCGTCAGGCCGAGTTGCACGACATCGTCGCTCCACCGGGGCTGCCGGCACTGTCCGACGCGCTGCGGGATCGCATCACCGTCGCCGGACCGCTGCCCGACGATCTCCGCCGTCGGAGCCTCCAATTGCTCGACACGTTGGACGGCGGTGACCGGCTGTGCCACGGCGACCTCCACCCGGGCAACCTGGTCGGTCCTCCCCGCGCCCCGACCGTGATCGACTGGGCCGGCGCGACACGAGGTCCTCCGGTGGCCGACGTTGCCCGCACGCAGCTCTTGCTCCGCGAGGGCGTCGTTCCTGACGAGGCGCCGCCGATGATCCGGATGCTCGCCCCGCGACTGCGGGGCCTGCTCGCCGCTCGTCACCTGAATCTCACGCGGCGCCGCCGGCCGATCGATGTACACCTCTTCGAGCGCTGGACCGTGGTCTGGGCGGCGGCGCGTCTGGCCGAGGACGTCGAGCCCGAACACCCGGCGATGTTGCGCCGCGTCCGTGCCTGGTCCGCCTGATGTTCGCGAGGGGTTGACTTCAAGTGTGCTTGAGGTCTTACGGTCGACTCATGACCGCCCAATCCGTACTCGCTCGACTCCTCGATGACGAACTGGCCTTCTCGCCCAGCTACCGCGGGTACTTCAGCAACCACCTCGCCATGGAGCTCGCCGCCCTGCAGCGGCTGGGTGCTCCCGACGGCGTGCTCCGATCGGTGTTCGACGCCCATGCCCGCAACGGTCCCGAAGCGCGCACGGACGGGGAAGTCCTGGCCGAGCGGCTCCGGGAGGTCGCGTCCGACGGGATCGCCGCGACGGTGCGCGACCGCGCGCCGGCACTCGTCGATGCCCCGGGGACTGCCCTGTTCCACCCGATCATCAGGCTCGCCTACGGGCTGGATGTCGCCCACGAGGGTCAGGTCGCGGCGGCCCTGCTCGACTGGGAGACCCGCCGTCACGCGCTCCCCGTTCCGGAGCCGTCTGCGGGTGGTCGCCGGCTCGGCGACATCGCCGCCGTTCTCTCCGCACGCCCGGCGGGGACCTGGCACGAGACGTTCGACCTCGACGGGACCGCCCGCCGCCCCGAGCTCCGCGAGTCGTTGCGCGACGTGGCGTTCGACCGCGGGACACTCGACGACGTCTCGTCGTTCGCCATCGCCGCCCACATCGCCGCCGACCACTTCATCACGCTGCACCTCGTCACCGGCGCACGCGCCATCCGCACCGTGAGCGAATGGGTCGACGACGCCACGGCGGCCCGCCTCGCGGCGCACGCCCTACCCGTGATGGCGGTCGCCTACGCCGCCGCCGGGGCACCGCGGCTCCCGGGGAGGGCCGAGCTCGACGCCCTGCGCCGGACCTCGCTCCCGTCGCGTGAACAGATCGCCGAGCGGGCGATCGCCGACCTCGACGCCCACGTGGTCAAGCTTGCCGACGTAGCGCTCGCCGAGGAGGAACGAACGGGTGACCCGCTGTATCGGGTCGCTGCCGGCCGGGTCGTCGGGCTGCTGGACCGCCCGGCCGCGGTGTGAGCTGACCGGCTGCTCGCGGCCGTGCCGGAACGGCTAGAACGGGCGCATGGATCTGGGTTTGCAGGGCCGCCGAGCTGCAGTGGCCGCGGCATCGGGCGGGTTGGGCTTGGCGTCCGCCCGGGCACTGGCCGCCGAAGGAGCGACGGTCGCGATCTGTGGCCGTGACCGACGCCGCATCGACGAGGCGGCGGCCGAGGTCGGTCCAGGCACGATCCCGCTCGTCGTCGACGTGGCGAGCGCCGCCGGTGGTGCGGCGTTCGTGGCCGCCGCCTCCGAGGCCCTCGGCGGTCTCGACGTACTCGTCACCAACGCCGGCGGACCGCCGGCGGGAAACTTCGCCGACACGGCCGTGGAGGCCTACCAGGCCGCTCTCGAGCTCAACCTGCTGTCCGTCGTGGGCATGGTGAAGGCTGCCGCGCCGGCCATGCAGGCCCAGGGCTGGGGGCGGATCGTGGCGATCACGTCGCTCGCGGTGCGCCAGCCGATGCCCAACCTGATCTTGTCGAACACCGCCCGCTCGGGCGCGACCAGCTTCCTCAAGACGGCGGCCCGCGAGCTCGCCGGCAGCGGGGTGACGGTGAACTCGGTCCAGCCCGGTCTGCACGCCACCGACCGGGTCAAGCAGCTGTACGGCGACGACGCCTCGTTCGGTGAGATCGGCGATCCCGCCGACTTCGGCGGGATCGTGACGTTCCTGTGCAGCGAGCAGGCCAAGTTCGTCACCGGCCTGCAGCTACACGTGGACGGCGGCGCCTACCAGGCGCTGCAGTAGCCGCCGCTACGGTCGCCGGTCAGGCCGGCACCAGCCGCACGTCGATCGCCTCGAGGCCCTTCTGGCCGGGACGGATCTCGAACTCCACCCGCTGACCGCTGCGCAGGCGCTTGCCCGCCGGAAGGTGGCTGCGGTGGACGAACAGCGACTCGTTCGTGCCGGCGTCGATGAAGCCGTACCCGCGGGCGCCGTTGTAGGAGCGCACCGTCCCGGTCTGGCGGGTCGACGCGACGACGGGGCGCTGCTGGTCGACCGCTCGCGGCTCGGCCGTGACCGTTGGGACGGGCGCGGCGGGCGGCGCCGCCGGCGCCTCGAGGTGGGAGTGGTCGACGTCGGAGACGGACACCGAGATCCCGACGCTGCGCTGGAGCGCCAGAGCGTCGCGGCGGTCGGCCGGGTCGACGAACGCCACGACCGTGCCGCGGGCACCGGCGCGAGCGGTGCGGCCGGAACGGTGGATGTAGGTCTCGCCGTCGGCGGGCAGATCGAAGTGGACGACGCCGGCGACGTCGTCCACGTGGACGCCGCGGGCGGCGACGTCGGTGGCCACCAGGGTGGTGACATCGCCCTTGGTGAAGGCGCGCAGGGCGCGGTCGCGCTGGGGTTGCGAACGGCCGCCGTGGATGGCGGCCGCCGTCGTTCCCGCCCGGTTGAGCTGACGGGCGAGGCGGTCGGCCCCGTGGCGGGTGCGGCAGAACACGATGGTCGAGCCCATCGATTCGATCGCCGCCGCGGCGACCGCGGCCCGATCGGCACGGGCGACGTTCCAGAACACATGGGTGGCCGCGCTGACGTCGGGTCGGTCGGAGCCGACGGCGTGGTTCACGGGATCGGTCTGGACCTCGGCGATGAGCTTGGTGACGGCGTTGTTCATCGTCGCCGAGAAGAGGTGCACCTGGCGGGGGCCGGTGATGAGGCCGAGAATGCGGCGGACCGACGGGAGGAAGCCCATGTCGGCCATGCGGTCGGCCTCGTCGAGGACGACCTGCTCCACGCGGTCGAGGCGGATGTCGCCGCTCGCGATGAGGTCCTCGAGACGGCCGGGACAGGCGACGACGAGTTCCGCGCCGTCGGCGAGAGCCTTGCGCTGCGGGCCGTATCCGACACCGCCGTAGACGGTGGCGACGGCGTGGTTGCGGAGACGGACGTAGGGTCGCAGCTCGTTGGCGATCTGGTCGACGAGCTCGCGGGTGGGGGCGAGGATCAGCGCGGTCGGGCG
This sequence comes from Desertimonas flava, assembly GCF_003426815.1. Taxonomy (GTDB): domain Bacteria; phylum Actinomycetota; class Acidimicrobiia; order Acidimicrobiales; family Ilumatobacteraceae; genus Desertimonas; species Desertimonas flava. The sequence continues at coordinate 5,739 of NZ_QKYK01000023.1, forward strand.
ACGGTTCGACGCCGACGACAGGCCGGCGACCACGGGGAGACCGAACGCCAGCGTCTTGCCCGAACCGGTGGGGGCCCGGCCGCACACGTCACGGCCGGCGAGGGCGTCGGCGATGACGGCGGCCTGGATGGGGAAGGGCGCGTCTATGCCGCTCGCGGTCAGGCGGGCGCAGAAGTCGGACGGCAGGCCGAGTTCGGCGAACCCGGAGACAGGGGAGGTCATGGAGTGTGGGCTTTCTGAGTGACGCCGCGCGCGACGTGGGACGGCGGCGCGGCCACGGTGGCCGCGAGTTGGCGATGTGGTGAGGTCTCGACAGCGCAATTTGCCGGAGACAACTCGACGATCGCGCACTGACGACGAGTGCCGTCAGGACGCCCACCCTACCGGCGGGAGGTACCGAACCTCCCCTCCTCCCGCCGGCTGCCCGCACCGACCCCTACGGCTTGGCTTCGAGGATCAGGTTGAGCGGGGTCTGGGCGACACGGCGAACCCGATGGAGGCCGGCTTCGGCGAGCACCTCTGTCAACCGGGCCTCGCCGGCCTGCGCGCCGAGACCGAGCCCGACGTCCTGGGAGAGCGAGTTCGGCGTGCAGACGGCGGAGGAAACGGTGTAGAGCATCGCCGACAGCGGGTTGTCGGCGATGTTCTGATCGCGGCCGTCGAGGGCGAAGGGCTCGACGAGCATCACGGTGCCGTCCTCGTTGAGGTGCTCCCGGGCGTAGCGGGCGATGCCGACCGGGTCACCCATGTCGTGCAGGCAGTCGAAGAAGCAGATGAGGTCGAACGTCCCGGGGTAGCTGGTCGCATCGGCGACCTCGAACGTGGTCCGGTCGGACACGCCGGCCTCCGCGGCCCGCTCGCGGGCCGTTTCGACGGAGGGTCCGTGGAAGTCGAAGCCGGTGATCGAGGCGGCCGGGTACGTCTGGGCGAGGACGATCACCGACGCCCCGTGGCCACAACCGACGTCGGCCACGCGGCCGCCCCGGGCGAGGATGTCGGCGACGCCGTCGAGTCCGTCGATCCAGTTCGGCAGCTCGGCCCGATAGCCGGTGCGGAAGAACCATTCGGTCCCCGAGAAGAGGCACGGATGGTGATCGCCCCAGCTGAGGCCCCCGTCGCCGCGGAACGCGTCGGCCACCTTCGGCATGTCGATGAACACCGCCGCGACCGCGTTCATCGCGCGGGCCACGAACGCCGGCGACTCGTCGTCGGCCAGAGCTGCGGCCGCCTCCGGTGTCAACGAGTAGGTGTCGTCCGCCGGATCGCGGTGCACCAGGCCGCCCGCCGTCTGCCCGTCGAGCCACTCACGGACGAGCCGTTCGTGGCACCCGGTGCGCGTGGCCAGGTCGGCCGCACGCGCCGGCCCGCCGGCGTCCAGCTCTCGATACAAGCCGAGCTCGTCGCCCAGCCAGATTCCGAAACAGAGCGCGGCTCCGGTCATGTGGCCGACCAGCTGGCCCATCAGTTCCTCGAGCCGCGTCTCGTTGATCTCCGTCGTCGTCATCGGTCGCTCCTCTGCGTGATGTTCGATGCAGAGGAACGGTCCTTCTCGCCGGCGCGGCGTTACACGCGAATTCGAAAGACCCGCCGAGGGATGGGGCCTACGCTGCGCGCAGTGGACGACGACACTGCGCTCGTCCGGCGGCTTGGCGACGGCGACGAGGAGGCCTTCACCCTGCTCGTGCGTCGCTACCATCCGACGCTCGTCCGGCTCGCCCTCGGCACCGTGGGCAACAGGGCTGTCGCCGAGGAGGTCGCGCAGGACACCTGGCTCGCCGTCGTCAAGGGCATCCGGTCCTTCGAGGGCCGATCCTCGTTCCGGACGTGGCTGTTCCACATCCTGATGAACCGGGCCCGTTCCACCGGCGCTCGAGAGCATCGGGCGGCGCCGCTGCGCGACGACGACCTCGCCGAGAGGTTCGACGCCAAGGGGGCCTGGGCCGCCCCACCCGGTGCGTGGGCCGACGAGGTCACCGACCGTCTCGCCGCCGAACGGCTCGTTCCCGAGGCTCGACGGCTCATCGACGCCCTCCCCGACGCCCAGCGTCAGGTGATGCTGTTGCGGGACGTGGAGGGTGTGGAGGCCGACGACGTGTGCGCCCTGCTCGGGCTGAGCGGCGGCAACCAGCGAGTGCTGCTCCACCGCGCCCGCACCGCCGTCCGCGCCGGGTTGGCCGAGGTGATGGGGTAGAACATGACGATGCTGCGATTCCGCCGGTCGCTCGCGTGTCGTCAGGTCGTCGCCCTGTTGACCGACTACCTCGAAGACGCCTTGTCGAAAGGTGAGCGGAACCGGCTCGAGCGGCACCTCGCCGGATGCCCCCACTGTCGTGAGTACCTCGAGCAGCTGCGCGTCACCATCCGCGCGGCCGGGGAGATCGACGCCGACGAGATCGACGACGAGACGGCGAACGAGCTGGTGGCGATGTATCGGCGCTGGCGCGCCGACATCGACGCCGGCTAGGCGGAAGCTTCGGCGAGGGCCCGGCGGGTGAGGACCTTGGCGAGGTGCGTCCGGTACTCGACGCTGGCGTTCAGGTCGGCCTGGGGATCGGCTTCGGCGGCGGCCTGTTCGGCGGCCTCCTCGATCGATGCTCCGCCGGCCAGGGCGGCCGACACGCTCGTGGCGAGGATCGGTGTCGAGCCCATGTTCACGAGCGCGACGCCGGAGTCACCGTTCTGCCGCCAGGCGGCGACACCGACGATCGCCCAGTCCTGGGCTCGGCGGTTGAACTTCTGGAAGCTCCAGCCGGCACCTTCGCGCTTCGGGATGCGGATCTCGGTGAGCAGCTCGTCGGGCGCGAGCGCCGACTGCAGGAAGCTCTCGTAGAAGTCGGCGGCAGCGATCTCGCGGGCCCCGTTCGGACCCTGGGCGACGTAGGTGGCGCCGAGGGCGAGCGTGGTGGCGGGCAGGTCGGACGCCGGGTCGGCGTGGGCGACCGAGCCGCCGATCGTGCCGCGGTGCCGGACCTGCGGATCGCCGACGTGGCTCGCCGCATGCTTCAGCAGCGGCGCGTACTGGCCGAGCAGCTCGGAGGTCTCGACGTCCCGGTGCCGCGTGAGGGCGCCGATGGCGATGTGGTCACCGGCGTCACGGATGTAGGACAGGTCGGTCAGCCGGCCGATGTCGACGAGGACGGTCGGCTGGGCCAACCGCAGCTTCATCAACGGCAGCAGGCTGTGGCCGCCGGCGAGGAACTTGGCCTCGTCGCCGTGCTCGCCGATGAGGCTGATCGCCTCCTCGGCCGATCCGGCTCGGACGTAGTCGAATGCAGCGGGGATCATGAGGTGGCTCCAGTGTCGAGTGCGTGAAGGGCGGCCCAGACGTTGAACGGGCTGGCGGGCATGGGGACGTTGCGGACGCCGATGGCGTCGCACACGGCGTTGATGACGGCGGGAGCGGCACCGATGGTGCCGGCCTCGCCGATTCCCTTGACGCCGAGCTGGTTGGTGGGTGAGGGCGTGACCGTGTGGCCGAGCGTCAGTGACGGCACGTCGCTGGCCGCCGGCACGAGGTACTCGGCCAGCGTCGTGGTCTTGAGGTTGCCGTCGGTGTCGTACACCGCCTCTTCGAAGAGGGCCTGGGCGAGGCCTTGGATGACCCCGCCGTGGACCTGGCCCTCGACGATGAGCGGGTTGATCTGCACCCCGCAGTCGTCGACGGCGACGTAGTCGAGCACGTCGACGTGGCCGGTCTCGGTGTCGACCTCGACGACGCAGATGTGCGTGCCGAAGGGCCACGAGAAGTTCGGCGGGTCGTAGGTGACCTGCGCCTCGAGGTTGGGCTCGAGGCCGTCGGGCAGGTTGTGGGCGGTGAATGCCTCGAAGGCCACGGCGGCCAGCGGCAGCGCCTTGTCGGGCGAGCCGGCCACGGTGAACGTGCCACCGGCGAACTCGATGTCGTCGGCGTTCGCCTCCAGCTGGTGGGCGGCGATCTGCTTGGCCTTGTCGATCACCTTGTCGCAGGCCATGGCGATGGCCACGCCGCCGACCGGCAGCGAACGAGACCCGTAGGTGTCGAGCCCGAGCGGAGAGATCGCCGTGTCGCTGTGCAGCACGTCGATGTCGGCGGGGTCGATGCCGAGCTTGTCGGCGACGATCATCGACCACGACGTCTCGTGCCCCTGGCCGTGGGGCGTGGATCCCGACACGACCTGCACCTTCGCCGTGGGCAGGATTCGGACCGTGGCCGCCTCCCAGCCGCCGGCCGAGTAGTTCAGCGAGGCGAGGACCCGGGACGGGGCGAGGCCGCACATCTCGAAGTACGACGCCACGCCGATGCCGAGACGCTTGGTGGCGCCCTCGACGTTCTGCGTGCGCTGCCGTTCCCGCAACTCGTCGTAGCGGGCGAGGCGAGCCGCCTCGGTGGCGGCCAGGTCGTGATCACCCGAGTCGTACTCGAGGCCGCTCCACGCCGTGTACGGGTAGGCCTCCTTGCGGATGTAGTTGCGGCGGCGCAGTTCGAGCGGGTCGATGCCCATCGTCGCGGCGAGGGAGTCCATCGCCCGTTCGATGGCGTAGGTCGCCTCCGGCCGGCCGGCGCCGCGGTAGGCGTCGGTCGGCGTCATCGTCGTGAACACCGACGTGCACTCGAAGTCGTAGGCCTGGGGCAGGTCGTACACGCCGGCATAGAGGAACGCTCCGAGCAGCGGGATCCCCGGGGTGACGAGCTGGAGGTAGGCGCCCATGTCGGCGAGGAGCCGCACTCGCACGGCGGTGAGCTTGCCGTCGGCGTCGGCGGCGAGGTCGATCTTCTGGATCTGGCCCCGACCGTGGATGGTGGCGACGCTGTTCTCGGTGCGCGTCTCCGCCCAGCGCACCGGTACTCCGTGCTTGCGGGCGAGGGCCATGCACAGCAGCTCCTCGGCGTACACGTTGAGCTTGCTGCCGAAGCCACCGCCCACCGACGGAGCGATGACACGAACCTGGTGCTCGGGGATGCCCAGCGTGATCGCCGCCATCACCTTGAGGATGTGCGGGACCTGGGTCGCCGAGTACAGCGTGATGTCCCCGCCGAACGGCTGGGGCACGGCGGCGATGGCCCGCGTCTCCATCGCCATCGGGAGGAGGCGCTGCTGCACGTAGCGCTCGCTGACGGTGAACGCCGCCTCGGCGAACGCCCGGTCGATGTCGCCCTCGTTGGCCTCGACCTTCAACGGCCAGGTGTAGGACGCGTTGGTGCCGAGCTCCTCGTGGATGACGACACGGTCGGAGAGGGCGTCCTCGAGGTCGATCACGGCTTCGAGCGGCTCGTACGTGACGTCGACGAGTTCGACGGCGTCACGAGCCGCCGCTTCGGAGGTGGCGATGACGGCGGCGACGCCGTCGCCGACGTAGCAGACCTTGCCCTGCGCGAGCGGGTGGTGCGCGGGGTTCTTCATGTCCTCGGTGACCGGCCATGCACACGGCATCGGCGCGGCCCACGCGTCGGCCAGATCGGCCCCGGTGTACACGGCAGTCACGCCGGGCACGGCGGCTGCTGCGCTGGTGTCGATCGACACGATGCGCGCGTGGGCATGGGGGCTGCGGACGAGGGCGAGATGGAGCGCGCCGGGCAGCTGGAGGTCGTTGGTGTAGCGGGCCTCGCCGGTGAGCAGGGCCGGGTCCTCCCGGCGCAACAGCCGCTGGCCGATGAACGGGGCTGCGGCCGTGTCGACGGCGCTCATCGTGTCACCCGGCCTCGGCCGCGGCGAGCACGGCCTTGACGATGTTGTGGTAGCCCGTGCAGCGGCAGAGGTTGCCTTCGAGGCCGATCCGCACGTCCTGTTCGGTGGGATGGGGGATCTCGTCGAGCAGGCTGGTCGCCGCCATGATCATGCCCGGTGTGCAGTAACCGCACTGGAGACCGTGGTTCTCCATGAACGCCTGCTGCATCGGGTGGAGGGTGTCGCCGTCGGCGAGCCCCTCGATCGTGGTGACCGACGAGCCGTCGGCCTGGGCGGCCAGGACGGTGCAGCTCTTGACCGACTCGCCGTCGATGTGCACCGTGCAGGCTCCGCACGAGGAGGTGTCGCAGCCGATGTTGGTACCGGTCAGCTTGACGTGGTCTCGTAGGTAGTGGACGAGCAGCGTGCGTGGCTCGACGTCGTGCGTGTGCAGCGTGCCGTTCACCGTGACGGAAACTTCCATGTGGGCCCCCTGGGAAGGTCAGTGGGAGAGTAGGCCTCCTCCGGGCGCCATCATGGCATGCTGCGCCACGCGTCCAAAGACGGGGCGTTACGACTCGTGGAGCTGCTGGGAGAGGTAGTTCTCGAGGCCGATCTGGGCGATCGACTCGAGCTGCGTCTCCAGCCAGTCGACGTGGTGCTCCTCGTCGGTGAGGATGTCGGCGAGCAATTCACGCGTGCCGTTGTCGCCCCGGCTGACACACAGTGCGATGCCGTCGTTGAGCCGTTTGAGAGCGGCCATCTCCACGGCGAGATCATTGGTCAATTGTTCGGGGACGGTTTCGCCGATCTTGAGGGGCGACAACCGCTGGAGGTTCGGCACGCCTTCGAGGTAGAGCACGCGCTCGACGAGCGCCTCGGCGTGCTTCATCTCGTCGATCGACTCGTCGCGGATCGTGTGGGCGAGGCGCTTGTAGCCCCAGTTGTCGCACATCTTGGCGTGCAGGAAGTACTGGTTGATCGCCGTGAGCTCACCGGTGAGCACCTCGTTCAGCAGCTCGATGATGTCGTCGTGCCCCTTCATGGCGGCTCCGTTCGTTGGCGGGAGGATGGACCGTGCGGACCGCAGTCGGCACGGTGCGATCCTAGGCCGATGTTGTACCCATGTCAGCGGTCATTTCGAATTAAGGACCGCCTAACTCGTGCCCGTAAATCACTCTAAAGATCGCGTGAGGGTGGACCTGCCGCCGCCGGCATCTAACGTGCTGGTCGTGACCGATTGGAATCCGACCGACCCCGACACCGTGAAGGTCCACTACGACGTGTCGGCGTGGACGGTCGAGCAGCGTGCCGAGCTGGCCGAAGCGCTGGCCGAAGAGGACATCGCCCACGTCTGGGAGAGCGACGACGGCGTGGACGAACTGGTGGTCCCCGAGGAGCAGGAGGAGGCGACCGACGCCCTCTTCGCCCGGCTCGAGGAGGCCCTTGGTCCGTTCCCGATCCCGCTACCCGACGACGAGACGCCGGTCGAATACGGCCTCGACGAGTGGCCCGACGCCGAGCGCAAGACGCTCACCGCGGCCTTGGCCGAGGCGGGCATCCCGCATCGCTGGGAAGCCGCCACGCTGTTCGTCCCGGCCGCCGCCGAGCAGGCTGTCGACGATCTGCTCGACTCGCTCGAGGCCGGCACCCTGGCCGTGCACGTGCCCGACGAGGACGCCCCGCCCGAGGACATCCTCTCTCAGCTGTTCAGCGCGGCCGACCGCCTGGCGAAGGACGCGGACGACCGGATCGGACGCGACGCCGTGGCGAGCATCGTCGCCGTCGTGAAGCCCACCCACGCGCCCTACGGGGTGGGCGGCGCCGCCTGGAGCAAGATCGTCGAGTCCGTCGGCGCGCTGGGCGAACTCGCCGACGACGAGGAGTCGTCGAGCTCCGACGTGATCGGCGCCGCGCAGGAGCTGAGGTCGCTCGTCCGCGGCTACGTCTGATCAGCGGCACCCACCGTGCTGCTCGCCGAACTCGAACTGTGGCACACCCGCCCGCTGGCTCCCACGAGACGGCTGTCGCTCGGCAACCTCGTACTGCCGGTCGACCCCGCGCCCGGATTCGGAGGGCTGCTCCTGGGCGCGGTGGTCGCCCGTCACATCCCTGACGTCGACGACGATCTCGTCCCCGACATCCACCGGTTGATCGACCAGGTCGAAGCAGGAGGGCGCGTCCTCCAGCCTCGACTGCGCCACCGGTTCCAGGTGGATCGGCACGGCCTCGGTCGCTCGCTTCACCAGCTCGTCGGTCACGCCGACGTCGGCGCGGGGGAGGAGCTCGGCTTCGAGTTCGACACCCATGGCTCGCCGTTGGCGATGGTGCTCGGCGCGATCTACGCGGTCGAACGGTTGGAGGAGTCGAGTCGTCATGTCATCGCTCCGGTGTTGCACCGGGCCGCTCGTTGGCACGGACCGGTCGGTCCCTCGCTCATCGCCCATCTCGCCGGCTCGGCGATCACCACGCTGTCCTCGCTCGCCGATCCCAGGGCGTGGGCCCTCGAGATGCTCGGCTTCCCACTCGGTACGGCGGTGCCATCGAAACGGGAGATCACCGCCCGTTTCCGGACGCGGATGCGCGAGGTGCACCCCGACCACGGCGGCGACTCCGTCGACGCCTCCACGGCGGTCCGCGAGCTCGCCGAGGCCCGCCGCATCCTCAACGACGCCGTCCGGGGCTGAGCGTCGCCCAGGGCTACGACGGCGGCGGCGCCGTGCTGTCGCGGACGACCAGCTCGGTCGGCAGCACCACGTGTTCGGCGGCGATCTGGGGATCCCGCAACAGCGAGATCACCGCGCGGGCGGCCAGGCGACCCTTCTCGAGGACGTCCTGGTGCACGGTGGTGAGTCGGGGTCGGGTGTGGGCGGCGAAGGGGGTGTCGTCGAAGCCGACCACCGACAGGTCGCCCGGCACGGTGAGCCCGCGGTCTTCGGCCGCGGCCACGAGGCTGCTGGCCATCACGTCGGAGAAGCACAGGACAGCGGTGAGCTGAGGGTCGGCGGCCAGGAGCCGATCGAGCGCAGTCCGGGCGCCGGCCGCACTGGTGTCGTTGGTGCGGAACGTCGGCGGGGTGATCCCGGCGTCGTCGAGGGCCTCGGACCAGCCGCGGAGGCGCTCGCTCGCACCGAAGCCGTCGGTGTCGATCGGCGTCGGGTCGGTGACATCGGCGCCGGGACGCACGCTGAACGTGATGGCCCCGACGTGGCGATGGCCGAGCTCGACGAGGTGCTGAGCGGCCGCTCTGGCTCCGGCGCGGTCGGCGACGTTGATGCACGTGACGCCGTCACGCGGGAACTGGTCGACGTACACCAGCGGGAGGTTGCGCTTGACGAGCCACGTCGCCGCCGGCGAGGTGGGATCGCAGTGGTAGAGGAGGGCGGCGTCCATGGCGACGTCGCGCGCCGGGACCCGACCGTCGAGCTCGACGGCGGGGACGAGCGTGAGGGCCAGCCCCGTGGGCGCCAGCTCGGTGGCGATCGCCCCGAAGAATCGCGTGGCGACCTCGTCGGTGAACGCCGTGATCGCCGAGTCGGTGAGCACGATTCCGACCGCGCCGGTCGTTCCCGATCGAAGGGCCCGCGCCGCCGGGTCGGGTCCGACGTAGCCGAGCTGCTCGGCGGTGGCGAGGATGCGTTCGCGGAGCGCCGCCGAGAGCTGGTCGGGCCGGGAGAACGCGTTGGAGACGGTCATCCTCGAGACGCCGACTTCGTCGGCGATGGTCTGCAACGTCACACGGCTCATCGGCAAGGCGGGCAGGGCGCCCACGGCCGACCCTAACGCGTTCGTGCTCTGGCCCCGAAACGTCACCCGGTCAGTTCGTCGGCGTGCAGGCCGGGCCACCGCTGGCCGGCCGCGGCTCGATCGCCCGGCCGACCGCCAACACCGCACGCGACAGGTGCACGCGCAGCCGCCGGACGGGCCGGTTCCGAGCACGATCGGGTCGGCGTCGCTGCTTGGGCGGCTTCACCGGCCCGCCGATGTGGCCGCCCGCCAGGTGCCGGCGTTGCGCGTCGCGGCTCTGCACCATCGCCACCATCATCTCCATCTCGTGCTCCTTCCCTGGACACGGCCTTCGTACCGAAGTTCTGTATTGATACAGTACCTGGATCCTCTGTATCGATCAAGGGGATTCTGCGTCACGTCGCCGGCGGATCCGGGGGGCTGGCTACGCTCGGTCGGCGATGGCTGCCTCCCTCCTACTGTTCCCCGGGGCCGGGGCGTCGAGCGAGTCGCCCGCCCTGCGGGCCGTCGACGACCACGTGTCGGCGATCAAGGGGTGGTCCGTCGTCCGCGCCGATTTCCCCTATCGGAAGGCGGGGCGGCGGGCGCCCGACCGGCCGCCGGCGTTGATGAACGCCGTGCGCGAGGAACTGGCGGCGATCGGCAGCCGTCGCGACGTCGTCGTCGGCGGGCGCTCGATGGGCGGGCGCATCTGCTCGATGGTCGCCGCCGGTGCCGACGGTCTGGCGCCGCCGAAGCGCCTCAAGGGCGTCGTCACGATCGCCTACCCCCTGCATCCGCCCGGCAAGCCCGACCGGCTCCGTGTCGAGCACCTTCCCGACGTCGCGGTGCCGTGGCTGTTCGTCCACGGCACGAAGGATCCCTTCGCCAGCCCCGACGAGCTCCGGCAGTGGTCGAAGACCGTGGGCGGACCGGTGAGCCACCACTGGGTCGAGGGCAAGGGTCACGACCTGAAGGGGGCCGATTCGGCGGTCGCCGCAGTGATCGGCGAGTGGCTGTCCACGCTGTGAGTCCGGTGGTGCGTGGGGCCTCGTTCTCCCGGGACCGGCGGTTTCGCTATCGCCTCACGCGCACGTGGGACGAGTCTGCGCCACCCCTCGTCTGGGTGATGCTCAACCCGTCGGCCGCCGACACCACGAGCGACGATCCGACGACCCGGCGGGTGATCGGCCTGTCACGATCGTGGGGCTTCGGCGGCTGTCACGTCGTCAACCTCTTCGGCTACCGGACGCACCGTCCCCGCGACCTCGCCGCCGCCGCGGACCCGCTCGGCCCCGGCAACCGCCGTGCGGTGGCGGTGTCGATCCGCGTCGCCGAGCCGGCCGGGATGGTGATGGTCGCCTGGGGACGGCACGACGTCCCCGGAGTCGGCGTCGGGCCGGCCGCCGCCGCGATGCTGCGGCGCATCCGCCGTGCCGCGCTCCGACCGGTGACGGTGGGCTGCAACGCCGACGGCTCACCGCGCCACCCGTTGTACGTCGCCGGCGCGGTGCGCCCCGTCGACTACGTCGGGTCGGGCTGACTCGCCGCCGCCCGAGCCTTCGCCTTGGGGGAGAGGAAGCGGCTCCAGACGTACCAGGCGATCGCCAACAGGATGAGGGCGATCACGATGTACTGGACCACGCCGAGGATCGGCTCGACGTCGTGCCACTGTCGCCGCAGGATGTAGCCGGCGAGGATCAGTCCGGTGTTCCACACGACCGACCCGACCGTGGTGAGCACCAAGAAGCGCTTGAGGTCCATGCGCCGGAACCCGGCGGGGATGGAGATGAGCGACCGCACCAGCGGGACGCACCGACACAGCAGGACGGCCATGTCGGAGTGCCGGTCGAACCACCGGTCGGCCTTCACCACGTCGGCGGGCGTCAGCCGGAACCACTTGCCGTAGCGGATGAGGAAGCGGTCGAGCCGGTCGGGACCGATCCACGCGGCGATGCCGTAGAGCACGAGGGCGCCGACGATCGAACCGATCGTCGCGGCGATGATCATTCCCCACAGGGTCGCTTTGCCGTCGCGGGCCGAGAAACCGGCGAACGGCAGGACGATCTCCGAGGGGATCGGGGGGAACACGTTCTCCAGGGCGACCAACAGGGCCACGCCCACGTAACCGATGCGATCGATGACATCGGTGACCCAGTCGGCCAACCCGGAGAACATGTCGACTTACTTACTACAGATGTGCGCCGAACGATCGGCGCTCAGTGGCCGGCCGTGGAGACGGCGGCGGCGGGAGCGGTGCCGCCGGCGAGGCTCTCGGTCTTTCGCGACGAGAAGATGATCGCGCCGATGAGCACGATCGCGGCGCCGATCGCGATGAGGAAGCGGACGCCGCTGCCGTCCTGCAGCTTGACGAGCTCGCCGAGCTCCTCGGCGCTGCCCGGCAGGCCGAACATGCCCTCGCCGTTGATCGGCTCGAGGGCGATGATCGCCGGCAGGATCAGCAGCGAGACGAGGTTCATCACCTTGATCAGCGGGTTGAGGGCCGGCCCGGCCGTGTCCTTGTAGGGGTCGCCGACGGTGTCGCCGATGACGGCGGCCTTGTGGGCTTCCGAGCCCTTGCCGCCGTGGTGGCCGTCTTCGATGTACTTCTTGGCGTTGTCCCACGCACCACCCGAGTTGGACAGGTAGTTGGCCATCAGCTGGCCGGTGAGGATCACGGCGGCGAGGAAGCCCCCGAGGGCCTCCCACCCGATGCCGAAGCCGATGATGACCGGGGTGAGCACGGCGAGCAGCGCCGGCGTCGTGAGCTCACGAAGCGACGCTGCGGTGCAGATGTCGATGACCGGGCCGTAGTCGGGCTCCTTCGTGCCGGCCATGATCTTGCCGTCGGCGAACTGGTCGCGGACCTCGCGGACCACGACGCCGGCCGTGCGGCCCACGGCGCGGATGGCGAGGGCGGAGAACAGGAACGGCACGGCGCCGCCGATGAGCAGGCCGATGAAGATCTTCGGGTCGGCGACGTTGATCTGGAGCAGGTCGAACACCCCGCGCTTGGTGCGCTTCAGGCCCTCGACGACCTCGGTCTGCAGGACCTCGCCGGCGGCGGTCTCGATGAAGCTGGCGAACAGGGCGACGGCGGCGATGACGGCCGAGCCGATGGCAAAGCCCTTGGTGACGGCCTTGGTGGTGTTGCCGACGGCGTCGAGGCTGACCATGATCCTCTCCGGCTCGCCGTGGAACTCGCCCGACATCTCGGCGATGCCGGCGGCGTTGTCCGACACCGGGCCGAACGTGTCCTCGGACACGATGACGCCGGTGGTGGCGAGCATGCCCATGCCGGTGAGGGCCACCAGGTAGAGCGAGAACTGCAGGTTGCCGCCGCCGAGGGCGAGCGACACGCCGATCGCCGCGGCGATGGCGATGACGGCGTAGACCGACGACTCGAGGCCGAGCGATGTGCCCGACAGCACGACCGTGGCCGGGCCGGTCTCGGCCGATTCGGCGACTTCCTGCACCGGGCTGAAGTGGGTGGCGGTGTAGTACTCGGTCAGGCGGCTGACGAGCTGGGCGAGCACGAGGCCGATGGCGACGGCGCCGAAGCACTTCCAGCCGGCCGACGCCTCGTCGTTGCCCACGTACACGAGGGCGAGGATCAGCGTGCCGATCAGGGTGAGCGATCCGGCGACGAAGAAGCCCTTGTTGATGGGCTTCAGGGCGTTGGTCTCGCCCGGCTTGGCCTTCACGGCGAAGACGCCGGCGATCGAGGCCACCACGCCGATGGCGCGGGCGGCGAGCGGGAAGATGAGGCCGAGGGCCGGGTTCATGCCGATCGAGTTGAACGCCGCGACGCCGAGGATGATCGACGCCACGAGGGTCACCTCGTAGCTCTCGAAGAGGTCGGCGGCCATGCCGGCGCAGTCGCCGACGTTGTCGCCCACGTTGTCGGCGATGGTGGCCGGGTTGCGGGGGTCGTCCTCGGGGATGCCGGCCTCCACCTTGCCGACGAGGTCGGCGCCGACGTCGGCGGCCTTGGTGAAGATGCCGCCACCGACGCGGAGGAAGAGGGCGAGCAGCGAACCGCCGAAGCCGAAGCCGACGAGGATGGCCGACGACGTGTTCTGGAAGAGGATGATGATGATCGTCGCGCCGAGCAGACCGAGCCCGACCGTGAACATGCCGGCGACGCCGCCGGTGCGGAACGCCACCGTGAGGGCGTCGCCCATGTTGCCGGAGCGGGCGGCGGCGGCGGTGCGCACGTTGCCCCGGGTGGCCAGGGTCATGCCGATGTAGCCCGTGAGGCCGGACGCCGCGCAGCCGAGGATGAAGGCGATGGTGCGGAAGAGGCCGGACTGGGCAAACGACAGCGCCGTCTCACCGTTGGTCTTCTCGATCGCCGTCGACGTGACGAACACGACCACGGCCAGCGGCACGAGGATCAGCCCGATCGTGCGGAACTGGCGCTTCAGGTAGGCCCATGCGCCCTCCTGGATCGCGGCCGCGATCTCCTTCATCTTGGGAGTGCCCTCATCGGCGGCGAGGACGGCCCTGACGAGGTAGAACCCGACGCCGATCGCCAGCAAGGCGGCTGCTACCGAGAGCAGGAGTACTGCCCACTCGCCGCCTTTCAGGGTGAAGTCCTGCCAGCCGCCCTCGGCTGCGAACAGTGATAATTCCACGATGTCTCCTGCATCTGCGCGCGGCTGCACTGCCGCACACTCGGTGTGGGGACCCGGGTTGATAACCCCAGGGCTCTCAGACCCTTCCGCCGGCGAACGCCGGCATGGCAGCCACGAGCGGCGATGACGTTACCCGATAGCACACGTGATGCTCTAGATGGGAGCGGTCGCGATGTGACCGATGCGACGTCTCCGGCGCGGCCTCACCCCTCGGCGAGGTCCTCGGGGTTGAGGTCCTCGAGCTCACGGTGAGCCGTCTCGGGGAGCCAGCGGAGGGCGACGCCGACGGCGGCGAGCTGCCCGAGAGCGAGCCCGCCGATCACCGCCCCGTGCGACACCCCGCGGTCGAGGAGCTGCCCCATGATCAGGAGGCCGCCGATGCCGCCGACCAGGGCCGACGTGGTGAGCAGCCCGGCCGCCCGGCCCCGGTTGCCGGTCGGGAACAGCTCGGCCCGGTAGACGGCCAGCGCCGGGTAGGCAACGGCGCCGGCGATGCCGGCGAGCACCGTGGCGAGCCACATCAGCGGGCCGCCGATGCTGAACGACAGCGTCACGAGCAGGGCTGCGGCGGGTAGGCCGGCGGCCACCACGCGACGGCGCCCGCCGGTGTCGGCCAGCCGGCCGCCGGCGATCAGGCCGAGGGCGGCCGGTGTGGCCGTGGCCAGCGTGAACACGGCGATGATCGTCGCCGAGTAGCCGCGCTCGTCCTCGAGGTAGTCGTTCTGGAAGAACGACGCCGGGGCGATCAGCAGGTTCGTCAACAGGGCGATGGCGGCGAGCACGCCGAACCGGCGGCGGTCGAGACGGGTGGCGACCACGTGGGGGCGCTCGAATCGCTGCGTCTCGGGAAGGCGCCGGTACATGTCGACGGCCACGACGAGCCAGATCAGGGCGACGACGTAGACGAGCCGCCAGCCCGAGTCGGAGATGTCGGCCAGCGGCAGGGCGAGGACGGCCACGCCGGCGCCGAGGCCGCTCGCCATCGCCAGCACGCTCACGGCGTAGGCCCTCGAGTTGCGCGGCATCTCCTCGGCGGCGACCACGGCGACCATGAAGTCGAGTGCCAGGCCGAGCGGCCGGCCCACCGCCTGGGTGGCGACGAGAAACGGGAAGCTGGGGGCCAGGGCGCCCGCGGCCGACACGACCGGGGAGGCGAACGACATCGCCACGATCACCTTGCGGCGCCCGATCCGGTCGGCGAGCACGGCGACCGGGAGGGCGATCACGATGCCCGCCCGGACGACCGAGCCGGCGACGCCGATGCCGGTGTCGCCCACGCCGAAGTCGTCGGCGGCGAAGTTCACGGTCTGCGTGAACAGGGTGTTGATGAACGCCGACGACATCGACGAGGCGGCGAGCAGACCGAGGATCGTGAGCTGGCGCTGGGTCAGGCGGTCCGGCGGCGACCACCACGGTGTCGATTGCGGCGTCTTCCGCCCCCGGGCGTCGCCGGGGAGCGCCGGAGGGCGGCCCCGGCGGGCGATCGTCCACCGGACGGGGAGCGCGAACAGCCAGCCGAACCAGGGGAGCAGCAGGCGATAGGTGGTGCGTTCGAGCAGCTGGTCGCCCTCGTCGACGACCGTCCGGCGGTAGCCGTCGAACGGCCCGTCGGCCTGGACGAACGTGCCCTCCTCCTCGCCCGGGACCTCGCTGATCAGGTCGTCACGCGGGGCCGCGAGCGCCGTTCGCACCTCGTCGGTCGCCGGCCATCGCCGCACGATGTGACGTTCCCGCAGGGGGGTGGGCGAGGCCATCGGCCGGAGCATACGAGTCGACGGTGACACCTTTCCGGGCGATCGGGACACGTCCTCAGAACGCGATAGAACTACGGGCCGATGAGCGACGACGAGCAGATCGTTGTGCGGCACCTCGGCCCGTTGGCCGGCTCGGTGCTCGTGCCGGGAGCGAAGAACTCGGTGCTCAAGTTGATGGCGGCCAGCCTGCTCGCCGACGGCGTGTACGAGTTCACCAACGTGCCCGACCTGACCGACGTGCAGATCATGGCCGAGCTGTTGGCACCGATCGGTGTGAGCACCCAACGGCCCGAGCCGGGCATGCTGGTCATGGCGAACACCGGCGACGTGACGCCGGTGGCGCCGTACGAGCTCGCCGAGCGGATCCGGGCGTCGGTGAACGTCCTGGGACCGCTGCTCACCCGGTGCGGCGAGGTGCGTCTGTCGATGCCCGGTGGCGACGACTTCGGCGCCCGGCCGATCGACATCCACGTCGCCGGCCTCGAGGCGATGGGGGCGACGTTCAAGTTCGCCCATGGCGAGCTCCACGCCACCGCAGAGCGCCTGCACGGTGCCGAGATCGCCCTCCCGTTCCCCAGTGTCGGAGCCACCGAGAACCTCGTCACCGCGGCTGTGTACGCCGATGGGGTGACGACGATCGACAACGCGGCACGCGAGCCCGAGGTCGTCGACCTCTGCGACCTGCTGGTGAAGATGGGCGCGGACATCACCGGCGTGGGCACGTCGCGGCTCGTCATCAACGGCGTCGAGCGGGGCGCGCTCCGAGCGGCGGGACATCGCACGGTTCCCGATCGCATCCAGGCGGCGACGTACCTCGCCGCCGTCGCCGTGGCGGGGGGCGAGCTCGAGGTGCTCGACGCCAGGGCCGAGCACATGCAGAACCTGCTTGCCCGGTTCACCGACATGGGACTCGAGTTCGACATCGGTGACACGTCGCTGCGCGTCGTCGCCGATCGCCGGTTGCGGTCGATCGACGTCCCGACCTTGCCGTACCCGGGCATCGCCACCGACTACAAGCCGCTCATCATCACCATGCTCAGCGTGGCCGACGGAGCGGGCATCGTCACCGAGAATCTCTACCCAGGCCGCTTCCGGTACGTCGAGGAGCTGATCCGCCTCGGTGCCAACATCCGCACCACCGGGCATCACGCCGTGGTCCGGGGCGTCCCGCGCCTGTCGGGCGCTCCCGTGCGGGCTCACGACATCCGCGCCGGCGCGGCGATGGTCGTCGCCGGACTGGCGGCCGAGGGGGAGACGACGATCAGCGGCGTGCGGCACATCGACCGTGGCTACGACGACCTGGTCGGTCGTCTCGCCGCCGTCGGCGCCGGCATCGAACGCATCTGACCGGTTGCGCCCGACGGGATGTGCCCGTCAGATCGCTCAGTCGTCGCCGCGCGGGGTGCTGTCGGGTCCGGCCGGCGGCGACGCGGGTGCCTCGGTGGCCGCCGCCCGACTGACGCGTCGCTTGGCGAGCCACAGCAGCCACGCCACGACGACGATCGGGACGAGCACCAGCAGGATCTCGTCCCACCCGCCCTGATGGGCGAGCACGGCGGCCAGCAACATCACGGGGTCGAGGCTACGCAGCCCGCGGCCGAACCCCGAATCGCCGGCGCCTGACCGAGCAAGTGATTGCATTGTGCAACTGCTTGCTGTACGGTCGTGAAGCGTGAAGTTGTTGCTCACCTCGGCCGGCATCAAGAACACCAGCATCCACGATGCGCTCGTCGAACTGCTGGGGCGGCCGATCGCCGACTGCGACGCGCTGTGCATCCCGACGGCCGGCTACGGACACCCGATGGTCGCGCCGGCCAGCGCGTGGCGCTTCGTCAGCGGTCGAGAGCCCGAGTGCCCGATGACCGAGCTGGGCTGGAAGTCCGTCGGGCTCCTCGAGCTGACGGCCCTGCCGACCATCGGCGCCGACAGGTGGGTCCCGTGGGTCGAGCAGGCCGACGTCCTCCTCGTCAACGGTGGCGATCCGCTGTACCTCTGTCACTGGATCCGTGAGTCCGGGCTGGCCGACCTGCTGCCGTCGCTGGGCGACACCGTCTGGGTGGGACTCAGCGCGGGGAGCATGGTGATGACGCCCAGGATCGGCGAGGAGTTCGTCATCCCGCGCCCTCCCGGCTACACCGGCGACGACGCCACCTTGGGCCTCGTCGACTTCTCGATCTTCCCCCACGTCGACCACCCGAACCTTCCGGAGAACACGATGGCCGCGGCCGAACGGTGGGCCGAGCGCCTCGACGGGCCCGCCTACGCGATCGACGACGACACGGCGATCCGTGTGGTCGACGGCGCCGTCGATGTGATCTCCGAGGGACGGTGGAAGCTGCTGACGCCGGCCTGATGTGCCGGGGGACACCACGCCCCCGGATCGTCAGAGTTCGCCGGGCGAACCCTGATGGTGGCAGGCTCGCGGGATGGCTGAGGCATACATCGTTGAAGCGGTCCGCACCCCCGTTGGCAAGCGCGGCGGCGGCATGTCGAGACTCCACCCCGCCGACCTCGGCGCGCTGGCGATCGGCGCCCTCGTCGAGCGCAGCGGCATCGACCCGGCGGCCGTCGACGACGTGGTCTTCGGCAACGTCAACTCGGTCGGTCCGCAGGGCGGCGACATCGCCCGCACCTGCTGGCTCGCCGCCGGGCTCCCGCAGCACGTGCCGGGCGTGACGATCGACCGGCAGTGCGGCTCGGCCCAACAGGCGGTGCACTTCGCGGCCCAGGCCGTGATGTCGGGGACCATGGACCTCGTCGTCGCCGGCGGCGTCGAGAGCATGACCACCGTGCCCCTGACCGCCGCGTCCGACGCCGGGGCGGCCCTCGGGTTCGAGGACCCGTTCACCACGTCGCAGGGCTGGCTGGAGCGCTTCGGCAACGGCGAGGTGAGCCAGTTCGCCGGCGCCGAGCTGATGTGCGACAAGTGGGACATCTCCCGCGAGGAGATGGAGACCTTCGCCATCGAATCGCACGAGCGGGCCCTGCGGGCCCAGGCCGAGGGTCGATTCGACAACGAGATCGTGCCGTTCGGCGAGATCACCCGCGACGAGGGGCCCCGCGAGCCGAATGTCGAGAAGATCCGCTCCCTCGCCACCCTCACCGAGGGCGGGCGGATCACGGCGGCCGTGGCCAGCCAGATCTCCGACGGGTCAGCCGCCCTGCTCGTCGCCGGCGAGCAGGCGGTGAAGGACCACGGGCTCACCCCGCGGGCCCGGATCCACCACCTCACGGTGCTGGCCGACGACCCGATCATGATGCTGTCCGCGCCGATCCCGGCGACGCAGCGAGCGCTGGCCCGCACCGGTCTGTCCACCGACGACATCGACCTCGTCGAGATCAACGAGGCCTTCGCCCCGGTCGTCCTGGCCTGGCTCAAGGAGACCGGGTTCGATCACGCCAAGGTCAACGTCAACGGCGGCGCCATCGCCCTCGGTCACCCCCTCGGCGCCACCGGCGCCCGCCTCATGACGACGCTGCTCAACGAGCTCGAGCGCACCGGCGGCCGCTACGGCCTGCAGACGATGTGCGAGGGCGGCGGCCAGGCCAACGTGACGATCATCGAACGGCTCTGACCGAGCGGCGTGGGTGGAATGATCACGGGGGTCGGCTGGTTGAATGGAAGCATCAGCACGACGACATCACCCTCCGAGTCGCCGGTCACCTCTGAGTCGTCCGGCGCGACCTCCGCGATGCGGGCCATGGTGGAGAAGACCATCGAGGTCATCCGACCGGCGCTCAAGGCCGACAACGGCGACATCATCCTGCACGACGTCGACGAGACCACCGGTGTCGTCACCGTCGAGCTGATCGGCGCGTGCGTGGGCTGCCCGGCGTCGACGCAGACGATGCAGGCCGGAATCGAGCGGATCATGCGTGACCGTGTCGACGGTGTGACATCGGTCGTGAACCTGGCCGACGTCGCCGACACCGGCGACGCCACCGGTTTCGCCGGCTGACCGTCCGGGCTGGTACACCTCCCCACATGACGGCCGTTCCGCGCGACCCTGAAGCCCTGTTCGACGCCGCGGTCGGCGGCAGCCGCCCGGCGCTGGCGCGGCTGCTGTCATTGGTGGAGCGCGGCGGTGACGGGGCGCGCGAGATCAGCCGCCGGGCCGCGCCGCGATCGGGGAACGCCTACACCGTCGGCCTGACGGGGGCGCCCGGCGCCGGGAAGAGCACGCTCACCAGCGCCGTCGTCAGCCACCTCCGCAGCCAGGGGGAGCAGGTCGCCGTGCTCGCCATCGACCCGTCGTCCCCGTTCACCGGAGGGGCGATCCTCGGTGACCGGGTCCGGATGCAGGAGCACGCCACCGACGACGGCGTGTTCATCCGCTCGATGGCGACTCGCGGCCACCTCGGCGGCCTGTCGCTGGCCACGCCCGAGGCCGTGAGGCTGTTCGATGCCGTCGGTCACCGCCTCGTCCTGGTCGAGACGGTCGGGGTCGGTCAGGTCGAGGTGGAGGTGGCCGGCAAGGCCGACACCACGGTCGTCGTGGTGAACCCGGGCTGGGGCGACAGCGTGCAGGCCAACAAGGCCGGGCTGATGGAGGTGGCGGACGTCTTCGTCATCAACAAGGTCGATCGCGACGGCGCCGAACAGACACGCCAGGACCTGGAGCAGATGCTCGACCTCGCCGGCCACGTCGCCGAGGGCGGCTGGCGTCCACCGATCGTGTCGACCGTCGCCACCACCGGCGCCGGCGTCGCCGACGTCTGGAACGCGGTGAACGCCCATCGCCGCCACGCCGAGGCCAGCGGTGAGCTGGAGCGTCGCCGGGCGTTCCGAGCCGCCGACGAGCTCCGCGAGGTCGTGGCACGCCGGCTCGACCAGCGGGCGCGCGAGCTGTGTGGCCAGGAGCGATGGAACCAGCTGACCGCCGACGTCGTGGCTCGGAGGGTCGACCCGTGGACCGCCGCGGACGAGATGATCGGTACGGAGCGCTAGCGACGATCGGTACGGAGCGCTAGCGGAAGCTGTACCGAGCGTCAGGCCACGCGCGTGCGTGCGGCCAGTTCGTCGAGGAGGTCGAGGAGCAGGCCGGGCCCGGACCGACCGGGTTCCTGCCACTGCTGTGCGACCGAGCGGATCGCCGCCGCGGGGACCCCGCGGCCGAGGGCGTCGGCCAGGGCACCGATGAGCGTGGCCCGGGACGTCGTGGGGGCGATCAGGGCGAGCGTCAGGGGGAGCGACGTGACCGGGATCGGTCCGATGCGACCGACGTGCTCGCGCACCGGACCGCGGGAATAGTGCCGGGTGACGGGCAGCTTCGCGGAGAGGTGGGCGCCCCGCTCGCCTACGACGTCGAGTCCTCGATGGTCCGCGAACCCGGCGAGGCGGTGAAGGCGCGCCGCCGTGCCGTGGGAGACGGCGATGACGCCGGGGCGCAGGGCGGCCGCCATCGCCGTCGCCGGGAACGAGAGCCGGACTCCACCAGCGGCGAGGACTCCCGGGAGTGCCTCGGCCAGGGCTCCCTCTCGTTGGAGGCGGCGCTCCACGGCCCGCGACACGCCGAGGGCGCGAGCCTGCGTCGTCGACGCGACGCCCAGCTGCTCGGCCATCAGGGCGAAGAGCGCGGCGGGTCCCTGGCATCCGTCCGTGGCATTCGATGGGATCTTCATGCCCTCCGGTGCGTCGCCGGCGCGGCGAAACGGAAAAGATTCTTGGCGGCCTGCGAAGATGGCTGCGTGTATGAACTGTTGACGCTCGAACGCGGTGACGACGGAGTGGCGGTGCTCACCCTCAGCAACGGCAAGATCAACGCACTGTCCGGTGCGTTGCTCGCCGAGATCGCCGCCGCGGCCGCCGAACTCGCCGCCGAACCGCCGGGGGCGCTGATCGTCACCGGTGGCGAACGCATCTTCGCCGCCGGCGCCGACATCTCCGAGTTCGGCGGCCCCGAAGAGGCGCGCGCGATCACCGCCAACTTCCACGCCGCGCTCGACGCGATCGCCGCCCTGCCCCGCTTCACCATCGCTGCGGTCGCCGGTTACGCGCTGGGCGGTGGGTGCGAGCTGGCCCTGGCGTGCGACTACCGGATCGTCGGAGCCCGCGCCGTGTTCGGTCAGCCCGAGATCCTGCTCGGCATCATCCCCGGCGGCGGTGGGACCCAGCGCCTCGCCCGGGTCGTCGGGCCGAGCCGGGCGAAGGAGATGTGCGTCACCGGTCGGCAGGTGGCTGCCGACGAGGCCCTGCGCATCGGTCTCGCCGACGAGGTGGTCGACGGCGATCCCCACGAACGCGCCCGCGCGCTGGCCGCCGAGGTCGCCAAGGGAGCGCTCACCGCGCAGGCGATCACCAAGCGCGTGATCGACGCCGGCCTCGCCGCCCCGTCACTCGCCGACGGGCTCGCCCTCGAGCGCGACGCCTTCGCCGAGGTCTTCGCAACGGACGACGCCCGCATCGGCGTCGCCAGCTTCCTCGAGCACGGGCCAGGGAAGGCGACGTTCACCGGGCACTGACGACCCGCTGGGGTCGTGCCGCAGCCGCTACGGATGGGAGAACGACGTCTGCGCGCCCGCTGACCCGTCGGGGCGCTGTGTGGTGTAGGTGATCGAGAACTCCCGATAGGCGATCGCCAGCTCCTCGATCGGCTCGTCGTCGGACTCGCCGTGCTCGACGCTGGCGATCGTCACGTCGCCCAGTTCGTAGCGGACGAAGGCAAACGGTTGGTCGGCGCTTGCGCGCACACCGGTCAGCACGGCGTTCCGATGATGGCGACCTCTGACGCACGACTCGATGAGCTCCGGCGACGCCTGGCTGACGGGCGTGACCACCTGGAGCTCGTCGAAGTCGGGCCGTCCGGCGCGTCCGCCACCGCCGCCTGAACCACCCGACGTCGACGTCGACACACCCCAGCTCCACGTGATCACCTCGATCTCCCCGACGTGGTCCACCTGGGTGGCCCCGCCGTCGATCCCGTCGATGCGCAAGAAGTAGTCACTGGCCATGTCACACCGTCGCCGCGTCGCTCGGCGGGTGCAACCGATTTCGGTCAGGTCGTCAGGCCCACGTCGCGAGGCCGAGGTCGAACGGCGACGCCAGGGCCTCGTGGACGGGAAGCACCCGAGCCGTCACCCCGTACGAGCCGGGCGCGCTGAGGGAGATGTCGCCGCGGTACGTGCCGTCACCCATCGGCTGGAGCTGCACGGCTTCGGGCCGGCCGCTGAACTCTCCGTCGGTGCCGACGATGCCGTGCATCGCCTCCACGCGGACGTCTGCCGGGTCGAGACCGTCGAGATCGACCGTGGCCGTGACCGCCCGCGTCGTGCCGGTGTCACCGGCACTGGAGTCGACATCGACCGCCGTGATCCGGATGCCCGGCCACGCGGTTCGGATGCGTGACCGCCAGTCGGCCAGCGCGGCGGCGACGGCGTCGTTCGACGCAGTCAGCGCTCGGGAGTCGGCGGCTGCCGGCTCGTACAGGTCGGTCACGTAGTCGCGAACCATGCGGGCGGCGATCACGCGGGGCCCGAGCGTGGCCCACGACTCCTGGATCATCTCCACCCAGGCCCGCGGCAGGCCGCCGGACGTGCGCTCGTAGAACGTCGGGATCACCTGGTCCTCGAGGACGGAGAACAGGCTGGCGCACTCGCGCTCGTCGCGGCGTTCCAGGTCGGGATCGTTCTCGGCCGACTCGATCGCCCAGCCGTTGCCCGGGCTGTAGCACTCGTTCCACCACCCGTCGAGGATCGAGCAGTTGAGGGCGCCGTTCAACGCCGCCTTCATGCCGCTCGTGCCGCACGCTTCGAGCGGCCTCCGGGGTGTGTTCAACCACACGTCGCAGCCGTGGTACATCTCGCGGGCGATGGCGATGTCGTAGTCGGTGAGGAACACGAACCGATGACGCACCTTGCCCTTGCGGGCGAACTGCTCGATCTTCTGGATCAGCTGCTTGCCAGGTGTGTCGGCCGGGTGCGCCTTGCCGGCGAACACGAACTGCACGGGCCGGTCGGCGTCGTCGAGCAGGGCCATCAGGCGATCGGGCTGCGAGAGCAGCAACGTCGCCCGCTTGTAGGTGGCGAAGCGCCGAGCGAAGCCGATGGTGAGGGTGTCGGGGTTGAGCACGCCGCCACCGAGCAGGCCGCGGACGAATCGGACCAGACCGCGACGGCCGGCGACCATCGTGTCCCAGATCTCGGCCGGGTCCATGTCGCGCACGTTGGCCCAGCGGTCGGCACCGGCCGATGACCAGTCGTCGCCGATCGCCCGCGACAGCAGGGCGTCGACGCGGAGCGACGTCCACGACCTGCCGTGCACCCCGTTGGTGATCGAGCCGATCGGCACCTCCTCGGTGTCGACGCCGGGCCACAGGCCGTGGAACATCGCCTGGCTCACCGTGCCGTGCAGCTCGGCGACGCCGTTGGACCGGGCCGCCAGCCGCAGGCCCATGACCGCCATGTTGAACTTCTTGTCCTCGTCCGCAACGTCCGCCTCGTCGGGGCTCTCGCCGATGGCGAAGAGCTCGTCGATCGACACGCCGCACTCTTCGGCGAACCCCGAGAAGTACCGCTCGATCAGCGTGCGCTCGAAGCGGTCGATCCCGGCGGGGACCGGGGTATGGGTGGTGAACACCCCACCGCCCCGGACGGCCTCGACGGCGGCGGCGAACGGTGTGCCCGACGCGACGTGCTCGCGGATGCGCTCGAGCCCGAGGAACCCGGCGTGGCCTTCGTTGGTGTGGAAGACCTGCGGGTGGATGTCGAGCGCCCGGAGGGCCCGGACGCCGCCGATGCCGAGCACGATCTCCTGGCGAAGACGGTGGTGATTGTCGCCGCCGTAGAGGCGGTCGGTGATGGCGACGGCGTCGGGGGAGTTGCCCTCGACGTCGGTGTCGAGCAGGTAGAGGTCGACCTTGCCGACCTGGGCGCGCCACACGCGGGCGCTGACGTCGTCGCCGGCCATGTCGATGGTGACGACGACACCCGTGTCCGTGAGGCCGAGCGACTCCGGATCGAGGTTGACCGTCAGCTCCTGCTGCCAGCCCTCGGCGTCGAGCTCCTGGTGGAAGTAGCCCTCGGTGTAGAGCAGGCCGACGCCGACCAGCGGCACGCCGAGGTCCGACGAGGCCTTGAGGTGGTCGCCGGCGAGCACGCCGAGGCCGCCCGAGTACTGCGGGAGGGCCTCGGTGAGACCGAACTCCGGCGAGAAGTACGCAACGGCGCCGAGCGGCGAGTCGGTGCGGGTGGCGAACCACGTCGGCCCGGTGATCGCCGCGTCGAGCCGGCCCTTGGCGGCGGCGAGATCACGCACGATCGACTGGTCGGCGGCGAGTGCCTCGAGTCGCTCGGATGGTGTGGTGCGCACCATGTGGGCGGGGTGGGCCTCGTCGGCGGTCCATCCCGGCCAGATGCGCTCGAAGAGGCGCACCAGCTCCCGGTCCCACGCCCAGTGCAGGTTCGTGGCCAACTCCGGCAGGGCCGCGAGGGCCTCGGGGATGGCGGGACGGACCTCGAAGCGGCGAACGGGACGCATGCCGCGGGAGACTAGCGAGCAGTCCGCCGACGCGCTCGGGGAACCCCTCGCTGGGCGACGGCCGACCGACGGCGTTCGATCGCTGCGACGACCATGTCGATCGTGCCCTCGAAGTCGTCATCGAGTTGCGCCTCGCCGATCCGCTTCACGGCGATGCCGACGGCGTCGGCCGCGTCGTCGCGCCGGTTGTCGTTCGCCGCCCCTTCGAGCGTGCGGTGCTCGGGATGGACGTCGACCTCGAGCGCCCATCGCAGGTCGGGGAGGGCGATGTCGAAGGCGGCCGGTCCGTACACCGGCAGGATCTGGGGCCACTGACGCACCAGCCCCTCCACGCCGCGGTCGCACAGGGCGTCGTACACGTCCCGTTCCGGGTCCGAGGCACCGGGCCGGCCGGGATGCCGCCGGTCGAGCACTCGCAGGAACCGTCGAACCCACTCGCGGCCCGGACCGGCGAGACGCTCCGCCGTCCGTCGGAGAGCGGCCTCCGTGCAGTACTTCTTGGCGATCGCATCGTCGACCATCGAGGCGAGAGCGTTGTTGCCGAGATGGCGGGTCATCAACACGACGCTGACGGTCGGCCCGGACACGACCATGTCGGCCCGGCCTGCGCACAGCGCCGTGCATCGCCCGGCCTCGTCCAGGTCGGTTCCGGCAAACTGGTAGACGCCGACGATGACTCGCCGCAGGATGCGGTTTCGAACGAGGCGTTCGCGCTGGGTGGTGGAGATGCCGGCGTCGGCGAGCGCCTGGTTGGTGATGGTGCCCCGGTGGTGCCGTAGCCAGTGGGTGGCTTCGGCCGTCAATCTGCTCACGGTGTGACCCCTTCGTCGAATCGGTTGACGCAACGGGGGATGTCGGGTGCCTCTCATCATGGCGATGGGGTGTGACATCGACCGGCCCGCCCCACCGGTGGTGTTCACCACCCGCAGGTACTGCGGGACCCGCTCACCGGACCGGGCGACCGCCTGCAGGTTGTGTTCACCACCCGCAGTTACTGCGGGTTGTGTTCACTTCCGGCATGCAGGCCGGCAGGGGACCCGGTCAGGCGGTGGAGGCGTAGAGGTTGACGGTCGCCCGGGCGATCGCCGCCCAGGAGTACCGGGTGGCGAGCAGCTCGGCGCCGGCCTGGCGCATCTCGCCGGCCAGCTCGGGGTCGGACAGGACCATCTCGATGCACGTGGCCAGCTCGTCGGCGTTGCCGGGCTCGAACAGCATCCCGGCTCCGGTGCCGTCGATCAGCTCGGCGAGCCCACCGGTGCGGGCGGCGATCAGCGGGGCGCCGCCGGCCAGCGCCTCGAGGGCGACGATGCCGAACGGCTCGTAGAGCGAGGGGATGACCACGCAGCCGGCCCGGTGCACACCGGCCCGCAGGCGCTCGTCGGGGACGAACCCGACGAGCCGCATGATGTCGCTGACGCCCTCGATGTCGACCTGGGACTGCAGCTCGGGCAGGTAGCTGCCCCGCCCGGCGACGATGCACTCGATGCCGGGAACCCGCGAGCGGAGCGTGCTCATCGCCTGGGCGAGCACCTGGAAGCCCTTCTCGTACTGGACGCGGCCCCACGTGAGCACGAGCGGCGCCCGCCCCTGGGCGTGCTCGCCGCCGGCCCACCACGTGGGGTCGATGCCGTTGGGGATGCGGTGGACCCGTTCCGGCGCGAGCTCGAACCCGGAGATCACCTCCTGGGCCATGAACTTCGACGAAGCGATCACGTGTCGCGACGTGTGGGCGATCCACGACTCCACGGCGTGGATCGTGCTCGGCTCGCCCGGTGGCAGGCTGCCGCCGTGCTGGCCGCGGGTGGTGGTGTGGAACGTGGTGACCAGCGGGACCCCGTACAGCTCGGCGAGCGTCTCGGCCGCCCACGCGACCTCCCAGTTGTGGCCGTGGACGACCTCGGGGATCCACCGGTCGGGCCCGCGGCCGAGCGCCGTGACGAGCTGGACGAGCTGGTGACACGCCGAGGCCGCCGAGGCCACGTGGAACTCGTCGGGGATCCACGGCAGGTCGATGTTGGCCCGCAGCACCCGGACGGGGCGGGCGCCGTCAGCGTCGTCGGTGCTCGACGTCGGGAGCAGCTGTTCGGCGGGTGCGCCCTTGTGCCCGACCGTCAGCAGCACCACCTCGTGGCCCGCCTGTCCCAGCGCCCGGGTGAGCCCGTCCACGTGCGCGCCGGCGCCGCCGGCACGGGGCGGGAAGTCCCAGGCGAGCATCAAAACTCGCATCGGTCCGGAACCTAGTCGGCCCGCGGCGATGTGTGAGGTCTCGGCCCGCGAGAAGACAGCACGGAGATCCGCACTGCGTCGATTTCAGTCAGCTCACGGATCGGCGAGCGGGGCCGTCGAGGAGCGGACCACCAGCTCGGGCCGGAAGAGGAACTCCCCGTTGCGGGTCGGCCGTCCGGCGAGGCGGTCGCTGACGATGTCGGCGGCCGCGTCGCACATCGCCCGGACCGGCTGGCGGATGGTGGTGAGTGGCGGATCGGTGTAGGCCATCAGCGCGGTGTCGTCGTAGCCGGTGACCGACCACTGGCGGGGCACCTCGAGGCCGAGGTCGCGTGCGCCGCGGATGGTGCCGAGGGCCACCATGTCGCTGGCCGCGACGGCGGCCGTGGCGCCGCACTCGAGCAGCCCCTCGACGGCGGCGTGGCCGGCTTCGGCGCTGAAGATCGTCTCGACGACGAGCGACTCGTCGCGATCGATCCCCGCCGCCTTGAGGGCGGCGCGGTAGCCGGCCACCTTGCGCTGCACCACCGTGTGCCGATGCGGCCCCGACACGAAGCCGATCCGGCGGTGGCCGAGGCTCACCAGGTGGCGTACGGCGAGGGCGGCCGCGTGGCGGTCGTCGCACGACACGAACGGCGCCACCAAGTCGCGGCGGAAGCCGTTGACGAACGCCATCGTCACGCCCGTGTCGAGGAGATGCTGATACGGCGCCATGTCGGCGGTGGTGTCGGCGTGGGCGCCCGACACCACGATCATCGCGGCGACGCCGGCCGCGGCGAGGGTCTCCAGCATCTGCGGCTCCTCCGACGCCGTCCCGCACCTGGCGATCACGCTCGGGTGGTCCTTGCTGGCGAGCCGCGCCGTGAGCAGCTGGGCCATCACGGGGAAGATCGGGTTGTCGAGGTCGGGCATGAGGATCGCCACCAGGCCGGTGCGCTGGGCGGTCGGCCGGGGCCGCCCGCCGGGCATCGGACCGTCGAGCGCGCGCAGGGCGTCGAGGACGACCGCCTTCGTCCGGGCGCTGACGTTGGGCCGCTCGTTGAGCACGCGGCTGACCGTCGCCTCGCTGACCCCGGCTCGGGCTGCCACGTCGCGCAGTCGCACCCGCATGACCGCCCACCTTGGCAGTTCTGCGACACCGTTGCAAGAATTGCAAGAGTCTTGCCATGGCTGACAGCGGGCTGCCAGAATGCTGTTCACGGGCCGGACTGGGGCACATTCCGGCTCCCGGTCGACCGCTCATCCGGGGTCGCCCGTGTCCACGAAGATCCGCTCTATGAATGGGGAATCCATGCGTTCACGCAAGAAGCTGGTGGCGGTCGCCGGCGCGCTCGCCGTCGCCGCTCTCGGCACCACCGGCGTCGCCGGCGCGACCACCGCACCACCCGACAGCGAAGCCGCCGGCACCGAGCCTGCGGGCACCGAGGCCGCCGGCACCGAGGCGGCAGGCACCGAGGCGGCGGGCACCGAGGCGGCAGGCACGGAGGCCCCCGCACCGACGGCGCCGCCACGCGGCGACGCCGACCTGGTGATCTGGGCCGACGACACACGCACCCCGATCATCGAGGAGATCGCCGGGCCCTTCGCCGACGAGAACGGCATCACCGTCGACGTCCTCGAGCTCGAGTTCGGCCAGATCCGCGACCAGCTCTCCCTCAACGCCCCGTCTGGCGAGGGTCCCGACATCATCATCGGCGCCCACGACTGGCTCGGCGAGCTCGTCGCCAACGGGGTCGTCGAGCCACTCGACGTCAGCGCCGTCGCCGACGGCTTCAACCCGGTCGCCATCGAGGCGTTCACCTACGAAGGCCAGACGTACGGTCTGCCCTACGCCGTCGAGAACATCGCCCTCGTCCGCAACACCGATCTGGTGCCCGAGCCGCCGGCGACGTTCGAGGAGATGATCCAGATCGCCACCGAGTACCACGAGGCCAACCCCGGCTCCGATCACCTCGGTCTCGCCCTGCAGATCGGCCCCGAAGGCGACGCCTACCACCTCCAGCCGATCCTGTCGGCGTTCGGTGGCTACATCTTCGGCCAGAACGAGGACGGCACGTTCAACCCCGAGGACCTCGGGATCGACTCCGAGGGCGGTCTCGCCGCCGCCGCGTTCCTGCAGGAGCAGGCCGCGGCCGGTCTCCTCAACGCCGACGTCACCTACGACGCGATGATCGAGGCCTTCGGCTCGGGCCAGGCACCGTTCGCGATCACCGGGCCGTGGGCGATCAGCCAGGCCGACAACGGCTTCGCGGCCACCGGCGTCCCCTACGCGGTGAGCGCCATCCCGGCGCGTGAGGGCGGGGAGCCGCCGGCCGTGTTCGTCGGCGTGCAGGGCTTCATGATCTCGTCGTTCTCCGAGCAGAAGGACCTGGCGACCAGCTTCGTGCTCGACTACATGAGCCAGGAGTCGACGCAGCTGGCGCTGTTCGAGGCCGGCGGTCGTCCGCCGGCGCTGATCTCGGCCGCCGAGCAGGTGGCCGACGACGCCGACATCGCCGGGTTCAACGAGGCGGCCACGAACGGCATTCCGCAGCCGGCCATTCCCCAGATGAGCGCGGTGTGGAGCGCCCTCGGCCTGGCCGAGGTCAACGTCCTGCGCGGGGCCGATGGAGCCGCCGAGTTCACGGCAGCGGCCGAGGAGATCCGTTCGCAGATCGCCGGCTGATCGCTCGATGAACGGTGGGACCGTGGCGCCCGGGGCAACCCGGGCGCCCACCCGCTTCGGCGGCTCGGCCCCCGGCTGGATCGCCAAGATCCTCCTCCTCGGCGCCGCCGACGCGCTGGCCGTCCTCGGCCTGATCACCTCGATCGGCAACGAGGCCTGGGGCTACGCGACCGTCATGGTCGTCACGCTGGTCGCCCTCAACGTCGTCTACTTGCCGCGGCGGTTCGTACCGATGAAGTACCTGCTGCCGGGGGTCTTCTTCCTCGCCATCTTCGGGCTCTACCCGGTCGTCTACACCGTCATCGCGTCCACGACGAACTACGGCACCGGTCATGTCCTGAGCCGCGAGCAGGCAATCGAGCAGATCCAGAGCCAGTCGGTGCGGGCCGATCCGGATGCGCCGAGGTTCGACGCCACGCCGATGCGGGGCGACGACGGCACGTTCGCCGGCTTCGCGCTCTTCGAACCCGACAGCGGCGTGCTGTATCTCGGGACCGACGAAGGGATCACCGAGATCGACGCCGCCGATGCCAGCCTCACCACGCTGGTGACCACTGGTCGAACGTTCGTCGAGTCGGCCGCAGGGCTCACCGGCGTCCGCGCCGGCGACGCCAGATCGCTGCCCGGTTACCCGACCGGCACGTACGAGATGCCGGCTGATGACGGCGGCGTCTTCACGATCTCGGGTGCACAGGCCGTGCAGTCGACCACGACGCGCGTGTACGACCCCGACGCTGACACGATCACCGACACCGAGACCGGCGTGGTCTACCGGGAACTCGATGGGTTCTTCGTCGTCGACGACGGCACGCGGCTGTCGCCGGGCTTCCGCACGTCGGTCGGCCTCGACAACTACCGCGAGGTGCTCGGTGACGAGGAGTTCCGTGGGCCGTTCCTCCGCGTGTTGGCCTGGAACCTGGGCTTCGCCTTCGGCTCGGTGGTGCTCACCTTCGCCGTCGGGCTGGGGCTGGCAACCGTGCTCAATGACCCACGACTCAGATCGCGCCGGCACTACCGGTCGCTGCTCATCATCCCGTACGCCCTGCCCGGCTTCATGACCGCGCTCGTGTGGAAGGGCATGTTGAACGAGACGTTCGGGATCAACCGCTGGCTGCCCTTCGACGTGTCGTGGCAGTCGCACACCGGGTGGGCGATGGTGTCGCTGTTCCTCGTCAACACGTGGCTCGGCTATCCCTACATGTTCCTCGTCAGCACCGGCGCGCTGCAGAGCATCCCCACCGACCTCAAGGAGGCGGCACTCGTCGACGGGGCAAGCGGGTTCACGGCGTTCCGCAAGATCACCTTCCCATTGCTGCTCGTCACGGTGAGCCCGCTGCTCGTCGCCAGCTTCGCCTTCAACTTCAACAACTTCACGATCATCTGGCTCGTCACCGGCGGCAACCCGCGCGCGGTCAGCGAGTCGGCGGGGACGACGGACATCCTGCTGTCGTGGGTGTACCGCATCGCTCTCGACGCCAGCCCGCAGCGCCAAGGGCTGGCGGCGACGTTGTCCGTGCTGATCTTCCTGATCGTCGCCGCCATCTCGGCGGTCGGCTTCAAGTACACGAAGGCCTACGAGGAGGTGCGCTAGCGATGGCCACCGCGCTCGGCCCGCGCCGCAACAAGATGAAACCGGCACGCTGGGCGAGAGAGCTCGGCTGGCGTCACGTCGTCGGCGTCGCCGCCCTCGTGTTCGCCCTGTTCCCGGTGTGGTTCGTGGTGATCGCCGCGTTCTCCGACAGTGCGTCGCTGAGCAACCAGCGGCTGTGGCCCGAGACGTTCACGCTCCGTCAGCTGCGCACGCTGCTCGACTCGTATCCGTTCTGGAGCTGGTTCCGCAACTCGCTGGTGATCAGCATCGTCACGTCGGCGTGCACCGTGCTGCTCGCCGCCGCTGCGGCGTTCGCCTTCTCACGTCTCCGGTTCCGCGGCCGGCGCACCGGATTGCTGTCCTTGCTGCTCGTCCAGATGTTCCCGGCGTCGTTGGCGTTCGTCGCGATCTATCTGATGGTGCGCAACCTGCCGAACGCCTTCCCCGGGCTCGGCAACGGATCGACGGCCACGATCATCCTCTTCTACCTGGGCGGTGCGCTGGGCTCGAACGCCTGGCTCATCAAGGGCTTCTTCGACACGATCCCCAAGGAGCTCGACGAGAGCGCACGGATCGACGGGGCCTCCCACGCCCAGGTGTTCTGGCGCATCATCCTGCCCCTGGCGCTGCCGGTGCTCGCCATCATCTTCCTCCTGGCCTTCATCTCCGCCCAGGCCGAGTTCCTCGTCGCCTCGGTCGTGCTGTTCGGACAGGACCTCTCGTCGCCGTCGAAGACGGTGGCGACCGGCCTCCAGGGCCTGCTCGCCGGGGACCGTTACGACCTGCGCTGGGGACCGTTCGCCATCGGCGCGTTGATCGCCTCGATCCCCGTCGTGTTGTTGTTCCAGTTCCTCCAGCGTTTCATCGTCGGTGGCATCACAGCTGGTGCCGTGAAGGGATAGTCCATGAGCCTCGCCGCCAACCCGCACCACGACGGGTCCGCCGCCTACCTCGCCAACGAAGCGCCCGGACTGGGCGAGCGCGTGTCGGTACGGCTGCGGGTGCCGGCGTCGTTCGGCGCCACCGACGTGCACGTGCGCAGCGTGGCCGACGGCGAGCCGCACTACTCGATGGCGTCGGTCGTCGAGACCGAGCCGGGTGAGGGCGGCGCCGTCTGGTGGGAGGGCGAGGTGCGCGCGGTCAACCCGGTCACGCCCTATCGCTTCCTCGTCGAGACGCCGTCGGGCCCCCGCTGGGTCAACGGCCGCGGCACGTCGGCGATCGATGTCGCCGACCGCGACGACTTCGTGCTGTCGACCCACGAGCCGCCCCCGGCCTGGCTCGCCGACGCCGTGGCGTATCAAGTGTTCCCCGACCGGTTCGCCCGGTCCCGCGCGTCGCTCGACGCGCCCGACGTGCCGGTGGACGGCGACTGGCCCATCGAGTCGGACTGGGACGACCCGATCGACCCCGATTGGAAGCAGTCGGTGCGGCAGCTCTATCGCGGCGACCTCGCCGGCGTGCGGGAACGCCTCGACCACCTGGAACGGCTCGGCGTGAATCTCGTGTACCTGACGCCCGTGTTCCCGGCCCGGTCGAGCCATCGCTACGACGCGTCGACGTTCGACGAGGTCGACCCGGTGCTCGGTGGCGACGCTGCCCTCGCTGCTCTCACCGACGCCGCCCACGCCCGCGGCATCCGCGTGATCGGCGACCTCACGACGAACCACTCCGGTGACCACCACCGCTGGTTCCAGGCGGCGCAGGCCGATGCCAGCTCGCCCGAGGCGTCGTACTACACGTTCCGCCACCACCCCCACGACTACGTCGCCTGGTTCGACGTGCCCTCCCTCCCGAAGTTCGATCTCCGATCGCCGGCGTTGCGCGATCGTCTCGTCCGCGGCGCCGACTCGATCGCCGGCCGGTGGCTCCGCGGGCCGTCCGGACCTGACGATCGCCGGCGGCGCGACGCCGGCCTGGACGGCTGGCGGATCGACGTCGCCAACATGACGGGACGGCTGGGCGAGGTCGACGTCAACCACGACGTCTTCCGCGACGTCCGCGAGACGATGCGGCAGGTGAAGCCCGACGCCTGGCTGGTGGCCGAGCATTGCTACGACGCCACGACCGATCTCACCGGCGACGGCTGGCACGGCGTGATGGCCTACTCGTGGTTCACCAGGCCGGTGTGGAGCTGGCTGGCCCGGCCCGACGCCCGCCTGATGGGCGTGCCCGGTCCGCTGCCGCGGATCGGCGGCGACGGCCTCGCCGCGTCGCAGCAGGCGCTCACCGCCGGCGTGCCCTGGCGCTCGGTGGCGGCGAGCATGACGCTGCTCGCCAGCCACGACACCTCCCGCTTCGCATCGGTGGCCGTGTCCCCAGCCCACCAGCTCGTCGGCATCGGGCTGCTGCTCACGTCCGTGGGCGTGCCGATGGTGTTCGCCGGCGACGAGGTCGGTGTCACCGGCGCCGACTCCAACCTCGCCCGGGCCCCGTTCCCGTGGGACGAGTCGCGGTGGGACCGCGGCCTGCTCGACGCCTACCGCGACCTCATCGCCGTCCGCCGGTCGAGCGACGCCCTGCGGCGCGGCGGCCTGCGGTTCGTCGCCGCTGGGCCCGACTCCCTGGCGTTCGTGCGCGAAACCGCCGACGAGCAGGTGCTGGTGCTGGCCTCGCGTGCCGCCCACGAGCCGTTGCGCGTGCGCGCGGCGGAGATCGGCCCACACCGCCGCGCCGAGCGCCTCTACGGCGACGGCGACGTGAGGTTCGACGCCTCGACCGGCGCGGTCGAGCTGCCGGGCGCCGGACCGTCGTTCGCGATCTGGCGCCTCGGCTGATCCTCAGCCGGTCCGGCCGAGGACGCGGTCGACAGTGATCTCGATGGCCACCCGGTCGGGGCGGTCGCCGGGCTGGCGGTAGCGGGCGGCGTACCCGGCGACGGCTGCCGCGACGCCGTCGCTGTCGGTGACGAGCCGGGCCGGCCCCTCCAGGGTGAGCCACCGGCCGCCGTCGACCTGGGACACGGCAGCGCGGCCGCCACGTGCGGCGTTGCGCGCCTTCTGGCTCGGGGCGAACGTGATGACCCGGGCGACGCCGGCCTCCCGATCGAAGCTGAACCCGACGGCGACCACGTGCGGCGACCCGTCGGCACGCAGGGTGGTGAGTGTGGCGAGGTGGGACTCGGTGAGGAAGGCGAGGTCGGCGTCGGTGAGGTCGGCAACGGTGCGCGTCATCCCGAGATCATGCCGCGCCGGCGGCCGGCCACCGTGTTCGTCACGCCTGCGTCAGGCGTAGCGGCGCAGCGCGGCGAGGGCGGCGGCCCCGTACGAGCCTCCGAACTTGACGGCGTGCACCAGCAGCGGCGGGAGCTGATACCACGGCACCCGATCGCGCCAGCCGTCGCTCAGCGGGAAGGCCTCGTCGTACGCCGCGAACACGCAGTCGCCGAACCCGCCGAAGAGCTGCATCATCGCCAGATCGAGCTCGCGGTGCCCCCAGTGCGCCGCTGGGTCGATGAGCCAACTGCGACCGTGCGCATCGATCAGCCGGTTCCCGGCCCACAGATCGCCGTGCACCAGCGCCGGCGGTTCCGCCGGGCCGCAGAGCTCCGCCGCCCGGGGAGCGAGACGGTCCACGAGGTCCCGGGCTGCTGCATCGAGTCGACCAGAGGCGATCGCCGTCTCGGTGAGCGGCATGACACGGCGGTGAAAGAAGAGCTCGACCCACGTGGAGGTCGGCGTGAGGTCGACGGGCTGGGAACCGAGGAATCCCGCCGGTGCGCCGTCGACGGCCCCGAACGTGTCATGGGTCGTGCGGTGGAGGGCGGCGAGCTCGGCCCCGAACTCGCGCTCGGTGCCGGCCGACCTCGGTCCCGGCTCGATCCATTCCAGGACGAGACCGGCCGGGGACTCGCGGACGACCTCCGGCACTCGTGCTGCGCCTGCGGCTCGCAGCGCGCGTAGGCCGGCCGCCTCGCGCTCGAAGAGGCCGGGGCTGGGATCCGGGTGCCACTTGAGGAACAGCGGGCCGCTCGTCGTGTCGAGGCGGAACGCCCGGGCGACGTCGCCGCCCGACAGGAGAGTGGCCGACGCGATCTCGATGCCCGCGGTGAGGTCGGCGGGCAGCGGACTCGTCATGCCGGTTCGGCGGCGGTGGCGATCCGGTCGAGCAGCTCGCCGCACTGCTCCTCGAGTTGGTCCCACATCTCGGCGTAGGCCGACGGCGGATGTCCCCACGGGTCGGCGACGGCGGGCTCGAGCGTGACGATGCGGCCGAGGTCGGCACCCGCAGGGGCCATCCGCTCGAGGTTCCGGGCCGTCGACCCGTCCACCGCCACGAGGAGATCGAACTGCCGGAAGTCGCCGTCGGTCACCTGCCGGGCCCGGTGGTCGATCGGCACCCCACGCCGCCTCGCCTCGGCGAGGGTGTGCTGATGCGGCGTCTCGCCGATGTGGTAGTCGGAGGTACCCGCCGAGTCGACCTCGACCGCCACGCCACGGTCGGCGGCGAGGGCGGCGAACACCGCCTCGGCGGCAGGGGAGCGGCAGATGTTGCCGAGGCAGACGAACAGCACTCGCATGATTCACAGCATGCCAGCGGTCGTCGGGCGATCTCACCGGTGCGCCATCGCCACGCGGTCGTGCGCGGGAGGAAAATCACAAAATGACCGTACATGTGTGTCACATCTAGTGTGAGCATTCGGCTACAGTGTGCAGATGGGAACCAGCGTGCTCGACGAGATCCGTGAAGATCTCCGCGATACGGAGCTGGCCGGACATATCAGGGAATGTATCAGGGAATCGGCGCCGCTCGGCACGCCGACGGCAACGGCGTTCTTCGACCAGGCCGATTGGTTCGCCGAGCACGTCGCGTCCCGGGCGTCAGAGTTGGCCGAACATCTAAATGAACGTGGTTTCACGACATTCTTTGCTGCTCTCGAACGGGTCCGCCGATCGCTCGAAGCGGCGTCGGCCGTCGCCTTCAACGCCGTCGCCGAACGCGAGGTGCACCTCGTCGAGGGCCACCGCTCACCCCAGGCGTTCCTGCAGGGCTCCGTCAACCTCTCCAACCGGGAACGCGCAGAACGCCAGCAGATCGCCGCCCTCGTCGAGTTCTGTCCCCGAGCCGGCGACCTGCTCGCCGACGGCACCCTCCCGGTTGGGCACGCCCATGCCTTGGGTCAGTTGGTCGTCAACGACCGCATCTCTCGAGACGAACTGACGGCGGTGATGCCGGCGTTCTTGATGACCGCCAACCTCACGCCGCACGACGTGTACGCCAGGCGCGTCCGGTCGTGGGGCCGCTGCCACGATCAGGACGGCTCACCACCGGATCCCGACGTGACGCACCGGCGGCGCAACGTCAGGCTGTCGAACGTCCTGGACATGTTCGTGCTGGAAGGCCGCTTCGGGGCAGTGCAAGGGGCCAAGCTGGAGGCGATCCTCAGGGCCTTCGAGGACATCGAGTTCGACCGCGACTGGCAGGCGGCCAAGGTGGTCCACGGCGACGACACCTGCGTCGCCCACCTCGCCCGGACCCCGCAGCAACGCCGCGCCGACGCCTTGGAGGCCATCTTCCTCGCGGCGATCGGGCAGGGCACCGCCAAGGACGTCGAGATCATCGTCAACATCGTCACCGATGCCACCACCTTCTCGCAGGCCGCCGCCCGAGCCGCAGGGGCCGCGCGGGCTGCACAGACCGCCGCGCCAACCGACTCCGACAGCAGCGCAGGCGACTACAGCTGCTCGCCGGCGGACGACCAGCCAGCCATCGACGACACGACCGATGGCGACGACGGCGACACGGTGCCGTCGCCATCGGCGGTCACGGCGCAGCGGCGGTTCTGTCACACCAGCGATGGTGTCGACATCGGTCCGCTGTACGCCGTGCAGGCTGCGCTCGACGGCTACTTCCGCGCCCTGCTCGTGGGCGACGACGGGGTGATCATCAATCAGGGTCGCAAGCGGCGCTTCTTCGATGGCAACGCTCGGGTCGCTGCCCGGCTGCAGGCCGGCCTCGACCAGCTCCACCGATGTAGCTCGCCCGGATGCCGGGCCCGCCCACGCCACATCGACCACGCCACCGAATGGGCCTCACCCGAACGCGGCCGTACCGACCTCGCCAACGCCAATCCCGACTGCGGCCACCACAACCTGTGGAAGACGAAGCACGGCTACCGCGTGCGCCGCGACGAGTACGGCAACCTCCGCACCTACCGGCCCGACGGCAGCGAACTCCGCCCCTACTGATCGCCGCGAGACCGGTCGGGGCCGTGGTGAGACATGGGTGAGAACTGGTGTGTGAGATCGGCCCGAGTCGTTGCAGACTGGCGGGCGATGACCCCCCACGACGCGGAACCGGTGGACCCCGCGCGGCGCCGGGAGATCGTCTCGGCCGTCCTCACCCTCGCCGCCGCCGTCGGTCTCGTCGGCCTGGTGTTCGGCGTCGGGTGCGTCGCCGCCGGCGCCAGCGTGACGCAGACGTGCGTGATGTCGCTCCTCGTGTTCACCGGCGCGTCGCAGTTCAGCCTCGTCAGCGAGGTGGCGTCGGGGAGCACCGGGGCGGCGGCGCTCGGCGGCGCCGTCCTGCTGTCGGCGCGCAACACCGTGTACGGCCTGGCGATGTCCCGCGTCGTCACCGGCTCGCTCGGCATCCGCCTGCTCGCCGCCCAACTGACGATCGACGAGTCCACCGCGGTCGCCGCCGCCCAACCCGATCCGGCGTCGCGGCGACTCGCCTTCTGGTTGACCGGCGGATCGATCTACGTCTTCTGGAACATCGCCACGCTCGTCGGCGCCCTCATCGGATCGGGTGTCGACATCCAGACATGGGGCCTCGACGTGGCGTTCCCGGCGGCGTTCGTGGCGATGCTCGCGCCGCACCTGCGCACCCGTCGCGGCCTGGTCGCGGGCCTGTTGGGCGCGGTCATCTGCCTCAGCCTCATCCCGCTCACCCCGGCCGGCGTGCCCGTGTTGTGCGCCGCGGCGGCGATCCTCATCGGCCTCGAGCACCCGGGGGCGGCGCGATGACGTGGGGACTGATCCTGGTCCTGGCCGCCGTGGCGTTCGGCTTCAAGGTGCTCGGCCTGGTGATCATCGGGTCACGACGGCTGCCGGCACCACTCGAGCGATGCCTGGCGCTCGTCCCCGCCGCCCTGCTCACCGCGCTGATCGCCAAGGACACGTTCTCGACGGGTCAGGACCTCGTGCTCGACGAGCGGGCCGCCGGCATCGCGGTCGCGGTGATCGCGGCGTGGCGCAAGGCTCCGTTCGTCGTCGTCGTGGTCCTCGCCGCCGCGACGACCGCCTTGCTCCGTCAGCTGTAGCGCCGCCGGCGCGTCAGGCGGTGGCGCGGACGCTGCGCAGGCTCTCGGCGGCCGACTCGGGATCGACGACGTTGATCATCACGCCGGTGCCCCGCTCGAACCCGGCCTGCGTGACGAGGTTGGGCCACAGGTGCACGTGCCAGTGGTACTCGCCGGCGTGCTCGTGGGGCGCGCTGTGCACGCCGAGGTTGAACGACACGTCGCCGAGCGCCGAGTTGAGCTGACCGACGGCGTCGCGGATGG
Source organism: Desertimonas flava (assembly GCF_003426815.1). Classification (GTDB taxonomy): domain Bacteria; phylum Actinomycetota; class Acidimicrobiia; order Acidimicrobiales; family Ilumatobacteraceae; genus Desertimonas; species Desertimonas flava. The sequence goes on from NZ_QKYK01000023.1 coordinate 44,965, forward strand.
CGACACCCATGGCGTCGAGGCTGCGGTCATCGGCATGCTGCAGGTGGCCCTCGTGGCGACGCGGCATCAGCAGCAGCTCGTAGGGGGCGCCGCTCCAGAACGGGGCGACGGCGACAACGTCGTCGTTGGCGAACACGACTCGTTCGCCGGTGGTCTCCTCGGCCTCGATGGTGGTGCAGATGACGCAGCCACCGGCGAAGCGGGCGAACGCGCGCTCCTCGTCGAGCATCTCGGTGGGCACGAACGGCAGACCGAGGATCTGGGCGTGCGGGTGCGCCAGCGACGCGCCCGCTTCGCGGCCGTGGTTGACGATGACCTGGGTGTACCGGACACCGGTGGCCCCGGCGTGGTCGGCAAGGCGGCGCTTGAGCGCCTGCATCATCGCTGCCGCGTGGTGATCGCTGAGGTACTGGAGGCCCGACTGGTGATCGGGCGTGTAGATGAACACCTCGTGGATGCCCGTCGCGTCGGCGGTGACGTGCACCGGGCCGACGTGGTGGACCACGAATCCGGTGTCGCCGTAGAACGCCGGGTAGATGTTCGGCACGACGCGCATCTGCCAGTGGCCGCCCTCGTCGACGGTCTCGAGGGCCGGCAGTGTCGCTTCCTCGTTGCCCGGGCAGAACGGGCACGGCCGCCCCGGATCGGTCTCGAGGGCGTGATCGCGTGGCGCGAAGTCGTTGGGCCGCGCGGCTCGGTCGGAAACGATAGTCACCCACCGGCCGTTGAGCGGATTGAGCCGCATCTGTCTCACAGTGCTGTTCAGGATACGTCGGTTACCCACCGGTAGGGGCGATTACCGGTGCACGAGTTCACGAGCGCCTCACGCCGGCCGGCGGTAGACGCTCACGTGGCGCGGGCTGGCGTCGGGGTCGAACGGTTCGCCGGCGACGTCCTCGAGGCGCCGGTCGAGCGACAGGCCGGCGTCGGCGGCGAACGTGTCCAGCTCGTCGGGCGTCGAGTACCGCAACGAATAGGGGCGGAGGCGGACCGGCTCACCGTCGCGGAGCTCGACGTGCTGGCCGTCCACGGTTTGGCGCAGCGGGTCGGTCATCGTGACCGACAGCACCACGCTCGACGCCGTCATCGACCGCAGCGCCACGTCGGAGCCGGCGCGAGGAGGATCGGACGGGACGAAGGCCTCCACCACGAACGCCCCGCCCGGCGCGAGCACTCCGGCCACCGCCGAGAAGCACGCTGCCTGGCGGGCCGGGTCGGTGAGCATGAACAGCGAGTTGTAGGCCACCAGCACGACGTCGAACGGCCCGGGGGGCATGGCGTCGACCATGTCGCCGATGACGACCGTGACGAGGCCCTCGGGATCGTTGGCGGCGAGGACGGCCAGCATGTCGGGGCTGATGTCGACCCCGGTGACGAGATGGCCGCGGCGGGCGAGCGGGAGAGCGAGGCGGCCGGTGCCGACGGCGAGCTCGAGCACGCGCAGCGGCCGCGCCGGGACCAGCGACTCGAGGAGCGTCACCGTGTCGGTGACGCTGCTGACGCCCTCGTACCACTCGTCGTACACGTCGGCGAACCCCTCGCCGTACGACATTGCGTCATACCCCTTCACGCCCGCCATTCTGCTGGCCCGGGCGGCGGCGGGCATAGCCTGGATCGCCGTGGAGCGGTCCCTCGTCTACCTCGATCATGCGGCGACGACGCCGATGCGCGCGTCCGCGGTCGAGGCGATGCTGCCGTTCCTCACCGAGCGGTTCGCCAATCCGAGCGGGTCGTACCGCTTCGCCCACGACGCCAGGCGAGCCGTCGACGAGGCGCGGGACGCCATCGCCGCCGTCATCGGCTGCCGCCCGGGCGAGATCGTGTTCACCGGCAGCGGCACCGAGGCCGACAACACCGTCATCGCCGGCGGCGCCGTCGGAATGTGGCCGGTGTGCCCGGCCGCCGAGCACCACGCCGTGCTCCACGCGGTCGAGCGGGCGGGAGGGACGGTCGTCGCCGTCGATGCCACTGGCGCTGTCGATCTCGACGCCCTGCGCGGTGCGTTGTCCGACGACACCAGCGTCGTGTCGGTGATGGCGGTCAACAACGAGGTCGGCACCATCACCGATCTGGCTGCCGTCGCCCAGGTCGTCCGCGAGTCGTCGCCGGGCGCCCTGGTCCACACCGACGCCGTCCAGGCCGCGCCGTGGCTCGATCTCCGACATCTGTGGCCGCACGTCGATGCCCTCTCGCTGAGTGCCCACAAGTTCGGCGGGCCCAAGGGCGCCGGCGTCATGGTGCTGCGCGAGGGAACCCGGGTGCCGCCGCTGCTCGTCGGAGGCGGCCAGGAGCGTGACCGGCGCAGCGGCACCCACAACGTCGCCGGCATCGTCGCCACGGCCACGGCTCTCGTCGAGACCGACCACACCCGCGACGCCGATGCGGCCGCCGTGCGTGCTCGTCGAGACCGGCTGGTCGCCGAGCTCGTCGCCTTGGGTGGCGTCCACGAGACCGTCGCGCCCGACCGCAAGGTGGCCGGCGCCGCTCACATCTGCGTCGAGGGTGTGGAGAGCGAGGCGCTGCTGTTCCTCCTCGACGAAGCCGGCGTCTGTGCGTCGGCCGCGTCGGCGTGCGCTGCCGGGGCGATGGAGCCGTCGCACGTCCTGGCGGCGATGGGTGTCGACCGTGCCCTGTCTCGCGGTGCGTTGCGGCTCACGCTCGGCCACACCACCACCGACGCCGACATCGATCGCGCCGTGGACGTGATGTCCGACGCCGTCGTCCGCCTGCGGCGCACCCCGACGCTGGCGAGGACGCCGTCGTGAAGGTCATGGTGGCCATGAGCGGGGGAGTGGACTCCTCGGTCGCCGCCGCGCTGCTCGCGCGCGAGGGCCACGATGTCGTCGGCGTCACGATGCGGCTGTGGGGCGGCGAGAGCGACACCGGTTGCTGCAGCGTTTCGGACGTCGACGACGCGCGACGCAGTGCCGATCAGCTCGGCGTCGAGCACCTCGTGTTCAACTTCACCGAGGACTTCGACACCCACGTGGTCCGTCCGTACGTCGATGCCCACGCCAACTCGATCACGCCGAACCCCTGCATCGAGTGCAACCGGGCGGTGAAGTTCGCCCGCCTCGCCGAGCGCGCCGACCTGCTCGGCTTCGACGCCGTGGCCACCGGCCACCACGCCCGGATCACCGAGCACGGCGGGCGGTTCCGCCTCGAGCGCGGTGCCGACCCGGCCAAGGATCAGAGCTATGTCGTGCACATGCTCGACCAGGCGATGCTGGCCCGCACGCTCTTTCCGATCGGCGGGCTGCAGAAGTCGGCGGTGCGTGACATCGCGGCCGAGCTCGGCCTGCGCACGGCGGCCAAGCCGGACAGCCAGGACGTCTGCTTCATCACGTCGACCGGTGGGCGCACCCGGTTCCTCGGCACGCGGATCCCGTTCCATTCGGCCCGCGTCGTCGACACCGCCGGCACCGAGGTCGGCGCCGTCGAGGCGGTCGAGCTGGTGACGATCGGCCAGCGCAAGGGCGTCGGCCTTCCCGGCGGTGGCCCGAAGCGGTACGTCGTGGCCGTCGATCGGGAGGCGTCGACGGTCGTCGTCGGCGACGAGACCGATCTGCTCGACCCGGCGCTGCGCGCGGCGTCGGTCACGTGGACCGACCAGCCGTTCAGCGGAGCGGTCCTGGTGCAGACCAGCGCCCACGGCGAGCCTCGCCGCGCCACCATCGAGCCGCCATCGGCCGACGGCGACGTCGACGTGCGCTGGCACGAGCCCCAGCGGCGCGTGTCTCCTGGCCAGAGCGTCGTGTTCTACGACCCCACCGACACGTGCGTGCTCGGCGGCGGCATCGCCGCGCAGTAACGCGGCGGCGGCATCGCCGCGCAGTAACGCGGCGGCGGCATCGCCGCGCAGTAACGCGGCGCCCGGTCGCGGGCGAGTCAGGTGACGGGAAGGCCCCGGGCGGCGGCGGCGCGGAGGGCCGAGCCGGGGCGGGTGGGGGCCACGACCAGCGCCGTGAGGTGGATGGCCGTGCCGTTCGGTGAGCCGGGACGGGCGGCGAGGACGGCGGTCGCCGCCTCGTTCAGGCGCACTTCGATGGCGAGGCCGGGCGTCGGGCCGGTGAGGTCGGCGGCGTGCTGCGCGGCGATGCCACGGTCGTCCATGGCGATCGACTCGATCATCCGGCGATGCAGCATCAGGGTGTCGGCCAGGACCACGGGATCGTGGACCACCACACCGGCGGGCACGAGCACGAGCCACCGCCGCGAGAGTTGGTGCCACCGGATGGGGAGCAGCACGAGCCCCGCCGCGGCGACCACCAGCGCCGGGATCGCCAGCGGCCACACCCGCCCGGCGAGGGCGACCGGCGCGAGCACCACCGCCGTCGCCGTGATCAGCCACGTGGCGCCGGACGCCAGGACGTACCCGAACGGGGGTCGCAGGCCGAAGCGCAGCTCGTCGCCGTAGGCCGACGCCTGGAGGTACACGCGCCCGAACTCGGCCGAGGCGACGAGGCCGGTGCCGGCGATGGCCGGAGCGGCGAGGGCGATACCGGTGCCGGGGTCGGCACCGCCGGCGATCGCCGTCGCTGCCACGATCAGCGAGCCCGGGACGACGGTTCGCGCCAGCGTCAGGGTGAGCACGCCGGTGACGGCAAGGGCGGCGGCGCCGACGCCGAACCCGAGCCACGCCCCGGCGGTCCCCACCACCTGCACGGCTCGGCTGCGCTCCTCGAGGGCGTCGCCGACGGCGGCTCCGCCGGCGATGGCGACCACCAGCCAGGCGGCGCGGGCGAGCCAGACCGCGACGGTCGACGACAGCGGGACGCGGCGCCCCTGCTCGCCGCTCGTCAGGCGGGAGGTGGTGTCGGCGCCGGGCACGCCAGCGAATCTACGGTCCCTGGGTGGCCGCGGCGCGTTCCGTCCGTCACGTGCCCGGTCGTTTCCGGTAGTGCCCGAGCGGCGTGCGAGTGAGCAGAATGGTGGTACGAACGACAATCGACGCGCGAACACGGAGAAGCCTGGGCGGAGCGACGACATGGTGATTTCCGAGGTGGATCGGGGTGCTGCTGCGCTCTCGGGTCGTTCGTTGGCCCGCGGCGTGCCCCGGCTCGGGGATCTGCCGCCCGGCACCGCCACCGGCGTCGGATCGCTCCCTCACCGGTCGGCGGGTGAGGCGGTCCGCTTCGCGCTGCAGGAGTACGACGTGCCGGCGATCCCGTCGTTGCCCCGCCGCAGTCCGGCCGAGAGCATGATCGCCCAGGCGGTCGTGGGCATCAACGGCGTCACCGCCGGTCAGTACGGGAGCCTCGCCGTCGACGCCCGCAGCGTCGACCCGTGCGCCCCGGTGCTCACCGACCTCAGCGGCGACGGGTTCCGCAGCCTGCGGAGCTTCCTCCACCGCGCGGCCTCGTCGGGGTTCGAGGGCCCGGTCAAGTGGCAGTTCGTCGGTCCCGTCACGCTCGGTGTCGCCCTCACCCGTGCCGGCCTGCGGGACGAGCTGGCGTTCGCCGTGGCCGCCCGGGCGGTGCGCTCACACGTCTCGGCCGTGTCGGCGGCGGTCGCCTCGGCGCTGCCCCAGTCGCCGCAGATCATCGTCATCGACGAGCCGTGGATGGGCGGACTGATGGATCCGGGGTTCCCCATCGCGCCCGACCCGGCGATCGACATGCTGTCGAGCGCGATGGCGTCGGTGTCGGGCGTCGCCACCGTTGGTGTGCACTGCTGCGGTCGCGCCGACCTGGCCTCGTTGATCGCCGCCGGGCCCGACCTCGTGTCGATCCCCGCACACCCGTCGCTGTCGAGCGTGTCCGGGTACGTGGCCAGCTTCCTCGCCGACGGGGGACGGATCGCGTGGGGGGTCGTCCCGACCGACGGGCCGATGTTCCTGTCGGTCGAGCGGTCATGGCGGGCTCTTCGGCAGCTGTGGGACGCCATGGTAGAGCGTGGTGTCGATCCCGAGCTGTTGCGTGACCGCAGCCTGGTGACGCCGCACTGCGGGCTCGGCATGCACACCCCGACCGTCGCCGAGCGCGTGTGCGAGACGTCCCGCGCCGTCGGTCGCCGCATCGCCGACTGGGGCTGACCCCCCGCCCTGGCATAGTGGCCCCATGCCCGCAGACGCGCTCGACTCCGCTGCCGACACCACTGCCGACTCCACTGCCGATCCCGCCGCCGACGCAACTGCCGATCCCGCCGCCCGTCTCGTCGCCCTCGCCGAGCTCGTCGCCTACCACAACCGGCGCTACCACGAGCTCGACGACCCCGAGATCCCCGACGGTGACTTCGACGCCCTCGTCCGCGAGCTGCGCGCCCTGGCCGAGGCGCACCCCGAGGTCGAGTTCGACAACCCCCTGACCGCGTCGGTGGGCGGAACGCCGAGCACGATGTTCGCGCCGGTGCAGCACGCCGTGCCGATGACCAGCCTCGACAACGCGATGTCACGAGAGGAGCTCGAGGCGTGGGGCGCACGCGCCGCCAAGGGTCTCGACGGGGCGCCCGTGACCTACGTGTGCGAGCTGAAGATCGACGGGCTGGCGATGAGCATCCGTTACGAGCGGGGGAAGTACACGCAGGCGGCCACCCGGGGCGACGGCCGTGTGGGCGAGGATGTCACGGCGAACGTCGCCACGATCGCCGACATCCCCAAGTCGCTCCCGAAGGGTGCGCCGACCGTGCTCGAGGTGCGCGGCGAGGTGTACATGTCGGTCGCCAGCTTCGAGCGCCTCAACGCCGCGGCGGCTGCGGCCGGGGCCCCGGCGTTCGTCAATCCCCGCAACTCGGCGGCCGGCAGCCTGCGTCAGAAGGACCCGGCGATGACGGCGCAGCGCGAACTCTCGTTCTGGTCGTACCAGCTCGGCCAGGTGGAGGGCGCTCCCGAGCTGCCGTCGCACACGGCGTCGCTCGAGTACCTCGGGTCGCTGGGATTCCCCATCAACCCCGAGGTGCGCACGTTCACGTCCCTCGACGACGTGGTCACCCACTGCAAGTACTGGGAGGAGCACCGCCACGAGCTGGCCTACGAGATCGATGGTGTGGTGGTCAAGGTCGACGACGTCGAGCAACGGGCGCAGCTGGGCTTCACGTCGCGGGCGCCGCGATGGGCGATCGCCTACAAGTTCCCGCCCGAGGAGCGCACGACGCTGCTGCGCGACATCCAGGTGTCGATCGGCCGCACCGGCCGGGCGACGCCGTTCGCCGTGCTCGAGCCCGTGTTCGTCGGTGGTTCCACCGTCGGCATGGCCACGTTGCACAACGAGGACCAGGTGCGAGTCAAAGACGTCCGGCCCGGCGACACCGTCATCGTGCGCAAGGCCGGGGACGTGATCCCCGAGGTGGTCGGGCCGGTGCGGGCGATGCGCCCGGCCGACGCCTTGGAGTGGACGTTCCCTGCCGTCTGCCCGGCGTGCGGCGAGCCGTTCGTGCGGCCCGAGGGGGAGGCCGACACCAGGTGCGTCAACTCGGCGTGCCCGGCCCAACGCCACGCCAAGATCACCTACTTCGGTTCTCGCGGGGCGATGGACATCGAGGGCCTCGGAGAGCGCACCGTCGCCCAGCTCATCGGCGCCGGGCTCGTCAGCGACGCCGCCGACATCTACTCGCTCACCGAGGAGCAGCTGCTCACGCTCGACAAGGTCGGCACGGTCAGCGCCCGCAACCTGCTGGCCGCGATCGACGGTTCGCGCACGCGTCCGCTGCCCCGGCTGCTCACCGCCCTCGGGGTGCGCCACCTCGGCCCTGCTGCGTCGGGCGCCCTGGCCGCCGAGTTCGGCACGTTGGACGCTGTGATGGATGCCCCGGTCGAGCAACTCGCCGCGGTGTCCGGCGTCGGTGGGGCCATCGCCGAGGCGATCCACGACTGGTTCGGCATCGAGCACAACCGGGCGTTCATCGAGAAGCTGCGCGTCGCCGGCGTCGACTTCGGTCGTCCGGTCGAGCGAGCGGCGCCCGACCAGCCCCAGACGCTCGCCGGCAAGGCGGTCGTGGTGTCGGGAACGCTCGAGGGCTACACCCGTGAAGGCGCGGTGGAGGCGGTGGTCGCCCGCGGCGGCAAGAGCCCCGGCAGCGTGAGCGCCAAGACGTTCGCCCTGGTGGTCGGCGACAGCCCCGGCGCGTCGAAGGTGACGAAGGCCGAGCAGCACAACGTGCCCATCGTCTCCGGCACGGAGGCGTTCGAGCGCCTGCTCGAGACCGGCGAACTGCCGGCCTGACACTCAGTGCCGACAGCTCAGACGATGCTGCTGCGGGGGCTGCGCCCCCGGACCCCATCGCCGTCGGGCTCGCTGGCGCTCGCGCCGCCGGCCGTCCTCGCTTCGCTCAGACGATGTTGAACGTCCAGTTGTACTGGCGGAGGGTGCCGTCGACGATCTCGCCGTCGCGCTCCTCCCAGAAGCGCACGCGGACGTGGTGGTTGCCGACGGTCCACTCCTCGAAGCCGACGTCCTCGCCGGGCGTGAACGTCAGGGTGAAGTTGTTGGGGTCGTACACCACGCCGTCGCGGATGTCGACCTGCCCGCCCGTCACGACGTCCTCGCCGCGGTCGACGACGGCACGGGGACGCCACGTCTCGTACGTGACGTTGTCGATGGTCATCTCGCCGGCGTAGCCATCGATCAGGTCGACGACGACGTTGGCCTGGGCCGGGACCTGCACGGCATCGGGCACCGGGCTGATCGATTCGATCTGTTCGGGCAACTTGGTGACCTCGTCACCGGTGACCGAGCGGCTGATCCCGAATGCGATCAGGGCCACGCCGAGAGCGATGGCGAGGCTGGCGGCGACCAACTTCCAGTCGATCGGGCGGCGTCGGGCGAAGCGTCTGCGCCGCGCGGCGGGTGCGTGCGGCGTCCCTGCGGCCGGCACGAGGTCGTCGGCGGCGAGGCGATCCGGGCTGCCGTCGACGTCGCCACCATCGGCGCCGGGCTCGTGGACGATCGTCACGGCATCCATCATGCCTGGTCGCCAGCGCGTCGCCAACGACGATCGGCCGACCGGTAACCTGCGGACCGGCGGAGTCCGGTGAGCGCCGACCGGTCGCCCGAACCATCGTGGTCGGCGCCGTGACACCGCACCTGGATCAGTGCCAACAGACATCATGAGCAACGACGAAACGACATCTGGCCGCCGGACCGAGCAGGTCGGCGGGGCACCCCGCCGCCGCGGGCTCGAAGGGCGCATGATCGGTGGCCGTTACCAGGTCACCCAGACCGTCGCGGCCGGCGCCAACACGCTCATCGCCGACGCCCTCGACACGGAGCTCGGCCGGACCGTCACGATCAAGCTCGTGCGGCCCGAGCTGTCGGAGTCGGAGGCCTTTCGTCGCCGCTTCGGCAAGCGCATGGACGCCATGGCCGCCCTGTCGCACCCCAACCTCGCCGCCGTGTACGGCTGGGGCGAGGAACGCATCGGCAAGCGGGTCACGGTGTACGTGGTGGGGGAGTACCTCTCGGGCGGGAGCCTGCGCGATCTCTTCGACCGTCGCCGCAACCTGACGCCGTCACAGGCCCTGATGGTGGGGCTGGAAGCCTGCCGAGGCCTCGACTTCGCCCACCGCAAGGGCCTCATCCACACCGAGCTGACCCCGTCGAAGCTGGTGTTCGGCGACGACCGTCGTCTACGAATCGTCGACTTCGGGCTGGCCCGCATCCTCGGTGAGCAGGCGTGGAAGGATCCGTCGCAGCTCCCCACGCACGTCGCCCGCTACGCCTCGCCCGAGCAGGCCTTGGGCGAGAAGCCCGGCGATCGCTCCGACGTCTACTCCCTGGCGTTGATCCTCGTCGAGGCCGTGACGGGTCAGGCGCCGTTCCACGGAGACTCCACGGTCGCCACGCTGTCGGCCCGGGTCGGCAAGCTGATGCCGGTGTCGGCCGACCTCGGCCCCCTGGCCGCCGTCCTCGAACACGCCGGGCGGCCGGAGGCCCAAGAGCGCTTCAGCGCCTCGGAGTTCGGGCGAGCCCTCGTGCGCGCCGCAGAGCGGATGCCGCGGCCTACTCCGATCCCGATCCTGACCAAGACGTTGTTCGACGACCCGACGGTCCTGCGACGACCCAACGACCCCACCGGGGGACTGGTCCGCCCCGCCGATAGGCCCGAGCCGGCGCTGGTGCCGATCGTGCCGCCCGACGCCCGGCCCGGGGCCATCGAGCAGGCCGACATCGAGCAGGCCGACGCCGACGCCGCAGCCAACGAGCAGGCCGCAGGCAATGAGCACGTCGAGGACAACGATCAGGCCGCTCACGGCGAGCCGGCGCCCGGCGTCGAGGCGGCCACCCCGGCCGTGCCGGTGGCCCGCCGTGGCGTGCTCGCCGAGCCGGTCGACCAGGTCGAAGCGCCGGAGGCATCAGCGGCATCAGAGGTGTCGGAGGCATCAGAGGTGTCGGAGCCAACAGAGGTGTCGGAGGCGTCTGCCGACACCGAGGAGTCGCCGAGCCTCGCCCCGACCGATGAGCCGGCCGGCAGCATCGACCTGGCCGCCCTCGTCGAGCGCACCCCGAAGCTCCCGCCGGTGATCGACGACGGACCCGATGCCCTCGAACTGGGCAGCCGCCAGGAACGCAAGGCCGCCAAGGCCCGGGCGAAGGCCGCGGCCCGCGAGGCCAAGACCGCCGAGCGGGAGGCCAAAGCGGCCGCTCGCGAGGCGAAGGTCCGCGGCGACGACGCGCCGGCAGCGGCTCCGGTCCCGGCCGGGCTCGGCATCGCTCCCGTCTCCGAGTTCGGCGCGACGCCGCCGCCGGCGGTCGCCCCGGCACCCGAACCGCGCCGTCGGCGCGTGCTTTCGTTCCTCGTCGGACTGGTGCTGGTCGCCGCCCTCGCCGGGATCGGCTACGGCGCCTGGGTGCTGTTCCGCACGCCCACGCACGAGGTGCCGGACCTCACCGGACTCCCCGAGGACGAGGTGATCCGCGAGGTCCAGGACTTCGACTGGAACGTCGACTTCGACTCCGGCCGCAGCGACGACGTCGGTGTCGGCGAGGTCTTCCGCACCTCGCCCGAAGCGGGCAAGGATCTCGCCGAGGGATCGCCACTGGTGGTGTACGTCAGCGAAGGCCCCGAGTACCGCCAGCTCCCCGATCTCGCCGGCAACACGCTCGATGAGGCCCAACAGGCGTTGGAGGCCCTCCGCCTCGTGCCGGGAACGCCGTCCGAGGAGTACAGCGAGACCGCCGCCCCGGGCACCATCATCTCCTACGACGTCGCCGGCGGCGTCACCCCCGAAGGCGTGCTGCCCGGTACCACCGTCGACCTCGTCGTCTCACGCGGACCGCAGCCACGAACGGTGCCGAGCCTCACCGGGCTCACGCCCGAGGCCGCCACGCGGCTGCTCGAGCAGTTCGGACTCACGCTCGCCGTCGGCGAGCCGGTGTTCAGCAACGAGATGGAGGCCGCTCTGATCGCCACCCAGACGCCGGCGCCGGGTGAGCTGCTCGACCGTGGCGCGGCGGTGACGGCCGCGCCGTCGAAGGGCCCCGACCTGGTGGTGATGCCCGATCTGACCGGCATGAACCTGGCGCAGGCGCTGCAGGCACTGTCCGATGCCGGACTGCGCGGTTCTCTCGTGCTCGGGTCCTCGCAGGGCACGTTCTACTCGGCCACCGTCGGCGACCAGACCGTCGCGGCCGACGACCAGGTCCTGCGCGGCTCGGTCGTCAACCTGTTGATGTTCTGACCCGGCCGGTTGCGGGGGAGCGGCGGCGCAACGACTACGTTCGGCCGAGGTCCGCGACGGCAGCGTGGCCGGCCGGATGTCGGAAAGGACGAGATGATGCAGTGCAGAGTTGCGCGGGAAGGACTGCGATGAGTGGAGCCCTCGACGGTCGCGTCGCCATCATCACCGGGGCCGGCCGGGGCATCGGCCGAGAGCACGCCCTGCTGTTCGCGCGAGAGGGCGCCTCGGTGGTCGTCAACGACACCGGCGGCCGCAACGACGGCTCGGTGGACGAGTCGGGCGAACTGGCTCCGGCCGACGCGGTGGTCGAAGAGATCGTCGCGGCGGGAGGCGCGGCCGTCGCCAATCACGACGACATCGCCGACTGGGCCGGCGCCGAGGCACTCGTCCAGACGGCCATCGACGTGTTCGGCGGTCTCGACATCCTCGTCAACAACGCCGGCATCCTCCGCGACCGCCTGCTGGTCAACATGACCGAGGCCGAGTGGGACGACGTCGTGCGCGTGCACCTCAAGGGCCACTTCGCCCCGTCGCGGTTCGCCGCCGCCTACTGGCGCGAGGAGTCCAAGGCGGGGCGCGGCAAACCGCGTCACATCGTCAACACCTCGTCGACGTCGGGTCTGCTCGCCAACCCGGGTCAGACCAACTACGGCGCGGCGAAGTCGGGCATCGCCACGTTCACCCAGATCGCCGCCAAGGAGTTGGCTCGCTACGACGTGAAGGTCAACGCCATCGCGCCGGCGGCCCGCACCCGCCTGACGCTCGCCACCCCCGGCCTCGACGAGATCATGGAGGCGCGCGAAGGGGCGTTCGACGAGTGGGACCCGGCCAACATCGCCCCGCTCGTCGCCTACCTGTCGTCGACGGAGTGCCAGTTCACCGGTGAGGTCTTCTTCGTGCAGGGCGGGGTCGTCCGGCGCGTCCGATCGTGGGAGATGGCCGAGGAGGTCCGCTCCGACCGCACGTGGTCGGTCAGCGAACTCGCCAAGGCCCTCGCCGAGATCGCCAGCTGACGCCGCCTGCCCGCAGGGCCGCCCGGCTGACATGCGTCTCGGAGACGCCGACTACGGTGCGGGCATGACCCATGCATTCTTGTCCGACGAATGGATGACGGCCGCCCGGGAGATCCGCGAGAAGTACGGCAGCGGTGAGGCGGCGGGGCCGGCCATCAAGGTCAACCTCACCATCACGGGCGTGCCGTTCGGCGAGGGCACCGTGGAGAGTCACATCGACACCTCGACCGGCGCGGCCGAGATGGAGCTCGGCAAGCTCGACGACGCCGACGTCAGCCTGACGACCGATTACGACACCGCCAAGACGATCTTCGTCCTCCAGGATCAGGCGGCCGGCATGCAGGCGTTCATGACCGGCAAGGTGGTGGTGCAGGGCGACATGATGAAGCTGATGTCGCTCAACGCCACCTTGGCCGCGGCACCGAATGCCGCCGAGGTGAGCGAGGAGATCAAGGCGATCACCGCGTAGCGCGGTGGTCGCCGTCCTCGTCGGTGCCGGCGGGTAGGGCGACGACGTACTGGCCGTCACGGGTGAACGAGACCACCCGGGCACCGCTGGTGAGTGGACCGCCCAGTTCCTCGCGTAGCCGGAGGCGCCATTCGGCGGCAGCCGTCGGGTCGGTGCGGCGCAGCACCACGATGTCCTCGGGCGTCGGCACGGCCACGGCGCCGGGCGGGACCGCAGCGGCGACGCGCGGCTGCTCGTCGGGCCCGTCGGTGCGCCACGCGGCGAGCAGGCGATCGCTCGGATCGGTGCCGTTGAGGGCGTCGTTCATCTGCCCGTAGAAGTCGACGAGGTAGTCGTCGATCGTCGCGCCGAGCACGGCGATGTTGAACCAGGCGTTGCGGCGAACGAGCGGGTCGAACGTCCAGGTCACCCACGGGAGGTCGTGGTCGGCCGCCCAGTGTCGTTGGTGCAGCTTCATGTGCCGGCCGAGGCCGGTCTGGCGCACACCGGGCAGGATGCCGGTGATGTGGCTGTGCAGGGCCAGATCGCCGCGATGGCGACCGAGGAAGCCGAGCGAGCCGCCCACCATGCGATCGTGCTGGAACGCGCCGGCGACGTAACCGCCGGTGTGACCCATCGCCCGCAGCAGCTCGACGCCGACGATCGGCGTCACCGAGCCCCAGACCTGGTTGAACAACACGGTGAGGCGGCGCAGGTCGGCGGGATCCGAGAGCACTTTGATGTGGACGCGGTCGTCGGGGTCGTCGCGATCGTCGCTCGGGGAGGTGGGGAGAGATTCGGGGAGTTCAGTCATCGTCGTTCCCATCATGGCCGCGCAGCGCCCGTCGGTAGAGCACCCGGACGGCCAGCGCCCGCCGGAGCTCGGGCCCGACGTCGTCGGCGAACTCGTCGCGATAGGTCGCGTCGGTCGAGAGCACGACGGTGAAGTACATGCCTGTGAACGCTCCGAGGAAGGCCGAGACACGGAGCAGCGGCTCGGTGAGCACCAGGTCCCGGCCACCGAGATGGAACGTGGCGAACGTGTGCACGGCGGACTCGTCGAGCGCGGTCCAGCCGGCGATCGTGTCGAGGGGGATGGCGAGCACGCCGAACCCGACGAAGAACGCCGTCATCGCCACCGCCACCGCGGTGATCTGGATCCCCTGGGAGAAGAGCGCGACGAGGCCGATGTTGAGGCGTTGCCGCAATGCCGGCCGGTCCGGTTCCGGCGGGAGGTCGGGGTCGGGACCCACCGCCTCGTACAACGCCTGGCCGGCCTCCACGTCGGCCAGCGTCTCGACGTCGCGCCACGAGGCGAACGTGTTGAGCGACCGCATGAGCGTGGGCACCCTGGTCACCACGAACACGGCGCCGAAGAGGAAGAAGATGCCGAGGACGATCAGGTAGGCCGGCCCGACGAGGCGGCCGGCCATCTGCCACACCTCGGCGTTGATGAACAGGAACGTCATGAACAGCAGGAGCAGCGGCAGCGCGCGGAAGGCGACGTTGACGAACACACCCAGCAGGTCGCGGGTGTTCTCCGCCGCCCAGCGCACCAGCGCCGGAACGCCGTAGCTGGTGAGTGCCCAGACGAGGGCCAGCAGGCCGACGCCCTCGAGGATCGTCTGGATGCCGTCGCCCGGCTGGCCGAGGACGAAGGACGGGACGGCGGGCGTGAGGACCAGCACGGCGAGCTCCGCCGGCCCGATGGCCTCGGGACGGCCGAACGCCGGCTCGTGACGGATCAGGTTGGACACGACAAGCGTGACGGCGAGCACGGCGACGACGACGATGGCGACGAGCAGGTTGTGCTGCCACGTCCAGCGGCTGATGTCGAGGGCGTTGAGCCCGAGGAGCAGGTAGCCGACGATCAGCAGCGGCAGCGCCCGGCCCCAGATGTCCCACACCGACTCGTGCCGCTCGACGAAGTGGGGGAGGCCCCGTTGCACGAACCAGAGCTCCGCCTCGTCGAGTGCCGCGGCGATCGTGGCGTCGGCAGCGCGGGGAGTGGCGGGCGTCACGGCTGGTGACGGTAGTTGGGCACAGGGAGTGAACTTTGCGTCCAACCCGTTGTGACGAAGGTGAGTGGAGCGGTAAGGATTTCGGACATGGCCCGCATCCTCGTCACCGAAGAGATCGCCGACGGAGGCCTCGACCGGCTCCGCGCCGTCGGCCACACCGTGGACGTGCGTACCGGGCTGTCCGCCTCCGAATTGCTGACCGAGATCGTCGGTGCCCACGCCCTGATCATCCGCTCGGCCACCAACGTCGACCGGGCGGTCCTCGAGGCGGCCACCGATCTGCTCGTCGTCGGCCGAGCCGGCATCGGCCTCGACAACGTCGACGTCGAGGCGGCCACCGAGCGCGGCGTGATGGTCGTCAACGCCCCGCAGTCGAACATCGTGTCGGCGGCCGAACACACGATGGCCCTACTGCTCGCCCAGGCCCGCAACGTGGCCCAGGCCCACTCGGCACTGGTCGCCGGCCGCTGGGAGCGCAGCAAGTGGGAGGGCGTCGAGCTCGCCGACAAGACCCTCGGCATCGTCGGCCTCGGCCGCATCGGCAAGCTGGTCGCCGATCGCGCCCGCGGGTTCGGCATGCGCCTCGTCGCCTACGACCCGTTCGTGTCGGCCGAGAAGGCCCGCTCCGGCGGGGTCGAGCTGATGCCGCTCGATCAGGTCGTCGCCGAAGCCGACTTCCTCACGATCCACCTGCCCCGCACACCCGAAACCGTCGGTCTGATCGGTCGCGACCTGCTCCTCAAGGCCAAGCCGTCGCTGCGCGTCATCAACGTCGCCCGCGGTGGGATCGTGGACGAGGAGGCGCTCGCCGAGGCGATCCGCGACGGTGTGATCGCCGGCGCCGCGCTCGACGTGTTCGTGTCCGAGCCCACCACCGAGTCGCCGTTGTTCCAGCTGGACAGCGTGACGGTCACGCCGCACCTCGGGGCCAGCACCCGCGAGGCGCAGGACAAGGCGGGCGACACGATCGCCGACATGGTGCAGCTCGCCCTGGCCGGCGACTTCGTCCCATTCGCCGTCAACCTCGCCGCGGCCGAGGCCCACGAGTCGCTGCGTCCGTTCCTGCCCCTGGCCGAGCGGCTCGGGTCGCTGTTCGGCTCGCTCGTCGGCGCGGGTCTGGGCGGTGCCCAGGGTACTCGGTTGCCATCGTCGATCGAGATCGTGGTCGAGGGTGACATCGGCGCCCACGACAACCGCATCGTCGGCCTGTCGGTGCTCAAGGGCCTGTTCTCGGGCGTGTCGAGCGACCCCGTCACCTACGTCAACGCGCCGCAGCGGGCCAAGGAAGCCGGTCTCGACGTCCGCGAGGTGTCGTCCACGACGTCGGCCGACTACGTCAACCTGATCACCATCAAGGGTGGCGGCCACGAGATCGCCGGCACGCTCGCCGGTCGCCGCGGTGAGCAGCGGATCGTCCTCGTCGACGGGCACACGTTCGACGTCCCGCCCGCCGACGACATGGTGATGATCACCAACGACGACCGGCCCGGCGTGATCGGCACCGTCGGCACCATGCTCGGCGAAGCCGGCGTCAACATCGCCGACATGGACGTCGGCCGCAGCGAGACCGACGGCCTCGCCGTGATGCTCATCGCGCCGACGTCCGAGGTGGCGCCCGAGGTGCTCGACGCCCTCCGCGCCGCGCCTGGGATCGTCAGCGTGGCGTCGCTGACCAGCTGAGCGTCAGCGTGGCGTCGCTGACCAGCTGAGCGTCAGCGTGGCGTCGCTGACCAGCTGAGCGTCAGCGTGGCGTCGCTGACCAGCTGAGCGTCGCGTTTGGGTCGCGCGACGGCTGCTGCCAGGATGAAGCCGTGAAGCCGGCTCCACGCGTCGACCAAGGTGACGAGCATCTGAAGGTCACCGCACCGAAGGGGTACGCCGCCGGGATTCCGGCGGTCGTCGAGTCGGTGCGCCAGCTGGTGGATCACCTCGGCGTGGCCAAGGCGGCGCGCACCATGCTGCGCATCAACCAGCCCGACGGGTTCGACTGCCCGGGGTGCGCATGGCCCGAGGACAACCTCAACGGTCACCGGACGAGCCGCTTCGAGTTCTGCGAGAACGGCGCCAAGGCGATCGCCGAGGAGGCGACCGACCGCAGGATCACCGCCGACTTCTTCGCCGAGCACTCGATCGCCTCGCTCGCCGAGCGGTCCGACTACTGGCTCGGGCAGCAGGGCCGGCTGACCGAGCCGATGTACCGGCCGGCGGGGGCGACGCACTACGAGCCGATCTCGTGGGAAGCGGCGTTCGCGCGGATCGGCGGCGCGTTGCGTGCCCTGTCGTCGCCCGATCGGGCTGTGTTCTACACGTCGGGTCGCACGAGTAACGAGGCGGCATTCTCGTACCAGCTGTTCGTCCGTGCCCTGGGCACCAACAACCTGCCCGACTGCTCGAACATGTGCCACGAGTCGAGTGGCGTCGCCCTCACCGAGACGATCGGGATCGGCAAGGGCACGGTGACCATCGAGGACATCCACGACGCCGGGTTGCTCGTCATCATCGGTCAGAACCCGGGGACGAACCACCCGCGCATGCTCAGCGCCCTCGAGACGGCCAAGCGCCGCGGGGCGAAGGTCGTGTCGATCAATCCGTTGCCGGAGGCGGGGTTGATGCAGTTCCGCAACCCGCAGACCGTGCGGGGCCTCGCCCGCCGCGGCACCGCGCTGTCCGACCTTCACCTCCCGGTGGCGGTCGGCGCCGACCTCGCCCTGTTCCAGCTCGTCAACGCCCGTCTGGCCGCGTCCGGGTCGGTCGACCGGGCCTTCGTCGACGCCTCCTGCGACGGCTTCGACGAGCTCACCACCCACCTCGCCGGCCTCGACCACGACGCCCTGCTCGCCGCCACCGGACTGACGGCCGGCGACGTCGACGCGTTCGTGGAGCTGGTCGCCGGTCACGAGCGCATCGTCGCCTGCTGGGCGATGGGTCTCACGCAGCACCGGCAGGCCGTCGCGACCATCCGCGAGGTCGCCAACACGCTGTTGCTACGCGGGGCGATCGGCAAGCGAGGCGCCGGATTGTGCCCCGTGCGCGGGCACAGCAACGTCCAGGGCGACCGCACGATGGGCATCTACGAACGGCCGTCGCCGGCGTTCCTCGACGCCCTCGCCGACCGCTTCGGGTTCGAACCGCCGCGCGCACACGGGTTCGACACCGTCGAGGCGATCGCCGCCATGGCAGCCGGCGACGTCGACGTCTTCGTGGCGATGGGCGGCAACTTCGTGTCCGCCGCGCCCGACACCGAGGCCACGGCCGCGGCGATGGAGCGTTGCGCGCTCACCGTGCAGGTGTCGACCAAGCTCAACCGGTCGCACGTGCGGTGCGGGACCGAGGCGCTCATCCTCCCGTGCCTGGGACGCACCGAGCGGGACTCACGGGGCCCGGAGCAGCGCTTCGTCACCGTCGAGGACTCGATGGGCGTCGTGCACGCGACGCGCGGCCGCAACGACCCGGCGTCGCCGCACCTGCGCAGCGAGGTCGACATCGTCGCCGGCATCGCCGCCGCCGCACTCGACGCCTCCGTCGTGGACTGGACCGACTGGGGGCGCGACTATGCGGCGATCCGCGATCACATCGCCGCGGTGGTTCCTGGCTTCGAGGACTTCAACCGGCGGGTGGTCGAGCCGGGCGGCTTCGCCTTGCCCAACGGGCCGCGCGACAGTCGCACGTTCGCCACGGCCACGGGACGGGCCCGCCTGACGGTGAACACGTTCGAGCCGATCAAGGTGCCGCCCGGTCGCCTGTTGTTGCAGACGGTGCGGTCCCACGACCAGTACAACACCACCATCTACGGCCTCGACGATCGCTATCGGGGGATCCATGACGGCCGGCGCGTCGTGTTCGTCAACGCCGACGACATCACCGCCCTCGGCCACGCCGACGGCGACGTGGTGGACGTCGTCAGCGAGTGGCGCGACGGCTCCGAGCGGCGGGCCGAACGCTTCCGCATCGTGTCCTACCCGACGCCGAGGGGCTGCTGCGCCGCCTACTTCCCCGAGGCCAACGTGCTCGTGCCGCTCGACAGCGTGGCCGAAGGCAGCCGCACGCCGACCTCGAAGGCGATCGTCGTCCGGCTGGAGCGGCGAGGGTAGGGCGACGTTCGCTCAGGAGTCCGCGCCGCGCACGAGTCCGGCGACGAGCGTGTCGAGCACGAGGTCGACCTCTGTCCTGGCGACGGCCGGATCGTCGGCGCGGGCGATGAACAGCGACGCACCGTAGAGGCCGCCGAGCGCCACGTAGGCGAGGGCGTCGAGCGCCAGTTCGCCGAAGCGGGCGCTGCCGAGGAGCGGATCGAGCACGCGGCGCAGCATGGGTAGCTCGACGGGGTCGATGCCGACCTCGAGCACACCGGTCTGGAGGACCGACACGCTCTCGAGGACGACGATCCGGCGGAACGCCGGCTCCAGGCAGCCATCGAGGAAGGCGCCGAGGCCGGCGCGCACCGATGCCATCGGCTCGGTCTGGGCAGCAGCCGCGGCGAGGACCTTGGTCACCACCTCGGCCTCCACCGTCTCGTACACGGCGCGGAACAGCGCCTCCTTCCCCGGGAAGTGGTGGTAGAGGGCACCGCGGGCCACGCCGGCCTCGCGGATCACGTCGTCGATCGATGTCGCCGCGTAGCCGCGCTCGGTGAAGTTGCGCCGGGCGATGTCGATGAGGAGCGATCGCGTGGCCTCGGCCTGGCGGACCCGGAGGGGCTTGACGTCCACGGCCTGATGGTAGCAGACTGACCAGCAGTCGGTCACCGACCGACAGTCGGTCAACCACCACAGGGCACTGACCGATCTGACGCCGAACTGACGGAGGCAACATGGGCCGAACGCTGGCCAGCGCACACACCTCGCAGCCGTGGCGGATCCACGAGATCGCCCACGACTTCCGCCTCGAGGACGTCTGGGTCCTCCGAACGCCCGGTGCCACGGCGGACGACTTCGAACACTTCGTCGGGCTGATGCACACGCTCGATCTCGAGAACGGCGGGCGGGCGCGGGCGGCGAGGGCGTTGTTCGCACTTCGCTGGATGCTCGGTCGGGTCTTCGGCTGGGATGGCGAAGCGGCGAGCGGCTGGTCCCCGTCGCTGCGGATCCGCGTCCCGGCCGCATTGGCCGCCACGACCGGCCGCGTCGACGAGCCGGCGAGCTCGCCGTTCACCACGCTGTTCTGCCTCGAGCGTGAGTACGCCGCCGAGATGGTCAACTCGACCATGCACGGTGTCGTGCATCTCGGGTGGGTGGCGGACGGTGACGGTGGGTACCGCGGGCAGCTGGCGGTGCTCGTGAAGCCCAAGGGCCCGCTGGGCCGGCTCTACATGGCGCTCATCAAACCGTTTCGCTACGCGATCGTCTATCCGGCGATGACGCGTCACATCGAGCGGGCGTGGCGGGCACGACCGGTGGTCGATGGCGCCTGGGTGGCGACGGAGGTCGAGCCGGTGCCGGAGCCGGTGCCGGAGCCGGTATAGGTGACCCGGGCCGGGGTGTCAGCGGGGGTAGAGCTCGACGTCGGTGGCCTTGACGCTCGCCCAGAGCCGTTCGCCCTCGCGCACGTCGAGCTCGGCGACGGCTGCCGGCGTGACCTCGGCGACGAGGGTCAGCGCTCCGCCGAGCCGCACTCGGGCGCGGTCGTGGTGCTGGTCGACGTGGTCGACCGTCAGCTCCCACACGTTGCGCGCGCTGCCTTCGGGGTGCCGTCGATGGAGCGACACCGCCTGCGGCCGGATGGCGGCGTACGCCGGACCGGTCGCGTCGTGGGTGGCGGCGACCACCTTGCCGGACTCGCCGGTCACGAGGGTGTCGCCGTTCGCCTCGCCGGCGATCAGGTTGAGCCCGACGAGGTCGGCGACGTAGGGCGTGCGGGGGCGGGCGACGACGTCGGCCAGGGGGCCGGTCTGGGTGACGGTCCCGTGTTCGAGGATGACCACCCGATCGGCGAGGGCGTAGGCGTCGACCGGGTCGTGGGTGACGAGGAGGCGGACGCCGTCGAACGATTCCAGGTGCCTTCGCAGATCGCGGCGGACGTCGCTGCGCGTCGACACGTCCAGCGCGGCGAGCGGCTCGTCGAGCAGGAGGAGGTGGGGATCGGTGGCCAGCGCCCGGGCGAGGGCCACGCGCTGGGCCTGGCCTCCCGAGATCGAGGCCGGACGGGCTCCGGCGTGGTCGGCGAGGCCGACTCGTTCGATCCACTCCATCGCCTTGGCCCTCGACTCGGCTCGCCCGACGCCGCGGGCGCGCAGGCCGAAGGCGACGTTCTCGAGCACCGAGAGGTTCGGGAACAGCAGGTAGTCCTGGAACACGACGCCGACCGGGCGCTGCTCGGGCGGCACGAACACGTCGGCGCGCGGATCGTCCAGCGTGGCGCCGTCGAGGTGGACCGTGCCGTCGTCGATCGCCAGCAGTCCGGCCAGGCAGCGCAGGAGCGTCGACTTGCCCGCTCCGTTGGGGCCGAGCACGGCGACGAGTTCACCCCGCTCCACCGTCAGCGCCAGCCTGACCTGCAGCGAGCCGCGGCGGACGGACAGGTCGATGTCGAGGCTCACGCGAGCGCGACGGTACCGGGTGCCGCTCGTCCGCCCCCGTTCATCCAGCGGTCGCGCAGAACGACGAGGACGACGAACGACACGGCGATCAGTACGAGGCTGAGCACGATGGCCGTCGGCTGGTCGCGCTCGCGGGCGAGGTAGATGGCGATCGGCATCGTCTCGGTCGTCCGCGGGTTGTTGCCGGCGAACGTGATCGTCGCGCCGAACTCCCCGAGGGCCCGGGCCCAGGCGAGCACCGTGCCGGCGACGACCGACGGGGCGATGGCCGGCAGGGTCACGCGCCGGAAGGCGTACCAGCGCGTCGCGCCGAGGGTTCGGGCCGCTTCGTCGAAGCGGCTGTCGAACGAGCGCAGCGCCGATTCGACGGTGAGCACGAGGAACGGCATGGCGACGAACGTCTGGGCGATGACGACCGCCCAGATGGTGAACGGGATCGTGATCCCGAACCAGCGGTCGAGGTACTGCCCGAGCACGCCTCGCCGGCCGATGGCGAAGAACAGGGCGACGCCGCCGATCACGGGTGGCAGCACCATCGAGAGCGTGCACAACGCCCGGACCACGCTCCGGCCCGGGAAGTCGGCGCGGGCGAGCAGCCAGGCGAGCGGCACCCCGAACAGGAGCGACAGGCCGGCGGCCGCGAGCGAGCAGGTGATCGAGATGCGCAGCGGCGTGCCGATCCCCGAGCCGGTGAGGACCTCCCAGAACCGCGACCACGGCGTGCGCCACAGCATCCCGACGAACGGGAGGGCGAAGAAGGCGACGGCGATCAGGGCGAGCACGAGCGCCGGCAGCGGGAGCCGCTGCCGGGCCGTCGGGTCCTTCCGGCGGCGAGGCGCGGTCACGGACCCGTCGTCGCCGGCGCTGTGGCTGGCGGGATGGACGTTGGCGGGGCGTCGGGTGCGCCGAAGCCGAACTCGGCGAGCACGGCCTGGCCGTCGCCGAGGACGAACTCGACGAACGCCGCAGCCAACTCGGGGTCGCCGGCTTCGGCGGTGGTGGCGATCGGGTATTCGGCGATCACGTTGATGTCGGCGGGGATCTCCACACCCTCGGCGGCGTCGCCCGCCGCGGTGATGTCGGTGGCGTACACGAGGCCGGCGTCGGCCTCGCCGAGCTCGACCTTCTCCGACACGGCCCGCACGTTCTCCTCGAACGAGTCGATCTCGACCTCGACGCCGGCGTTGCCGAAGACGTCCTGGACGTAGGCGCCGATCGGCACCTCGGGGTCGCACGACACCACGATGAGGTCGGGGTGGTCGGCGAGGTCCTCGACACCGGTGATGCCCGCCGGGTTGCCGGGCTCGACGATGATGGCCAGCGAGTTGGTGGCGAAGGTCTGCGGTTCGTCGCCGACGGCGTCGGCGTCGACGAGCTTGATCATGTTGTTCTGGTCGGCCGAGGCGAACACGTCGGCCGGCGCACCCTCGACGATCTGGCCGGCGAGGTCGGACGAGCTGGCGAAGCTGAACGTCACGTCCACGTCCGGGTTGGCCACGTGGAACGCCTCACCGATCGCTTCGAAGGCGTCGGTCAGCGACGCCGCGGCGAACACCGTGAGATCGCCGTCCAGCCCGCTCGTCGGTTCGCTGGACCTCGATCCGGACACGGCGGCCGGCGTCAGGGCGAGGGCGGTCGTGACGGCCGTCGCGGCGATGCCGAGACGGGAGATCGGGTCGAGTCGACGCATGCCCGCACAATAGTCAACGGTTGACTTGTCGCCACTCGCAACCGACACCACTGGCGGGCGGCCGCTACGGTCAGCCCGTGTCCGGTCCGCAGCCCACCCTCTTGCTCGGTGAGTGGGCGTGCCTCGGGATCCTCTGTCAGGGCCCGACCCACGGCTTCGCCGTCGCCGGTCGGCTCAAGCCCGATGGCGACGTCGGCCGAGTGTGGACGATGTCGCGGCCGCTCACCTACCGGGCGCTCGATCAGCTCGTGGTGAAGGGCTGCGCCGAAGCGGTCGGCGAGGAGCCCGGCACCGCCGGCGGGAACCGCACGATCCTCGCCCCGACCCGGCTGGGGCGTCGGCGCTTTCGTCAGTGGGTCGTCGCTCCGGTCCTGCACCTGCGCGACCTCCGCAGCGAGTTGCTGCTCAAGCTCGTCCTCGCCGAGGCGAGCGGGATCGAGACGTCGGCGCTCGTGGCGGCACAGCGCATGGCTGTCGACGAACTGGCGGCGGCGCACGGCGACCCCGACCCGACCGACGTCGTGGCGCTGTGGCGCCACGAATCGGCCCAGGCCGCAGTCCGCTTCCTCGCTCGCCTCGACGCCAGCGGGTCGCTCGCCGCGCGATGAGCGATGAGCCCGCTGGGCGGGCTCATCGCTCATCGCACCGGCGGGATCAGCCGGCGGAGTAGTCGGGGAGCTGCTGGACGGCCCAGGTGTTGCCGTCGGGATCGGCGAACCATGTGAAGCGGCCCCACGCGAGGTCCTGGACCTCGGTGGCCTCGATGCCCCGCTCGACGAGGAAGGCGCGGGCGGCATCGGCGTCGTCGACCACCACCTGCAGGTTCTTCTGCGAGCCCGGCGCCATCTCGGTGAGCCCGGTGCCGAGCGCGATCGAGCACGCCGAGCCCGGCGGGGTCAGCTGGACGAAGCGGACCTCGTCGGACACCCGGTGGTCGTGGTCGGGGTTGAAGCCGGCCCGGACATAGAAGTCCTTCGCCCGGTCGACGTCGGTGACGGGGACGAAGACGAGTTCCAGCTTGAAGTCCACAGTGGCGCTCCTTGTGTTGCGTGTCGGTCGGGCCGGTCCGCTGACCTGCCTCACGATCATGGTGCGCCCGCAAAGTGGTCATCGACCGACCACTTTGCCGCGAGATCTCGGAGGATCTCAGCCGCCCAGCGAGTCGAAGACCGCGGTGTTGAGGCGGAACGCGGTGTTCGCCTCGGCGACGACCCGCTCCCGTTCGGCGGCATCCCACGGGGCGTGGTCGAGCAGCTCGCGGTAGCGCTTCTTGAACTGCACGCCGTTGTCGAGGTGCTCGAAGACGAAGAAGCGGACGCCGGCGTGCGCCGGTCCCGACGGGTAGCGGTCGGCAAAGCCGTAGACCCGCTCGAGGATGCGGCGGATGATCTGGCCGCCCGACAGGTCGCCGAGATACCGCACGTAGTGGTGAGCGACGAAACCGCCCGGCCAGTGGAAGCAGGTCGCCCTGAGGTGGTCGACGAGCGCATCGGTGGCGGCGGTCGGGGCGAAGCGCTGGCGCCAGCCGGCGCCGCCCAACAGCTCGAGGTCGGCCGTGAGCGAGGGCAGGCGGGTGAGCGCCGGCTCGGCGAAGGGCCCGGCGACGGGATCGTCGGCGAGTTGCGCCGCCGCCTCTTCGAGCACCTCGTACACGTCGTGAAGCTGGGCGAGGAACCGTGCGTAGTCGTCGACCGGCAGCTCACCGCCGAGCAGGCGTCCGATGAACGGCGAGCGCTCGGCGGCGTCGTGCAACTCCTGCGTGGCGTCCTTCAATGCCACCGAGAACGCCACGTCGACGGGGGCGGAGTCGAGGTTGGTTGGCACCATTACGACAGTCTGTCACGAAACGGCGTGGAGTGCCTCGCTTCTTCACGACGGCGCCCCGCCCGGTGGGTCGCATGGGCCTGTGGCACCATGGCCCGATGCCGAGGGTGACCGGAGGATCCGTGGCCGCGCACCGGCAGGCCACCCGAGACGCGATCTTCGCCGCCTTCTCGTCGCTCGTCTACGAGCGGGGCTACGACGCCGTCAGCCTGGCCGATGTCGCCGCCGCGGCCGGCATGTCCCGCACGACGATGTACAACTACTTCGCCGACAAGGACGCCCTCGTGGTGGCGTTCACGGAGGCCGAGGTCACGTCGTTCACCGAGGGGCTCGCCGCCGACCTCGCCGGTGCCGGCACGCCCGCCGACCGGCTGCGCGTCTACATCGCCGCCCAACTCCGCTACATCTCACGCAACCACCTGCCGCCGGGACGCAGCTTGCAGGTGTTGCTGTCACCGGAGACCTACCAGCGCCTCCTGCATCACGTGCACTCGATGGAGGACACGTTGCGGGGCATCCTCGCCGACGGCGTTGGCGACGGGTCGTTCGACGCCGACGTCGGCACCGCGCTGCCGCTGGTGTCGGCGTGCATCAACCGCGCCGGTTCGCTCGGACACGACGACATCGAGCGGGAGACGGACGCCACGACGACGTTCGTGCTGCGCGCCCTCGGCGCCGTTCGCTGAACCTCGCCGAAAGTCGTCCGGCGGATGCGAGGCGATCCGCGTACGGTCGAGCGATGGCCTTCCAACCGATCCGCACCGAGCGGCTGATCCTGCGTGCTCCGCTCATCAGCGACGCGGAGGCCGCGTTCGAGCGCCGCCGGCTCCCCGAGGTCGCCCGCTACCAGGACTGGGAGATGCCCTACACCCGCGAGCGGGCCGAGGCGTCGATGGCGAGGTCGGCGGCGATGGACGGTTTCGCCGTCGGCACGTTCTGGACGCTGACCGTCGTCGACGCCGAGTCGCCGGAACGGATCCTCGGCGATCTCGTCGCCGAGCTCCGCTGGGGCGGCCGGGTCGCCTACTTCGGCTACACGTTCCACCCCGACCACTGGGGGCGGGGCTATGCGACGGAGGCGGCACAGGCGCTCGTTCGCTACTTCTTCGACGAGCTCGGCGTCACCCGGATCGAGTCGTCATTGCATCCCGACAACGCCCCGTCGGCTCGGGTGCTCGAGGCGTGCGGGCTCCGCTTCGAGGGGCTCACGCGTGAGTCGTTCTGGGTCGGCGACGAATGCTCGGACGACATGCTCTACGGGATGACGCGCGCCGACGACGAGGCCTGGCGTGGGCGGCCGCGACACCGTCCGGACTCGGTTCGGCTGGTGCCGATCACCGAACACAACCGCCGCGCCGTCGCCCTGCTGTCGACGCACAAATCGCAGGAGCGGTTCGTGTCGCCGATGCTCGGGAACTTTCGCGACGCCCTGATCCCGCCGACCGTCGATGGCGCCCGTCTGGAGACCTGGTACCGGGCGATCGAAGCCGACGGCGAGATCGCCGGGTTCATCATGGCGGCCGAGATGACCGAGGCCCATCCCAACCCGTACCTCTGGCGCTTCCTGATCGACCGGATGCATCAGCGACGCGGCGTGGGCGCGGCCGCGCTCGACGAGTTCGAGCGGCGCTGCCGCGAGCAGGGCGCGACGGCGATCGAGGTCTCGTGGGCCGAAGGCCCCGGTTCACCCGCCCCGATGTACCTCGCCCGCGGTTACGAGCCGACGGGCCACATCGACGACGGCGAGACCCACGCCGTCAAGCAGCTCACCTGACGAGCCGCGTCGCGAGCGGTGAAGGCGAGGGAGGAGCTTGCTCCGACCGAGCCGTTCACGCGGCCTGCGTGGCCGGGGAACGCAATTAATCGAAGAGGTCGATGGGGTCGTGACTGCCGGGGAGTTCGAGGAGGAGTCGGTTGGACGCCGAGAGATGGCGGTGCCACAGGGACTCGGCGGCGTCGGCGTCGCCCGCCTCGATGTGGTCGACGAGCAGGCTGTGGGCGCTGCCGCCGTGACTGAAGGCCTTGCGCCGCGCCGACGATTCGATCGTCTCGGCGAAGCGCCGGAACTTCGCCATGTCGATGATGGCCCGCACCATCGAGTGCAGGAGCATCACCGTCTTGTTGCCGGCGATCTCGACGACCATGGCGTGGAAGTCGCTCGACTGCACGACGAGGCGCTGGTGATCGTGGCCCACCAGTTCGCACTGGCTGACCGCGGCACGAAGCCGGGCGATGTCGTCAGGCGTGCGGCGCCGGGCCGCCTGGGCCGCGCACGGTCCCTCGATCTGGACGCGAGCCTCGCAGATGTCGGCCAGCGTCGAGCCGGCGTGCTCGAGGACGAATCCGGCGTAGCGGGCGACCATCGACGCGCTCGGCTCGTGCACGATCGCACCGCCTCGCGCCCCGCGGCGGACCGTGATCAACTGCTCGGCCTCGAGCACCCGGAACGCTTCACGCAGCGTGGGGCGGGAGACGCCGTAGCGCTCGGTGAGCGTGACCTCCGATGGCAGCGCTTCACCCTCGTGCAGCTCGCCACGAACGATCTGACGGCGCAGATGGTCGGCCACGAGTTCGGCGGTCTTGGGCACCCGCAGGCGGGTGATCAGCGGCGCCTCAGGCTCTGTTGCAAGCTCGGCCACGTTGCTTCGTCGTCTCCTGTCGTTGCCGGCCCAGGCGCGGAACCGGTCGCCCGCCACCGCGACCCGGAAGCGGACTCGGGCCGAATCGTACAATGACAACCATGCTTCGCACGTTGTTCGACGACACCCATGATCAATTCCGGGCGGCGTTCCGGACGTTCCTCGAACGGGAGGCGGTGCCCCATCACGAGCGGTGGGAGGCCGACGGGATCGTCGATCGACAGTTCTTCAAGCAGGCCGGAGCCAGCGGTTTCATCGGCATGGACGTCCCCGAGGAGTTCGGCGGCGGCGGGATCAAGGACTTCCGGTTCAACGCCGTCATCGCCGAGGAGATCCAGCGCGCCGGCGTCAACAGCGCCGGGCTCGGACTCACGCTGCACAACGACATCTGCATGCCGTACTTCCTCGACCTCGGCACCGACGAGCAGAAGCAGCGGTGGTTGCCGGGCATCGCGTCCGGGGAGCTGATCACCGCCGTCGCCATGACCGAACCGGGCATGGGATCGGACCTGGCGTCGATGGCCACGACGGCGATCCGCGACGGTGACGACTACATCGTCAACGGATCGAAGACGTTCATCACCAACGGAATCAACGCCGACCTCGTGATCACCGCCGTGAAGACAGACCCCACCGAACGGCACCGTGGCATGTCGCTGCTCGTCGTGGAGCGCGGCACCCCCGGTTTCGAGCGCGGTCGCAACCTCCACAAGATCGGCATGCACGCCCAGGACACCGCCGAGCTGTTCTTCACCGACGCCCGGGTGCCGGTCGCCAACCTGCTCGGAGAGGAGGGTGGCGGGTTCCTCCAGCTCGTCGGCAAGCTGCCCCAGGAACGCCTCTCGATCGCCGTGACGGGCGTGGCGGCCGCACGCGCCGCACTCGACTGGACGATCGAATACGTGAGGGAGCGCAAGGCGTTCGGCCAGTCCATCGGATCGTTCCAGAACAGCCGGTTCAAGCTGGCCGAGATGGTCACCGAGATCACGATCGCCGAGACGTTCGTCGACCGCTGCATCCTCGCCCTCAACGCCGGCGAGCTCACGGCCGAGGAGGCGGCGATGGCCAAGTGGTGGTGCACCGAGTTGCAGGGCCGCGTCGCCGACATGTGCGTGCAGCTCCACGGGGGCTACGGGTACATGAACGAGTACCCGATCGCCCGCGCCTATGCCGACGCCCGCATCACCAGGATCTACGGCGGGGCCACCGAGATCATGAAGGAGATCATCGGCAAGTCGCTCAAGGTGTGACGGAGCGGTGACCACCGACCCGTCGTCGCGGCTGCACCGCCGCGTCGTCGACATCGACTCACTCGGCGAGTTCGACGCCGTGGCGGCCTTTTCCCGCTCGATGGACGGCTGGCGCGTCCGCCACGTCGACCTGACCGAGCGCACGTCCGTGCTGCTGCGGCTGGCTCCGGCCGGGGCGCTGTTCCTCGGTGCCCGACTCGCGGCGCCCGCCATCGTGCACCTCGAAGCCGGCGGTGCACTCGTGTACCCCGACGTCCCCGGGGCGCCCGTCGACGAGTTCCGCTCTGCGCTCTACGGGCCCGACGAGCTCTACGACGGACTGGCCGCCGCCGGGTACCCGGCGACGCCGGACGCGCGGGTCTACGCCTGGTCGCAGGAGCGAGGTGGGGCCGAGCAGCTCGTCGCCAAGGCCCTCCACGACGCATCCATCGGGGCGGCACTCGACTCGTGGCTGGCGGCCGATCGGCGCCCTGTGGTCGGCGTGATGGGCGGCCATGCCGTCCAGCGAGGTGACGCCGCGTACGCCGACGCCGCCGAGCTCGGCCGGCTGCTCGCCTCGGCCGGCTTCCTCGTCGCCACGGGCGGCGGGCCCGGGGCGATGGAGGCGGCCAACCTCGGCGCCCATCTCTCGACCGCCCCGCCCGACGCCGTCGGGGAGGCGGCCGCGATGCTCGCTGCGGTGCCGTCGTTCCGGCCGTCGGTCGGCGCCTGGGCCCAAGCCGCCCAGGCCGTCCGCACCCGATGGGCCGGCGGGGCGTCCAGCCTCGGGGTGCCGACGTGGCACTACGGCCACGAGCCGCCCAACCTCTTTGCCAGCCACGTCGCCAAGTACTTCCAGAACTCGGTGCGCGAGGCGACGCTGCTCGAGCGGTGCACCGGAGGGGTGGTGTTCCTCCCCGGCGCCGCCGGCACCGTCCAGGAGGTGTTCCAGGACGCGTGCGAGAACTTCTACGCCGACGCCGGCCTCGCCGCGCCGATGGTGCTCGTCGGGCGGCAACACTGGACCGAGCGAGTACCGGCTTGGCCGCTGCTACGCGCGCTCGCCACCGGCCGGGACTTCGAACGGTCGATCGCCCTGGTCGACGACGTGACCGCCGCGGCCGACGTCATCGCGGCTCACGCCGCGGGCGCCGCGAACGGTACCGTCGGCACATCGAAACTGGCACCACCTCCCCAGCAGTGATCTCCTTCGGGATCGACATCGGCGGCTCGGGCATGAAGGCCGGCCCGGTCGACCTCGCCACCGGCGAGCTGACGGCCGACCGCTACAAGATCGCCACGCCGAAGCCGGCGACACCGGCGTCGATGGCGGCCGTCGTCCGCCAGCTGGTCGAGCACTTCGAGTGGTCGGGCAGCGTCGGTGTGGCGTTTCCTGCCATCGTGCGCAACGGCGTCGCGGCGAGCGCCGCCAACATCGACGAGTCCTGGATCGGGACCGACATCGACGCCGTCTTCACGGAGGCATCGGGTCGTGACGTGCACGTGATCAACGACGCGGACGCGGCCGGGCTCGCCGAGATGCGCTGGGGTGCCGGCAAGGGCCGTGCCGGTGTCGTGCTCGTCGTCACGTTCGGCACCGGCATCGGCTCGGGGCTGTTCATCGACGGCATCCTCGTGCCCAACACCGAGCTCGGGCATCTCGAGCTCGACGGCCACGACGCCGAGCAGCGGGCCGCCGCCAGCGCCCGCGATCGTGACGACCTGTCGTGGAAGGCGTGGGCCGGCCGCGTGAATCGCTACCTCACTCACGTGTGCGCCCTGTTCTCGCCCGACCTCATCATCGTCGGCGGAGGAGTGAGCCGTCGTCCCGACAAGTGGCTGCCGTACCTCGACGTCCCGACCGAGGTGGTGCCGGCGACGCTCACCAACGAGGCCGGCATCGTCGGCGCAGCCCTGATCGCCGACAAGGCCGGCCGCCTCACCTAAACCCAGCGCGACGCCGGCGGCGTCACCGGTGACACTGGGACGGTGCCCGACGCGACGCGTGCCCCCGGCCGCGCCCCCGTGACCCAGCAGGGTCGAGCCTTGCTCGACCTGCTGCGCCCCGACGCCCGGCGTTGGATCGCTCTCGGGCTGGTGATCGCCGTCGCCCAGGCCGGCGCGCTGGCCGGCCCGCTCGTCGTCCGCCTGGTGGTCGACGAGGCCCGCGACGGCGCCGACCGCGGCACGGTCGTCGCCCTCGGCGTGCTCTTCCTCGGCATCGCCGCGCTCACCCAACTCGTCAACGTGCTCGTCGTCCGCAACGCCACCAGGGCGGCGTGGCGCATCACCAACACGCTGCGGCTCGACATCACCGGGCACGTGCTCGGACTCGATCACGAGTTCCACCGTCGCCACACGCCGGGCGAGCTGATCCAGCGGGTCGACGGCGACGTCACCCACGTCTCCGACTTCCTGTCGCAGGTGCTGCCGCGTCTCGTCGGCGCCGTGGTCATGCTCACCGGAATGCTCGGTGTGCTCCTCGTGATCGACTGGCGCCTCGGCGCCGGCATGGTCGTGTACCTGATCTTCGCCGCCGCCCTGGTCATCCGCATGCGGCACCGGGCGGTGCGTGAATCGTCCGACGAGATGGGCGCCTACGCCCGCCTCTACGGCGGCATCGAGGAACGGCTCACGGCGATCGAGGACCTTCGCTCCAACGGCGCCGAGACCCACGCCATGTGGCGGTTCGTCGAGGACAGCTCCGACGCCCTGCGCAGCTCCGTGCGCCGCGAGGACGCGTTCTTGCGGATGTGGTGGGCCTTGCAGACAGCCGTGACGGTCGGGTCCGTGGGCACGCTCGCCCTGTCGGCCGGGTTGGTCAGCGGCGGGACGATCACGCTGGGGACGGCGTTCCTGCTGTTCCAGTACGTCCAGCTGATGACGCGCCCGCTCGAGGACCTCGTCCACCAGCTCGAGACCGTGCAGAAGGCGAGTGGCGCGATGCGCCGCGTCGTCGAACTGATGGCGATCCGTCCGGGCATCGTCGACGCCGGCTCGACGCGACCCGGGGCGGGGCCGTTGTCGGTGGAGGCCACCGGTGTGCGCTTCAGCTACGAGGAAGCGCAACCGATCCTGCACGACATCGACGTGACGGTCGCCGCCGGTCGCTCGGTCGGCGTGGTCGGTCGCACCGGCAGCGGCAAGACGACGTTCTCGCGCCTGCTCCTCCGCCTCGTCGAACCGACGGCGGGAACGATGCGCCTCGGCGGGGTGCCGATCGCCGACATCCCGCTCGCCGAGCTGCGCCGCCGGGTGGCGCTCGTGCCGCAGGAGGTCGAGCTCTTCGAGGGCACGATCCGCGACAACGTGACCCTCTTCGACGCCGCACCGTCCGACGCCGCCGTCGAGGCCGCACTGCGCGACGTCGGGCTCGACGTGCTCGTCGACGCCGGCATCGACCGGCCGCTCGGCGCGGGAGGCGCCGGCCTGTCCGCCGGCCAGGCGCAGCTGTTGGCGCTGGCCCGGGTGTGGTTGCGCCAGCCCGATCTGCTCGTGCTCGACGAGGCGACGGCGCGGGTCGATCCCGAGACCGAGGAACGCATCGCCGATGCCGTGGCGCGGCTGATGGTCGGCCGCACCACGTTCGTCATCGCCCACCGCCTCTCCACGCTCGACATGGTCGACGAGATCATCGTGTTCGACGCCGGTCGCATCGCCGAGCACGGGCCCCGGGCCGAGCTCGTGCGCCGCGACGGTGGACGGTACCGCCGGCTCCTCGAGCTCGCCCTCGCCGTTGACACCGACGCCACCGTCACGAACGCGTTGGCGGAGCCGGCATGATCCAGCACCGATGCGAGCGAGCGAGCGCTAGCGAGCGAGCGTCCACACGCGGCCTGCGTGGCCGGGGAACGCAGTGAACGGAGCCGGCATGATCCAGCACCGATGCGAGCGAGCGAGCGCTAGCGAGCGAGCGTCCACACGCGGCCTGCGTGGCCGGGGAACGCAGTGAACGGAGCCGGCATGAAGCAGTACTCGGCGATGCGGCTGGCTTGGCAGATCACCAAGCATGAGCCGTGGACGTTCTGGGTGGGCTGGATCACGTTCGTCGTGTTCTTCACGCTGCCCGCGGCCAACGGCTTCCTGCTCGGGCGTGGCTTCGACGCCCTCGGCAACGGCGACACCCGCGCCGTGTACTGGTACGCCATCGCCCTCATGGTCGCCGAAGCGGTGCGCATGGCGGTCATCCACTTCGCCGCGATCACCTGGACGAAGGCGTGGGTGCACATGCAGACGCTCATCCGCGGCAACCTCTTGCAGGCGCAGATGGCGAGTGGCGGCCCCGAAGCCGGCCAGCCGGTCGGCTCGGCCGGCGAGGCGATCACCCACTTCCGGGAGGATGCCGAGGACGTCGCCCAACTGATCGACGGCATCGTCGACGTGTCCGGCGGGGTGCTCTTCAGCGTGATCGCCGGGTTCGTCCTCGGTCTCGCCGATGCCCGGGCCGCGGCCGTGCTCGTCCTGCCCCTGATCGGCGTGGTGCTGGTCACCCGGCTCCTCGACGGGCGGATCAAGGCGTACCGCGCCGCCGACCGGACGGCCGCTGCGGCGGTGACGGGGCTCGTCGGCGACGTGATGGCGGCGGCGACCACGGTGAAGGTGAACGGCGCGTCGGGCAACCTGCTCGACCGCCTCCGTGTCCTCGTCGACCGGCGGGGTTCCACCGCCGTACGGGACCGGGTGCTCGACGAGGGCGTGATGGCGTTCAGCCACGGCGCCGCCGACATCGGCTTCGGGCTCATCATCGTCGTCAGCGCCGGGGCCATCGCGACGGGCAGCTTCGACGTCGGCACCCTCGCCCTGTTCGCCGCCTACCTCGGATGGCTCAGCTTCATGCCGCGGATGGTCGGGCGGGTCCTGGCCCGCCGCAAGCAGGCGGCCATCGCCTTCGATCGGATGAGCGTCCTCGTCGCCGACAACGACGCCAGCAACACCGTCCGGCCCCGCTCGCTGCCCCTCGAGGCGCGGCAACGGCCGGTACGCCCCGACGCGGCCAGACCCGACCGGGTGCCGCTCGACTTGTTCGAGGTCGTCGACCTGGTCGCCCGCTATCCCCTCGGGCGACGGGGCAACGGCTCGGGTTCGGCCTTCCAGCGCGGCGTCGGCCCGGTGTCGTTCCGTGCCGAGCGGGGTACGTTCACCGTGATCACCGGGCCGGTCGGTTCCGGCAAGTCGACGCTGTTGCGGGCGATGCTCGGACTGGCCTGGCGCGCCGAGGTGACGGGCGAGGTTCGATGGAACGGCCGCCCGATCGTCGACCGTGCCGCTTTCCTCGTGCCGCCGAACGCCGCCTTCCTGCCCCAAGTGCCCCAACTGATCTCCGACTCGGTGATCGACAACGTGTCGCTCGGGCCGATGGAGCGGGCGCGGATCGAGGAGGCCTTGCGGGTCGCGGAGATCGCCGACGACGTCGCGGCGATGCCCGACGCAGGTGACACGCTCATCGGTCCGCGCGGCCTGCGGCTGTCCGGTGGCCAGCGGCAGCGGCTGGCGACGGCACGGGCGCTCGCGCACGGGCCCGAGCTGATCGTGCTCGACGACCTGTCCAGCGCAGTCGACGTGGAGACCGAACTGCGGCTCTGGGACAACCTCGCCGCCGCCGGCCTCACGGTGATCGCCGTGTCCCACCGCGCCGTGGCGTTCGAACGCGCCGACCAGGTCATCCGCCTCCGCTGACGACCTGACGGTTGCCCGTCGGTCAGGGCTCGAAACGGCGGTGGAGGTCGACGAGGTGATGACTCAGGGCCGGGTCGGCGTTGACGCCGAACGCCGACGCCAGCGTTCCCCTCGTGCCCGACGCCGGGTCGAGCAGTCCGAAGACGATCATCTCGTCGCCGGGATCGCTGTCGCCCTCGAAGCGGTAGAGCCGTTCGACCACGGCGTCGCCGACGGCGCATGTGGGGCAGTCGGGGTCGGCGCTGAGCACGCCGTCGACGAGCACGTAGTCGGCGGTGTAGCCATCGGCACGGAGCGCGGCGATGGCCTCGATGACCGTGTCTGGTGATGGATCCTCATGCATCTCGGTCCCTCGCTCCGGCGTCTGTGCTCCGAGTCGAGGGTACCGTGCGGTGGATGGCCGACCTGTCGCAACGGATCACCATCGACGGCGCTGAACTGGCGTGGGACTCGTGGGGCGAGGGCGACGGCCCTCCGCTCCTCCTGATCCACGGGTTCTCCGGCTCGTCCCACGACTTCGCCCTCGTCGTGGACGAACTGGCACGGACCCGCCGCGTGCTCGCCGTCGACCACGTGGGCCACGGCCTGTCCACCAAGCTCGGGGCGGCCGGCGGCTACTCGCTGAGCCGCCTCGCTGCCGATGTCGGCGCGTTCGTGGACGCCGTGGTGGGTGGACCGGTCGACGTGCTCGGGCACTCGATGGGTGGGTACCTCTCGATGCTGCTCGTGCTCGACCGACCCGAGCTGGTCCGCTCGCTCACCCTCATGGACACCAGCGGGTGGGGGTTCGCCGCCGGGGAGGTGCAGGAGCTGATGCAGGCGTTCCTCGCCGGCTTCGACCCGGCGAACCACGATCGTCCGGTGAATCCGCCCGGGCCCGAGCGGGCGCTCGTCGATGCGGCGACGCCCGCCGAGTGGCGCGACGTCAAGGCCCTGCGCGACGAGGCGTTCGACCTCTACGCCCTCAAGGCGCTGGGACTGGAGCTGCTCGGACCCGACCTGCCGTCGCTGCGGGAACCCTTGGGAGGGGTCACGGTTCCCGTCACGGTGATCGTCGGCTCCGAGGACGGAGAGCTGGCCGTGCAGGCGCCCGACCTCGCCGCCTGTTTCCCGAACGGCGAACTGGTGACGATCGCCGGCGCCTATCACTCGCCGCAGCTGACCCACCGCGACGAGTGGCTCACCGCCGTGGAGCGCCACCTCTCCCGCTGATCAGGCGATCAGGCGACACGATCGAGCGAGCCCGATCAGGCGACACGATCGGGCGAGCCCGATCAGGCGACATAGTGGCGGACGGCGAGGCGCTGGGCCGAGTCGTCGCCGGGCACCGGGAGCTGGACGGCGACGCGCAGCATCGGCCACTCCTCAGGGGCGAGGAGCTGGTACTCGAACGTGAGCATGCCGGCCTGCGGGTGGTTGAAACGGCGCAGGCGGGTCTCGAAGCGGGCGACGTCGTGTTCGGGCCACCACGCCGCGAACTCGGCGCTGTCGGCACTGAGCCGATCGACGAGCTCACGGAAGGCCGGGTCACCCCGCACCGGCGTGGTGGCGGCGCGGAACTCGGCCAACGCCTGCCGGGCATGGATATCCCAGTCGACGATGAGGTCCCGCAGCGCCGGGTCGGCGAACAGCACCCACATGAGGTTGCGCTCAGGAGGCTGCAGGATGTTGATGCGCGGGTACAGCCGGGCCTGAGCAGCGTTCCACGCGGCGAACTCCCAGTGCGGTCCGAGCACGTAGGCCGGCGCTGGCTCGAAGGCGTCGATCAGGCGGCGCAGTGCCGAGGGCACGTCGTCAGGGTCGGCGACCGACGTGGTGACCGTGGTGACCCGGTCGGTGGGTGTCGGCTGAGCGAGGGCGATGAGGTGCTCGACGCCGGCGGCGTCGAGGCGCAGGGCCCGGCCGATCGCCCGCAGCACGTCCACCGACGCGTTGATCCGCCGGCCCTGTTCGAGCCACGTGTACCAGGTGACCGACACGCCGGCCAGCATCGCCACCTCCTCTCGCCGGAGCCCGGGCGTGCGTCGGGAGTGACCGGTGGGCAGGCCCACCTGCGTCGGCGTTACGGCCTCCCGGCGGGCACGCAGGAACTCGCCGAGGGCGGCCCGGTGGTCGTCGCTGGACACGCCTGGCTACTGCGCCATTTCGAGGAGCTCGCCGAACTCGGTGGTCATGTCGACGTACTCCTTCGGCGGGGCGATCACGATGTCGGGGGAGTTGAAGTCGAACGACTCCATGATCATCGTGGTGACGAGCCCGCGCATCTCGTCGAGCAACTCGGCTTCGGAGTCGTCGAGACCGCCGATGCTGGCGGCGGCGGTCAGGGTGTCGACGTCGAACTCGAACACGACCCGCGTGATGAAGCCGTTGTCACCCAGCCACACCTCGATCGGCAGCTCGGCGTCGGCCAACGAGCTGAGGTCGGCCGGCATCAGTGAGGGGTCCAGGTTCTGGGCCTCCATCATCTCGACGAAGCCGACCGTCGCGGTGACACCGGAGGACGGGATGCCATGGATGGTCTCGGTGCCGAGGGGAGCGGTCTTCGAGGTCGTCCCGAGGGCCGCGTACATCGCCGTGGGGTTGCCCGCATTGGCACCCAGCAGCGAGCCGATGTCGGCGGCATCGGTGGAGAGCGCCGCCCCGTCCACGAACGCCCAACCATCGCCGAGCTCGACGAACGCGGACATCGGACCCGATGTTCTGCCCGACATCTCGGCGAGGGCGGCGAAGAACGGCGCCCTGATGTAGAGGTCCTGCTCGATGGTGATCATCTCCATCGTCAGGTCGTCGTCGTCGAGGGGGAGCAGTCCGCCCATCAGCACCGACATGTCCATCAGCGCGGTGCTCGAGGTGCCCGACACCGATCCGGTGGCTAGCGGGCGGCTCGTGCTGCCCATCGTCGGCATGCCGGCGACGCCGGACATTTCCAAGTACATCTCGTAGCGACTGGGCGCCGTTGCCGACTGCTCGGCCGCGGCGACAAGGGCCTCCGGCGTGATGCCGGAGCCCTCGTCGGGAGTCGATGCGGCGACGTTCGCCGTCCCGGCCAACAGGGTGACTGCGGCCCCGGCGACAGCGAGCAACGAACGGCGGCGACGTGAGTGCATCCCCCGATCCTACGAAGTCGGTCGTCGACGACGCCGTCGTCACCCGTCGCACCGGCTGAACGGTCCGTTCATGCTGCGGTGCGGCGGCGATACATCATGCCGGCGAGGACGACCGACGTGACGAGGAGGCCGGTACACCACGCCACGGCGATCCAGCCCGAACTGCCGATCTCCGTGCCGGTGAGCAGGCCGCGGGCCGTCTCGATGATCGGGGTGACCGGCTGGTGGTCGCTGATGGCGCGCAGTCCCGCCGGCATCGTGTCGGTCGGCACGAAGGCGCTGGACAGGTACGGGACGAACAGCATGAAGAACCCGACGGCGTTGGCCGACTCGGCGCTCCGCGCGACGATCCCCAGCGCCGCAGCGAGCCACGAGAGGGCGAGCACGTAGGCAGCGAGGAGCCCGGTCATCGCCAGCCACTCGACCGGCCCGGCGTCGGGCCGGAAGCCCATCAGCACGGCGGCCGCCACGACGATGACCGTGGAGATGGCGTTGCGAGCCACGCTGGCGACGACGTGGCCGGTGAGAACGGCGGAGCCGGCGATCGGCATCGACCGCAGGCGGTCGATCATGCCTCCGGTCATGTCGGCGGAGACCGGAACGGCGGTCGACGCCGCGCCGAAGCCCACGCACAGGAGGATGATGCCGGGCACGACGTAGTCGATGTAGTCGCCGCCCGGATCGAGTGCACCGCCGAACACGTAGACGAACAGGGCCATCAGCATGAGGGGCAACAGGATCGACGTGATGACGGTGTCGATGCTGCGCCGACCAAGCCGGATCGATCGACCGATGAGGGTGGAGGAATCGGCGAGCACGGCAGCGGTGACACGACTCACGCGGCGCTCCCGGTGACGGCGACGAACACGTCGTCGAGCGTGGGGCGGCGCAGGTCGAGGGTGATCGGGTGGACGCCGGCGTCGAGCAGCACGGAGAGGGCGTCGTGCACTCCCTTCGCCGACCCGTCCGTGGGCAGGCCGATCCCCAGACCGTCGGCACTGACGAGCGCGCCGCGACGGGCCAGCAGCGCCGCGGCGACGACGGCGTCGTCGTGGAGGGCGAAACGGACGTCGATGCGCTCTCCGCCGACCTGTCGCTTGAGGTCGACCGTCGTTCCGTCGGCGGCCACGCGGCCGTCGTCGATGAGCACGACGCGATCGGCGAGCTGATCGGCCTCCTCGAGGTACTGGGTCGTGAGGATGACGGTCGTGCCGTCGCCCACGAGGTCGCGCACGACGCTCCACATCATCGAGCGGCTCGTCGGGTCGAGCCCGGTCGTCGGCTCGTCGAGGAAGAGCACCCGCGGGGACCCGACCACGCTCATCGCCAGGTCGAGACGGCGGCGCATGCCGCCGGAGTACGTGGAGACGCGCCGCGAGCCCGCGTCGGCGAGATCGAAGCGGTCGAGCAGCTCGTCGGCGCGACGACGCGCGGCGGCGCGGCCGAGGTGGAGCAGCTGGCCGATCATGCGCAGGTTCTCGCGGCCGGTCTGCTCCTCGTCCACGGCGGCGTACTGGCCCGTCAGGCTGATGAGCGCCCGCACGGCGGGGGCGTCGTCCACGACGTCGTGCCCGGCGATGCGGGCGGTCCCCCGATCGGGCCGCAGGAGCGTCGCGAGGATCCGCACCGTCGTGGTCTTGCCGGCGCCGTTGGGGCCGAGGAGCGCGAGGACCGTGCCCTCGGCGACGTCGAGGTCGATGCCGTCGAGCACCGCCGTGCCGCCGAACGCCTTGTGCAGGCCGCGGACGGAGACGATGCCGTCACGGCAACAGTTTTCTGCGTACTTCATACGCAGAACGGTAGAGACAAAACTGCGTATTGTCAACGCAGTTAGAGTGAGGGCATGAGCAACGACGCCCATCCCCACGACCTTCCCGCCGTGGTGCGGCTGCTCTGGGACCTCGGTGAGCCGTCCCGGCGGGGCCCGAAGCCGACGTTCACCCGCGACGACGTGGTCGCTGCGGCGATCGAAGTGGCCGACGCCGAGGGCATCACCGCCGTGTCGATGGGGCGGGTGGCCGCGCAGCTCGGCAGCTCGACGATGGCCCTCTACCGGTACGTGGCGAGCAAGGACGACCTGCTCACGCTGATGAGCGACGCCGCGTTCGGCCTTCCGCCCGAGGCGCCGGCCGGCGCCGGCTGGCGACCGCGGGCCGAGCAGTGGGCCCGCGCCGTCCGCGATGAATGGACGCGGCGTCCGTGGCTCCTCAAGCTCCCGGTGACCGGCCCGCCGACCGGTCCCCGGAACCTGCGGTGGTTCGACGCGTGCCTCGCCGCGTTCGACGGCACCGGCCTCGACGCCGCCCAGCGGGTGAGCGCCACGTTGTTGCTCAGCACGTACGTCCGGGGCGAGCGCCACCTCATGATCGACATCTCCTCCCGTCCGCCCGAGGAGTTGGCGCAGACTCTCATCAGCTATGACGTGCTCGCCCCGCTGGTCAGCGCCGAGCAGTACCCGGCGCTCGCTCGGATGATCGCCGACGGAGAGTTCGACGACGATTTCGGCGACGACGCCAGCGGTGACGACGACTTCGAGTTCGGGCTCACCGCCGTGCTCGACGGGATCGCCGCGGCGATCGAACGGGCGTCGGCGTGACGGTGGCCGGCCGAGCGGCCGTGCGGTGACGCCACCTACGACGGTGTGCGGGCCACGTAGACGAGGAATGCGTGCTGGGGCGTCGGTGTGGTGCCGTCGTAGCCGCCGATCACCGAGACGTCGACGAAGCCGGCCCGACCGAGCAGGTCGACGATCTCGCCAGGGCGGTAGCGGACGTAGGTGAGGACGTGCCGCTCGTCGCCGACGAGCTCGCCGTCGTGCCATCTCCACGCATGCATCTCGCGCCGGACCTGTCGCCCTGAGTCGTCGACGGCGACGACGCGCTGGCGCAACGCGTACTCGTCGCCGTCGGGACCGCGCTGGCGCTCGCTGCCCGGCGGCGGCGCGCCGGTGTCGGGAGCGATCCGCGGGGTCCAGTGCTCGGCCGTCTCGTAGTCCATGACGAACGTGCCACCTGGCGCGAGATGGGCGCGGATCCGCTCGAGACCGGCGGCGTCCTGGCCGTCGATGCTGCCGACGCCGAACGTCCCGCACATCAGGACGGTCGAGTAGGAGCGATCGATGTCCAGTTCGTGGGCCGGCTGCACGTACAGGTTCGGCGCCGCTCCGACCGCCGACGCGGCGGCGCGGCAGTGGTCGATCATGTCGGCGGAGGCATCGGCTCCGTCGACGTCGAGCCCGTCGCGCACGTACGGCACCAGCAGCCGCCCGGTGCCGCATCCGACGTCGAGCGCCGGCTCACCGGCGGCGACGAACCTCCGGAAGAAGGCGATCTCCGGACCGTCGTGGCGGAACAGCGCCCACCAGCGGGCGACGAGCCCGTGGTGCCAGGTCGCGGCCGCGCCGAACCCGTCGGATCCCCCATTGGTCATCGGCCCCAGATTGGCCGAGCGACGCCGCCCGCCGACGCTCGATTTCGGGTATCGCCAGGCGTCGTCGGCCGGGGCGGTACGGTCGCGAGCGGATGCACGCTCGGCGGCCGCTCGGGGCACGATTCGCGCCGGACTCGGATGCTGCCGCGCCGCGGCAGCGACGCCAACGGCGCGACATCCGGGCCGCCCGCCGCGACACCCGTGCCGCCGTGCGACGGTCGCTGGCCGGCCGCATCGACACCGGGTTCCGCCCCGACATCGAGGGGCTCCGCGCCGTGGCCGTGGTCGCCGTGGTCCTCTATCACACGCGCCTGCTCGGGGTGCGCAGCGGGTTCGTCGGCGTCGACGTGTTCT
This sequence comes from Desertimonas flava, assembly GCF_003426815.1. Taxonomy (GTDB): domain Bacteria; phylum Actinomycetota; class Acidimicrobiia; order Acidimicrobiales; family Ilumatobacteraceae; genus Desertimonas; species Desertimonas flava. The sequence continues at coordinate 86,544 of NZ_QKYK01000023.1, forward strand.
TCGTGCTCTCCGGGTTCCTCATCACGCGGCTCCTTCTCGGCGAGGCGGCGAGGACGGGCACGATCGCCCTCCCCGAGTTCTGGGCCCGGCGGGCCCGCCGGCTCCTTCCCGCCGCCGCCCTCACCGTGGTGGCCACGGTGCTCGTCGCCCGCCGGGTGCTGCCGCCCCTGGCCATGCCGACGCTCGCCGACGACACGTTCGGGGCGGCCACGTTCACGTCCAACTTCGTGTTCGGCAACCGTGTCGGCGACTACTTCGCGCCCACGTCCACGTCGCCCCTGCTGCACTTCTGGTCGCTCGCCGTCGAGGAGCAGTTCTACCTGTTGTGGCCGCCCCTGCTCGTCCTGATGATGCGCCGACCGCGCCAGTACCGGCGCCTCGTGCTGCTCGTCACCGTCGCTCTGATCGCGATCGGCTTCGCCACGTCGCTCGCTCTCGGTGCAGCACACTCCACGTGGGCGTTCTGGCTGCTGCCCACCCGGATGGGCGAGCTGCTCGCCGGCGCGGCGATTGCCATCGTCGGCCCGCGGATCGTCGACCGCAGGATCCGTGTGGGCGTCGGCTGGGCCGGCGCGCTCGGCATCGTCATGTCGTGCTTCGCGTTCGCCGGCGTTCCCACGTCGTGGCCGGGCCTCGGGGTCCTGCTCCCCGTCGTCGCCACGGTGGCCGTCATCGTCGCCGGAGGGAGCTCCAAGCGGCCGGTCGGTCCGGCGGTGGTGCTCGGGCTGCCCGCCCTCCAGTGGATCGGCCGGCACTCCTACGCCCTGTACCTCTGGCACTGGCCGGCCTACGTGCTCGCCGAGGCCCAGTGGGGCCCGCTGTCGGTCGTCCAGCGTTGCGCCGTCGTCGCCGGCTCGGTCGCCCTGTCGGCGCTGTCGGTGCGGCTCGTCGAGGACCCGATCCGCCACTCCCGGCGGCTCGCCGCCGTGCCGGCGCGCAGCCTAGGCCTCGGCGCTGCGCTCGTCCTCGTCGTCGCCCTCGTCGGATGGAACGCCCGGTCCTCGGTGGGCCGCCTCGACGGGGGCGTCGAAGCGGCAGCGCCCCAGTTGATACCGGCGACCCCCGTCGCCGGGACCCCCACCTCTGTCGCAGCCGTCCCGGCGGCCGACGGTGCGTCCACCACGTCGGTGCCCGGGGCCACGAGTACGTCGGTCGCGCCGACCTCGACGACGGTCGCCGCCGCCGTCGAGATCGAGCCACCGTCGGCGGCCGTGGCCCAGCTGGTCGCGTCCGGCCAACACGCGCTCCGCAACAACAGCTCAGCGGGCGGAGCCGCCGTTCCGTCCAACCTGCAGCCGTCACTGGGCGACGCGACACAGCGTTCCAAGCCGTATCAGGACGGCTGTGTCAACGTCGCGATCAACGACTCCCTCCAGCCGTGCGAGTACGGCGTCGCCGGTGGCCCGACGATGTTGCTGTTCGGCGACTCCCATGCCGCCCAGTGGTTCGAGCCGATCGAGCGGTACGCGTTGCAGCACGGCTACCGCCTCGTCGTCCTGTTGAAGATGGGTTGCCCGGTCGCCGACGTCGACTTCTCGGGCCAGGTGCTCCCGTACACCTGCCCGCCATGGCGCGACCGGGCCATCGCCTGGATGACCGAGCACCAACCGGCCCTCGTCGTCGTCTCCAACTCCTACGTCCAGTACGACAGCGATGCCGAGGAGTGGGCCGCCGGGAGCGACGCCACCTACGGCCGCATCGCCGACGCCGTCGACGCGCCCGTGGTGGTGTTCGGCGACAACCCGGCGAGCCCCGTCGAGGTGCCGGTGTGCCTCTCGGGAAACCTCGACGACGCGTCGGCGTGCGACGTCAGCAGGGACGAGGCGACCCGCCGCGACCTGATCGCCGCCGAGTACGCCGCCGCCCAGGCCCACTCGTTCACGTTCGTCGACACGACCGAGTGGTTCTGCACCGACGACAACTGCCCCGTGATCGTCGGCAACATCCTCGTGCTCCGCGACGAGACCCACATCACCGCACCGATGGCGCTCTACCTCCAGCCGCTGGTCGACGCCGCCATCGCCGCCGCGTGACCCAGGCGACCAAGAACGCCGGGAACTCCGAACCGTCGTGGGACGACCGGATGTCCGGTCGATGCGACGGACGTGCCGTCGCCCGTGGAGACAGGAGAAGCCGATGAGAGTTCGTGTGCGACAGGGCCGTGTCGGACGGTTGGCGGCCGGCGTGGTGATCGCCGGCGCCGCCCTCGTGGCTGCCGGGGCGAGCGCGTCCGCGCACGTCGTGGTCGATCCCAGTGAGGCCGTCGCCGGCGAGTCGGCGCTGCTCACCTTCGCCTTCAGCCACGGCTGCGACGGCTCGTCCACGACCGAGATCCGCATCCAGATCCCCGAGTCGATCCCGACCGTCGCCCCGACGATCAATCCCGGTTGGGAGGTCACCAAGCAGATGGAGACCCTGTACACCCCCGTCGAGGGTGGTCATGGCGAGCAGATCACCGAACGCGTCGCCGAGGTGGTGTACACCGCCAAGACGCCGGTCCCCGACGGCTACCGTGACACGTTCGTGCTGAGCCTCACCCTTCCCGACACGCCGGGCGAGACCGTGTACTTCCCGACGATCCAGACCTGCGAGGGCGGCGAGACGGCGTGGATCGAGATCCCCGCCGACGGCCAGGATCACGACGACCTCGAGTCGCCGGCACCCGCCGTGGAGCTCGTCGAATCCGTTCCGTCCGACAGCGCGGTCGACGATTCCCACTGATCACCTGACCCCTCGTTCGGCCGCGCCCGCGGTCGTCTCCGGCCCGCCGCGACGGTTCGTCGCGGCGGGCCTGCTCGCGCTCGTCCTGGTGCCGCTGCTCGTGGCCATCGTCGCCACGGGCTGGACGTCGGGCACGGCATCGGCCCACGCCCAGCTGTTGACGATCACCCCGGCCAACGACGAACTGCTCGACAGCGCCCCGACCGAGGTGGTGCTCGAGTTCAGCGAGCCCGTGTCGCTGTCGGGGGGCGACGTCCGCGTCCTCGACGACACCGCAGCGCAGGTGTCGTCGCCGCCGGAACAAGCCGGCGTGACGATCACCGTGCCGCTCGCCGCCGACCTGCGCGACGGGACCTACACCATCACGTACGAGGTGGTCTCGGCGGACTCGCATCGCATCGCCGGGGCGTCGGTGTTCCACGTCGGGACTCGGACGAACGACGTCCTGGGCGACGTCCCCGAACCGGGTAACGACGTCGCGTGGGGCATCCGCCTCGGCGGGGTGGTGTTCTCGGTCGTGGGCTACGCCGGCGCCCTCGTGGCCGCCGGCGTGTACGCCCTCACGATCTACGGCGACCGGACCCGGTCGCTTCGTCACCGCGACCAGCACGCCGGCGACGACCTCCGTCGTCGGTGGGACGGAACCGTGGTGCGCGCCGCGGTCCTCGGCGCGGTCGGCCTGCTCGCGTCGGCGCCGTTCCGCATCGCCCGCGTCGGTGGCGGTCTCGATGCCCTCAGCGACAACGACCTGATCCGCTCCACGTTGCGCGGCCCGATCGGTCTCGCACTTGCCGTCAGCGTCATCGGCCTGCTCGCCATCGCCGTCGCCGTCGACCAGCGCGCTCCGGGCTGGCTCGGCGGTCTCTTCGCCCTCGGCGCCCTCGTCGGGTTCGTCCTCGAGGGCCACACCCGCGCCGAGCGCGAGTCCCTGATGATCGTCACCGACGTCGTCCATCTCGCGGCCGGCGCCGTGTGGGCCGGCGGCATCGTCGGGTTGATCATCGCCTTCCGCGCCCGTGTCGACGTCGGTCGCCTGGCGCCGATCGTGCGCCGCTTCAGCGTCGCCGCGGTGGGCGCCGTGCTCGCCGTGTCCGTCGCCGGCGTCATCATGGCGTGGGTCATCCTGCCGACGGCCGGTGAGCTCACGTCCACCGGTTGGGGCAACGCCCTGATCGTCAAGGTCGGTCTCGTCGTGGTCGTCATCGCTCTCGGCGCGTACAACAACCGCCGGCTCGTCGGCGCCGTCGCCACGGAAGCGTCCCGCCGGCGGCTCGGCCGCTTGGTCATCGGCGAGGCGGCCATCCTGCTCGCCGTCGTGTCTGTGAGTGGCGTGCTCGTCACACGGTCGCCCCTCACGTCTGCGGCGACTCCCGCCCCGGTCGAACCGACAATGCTCACCGTCGAGATGAGCGACGGCGGCACGGCCGAGCTCTCGGTGGCGCCAGCGCGAGTCGGCACCAACACGCTCCACCTCGTGCTGCGCGACGACGAAGGCCGTGTGGTCAACCCTGTCGAGGAGCCGACGGTCGAGCTGACCCAGCCCGACCTCGACATCGGCCCCCTCCGTCCCGAGCTCGCTGCGGTCTACATCGGCGAGTACGAGACCACCGTCGAGCTCAGCTACGCGGGCGAGTGGGAGATCGGCATCCGCGTCCGGGTGTCCGACTTCGACTCGATATCCGGCTCGACCAGCCTCGACCTCGCCGACTGACGCCGCACCGCGATCTCAGTCGTCAACCTCAGTCGTCAACCTCAGTCGTCAACTCAGTCGTCGAGCTTCTCGTCGGCCTTGCGGTCGATGCGCGCCTCTTCGGCCTTCGTCAGCTTGCCCGCTCTGCGCTGCTGGGCGGCTCGGGCTTTGGCGTTGCGGGCGTGGGCCTCGTCCGGCATCGGGTAATTGCCCGACTCCTTCTTGGCGTCCTTGGTCCGCGCCTTCTCCGGCAGTCCGAAGTCCTTGGCGGGGAGGTTCTCTCGCTTCTTGGCGGTCAGATCGGCCATCGGTATCACCTCCATCGTGACCATGTTGATGTCCCCGGGTGATGTACCCGGAGACGAGCTGATGCAATCTGGTTGGAGACCGTCGGCGACTTCGAGGCCGCGACGTCAGCCGGTGCGGCGGGCGCTGTCGCTGACCGGGTGCAGATCGACGGTCGGCTCCCGCGACGTGCGCCGGGCGAAGCGCCGGTCGAGGCGGCGGGGAGCCGGAGTGGCGATCAGCCAGATGAGCACGACACTGATGAGCTCGGGCAGGTGCTGCATCTCGCTGAAGATCGGTACCCGCCCGTTGACGAGATCGACGACCGCGCCGATCACGAGACCACCACCGAGCACGGCTGCCACCGGCAGCATCGTGCGGGCACGAGCCGGGCGCCAGACGACCACCAGCAGGCCGACCCCGTAGGCGACGGTGAACGCCCCGAGGTGCCGGGCGGCGTGTTCGGCCGTGTCCTGTTCGTCGCCGAGAACGAGCGCCGGGATCGACATGACGAGGATCTCGATCGCCACGACGGCGAGGAGCGCGCGCACGATGCTCCATGCCGCCGCTCGGTCGGCGATCGCCGCCAGCTTCGACACCCGCCGGGACAGATCGGGCTGCGGCATCGCCTCGCCGATGCGCAGGCGGCCGACGCTCTGCTCGGCGGCGGCACGGAACGACCGGCACCCCGGGCAATGGGCAACGTGGGCGTCGACGAGGCGTTGCTCGATCCCCGGGTCCTCGCCGTCGATCAGCGCCGAGATGGCGTCACGCCATCGTTCACACGTCGTCACCGGGGGACAGGTCGTCGCGTGCGGTCGGGGAGTTCCCAGCCGCCGGCGGGGTTGTCGCACGGCGGATAGAAAGAGCCTCATTTCGATACACCCAATCTGTGATGAGCATGGGTTGAACACGTGTATCTGAACAAGTGATAGAACGCATGTTGGTATGCGGTGTTCTGGCCGTTAGCGTGCGGATATGTCGGTCCAGGAACTCCTCGAGCGGGCGAACACCGCCCTCGACGAGTTGCTCGCCGTCGACCCCGACCAGTTGTGCGACGCCGAGTTGGATGCGGTGATCGTGTCGGCGGTCCGGCTCGGGCACCGCACCGACGCGTTGGCACGACGGGTTGCGCCGCGTTGGGAACGCCGTGCGGTGTGGGCCGTGGGCCGGCACCGTCAGGCGGCGGGACGGTTGGCGACGGTGGCGAACGTGCCGCGTCGCGAGGCGGGCCGGGTGTTGACGCAGGGCCGGCAACTCGTGAACATGCCGCAGGCTGCGGCAGCGCTGGGAGCGGGGGAGATCTCGATCGATCATGTCGATCGTCTCGCCGCGTGCACCGCCCGCCGTCGGGCCGAGTCGTATCGGCGTGACGAGGCTGACCTGGTCGGCACGGCCAGGACGAAGCGGTTCGAGCGGTTCGTCACCCATGCCGCCTACTGGCGCAACGAGACGGACGCGGCGGTGGGTGATGATGGTGACGAGCCGAACAGTGACCGGCATTTCGGGTCGCGGCCTGGGGTGTTCGGGGAACGACGGTTCTTCGGTGATCTCGACCCTGTCGGTGGTGCCGAGGTCGCCGCCGCGGTCGAACGGATCGCCGGCGAGCTTGCCGCCATCGACGCGGGGCATGCGGGCCGGACGCGACGCCCGAAGCGGGTGTTGCGGGCCGACGCCCTGGTCGAGATGGCCAGACGTGCCTTGGCGGTCGCTCCCGGCAGCCGCAAACCCAGGCCGCTGGTCACGGTGGTCATCGGTCAAGCCGAGTTCGCTCGGTTGTGTGAACTGTCGGACGGGACCGTCATCACGCCCGGTCAGCTGATCCCGCATCTGGATGCGGTCGATGTGGAGACCATGGTGTTCGACGGTCATTTCCGGGCCATCGAGAAGTCCGATGCCCGCACGTTCACCGGGGCGTTGCGCCGGGCGATTCAAGTGCGTGATCG
>NZ_QKYK01000024.1 GCF_003426815.1 Desertimonas flava
ATCGACCCGTTCGGACCACCCACCAACGGCACCACCAACCTCGACAAACTCATCCCCACCTGTCAACACCACCACCACCGCATCCACGACCACCACCTGCAACTCTCACTCGACCCCGCCACCCGCACCCTGACCATCACCCACCCCGACGGCCACCAAGAACTCCACCCCCACCACGACCGCCGACGACGACGAACCAGCGCCGACCCCGGCACCCACACCAAAACCGCCTAACCAACCACCACCCAGCCACCCCGACACGCCCCCACACCCCCCACCCCCACGACGGTGAGCCTGCCTCGGGAACCCCGGACCGTTCGGTACCGCCGACCCGACCCCGTGCACCGGCGAACCGAACACCCACCCCTTTCAAGGCCGACCGGCGAGAGCGACACACCGGCCGAACCCGACACCCAACGCACCGCACAACGGCCCGTCGGAACTCCCCGGAACGCGCTCACCTTCGCAGGCAGTCGGCCACCACCGACCCGAACCCGACGACCGGCGAACCCAGCACCTACCCCATCAAGGCCAACCGACGATCGCCACAGAGCGACCGAACCCGTCGCACAGCGAAGCAGCCGGACACTCTCTTCGGATCTGTTGGAGACGCGTCAGACGTTCAGAAGACGCCGGCCGGCGGCAGCCCGTCGATCGCGGTGCGGCCGAGGAGCCACAGAAGCCGGGTGACGGGAGGGAGCGACAGCGCCGCCGGCGGCAGTCCGGTGGCGCCCATCGGCTTGCGGGCGTTCCACGCCATCTCGAGCCGCCGGAGCTCCTCGCGCACGTACTCGGCGGGCCAGTCGTCGGGCCCGTACCCGTCGACGCTGAGGTCGACGTGGTGGATCAGGACCTCCCGGCACCGCAGGAACGGCACGTCGGCCGTGGGCAGCGGGGCACCGCCCGAATTGACTCCCCCGCCGTCCCAGCGCTGCTGCCCGGCGATCTTGGCATCGAGGGCGGCCGCCGTGTCGCGGACGTCGTCGACGAGGACGTCCCAAGGTCGGTCGGCGCCGGCATCGATCCCCGCTGCCCGCCCGTCGGCGCCGCCGGGATACTGCTCGACGGACTCGCCACGCTCGGCGCCGTCGAGGATGCGCAGCAGTCCCTCGGCGTTGCGCGCCAGGTGGGTGAGCAGATGGCCTCGCGTCCAGCCGGGCAGCGCGGTCGCCGCACCGGGAGACGCTTCGGGCGTGCCGGACATCGCCTCGAGGTGGGCGACCAGCCGGCCGTGAGCGTCGGCCAGCACGGCGGGTCCCCAGGTGACACTCGGTGCGCTCATCGCGCCAGTCTGGCCCGTGCGGACGCAGCCGGGGGCGATCGGTGGGATGCAACGGGGCCGCGGGCGTGGCAACCTGACGGCATGCAATCCACATCGATGCAGCTGGGGATGATCGGCCTCGGCCGGATGGGCGCCAACATGGTGCGCCGCCTCACCGCTGCCGGGCACGACTGCATCGGCTACGACGTCTCCGCCGACGCCGTGGCGACCCTCGCCGGCGAGGACATCGGCGGCCGCTCCATGCAGGGGACCTCCTCGCTGGAAGAGCTCGTCGCCGCGCTGGACGCCCCCCGGCACATCTGGCTGATGGTGCCAGCGGCCTACGTCGACGCCACGATCGCCAAGCTCGCTCCGCTCCTCGACCGGGGCGACACCATCGTCGACGGCGGCAACTCGTGGTACCGCGACGATGTCGACCGTTCGGGACCGCTGGCGGCCGAGCACGGCATCGACTATCTCGACGTCGGCACCAGCGGCGGGGTCCACGGTCTCGAGCGCGGCTACTGCCTGATGATCGGCGGCGCCACCGAAGCGGTGCAGCGCCTGGCGCCGATCTTCGACACCCTTGCGCCGGGCGTCGAGGCGGCCGAGCGCACCCCCACGCTGGAAGCGGCCGGCGCCGAGCCGTCCACGGCCGAGCGGGGATGGCTGCACTGCGGGCCGAGCGGTGCCGGCCACTTCGTCAAGATGGTCCACAACGGCATCGAGTACGGGATGATGGCCGCCTACGCCGAGGGTCTGAACATCCTCGCCAAGGCGGACATCGGCACGGAGCGTCACGCCAACGACGCCGAGACGGCACCGCTCACCCATCCCGAGTACTACCAGTACGAGTTCGACCTCGCCGCCGTCACCGAGGTCTGGCGCCGCGGCTCGGTGGTCGCCAGCTGGCTGCTCGACCTGACCGCCGAAGCCTTCGCCGCCGACCCCAAGCTCGACGCCTTCGAAGGCAGCGTCTCCGACTCGGGTGAAGGGCGCTGGACGATCACCGCCGCCATCGACGAAGGCGTGCCGGTGCCGGTGCTGTCGGCGTCGCTGTACCAGCGCTTCAGTTCCAGGGGCCGCTCCGACATCGCCGACAAGGTGCTGTCGGCCATGCGTGCCGGCTTCGGCGGCCACGCAGAACGAAAGGACTCGACGCGATGAATGCTCGACGTACCAGAGGTCGGCCACCGACGCCGATCATCACGCAGCCGGGCCGGCAGCGTCCGGCGGACGCCCTGGTGCTCTTCGGCGCCACCGGCGACCTCGCCAAGCGCAAGCTGTTCCCCGCGCTCTACCACATGGAGGATCGCGGCGAGCTGGACGTGCCGATCGTCGGCGTCGCCCGCAGCGACTGGACCGACTCCGACTTCCGCGACAACGCCATCGCCGCGATCGAGGCCTCGTTCCCACCGGCTCAGCCCGGTCGCAAGAAGTCGGGCCCCAAGGCCAGCGTGCTCAAGCGCCTGTCGCGTCGCCTCGATCTCGTGCAGGGCGACTACGCCGACGTCACCACGTGGGCCGCGTTGAAGAGCACCCTCGACGAGCACGGGTCCAAGACCGCCGTCTACTACATGGCGATCCCGCCGTCGATGTTCCCCACGGTCGTCGAGTCGCTGGCGTCGGTCGGCCTCAACGACCGCGGCCGCATCGTGGTCGAGAAGCCCTTCGGCCGCGACCTGGCATCAGCCCATGAGCTGAACAACGTGCTCCACGCCGTGTTCCCCGAGAACCACATCTTCCGCATCGACCACTATCTCGGCAAGGAGTCGGTGGAAGACCTTCTGGTCTTCCGCTTCTCCAACGCGCTGCTCGAGCCGGTGTGGAACCGCCGCTACGTCCGCAGTGTGCAGATCACGATGTCCGAGACGATCGGCGTGGAAGGCCGCGGATCGTTCTACGACTCGGTCGGGGCGATCCGCGACGTCTTCCAGAACCATCTGCTGCAGGTCGTCTCGCTGCTCGCCATGGAACCACCGGTCGGTCACGAGGCGAGCTACCTCCAGGACGAGAAGGCCAAGGTGCTCGCCGCCACGACGGCGCTCGACTGCTCCACGCTCGTACGCGGCCAGTACGAGGGCTACCGTCTGGAGCCGGGCGTCGCGCCGAAGTCCAAGGTCGAGACGTTCGCCGCGGCGAAGCTCGAGATCGACTCGTGGCGTTGGGCCGGCGTGCCGTGGTACGTGCGGGTGGGCAAGGGTCTGGCCCAGGCCGCGACCGAGGCCGTCGTCGAGCTCCAATCGCCGCCCCGGATGCTGTTCGACGAGGCGGGAGGCCCGGCTCCCGAACGCAACCTCATCCGCCTGCGCCTCGGCAAGCGCGACGGCGTGACGTTCCACCTCCAAGCGAAGACCCCCGGCCCTCACCTCGACAGTGAATCGGTCGACGTCTCGGTCGACTTCGCCGCCACGCTCGGCGACCGCCGTGAGGCCTACGAGCGGCTCATCGGCGACGCCCTGGTCGGTTCACCACGCCGGTTCGCCCGCGAGGACACGGTCGAGCAGATGTGGCGCATCGTCGACCCCGCGCTCAGTGAACGCAGCCCGGCGTTCCCCTACCCGATCGGGTCGTGGGGCCCGAAGGAGGCCGACTCGATCCTGGAGAACGGCGACAGCTGGTTCGCACCCAGCGTCTAGACGACCCGGTGCCTCAGTACGCCGTGCCGGTGAGCGGTTGACGCGGCGCCACGAGGCCGGACTCGTAGGCCATCACCACCAGCTGAGCCCTGTCGCGTGCCTGCAGCTTGGTCATCGCGCGGCTCACGTGCGTCTTGGCCGTGATCGGGCTGATCACCAGCTGGGCAGCGATCTCGTCGTTGTTGAGGCCACCGGCGACGAGGGCGACGACCTCCCGCTCACGATTCGTCAGCACGTCGAGCGCGTCCGGTCCGCCGCCGATCGGCGGGCGGGAGACGAACTCGGCGACCAACCGGCGGGTGATCGCCGGCGAGAACAACCCGTCACCTCGAACGGCGAGCCGCACGGCATGGAGCAGCTCGACCGGCTCGGTGTCCTTGACGAGGAAGCCGCTGGCGCCGGCTCGCAGCGCGTTGAACACGTACTCGTCGAGGCCGTAGTTGGTGAGCATCACCACGTGGACATCGGCGAGATCGGGGTGCTCGGCGATGCGACGCGTGGCCTCGATGCCGTCGAGCACGGGCATCTGCACATCGAGCAGCACGACATCGGGCACCAATTCGATCGCCAGGTCGACCCCGTCGCGGCCGTTGCCGGCCTCGCCCACGACCTCGATGTCGTCCTCGGCCTCGAGCAGGGCCCGGAACCCGGCCCGCATCAGCGGCTGATCGTCCACCAACAGCACGCGGATCACGACACCGCTCCCGCCGTCATCGCCGTGCCGGCCAGCGGGAACGTCGCATGCACGGCGAATCCACCCGACGGCTGCGGCCCGGCCGTGAGCCGGCCACCGAAGCCGGCCACCCGCTCGCGCATCCCGATCAACCCGACGCCCGGGATCAGCGTTCCCCGCGCACAACCCCGGCCGTCGTCGTCCACCTCCACCACGAACTCGTCGGAGCCGTAGTGGAGCCGCACCGTCGCCGTCGCCGATCCGGCGTGACGCGAGACGTTCGTCAGTGACTCCTGCACCACCCGGTACGCCGCTTCGCTGACCCCGACCGGCAGCGGCCGTTCCTGACCCGTCACGGTCACCTGGGCGGGCAGCCCCGCCGAGCGCGCCCGCTCGACGAGGTGCGGCAGTCGGTCGAGCCCGCTGCCATTGCGCGCGTCGCCGACGTCGTCGTTCTCCGCCGGCGGTCGCCGCAGGACCGTGAGCGTCGCCCGCAGCTCGCGGATCGCCTCGGCGCTGGCCTCCTCGATGGCGAGCAGGGCCGGCGGCACCTCCTCGCCGTGCTTGCGGGCCAGATGCACGGCCACCCCGGCCTGCACCTTGACGATCGAGATGCTGTGGGTGAGCGAGTCATGGAGGTCGCGTGCGATGCGGAGGCGTTCCTCACTGGCCCGTCGCCGCGCCAGTTCCTCGCGCGTCCGCTCGGCGTCGTAGGCCCGTTGCTCGACCTCGCGGATGTACTCCTGGCGCTGACGCGACACCTGAGCCATCGCCCCGCCGGCCACCATCCAGCCGACCATCAAGAACTTGGCCTCGGCGAGGATGCGCATCGACCGGTCGAGCGACGGCACCGTGTTGACGACACAGCCGACGGCGAGCAGGCCGACGATCATCACGCCGAACGTGACCTTCCACTTCCCGGCCAGCACCGCGGTGTACACCGACACCAGCACCGGCAACGTGGTGAGCAGGCCGGGATAGCCGAGCGCCTGGTATGTCAGCACGCACGCCGCCGTGATGACCAGCACCACCACGGGAGCCTGCCGGCGGGCCACCAGGGCCGCCGACCCGACGATGAGCAGGGCCCGGCCGATCCAGTTCATGTCGCGCACCGACGTCTCGGCCAGCGCCGCCGCGGCGAGCGACAGCAACGCCACGACCACGGCGACGGCGACGTCGACGGCGCAGAGACAGGCGCGACGAGAGCAGCCCATCCCTGCAGGGTAAACACCTTCTGGGTGGATCCGCCTGGTCCCAGGGGTGGATCTTCACGTACTCCCCTGGGAGTACGCGGACGCCGCCCTGCACCGACCGGCGTAGTCGAGGTTCATTCGCCAGGCCGACGACACGGCGGACCTGGAGGTTCACGATGGTGGAGCCCAGTCGCGGGTCTCGTCCCCACCGTTCCGACGGCGACCGATGAGTTCGTGGCCCGGGCCCTGTCACAAACGCACGACGTGGTTCGTCAAACCCCCCGAGAACCACAGGCCCCCTCACCCACCACCCCCCGCCGCGCCGGCCCCGTCGGCACGGCGTCATCGACCGGCCCCGAGCCGGCTCAGCAAGGAGCAACCGTGACGTACGTGGACGAACGCGTCCTCGAACCGGCGCCACCCCCCGGCGCCGGCTCGAATCACCCCAACCAGCGCGGAATTTTCGCTGGCCTCGGCCGCTGGGCGTACCGGCGCCGGTGGCTCGTCGTGGCCATCTGGGTCGCCGTCGCCGTGGTCGGTGGCGGTCTGCTCGGCGCCATCGGCACCGACACCAGGACCGAGTTCACGCTCCCGGACGTGGAGAGCCGCCGAGGAACCGACATCCTCGACGAGCACTTCGGCGGTCAAGGCGCCGGAGCCAGCGGCACCATCGTCTTCACCACCGAGGCCGGTGTGACCGACCCCGCTGTGCAGGACGCGATGTCCGAGCTGTTCGACGAGGTCGGCCGGATCGACGGGGTGCTCGACGTGGCGAGCCCGTACGAGCCCGACGGCGCCCAACAGATCTCGTCGAACGCGAGCTCTGCCGGGCGGATCGCCTATGCGACCGTGGAGCTCCCGTCGGACATCTCGGCGGAGGATGCCGTGTCGATCGGTGAGGACATCCGCGAGGCGGTCCCGGACATCGAAGGGCTCGACGTGCAGGTGGGTGGCATGATCTTCGCCGAGTTCGAGGAACCGACGGCCGAGCTGGTGGGCATCGCCTTCGCCATCCTCATCCTCATCGTGGCGTTCGGGTCGGTGCTGGCGATGGGCCTGCCGATCGGGCTCGGCATCGCCGGCATCGCCGTCGGCACGATCCTCGCCGGGTTCGTCTCGCACATCGTCGAGGTGCCCGAGTTCGCCCAGATGCTCGGCATCATGATCGGCCTCGGCGTCGGCATCGACTACGCCCTGTTCATCGTCACCCGGTTCCGTGAGAACCGCCACAACGGCCAGGACATCGAGCAGTCGATCGTCACGGCGATCAACACCGCCGGGCGGGCCACCGTGTTCGCCGGGTTCACCGTCGTGATCTCGCTGCTCGGCATGCTGCTGATGCAGCTCGGCTTCATCACCGGCATGGCCATCAGCGCGGCCACGGTCGTGGCGGTGACGATGATCGGTTCGGTCACCCTGCTGCCGGCGCTGATCGGATTCGTCGGCACCCGCATCGAGACGACGCGTTGGCGCGGCGTCATCGCCTCCGGTCTCGTCGCCCTGGCCCTGCTCGGTGTCGCCTTCGAGGTCAGCCCGCTGATGCTCGGCCTTCCGCTCGCCGTCATCGTGCTGCTCGCCGGCCTGGTGTTCGCCCCGCTCAAGCGTGAGCTGCCCAAGCGGCGCCAGCGCCCGACGGAGCAGACCCTCGCCTACCGGTGGAGCCGCCTCATCCAGCATCGCCCATGGCCGGCGGCCCTCGCCGGTGTGGCCGTGCTGGTGGTCCTCGCCCTGCCGATCTTCGGCCTGCGCCTCGGGTTCTCCGACGAGGGCAACTACCCGGCCGAGACCGAGACGCGCCAGGCGTATGACCTCACCACCGAGGGCTTCGGCCCCGGCTTCAACGGTCCGCTGATGCTCGCTTCGGAGCTCCCGGCCGGCACGTCGCCCGAGGCGCTCGAGGCAGTCACCGCCGCCCTGCGCGAGAACCCGGGCATCGCCGGGGCCAGCGACGCGATCCTCAACGCCGAGGATCCGGCCGACGCCACAGCAGTGATGTGGCGGGCCTTCCCGACGACGGCGCCGCAGGACGAGGCGACGACCAACCTCGTCAACGACCTGCGCGACGACATCCTGCCGGCGGCCACCGACGGCAGCGGGCTCGACATCGCCGTGACCGGCACGGTGGCGGCGAACATCGACTTCTCCGACTACCTGTCTGCCCGGATGCCGTTGTTCCTGCTCGCCGTGCTCGCCCTGTCGTTCCTGTTGCTGATGGCGGTCTTCCGCTCGGTGCTCGTGCCGCTGAAGGCCGTGATCATGAACCTGCTCGGCATCGGCGCCGCCTACGGCATCATCATCGCCGGCTTCCAGTGGGGCTGGGCCGGGCCGCTGCTCAACGTGGACAGCGGACCGATCGAACCGTTCATGCCGATGATGCTGTTCGCCATCGTGTTCGGCCTGTCGATGGACTACGAGGTGTTCCTGCTCTCCCGTGTGAAGGAGGAGTGGGACCGCACCGGCGACAGCCACACGTCCGTCGCCAACGGCCTCGCCGCCACGGCTCGTGTGATCACGGCCGCCGCGCTGATCATGGTCGTCGTGTTCGGCGCCTTCATGCTCGGTGACGACCGCGTGATCAAGATGGCCGGCCTCGGCCTCGCCGCCGCGGTGCTGCTCGATGCAACGATCATCCGCATGCTGCTCGTGCCGGCGACGATGGAGCTCCTCGGCGACCGCAACTGGTGGCTGCCACGGTGGCTCGACCGCATCCTGCCCAGCATCGACGTCGAAGGTCACGGCGCCACCGAGGCCACCGACCTCGACATCCCGGACGACGCTCGCGAACTCGAGCCCGAGCCCGTCTGATCCAAGATCCCCCGCCGGGATTGGCCGAGCGTTACGGATGGTGCCTGGCACCATCCGTAACGCTCGACGCCATCTCTCGCTCAGCCTGGTGCCGCCGCACTTCGTGACGTCACGCGGTGGCGAGGGAGGCGTCTCAGAACGGCGAGAGACCCAGACGGTTGCGGACGGAGACCATCTCGCCGACGTGGTTGATGCGGTGGCCGATCGCCTCCCACTGCACGAAGAAGGAGGCCGGCTTGCCGGCCCACATGGCGTGGAGCCAGGGCACGGCGGCCTCGGCCACACCGGCCCGCTCGAGCGCCTCGCCGGCGGCCGGCACGTCGCCGAGCCGAGCGAGGTCGAGGGCGCCGAGCAGTTCTGTGCCCGTCGCCTGAACGCTCTCTGCGTAGGTGACGAGTGCCTCGACGTCGACGTCGGCGGTCAGGGCGACGTCCTCGGTCTCGCCGAGCCCGGCGTGGGCCGGGTGACCTCCGAGACCGAGCCGGCCGCGCCACGTGGCCATGGCCGGATCACCGCCGGGGAGCACGGCATTGATCGCCAGGTCGGCGTGATACGTGATGTGGTACAGCAGGTAGGCGATCGACGACCCGCCGTCCCCGACGCCGTCGCGCCACCGGTCCCGCGGCACGATGTCGAGGATCGATCTCGCCATCCGGTCGAACGCCGACGCATGCTCGGTCAGGATCCATTCACGCAGCTCCACCACCCCATCATCGCCGAGCGGCACGCCGTTCGTACACTGACCGCGTGCCGACCGAAGCTCTGACCGAAGACCCGCGTCCCGACGATCAACAGCGGGCTCCGTCCGTCGTCGTGCTCAACACCGGCGACGGCAAGGGCAAGAGCTCCGCCGCGTTCGGCGTGATGATCCGCAGTCTCGCCCGCGGGTGGCCGGTCGCCGTCGTCCAGTTCGTGAAGTCCGGCAAGTGGAACGTGGGCGAGGAGAAGATCGGCCGCCAGCTCGGCGCCGACTGGTTCAACGTCGGCGACGGGTTCACCTGGGAGTCCGACAACCTCGAGCACGACAAGGCGCTGGCGCGGGAGGGCTGGGAGAAGGCCGCCGAGCTGATCGCCGCTGGGGAGCACCGCCTGGTCGTGCTCGACGAGATCACCTACCTCTGCACGTGGGGCTGGATCGACACGGCAGCCGTCGCCGCGGCCATCCGTGACCGTCCCGCCAAGGTCAACATCGTCCTCACCGGCCGCGACGCCCCCGACGAGCTGATCGAGGTCGCCGACACGGTCACCGAGATGCGCAAGGTGAAGCATGCCTACGACGCCGGCATCGACGCCCTGCGCGGCATCGAGTACTGAGCGACGGGCGTGACCGTCACGTTCCTGGTCGGCGGGGCGCGCAGTGGCAAGAGCCGCTTCGCCGTCGAGTTCGGCCGCCGTCACGAGGCGGCCGGGGGCACCGTCTCGTTCGTCGCCACCGCCCCTCGCCTCGACGACGCCGACTGGGCCGAACGCATCGACCGGCACATCGCCGAGCGCCCGGCGTGGCGGACGATCGAGGAACCCGTCGACCTCGTCTCGGCGCTCACCACGGCCGGCGACGACCTGGCGATCGTCGATTGCCTCACGCTGTGGGTGTCCAACCTGATGTTCGCCGAGCAGGACGACGAGGCGATCCTCGCCGCCGCCGCCGAGCTCTCCGACGTCGCCCGGAGCCGTTCCGCCCCGACCGTCGTGGTGAGCAACGAAGTCGGCCTGGGCATCCACCCCCACACCGAGCTCGGCCGCCGCTTCCGTGACGTGCTCGGCACGGTCAATCAACGGGTGGGCACGGCCGCCGACCGCTGCCTGTTGTTCGTCGCCGGCCGGGCCGTCGACCTCGCCGATCCCTTCGACCTCATCTCCCCGGAGTCCCGATGAACCTTCGCGACCTGCTCGCCGATCTGCCCGGCCCCGATGCCGACGCCGTGGCCGCCGTGCACGCCCGTGCCGCCGACATCCTCCGTCCGCCTGGCGCGCTGCAGTGGCTCGACGATCTCGCCGCGTGGATCGCCGGCTGGCATCGCAATCCCCGTCCTCGTGTCGAACGTCCGGTCGGCCTGGTGTTCGCCGGTGACCACGGCGTGGCCGCCGCCGCCAAGGTCAGCGCCTACAACCCCGACGTCACCGCGGCGATGTTCACCGCTTACCAGCAGGGCCGTTCCACGATCAACGCCTTCGCCCGCCACGCCGGCGCCACGCTGCAGGCGATCGACGTCGGCATCGGCAAGCCGACCGGCGACATCCGCTACGAGGCGGCGCTGTCGCCCGAACGGTTCGCCGAGATCGTCGACATCGCCGTCGCCGCCGTCGACGAGGTGGTCGATCAGCGCCACGGTGACCTCCTGGTGCTCGGCGAGATGGGCATCGGCAACACCACCCCGTCGGCGGCGATCTCGGCCGCCCTCGCCGGCGGCGAGGCGGCGGCGTGGGTCGGCCGGGGCACCGGCATCGACGACGAGGGACTGGCCCGCAAACGCACGGTCGTCAAAGAAGCGGTGCGGCGCATCGCCGGAGTCACCGACCCGCTCGAGGTGCTGCGCGAGGTGGGCGGCTCGGAGCTCGTCGCCATCGCTGCGGCGGTCGTGGCGGCCCGGCGGCGATCCCTACCGGTCGTACTCGACGGCTACGTCGTCACGTCCTCGGTCCTCCCGCTGGTGTCGGTCGACGCCCGCGCCCTCGACCACTGCATCGTCGGTCACTGCTCGGCCGAACCGGGTCACCGTTTGCTGCTCGAGCGGCTCGGGCAGCGGCCGCTGCTCGACCTCGACATGCGCCTCGGCGAAGGCAGCGGGGCGATGGCCGCCGTGCCGCTCGTCGCCATGGCGTGCGCCGGGATCTCGGAGGTGCCCACGTTCGCCGAGTGGTTCGGCGGCGAGGCGTCGGGCGCGCCGGCCGACTGACGATCTCGCCATGTCCCTGCCGGGCGCCGTCCAGTTCCTCACGCGGGTGCCGATCCGCCTGCCGCGGGCGGCAACGGCCCGGGCGATCGTGCCCTGGTTCCCGGTGGTCGGTGCGGCCGTCGGCGCCGTGGTCGGCCTGGTGGCGATCGGCCTCGACCGAGTGCTGGCCCCGTTCCCCGCAGCGGCCGTCGGCGTCCTCGCCGGCGTGACGATCACCGGCGCGTTCCACGAAGACGGCTTCGCCGACAGTGCCGATGCCATCGCCGGAGGCGCCACCCGGGAGCGACGCCTGGAGATCCTCCGGGACTCGCGGCTCGGCACCTACGGCACGGCCGCCGTGTGCGGATCGATCGTCCTCCGCGTCGCCGCCGTGACCTCGCTGCTCGACGCCGGCTGGAAGACCACGATCGCCGCGTGCGTCGCGGCCCACGCCATCGCCCGCGTCGCCGGTGTGGTGCTGATGGTCACCGTCGCCCCGGCCGAGCCGGATGGGCTCGGTGCCGCGTTCGCCAGGGAGGTCTCGGCCCGGAGGGCGGGCGCCACGACCGCCGTCGCCGTCGCCATCGGGGCCGCCGCGACGGGCTGGTGGGTGGGTCCGTTCGCCGTCGCCACCGCCGCCGCCATCCTCCTCGTCGCCGTGCTCGCCCGCCGGTCGTTCGGGGGCGTGAACGGCGACCTGCTCGGAGCCGCTGAGCAGGTCGCCGAAATCGCCGTGCTGCTGACGGCGAGCGGCCTCGCCGTCCACCAGGTCTGGTGGGCCTGAGCGCGCCGAATCGTCCTGACGGTTGGCGCCTGGCACCAACCGTCAGGTGACCGCGACGGGCTCCGTCAGCGGACGGGCTCGGGCACGTACGGCGTGACGATGTCGAGCTGGCCGGCCGGGATCTTCACCGCTCCGGTCGTCCACGCCCAAATCGAGACCACCTTGCGGTCGGTGTCGACGTAGGCCTCACGGCCGTGGAGCATGCGGTAGTTGTCGATGCAGAGCAGCTGTCCGGCCTCGAGCCGGAAGCGGGGACCGGTCGAGCGGGCTTCGGCGACGGCGAGGCCCCACCGCTCGACGAACGGGTAGTGGTCGGTCTCGTCGGGACCGAGCCGCGGCAACTGGTACGGGTGGGAGCGCACCTGGGCCCGGCCGCCGGAGGAGAAGCGGGCGATCGGCGCCGGCTCGCCCTGAGGGAAGTTGGGCTCCGAGTGGTCGATCGGCTCGTCCCAGAGGAAGTCGGCCAGCTGTGTGTCCTCGGCCGAGAGAATCGTCGCCAGCTTGAGGGCGTCGACGAGGAACGAGGCGCCGCCGATCGAGCACGGCTTGTCGCACCACAGGAACATGTGGTCCGGCGCGAAGTCACCGAACCCGTAGCCGTCGTTGTGCGCCGGCTGTGTCTTGTCGTAGCTGCCGAGGTGACGCTTGCGCCCGCGGGCGTCGACCGGCTGCTCGGCCACCACGGCGGCCGACTCGTCGCCCGCCGCCTTGGTGGCCTCGAACTGCGGCGCGATGCGCAGCACGCGGCCGGCGAGCATCGCCGAACCGAACGCCACGGCGTCCTCGACGGTCGTGATGCCCGACACCACGGCGGCGCCGTCGAGGGCGACGAGGCCGCGGGCCTGGGCGGGTGTGGTCGCTCGGGACGGGATCAGGTTGGCGGCGCGTACGTCGATCATCGGGGTTCCTCGCAGTCTGTGGTCGGTGGTGGTGGTGTCGTCGGTCGTCAGGTTCGTCAGATGTTCGTTCGCCGTCGCCGGGTCACTCCGCGGCCAGCGCGGCGTAGCGGCTGTCGGAGTGCAGCGGGCCGTCGGGGACGCGATGGGCGGCGGTGGTCCACACCCAGACCCGCCACATCAGTCGCTCGATGTCGGCGTAGGCCTCGCGCCCGTGCATCATCCGGTAGTTGTCGATCACGGCCACGTCACCGGGACGCAGCTTGAACCGGCGCGCCGTCCTCGACGCCCGGGCGATGGCGTCCCACCAGGCTCCGATCATCGCCGCGTCGATCTCGGGATCGTCGCTGTTGAGCGCCGGGCGCTGGTGGACGAATCGCCGCATCATCAGCCGTCCCTCCCTCGTCCGCCCGATCACGGGTGAGCACGAGGGCTGCATGCCCGGCTCGGTCTGGTCCACCGGCACCGTCTGGAGACGGCGCAGCAGCTCGCCACCTGCAGGATGGGCACCGAGGCGGGCGACGACGTCGTCGCCGTCGACGAGGAACGACTCGCCACCGTGCGGGGAGGCGGTGGCGCAGCTGAGGAGGAAGTAGTCGGGGTAGGCGTCGCCGTAGGCGAACCCGTCGGTGTGGGGCTCGAGCGGCGTGGTGTGGTCGATCATCGGCAGCCGCCGGTCGCGCTCGCCGCCGGCCCGCACCAGTGACGGATCGGGTGCGCGCAGGACCGCGGCGCCGAAGATCGCGTGCGCGGCGGCGACGGCATCGTCCGCGGAGGTGCCCCAACCGGCGAGGACGGCCGCGCCGTCGCGTTCGACGATCCGACGAACCTCACCTGGCTCGGTGGTGACCACCGGAACGAGACCACACTCCATGGCCTGACGGTACGGATCGCTGATTACCTGCCGATCAACCAGCCGTGACGATCGCGTTTCCGGCGACCCCGGGTGCGCTCCACCTTTATGCGCTGTCAACGGGGACGAAACATGCCCGACCCACCGCAGGCGTACAACACGACCATGCACGACGCCAGCGGGATCTCCATCCGCGGTCTCTCCAAACAGTTCCGCCTCGGCCGCGGTGACGTCCGGGCGATCGAGCGTGTCGATCTCTCCGCGCCAGCCGGATCGTTCACCGCCCTGCTCGGCCCCAGCGGCTGCGGCAAGTCGACGGTGCTGCGGATCCTCGCCGACCTCGAGACGCCGACGACCGGCGAGGTGCTCGTGCACGGCGAACCGCCGGCGGCGGTGCGCACGTCGGGCGCCCTCGGCATCGCCTTCCAGGACGCCGCCCTGCTGCCGTGGCGCACGGTGCATCAGAACATCGCCCTCGCCGCCCAGGTGACCGGGCGGCCGGTCGACGACGCGGCGATCGCCGCGCTGATCGAGCTCGTCGGCCTCGGCGGATTCGAGCGGGCCCGACCGGCCCAGCTGTCGGGCGGCATGCGCCAGCGTTGCGCGATCGCCCGGGCCCTGGTCACCGACCCGACCGTGCTGCTCCTCGACGAGCCGTTCGGCGCGCTCGACGAGATGACCCGCCGCCACATGAACATCGAGCTGCAGCGCATCTGGTCGGAGCGCTCGGTGACGACGCTCCTGGTGACGCACTCCATCGACGAGGCCGTGCTGCTCGCCGACCAGGTCGTCGTGATGACTCCTCGACCGGCACGCATCGCGGCGGTGGTCGACATCCCGTTCGCCCGTCCCCGGCTCCCCGAACTGACCCGGACGCCAGAGTTCCACGCCGTCGTCGACGAGATCTCGGGCCTGCTCTTCGACCGCTTCGCCCCGACCGCCCTGGCGGCCGGGTGACGGACACGATGCTCACGACGATCGACCGGCCGCGGCTCCCCTCCCCCCGGGGAGCCGCGGCCGCCGCAACGTGGATCCAGCGCGCCATCGGCATCGCCGCGTACCTCGCGCTCTGGGAGATCGCCGGCCGCCGGCAGTGGCTCGGCCGCACCTTCCCACCCGTCTCGGACATCGTCGACAAGGTCATCGATCCGGCCCAGCGCGACGTCGTGCTGCGCGCACTCCGGACCACGGCCACGTCGAGCGGTCTCGGCTTCGTGATCGGCGTGACCGCCGCCGTCGTCGGCGCGGTGGCCGCCCTGGTCGTACCGGTCCTGCGGCCCGGCATCAACCAGCTGGCCACGATCCTCCACGCGATGCCCGTGATCGCTCTCGCCCCGCTGTTCATCGTCACGCTCGGACGGGAGCGCACACCCGTGGCGATCGCCGCCCTCGCCGCCGGCTTCGCCATGTTCGTCGCCGCCACTGCGGCCGTCGAGACGGCGCGGCCCATCCATCACGACGTCTTCACCGCGCTCGGCTCGAGCCGGCGCCGGCGACTCGTCAGCCTGCAACTGCCGGCAGCCCTCCCCGGCCTCGCCGACGGCCTCCGCCTCGCCGCGCCGGCCGCCGTTCTCGGTGCCGTCCTCGGCGAGTGGTTCGGCGCCCCGCGGGGCATCGGCGTGCTGATCGTGAGCGCCATGCAGAACTACCAGATCGCCTTGCTGTGGGCCGCGGCCGTGCTCGCCGCCGTGCTGTCGATGCTGACGTTCGGCGCGTTCACCGCGCTGGCCCGCTGGACCACCGAACGATGGGGAGTGTGAACATGGCCATCGCCGATCTCGATGCGCTGCAGCGCGCTGACGACACCCTGGCCAGCACATCGCGGGTCGACAACAGCCGGGCGATCCCGTCGGCCGTCGTCCGACGCACCGTCACGGCGGTGGGGCGATTCGTGAGCCGGTGGTGGGCCGTCGCCCTGGTCGTCGTCGTGTGGCAGCTGTGGGTGTCGCTGACCGGCTTCAACAGCATCGTGCTCCCCCGGCCCACCGACGTGGTCGCCGACCTCGTCGGCCACCCCGGTGCCTACGCCGGCGACACGGCCCGCACGATCGGCCTCGCCCTCGTCGGCATCGCCATCGGGATGGCGATGGGGTTCGCCGTCGCCGTCGCCACGTGGGCGTCGTCCATCGTCGCCGGTGCCATCAGCCCGCTCGTGCTGATGCTGCGCTCGATCCCCATCGTCGCCGTCATCCCTGTCGTCGCCCGCGTCGTCGGCTACGGCAACAAGGTCGTGCCGATCGTGACGATCATGCTGGCCTTCTTCCCCGCCTACGTCATGACCACGTCGGGGTTGCGCTCCGCCTCGTCCACGTCGATCGACCTGCTGCGGGCGCTCGGCTCGTCGCGCTGGACGCTCCTGCGACGGGTGCTCGTGCCGTCGGCGATCCCCAACCTGCTCGTGGCGCTCCGGCTCTGTGCGTCCAGCGCTGTACTCGCCGCGATGGTCGCCGAGTTCCTCGCGGGGACCAACGGCCTCGGCCGGCTCTTCTCGAACAGTCGCGTCCGGTTCGACAACGAGCGGGCGTGGGGTGCCGCCCTCATCGCCACCGCGCTGTCGGTCGTCTTCTTCCAGTTGGCCCTGCGCGTCGAGCGCTGGGGCCGGGCCCGGTTCCGCTGACCCGATCCCCCTCACGCAATCCCGCCACGCAATCCCACCACGCAATCTCGCCACGCAATCCCACCACGATGACTGGAGCACCATGACCCCACGCCCGGCTCTACCCATTGCATCGACGATGCTGACGCGACGCCGCATTCTCGCGGCCGGGGCGTCCGGCCTGGCGGCCCTCGCCGTCGGCGGGCGATCCGCGGGTGCCCGTTCCCTGGCGACGGCACGCCGGCTGCCGATGTCGTCCTCGCCGGTGACGCTGGACATCGCCATGGGCTGGATCAAGAACGTGGAGTACGCCGGGTCGTGGCTGGCGATCGAGAACGGCTTCTACGAGGCCGAGGGCCTGGAGGCGAACTACCTACAGGGTGGCCCCAACGCGCCGGCGCCGCCCGTTGCCATCGCCGCCGGCGACGGGGTGATCGGCGTGATGCCGAGCATGACGACGCTGCTCGACGCCATCAACGAGGGCAACGACTTCGTCGTGTTCGGCACCCAGTACCAGTCGTCTCCCGGCGCCGTGCTCTCGCTCGCCGACAAGCCGGTCACCAAGCCCGAGGACCTCGTCGGCATCACGTTCCTCGGTCAGGAGGGCGTCAACGTGTTGATCGACGCCGTGCTCGACATCGCCGGCCTCCCGAAGGACTACGACTTCGTCGTCGCCGGCTTCACCCCCGATCCGCTGATCGAGGGCCAGGGCGACGCCTACTCGTGCTTCGCGGTCAACCAGCCGATCACCCTGGAACAGCAGGGAATGGTGGAAGGCGAGGACTTCGTGGTCACCACGTGGGCCGACCTCGGCCTGCCGAGCTACTCCAACCTCTTCTTCGCCGAACGGTCGTGGCTGGCCGACAATCGCGACACCGTCGTCGGCTTCATCCGGGCGACCATCAAGGGCTGGGAACAGAACGAGGTCGACCCGGCGGTGGCCGCAGCCCTCGCCGTGGAGAAGTACGGCGCCGACCTCGGGCTCGATCTCGCCCAGCAGACGCGCCAGAACGAACTGCAGATCCCGCTCATGAAGAGCGACCTCACCGACGCGTCGGGGTTGTTCCGCATCGACCCGGAGCTGTGGGACGGGGCGATGACCGCGGCCTACCTCGCCGCCGACCGCGAGTCGGCGCCGGCGGCCGCCGACGTGCTCGACCTCACCATCCTCGACGACGTCTTCGGCGACGCCACCACGCTGCTGTGAGCGCCGGGATGTCCTCCACCACCTCCGACACGCTCGTCGAGGCGTTCCAGCGCGACGGCTACGTCGTCGTGTCCGGCCTGTTCAGCGACAGGGAGCTGGACGCCCTCGACACCGCCATGGCCGCCCTCCAACGGGGCGTGGCCACGGGAGCGATCGACCGGGCCCGGTACGCCGGGGACTACCTCACGTCGGCGGCGCCCGGCGAGACGCTGCCGTTCGTCAACTACGTCAAGGACGTCACGACGCTGTCGGCCGAGGCCGATGCTGCGTTCACCCACCCGGTGCTCGTCGAGCTGATCCGGCGGGGTCTCGACGTTGACGACGTGTGGCGCTTCGGCGAGGAGCACGGCTCCCGGTTCGGCGTCGTGTACCAGGACTCGAGACCGGGTCAGGAGTCGGGGTACAGCAGGATCGGCTGGCACTCGGACCACCAGGCCTTCCCCAACTCCGACTTCTTCCCGTCCGTGGCGCTGACGCTCCACCTCGATGCCACGTCGCCCGCCAACGGCTTCCTGCGCGTCGTGCCCGGCAGCCATCTGTGGCCGACCGACGGGATGCCGCTCGGGTTCGAGAAGATCGCCGGCGAGGTGGCGGTGTACTGCGATCGCGGCGACGTGATCCTCCACCACTGCGATCTCTGGCACTCGGCGGCGAGGGCGACCGAGGACCCGCCCGGTGGGATCCGCCGTCACCTCCGCGGCAGCTGGAACGCCGGCCGTCGCCCCGAGCCGGGCGAGGAGATCGAGGCGTTCAACAAGAACGCCGCTCGCTGAGTCGATGACGGGACCTAGCCTCCCGAGTACCGGGTGGTCGGGCTATCGGCGCCGGGTTCCGGGTCCGAAGACGGGCGGTGGTGGCGTGGTGTAGGTCCGCCCGGTGGGGGTGGTGATCGTTAACGTGGGCGAGTTCGGATGGCCAGATGTGGAGCGTTTGGTGACGGTCCAGCCGGGGAGCTCCTTGATCTGGTTGTAGGAAGCGCACGCGAGTTGGCCGTTGGCGACGGCGGAGTCGCCGCTGCGCCGGTAGGGGTCGACGTGATCGAGCTCGAGGCCGTGGTCGGTGTCGCACACCGGCATACGGCACACGTTGGCGTCTCGGGCACGGATCCAGCGGGCGGCATGGGGATGGAACCGTCGGCGGTGCTGATCGACGGCACACACGGTGTCGTCGGCGGGGTCGGTGAGCAGTCGCCGCACCCAGACCTCCACTCCCGACCCCACCCCTGTGCTCGCGTCGGGTTGGTTGGTGATCGTGTCGAGGAACTCGCGGGCCCAGGCGGCGGGGATGGGGCCGTAGCCGGTGATGACGCCGGGTTCGGTGCCGGTGCCGAGGAGCGATTCGGCGGGGATGGTGATGTCGAATTCGATGTGCACACCGGGACGGTCGCGTCGTCCGGACAGCAGATCGACGAACATGTCGGCGCGCAATTGGTCGAGCGCCCGCTCGTCACCGTTGCTGCGCGCCTCGCGTGCAGCCCGGTCCAAGGTGCCGTAGGCGGCGACGCCGTCACGCATCGGCACCAGGCCGGTGATGCGAACCATGCCGTCGGCGACGGGCCGGATGGTGACACTGCGTTGTTCGGCGGCGCGAGCGTGGCGCTCGAGAAATCCGGCCTCGTCGAGCTCGATCGCCAGACGGCGGGCTGCGGATTCGGCTTTGCCGACACCCAACCCGACCAATTGGTGGGCGAGATCGGTGTCGACCCGGCGGGCCAACTCGTCGCACATGTGCTGACACTCGCGCACGACGACTGTGGCGACTCGTTCGGACACGTCCCCAGAGCGCAGCAGCCCCCCGAGGATCGGGGACCGGGCATCGAGTTGCCGGGCCAACCGCATGTCGGCCGCGGCGTGCTGCGGCGAGACCCGTCGAGCGAGGCCCAGTTCGTCGGAGACGCCGCGCCCGACCCACCGGGCAGGCACTCCCTGGTCGCGATGCTCGATGATCGTCGCGTCGGCGAACGCGACCGACACCTCGGCCCGCAACCCGGCCGCAGCGTTGACGATCCGTTCCAGCAGTGTCACCTGCTCAACCTGACCATCGGTGGTCGACGCTGGACCCATCGCGACGATCACACTCAGCATGTCGGACAACCGATCGACGAGTGCCTGATCGCCAGCCGGCAACGACGACCGCGATGTACGAGGCGGTGGTGGGTCTGGTGTCGGTGCTGGGGCCGTCGCGTACGCGGCGCCAGGGGGTGGGGAATCAGTCGAGTGCCACATCGGGGCCTCCTCGCGGTCTGCTCACTTGCAGGGCGACGCATGTCGCCGATTCCCTCAGAAGACGATCCGACTCAGTGTCCGATCCCAGGACCCAGCGTTGCGGGTTCGGGGATCGGGGCCGAGCTCCACGGCTGGGCACGACATTCGATCCCGTCGAGGTCGTCCATCAATCTATCAGAGGCACGTTCTGTGAACCACTCATTTCTGCGATTTCTGCGGCATTGTCAGTCTCAGCCATCACATGCTGCCGACCGGACTCCTAACAAGGCAGAACTGGCATTCGCCTCTGGTCGAGACGTCGAGCGCCCGTGTTCGGAGAACGCGTGTCGGCCAGTGCAGACATCGACCGACCGACACGCTCGGAGCTACCGGAGTGCCACCGGTGACCAGTCGGACACCGCGGCGCAGGAGTCCATCGCATGGTGGCGAAGTTGATCTTGCGGGGGTAGGCCGAGTAGCCGGCGATCAACACGAGCGGCTTGAACTCGCGGGCAGAAGCGGCCACCTGGTCGTAGTCGAGGCGTCGATGCCCGAATGAGGCTGCACATAGGCGTGTTCCGCGCCGAACAGCGCTGTGGCGTGTTCGGCCGGATCGGGTGCCTCACGGCCCGTCGACGCCGCTCTCGACGAGGGCGAGCAAGGCCGGCGACACCGACGCGTCCGGGCCGATGGCGGCGGCGACGGCGAGGCGGATCGCCTCCATCGTGGCGAACTGGACGACGGTGGAGATCGGCTGGCGGGGATGGGCCTCGCCGGTCGCCACCCCACCGAAGATCACGTTGTGGTCGGCATGCTCGGCGGCGAGCGACCGCGAGAACGTGCTGACCAGGATGACGGTCGCCCCGCGCTCCCTGGCCACCCGGGCGACGAGGCGGGCGTGGCGATGGCTGCCCGTGAAGCAGACGACGATGCAGACGTCGCCCGGCGCGAGCGTGCTGGCGACGACGATCTGACGTTGGAAGTCGGTCGGGGACTCGACGGCGAGGGAGAGCCCGGCGAGACCGAGGGCGAGCGCCTCGCCGGCGGGGACCGACCACCCGTACGACACCACGGCGACCCGGCGGGCCGACGAGATCGCCACACCGACCGCCGCCACGACGGACTCGTCGATCGTCGACGCGGCGTGGACGAGCGCACTCGCAGCAGCGCGGAGGAAGGCCCCGGCCGAACCGTCGGCTTCGTCACCGTCGTCGGCGTCACCTGCTCCGGCCGCCTGGGCGTCGACCGCCAGCCGCATCACACACTCGCGGAAACCGGAGAACCCGAGTTGTTGGCACGTGCGCACCACGGTGGCGGGGGACGTGTCGGAGCGCTCGGCGATCTCACCGGCCGATGCCCGCGCCAACTCCTGGCTGGTCATGGCGAGCAGCACCTCGGCGACACGCCGCTGGCCGGGATGCAGCGAGGGCGCCGCGGCACGAACCTGGTCCCACGCCTGACCGAGCGTTGCTGACGCGTTCATGGCGTCGCTCCGCGGACTTCAGCCTCGCTTCGACCCGATGTCACCACCCGTTCACCGTCCCCTGCTTCGATGTCTGTGAAACACAATTTCACCGTAGCACCGCTCGACGGATCAGCGTTTCACGCCATCTCGGCCCCGGTCCCCCACTTCACGGAGCACTCCCCACCATGTCACACCCTCCCGTCCCGCGCCGCCGACCCGACCGTCGGCACGTCAGCGCCGGCGCCGTGCTCGCCGGCGCGCTGGCCGCGCTCGCCACGACCGCGCCAACGGCTGACGCAGCCAGCGACGATCTCGCCATCGACCTCCCGGCAATCCCCGCCGGCACCGAGGTCGACATCTCGTTCGAGTCGTACAACTTTGCCATGGCCGGCGCCGGCGCCGACACGATGAACCAGCTCGTCGACGAGTTCGAGGCTGCGCACCCGAACATCCACGTCGAACGGCGCACGCCGACCGACATGGCCAACTTCACGGCGAGCGTGCAACAAGAGATCGTCGCGGGCGACCCGCCGTCGCTCGCCCAGATGCTCTTCCAGACCGACCTCATCGTCAACCAGCTCGGCGCGCCGAGCTGGGACTCACTCCTCGGAGCAGAGGGCGTCGACGCCTACTTCGACGGGCGTCTCACCGGCGACCACCCGGTTCACGACCGGGCCGCGGTGCTCGGGGACTACGGCGGCGAGACCTACCTGTTCCCCTTCGTCTTCTCCACGCCGACGCTGTTTCTCAACCGCACGCTGTTCGAAGCGGCCGGGCTCGACCCCGATGCCCCGCCGGCGACGTGGGACGAAGTCCGCGCCGCCGCCTCGGCGGTCACCGAACAGACCGAGGCCGACGGCATCTACGTGCAGTGCACAGGCGAGCCGACCACCGACTGGTGCTACCAGGGCATCGTCAAGTCGAACGGGGCGACGCCGATCAGCGCCGACCTGTCGACGCTGGCGTTCGACAGCCCCGAGGCGATCGAGGCCACCGAGATGCTCGCCGGACTGGTGTCCGACGAACTGTTCCCCGACGTGGCCGGAGCGGACGCGACCGAAGCGTTCATCAACGGCGACCTCGCCATGATCCTCACCTCGTCAGTGCTGACGGGCTCGTTCCTCCCCGCGGCAGCGGCCAACGGGTGGCAGCTCGACGCCACCGGACTCCCGGCGTTCGGCGACCGGCCCGTCGTGCCGACCAACAGCGGTTCCGGTTTGGCGACGTTCGCCACCGACCCGCTCGAGCAGCGCGCCGCGTTCGAACTCGTCACGTTCCTCACGTCCGACCACGCGTACTCGATCATCACGTCGCAGATCGGGTACCTCCCGCTGCGCACCGGGATCGTCGACGAGCCCGACCTGCTCGGCCCCTGGCTCGAAGAGCACCCGTTCCTTCAGGACAACCTCGACCAACTCGATCACCTCGAACCCTGGCTGTTCCCGCCGGGAACGGAGGGGCCCCAGATCACCACGATCTGGCTCGACGCCATCAGCCAGGTCGTGTTCGACGGCGCCGACGCCGCCGCCACCCTCGCCGACGCCCAAGCCCGCGCCACCGACCTCATGCCCGGAAACTGAGAGGACCTCTCCCCATGGCCAACCGCACCCACCGCATCGTCCAGATCACCGACACCCACATCGTCGACGAGGGCGAAATGCTCTACGGCTCGGTCGACACCGCAGCCAACCTGCAGCACGCCCTCGAGACGGTCGCCGACAATGCCGAGGGTCTCGATGCCCTCGTGCTCACCGGCGACCTCGCCAACGACGGCTCCCCCGACGCCTACCGGCGGCTCCGAGCCATCGTCGACCCCGCTGCCGAACGGCTCGGCGTGCCCGTGTTCTACGGCATCGGCAACCACGACCACCGCGACGCTTTCCGGAGCGGACTCCTCGACGGTGCCGCAGCGCCGGCGGGCACGCTGCCTGCGGGCACCGAGAGCGACGGGCAGCGAGGCGAGCTCGCCCCCGTCGACTACGTCGTCGACCTCGACGGGCTGCGCATCGTGATGGTCGACTCGACCGTGCCCGGGTCCCATCGCGGCGAGTTGACGCTCGAGCAGCTCGGCTGGCTGGCGACGACGCTCGCCGAGCCGGCGCCCGCCGGCACGCTGCTGACGATCCACCACCCGCCGTTCAACACCGCCAAGCCGGAGACGGACGCGGTCGTCGATCTGATGGCCAGCGCGATGTTCGACGACTTCTCCGGGCTCGGCGAGGCCCTGCGCGGCACCGACGTGATGACGGTGCTCGCCGGGCACTACCACGAGCCGCTGGGCGGCCAGCTCGCCGGCGTGCCGGTGTGGGCCGGGCCGTCGACCGCGATGTCGCACGAGGTCGGCCCCGACACGTTCCGCATCGTGCCGAGCAGCGGGTACAGCGTGATCGACGTCTTCGACGACCGCACCGTGGTGGCCAGGGCGATCAACTGCCTGCCCCGGCCGGTCCTGTTCGAGATGTCGATGGCCGACCTGCGCGAGCACATCGAACAGGCCGCCCACTGAGATGATCGAGCTCGACCGCCTGACCAAGTCCTACGGCGATGTCGTCGCCGTCGACCGCCTGTCGCTGAGCGTGGGCGACGGAGAGTTCGTCGCCCTCCTCGGGCCGAGCGGCTGCGGAAAGTCGACCGTGCTGCGGATGCTGGCCGGGTTGCTCGAGCCGAGTGGCGGACGAGTGCTGCTCGACGGCGACGACATCACGTACCAGCCGCCCAAGGACCGCGATCTGGCGATGGTCTTCCAGAGCTACGCGCTGTACCCCCACCTCGACGTCCGCTCCAACCTGGAGTTCGGCCTCAAGGCCCACCACACCGAGGCGCCGGTGATCGCGGCACGCGTCGACGAGGTGGCCGGGCAGCTCGGACTGACCGAGCTGCTCCGCCGCCGGCCCAAGGAGCTGTCGGGCGGCCAGCGCCAGCGCGTGGCGGTGGGCCGAGCGATCGCTCGCCGCCCCCGCGCGTTCCTCATGGACGAGCCGCTGTCCAACCTCGACGCCCGGCTGCGGACGGCGACCCGGCGTGAGCTCGTCGCCCTGCACCGCCAACTCGGTGCCACGATCGTGTACGTCACCCACGACCAGGTGGAGGCGATGACCATGGCGACCAAGATCGTCGTGATGAACGGCGGGCGCATCGAGCAGGTCGGCTCGCCGCTCGAGGTGTACGACCAGCCGGCGTCCACGTTCGTCGCCGGGTTCCTCGGGGCACCGCCGATGAACCTGCTGCACGGCACGGTCCGCTCCCGCAACGGCATGGTGGTGATCGAGGCGCCGGGCATCCACGTGGCGATCGCCGAGGGTTCCACCGAGGAGCGGCCGATCACGATCGGAGTGCGCCCCGAGGAGATCCGCGTCGCCGGCGCCATCCGCCCGGGCGACGAGCCGTTCGCCGACGGCATCGTGTCGCTGGTGGAGAACCTCGGCGGTGAGGAGATCTCCTACATCGAAGCCGGCGAGCAGACGATCGCCGTCCGTTCGCCCCGCGGTGCGGGCCCGGCCGAGGGTGACCATCCGCACCTCGCCGTCGATCCCCGGCGCGTCCACCTCTTCGATCCCGAGTCCGGCCGCCGGCTGCGCTGGTCGAACGCATCATCCCCAGCAACGACGCCCGCGGCGTCGTTCCGCCCCACCACGAGAGTGATGTCATGAGTCTCACGGACCTCGCCGATCGCCTGCTGCCACTCTCGGGTGTGTTCAACGCCCGCGACATCGGCGGCTACGACACGCCTGCAGGACCGGTCGCATGGGGCCGGCTGTTCCGCACCGCCGGCCTCGACCTGCTCGACGACGCCGACCGATCGCTGCTCGCCGAGCGAGCCGTCCGCACGGTGCTCGACCTGCGACGCGACGACGAACGGACCGAACGTCCGAGCGCGCTCGGCAACCTGCCGGTCTCGGTGGTGCACATCTCGATCTCCAGCGGCGCACCGGCCGACTTCACCGAGATCCCCGACCTCGACACCGTCTACCGCCAGATGGTGCGGTGCTCGGGTCCGGCGCTCGCGGCCGCCGTCACCGCTCTCGCCGAGCCCGAGGCCCTGCCGGCGATCGTGCATTGCACCGCCGGCAAGGACCGCACCGGTCTGGTCGTGGCCTTCGTGCTCGTCCTGCTCGGCGTGGACGACGACACGGTCATCGCCGACTACTCGGCCAGCGCGAGCCTGCTCGGCCACGCCTTCGCCGACCGGCTCGCCGGCGTCGACGCCGAAGCCCTCGAGCGCCTCGCTCCGCTGCTCGGATCGCCCCCCGAGCTCATCAGCGCCGTGCTCGCCGAGATTCGCGACACCCACGGTGACGTCGAGCGGTTCCTCGTGCACCATGGCATGTCCGAAGACGTGCCCGGCAGGTTGCGCCGGGCTCTGGTCGAGCCGTGACGACGTTGGTGCTGGTGCCGGCGGTCCCGGTACCGGTTGCCGACGACGGCGCGGTCCACGACTCCACGGCGCTCGCCCGTCGCCGGCCGATGGCCACACGGGTCGCCGCCTATGCCATTCCCTACCTCCTGCTCGCCCCGGCCGCGCTGACCCTGGCGATCTGGACGTACCGTCCGTTGGCGTCGACGATCGGTCTGTCGTTCCACGACTGGAACCTGCTGCCGACGACACCGAAGGAATGGGTGGGGACGCGGAACTACGCCGAGATCCTGCGCCTCCCCGAACTGCGCAGGTCGCTCGGCATCACCGGCTGGATGATGCTGGGCCTGGTGCCGTTCACCCTGGTGATCCCCACCGTCGTCGCCCTCGTCACCCACCGGATGGGCACGCGTTCGCGCAACCTCTACCGGGCCGCGCTGTTCGTGCCGGTGCTCATCACGCCGGTGGTCGCGGCGGCCGTGTGGCGCTGGCTGCTCAGCACGTCGGGCGGGGTGTACCAGCAGCCCCTCGAGTGGCTCGGTCGCGACCCGGTCAACTGGTTCCGAGACGCCCGCCCCGCTCTCGTCGCCGTCGTCCTGGTCGCCGGCTGGAAGATGCTTGGTTTCGCCACGTTGATGGTGTCGGCCGGGGTCTCCAGCATCGATCCGTCCTACCAGGAAGCGGCCTCGATCGACGGCGCATCCGACCGCCGCATCCGCTGGCGGGTCACGCTGCCGCTGCTCTCACCGACGCTCACGTTCATGGGCCTGATGACGGTACTGCTCACGGCACAGTGGCTGTTCCCCTTGATCCAGCTCCTCACCCAGGGCGGCCCCGCCGGTGCCACCACCAACGTCTACTACCTGCTCTACACGATGGGGTTCACGAGCTTCGATGCCGGCCGCTCGTCGGCCGCCGGCGTGCTGTTCTTCGCGGCGTTCGGGATCCTCGCCGTCGGGTGCTTGAAGCTGATGGACAAGCTCAGCTTCTACGACGACTGATGTTTCGACCGGTCCCCCTCCCGCTCGAATCCGACCGACAGGACTCGTTGACATGACTGCGACACTCACCCTCGTCGACGCCGCCACGGCGCTCGACACCTACCCGGATGCGCCGACGCAACCGTCGGCGCCGCCTCGCCGGCACCGGCGCTGGCGGGTCCACGTGGTGATGACGGCGATCGCCGTGTTCAGCTGCTTCCCCGTCTACTGGATGCTCGTCACCGCGCTCCGCGAGCCGGGCCACGAGTACGACCAGACCCCGATCCCGTGGCCGCCGTCGCTGGACAGCCTGCGGTACGTGTTCGACACGCTGCCGGTGTGGCGGATGCTCGGCAACACGATGGTGTTCGCCGTCGCCGTGACCGCGGCCCAGCTGTTCACCAGCCTCCTCGCTGCCTATGCGTTCGCGCGCTGGGAGTTCTTCGGCAAGAACCTGCTGTTCGCCGCGTTCCTGGCGACATGGCTCGTGCCGTTCCAGGTGACGATGATCCCCAACTACGTGTTGCTCTCCGAACGGCATTGGCTGGACTCGCTCGCCGGGATCGTCGTGCCGCAACTCGCCGGCGCCTACGGAGTGCTGATGCTGCGCCAGCACATGAAGGGCTTCCCCACCGAGATCCTCGACGCCGCGCGCTTGGACGGCAAGGGTCCACTGACCACGCTCTGGCGCGTGATCGTGCCCAACATCCAGGGTCCGCTCACCGCCCTCGGGCTGCTGCTCTTCGTGACGGCGTGGAACGACTACCTGTGGCCGATGCTGGTGTTCCGCAACGCCGACTCGGTGATCCAAGTCGGTGTGCAGTCGCTCATCGCGTCGGAGGGCTCGAACAACTGGGGCGCCGTGATGGCGGCGTCCGCCCTGGCGTGCATACCGCTGCTCGTGCTGTTCGTCGTCCTGCAACGGCGCCTGATCGACGCCTTCGTGCGCTCCGGACTGAAGTAGCGATCAGCCGGCGACCTGGCCGTCGTCGAGCTCGGACGCGAGGGCGGCGACGAGCGCCGGGTCGTCGGGGGTGACCGTCGGGGCGAAGCGGCCGACCACCCGGCCGTCCCGGCTGACGAGGAACTTCTCGAAGTTCCAGAGCACGTCGGGGTCCTCGGTCGGGGTCATGCCGAAGCCACGGAGACGATCACGGAACGCCTCCTTGTCCCCGGTCGCCGACGGCGCCTGCGCCGTGAGCTCGCGGTACAGCGGGTGCTGGTCCTCGCCCACGACGCTGATCTTCGAGAACAGCGGGAAATCCACCGAGTAGTTGGTGGCGCAGAAGTCGGCGATCTCGGTGTTGGTGCCCGGCTCCTGGCCGCCGAAGTTGTTGGCGGGGAACCCGAGGACCGCGAATCCGCGGTCGCGGTACTCGCTGTACAGGGCTTCCAGCGCCTCGTACTGCGGGGTGAGCCCGCACTTCGAGGCGACGTTGACGACGAGCAGCACGTCGCCGGCGTAGTCGCCGAGCGTGGTCGCCTCACCGTTGATCGTCTCGACGGGGATCTCCTGCAGCGCGGTCATACGGTCTCCAGATCGTGATGTCGTCGGCGGCCAGTCCGCCGATGCTCGACGGGGCCAACCGCCGGACACCATCGGGCATTCCCGAGCGTCCTGAACTCTTTTGTTCGATCCCTTTACAAAGCCGCCGGCGAAGAGTAAGAAATGGGCCGCAGGCGCCGGAGCCCGATCGCAACGCTCCGCAACTGCCCCGTGGGGGAGTCACGGGGGCGGACGGGCGGAACGACGCGTTCCGGTGCCGGCACAGCAAGTCAAGGCATCACCAACGCCCGGCCAGGGGCTGGGCAACACAGGGGGTACACGTGAGAAGGTCCACTCGTCTCGCATCGCTGATCGCCGTCGGGGGCCTCGGCCTGCTCGCGGCGTCCAGCGGCATCGCCAGCGCCACGACGGCGCCTCCCGGCACCGACGGCGCGTCGGCACCGGCTGGGCCCGCCCGCATCGGCGTCATCCTGCCCGACACCCAGAGCTCGGACCGGTGGGAGACCGCCGACCGGCCGTTCCTGGCCGAGGCATTCGAGGCGGCCGGCGTCGACTACGACATCCAGAACGCCGAGGGCGACGCCGCCAACATGGCCACCATCGCCGACCAGATGATCGCCAACGGGGCCACCGTGCTGATGATCGTCAACCTCGACAGCGAGTCGGGTGCGCAGATCCAGCAGAAGGCCGCCGACGCGGGCATCCCGACGATCGACTACGACCGCCTCACGCTGAACGGCTCGGCCTCGGTGTACGTGTCGTTCGACAACGTGCAGGTCGGCGTGCTCCAGGGTGAGGGACTCGTCAAGTGCCTCGAGGACCGCGGGGCGGAGAACCCGGCGATCGCCGTGCTCAACGGCTCGCCCACCGACAACAACGCCACGCTGTTCGCCGAGGGCTACAACTCGGTGCTCCAGCCCCTCTTCGACGACGGCACGTTCACGCTGGTCGACGACCAATCGGTCCCCGACTGGAACAACGAGCAGGGCGGCCAGATCTTCGAGCAGATGCTCGCCGGCGCCAACGGCGAGATCGACGGTGTCCTGGCGGCCAACGACGGTCTCGGCGGCGCCGTGATTACGGTGCTCCAGGCCAACAACCTGCAGGTCCCCGTGACCGGGCAGGACGCCACCGTCGAGGGCCTGCGCTACATCCTCCAGGGTGACCAGTGCATGACCGTGTACAAGGCCGTTCGCACCGAGGCCCAGGCCGCCGCCGCAGCTGCGATCGCCCTGGCCAACGGCGAGGAGCCCGAGACGACCGGCACCGTGACCGACACCGAGTCGGGCCGCGAGGTCCCCGCGGTCCTCGCCACGCCGGTGCCGATCTACGCCGAGAACGTCAACGACGTCGTCGCCGACGGCTACCAGACCTGGGCCGACGTGTGCACCGGGCTCGAGGACCTGTGCGAAGAGTACGGCGTGGTCGACCCGGGCATGGGCGGTGGGTCCGAGGCTGCCGGCACCGACATGGCCGGCACCGACATGGCCGGCACCGAGGCGGCCGGCACCGACATGGCGACCGCCACCACCGCAGGCGGCTGAGCCGCCACGATCACCACGACGGGCGCCGGCGAGCCGGTGCATGGACCACTCACCGGCGCCCGTCGATCGTTCCTGCCCACCGCTTCGAAGGATTGCCGACGGCCGTGACCACGACCACCCTCGACCCCACGCCCCAGCCTGCGTCCGCCGATCCGAGCGAGCCGATCCTCGAGCTCCGCGGCGTCAACAAGAGCTTCGGCGCCGTCCACGTGCTGCACGACGTCGACTTCACCGTGCACCGCGGCGCCGTCACCGCGCTGGTCGGCGACAACGGCGCCGGCAAGAGCACGCTCATCAAGTGCATCACCGGCATCTACGGCATCGACTCCGGCGACGTGTTCTTCGAGGGCCAACCGGTCGCCATCCACACCCCGCGCGATGCGGCCGCTCTCGGCATCGAGGTCGTGTACCAGGACCTCGCCCTGTGCGACAACCTCGACATCGTGCAGAACATGTTCCTCGGCCGCGAGAGCCGCCGCTTCGGCACGCTCGACGAGGCGTCGATGGAGCTCCTGGCCCGCCAGGTCCTCGCCAGCCTCTCGGTGCGCACGGTCAAGAGCGTGCGCCAGTCGGTCGGCAGCCTGTCGGGCGGCCAGCGTCAGACCGTGGCGATCGCCAAGGCCGTGCTGTGGAACTCCAAGGTCGTCCTCCTCGACGAGCCGACGGCCGCGCTCGGCGTGGCCCAGACCCGCCAGGTCCTCGACCTCGTCCGGCGCCTCGCCGACAACGGGCTCGGCGTCGTGCTGATCAGCCACAACATGCTCGACGTGCTCGAGGTCGCCGACGACATCTGCGCCCTCTACCTCGGCCGGGTCGCCGACCACGTGCCGCGCCGCGACGTCAACCAGTCGCAGCTGGTCGAGCTGATGACCACAGGCAGCGCATCGGCGGTCGGCAAGTGACCACCGAGCTCCTCCCCAACCCCGAGGCGAGTGACCCCGGGACGCCGGTCGAGTCCACCGGTTCGGTGGCCGTCTCCGACTTCGGCAACGACGCCGGCCCCACCACGGTCGGCGACGCCGTGCGCGACTACATCGGCAAGGTTCGCGGCGGCGAGCCCGGCGTGCTGCCGGCGCTCGGCGGCCTGCTCCTGTTGTGCCTGATCTTCACGCTCACCAAGTCGACGTTCCTCACCGACTTCAACATCGCCAACCTGCTCCAGCAGGCGACGTGGCTGATCATCCTCGCCATGGGGGTGACGTTCGTGCTGCTGATCGGCGAGATCGACCTCGCCGCCGGGGCGACGATGGGCGTCACCGGCGCTGTGATCTACCTCCGCGTCAACGATGGGATGCCCGGCGCGGCGACGGCGATCGCCTGCGGGATCATCGGCCTCGGCCTCGCCGCCGCGGTCGCCCGGCTGTCGAGGCAGCGCCTCGGCGCCAACGGCGGCATCGGTGCCGGCGTCGTCGTCGGGCTCGGCGCCGGCGTCCTGCTCGCCGTGGTGGCACCGAACACCACGCTCGCGGTGTTGTTCGGGATGATCGTCGGCATCGCCATGGGAACGTTCACCGGTCTGCTGGTCTCCAAGGTCGGGATCCCGAGCTTCGTCGTGACGCTGGCGCTGTTCCTCGGCTGGCAGGGGCTGCTGCTCAAGATCGCCAAGCAAGGCGGGACGATCCGCGTGCAGGACAAGTTCCTCCAGACGATCGGGACCACCTCGATGCCGCCAGCGCTCGGGTGGGTGTTGTTCGCCGTGGTCATCGGCGGGTACGTGGTCATGTCCACGGCCACGCGGCGCGGCCGAGTGGCCAAGGGCGTGAGCGCGCAACCGCTGTCGGTCATCGCGGGCAAGGCGATCGCCATCGGCGCCGTCTGGGCGTTCGCCACCTGGCGGCTCAATCAGAACCGGGCCACCCGCAACGCCACCAAGCCCATCGAGGGCGTGCCGTGGGTCGTGCCCCTCGTCCTCGCCCTCGCCGTGATCCTCACGTTCGTTCTCGCCCGCACGGCGTGGGGACGGCACCTCTACGCCGTCGGTGGCAACGCCGAGGCGGCGCGCCGCGCTGGCATCAACGTCGGGCGCATCCGCCTCACGGCGTTCGCGCTCGTCGGCTTCATGGCCACGATCGCCGGACTGCTCTACGGGTCGCGCGTCGGCTCGATCACGCCGCAGACCGGTGCCGGCACCGAACTCCTGCAGGCGGTCGGCGCCGCCGTGGTGGGCGGCGTCAGCCTGTTCGGCGGCCGTGGCAAGATCGTCTATCCCATCGTCGGCGGTCTCGTCCTCGCCGTGATCAACAACGGCCTCGGCCTCTACACCAAGATCCTCGGCACCGACGTCGATGCCGGCTTCAAGAACATGGTGGCCGCCGCAGTCCTCCTCCTCGCCGGCAGCTTCGACGCACTCAGCCGGCGCAGCGCTCGTGCTGCGGGCTGATCGGCTCCGCCCTGCCGGTCCGGCCGATCAGGGCGCGGTCCGCCGCCACAACCTCGCCCTCGTGCTGCGTCTGCT
Organism: Desertimonas flava; assembly: GCF_003426815.1. Taxonomy (GTDB): domain Bacteria; phylum Actinomycetota; class Acidimicrobiia; order Acidimicrobiales; family Ilumatobacteraceae; genus Desertimonas; species Desertimonas flava. The sequence goes on from NZ_QKYK01000024.1 coordinate 32,293, forward strand.
GTCGGAACTCGGTCCCCAGTCCCGAGCCGCCGTCGCCAGCCAGACCGGCCTCACGCGCAGCACGACCTCGACGCTCGTCAGCGACCTCATCGAGCGTGGCTTGGTCCGCGAGCTCGGCGTCAACGCCGGCCAGCGCGTCGGCCGGCCGGCGACGCTGCTCGAGCTCGACGGCACCGGCCTCGCCGCCATCGGGATGGAGCTCAACGTCGGCGCGCTCACGACGACGGTCGTCGATCTCGGCGGCCGGGTCCTGCTCGAACGGCGCCGCCCGCTGCACAGCGCCGAGCGGCCGCTCGAGGAGGTGATCGGCGAGGTGCTCTGCGAGATCGCCGACGCCCGCAGCAAGATCGGCGACGACATCGACATCCTCGGCCTCGGCCTCGCCGTCGCCGGCCTGGTCGACTCCCGGACCGGCGTCGTCCACGTGGCCCCCAACCTCGGTTGGCACGACGAGCCGTTCGGCGAGCAGCTCCACGAGGCCCTGGCCACGACCGACCTCCACGAGGTGCCGATCGTGATCGACAACGAGGCCAACTTCGGTGCCCTCGCCGAACACGCCTGGGGACGCGCTGACGGCGTCGACGACTTCGTGTACGTGCTCGCCGAGCACGGCGTGGGCGGCGGGGTGTTCTCCGGCGGCCACCTGGTGAGTGGCGCCAACGGCTACGCCGGCGAGGTCGGCCACATGACGCTCGTGCGTGGCGGTGACCGCTGCGGCTGCGGCTCGCGCGGCTGTTGGGAGACCCTCATCGGGCTGCCGGCGATGCTGCGCGCCGCCGTGCCCGACGTCGCCGAGGCGCTGATCGCCGACGACCTGGTGAGCCCCGAAGAGAAGGTCGCCGTCGTCGTCGAGCGGGCCCGGCGCGGCGACCGCATCGCCGTCGGCGCGCTGGACGAGCTCGGCGAGTGGTTCGGCATCGGTGTCGGCAACCTCGTCGACGTCTTCAATCCCCGACTCGTCGTGATCGCCGGTGCCCTCGCCGAGGTCGCCGAGTGGATCGTCCCTGCGGCGATGCGGGTCCTCGCCCGCGGCACGGTGGCCGCCGGCGCCGCCGGGTGCGTCATCCACACCTCGTCGCTGGGCCACCGCGCGGCCTCGATCGGCGCCGCGCTCGGCTGCATCCAGCGGGTCCACGCCGATCCCACCGTCGTCCGTCGTGACGACGCCGTCCATCAGAACACCACGTCAGGAGCCACCCGATGACCGACTTCTTCCCCGAGATCGACACGATCCCCTACGCCGGACCCGACACCGACAATCCGTTGGCGTTCCGCTGGTACGACGCCGACCGCGTCGTGCGGGGCCGCACGATGCGCGACCACCTGCGGTTCGCCGTCTGCTACTGGCACAGCTTCAACTGGGACGGGTTCGACATCTTCGGCGACGGCACGCTCGATCGGCCGTGGCTCGACCGCTCGCTCGACCCGATCGCCGCCGCCGAACGCAAGATGGACGTCGCCTTCGAGTTCTTCGCCAAGCTCGGCACACCGTTCTGGTGCTTCCACGACTTCGACATCGCTCCCGAAGGGGCGACGTTCAAGGAGTCGGCCGCCAACGTCGACCGCCTGGCCGACCGGGCCGCCGAACACCAGCAGCAGACCGGCGTCGAACTGCTCTGGGGCACGGCGAAGCTCTTCGCCAACCGGCGCTACATGGCCGGCGCGGCGACCAACCCCGACCCCGAGGTGTTCGCCTACGCCGCCGGCCAGGTCGCCCACTGCATGGACGTGACCCACCGGCTCGGCGGCCACAACTACGTGCTGTGGGGCGGCCGCGAGGGCTATGACACGCTGCTCAACACCGACATGGCGCGCGAGCTCGACCAGCTGGCCCGGTTCCTCCACCTCGCCGTCGAGCACAAGCATCGCATCGGTTTCCAGGGGACGATCCTGATCGAGCCCAAGCCGTTCGAACCGACCAAGCACCAGTACGACTACGACAGCGCCACGGTGTTCGGGTTCCTCCAGCGCCACGGGCTCGAGGACGAGATCAAGGTCAACATCGAGGTCAACCACGCCACGTTGTCGGGGCACGACTTCGCCCACGAGATCGCCGTCGCCGCCAACTGCGGGATCTTCGGCTCGATCGACGCCAATGCCGGCGACGACCGCCTCGGCTGGGACCTCGACCGGTTCCCGGTGTCGGTCGAGGCGATGTCGCTCGGGATGCTCGAGATCCTCCGCGCCGGTGGCTTCACCACCGGGGGCCTGAACTTCGACTGCAAGCTGCGTCGCCAGTCGATCGCACGCGACGACCTGTTCCGCGCCCACATCGGCGGCATCGACACGATGGCCCGGGCGCTGCTCGTGGCCGACGCGCTGATCACCGACGGCGAGCTCGACCGCTTCCGGGCCGACCGCTACGCCGGCTGGGACGGCGAGTTCGGCCAGCGCCTGCTCGCCGGCGAGCTCTCGTTCGAGGCCCTGCGCGAGCGGGCCGAGTCGGCGGCCGAGCCGCAGCCGGTCTCCGGTCGCCAGGAGCATCTCGAGAACCTGGTGAACCGCTACCTCGTCACCGCCCGCTGACGCCGGGGGGTGTGACGAGCGTGATTGTGTGAGCGGTCCGCCGGACCGCCAGGATGGCTCGGTGCCCAGCCTCCGTCGCCCGTCTCAGCCGGTGGTCGTGGCGATCGTCTACGTGGCGGCGATGTTCGTCACGATCCTCGACACGACGATCGTCCACGTCACGCTCCCGACGCTCGCCCAGGAGTTCGGGGTCGGCATCGGGTCGATCGAGTGGGTCGTCACCGGATACCTGCTCAGCCTCGCCGTGTGGATCCCGGCGTCGGGCTGGATCGGCGATCGCGTCGGGACCAAGCGGACGCTCCTGTTCGCCATCGCGGTGTTCACCGTGGCGTCGGCCCTGTGCGGGGTCTCTGCGAGCTTGGGCCAGCTCGTCGCCTTCCGCATCCTGCAGGGCGTCGGCGGCGGCATGCTCGCACCGGTCGGCCTGGCGATGCTCTACCGGGCCTTCCCACCCGAGCGCCGGGCCCAGGCGTCGAAGGTACTGATCATCCCCACGGCCGTCGCCCCGGCTCTCGGACCGATCGTCGGCGGCGCCCTCATCGAGTCGGCGTCGTGGCATTGGGTGTTCCTCGTCAACGTGCCGATCGGCATCGCCGTGTTCGTGTTCGGGGCCGTGTACCTCCACGAACAGCGGGAGCCGAGCGCCGGCCGCTTCGACCTGCCCGGCTTCGTCCTCGCCGGAGGAGCGCTCGCCCTCATCCTGTTCGCCATGAGCGAGGGGCCGAGGGCGGGCTGGGGCGCGCCCGTCACCGTGATCACCGGCCTCGGCGGCATCGCCGCGGCGGCGGCGCTCGTCGTCGTCGAGCTGCGCACCGCCCAGCCCATGCTCACGCTGCCGCTCCTCGGCAATCGGCTGTTCCGCTCCACCAACGCGGTGTCGATCTTCGCCACGGCGGCGTTCATCGGCACCCTCTTCCTGATGCCCGTGATGCTCCAGCAGGTCCGTGGGGCCTCGGCGCTGGAGAGCGGTCTCACCACCTTCCCCGAAGCCCTCGGCGTGCTCGCCCTGTCGCAGCTGGTCGGCCGGCTCTACGTCCGCGTCGGCCCCCGGGCGTTGATGGTGTTCGGCATGGCGGCGATGGGCGGGCTCCTCATCGCCGTGTCACGGGTGGGGTTGGAGACCAACGAGTGGGCCATCCGCGGCTTGATGTTCGCCCTCGGCGGCTCGTTCTCGTTCCTCATCATCGCCCTGCAGGCGTCCTCGTTCGCCACGATCGCCCCGGCCGACACCGGGCGGGCCTCGGCGCTGTACAACACGCAACGCCAAGTGTCCCAGGCCCTGGGCGTGGCCCTGCTGGCGAGCACGCTCGCCGCGTTCCTGCCCGACGGATCGGACGGCTCGTCGGCGGGCGATCTCGGGGCCTACCAGAAGGCCTTCCTCATCGCCGCCGTGATCGCCTTCGTCGGGTCGATCGTCGCCATCCGCGTGCCCGACGCCGATGCCCATGCCACCCGCGTAGCCCGGCATCGCGCGCCGGCCACCGCCGACTGAGCCCATCGGCGCCGATCGGGCGCGACTACGGCGCCGACGTCGGCGTGGCGCTGGCCGCGCCCGGATTGCTGGTGGGGTCGCGCGGGTCGTAGCCGTCGAACTGCTCGCGGTCGTCGTACCCGTCGCCGTCGGTGTCGGGGTTGAACGGATCCGAGTTGCCGTCCTTGGCCTCGAGATAGTCGCTGACCGTGTCGCCGTCGGTGTCGTAGGTGTTCGGGTTGGTGCCGTAGATGTTGATCTCGTCGACGTCGGGGAGGCCATCGCCGTCCGTGTCGGCCGTGGGGTCGATGGTGGTGGGCGGCGAGGTGGGCGCCGGCGTGGTCTGCGGCTGGGTGGGGGTTGCGCCGTTGCCGTTGTCGTTGCCGTTGCCCGTCGGGGCGGTGGTCGGCGGGACCTCGTCACTCACCGGGGCGGCGGCCGGACCGACGATCGCGGCCAGCACGACCACGGGCACGTCCCCGGCGTTGCTGAGTGTCACCTCGCCGACGATCGCCCGGGTCGTTCCGGCGGTGACCTCGCCGCCGTCGGACGCGGTGGCCACGCCGGCGGTGACGAAGATCAGAGCCGAGACGTCGGACCGCACCGTGAGCGACTCGCCGTTCTCGAGGACGTCGCGCACCAGGTCGAGGTCGCGGAGGCCGTCGCCCGGATCGAACGCATCGGCGCCGTCGCCCTGGTCGATGGCGATCTCGTGCACGAACGCGCCTGGCGTCGGCTCGATGCGAGTCGCCGAGTTGGCCGGCCGGAACGTGGCCTCGCCGTCGGCGAGCAGCCAGCCGAGCCCGGCGGGCTCGCTCACCCGGATCGGTCCGGCGTCGGCGGCCTCGCTCGCGGCCACGAGGAACGTCGGCGACGCGCTGTCGATGCCCACCGGCGCGGTGCCGATGTCGTTGGAGACGAGCCGCCAATGGTGGGCTCCGGCGCTGAAGGAGGCGACGCCCTGGGCGATCACCTGGGCGTGGCCGGAGGCCGGCGGGATCGGCGCCGCGGTGGGACGGGCCAGGGCGGACGACGCGCCCACGGCGACGACCGCAGCGGACAGGGTGAGCGCGAGCGCGCCGCGGGAGATCGAAGATGCCCTCATGGGTCAGAAACGTAGCGAACGGTCTCCCCGACTGGCCGCGAATTAGCGACGGGGGTCGGCGGTCCCCGGCGTCAGGTGCGGGCCACGGGCCGGGACGGGTCGGTGGCCCACCCGGACCACGACCCGACGTAGAGTCGGCCCCTCCCCCGCCCAGCCTGTTCGGCGGCGAGCAGGTTCACGCACGCCGTCACCCCGGAGCCGCAGTAGAAGATCGTGCCGGCGCCGGCGCCGACCGACTCGAACCGGGCCTGCACATCGGCGACCGGCGCGAGACGACCGTCGGGGCCGATGTTGTCGGAGAAGGGCAACGAGCGCGCACCGGGCACGTGACCGGGGCGCGGGTCGAGTGGCGTCTGCTCCCCGCGATAGCGCGACGCCGAGCGGCTGTCGACCACGAGCCCGCGGGCGGCGGCCGCGGCCACCTCGTCGGCCTCGACGGTGGCGCCGGCCGGCCACTCGACGACACGGCGGGTGACCCCGACGACCGGCGGATCGCCGGACTCGAGCGGGCCGGTCCACGACGCAAGCCCGCCGTCGAGCACTGCCGCTTCTTGCCCGACCGTCCGCAACATCCACACGAATCGCGACGCCGCAACGGAGCCGGCGTCGTCGTAGGCGACGACCACCACGCCGTCGGGCACGCCGGCCGCACCGAGACCGGCGGCGAACGCCTCCGGCGTCGGCAGCGGGTGCCGCCCGATGATCGGTCCACCCTCCCCCGACAGCACCGCCTCGAGGTCGACGTACCGCGCACCGGGAACGTGACCGGCGACGAAGGCGTCACGATCGCTGCCCGCCGTCGTCCAACGGACGTCGACGAGCAGCGCGCCCGCAGGGATCGCGTCGGGCGCAATGAACGGGCTGATCATCGTGGCTCCGCAGGCATCGAGGGGGCAGGGATCAGGGAACGAACGGTGGCGCGCCGTCGCCGGGTTCGGGCGGTCGCATCATCAGGTCGACGGCCTGCCAGATCGTGTAGGTCATCGGATAGATGAGCGTCGGGATCGTCACGGCACCGATGCCGAGGATGATCACGATCGGCAGGACGGCAACGTCGGGCAGCGTGGCGATGACCCCGATGGCCACCCCCACCACGAGCAGGCCGAACGTGATGACGGCGTTGATCGCGGCCGCGCCGAGCTCGAAGCCCTCGTATCCGCGTTGCCAGCTGATGCCGCACGTGTGGCAGCGGTCTTGCTTGGAGAACCAGCCGGTGAAGAAGGCCCGGCGCCCACCGCACCACGCACAACGTCGGCGGGCACCCCGCCAGAGCATTCGCCCGAAACCGGGACGATCGGTACGGCCCGGAGCGGCCGCGGCGGCTCGATTCACGACATCAATCGTGCCAGAGGCTCGGCCGATTGCGGGGATTCCTGAGACAGAACCCCAGTCTGGCGACGCAGAGGAGCCCGGCGACGGCGGCGGTCGAGGTCTGTCGCAGCCAGATCGCGGCACGGACGTCATCGGGGGACGGCGGACGTCCTCGGCCCAGCCGCCCCCGGTTCTCGACGACGTCGCCGTATCGGTTGCTGCCGCCGAGCCCCACATCGAGCGCGGCCGCGTACGCCGCCTCGATCACACCTCCGTTCGGTGACGGGTGGGCGGAGGCATCGCGGCGAATCGTCTGCTGCACCGCCCGAGCACGTCGCGGTCGAGCGAGGGCGACGCCGAGCGCAGCCAGCCGGGCGGGCACGAAGTTGACGACATCGTCGAGTCGCGCGCTGGCCCAACCGAAACGGCCGTAGTGCTCGTTGCGGTGGCCGACCATGGCGTCGAGGGTGTTGACGGCGCGGTGTACGAGGACGCCGGGCGCGCCGGCGATCGTCCCCCACCAGAGCGTGGCGACGACGGCGTCGACGCTGTTCTCGGCGACCGACTCGATCACCGCCCGGCTCAGATCCGTCGCGTCCAGCAGATCGGTGTCGCGGCCGACGAGGGAGCGGACCCGGAGGCGGGCGGCGTGGAGGTCGCCGGCACGGCAGAGGTCGGCCACGGCCTTCGCCTCGCCATCGAGCATCCTCCCGGCCGCACAGACGGCGACGGCGACAGCCGCGGCCGGGCGAGGACCGACCAGCCGGCGCACGGCCGTGCCGGCACCCGCAGCGATGGCGACGCCGGCGACGAGGTGACCGAGCCCGGCGGACCGGTGGTCGCGGTACGACACCTGCTCGAGCCGCCGCATGACCGACCCGAACCAGACGACCGGATGGACCCGGGCGGGCGGCTCGCCGAGGACGGCATCGATCGCCAGACCGGCGACGGCCCAGGTCGGCGTCATCGCCGGGACGCAGCGAGGGCGTCGACGGCGCCGAGCACGCGGTCGAGGTCATTCGGGTGCGGGACGGCCATGCGGAAGGTCCCAGGCAGGCCGAACGACGAGCAGTCGCGCACGATGACGCCGTGGCGGGCGAGTCGACGACGGAGATCGGGCTCGCGGACGAGCACCCAGTTCACGTCCGTGTCGTCGGCGTCGATGCCTCGATCGCGCAGCCCGGCGACGAGGGCGCGGCGGGCCTCACCGATCGCGAGCATCCAGCGGGGCAGGTCGGTCATGTCCAGCATCGGCCCGACGACCTCGGCGGCCAGCGTCGACACCGACCAGCGCGGCTGGCGGGCGCGCACTGCGTCGGCTTGCTCGGCGGTCGGGGCGATGGCGTAGCCGAGGCGGAGTCCAGGACAGGCCCACAGCTTGGTGAGCGAGCCCAGTCGCCAGGCGTCGGCGTCGCCGCGCGACCACTCCCCCGTCGCGAGCGGGTAGAACGCCTCGTCCCAGACGGCCGCGGCGTCCGCGGCGTCCGCGAGCCGGCCGAACGGGCTCGACGGGTTCGACCGCCAGCGCCCGGCATCGGCGGCGACTCGCGGGAGGTGACGCCGATAGAGCGCGAAGTCGGGATCGACCACGTGGCCCGCGCCGACGACCGCGGCGACAAGGGCGATCGCCTCGGCCCCGCCGTTGGTCAGCACGATTCGGTCGATCGGCACGCCGATCGCTCCCGCCAGCGCGGCGGTGGCCTCTGTCGCGTCGGGGTAGCGCGTGACGGTGGGTGCCAGTGATGCGACCAGCGCGGCGACGTCGGGAGCGACGGGGTTGAGACTGGCTGACAGATCGAGCACGTCGGTGACGTCGAGCCCGAGCATCATCGCCAACCGAGCGCCGTCGTCGCCATGCTCCTGCACACCGCCCGACGATAGACACCGGACGTCCGGCGGCTCGAGCGAGTGCTCAGGCATCGATCGTCGTCGACCGCCGGCGGCGGAAGGCGGCCGCCTTCACCCGGTTCTGGCACATCACCGAGCAGAACCGGCGGCTGCCGTTCTTGGACACGTCGATGAACACCTGGCCGCAGCCGGGCCGCTCGCACGTGCCGATGCGATGGCCCCCGCCCTCGCTGATCAGGCGGGCGAGCGCCTCGGCGCAGATCGACGCCCACATCGGCAACAGCTCGGCGTCGGCGCTGTGGTGGTGCATGCGCCAGGTGCCGTCGGGATCCTTGGCCAGATGCGGGCGGGCCGGATGGTCGGCCAGCAGGCCGTTGAGCCCGGCGGCCGCGGCGTCGATGTCGTCGAGGTGGCACGCGTCGAAGATGGCGCGCAGATCCGCCGCCAGGGCGGCGAAGCCCTTCGCATGGCGGGCCTCGAGCGCAGCGAGGGACGGCGGGTCCACGGCGAGGATCTCGCGCAGGTCGGACAGGTCCGCGTCGCCGGCGACTCGGTTCACCAGCTCGGCGGCGACGAACAGCCCGGTGTCGGCGTAACCACCTATCGGCACTTGACCAGTCACGCGTTCCTCTCTAGAGTCGTCACTGTCTATGAACACTACACCAGTGATGCAGCTCCGGCCGGCCCGTCCGGCCGACGTGGACGCGATCGCCACGATCTGGCGGACAGGTTGGATCGACGGGCACGCCGGTCACGTGCCGTCGGCGCTGGCCGATCACCGCAGCGAGTCCGACCTGGCCCGCCTGGCCGCGGCGCGCGTCGACGACACCACGGTGGCCGTGGTGGAGGGCGAGGTGGTCGGCTTCGTGACCGTGCACGACGACGAGCTCGAACAGGTCTACGTCGCCGGCCCGGCCCGGGGTACCGGCGTCGTCAGCGCGCTGCTCCACGCTGGCGAGCGCGCCGTCGCCCGGCACCACCGGTCGGCCTGGCTGGCCGTCGTGGCCGGCAACGTCCGGGCCCGGCGGTGCTACGAACGGCACGGATGGCGCGACGCCGGCGCGTTCACGTACGCCGCCGACACGGGCGCGGGTTCGTTCGCCGTGCCCGCACACCGCTACGTGAAGACGGTCGCCGGAGCGTCCCGATGACCGGGCCGCTCGCCGGCCGGGTCGCCCTCGTCGCCGGGGCCAGCCGGGCCGCCGGACGTGGCATCGCCGTCGCCCTCGGCGCGGCGGGAGCGACCGTCTACTGCACCGGCCGCACCACCCGCTCGACGCCGTCGGAGATGAAGCGGCCCGAGACGATCGAGGAGACCGCCGAGCTCGTCGCCGCCGCGGGAGGAACGGGCATCGCCGTGCCTGTCGACCACCTCGACCGCGACGCCGTCGCCGCCCTCGTCGCCCGCATCGATGCTGAGCAGGGGGCCCTCCACGTGCTCGTCAACGGCATCTGGGGCGCGACCACCATGGAGTGGAACGCCACGGTGTGGGAGTCCGACCTCGACAACGGGCTCGCCACCCTGCGCCGGGCCATCGACGCCCACGCCGTCACGGCCCATTTCGCCCTGCCCCTGCTGATCCGCTCCCGCGGCGGTCTGGTGGTCGAGGTGACCGACGGGACCGCCGGGTACAACGCGACGAACTACCGCGTCTCGTTCTTCTACGACCTCGCCAAGGCGGCGAACCTGCGCATGGCGTTCGCCCTCGGCCACGAGCTGGCGCCGCATGGAGGGACGGCGGTGGCCGTGACGCCGGGCTGGCTGCGCTCGGAGGCGATGCTCGATGCCTACGGCGTCACCGAGACGAACTGGCGCGACGCCACCGCCGTGAGCCCGCACTTCGCCATCTCCGAGAGCCCGACGTTCGTCGGTCGGGCGGTGGCAGCCCTCGCGGCCGATCCCGACGTCGCCCGCTGGAACCAGCAGTCGTTGTCCAGCGGTCGACTCGCGCGCGAGTACGGCTTCACCGACGTCGACGGCAGCCGCCCCGACGCCTGGCGGTACGTCGTCGAAGTCCAAGACCGCGACCTGCCCGCCGACGCCACCGGCTATCGCTGACGTCGTCGAGCTGGTCGTTCCACGATCGGCCCCGCGGTCAGTCGGTGACCGGCACCTGGCCCGTCTCGCGGTCGCCCACCGGTGCCAGCTCGATCTCGTTGGTGTGGTCGTACAGGACCGGCGAGGCGGGCCGGCGCGGAGGCGGGACGATGGGCAGCTCCCCGGATCGCCGCAGGTCGGCGATGCTGCGGCCCGGTGCCGTGGACGGGTGCACGCGAGCCCAGCGTCTCGACGCCCGCCGGGCCACCACGTACCGTCGCCGGCCGGCGACGGCGGCGATGAGCATCACGAGGACCCCCGCGGCCGCCAGTGGCCAGCGCAGCAGGCTGCGCCCCGGGTCTCGCGACGCGCCATCGTCGGTGCTGGAGGCGGTGTCGGCAGCGACCGGAGCCCCGGCCGTGGCGATCGTGGTCGCAGGCATGGAGGGAGCGGCGGTCGTCGACGTCGGGACAGCGGTGGTCGTCGACGCCGCCTCGGGATCCTCGAACACACCCATCCGGCGCGCCGTGGCGATGTCGACGGCGCCGGTGACCTGCAGGTTGCCGTCGGCGCGCTGATAGGCGGCGACCGCCGCCATCGTGTCGTTGCCGTACACACCGTCGGCGCCGCCGGGCAGGTCGATGCCGGCCGCCACGAGTGCTTCCTGCACGGCGCTGACCTCCTCCCCCTCGGCTCCCGGCACCAGCACGGTCCACGGCGCCTCGGACGGGCTGACGTTCTCCCCGGCCAGCACGCGCCCGACGATCCCGGCGATGAACGTCGTCACGGCGTCGACGCCGCGCGGCGTGAGATGCACGCCGTCGCCCTCGAACCAGCCGGACGAGCCGTTCGACCACGTGGCCCAGTCGGCCACCTGCAGGAAACCGTCGGACGCCTCGGCCGCGGCGACGAGCTGGTCGTTGTACTCACGGAACGTGTTGATGCTCGAGTACTCCTGCGGATCGGAGTAGTCCACCCCGTCGTTCGTGCGCAGGAGCAGCCACACGACGTGCTCGACGCCCTGGTCACGCGCCTCGTCGACGACGCCTTCGATCGCCTCGTCGATCGTCCAGACGGGATCGTTGTAGCCGCTCATGATCACGAGCAGCTCGCCGAGCTGGCCGTCCAGGGTGTTCATCGCCCCGATCACGTTCTGCGACCGGTAGCCCTCGCGGCTGATGCACGACTGCTCGATCGTGCGCCGGCACGACTCGGCGCTGAGGACGAAGTTGTACTGCTCGAGCGCCCCGTAGTCGGCGTACCAGCGCACGCCGCTCAGCGTCGAGTCGCCGATGAGGCTGATGTGCGGTGCGTCGCCCGCTCCGTCGAAGACCACGGTCTGGTCGGCCCGGACCACAGCGGCACGGGGACCGAACCCGGCCAGCCCGGCGGCCGCCGAGGCGGCGAGGACGAGCGCCATCCGGCGCGGGAGCTGACCACGGTTCGTCATGAGATCGTCACAAACTACCCGCCGTCGTCGCGGCGGTCGACCCGCCGGCTGCAAAGATGAACCCGTGAGGGCACTCGTTCGCCGGTTCCGGCATCTCGGTCTCGCGGCCGCCGCGCTCGGCGCGTCCATCGGGGTCGTCCCGTCGATCGTCGGGGGAGCCGATTCGTCATCGAGGCATGACGTCGCGGCGGCGGTGAACGACGTCGCGCCGGCGGCGAGCGACGTCGCCGCCGGCGGCACGTACACGGTGCGCCGCGGCGACTATCTCTACGGCATCGCCCGCGCGACCGGAACCGACCTCGACACCCTCCTCGCCCTCAACGGCCTCACGCTGCGCTCCCTCATCCTGCCGGGCCAGGTCCTGAAGCTCGGCGGCGCGGCGAGCCCGAACAGCCAGGCGACACCGGAGTGGTCCGGAGCGACGTACACCGTGCGTCGCGGTGACTACCTGTACGGCATCGCCCGGACGACCGGAACCGAACTCGGCACCCTGCTCGCCCTCAACGGCCTCACGCCGCGCTCGCTCATCCTGCCGGGCCAGGTCCTGAAGATCTCTGGCGCCGCGCCGAGTGCGAGCGACACGTACACGGTGGCGAGCGGCGACTGCTGGTCGTGCATCGCCCGGCGGTTGGGCGTGACACTGCGCGAGCTGCTCGCCGCCAACGGGGCCACCACGTCCACGGTGATCCATCCTGGCCAGCGCATCGCCGTGCCGGCCGGTGCGGCACCGGTCACCGACTCGCCCGTCACGGCGTCACCGCCGCTCGTCGCCGCGCCACGGCCGAACGCGTCCGATCCACAGCTGGTCGCCGAGCTCGACGAAGCCGTCGGCGCGTGGCGGGTTCAGCTCGCCGCGACCCTCGGCGGCCGCCCGGTACGCATCGTGTGGGACAGCTCGATCCTGGCCGGCGCCGACGCCGTCGCCGAACGAACGCTCACGATCAGGGTGCACCCGAGGATGCAGGAGCGGTCAACACGAGTCCTGCACGACATCCTTGCCCACGAGTTCGGCCACATCGTGGTCCTCATCGCCGTCGAGCGCGGGGCGCTCGCCGATCCCGGCATCTGTCACGAGAAGGTGGCCGACGAGATCGCCTCGCGCCTTCGCGCCAAGACCGTGCTGCTGCACCGGACGGCGTCGTGCACGTGGGACGCGGCGCGGGCGATCGCCGACGACGTCATGGCGCAGGGGTTCTGAGGAATCCTCTCGACGGGGACATCGTGGTCACGGTGACAGTCGGGGTTGGCCGACCGGTGGGCGCTGCATCGCTAGTGGTCTGTCGACATCCGGGCGGGGGCCGTCATCCAGGGATGCTCGCGCAGGAACGTCGACATCACGCCGCGGCGGGACACCGGGCCGAGCGTGGCGTTGGCGAGCGAGCGAGACTCCTCCTCGCCAACCGGCGGGCAACGCCGGGACGGGACGTCGATGCCGTACAACGCGGCGGCGTTGTGGGAGAGGATGCGCGCCTTCACGTCGTCGGTGAGCGCCGGGTAGCCGTACTGCTCCTGGAAGCTCGGCGTGATCTCGAACGTGCGGAAGGCGGCGATCTGGTCCTGGGGGCTCCCGTACCAGATCGAGTCGGTCCCCCACAGGATGCGGTCGGGCCCGAAGGCCGCGAGCAGCTTGCCCAGGACATGGGCCGCCTCGTCGGGGTTGCCCATCACGATCCGCCAGGTGGAGCCGAGCTCGGCGTAGACGTTGCCGCCGGGCCCGATGCCGGCGTCGGCGGCACTGCGCACCAGGCGATCGACGCCCGTGAGCGCTGACGCCTCCTGGTCGGCGTCGTAGGCGCGCTCGGGCGTCCCGGACTCGTAGCCGGAGTGATACACGCAGAAGGCGAGGTCGGGATGGGCGGCTGCCGCCGGCCCGATATCGGAGGGCGAGGCCCACCGGTTGCCGCCCGACAGTCCCTTGTGCACGGCGACGATCGGGACGCCCGACGCGCGGACGGCCTCGATGAACCGCTGGCCGATCGGCGCCGCGGACGGGTCGTGGTCGTCGAGTGCCCAGCCGGTCGGCGCATGCGTGTACGCCTTCCACGCGGCGAGCGCGTGCGTCGAGGCCAGCTCGAGCATCGATGCCTCGACCGCCTCGATCGGGCCCACGTCCGGGACGGCGTGCCCCTGGACGAGCACCCGTCCGTCGCCGCACAGCTCGTCGGCGAGCGCACGCCCCCGCTCCATGGCGTCGATCGACAGGGGGTCGGGGTCGGCGACCACGGGCACGGCCGAGATCACGGCGACCGCGGTGTCGCTCTGGTTGAACACCAGGTCGTACCAGTGGTCGACCGAGAAGCAGTCGCCGGGGTCGTCCTCGCCGCACCCCGCCTGGGGAAACCCAGCGCCGAACGTCTCGACGTTCTCGAGGAAGTGCGTCTGGACGTCGATCACCGGCGCCGTACCGACCGGGCCGTGGACGACCTCGCACGCCGCGTCCTGGTCGCGGGCGACGGCCGGATCGACACGGAACCGCCCGCCGCGCTCCCGGCCGGTCGCTCGGGCGCGGTCGGCCGCCGCCCCCTCGAGGGCGACCAACCCGGCCGCCATGCCGGCGGCCGACGTCAAGAAGCGACGACGAGACCAGCCGTGGCGCCGGGCGTGGATGTCGGCCGCGTCCCTCGCCCTGCGCATCGCCTCGCGCCGCAGGTCGTCGAGAGGCGATGGCAGATACTCGCCGTTCGAGCACGGCCAGAGCTTGAGCGGGAGACGCTCGTCGTCGTCCACGCGACCATCGAACACCGATGGTCGCCCGGTGTCGAGCGAGATCGGCGTCAGCCGGCGGCGACGAACTTGGCGATGCGCGCGATGCCCTCGGCCGCGGCGTCGTCGCTGAGGGCGAACGAGAAGCGCGCGTAGCCGGGTGTGCCGAACGCCTCACCGGGGACGAACGCCACCTTGGCCTCGGACAGGACGTGGTCGGCCAGCTCGAGGGTGGTGGTGCAGGTACGCCCGGCGATCTCGCGGCCGAGCAGGCCCTTGACGTTCGGGTAGCAGTAGAACGCGCCCTGTGGCGGGAGGCAGGTGACGCCGGGGATGTCGTTGAGCGCGGCGTGCATCGCCGTGGCCCGGCGGGCGAACGCCTCGCGCATCGCCGCCACGGCCGACAGGTCGCCCGACACGGCGGCGAGCGCAGCACGCTGGCTGACGTTGGCGACGTTCGAGGTGGTGTGGCTCTGGAAGTTGGTGGCTGCCTTGATGACGTCGTTCGGTCCGATCATCCATCCGACGCGCCAGCCGGTCATCGCGTAGGTCTTGGCGACCCCGTTGAGGATCAGGCAGTGGTCGGCAAGCTCGGGCACGACCGTCGGCATCGACACGAATCGCGCGTCGCCGTACGTGAGGTGCTCGTAGATCTCGTCGGTGATCACCCAGATGCCCCGCTCGACGGCCCAGCGGCCGATGGCCTCCACCTGCTCGGGCGGGCACACGGCGCCGGACGGGTTGTCGGGGCTGACGAAGAGCAGGGCCTTGGTGCGCGGCGTGTAGGCGGCTTCGAGCTGCTCGATGGTGACCTGAAAGCCGGTCTCCTCGCTGGTGTCGACGATCTTGGGAACGCCGCCGGCGAGCGTGATCGCCTCGGGATAGGTGGTCCAGTACGGCGCCGGCACGATCACCTCGTCGCCCGGATCGCAGAGCACGGCAAAGGCCGTGAACACCGCGTGCTTGCCGCCGTTGGTCACCAGCACCTGGCTGCCGGTGCAATCGAACCCACTGTCCCGCTTGGTCTTGACGGCGATCGCCTCGCGCAGCTCCGGAAGCCCGGCGGCCGGCGAGTACTTGTGGTTCTTCGGGTCCCTCGCGGCGGCGATCGCCGCCTCGACGATGGCGGGTGGGGTCGGGAAGTCGGGCTCGCCCGCGCCGAAGCCGATGACGTCCTCGCCAGCGGCCTGCAGCGCCTTGGCCTTGGCGTCGACCGCCAGGGTGGCGGACTCGGCGATCGCAGCAAGGCGTGAGGAAATACGGTTCACGGGCTGCCATGCTAAATCCGTGGCTGACACTCCCCCCATCGAGTTCCCGATTCCCACCGAACTTCTGCCCGCCGACGGCCGCTTCGGCTGCGGACCCTCCAAGGTCCGCGCCGAGCAGATCGACGCCGTGGTCGCCGCCGGCCGCTCCGTGCTGGGCACCTCGCACCGTCAGGCCCCGGTGAAGCGGCTGGTCGGGGCGGTCCGCTCCGGGCTGATGGACCTCTTCGGGCTCCCCGAGGGTTGGGAGATCGTGCTCGGCAACGGCGGCACCACCGTCTTTTGGGACGTCGCCACGTTCGGCCTCGTCGAGCGGCGGAGCCAGCACCTGGTGTTCGGCGAGTTCTCGTCGAAGTTCGCCGAGGCCGCCACGGCCGCACCGCACCTCGGTGAGCCGTCGGTCATCGCGTCCGATCCCGGCGACCACCCCGACGCCGTCGCCGACGCCGACGTCGACGTGTACGCCCTCACCCACAACGAGACCTCCACGGGCGTGGCGATGACCCTGCGCCGGCCCGCTGGCGCGTCGGCCGACCAGCTCGTCGCCGTCGACGCCACGTCGGCTGCCGGTGGCCTCCTGTGGGACCCGGCCGAGGTGGACGTGTACTACTTCGCACCCCAGAAATGCTTCGCCGCCGACGGCGGGCTGTGGCTGGCCGCCTGCTCCCCCGCCGCCGTCGAGCGCATCGAGCGCCTGGCTGCGTCGGATCGTTGGCGCCCGGCGTCACTCGATCTCGGGATCGCCCTGTCGAACAGTCGCCTCGACCAGACCTACAACACCCCGGCGGTCGCCACGCTGGTGCTGCTCGCCGAGCAGGTGCGCTGGATGAACGAGCTCGGCGGCATCGACGCCTGCGCCAAGCGGTCGCAGGCCTCGGCGGAGCACTTGTACTCGTGGGCCGAACAGACCGAGTGGGCCACGCCGTTCGTCACCGATCCGGCGAAGCGCTCCAACGTCGTCGGCACGATCGACCTCGCCGACCACCTGGACGCCACGAGGATCTCGGCGGCGCTCCGGGCCAACGGCATCGTCGACACGGACAGCTATCGCAAGCTGGGGCGCAACCAGCTGCGCATCGGCATGTTCCCGGCCATCGACACCGGCGACGTGCAGGCCCTCACGGCGTGCATCGACCACCTCGTCGCCAACCACGCGGAGGCGCTCGGCCGCTGATGAGCCCGCCGTCGCAGCTCACGTTGAACCTCGACGGCATCGAGCCGCTGCACGCTCCGGTGCTCGTGCTCGCCCTCGACGGCCTGTTCGACGTGCTGTCGGTGGCCAGTTCGGCGCTCGAGCACATCGTGCCCGACGAGGCGGCGGTGACGATCGGCGAGATCGACCCCGACCCGTTCTACGACTTCACCGTCGAGCGTCCAGCGATCGAGCTCGTGGACGACCCCGACGACGAGGCGAGCGGCAGCCGGCCCGTGATCGTGTGGCCGAGCAACGTGATCCGCTTCGTGAGGACGGGCGGCGCCCACGACATCGTCGCCCTCGACGGCGTCGAGCCGCACCTCGCCTGGCCGACGTTCGTGCGGTGCATCACCACGGTCATCGAGCAGCTCGGTATCGACCTCGTCGTCACGCTGGGCGCGGTCGCCGACACCACGCCGCACACGCGGATGCCCACGGTCACGGGGAGCACGAGCGATCCGGTCCTGGCCCGGCGGCTCGCCCTCGCGCCGCCGTCGTACATCGGGCCAACCGGTGTTGTCGGCGTGTTGCACAGCACGCTCGAGGCGGTCGGCACGCCGACCGTGTCGCTGCGCGTCGGTGTGCCCCACTACCTGAACGCCGGTGAGCATCCGCGCTGCGTCGCGGCGCTGGTGCGGCATGTCTCGCACGTGATCGACGTGCCGATCGTCGTCGATCTGAGCGACGCCATCGCCCACTGGGAGGATGCCCACACGGCTGCGATCGCCGACGACGAACAGCTGCGTGACTACGTGCGGATCATCGAGGCCGAGTACGACCGCCGCCACGAGGCCAAGCTGGCCGAGGGTGGCGACATCGCCGCCCAGTTCGAGCAGTTCCTGCGCGATCACCCCGACGACCACCCACCGGCCGGCGAGGTGTGAGCGGAGAGAGCAGGAACCTGCTCCCTCCGCTCACAGATCCCGAGGTTCAGCCGGCGGCCGCGGCGGCGAAGCCCCGCTCGAGGTCGGCGAGGATGTCGTCGATCGTCTCGAGCCCGACGCTCAGGCGCACGAGGCCCGGCGTCACGGCCGACGCTGCCTGCTCCTCGGCGGTGAGCTGACTGTGCGTGGTGCTCGCCGGGTGAATGACGAGGCTGCGGACATCGCCGATGTTGGCGACGTGGCTGTGCAGCGTGAGCGCCTCGACGAAACGCCTGCCCGCCTCGAGGCCACCTCTGATCTCGAAGGCGAGGACCGAGCCGAAGCCTTTGCCGCCCCCGTACTTCTTGGCCCGGTCGTGGTAGGGGCTGCTCGGCAGGCCCGCGTAGTTGATCGAGAGCACGTCGTCGCGGCCGTCGAGAAACTCGGCGACAGCCTGGGCGTTGGCGAAGTGGCGCTCCATGCGCAGGCTCAGCGTCTCGATGCCCTGGAGCAGCAGGAAGGCGTTGAACGGAGAGACCGCCGCGCCGATGTCCCGCAGCAGCTGGACTCGTGCCTTGATGGCGAAGGCGCCCGGCCCGAGTGCGGGCCAGTAGGCGAGGCCGTGGTAGCTGGGGTCCGGCTCGGTGAAGTTCGCGAAGCGGCCCGACGCACCGAAGTCGAACGTCCCGCCGTCGACGATCGCCCCGGCGATCGACGTGCCGTGTCCTCCGATGAACTTGGTGAGGCTGTGCACCACGATGTCGGCACCGTGCTCGAGTGGCCGGATGAGGTACGGCGTCGGCACCGTGTTGTCGATGATGAGTGGGATGCCGGCGGCGTGAGCCACGCCGGCGACGCCCTCGATGTCGAACACGTCGTTCTTCGGGTTGGGAATCATCTCGCCGTAGAACGCCTTGGTGGTGGGACGGATCGCCGCCTCCCACGCCGCGAGGTCGTCGGGGTCGTCGACGAACGTCACCTCGATGCCCATCTTGGGCAGCGTGTAGTGCAGCAGATTGTAGGTGCCCCCGTACAGCGAGGCCGACGACACGACGTGGTCGCCGGCCTCGGCGAGGTTGAGGAGCGCCAGCGTCTGGGCGGCCTGGCCCGAACCGACCACGAGCGTGCCGGGGAGCCCGATCGCCGTGGTCACGCCGCCTTCGAGGGCGTTGAGCCGCGCCTCGAGCGCCCCCTGGGTGGGGTTCATGATGCGCGTGTAGACGTTGCCCACCTCGGAGAGGGCGAACAGGTTCGCCGCGTGCTCGGTGCTCTTGAACTGGAAGCTCGTCGTCTGGTAGATCGGCACCGCCCGAGCGCCGGTGGCCGGGTCGGGGCTGGAGCCGGCGTGAATCTGACGGGTCTCGAAGCCCCAGGCAGCGGACGGATCGGTGTCACTCATGGTCGCCGATCATAGGACACCAATACCTGACCTCCAAGGTCGGAATTCCGGGTCGGTTGCCGTCCTACGATGGCGCCCAGCGACCCGGCGAGAACGTCCGCCAGCGCTCACGAGACGAGCCGCCGGTCGAAGCGCTCGACGACCGTGTCCGACGTGAGACGGCTGACCCAGTTGGCGAGTGAGTAGTCATCGAAGTTCGCCGGGGGGCCGACGGGGCGCGTCAGCGCGGCGAGCTGCTCCTGCAGCTTGGCGCCATCGATCCCGTCGGCATCGCGCTCGATGAGCACGACACGGCTCGGATCGTAGAACGGCTCGTGTCTGATGAACTGGTTCGTCGTCACGAGGATCGCCCCGGTCGCCAAGGTCTCGAACGTTCTCATCGTCAGACCGGCCTGATCGGTCCGCGGGATGTCGAGCACAGCGTGCGATTCTCGGAACCGCGCAGCGATCACGTCTCGTGGCAGCGAGGTCGTGGACACCTGCGACCACGAGACGTTCGTGTGTTCACGAGTGACGTACTTCGTGACCGCGAAGTACCACCGAGCCTGCACAAAGAGATGGACGAACGCGTCCGCCCCCTCCGGGCACGCGGCCGACACGATCGGGTAGCGGTCCGAGTGAAGGGTCCCGACGAAGCACACGTCCCACCTGGGCCGCCTCGTGGCAGGACGACTCGACGGCTGGCGCACACCGCCTGTCTCGAAATCGCTCGTGTAGAACAACGGGAGATACGTGAGGTCCGCCCGTTGGGCGACGTCGTTGGGATCGAACGAGAAGCGCACGTCGAAGAGATCGAGAATCTCGACGGAGTTCGGGTTGTTCGCGATCGAGTCGAACGTGTAGTAGATCCACCGGGCCTGCGACGTCTGAGAGCGAAGCGCTTCGAGGAACCATCGAGGAACAGCCTCACCCTTGACGACGACGACCGTGTCGAAGGCGAGCCCTTCGATGCGTCGATGCTGCTCGAGGTAGTACCGGTCAATGAGGTACTTGAGTGACTGCCGACTCCACCGAATGGCAGCGCGAACCAGTGAACTGTTGGACGGGCGCTCGTCAATGAGAGTGACGTCGAAGCCCTGCCGTTCGAACTCTGCAACGATGTCCTTCTCGTAGCCGAAAAAGGACGGGGTGATGAGAAGCGCGCGTGGCCGCATGACTCTGCCGTGGTGTGCGTGCGCTGTCAGTGACAGCCGCGGCGCTTCAGGACGGAAGGGATCGTCCTGAGCAGGATCATCAGATCGGCCTGGAACGTCCATCCTTCGACGTACTCGGCGTCGAGCATGGCTCGTTCGGGGTACCTGATGTCGTTGCGACCGTTCACCTGCCACGGTCCGGTGATCCCGGGCACAGCCTCGAGGTACGCTCCTCGCCAGGGGCCGTAGAGCCCGAGCTCGTCAGGTACGACGGGCCGGGGACCGACGAGACTCATGGAGCCGACGAGAACGTTGAACAGCTGCGGCAGCTCGTCGAGCGACGTGCGACGCAACAGGCGGCCGAACCCGAAGACCCGCGGATCCTCGTGGAGAAGAAGCTTGTAGTCGTTGCCGACATAGCGTGCGTGCAGGTCCGGATCGGCCCGCAAACGATGCTCGGAATCTCGGTACATCGTCCGGAACTTGAGGCAGCGGAAGTGCCGTCCGCCATGGCCCACCCGCTCCTGCCCGAACAGAGGATTGCCCGGCGACGAAACGACGACGCCGATTGCCAAGATCACCAGCAGGGGGGAGAGCACGACGATCAGGAGCGCCGCAGCGACGACGTCGAAGGCGCGCTTGGCTTGTCGACCTCGACGGTCGTACCGGTCAGAGATCCGGGCCGGATCGAACCCTTGAGCACTCGTCGGAGGCACCGCAACCGGACGCAGTAGCCCGGATAACGGCTCCACTGCGATTGTCCGATGGACAGCGAATTCCTCCGATTGGAGTGATTCAAGCGAGGTCAGTGATTCAAACCGAGAATTTGGCGCGCTCGAGAGAGCGACCGCCGTCCGCTCATTCAAGGTATGTCTCCACGACGCAGCGAAAGAGCTGCACTCACGCGGGGGCCCGCCGGCCCACCACTTCTTCGGCAACGCCGAAGTCCGCCTAATATTGCCTACGGCGCGAGGGCTCCGCCGAGCCCATAGATTCCGCCGTGGCTGTATGGTAGCACACCGGGCTCGCAGGCGGCAGGAAAAAGCTGTGACGAGTTGGTGCAACGGCGATCAGCTCGCGAGGAGGCGATGGTGGGACATGTGAGCAGCAGGGTGCGATGCCTGTGGTTGAGCTCGGACGTTCCGTTTCCCGAGCACTCCGGCCGCATGCTCTACAGCGCCGGCCTGTCCGGCGCACTGGCTGCGGCGGGCGTCGAGGTGGTCGCCCTCGGGATCGACGACACCGGACAATCCCCGCCCGAGTCCTGCCCGGTCGTCTGGCGACCGATCGAGCGAGAGCCGACACCGTCGCTCCTGCGCAAGGTTGCGAGCCGGTGGCCGAGCAGCGTCTTCGATCGGCGCACCGGTCCGTATCGCCAGGCCTTGTCCGCTGCGATCCGCGAGGGCGGATGGGACGTCGCGGTCATCGACTTCCTCGCGATGTCGTGGACCATGCCGATTCTCCGCGCCGCGGGGATACCGGTCGTGTTCGCCTCACAGAACTACGAGTCGGCGTTGCGCAGGGACGTCCTCGACGTCGTCTCATGGCGAGATCCGGCCAAGCTCCCGCTGATGTACGACGCCTTTCGAGTGCGCCGATGCGAACGGATGTTGCTCACAGGGAGTGCGCTCGTCACGGCGGTGACGGAGTCCGACGCTGCTCACTTCCGGCGGGAAGGAGCCACGAACGTACTGGTGGCCACGCCCGGGTACTCCGGCAGCAGGGTGCACCACCGGACGATCTCCGATGCCACCCCGCGCGTCGCAGCCGTCGTCGGAAGCCTGATGTGGCACGTCAAGCGGCGCAACCTCCAGCAGTTCGTCGAGGCCGCCGACGACATCCTTGCCAGTGCGGGGATCGAGCTGCGGGTCGTTGGTGCCACCCCACCCGATTTCGATCCGCACCAGTTCAGCAAGGCTCGCAGCGTTCGGTTCACCGGTGCTGTCGACAGCATCGACGATCAGCTCACTGACGTTCGCGTCGGGGTGATCTCGGAACGCGGCGGTGGTGGGTTCAAGCTCAAAGCCCTCGACTACGTGTTCCATCGTGTACCGATGGCAGTCCTCGATGGGTCGATGGACGGTCTCCCGCTGCGGCCGGACGTCGACTATGTCCGCGCGGCATCCGAGGACGTGCTGGCGCGTCGGATCGTCGAGCTGATCGACGACCCGGCCGAGTGCCAGCGAATGCAGGCCAGCGCGTTCGACCGTTGTGCGGAGCTCTTCGAGTGGTCGACACGCGGGCGACTCCTGAAGGACGAGATCGAAAAGTTGGTGTACGCCTCCCACCGGGTCGCCGCCTGCAGATGACATCAGTCGACGTGCTGCTGGTCAGTCCCCCAACGCCTGTGTGGGGTGCACAACTCCGCATGCTGGATTACGCCCCGGCACTTGCCGAGCGTGGTGTGCGATTGACGCTTGCCTCGCCACCGGACGGGGACTTTCACGCCCGCTGGGTCGGATGTGGGCTCCCCCACCGGGCGGTCGACCTGCCGATGCTCGACGGGATCCGTGACCCGGAAACGGATCGTCGTCCGCCGCCGCACCAGTTGGCCGCCACGCTCGCGCGAGCTGCACGAGGTACGGGCTCGCTGGCGAGAGCCATAGGCGACGTGGACGCCGTCTGGTCGTTCTACCTCCGCAGTCATCCCGCGTCGGTCATCGCCGCCCGGCTGCGCCGCGTCCCGGTCGTCGTGGAGGTGGTCGACATCGTGAGTCCGGGCATCGGCCGCCGGATACTCCAGCGTTGCTCGGCCAGTGCCGACGCGACGATCGTCAACAGCGCGGCCACCGGCGCCGCCCTCGAGGGACGCGGCCGCAACGTCCACATCATCCACCCTGGCGTCGACATCGAGCGCTTCGAACCCGGACCGACGTCGCTGGCGACACGACGCGTTCTCGCCGACGATGGCGGCGTCCTCTTTGGAATCGCCGGCCGTATCGACGAGGACAAGGGAATCGACGTGCTCATCGAGGCCTTCGCCCGCGTGCCACGCGAACTCGACGCCCGCCTTGCTGTCATCGGGGCGGTCGGGATGTCGAGCGAGGCTGCGGCCGACCGCTTGAGGGCCAGAGCCGCAGAGCTCCTGGGCGGCAGGGCCCGGTTCGTCGGACGACGCGACGACATGCCCGACGTCCTGCGCTGCCTCGACGTGCTGGTCAACGCGTCTCCGGCGGAACCGTTCGGCCGCAGCGTCCTGGAGGCACAGGCGACCGGTGTGGCGGTCATCGGTTCCCGTCAGGGAGGGATACCGGAATTCGTCTCCGACGGAAGCACCGGCCTGCTCGTGCAGCCGAGCGACGCCGACGATCTGGCCAGGGCCATGACCACACTCGCAGCCGATGCCGGGCTGCGGCAACGCCTCGGTGCGGCCGCTCGTGCCCAGGCGGTGGCCGACTTCAACATCGTCGACCGATATGACCAAGTCGCCGAGCTCCTCATCGAACTGGTGCGCCCCTGATGATGCTCGCTGCCGGACTCCTCGCCGCGGCAGCGGTGTTCCTGACGGCGCGTCGCTGGGAGATCCGTGGATGCCCCGAGCGCTTCGTCGCCCTCGTGGTCGTGTTCCTGCTCGCAGAGTGTCTGCTCTACCCAGCCCAGGCCCAGGCACCGACCGGTCCCTTTCGCATCCCGCTCCTCGGCGGGAGCGTCCGCACGCAGGATGCCCTGGTGGCGATCGGCGTGTTCGCTCGGCTCACCAGCCGTCCGCTGCCTCCGCGCGTGAGCGGAACTGGGGTGCTGTGGTTCGCTGCGTTCGTCTGGCTTCTGACGGCGACCGCACGGGGCGTCTTGGCCGGTCACCCCACCAACCTGGTCCTCTTCTCGGCGATGTCGCTCGCCGGCCTGTTCGGCGGTCGGCTGCTCGTGGCCGGCTGCGATCCATACCGTCTCGCGACCATGCTGCAGGGCTGGTGGTTGCTCCCGCTCTCGGTCATCCTGCTCGTGCTGTTCCCGCTGACGGCCAGCGACGGCGACAACCCCGGATACCTCGGGACCGATCTCGGCACCATTCATGTCGACACGGCATCGGTCTTCGTCGCTCTGGGCACGTGCGTCCTGCTTGTGAAGTGGAGCGGACGGCAGGGACCCAACTGGCTGGCGTGGGCGCCGCTCGCGCTCCTCATCACTCCGTTCGCCATCGAGCAGCGAGCGACACTGGTTCACCTCGGTGCGACGGTTCTCGTCATCGGGTGGGCGATGACTCGTCCTCAGTGGCGTTCGAACATCCGCCTCCCTCGTGCCCATCTGTTGTGGGCGTCGCTGGTCGTGGTAGCCGCCTTGATGGTGCTCGTCATCGTGCAGCTCAGCCAGCCGAAGGGAACGATGCCATTCTCCGACTACTACCAGGACACGTTCTTCTCGACCGGCCAGCAGCTCTCGGCGGCAGCCCGCACCGAGGCCTATGACTTCGCCCTCGACGAGTGGGCCCGCGCCCCTGTGTACGGCCACGGACTCGGCCACTCCTACGAGATCATTCCGCCCGGTGAGTTCGAGGTACGAACGTTGGGAACGTTCGACAACGTGCCCCTCGACCTGCTCGTGCGCTCGGGGGCCGTCGGCCTGGTGCTCTTCGGACTGGCGTACGTGTCCACGATTCGGAACGGTTTTGCCGTGTGGCGGGGCGACCGGCGCCGTACCATCGCGGCTCTCGCCCTCGCCGCAGCAGCGACGCTGGTGGGACTCGCTGCCAAGTCGATGTTCGAGTCGATCCTCGAGAAAGGGAAGCTGGCGTTGCTGATTGGACTCTGTGCAGGTGTGGTCGCCGCGACGCGCAGCTCCGAGGTTCGGCCGGGCAAGCAGCCCGAATTCGCTCCACCCGACGACGCCCGGCAGTCCGTATGGACCTGATCGAGGTCCGCCGCGCTCTACGCCGCTTCTGGCTGCCGAGCCTCGCAGTACTCCTGCTCACCCTGGTGGCGAGCTATGTGGCGGCGACCCGCGGCGAGGTGCGCTATGAGTCCACCGCGGTCGTCACGGTGACACCCATTCCGGGGGTCGGCGGCAGCGCAGACGCGGTGCGTTTCTACCTTCCTGCGATCGTCGAGCGTGTCGGGTCGAGGTCGTTCCGCGCCGAACTCACCGAATCGCTCTCCGAAGAGACGCTGGCCGCGGCCGACGAGCTGACGGCGGTGAACGACGTCAACACCGGAATCGTTCGCATCACCGCTGATGGAACAGACGCCGCCGCGGTCGCCGAGATGGCGAACACGGCAGCAGAGAGCATCGTTGACGCCTTCGCACCCGCTCCCGGCACATCCGTTGCGGTTGTGGTGGAGATCATCGACGAGGCCGGACCCGGTACGGAGTACGGGAACGACAACGTGGCTGCCATCATGCTCGCCGGCCTCGTGCTCGGCTTGATCCTCGCCGCCAGTACGGCCATGGTCTGGCAACGGTGGAGCCGCTCACTCGATCCGGCGACTCGCATCCGCAACAATGTCGGTGTCCCGGTGCTCGCCGTGCTTCCAAACCTCCCCGAGCTTCGGGCCGCGGAAGGCGATCTGGCCCAGGTCATCACGTCAGGCCCTGCCCGCGTCGTCGAGCCGTTCCAGGCTCTCCGGTCACGCCTGGAGGGCGTGTTGCGCGGCGGCGCCGAGTCGCCGCTGGCCGTCACGTCATGGCAGCAGGACGAGGGGCGGACCACGGTCACGGCGGCGCTCGGGCTCATGCTCGCTGCGGTCGGACATGATGTCGTGGCGATCGACGCCGATCTTCGTGACCCGCACCTTCACGAGCTGCTCGGCGCGCCGCTGGCGGTGGGACTTGCGGAACTCGACCACGTCGGTGTCGGCAAGGTCGTCGTACAGACGCCTCAAACCGGGCTCGGTCTGGTCGCTGCGGGGATCGCCAAGACCCACCCATCCCAGATCCTCGCGATGGCGTTGCCACCGACGCTCGCCGAGATCGCGGCACGGACTCCGAAGCCGACGATGTTGATCGATGCTCCGCCGTTGAGTTCGGCACATCACCGAGGCGCAAGAGAGCAGATGCCGGCCGAGACAGCGACGGTGCTCGGCGCAGCTCGGAGTGTGCTGCTGGTGATCGACCCGACGACGAGGTACCTGCCCGAGATCGCTGTTGCCGTCCAGCGCCTACGTGAGGATGGTGTGTTCATCGTCGGCGCCGTACTCAACGGACGGCGGCGGCGACCGTGGAGGCGTCCTTGAGCCTCGAGCCTGATGCTGGCAGGACGCCCGCCAACATCGATGCGGCCACGCGCATCTCGGCGATCGTGTGCACGCGGAATCGGTCGGAGTGGGCGGTGAAAGCAGTCGCCAGTCTGTTGGCCCAAGATGTTCCCGACGATCAGCTCGAACTCATCGTCGTCGACAACGCCTCCACCGATGACACAGGCGTGCTCCTCCCGGAACTCGTCGCCCGACATCCAGGCGGGCGATACCTCCTCGAACCGGAACTGGGCCTTTCCCACGCTCGCAACCGTGGCATCCTCGAATCGACAGGGGACGTGGTCGCTTTTCTCGACGACGACGCCGAGGCGCTTCCCGGCTGGGCACGCCATCATCTCGACCGCTACGCCGACCGCGATGTCGTCGGCGTGGCAGGGCGGATCGACCTGGATTGGCCGAGGGAACGCCCGGTGTGGCTTCCCTCTCGTTGGGACGGAATGTACGCCGGCCTCGACCTCGGCCCGGACGGTCGCGATCTGGACCCACCGGCAATTCCGTACGGGGCGAACATGTCGTTCCGGCGCGACGCGCTGGAGGGAGATGCGATGTTCGACCCCAATCTCGGGCGTCGTGGGGAGGACCTGATCTCCGGTGAGGAACACGAGTTGTTCGCACGGCTGCGCGCTTCTGGTCGACTCGTCTACGCACCAGACGCTCGTGTGACCCACCATGTTCTTCCGGGACGCGTCACCGCACGATGGTTCCTGCGGCGCGTGTGGGCCCAGGGCCGCACCAACGTTCGGCTCGCCACCGTGCTGCGCGACCGTCGCTCTCGCCCCGGCTGGCTGGCGCGCGCCGGCTACGCCGCTGTTCAGACTGCGGCTTCGCTGGTGCTCTTCGCAGCTCGGAGCGTGAGGGGGTCGACCCCATCGGCGCGGATGGACCGCCTCGCCCTCGCGGTTCAAACCGCCGCGATCTCCAAGGAAGCACTTCGAATGGCAGTGCGAAGGTCACCCCGCCCGAGCGCGGCGTCGTAGCGCCGCCGCCTTACTCGCCGTGGGTCGCGGCTCGCATCAGTCGCTGCGAAGCACACTCAGTGCCGGGTCAGGTCCCGTGATGCCGACGCCAGCTGCGGCCGGCCGGGCCTGGCGTCTGCGCGAGAGTCCGGCGATCGAGCGGCACTCTGAGAGCACCGCGGGCCAGAGCATGCGGACAACCACCGCATACGCAACCATGGCCGGAATCGTCGCCAGGATGAGCACGACGATCGGCGCCCCTCCCAGTCGCTCGACCGACCAGGCAACGACCAGCCAGGTGACCGCAAGGACGACGGATCCGACCGCTGTTGGCACGTGAGCGGCGAGGAACCGCGACCAGGGAAGATCGATGATCCGTGCGACGTAGAGGGTCTGGGGCAGGGCGACGGACAGTGAGACGATTCCGACGCTCAGCGCCACCGCGTTGATGCCCCACTGCACGGAGACGAGGTAGCCGGTGAGGTACAGGGTGACGTTGACGGCCGTCCAGCGGAACACGAGGTCGGTTCGACCGCAGGCGGTGCAGAGTGGCGACAGCAGCCATCGCGAGATCATGGTGAGGGCTGCGAGGGCGAGAAGTTGCACCGGAACGATGGCATTGTGCCACTCGTCGCCGAAGATGAGCGGCACACCGACGTCGGCACCGACAGCCATCAGCACCAGCATCGGCCACACGAGCAGGACGACGAACTTCGTCGCTGTGATGAACCAGTTGCGTATTCGCTCGGGCTCGTCCTGCAGCCGTGAGAACACTGGCAGGGCAACGTCGTTGACCGCCGAGCCGATCAGCTGGAGCGGGAAGCGCTGGAGACGGTAGGCGACCGCATAGTACGCGAGCGCGGTCGGTCCCAGCACCCTGCCGATCACGAGGTTGTCGGCGTTCTGGCTGGCGAACATCATCAACTGGGCGCCGAGCAGGCCGACGCTGAATCGGAACAGGCCCCCGAGCTGGCCTCGCTCGAAGCCGAACCGCGGCCATCCCCGCATCCCGATCAAGCACATCAACACCAAGACGTCGGTGACGATGGTCTGGACCACGAGCGTCCAGTAGCCGGCTCCAGCCGTGATCGCGATCAGCCCGGCGACACCACCGACGACCACTGCCGATGATTGGATGACGGCGAGCTGGCGGAACTCGAAGGCCCGACGAGACGTCATCAACGGGACGATGGTCAACCCCTTGACGAGGAGGTTCACGCTGAGGACTCGGAGGACGCCGACCAGCTCAGGAGTCCGGAAGAAATCAGCGAGGGATGGGGCAAGCAAGATCGTCGCGACCATGAACACCAGCGCCATCGACACGTTGAGGGTCGCCACGGTTCGGATGTCGCCATCGCGCAGGTTCTGGCGTTGCACGAGCGCAGCTCCGAAACCCTGGTCGAGCAGCAGCATGACCAGCGAGATGTACACGGTCGCGGCCGCCATGATGCCGAAGTCGCCGGGCCCCAGCAGACGTGCGAACAACATCGTGAACAGCAGGCGACCCCCCGTCGCCCCCACCATTTGCAGCATCGCCCACCGAACGCTGTGGGCGGCGGTCGCTCGAAGCGTGTCGACGTGCTCAGGCCCGGCCATCGGCACCCTCAGCTGCCATGGACGACGGTGTACTCGTCATAACGGATGCCCGCGAGGCCCGTGAGCAGACCAGCCCCCAGTGAGATGTGCTTGAGACCGGTCAGGGTCGCCGCGCGTCCGCGTGAGAGACCCACCAGCGCCTGGGGGATCCCCCGGGCGATGTGTAAGCAGCCGTTGGCGGCGCGCCGCAGGCGCCGCCACCAGGTGTCCTGAAGATCGCGCAGACAGAGGCTGAGCGTGTTGCCCCGCCGATACTCCCGCTTCAACACCCACCACGGATTGACCCGGGAGGCTGGTACCGAATCGTGCACGATCGCGTCATCCGCCCAGACGATGGAGAAACCCTGGTTGACCGCGCGCTGGAAGAAGTGGGTGTCGTCGCCACCGTTCAGGCCCATCGCCTCGTTGAACGGCGCCGGGTCGCCAGGGGGGAAGACGCGTGCCGCGATGAGTACGTTGCTCGTGCGGGCGTAATCGATGCGCTGTCCGGTCGCGAACCGTGGACGTTCGTAGAAGCCGCCCTCCACCGCCCAGGTCGGCGGCGGCTCCTCGAAAAGCGGCAGGACCGTCCCGGTGACGACATCCGCTCCGGTACTGCGTTGAACTCGAAGCAACTCGGCGAGCCAATTGGTCTCCGCGAGCTCGTCGTCGTCGAGGAACGCGATGAAGTCGGAGCCGCGCGCCATGCGTACGGCGGTGTTGCGCCCGAACGGAATGCCACGGCGCCGCTCGCTCGCGTAGACCAACTCCCACGGCATGTCGCCCTGCCAGCGCTCGACGAGCGGCCTCGCCGACTCGGCGGGATCGTTGTCGACGATGATCACCTTCACCTCATAGGCGTCGCCGGGATCCTCGAGCTTCGCCAGGCTGGCGAGGAGCGCCGCGAGGCCAACAGGTCGGTTGTAGGTGAGCGCGCACACCGCAACCGTCGTCGCCATCGGACTAGCCAGCCGCGACGGGGCGGGTCATCATCGCTCGACCGGCGAGATCGGCATCGGGTTCCTTGCCGAGCAGCGCAAGAACGGTTGGCGTCAGATCGAACGCGCTCCGAGTCCCGAGGTCATCGTGACCGATTCCCGGTCCTGCGATGACGGCGAATCCGTTCGAGCTGTGTTCGCCCGTCCGGTTGAAGGCGACGGGACCGATGACGCCCGCCTGCGGATGCTCGAGGGCGTCGAACGGCTCCTTCCACAAGACGACCAGATCGCCGTCGGCGCCACCCGGAGCAAGCGGATCGTCGGCGCGTACGCGGATCACCTCGTCGACCACTTCCCGGCCCGTGCGGGGATTGCGGCTCTGACGGATGATCTCCTCGAACTCATCACACGCCCGGTGATAGTCACCGGGCGCGACGATCCCGTCACGTTCGCGACCTTGCAGGTTGATCCGCACGTGCGCATCGGAGAAGGTCGGCAGGGTGAACCAGCGCATCCGCGGCCAGTACGCCCGATACCACATCGGTGGCTGCCAGGTGACGTCGCCGCGCTGGGCGATCACCTCCTCGACCGTGAACGATGTCTCCGGCTCCGGCGGATCGCGAAGCTCCCAGGGCATCCGCGGCTCGGGCAGGCCCTTCAGCCGCCGCCGCAGTTTGAGCACCCGCTCGAGCGCGTCGTCAGGGGCCACCGCGGTGGCCAAACGCCGAGTCCGCCCCGTCAGGCCCTCGCCGAAGCGGCGGCGCACCGTCGTCAGCCAGTGCTGACGTTCGCTCGGCACGACGAAGCCACTGCTGTCGGCCAGTGACTTGCTCTCGCCTCGGATACCGAGCAACGAGCGATTGAATTCGAGCCGGTGCAGGAGTTCGGGCAACAGCACCATCGACGGCACGTCGTTGGCATTCGGCTGCATCCCGTGCACGGCGAACACCACGACGGTCGTGTCCGAGGGCAGCGCCTCGATCAAACGGCCGACCTCTGCGTCGACGGCACTGTAGACCTCGATCAGCCGGCGGCGCGCCTGACCCCCCGTCTTCGACCGGTGCAGCGGATGCCTCTCGTCGATGCCGTGCCACATGTGGTGGCCGGCAGAGTGCGGTTCGGACATGACCGTGAACAGGAAGTCCCAGTCGGGCTCTCGCTCCATCAACCACTGCACCGCGTCCACGCGCCGGCGAGCGCCCTCGATGTTGACCTCCGCGAGCGTGTCGATGAACTGCGGCACGTACCACGCGCCGTCGTAGTCGTTCTCGAAACCGGGATGCGTGCCGAATCGGGCGTCGACCTCGGCAAGCACTCCTCGTGGCTCCGACGCCCGGGCGAACTGCGGGGAGTGAGCTCCCCACGCCGTCACCTGTACTCCGTTGACACGGCTGTCCGGCACCGAATGAGGCACATCGAAGGCGATCACCTTGGTGTCCTCGCCGAGGGCATAGAACGGTGCCACCGGGTGGGCGCCGATCGTGTAGGCGTCGTACGACTCAGGATCGAACTCCACGGTGCTCCAGTACCCGTTGGAGGTCGCCGTGCGCCCGGTCAAGAACTGCGTCCACGGCAGCTCCGATCGATACGGAATCACGTTCTCGAGCACGCACCGACTGCCTCGCGCAAGAAGCGAACTCAAAGCTGGCATGCGCCCCGCAGCGGCGAGTTGCTCGGCAACCCGCCACTCCATCGCGTCCAGACCGATCGCGGCCACCCTGCCCATTCTCGTGTCCTCCTGTCCGCTAAGGACATTCCGCCGTCCTATGAGCGATCACAATCTACTCCGCCGACGCGCCGGCTGCGCCGGGAATCCCCGAACGGGCGACGGCGGAGGGCTCCGTCGAGCCGAACCCCGACTAGCTCGCGCCGAACTCCTCGAGGAATGCGGCCCACGATTGGGGAAGGAGCCGAACGTCGAACTGGTCGTTGTCACCGAGGAAGTACGCGTGGTAGGCGAGCGCGCCGGGACCTTCGGCCGGCAACGAACGCAGCCACGCAGCCAT
Source organism: Desertimonas flava (assembly GCF_003426815.1). Classification (GTDB taxonomy): domain Bacteria; phylum Actinomycetota; class Acidimicrobiia; order Acidimicrobiales; family Ilumatobacteraceae; genus Desertimonas; species Desertimonas flava. The sequence continues at coordinate 64,263 of NZ_QKYK01000024.1, forward strand.
CGAACGCACGAACGTCGGGTTGTCCCCGCCGTACGCACCGATGTCCGTGGCCGCCAAGCCCCACTCGGGATAGGCCACCGGCTTGTTGTGGGCGACAGCGAACTCCTGATGGAACTGGATCCGCGGGAGGTATTCCTCTGCCCACACGAGGGCCGGATCGTTCCACGTTCCGGTGGACGGTGAGAAGTACCTCATGGGTCCACCCTTGTCGAACACGGTCATCCCGATGATGTCGACGTAATCGTCGCCCGGATAGGCGCAGTCGGCGTACTCGTCGAACTGGCGCATTCCCGTCGTCCATTCGATTCGGAAGGTCGGCGAGACCGACCGGAACACATCGACGACGTGGCGGAACGCGTTGGCATAGCCCTCGCAGGACGCGTGCGCGGACCACGGATACCACTCGGCGTCGAACTCGTGCCCGATTCGCAGGACGGCGTCGGGCACTCCAGCCGCGACCAGTGATTCCGCTGCCGCCAGGAAGTAGGCGTCGAAGGCTCCGCCGGCCGCCTGTTGCAGGTTGACGGCGACCTGCGCGATTCCTTCCTCGCTTCTCGCATCAGCGTCGCCGAAGGCCAACGGAATGGAGACGGAGTACAGCGGATTCGCACGTGCGGAGATCCAGCTGGTCAAACCACCGAGTGCGCCGTTGACGCTGCCCTGGAAGTCCTCGGGAGTCTCCCGACCACCGAACTGGACGACGGTGTTGAGCTCGTAGCCCAGCGCGTCCTCCATCGCTTGCAGCGTTTCGACCTCTCCCCACCCCGGGTAGACGCCGAGCGTCTGCCGGATGTCAGCAGCTGGTGACGCACCAGCCGACGCATTCGAGACGCCTCCCGCCGCCGTCGTGAGCCCACCTACCATTGCCAAGACCGCCGTGATTCCAACGGTCACATTCCGCCTGATCATGTGACGCATGGCGGCGCAGTGTACGCCAGAGCGACGTCATGGTCTCTCGATTCCGGCTACATTTCGCTCGCATGTCACGGCGGCACCATTTCCGCCACTCGCGCCTCGCCATCACGGCGGCGCTGGCGCTGGCCGGGGCCGCCAGGGCGTCGACAACCCTCGCAGCCGCGGGCGTGCCGCCGGGACTGCCGAGGACCCCAACCGAGGCGTTCGACGAACGACGGGACCGCTATCTGCAGGCGATGATGACGGGGCCGCAACAGCATTTCGACCACGACGCCGCAGTCGGTCTGCTCCTCCTGGAACACGCTGATCGCACCGGAAGTCGCGAGTCCGTCGCTCGGGCCAACGAGCTCATCTTGTCGAGCCTCAGGCGACTCGACCTCTCGGATGCCAACGACGAGTTCTCCGCCCAGCACGGCGGCGCGTTCTCCTTCATCAACGCCGTCCTCCGATTCGGGGGGCAACCGGACCTTCTGTATCCGGAGACCTTCGACGCCGTGGTGCGCGGCGAGTATCCGGACGGAACCGTCGACACGGATCACTCGCTGATCGCCTTTCGCGACCAGTTCTTCGGCGCCGCCTACAGCGCACAGGGAGTGGGTCTCGATGTGCGCAGCGGTCAACCTTGGGATCCCGCGGGCCCGGGTGGGTACAACGGCACCGAGAACCACAAGCTGCAGTCGCTGGTCACAGGAATGCTGCTGTCGGAGATCTACGCCGACGACGTCGTCAACGGAGTGCCGGTGCGGGATGACACGCCCGCTCTCGACGATCAATGGCACTACTACCGCGATGCATTCTTCCGCTACTCAGCGGAATGGAACGATGGCAGCGTCGACCACGTCCGCCGTGATGTCGCCCAGACCGAAGATGATTCGATCCAGTATCTGCCGACCTATCTCGGCGACTACTGGTTGCTGCGCGACCTGTACTCCGACCCTGCCGTACGGGCGCAGGCCGAGACGTTCATCGATCGTCTCCTCGCCGACTGGAGCGAGGACCTTGTCGGGCCACTACACACCGGGCCGACCGAACGGGTCTACGACATCGAGCTGAGCGAAGGCCTCTCGTTCCAGGAGCACGCGCTCAACTATCTGCTCTTCGACAACCTCGGCGGCTCGTTCCGGACGGAGAGCGACGAGCTCTTCGACTTCGGCGGCTGGGCGAATATCGCCGTCGCGACGAGCGACTACGTCCCGGGCTCGCCGGACTTTCCCATGGTGCTCGTCGATCTCGCGACCGACAAGGGCGACGGCTACACCGTTCGCGAGGGAGGGAGCGATCACAACTGGGTGGAGTCGGACCTCGCCCTCGGGTTCCGACTCGACGGCCGCGTGTTCAACGAAGACCTTCCCGGAGGATTCCAGGTCGTCGCCGAGGGCGGCGGTCCGCTGGCCGGGCGAATGGTGACCGTTTTCCACGGACCCACCCCGTTCTCCAAGGAGAAGCCCACAATCACGCCGATGGGCGTGCAATCCGGGAGGACGGCCCTGCTTCGTGCAGAGGCGGGCGGCACGCCGCAGCGAATCTGGGTCCATCCCGACTTCGCCAGCGTGGTCACGGACGATCGCTGGCTGTTCCTCGCACAACCTTCCTGGTCCGGCCGCACGGTCTATGCAGCGATCGGTGCCGCTGGCGGCTCGATCCGATCCGCGGGGACTGTCGATGGCGGCGAGGTCTTCGAGATCGAGACGTGGGACACGATGGTGTGGGAGGTAGCAACGTCGGATGACGTCGCGAGCTTCGATGCGTTCCGCGAGGCGGTGGCTGGGGGTCGCCTGACCTTCGACGAAGGACTCACCGACTTCGTGTCTCCTTTCACCGGTACCGAACTCCACCTCGAGCCCGACCCGGCCAACCGAACGGTCGACGGGGTTCCCGTCGACTGGGGCCAGTACGACTACAGCTTTTCGAGCCCTTGGGGTTCTCACGCGTACGGAAACACGTCGGCGATCGTGTCCGGCAACGGTCAGTCCGCCGAGTGGAACTGGGATCCCGATGGCACGGGATCCGAGGAACAGACCCCCGTGAAGAGCGTGGTCAACCGAAACGAGTGAAGCGTCGGGCTGAGGACATGCTTCAATTGCCGTGGGCCGAACGGCCTGGTGGGTAGAGTGCGGTCGCACGTCGCCGTCGCCGAGCCGTACGTGCGTTGCATGTGCGACAGACGCTCCCGGGGTGGGAGCCCAGAAGAACGGATCTCGCGATGATCACTGAGCGCTCGGAGCTCACCGGGCTAGACCTGACCGGAGATCGACGCAGCGCGTTCGATCGGCTGGGATTCCTGCCGGTCCCCGATCTCGGCCTGTCGATCGGCGACCTCACCGAGGTCGAGCGACTGCTCGATGCCTTGTTCGACAGGTATCGGGACCTCCCCGGCGAGATCGCCCATGACCGGGCCATCAATGATGACCCCGACGTGGTGCGGATTCCCGAGATCGTCCGGTGCACCGAACTGGAGCCGCGTCTGCTCGCGACACGGGCGTTCCACGTCGTCACGGCACTCGCCGACGAACTGCTCGGCCATCGGTCGCAGATGGTCTTCGACCACGCCATCTTCAAGCCCGTAGGGGCCGCCGGGGCCACGTCGTGGCACCAGGACTCGGCGTACGGACGTGACACGGGCCTCGCCGTCTGGCTCCCTCTCCAGATGACGGACGTGTCCGACGGGTGCATGCGCTACGTCCCGTTCAGCCACCTCGGTCCCAACCACGAACATCGTCTGGATGTGACGCCTCAAGGGCACCGGATCTGGCACCTCGACGACGCGCTCGTCGACGGCATGGATCCGGTCTCGGTCCCGGTACCACTCGGCGGGGCGAACGTGCATGCCCGCAAGACGATCCACGGAGCGTGGCCGAACACCGGTCAGCGAGTTCGGAAGGCCTGGATCACGATCTTCGCCAAGCGCCCCTCCCGGGTGCAGCGGTCGATCGACCGGCTTCGCCCGCGGCGACGTTCCGTCGATCGAGCGGGGACGACGGCCGGCGACCGTGCGACATCGAACTAGCAGATACCCTGCGACGGCGGCATGGCGACGATCCTCATCACCGGCGGTGCCGGGTTCATCGGCTGCCGGCTGAGCGTCGCGCTCCTCGCCGCTGGGGACGACGTCGCCGTCCTCGACAACCTTCATCCTCAGGTCCATCCGACGCGAACTGTTCCCCGGAACCTCCCCGACGAGGTGCGCTTCGTACCGGGCGACGTCGCTGCCGCAAGCTCGTGGGCTGCTGTCCTCGCCACGGTCCGGCCAGACGCGATCGTCCACCTCGCCGCAGAGACCGGGACGGGCCAGTCGCTCACCGAGCCCACTCGGCACGCCAACGTCAACGTGCTGGGGACGGCTGCGATGCTCGAGGCGCTGGAGCACTCACCGCACCGGCCCGGTCACATCGTCCTGGCCTCGAGCCGCGCCGTGTACGGCGACGGGGCGTGGATTACCAACGAGGGCACGGTCTTCTACCCCGGTCAGCGCAGCGCCGCGCAGCTCGACGCAGGGCGGTGGGACCACAGTGCTCCCGACGGGTCGCCCGCCCGACCGATCCCGTCGGTGGCCGGTATCACCGTGCCCGAGCCGACGAACATCTACGCGGCGACCAAGCTCGCTCAGGAACACCTGCTGCGTTCATGGACCCAGGCACGGCAGGTCGACCTGTCGATTCTCCGGTTGCAGAACGTGTACGGCCCCGGCCAGTCCGTCACCAATTCCTACACCGGTGTGCTCACCTTCTTCGCCCGCACGGCCCTCGAGGGCCGCGTCATCGATGTCTACGAGGATGGTGAGATCGTCCGTGACTTCGTCTTCGTCGACGACGTCGCCTCGGCGTTGGCCGCCTCGGTTCGACGCCCTGCCAATCGTCTCGTCGACATCGGCTCGGGACGCCCGACCACCATAGGCGCCGTCGCCCGCATCGTTGCCGAAGCCTGCGCGGCACCGCCCCCAGTGGTCAGCGGCCGATACCGCCACGGCGATGTCCGCGCAGCGTCGTGCAACATCGACACTGCGGCAGGCAGCCTCGGCTACGAGCCGACGAAGCCGCTGACCGACGGGATCGCAGCGGTACTCGACTGGATGCCCACGGCCGCGGAGTTCAGGGCCCGCTAGCGCGTGGGTGATCCGCTCCGTACACCGCCGTGAAGTCGTCGATCCGGAGAGTCAACAACTGGCCGTGCTGGACGAGTTCGGAACCGTGCGACCCGAGTGCCTTCGCCGTGTGGGCTTGGGCGTTCAACAGGAAGGTGCCGGGGCCCAGCAGTGATTCGGTGTCGATGATGCCGCTCGATTCCTCATCGGTCGTCAGCCGATCCGGGTCGTCTGACGCCCCCGGGCCGAAGAGCCGAGGGTCGAACTCGGCGACGACACCGAGGGCACCGTCTTCGAGCCGATAGGCGATCACGCGGGCGACGTGGTCGCGGTCGTTCGGGTCCTCTTGCATGAGGAGGTTGCCATGGCGATCGATCGTCATGCTGTCGGGTCCATCGAGTCGAGGTTGTCCCGCGCCGACGGATTCGCTGCCATCCAGGAGCAGCGTCAGCGAAGCACCCAGCTGCGGACGCTCGATGTCGACGAAGCGCAGGCGCCACAATCCGCCGCCATCACGTCGCGACCCCCCGTCGGGTGTGGTGTCACCGCCCGACTCGGTCAGAAAGTAGTAGTCGTTCGGGTGATCAGGGTGGAACCGCCCGTCGGTGATGCTGTCGAACGTGAGTCCCACCTCGGCAGCAGTGGCGTTTTGGTCGGCACCGGTTGCATTCCAGTCGACAGACGCCAACTCCACTTCGACCGTACGCTCGTGGACCTCGGCACGGATGTGGCGGTCACTTGACAAAGCTGGGTCATCAGCCGCCACGACGAAGAGGTCCCCATTCGTCAAACCCGCGCGTTCAAGCGGCGAGCCGCCGACTTGCTTCGTCCCGACATAGATCCAGATCTGGCCATGCGGGGAGTCCTCGTTGCCGATCACGACGGTCGTGTCGGTTTCATTGCCCGCAACAGAGGTGTTCTCGCGTGAGAACAGCCCGAGCCGGGGAAGCATCGTGGCGGTGCCCTCCACGGTGATCCCGAATGCCCGCGCGGCGTCGCCGTTCTCCTCATTGGCGAAGTAGACGCTGCCCCCGTAGCCATGCCCCGTTCGATCCGCGAGCAAGACTCCGGGTGGCGTCAGCAGGCCGGAGTTGAAGTTGGCGAATCGGATGTCTTGTTCCGTGCCGTCGGCGAAGCGTGGTGACTCCCACACGACCGAGCCCGACGGATAGTCCCAGAACCCCGTACCCGGGCCGATCAGGTCGCTGCCCGACGTGACGGTCATCGTCGTCGGGTCCAGGACGAGCCGCGAGACGAACGCGCCCGTCTGGCCGTGCCGGCGGACCGCCCCCTCGCCTGCAGACAGATCGTGGTCGGAATAGACGACGACCTCGGAGCCCACCCCAGTCGCACTGAGCCCTTCTCCGCCGCCGACGAACCGGTAGCCGTCGGGCAGCGGTCTCGCGCCATCCACCGTCAGGAGCACGTCGAGGCTGACACCGGGTGCCGCAGGGACGAGGTACGGCCGCGTGGCGACCGCACGCCCACCTGTGCCCACGGCGCCGATCCCCGCCGCCGCGACGATCAGAGCGAGTGCGGCGAGCAGACGCGGATGCGTCTGCCAGGCCGCCACCAACCGGCGACCAGCTGACGGAGCGCCGCGCGCCCGCAGCCACCGCTCGGCCGGTCGTTCGACCGCTGTGTACATGACTGCAGCCAGTGCGACGCTGACGCCGAACGCGAGTCCAGCGAGGAGGATCTCCGCAGCGAGCGAGCGCTCGACCAGTCCGACAGTGCGGTCGACGATGCCGATCCCAGCGCGATGCACGAGATAGAAGGCGAACGACCACTCACCGAGTCGCACGAGCGCGGGGGTCGCGACCCAGGCGCGCCTTCCGGCGAGGTCGCTCTGCGCGTAGGCGACGATCAAGAGCGCCATCGGCACCAGGGTCACGGCCGCAGGTCGATAGAGCGGTGGAACCGCGGCGGCCAAGGCGATCGCAGCGCCCACGAGGACGACCGCAGAGGACCGCCGGACCTCGCGCACGCGGCCGGCGGCAACCTCCAAGGCGAGCAGCGCTCCGAGCACGAACTCGGTCGCGCGGGTCAACGGCAGGACATACACGGCCCAGCTGGCGATCGGGTCCGACAACGTCATCGACGCGACGAACGGGAACACCATTGTCAAGGCGACCAGAGCTCCGATCGTCATCCTTCGGCCAGCCGGTCCGAGCCGGCGGAGCGTCGGCAGCACGAAGGGGAACGCGACGTAGAAGAACAGCTCGCACGACAGCGACCAGGCCACCGGGTTCGCCGAGAAGTTGATCGACGACGATGGGAACCACGCCTGCAGCAGGGGCAGCGACAGGACCGCACCGCGGGAACTCGCAGCGGCCCCCGTGACCGCTGTCGCGACCAACGCGACCGACCACGTCAGGACGTGGCTCGGGGCGATACGGGCGAACCGCCTCCACGCGTACGTACCTCGACCGACGGCCGCCGCATTCGACCACGTGAGCACGAACCCGCTGAGGATGAAGAAGAAGGACACTCCGACCCGGCCAACACCGAGCCACGCCGCCACACCGTCGTCACCTCCGGGAAGCGCGACATCGCCGACGTGGTTGGCGAAGACGAGCAGGGCAGCGACGAATCGCAACCCGGTCAACGAGTTCAATCGACTCGGCGACTGTCCCACGATTTGCATCATCCCTCAGATCGAGACCCGGTTCGTGACCGGTCGTCATTGCCGGGCCTCACTGGCCTCGGCCTTTCGCGAGCGTGGCGGTGGCGCGCAGTGCGCCGATGGTGCCGATCGTCAATCCCACAGCGACGGTTCGAGCGGTGCCGCCGTCGCGAACGGCGAGTTGCGTGACCGAATGACCAGGTCCCCAGAGGGCGACCAAGGTGACGACTCCGAGAACGACCATGACGAGGCTCGTCGTGAGGAGTTCGGACGTGGAACTCGAGGTGAACGCGAACCAGGCGGCGACCGCCAGAGCCCCGAACGCGGTACCTCGACCGCCGGCGGCGGCGTCGGCGGCAAAGCCGACAACGCACCACCAAGCACCCCAGCGGAGCGCGGACGAACTTCGGCCGAGCCAGCGGGCACGGTCGTGCGTCGTGACCAGCAGGACACATCCCGCAACGCCAATGACCAGAACCGTGACGAGCGAGCCAGGGGCTGGTAGCTCGACCACCTCAGGGACCCGAGCCATGGCCAGCCGCCATCGCGACGAGGCGTCGTCTTCGAGCAGCACTGCCGCGCCCGTAATCGTCATTCCCACGCCAAGGGCGACGGCGCATGACGGTCCAACTAGGCCCCCGAGGTGCGCGCGGTGGATTCGCGACGAGGACAGCGCAGTCGAAAACGCAGCGATCCCGACAACGACCAATGGAATCAGCAGGACGTCGCCGGCGTCGAGCCCGTGTGTTCTGGAGAACGAGAAGATCACCGGTCCCCGCCAGGGTTCGAGTCGGGAGAGCCGAATGGTGACGACGACGTCGGCGACGCCCACGCATGTGAGGAGCGCACTCATGAGCCCCGGCCTTCTCGCCATCTGTAGCCGCCTGTCCACGTCGGAACGCGGAGATCACGTCCGGTCGCGACAACAGCGTGTGATCTCCGCCTTCACCTTCCCGTCGAGTCTTCCGCCTGTCCGCCACGACCGCCGCAATTGTACAACGGCGTGATGCGATACTCGCGTCAGGTGAGGCCGCCGGCGGCGTCGGCCACCTTGGTCTTGCCGGCGCTGATCCACGGCATCATGCCGCGCAGCCGGGCGCCCACCTCTTCGATCGGGTGGGCCTTGCCCTTCTCCTGGAGCGCCTTGTAGTTGGCTCGGCCCGACTCGCTCTCGGCCACCCACTCGTCGGCGAACTTGCCCGACGTGATCTCCTCGAGGATGCGCTTCATCTCGGCCTTGGTCTCGGCGTTGATCACGCGGGGCCCGCGGGTCAGGTCGCCGTACTCGGCGGTGTCGGAGATCGAGTAGCGCATCCCGGCGATGCCCTCCTCGTACATCAGGTCGACGATGAGCTTCACCTCGTGCAGGCACTCGAAGTACGCCATCTCGGGCGCGTAGCCGGCCTCCGTGAGCGTCTCGAAGCCGGCCTGCACCAGTGCGGTCAACCCGCCGCAGAGCACGGCCTGCTCGCCGAACAGGTCGGTCTCGGTCTCCTCGGTGAACGTCGTCTCGATGACTCCGGCGCGGGTGCCGCCGATGGCGTCGGCGTACGACAGGGCGAGCTCCTTGGCCCCGCCGGTCGCGTCCTGCTCGACGGCGATCAGCGCCGGCACGCCGCCACCCTCGGTGTAGGTGCGTCGCACCAGGTGACCCGGGCCCTTCGGCGCGATCATGATCACGTCGACGCCCTCGGGCGCTGTGATGCGGCCGAACCGCACGTTGAAGCCGTGGGCGAAGGCGATCGCGTTGCCGGGCTGCAGGTTCGGCGCGATGTGCTCGTCGTAGATCGCCTTCTGCTCGGTGTCGGGCGCGAGGATCATGATCACGTCGGCTGCTGCCGCGGCATCCGCGATCGACAACACGGTGAGGCCCTGCGACTCCGCCTTGGCCTTCGACGACGACCCCTCACGAAGCCCGACGACGACGTCGACGCCGGAGTCCTTGAGGTTGAGGGAGTGTCCGTGGCCCTGCGAGCCGTACCCGATGACGGCGACCTTCTTGCCGCGGATGATCGACGAGTCGGCGTCGTCGGAGTAGTACACGTTTGCGGCCATCAGCCTGTTTTTCCTTTCACGGCACGGAGGCGTGCCTGTCGATCGAGTTTGGGGAGGGCGACCCGTCCGGTGCGCTGGAGCTCGACAATGCCATACGCGCCCAGCAGATCCTCAAAGTCGTCGAGCTTGTCGGGACGGCCATCGAGGCTGACGGTGATCGCGTCGGCGCCCACGGCGAGAACCTTGGCCTCGAAGATGTTGGCGATCTCGAGCACCTGGCCGCGAACCTCGGCCGACACCCGGACCGTGACGAGCAGCAGCTCGCGCTCGACCGAGTGACGCGGATCGAGCTCGGAGATCTTGACGACCTCGATGAGCTTGAACAGCTGCTTGGTGATCTGCTCGAGCGGCGTCGACTCGACGTCGACGACGATCGTGATCCGACTCATCCCCTCGTCCTCGGCCGGGGCGACGGCGAGCGAGAAGATGTTGAAGCCGCGGCGGGCGAACAAGCTGGCCACCCGGGCGAGCACGCCGGGGCGGTTCTGCACGAGCACCGACAAGATGTGGTGCTGCGCCGGTTGCTGTGCGGTCGAGACGCTCACTTCAACGCCCCCTGACGGGACTGCTGGCTGGGCGGGAGGACGACGTCGTCGTTGCTCGAGCCGGCCGGCACCATCGGGAACACCTTCTCGTTCCAGGCCACGCGGAACTCCACCACGACGGGGCGGTCGTTGATCGAGTTGGCCTTCTCGATGGCCGGCTCGACCTCCTCGGGCGACTCCACGCGGATGCCGACGCACCCCATCGCCTCGGCCCAGCGCACGTAGTCCGGCGTGTCGGGCGACAGGTAGACCTCGCTGTAGCGCTCGTCGTAGAACATCTCCTGCCACTGGCGCACCATGCCGAGATAGCTGTTGTTGAGCAGGCCGACCTTGATCGGGATGCGCTCGACCGAAGCCGTGACGAGCTCCTGAGCCGTCATCTGGAAGCAACCGTCGCCGTCGATCGCCCACACCGTGCGGTCGGGGCGCCCGACCTTGGCACCGATGGCAGCCGGGATGGAGAAGCCCATCGTGCCAAGACCACCCGAGTTCACCCAGGTGTACGGCTCGTTGAACTTCCAGTACTGCGACGACCACATCTGGTGCTGGCCGACGCCCGACGCCAGGATCGTGCCCTCGGGGGCCGCGTCGCGCAGCTTCTCGAGACAGAACTGCGGCTTGAGCGCCTCGCCGGGCTCGCTCGGCTCGTACGTGAGCGGGAACTGCTCGCGCCATCCCGAGATGCGGCTCTTCCACGCCGACGTGTCGGCCTGCTCGGTGCCGCCGGCCTGGAGGTCGCGGATCGCCGTGAGGATCTCGGCGATCACCGACTTGCAGTCACCGACGATCGGCACGTCGGGCCGGCGCACCTTGCCCTGCTCGGCCGGGTCGATGTCGACGTGGATGACCTTGGCCTCAGGGGCGAACGAGTCGACCCGACCGGTGATCCGGTCGTCGAAGCGGGCGCCGAGCGTGATCAGCAGGTCGCTGCGCTGGAGCGCCGTGATCGCCGTGGCGTTGCCGTGCATGCCGGGCATGCCGAGGCACAGGGGATGGTCGTCGGGGAACGCTCCCCTGGCCATCAGGGTCGTGACGACGTGGATGCCGGTGTGCTCGGCGAGGGCCCGCAACTCCTCGGCGGCGCGTGACTTGAGGATGCCGCCGCCGACGTACAGCACGGGACGCTCGGCCTCGAGGATCAGCCGGGCCGCCTCCTTGATCATCCGCGGGTGGCCCTTGGTGTTGGGCCGGTAGCCGGGAAGCGAGGCGGCGACGTCGTCGTCGCTCGGCCAGTACCACTCCATCTCGCCGGTCAGCACGTCCTTGGGAACGTCGAGCAGCACCGGCCCGGGACGCCCGGTCGTGGCGATGTGGAACGCCTGGCGCACGGCGAGGGGCACGTCGGCCGGTGTCATGATCAGTTCGTTGTGCTTGGTGACCGAGCGGGTGATGCCGATCGTGTCGCACTCCTGGAAGGCGTCGCTGCCGATGGCCGTGGTCGGCACCTGACCGGTGATGCCGACCATCGGGATCGAGTCCATGTAGGCGTCCATCAGCGGCGTGACGAGGTTCGTCGCCGCCGGGCCCGACGTCACCATCGCCACGCCCGGCCGGCCCGTGACGTGGGCGTAGCCCTCGGCCATGTGACCGGCGCCCTGTTCGTGGCGCACGAGGATGTGCCGGATGCTCGACTCGAGCAGGGGGTCGTAGGCCGGCAGGATGCAGCCACCGGGAAGCCCGAACACCACCTCGACGGACTCCTGCTCCAACGAGTTGATCAGGGCTTGGGCCCCGGTGAGCTTCATGTGGGTCTCCGTTCGGTGAGGTGGGGTGTCGGTCGGGTGGGGGGTGATTGGGCGTCCAAGAAACGCCCGGAAAAAGCAAGCGACCTCCCATCTGGGAGGTCGTACAGCGCGCAGGGCGGAAGGCCGAGCGCGCTAAGAAATGAGTACTACCGCGAGCATCGGGGCGAGGTGCGCACACATCGCCCGCCATTGTGCCAGGCTGCCCCGCCGCAGGCAACCCGGCACAATGGCGTCTTGCGAGAGCGCCCGCGGGTCAGCCGATCGCGATGTCGACGGGCATCAGCTCGTCGACCGATGCTGCCGTGGGCATCTGATCGGTCCGTGGCGTGCTGCTCCCGCGATACCGGAGCTTGAAGAGCGGTCGGAGCACGAAGTGATCGGCCGTCGCCAACAGGATTGTCATGTCGAGCAACAGCGACCAGTTCTCCACGTAGAAGAGATCGAGTCGTCGATAGGTCCCGAAGCTCGGATTGTCCCTTGCCTCGGCCTGCCAGAGTCCCGTAATGCCCGGACGCACGCTGTGCCGAGCGTGAAGCTCTTCGGGGAACTGGTCCACCTCGCTCTGCAGAGCGGGTCGGGGGCCGACGATACTCATCGTGCCACCGACCACGTTGAACAGTTGGGGGAGCTCATCGAGGCTCGTCGCCCGGATGAACCGCCCGACCCGGGTGACGCGGGGATCACGTTCCATCTTGAAAAGCACCCCCGAGCGCTCGTTAGCCGCCTTGAGCTCGGCCAGCTTCAGCTCGGCATCCATGCACATCGAGCGGAACTTGATCATCGAGAAGAGCTCGCCGTGTCGTCCGACGCGCTGCTGCCGGAAGAACACTGGGCCTCCGTCGTCGAGCTTGATCGCGAGGGCGACGAGCACCATTACCGGCAACGCGACGATCGCGACCAGTCCGGCCACGACCAGGTCGAACGTCCGCTTCGTGGCGAGCTCGAGATATGACAACGACGCCGACTCGACCTCGAACACCGGCTGATGACCGAGTGCCGTAGCCCGCATCCGCCGGAAGTCCACACGCGACATCCCCGGATCGACATACACCGTGTGCCCGTTCGACTCGTTCGTCGACGTCAGGTGGTGGACCAGGCCCGGATCGAGGTCGGCGCTGCACAAGATGACCAGCTCGGCCTCCGTGCGCGCGACGATCCGTGCTGCGTCCTTCAGGTCCCCGACCCAGAGACCACCGAGCCCGGCGCTGATCGCCTCGTGACGGGGCCCAATGACAGCGCTGATCCGCATGCCGAGCTCGGGTTGCTGCTCGAAGAGTTCTTTCAGCTCCTCGGCGCGACTGCCGGTTCCGACGACGACCACGCGCTGGAGCAGACGGTCCTGCCGGTGCTCCGCGGCGATGTACGCCCGGTACGCCGCTCGCCAAGCGACGAGGACGACCCAAGCAGTGGCCGCCGCGATCGCTACGTCGGCGGCCCGAATGTCCATCGACGACTTGCGATCGAGGACGAGCGCGACCAGTGACAAGATGGCCAGCGCTCGGGTGATCCGGCTGATTTCCATCGACCGGACGGCCATCACCCGAGACGTCCACAGCTCCTGAAACCTCACCGCCCAGACACCGGCGATAACGAGGACGATCACTTCGACCGTCCCGGCGAGGATTCCGTCCGGCTTCACGTTGACGGAGCCGAACAGCGGGACGACGAATCCAATCAAGACGGCGACAGCGTCGCCGGTCCTCAAGATGTTGAGCAATCGGTGACGAGCGCGCCCGTCGACCCATGGCGGCCGGCAATCGGCATCATGGTCCGCATATCGTTTCCGCCCCCTTGCGGACGCGGCTGCGCCGGCCTGCCCGGACATGCCGGTGCCGTGTGTGCGGCGCCGCGCGTGCCGCGATAGGGCGACATGGGCACGCGTGCGCGCGCCCAAGGTCTCAGTGGTCATGGTTCCGCCGATCCGCCGATCTATGTGTCCGCCACGACCCGGGGTTCCGCCTCCAAGTCGCTTACAGAGGACTATAGCACCAGTGCGGCGTCCGCAAACTACTTTCGACCAGGTTCGTCGGGCGCCGACCCCGGGATCGCACCGCCTCGCCCGAGCAGGCTCTCGACCACGACCCGACCGATCTCGAGCGACGATGTCGCGGCAGGAGACGGAGCGTTGCACACGTGCACCGCCCCACGATCGGCCACGATCATGAAGTCGTCCACGAGTGCGCCGTCGACGGCCAGCGCCTGAGCTCGCACACCAGCGGGCGAATGCACCACATCATCGACGCCGACGTCGGGGATCAGCCGCTGCAGACTCCGGACGAAGAGCCGCTTGGAGAGTGACCGGGCGACCTCCCTCGAGCCGGCGAGTGCGTGCCGCCTTGCGAGACGCCAGAAGCCTCGGTAGGCAAGCACCTCCGCGAGATCGCGCAGGCTCACGTCGCGTCTCCGGTAGCCCTCGCGTTTGGCCGCCAGCACTGCGTTCGGGCCGCAGTGCACCGATCCGTCCATCATCCGCGTGAAGTGCACGCCGAGAAAGGGAAACGATGGATCGGGAACCGGATAGATCAGGCCCTTCACCAGAGGTTGGGACGCTTTGGACAGTTCGTAGTACTCGCCGCGGAACGGGATGACCCTGACCGGAGGTCGCTTTCCGGCGAGGCGCGCCACACGGTCGCTCTGCAGGCCGGCACAATTGATGACGGCGTCGCTGACGATCGGCCCCGCTGTCGTCTGGACCTGCCAGCGACCGCCTGATCGCCCGATGGCGGTGACCGTCGTGCCCAGCCGCACGACTCCACCACGACGCTCGATTCGCCGCGACATCGCTGACGCGACCGCCTTGAAGTCCACGATCCCCGTGGCCGGCAAGTAGAGGCCTGCTAGCCCCCGGACGTATGGCTCGTGATCTCGTAGCCCGTCCGGGCCGAGTCGGTCGACGTCGAGCCCGTGAGCAAGCGCTCGCTCGTGCAGAGCGTCGAGGCGCGGCTGCTCGTCGCGAGTCGTCGCAACGATCACCTTGCCGGGCACTTCGTACGGGATACCCTCCTCGTCGCAGAACTCGCGCATCCGAATGTTGCCGAGCCGGCAGAGGGTAGCCTTGAGACTTCCCGGTTTGTAGTAGATGCCGGAGTGCAGCACGCCCGAGTTGTGTCCGGTCTGGTGGGACGCTACTCGGTCCTCCTTGTCGATGACGGTGACGCGCGCGTCGGGGACCCGGTCGGTCACGGCCAGCGCCGAAGCCAAACCGACGATGCCTCCCCCGACCACAACCACGTCCTCGATGCGCTCAGCTACCACTCCCGGCAACGTAGCCGGGCCGATGGCGGCCACGCGTGCTGACGGCCGAGGTCCGCGGCCTACCGGCTCGGCATAGGCTCTCTCCGATGAAACGCGGCGGCCGCCCGCCCCTGAGGCTTCGCTGTCGGGCCATCGTGCTCGGGAGTGCCCTGCTGCTTGTCGGGACGCTCGCCTCCGGGGCACGCGCCGGCACAGCGAACACCGTCGACAGCGCCACGGATGCGACATGCAGGGCCAACGAGCCAAGCGACTCGTTCTCGTTCCCGTCGACCATCGCTGCGGACGGACGCCACGTGCTGGACGGCAGCGGAAATCCATGGCTGGTGGTCGGCGATGCTGGCTGGTCGGCGATCGCCGAACTGGACCGTGATGAGTTCGACTGGTACCTCGACCAACTCGCGTCGATGCGGTTCAATGCGGTGCTCGTCAGCCTTATCGAAACCTCGTACTCGAGCCATCCACCGGCCAACCACGACGGCGAGGTGCCGTTCGTGGGCGACTTGTTCCAATCACGACCGAACGAGACGTACTGGGAACTGGTCGACGAGTACGTCGCGGCGGCCGCTGCCCGCGGGATCACGTTGCTCGCGACGCCGGCCTACCTCGGCTACGCAACGGATGGGGTTGCTGCCGCCGTCGCGGCAGCAACCCAACGACAGATGTTCGACTATGGAACCTTCCTGGGACGGCGATACGCGGACAGTCCGAACATCATGTGGGTCGTGGGTGGTGACCGCACCGACCTGTCGGACGCGGAGCTCGCCGGGATGGACGCGATGGCGCAGGGCATCAGAAGCGTCGCGCCGCAGTTGATCGCGGGCCACGCGGCAGGCGGCTCCACTGCCGCCGACGTCTACGGCGAGTTCGACTGGCTCCAGGTCAACACGTCGTACGAGTCCGAGGGGGACCCCGCGGTCGCTGCCCGCCGTGCCGTCGCACAGCAGCCGACGCGCCCAACGTTCTCGATCGAGGGTGTCTACGAACAAGAGCGGGACGACGCGCTCCCGAGCGGCAACGCGCTCTTGCGGTATCAGGCGTACGGGGCAATCCTCAGCGGCGGGTTCGGCCATGTCTTCGGAAACAACCCACGCTGGCACTTCGGTGCGTCTAATCCGTATCCATACGAGGGGACTTGGGAGCTGTCTCTCGAGGACCCGCGCGGCCAACTCGACCGAGGCACCAGCCACCAATGCGTCGTTGCCAAGATCGTTGGAGGTTTGCCGTGGGCAAACCTCCAACCGGATGTCGACGGGCTGTTCGTCGTCGGAGCCGACGGGCCGGAGGCCGCGGGGGTAGCCGCAGCATTCAGCACTGCTGATTCGGTCGGCGCTGTGTACGTCCCGAGTTCCGACGCCGGCACGGTCACCGTGGAGGTGTCAGCGCTCGGGACGAATTCAGACATCATGATCGTCCGCGTCGACCCGACGAACGGGTCGGTTTCCGACATGGCGCGACTACCGGCCGCGAGCGGAGAGCAGCCGCTTCCGCCCCCGGGGACGAACGCAAATGGGGACACCGACTGGCTCTACATCATGTCGCCGGCGCCGACTCCTTGAGGCGGGTGCCGGGCCGTCAGCCGACGAAACGGAGCTGGCCGTCGAGGATCCCCTGCTGCTTCAGCGAGTTGATCGTGCGCAGCCGGTAATAACGATCGCCCGACCAGTCCTCTGCGCTCAGTCCGGCGGCGACGTAGGCGTGATAGATCTCTTCGATGCCGGCCCGAAGAGTCCAGCGGGCGACGAAACCTGGCAAGCCCTTCTCGATCTTCGTGAAGTCGACGCGGTAGTCGCGCTCATCGCTGGATGCTCCCGAGGCGAACGCGACCTCGCAGCCCGGAACGACGTCGGCAACCAGGCGCGCGACGTCACGGATCTGATAGTTCTCGCCGTTGCGGCCGACGTTGAATGCCTGGTTGTGAATCGCCTCACGCGGGGCGGACAGGCACGCGACGAAGGCCCCGATGATGTCGCCGATGTGCACGAGCGGCCTCCAGGGTGTGCCGTCGCTCTGCATCAGGACCTTTCCGCTGGTGACGGCATGACCCACGAGATCGTTGACGACGATGTCGGCCCGAAGGCGACGGGAGATGCCGTACGCCGTGGCGTTCCGAAGGTAGACGGGTGAGAACGTGTCGTCAGCCAGCGTGCTGACGGCCTGCTCGACTCGCACCTTCGACTCACCGTATGCGGTGACGGGGTGGAACGGAGACTGTTCGGTGACCAGACCGTCCCCACCTGCCCCGTAGAGGCTGCATGACGATGAAAACAGGTAGCGACTCACTCCTGCCTCCTTCGCTGCCTCAGCGAGACGCACCGAGGCGTGCAGATTGATGTCGTAGGTCAGTGTGGAGTCGAGGTTGCCGAGTGGGTCGTTGGAGAGGGCGCCGAGGTGAACGACGGCGTCACAGCCGACGAGGTGGTCGAGTTCGACGTCGCGGAGGTCGATCCGCAACTCTGGTACGTCATCAGGTGGACTGACGAAGTCACAGCCGTCGTAGAGCCCGGTATCGAGACCGATCACCTCATGACCGGCCGCCAGCAGGGCCGGGACCATCTCCACACCGATGTAGCCACGGTGGCCCGTGACGAGAACCTTCATGGGCAGAGAGGATACGACTCGCTCCTATTCGCCACTCAACCGACGTTCAGATGATGAGTTTGCGGATGTGAAATGCCTCCGCGTAGTCGGCCACGCACTCGACTCCCCGCAGGGCCATCAGCCCGCGGAACGTCGCCGGGCGGAACCATGCGCGGTTGCGCTGACTCGCAAAGTGCTCGGTGAGGAGTTCGATCTTGCGCTCGGCAAGTTCTGCGGTCAGCGGCACGAACAGATTGGGGTGGCCGAGGTCGCCTTCGTACTTCGGAATCTCGTACTCGGCGACCAGATGGTTGCGGAACGTGTTCCACGTCAGAGCGGCGATCGTGCGGTGATCCTGATGCTCGTCGTCGCGTCGGTGGGTGAACACCACGTCGGGCTCGACCCCGGCGCATAGCTCTTCGAAAGCGTCTTTGATCTCGGCTCCTACATACGGGAAGTAGCTCTCGCGAAAGCTATGCAAGGTCACGCCTGCCGCGCCGCCGGTGAACGCCGCTGCGCTCGTCCGGGCCTCCTCAGCACGTTGGCCGGCCGCCGAGAAGACGACCCAATGGATCGTCGAGCCCGGGCGTTCTGCCAGCAGGCGAAGGACGGTTCCGCCGCAACCGATCTCGATGTCGTCGCTGTGCGCACCCAGGAGGAGCACCTGCAACGGACCTGAGCGCCCGGTACCGAGCGAGACGGGAAGCATCGTGGCGTCAGACGATCGAGGCCGTCGGGATGGGCACGATGAAGTGCGCTCCCCATTCCCGTGCGTACGCGAGTTGCTCGAGAATCTCAGTCTTGAAGTTCCAAGGAAGGATCAGGACGTAGTCGGGCTTCACCTCATCAATTCGCTCGGGAGCGTGAATGGGGATATGTGTGCCTGGTAGGTACCGGCCCTGCTTGTATGGGTTCCGATCAACAGTGAAGTCGATGAAATCGGTGCGGATACCGCAGTAGTTGAGCAGTGTGTTCCCCTTGCCAGGCGCACCATATCCGACGACGGTCTTGCCTCGACGTTTCAAGTCGGAGAGCGTCTCCAGCAAGGCGCGTTTGGTCTCGCGCACCTGCTCCTCGAACTGCGCGTAGGTGGCGACGTCGCGATAGCCGCCATCGATCTCGCGCTGACGCAGGTCGAGCAGACGCTGGGTGAGCGGCCGGCTCTCGTCGGCGGTATGGCGGGCGTAGATCCGCAACGACCCCCCGTGAGTCCAGAGCTCCTCCACATCGAAGATGGTCATGCCATGATGCGCGAAGATCGCCTCGGCGCTGGCGAGGGAGAAATAGCAGAAGTGCTCGTGGTAGATCGTGTCGAACTGATTCTCCTCGATCATTCTGACGGCGTGGGGGAACTCGATCGTCACCGTTCCAGATGGCTTGAGGATTCGGGGAATACCAGCCACGAAGTCGTTGAGGTCTGGCACCTGCGCCAGCACGTTGTTACCGAGCACGAGATCGGCGAGCTGACCAGCGGACGCCATCTGCTCCGCCTTCACCCGCCCGAAGAAGCTGGTGTCGGTGGGGACACCCTTGGCCACAGCAGCCTGGGACACGTTGACTGACGGCTCGATACCGAGACAAGGGATGTGGCGCTCCACGAAATATTGCAGCAGGTAACCGTCGTTGCTCGCGAGCTCGACCACGAAGCTCTCCTCATTGAGACCGAGCCGATCGGTCATCGCATCGACATAGTCCGATGCGTGCTGGAGCCAGCTGGTCGAGAAGGACGAGTAATAGGCATACTCAGTGAAGATGTCCTCGGCACTCACATAGTCGTTGATCTGGACCAGAAGGCAGCGATGACAGATCCACACCTTGAGTGGATAGAACGACTCGCGCGCGTCGAGTAGATCGGCGGTGAGGTAGCTCTCACACAGCGGCGACATGCCGAGGTCGACGACAGGGTGCTCGAGTGGCGTCGCACAGAACCGACAGGGGAACGAACCGGCGAGAGGTTCCGACGGATGAGTCATGGGGCCGGACGGTATCCGGGCGCCCTACAGTTCTGCCAGTGATTGGACGACTTCGTGCCAGCTATGCCAGAACGAGGACGACGGCGTGATATTCGACGGCCTGCCGCTGGACGGCGCCTACTCGATCGATCTGGACCGGCATCTGGACGAGCGCGGCTCCTTCTCCCGGATCTTCTGCGAGAGTGAGTTCGCCGCCGTGGGTCTTCCTGTCCGCTTTCCACAGGCCAACATCTCGACGAACGTCCACGCCGGCACGCTTCGCGGCCTCCACTACAACCGTGGCGACGACGCCGAAGCAAAGGTCGTCCGCTGTATCCGCGGTGCCCTGTTCGACGTCATCGTGGACCTTCGTGAGGGCTCCCCGACACGGCTCCAGTGGTTCGGCGCCGAGTTGAGCGCCGACAACGGGCGGGCGCTCTTCGTGCCCGCCGGTTTCGCCCACGGGTTCGTCACGCTTCAGCCCACGACCGATGTCCTGTATCTGATGAGCGAGAGCTACCGGCCCGACGCGGCCCGCGGCATCCGGTGGGACGATGCCGCAGTCGCGGTGCAGTGGCCGGTCCCGCCTGTCGTGATCTCCGAGCGTGATGCGACATATCCAGCGATCGATCCGGCGACGTTTTCCTCGGCCACATGACCGCCGATCCATTCTCAGTGGCCGACGCGGCGATGCGGCTTGTGGAGGACCTCTACCCGATATGCCGCAGCATCACCGGGGACGGAGTTCGTGAATCGCTGCGACTCATCACGGAGGTCGTGCCCCTCGAGATCCATGAGATCCCATCTGGGACACCGGTGCTGGACTGGACGATCCCTCCAGAGTGGAATGTCCGCGACGCCTACATCGCGGACGCAGGCTCCGGCGAGAGAGTCATCGACTTTCGCAGCAACAACCTTCACATCGTCAGCTACAGCGAGCCGATCTCCGCTCGCATGACACTCGATGAGCTGCGACCACACCTACATACCCTCCCGGATCAACCGGAGGCCGTGCCCTACCGTACGTCGTACTACACGCGAGCCTGGGGGTTCTGTTTGAGCCAGCAGGACCTGGACAACCTTCCCGATGGCGACTACGACGTGATGATCGACTCGTCACTCGAACCGGGGTCACTGACGTACGGTGAAGCCATCGTTCCGGGGGCGACAGAACGGGAGATCCTCGTGTCGTCTCACGTGTGTCACCCTTCGCTCGCCGACGACAATCTGAGCGGAATCGCCGTGGCCGCGCTGCTGGCGAGACGGTTGCTCGAGGGTCCGCAGTTGCGCCATACGGTCCGCTTCATCTTCGCGCCGGGCACCATCGGCACCATCGCGTGGTTGGACGGTCACCGTGACGAACTCTCCAGAATCGCCGCTGGACTCACCCTCACGTGCCTCGGTGACGACCACGACTTCACGTACAAGCGCACCGTGACTGGCGACGCCCTCGTTGATCAGGCGGCATCGATCGTCCTTCGCGACCGACAGATCGCGCATCAGATGACCGACTTCAGTCCATATGGTTATGACGAGCGCCAGTACAACTCCCCTGGCTTCCGGGTGCCAGTCGGCTCATTGATGCGCGGCAGACACGGGACTTTTCCCGAATACCACACGTCGCTCGACAATCTTTTGTTCGTCTCTGGAGAGCGGATGGCGGAGTCGTTGGACGTTGTCGCCGGCATCGTAGAAGCGATCGACAAGAACCGTGCGCTGAGAAACCTCGAACCCTTCGGTGAGCCGCAGCTCGGAGCCCGCGGGCTGTACGGGGCCCTCGGCGGCACGACGATCGCGGATGCCCAACTCGCCATGCTCTGGGTACTCAACCTGTCCGATGGTGAGCACTCACTCCTCGACATCGCCGCACGCTCAGGCCTCTCGTTCGAGTCCGTCGAGGCGACAGCGCTGCTGCTCGAGGACCACGGGCTGCTCGGACCAGCCCTAGCGCGCACCTGAGTGGTGTGCGGTCAGACCGGGGCGGGCCGGTCCCACACACGATCGAACACGTATCTCGACGGCGGGCCGACCAAGAACGGCTCTGTCCCGTCGACCAACGCTTTGGCGTAGACATCCAAGGCGCCGTCGATTGCTCGCAGCGTCAATTGGACATCGGCATCGCTGTGTGAGTAGCTGGTGACCAGCGACGGCATCAGGACACCCCGGCGGATCGTCTCCTGGAGAAACAGCGTTCGAAATGCCTGGGATGGTTGGCCGTCGGCGTCGCGCGTGAAGAAGGCGAGGTCGCAGCCGAGCCCGATCGGGCCGACATAGTCCGTGAGTCCATGCTGCTCTGACAGGGCACGCAGACCGGTGGCGAGCTTGTCGCCCTGCTCGTAGAGGCGGCTGACCACGGGCTCGCGCTCGTAAATGTCCATCACCGCGATCGCTGCGGCGAGTGCCGTCGTCTCCGCTCCGTGAGTCGTGGAAAGCAGGAAGACGTCGTCCCCGCTTCTTTCGCGTGATCCGTAGCGCATCAGTTCACGTCGTCCGCACAGCGCAGCGAGTGAGAACCCGTTCGACAGTGCCTTGCCGAAGGTGGACAGGTCCGGGGAAACGCCGTATTGGGCCTGAGCTCCACCGTCGGCGTAGCGGAAGCCGGTGATCATCTCGTCGAAGACCAGGACGGCACCATTGCGGTCGCATAGACTCCGCACGCCTTCGAGAAACCCCTGCTGGGGAGCGGTTGCACGAGTCACCTCGAGCATCACCGCAGCGATCTCGTCGGGGTAGCGATCGAACATCTCCTCGACGCTGGTGAGGTCGTTGTAGCGAAAAGTGACGGTCTGCGCGGCGACGCCCGCGGGGATGCCACCGGCCATCGTGGTCGTGACCATAAACCAGTCGTCGTACGAGAAGAAGGCCTGGTCGGCGCAGATCGCGACCCGGGCGCGGCCAGTCGCTTTGCGGGCCAACTTGACCGCTGCCGACGTCGCAGTCGAGCCATCCTTGGTGAACTTCACCGCTTCGGCACTTGGGATCGAGGCGCAAAAGCGCTCCGCACACTCAACCTCGATCGCTGCCGGGCGAGTGAAGTTGGTGCCCAGGTCGAGTGCCCGCGCCACAGCCTGGACCACTTCTCCGTACGCATGGCCGAGTGACACAGCGCGCAGACCCATCCCGTACTCGACGAACTCGTTGCCGTCGACGTCCCACACGTGGCTACCACGGCCCCTCGCGAGTACCGACGGCGACAGTGCCGGATACTGGTCGGGTCCTTTGGCGTACGTGTGCCCTCCACCCGGGACGAGCTCTCGGAGGCGCCTGCCCAACTCATTCGTCCTCGTGAAATCCAACTTGGTCTCCGCCTTCCAACTGCACCGTTCTCGCTCGAGACTATCGACGCGCCGGGATCCGTGCCTGGGGATCGACGGTGGACGGATACATTCAACACAGGCGCCAGAGCGAAGTGAGGGCAGATGCAAATTGGTCGTCGGGACGGTCGGAGGTCGAGGTGAAGGTCGTGCTGTTCTGCGGTGGGATGGGTATGCGTCTGCGCGACTACTCCGATCAGATTCCGAAGCCGCTCGTCGAGGTGGGGCAGAGGCCGATCTTGTGGCATCTGATGAAGCACTACTCGCACTTCGGGCACACCGAGTTCATCCTGTGCCTGGGGCACGGTGCCGGCAAGATCAAGCAGTACTTCCTCGACTACAACGAGTGCGCCAACAACGACTTCGTTTTCAGCGACGGCGGCCGCCGTGTCACGCTCTTGAACAGCGACATCGATGACTGGACGATCACCTTCGCCGACACCGGTTTGTCGTCGAACGTCGGTGAA
The DNA here is from genome assembly GCF_003426815.1 of Desertimonas flava. Classification (GTDB taxonomy): domain Bacteria; phylum Actinomycetota; class Acidimicrobiia; order Acidimicrobiales; family Ilumatobacteraceae; genus Desertimonas; species Desertimonas flava. The sequence continues at coordinate 87,795 of NZ_QKYK01000024.1, forward strand.
CGACTCCGGCGAGTCCGAGCCCACCTCGGCGACGACGAGATGTTTCTCGCCAACTACGCGGACGGCCTGTCGGATCTCAACCTCGAAACCTACGTGAAGGATTTCGAGGCTCGCGACAAGACAGCGTGCTTCCTGAGTGTTCCTGCACCCCACACGTTCCATATCGTCCATGCGGACTCCGAGCATTGCGTGACGCACCTCGAGCACATCGCTCGATCCCCCGTGCGAATCAATGCCGGCTTCTTCGTCTTTCGACGTGAGATCTTCGATGTGATGAACCCGGGAGAGGAACTCGTCGTGGAGCCGTTTCAGAAGCTGATCGAACGCCGCCAGCTCTTGGCGATGCCGTACGATGGGTTCTGGCAGAACATGGACACATTTAAGGACAAGATCGCTCTCGACGAAATGGTTGCGTCCGGATCACCTCCGTGGCAGGCGTTCATCCAGAGGTGAAGCGCCTTTCGACCGAGCTCGACGGAGAGGTCTGCGGCGTCGGCGTCGAATGCTCGCATCCGAGTTCGCTGCGGCGTGCGGCAGCAGCGGCCGCATAGGCCGACGCACGAGCTGCAACGGCGGGCTCTTCGATCCGGGCTGTCCAGAACGCGACAGCGCTCTCGAGCGACGCACAGTCGCGGATGCCGAGGATCACGTCAACGGGGGCAGGAACGGATCCGACGAACTCGACGGTGGCGTCATCCAGGGCCACCGTGCCTCCATCCAGCGAGGGCCCAATCCAGCTCATCAACGGCGCTGGCGGCTCCGATGATGCCGGGGGGCCACCGTCATCGCCACTGCCACAGGCGATCCCGCTCGCTCCGAGGAGGAGGAGGCCACAGAGCGCGGCGATGTGCGTCGCACTCGACTGCGGGGCACCCCTGAGGTTCACGTCACGACGAGCCCAGGGGCTGGGGGTCGCAGTTCTCGAGTCGAATGCCGAAGGTTGTCGGCGAGTCGGGCGTCTCGATCAGCGCGTTGTCCTCCGGCTCGATCAACGAGATCGTGTGCGATTCACCCGGTGCGAGATACGTCGATCTCCAGTCGTTGGTACCCCGCTGCCACTCGATGACGAGTACGTAGTCGAAGACCGCTGTGACGACACATCCGTTCGCCCATGCCCCCATGTACGGAAACAGCTGCTCGCCGTCGAGTGAATAGACGATCCGAGCGTCGTTGCCGTTCCGACCGTTGTCCGAGTACGCCGACCACGAGGGCCACGCAATCACCCCTCCTTGCCACGGGTCACCCGTGCAATCCGGCGCGTTACAGTTCCAGACCGACCGGACGGACGTGACGATCTCACAGGACACCGGGTCCGTACACGGCTCCGGCGGCTGGGGTTGCGGGTCGAGGGTGAACTCGTAGGCGAACGACCCACCATCGTTCTGCACACTCACCACTTCTCCCGACGCGATTCCCGTGACCGTCAACGGCGAACCCGGCGACACATCGCCAACATGACGATGCGACCCAGCA
>NZ_QKYK01000025.1 GCF_003426815.1 Desertimonas flava
CGCCGACCACCGCCGCACCGACCACTGCGGCGCCGCCGGCCACGACCGCGGCGCCGACCACCGCGGCGCCGGCACCGACGACGGCGGCGCCCACGACGGCCGCCCCGGCCGGCTGAACCGTCAGTCGGGCAGCGCCACCTGGACCAGGAGCGGCTGGCGATGCTGGATCAGCACACCGCGCCCCGCCGTGAGCTTGAGGCCGGGGCGAAGCTGGGCACGCACACCGCTGTACTGCAGGACCTCGGTCACCGTGTCGGGTTGAAGCAGGAGCATGTTCGGCTCGCGTCGGAGCTCGAGCAGCAGGGTGTTCTGCGTGTACCCCGACAGGTTCCTCGCCTCGAGCGACGCCAGCAGCCGGCTGCATTCGGACTTCAGCACGCGCTCGTAGGCGGACGACACCGAGTCGTCGAGCCGATCGACGTTGTCGACCACCAGCACGTACGGCTGCGGCTTCGGGAACGACTCGCACAGCGCGGCGAAGTCCTCCATCAGCTCGCGCGCCGGATCGGCCTTGGCCGCGGCGTGGCGGCCCGGCCCACCCAGGTCGTCGCCGACGCCGATCGACCACACCTCGTAGCCGGCGGCGATCAACGAGCGAGCCGCCTGGCGCAACGCGGTCGTGCGGCCGGACCGCGGCGGACCGGCCACGCACAGACCGTTGTGCTGCACGCTCACCTCGACCACGTCGCCGAACACGTCGGTGCGGCCGAGCGTGAAGCGGTCGGGGCGCGACGCCACCAGGGGCACGGCGACCTCGTCGGGTGGCGCCGTGGTGACCAACCGCTCGGGCGGGGCGCCGGTCTGCGACTCGGCGAACGCGGCGAGTGCCGCGCCCTGCGCCGCTGCGGACGGGTCGTCGCTGATGAGCCCGACCTGCACGAGTTGGTCGCCGAGCAGGCCGCGGCCGCTCGGCAGCTCGAGTCCGCGGCTGACGGAGCTGCGGATGCCGTAGTCCATGTAACCGTTCTCGTCCGTCTGGCGAAGCACCAGGCGGTTGCCCATCGCCGACATGAGCAACGCCGGAACCGCCTGCCGACGATCGGCGGCCAGGATCGCATGGACGCCGAGCTGGCGGCCGTCGGTGACGACGCGCTGGAACTCGGCGAACCAGTCGAGCGGGCCGACCTCGGCCGACTTCACCGTGCCGAGGATGGCCGACATGTTCTGGAAGCCGTCGACGATCACGACGATGCGGGGCATCTGGTGACCCTTGTCGAGGTACGCCGAGAGGTTCTCGGCCTGCACAGAGAGGTCGGAGAGGATCGGGCGCCGGCGATCGATCTCGGCGGAGAGGAGGGCGATCACCCGCGTGAGTGACTCGAGGTCGTCGCCGGTGGCGAGGGCGGCGACGTGGGGCAGGCCGTGGAGCGCGGCGAGCGATCGCGAGGCGCAGTCGATGACGAAGAGCGTCACCTCTTCCGGGGTCGCTCCCGACACCGCCGACATCGCCGCCGTGCGCAAGGCGGTGGTCTTGCCCGAGCCCCCGCTTCCGCCGATCAGCAGGCCGCCGTTCTCCTCGAGATCGAACACGGCCGGATGTTGAGCCTGAGCCGCCGGATCGTCGAGCAGTCCGAGCGTGACGTAGCGCCCGCGGCGGCCGGGCGCGGTGGTGTACGCCGGTGGCTCGACGGCGTGCCAGTCGAGCTCCTCGGGCAGCATCTCGCGCCACGGCTTGCGGGGCGGCGGCAGGTGCGGCGCCGCGTCGCGGACCGCCTCGAGCAGGACGTCGAGATGGGTCACCGTGTCACCCGTGTCGGGCTTTGGTGCCGGGCGCGACGGTTCGGCCACGACCACGTCGTCGGCCGGTTGCGTGGTGACGCTCGGCTGATAGGTGATGACGAGCTGCGACGGTCGGGGCGGGGCGAAGTGCAACGGCGTACCGGGCGGAGGCGGCCCCGCCGGGGCCGGCGGAGGCGGAACGGCGGCCGCCGGTGTGGCGTGATCGTCCACGCGCCACAGCTGGCCGACGTCGTAGGTGCGCGTCTCGGGCCGGGGCGAGTTGGTCTGTTGTGCCGTCGTTCGCGTAAGACCGCCCGACCGGGGCACCTTGCCGAAGCGCTCCACGGTCACCGGGCTCACTTCGGCGTCCTGGGTGAGCGGCGCGCCGGTGAACGCCGACTGGAACTCGACGAGGTCGCGGGGCCCGAGCTTGGCGAAGCCGCGACCCTTCAGCGGCAACGGGATGTCGGCGGCGGCGCCGACGCCGATGACGGTCTTGGACTCCGCGGCGTCGAGCATGCGCAACGAGATCCGCAGGTTGGTGTTGGCGAGGATGTTGTCGTTCACCGAGCCCGACGGGCGTTGGGTGGCGAGGATCAGGTGCACACCGAGGCTGCGGCCGCGCTGGGCGATGTCGACGATGCCGGCGACGAAGTCCGGCACCTCCTTGACGAGCGTGGCGAACTCGTCGACGACGATGACGAGGGACGGCGGGGCCTCGTCGGGGAACCGCTCGAGCATCTCGGCGAGGTCCTTGGCCTTGCCCTCCATCAGGCGCATGCGATGGTTGAGCTCGGCCCGCAGCGAGGTCAGGGCCCGCAGCGAGAGGCTGGCGTCGAGGTTGGTCACGTAGCCGACGGTGTGCGGCACGCGGTTGAACACCACGCTCGAGGCGCCGCCCTTGTAGTCGACGAACAGGAACGTGAGGCGCGTCGGCGGGTACTCGTGGATCAGCGACGCCACGATCGACTGCAGCAACTCGCTCTTGCCGGCGCCGCTGGTGCCGCCGATCAGCGCGTGCGGTCCGTGCTCGACGAGGTCGAGCTCCAACGGGCCGGAGGGACCGACGCCGATCGGCGCCCGCAGTCCGTACGGCTTCGGCGTCGCCCATCCGGCCGCCACCGACATGGCGGTCGGCGGCTCGGGTCCGAACAGCGAGAGCAGCGGTACGACGCGCGGGATCGCGGCGGTGGCACTCGCCGACGTGGCGTCGCGCAGCGGAGCCAGCGACATCGCCACCTCGTCGACGAGGCGGGCGTTCGCCGGCTCCGGCTCGAACTCCTCGCTCGGCGCCTGTGGCTCGGTGAACCACACGGTGGACAGCATCCCGCCCGTGGGAGGCACACAGCGGAACGTCGCCTTCGACTGGCGCGGCACGCGGGCGTCGGACGCCACGGCGGCGACCACCGAGATCCCGGCGTGGGGGCACAGTTCGAGGAGCTGAGACGCCAGCGCCGGGTCGACGTCGGCGGACTCGTCGAGCACCACCAGCACCCATGGCCACCGGTGATCGCCGCGGTCGTCGGCGGTTCGCATGCGAGCCACCGACACCAGCTCGCGCACCATCTCGGCGGCCTGGCCCGGGTCGCCGATGACGTGGCGGCCCGAGAGCGGCGACGTGGCCGAACGGGTGTGGGGCAACCACTTCACCCACGTCCCGAGGCCTTCGTCGTGACCCTCGAGCATGACGATGACGAGATCTTCGGGACTGTGCAACGTGGCCGCCTGCAGCAGCACGGACGCGCACATCGCCTGCACCTCGAGCGGCGAGCCGTGGAGGGCGAAGACGCCGAGCTCGGCCAGGTTGACGCAGATCGGCGACGCCGGCAGTCGGTCGAAGCCCACGAGTGTGGTCGCGATGGCGTCGCGCAGGTACTCCTCGCCCGTCGTCTCCGGATCGACCGTGACTCGTGACTGGACCGTGCCGATGCCGAGACGCGTGCGGAGGAACTCGGCGTCGCCGCGTTGACGGGCCCACAGGTCGAGCGTGCGGAGCGTCGCCCGTCGGGCGAGGTCGGCGAGGTCGGGCGACTGGTTGATGCGCTCGGCGCGCTCCTCGAGGAGCGCCCGATCGACGTCGGCCTTACGGCGTTCGAGGCGCTTGCGCAGATCGGCGACCTGATCGTCGAACTTCACCCTCGCCGACTTCCGGCCCTCGACGAGGTTGGCCACCAGCATCACCGGCGACATGAACATCATCATCAACATGTAGGGCTGGCGGGTCATGGCGAACATGCCGAGACCCATCAGCATCGGGAGGAACGCCGGGACCGGGTTGAAGCGGCGCGCCTCAGGCCGCTTGGGCACCTGCCCGAGCGGCTTGAACGGCCGGTCGGTCACCACCACCGGCTTGTAGGGAGTGCGGCGGAACGGCACCTGGCCGAGCTGGTCGCGCTCGGCATCGGACGACCGGCTGAAGACGCGCAGGGCGACCGCCGTGGCGCCGAACTGCACCACGTCGTTGGCCCCGACCCCCGTGGCGTCGCTGATGGCCCGGCCGTTGACGGCGACCGGGTTCGTCGCCGTCGTGTCGGGAAGGATCGTCGTCTGGAGGTCGTCGTACACGACGATCGACAGGTGGTGGTCCGACACGGTCGGGTCGTGGAGGACGATCTGGTTGCCGGAGCCGCGCCCCACCTCGTGCCGGCCGGGCATCAGCACGAAGGACCGGCCGGCTTCGGGACCGGCGGTCACGTCGCAGCTGAGTGCCTCCGACAGCGCCTCGCGGCGGCTCGGCTCGATGCCGTAGAGCTCGAAGCGCAGCGTGTCGCCCGACATCACGCCGCTGGCGAGCAGCGGCGCGTCGAGTGGCAGCTGCGCCGCCGTGCGCTCCAGATACACGGGTTGACTGGCGTCCCACTGCGCGTCACAGAACTCGCTGGCGACCGAGACGAGGTCGCTCACCGAGTGGTACGGCTCGACGTCGAAGCGCAGATCGGCGGCCGGGGCGTGGCGCCATCGGATGCGCACCAGCAACTCCATCCCCATATTCCTAGCCGCGTTCCGGGGCCGGTCGGTCTCGGTCGGACCCGTTGTCGCCCGTCATCGCGGTGGTCATGAGACCGCGAACCTCTTCGTCGCGGACGCCGTCTCACCCACTGTCAGTCGCGTCGCGACCCCGCCGGTGATGGGCTACGGTCGATGACGTCGAGAACATGCTCACGACCCAAAGGAGCAACGTTGCAACTGCTCGCCGACAGTGGCGGCGGTGGAGGATCGACTTCAGCGCCCCCTCCCTCGGTGACGACGCCCGTCTACGACGGGGCGTTCGCCGATTCCAATGACATCCCGTTCGCGTGGCAGGAGTTCGAGCCCGCGGCCGCCGGTCTCTACCAGCTCGCCCAGGACGTGTCCGCGGCGCGCAGCGCCCTGACGACCGCTCAGGAGACGGCCGCGCGCGACTGGACCGGGCCCTACAAGGATCAGTTCGACGCCAAGTGCGAGACGTTCCGCGCCTCGTGCGACAACATCAAGTCCGCCCTCGAAGGGCTCGCCGACGGCCTCGCCGGGGCGTGGGTCGCCGCCCGCGGGCAGCAGGGTCGTATCTGCGCCGCCCGCGGCTTCGCCAAGCGGGAGTCGGAGGAGAACGGCCTGAACAAGTTCGGCGACAGCCTCTTCGGTGACGAGGAACCCAACAAGCCGGACAACCCACCCAAGCCCGGCCCCGACGGCTTCAAGCGATCGGGAGCGCCGCCCCACGAGGACGGCTGCGACGTCGGCGGAGGCCACGACCAGATCGACGCCTGACGGCGCCCTCGACGACCACGAATCGAATCCGGGGCTCGATCGTGCCATTCGGTGATCTGGGGATGGATCGTGACGGAAACCGTCACGATCCATCCCCAGAGACGTCAGGTCGGACAGGAGCGCCTGTTTCGTACCGGGACGCGACGAGAGGGGATGCCGAGGCATCCCCTCTCGTCGCGTGTCGGTGTGCCTGTCGTCGCGTCGGCTACTGACCCTCGAGGGAGTTCATCTGCGACGTGATGTACTCCGTGAGGCTCTGCTGCGTCGACTTGCACTGCGACTTGGCGAGGCCGACGAACTCGTTGACGTGTCCTTCGGTCTGGTTGCGGCGATCGCCCATCCAGCCGGCGGGCGAGTTCGGCGGCATGTCGAGCACGAGGCTGACTCCGCCGGCGATCGTGTTGAACGCCGCCTCGACCTGCGACGCCAGCGCCGTCAGCCCGGACATCGACGCCACGCCGTCCTCGGTGTCGGCACCGGGGTCGGCCGGAGTGATCGTGTTGTTGGCCAGGCTGATCGTGATCGTCGAGCCACCGAGCGATCCGGAGAGCTCGGACGTCGCCTGCGACACCTGCTTGCCCAACTCGTTGAGCGCATCGAACAGCGTGGTCGACAGCTTGTTGGCGAGCTGGCTCGACTCGGTCTTGAACTTGAACGCGTTACGGCCGCCGTACTCGACGTTGGTGATCGCGCTGCACAAGTCATTGAGACCGTTGGTGATCTGGTCGACTCCGGAGTTGAGCTGGCCGCTGTAGGTCTCGATCGCTCCGGGTGCGATCGCTTTCATATCCGTCATCTCGGTACCTTCCAATCAGGGATCCTGTCTGGTGGTCCACCCCCTCCCGTGACCGCGATGAGCGACCGGAAGCACTTTCGACCGTAACACGGCTGGCGGAGGCGCCGTTCGCGATGGGGCCGAACTCGGGATGAACTCTGCCGGGCGACGCCACTGTGCGGAACGAACAGCGAGGCCCGTTGAATGCGACGTGACCGACGTCGTCCAGGTTCAGGACATCGGCGTTCCAGGACAAAATTCGGCGGTGGTTCACGTCGGCGGGGTGATGGCGACGAAGCGCGCCTCGGCCGAGCTGCTCACCACGGTTCGGGTCCGGTCGAGATGGGCGAGCACGTGCCGTTCGAGGCCAGGACGCAGGTACGTCGCCGACATGTAGATCGTGAGTACCCGGACGCCGGGGCGTTCCCGCAACATGGTGACGATCTCGTCGTCGAACCCGGCCGCGACGGTGGGACGGGCCGGCGGCTCACCCTCGCCGGTCTCCGCCGCGGTCCCGTTGGCGAGACGGAGGAGCGTGGGGCTGCGCTGATGCAGCGTCTCGCGCAAGCCGACGGCGACCAGGTGGCGAAGGTCGACGGGTCCACGCCATCGCGTGAGGCGCCGCGAGTACAGCAGCGGGCCGTCGACGGCGACCACGGTCCGGCCGGCCATGCTGTCGATGAACCGCCCGAGGACGACGAGCAGGACGCCGAGTGCGAGGCCGACGATCGCGGCCATCGGGCTGCCCGTGGCGACCGCCGCGACGATGCCGATGATGACGGGCACGGCGGCCATCGGCCAGAGGAAGAACCCGATGTAGGGCCGCATCACCACGGCGTCCGGCGCGCCGGGCGGTCGCACGCGCGCCGGGTCGCGTACGCCCGCCGCGCGCAGGGCGAGCATCACGGGCACGTGGCCGCGGCGCATCGCCAGGCGATACGGCGACAGCCGCCACGGTCGGGACGCGCCGGTCGGAGCGCCGCGGGCCACCAGGTCGGTGACCACGCGCTCCAGGCCATGGTCGGCGGCCCACATCAGCGACGTCCACCCTCGGCGCCACGGCTGCGGGCTACCCGCCTCGATCGTCGCCGGACGAGGCTCGAGCGCGTCGAGCACGGCAGCCACACGTGACGACTCGATCGCTCCCGTGACACGGACGCGACCGCCGGCGGCGCCCACCGCCTCGGCCCACTTCACGGTCTCGGCGAGCGTGGCGATCCCCGCCCGCCCCGCCGGGGGCGACACCCGGATCCCCCCGTCGTCGAACACCTCGATGAGCAGATCACCGGCGGCGGCCGGCGTGTCGACCATCAGGTGATCGGCTTGTCGAAGTCTTCCTGGCGTGCCCGCAGCGATTCGGCGAGCCGAGCATCGTTGTCGGGTAGCAGGGACCACTCCGCCGTTTCCGCACCCGACACGAACTTCGTCGCCGCCTGACCGCTCGGTCGGTGGATCTTCATCACGAACACGTCCCACGTCTCCCCGTCGTCACCGCGGGACGCCTCGCGCAGCTCGACGAGCGAGAACGACTGCCTCACGCCCGACGCCGACCGGGGCGGATCGTCACCGGAGTACAGGTACGCCGCCTGGATGGTGGAGCCGTCGTCCATCACCTCGGCGGCGAGGCCGTACGACTCCCATGACGGATCGGCGACCAACCCGTTCTGGAGGACGTCGTCGACGACCTCGTTGAGGATTTCAGCGACAAGTGCTTGATCGGCCACTGGACCGTTCCTTCCTGGTGAAGCGGGCGCTGCTCATCGGATCTGAGCCAGGATCCTCTGGGCGTCCGGCCGGCCACGGTACGCCTGGACGCTTGCGGACTGCTGGTTGGCGGGCGCGTTGTTGAAGTCGTACTGCCGGGTCACCGTACCCCTGGGACCGGTGAAGGTGACCTCGACCTGGATCCGCGGTGGAACCGCCTGCCGCCCGGGTGTGGCCGGCGGACGTCCAGGGGTCAGCGTGACCGAGGCCGACACCGTGACGTCGTCGTGGCGGACGGCATAGGCGATCGCCTTCTCCATCTGCCGGTAGCCACCGTTCGTGTTGAGATGCAACTCCTGAGGGAACATGTTGAGGCGGCCGATGTCCGGGAAGAACTGATGCCCGCCGACGTGTCCACCCGACCAGGGGTAGTTCGGGGCCTCACCCGCGGCCGTCGCCGCGTCGCCGTCGGCCTTCGTCGCACTCTGTGCCGTCCTCTCTGGACTGAGGCGACCGTCCCGATCCGGCTTCCCCTGGTGGTTGAGGGTGTTCGCGTCCCTGAGCTCGGCGGCTGTGAAGCGCTCCGAGATGTCCATCTGGGCGGACAGCGGCCGGTTGTTGGCGTCGGCGGTGATCCGGATGTTGTTGCCGCCGACCTGGACCTGCTGGCCGTCGAACGTCGCCGGGTCCCCCGCATCGAGCTCGTGGGTCGGGCGCGTGGACTGGAGGTCGGCTCGCGGCACGCTCGTCGGCCGGCCGAGCGAGCCGTCGGAGAGGACCGGCCGTACGGTGACGAAGTCGGTCTCGTTCGGCCCGGGAGGGGTGCGATGCAGGGGTGTGCGCGGCGGCACGGTCGCGTCCCCTGGACTCGTGTTCCCTGGCGTCGCATCGCCCGGCGTCGAGCCGGGCACCCGAGGCGAGACGCCGTCGCCGGCCCCCGGTCGGGCGCCGCCCGGCGTGACGTCGGAGCGAAGCTGGGTCGAGACGTCGATGCTCCCCGTGGCAGCAGCAGCGCCGGCCGCCGCAGCGACCTCGGCCGGCGGCGTCGGGTCGGCCGCAGCCGTCGCCGGCGTGGGGTCGGCACCACTCGCCGGTGTGGGATCGGCAGCGGCCGTGGCCGGCGTGGGATCGGCAGCACCCGCCGGTGTGGGATCAGCAGGCGCCGTGGACGGCGTCGGATCGGCAGCCGTCGACCCGGGCGTCGGATCAGCAGCACCAGCAGGTGTGGGATCAGCAGCCGCGGTCGCAGGCGTCGGATCAGCACCAGCAGGGGTGGGATCGGCCGCGCTCGACGGCGTCGGATCAGCACCAGCAGGGGTGGGATCGGCCGCGCTCGACGGCGTCGGATCAGCAGCACTCGACGGTGCGGGATCAGCAGCCGTCGACCCGGGCGTCGGATCAGCAGCACCCGCCGGTGCGGGATCAGCAGCCGTCGACCCGGGCGTCGGATCAGCAGCACCCGCCGGTGCGGGATCAGCAGCCGTCGACCCGGGCGTCGGATCAGCAGCACTCGACGGTGCGGGATCAGCAGCCGTCGACCCGGGCGTCGGATCAGCAGCACCCGCCGGTGCGGGATCAGCAGACGCGGTCGCAGGCGTCGGATCAGCACCAGCAGGCGTCGGATCAGCAGCCGTCGACCCGGGCGTCGGATCAGCAGCACCCGCCGGTGCGGGATCAGCAGCCGCGGTCGCAGGCGTCGGATCGGCAGCCGTCGTGGTCGTCGCCGGCGCCGGGTCGGCAGTCGTCGGCGTCGGCGTCGGATCGACGACGGTCGTGGACGGCGTGGAATCGGCACCAGCCGTGACGGACGACGCCGGGCTGACCTCGGGGCCGACGTCGCCGGGTGTCACGTCGGGAACGGTGTCGGGCAGGTCGGGAGCCGGCGAGGCTTCGCCGACGGAGACGGTCGGGTCGACGCCTCCGGTGGGCCCCTGGAGACCGGCGGGCAGGACTCGCGGCAACACGGCGTCGGCGGCTGGGCCGACCACCGAGTTGATCCCGGCGTTGACGGCGATCTGCGTGCCGTCGAACTGGCCGTCCGAGCCGAGCACACCCTTCGGGATCGTGACGTCGTAGAGCTCGCCGACGGTCGCCTCGGCGGCACCCGACACGGCCTCGGTCGTCGCCGTCACGCCGTACCTCGTCACGGTCGGCAGCACGGTGCCTGCCGTCGGGATCCGGGCCATCAGCGGTGACGCGAGGCGACCACCGATTCCGCCGAGCGCACCGCCGGCGGCGCCGAGGAGGACGTCCTTGACGATCGGGCCGGCATTGAACGAACCGTCGCCGGTGTTGGTGGCCGTCTCGAGACCCTCGCGAGCGAGTCCGGACGCCAGGCCGAGGCCTGCTCCGATAGCGATCATCGGGCCGAGAGCGAGACCGCCGGTGGCCACGGTGACCGCGGCGACGACGACGATCCCGACGACGGCCACACCCAAGGCGGCGACGTTGCCCCACTGGACGCCGGTGCGACGGTCCTTCATCTCGTTGAAGTCGTCGATCGAGATCGGCTCACCCTTGCGGCCCGTGGGATCGAAGAGGTTGATCGGATCGTTCGCCGCGTACGTGTAGGGCGACGCCGAGCCGGCGCCTCCGGGCGTGGGGGCCAGCGGGTCGGGCGACAGGAACTGTCGCGTCGCCACGTCGTAAGGACGAACGCCCAGCCACACGATCCCGTCGGCGGCGACGCCGTAGTAGTCGTGCCAGCCGTCGTCGTCACCGCGGTCGCCCCAGGCATCGGACATCCGGAACGGACGCCACGACACGTCGCCATCGTCGGCCACGGTCCCGAACGTCGACGCGCCGAGGGCGAGGACAGGCCGGTCATCGAGGGACCGTGGCGCCGGGACGTCATCGTCGGTCCACGTGACGGCGGTGTCGCCGAAGCGGGCGAGGCGGCCGGCCTCGTCGAAGTCGAGGAACGTCCACCGGCCGTCGGTGATCACCGCGTCGAGCCGATCCAGGCCCCACACGTACACGACGTCGTGGCGACCGCGGGCTCGGACGCGCCGGCCCCGGCCGTCGTACTCGAACGTGGTGATGCCGTCGGCGTCGGTGACCGACACCAGCCGATGGGCGGCGTCGTACTCGTAGCGGCGCTCCCCGCTGCCGTCGCGTTCTGCGGCAAGGCGGCCGAGGTCGTCGTACTCCCACTCGTGGCGGCCGTCGGGACCGGTCGTGGCGACGAGCTGGCCGGCGTCGTCGTACTCGTACGTCGTGACGACGCCGTCCGCGTCCTGCTCGAGGACGCGCCCGGCGAGGTCGCGACGCAGCGACGTCGTCGACGTCGTCCCGCCGGTCACGTCTCGGACCGAGACGACACGGCCACAGGCGTCCCGCGTGAACGTGCGTTCGAACCCCGGCGACGTGAGGCGCTCCGCCAGACCGTCGGCGTCGCGGCGCAACTCGACGCGAGCGCCGCCGGGGAGCGACCAGGAGGTGGTGGCGCCGTCGGCGGACTCGCTGCGAGCGAGCGGTGCCGTCCCGCCGAACTCGCCGGTGGGCGCCGGCCGCGGGCCGGTACCGGCGAGCGGATCGGGAACGACGGGAGTGCCGTCGGCGTCGAGGAACTCGGTGGCGACGTGGTGACCGGCGGCGTCGTACCGCACCACGGTGCGACGTCCGAGCTGATCGACGATGCCCGTGAGGTGGCCCATCGCGTCGTGCTCGTACGAGACGACGCCACCGTGCCGATCGGACATCGACGCGATGCGTCCGCGTGCGTCGTACGCGTAGCGCACGTCCATCGCGGCGCCGTCGCGCGACTCCACCATGCGACCCATCACGTCGTAGGTGAACGACTTGCTCCGTCCCGTCGGGTCGATGGTGCGCGTGACGCGACCTACGGGGTCGTACTCGTAGCGCCACTCCGCACCGTCGACCTCGACCGTACGGACGCGGCCGAGCAAGTCGTAGGAGTAGCGCTGCTCGCGGCCGGCCGGGGAGACGCGGCGTGTGATGCGGCCGTACTGGTCGCGATCGAACGTCCACCAGCCGGCGCCGCTGTTGGTGGCGACGACGAATCCGGCGTTGTCGTAGCGACACTCGGTGACGCCGTCTTCCTCGATCACGCGGGCGACGCGGCCGCCTGGCGTGTACTCGAACTCGGCCGTCCGGCCGCTGGCGTCGGTGCGGCGCGTCACGAAGCCGTTGTCGCTGTACTCCGCGGAGAACTCGCGTGTGCCGTCGCGCAGGAACGTGACGCGCCGGGCGAGGTCCATCTCCACGCGACTCGTCGCTCCGGCGGCGTCGGTGATCTCGGACCACGTGGCGACCTCGCCGTACGTCTGCACCTTGGCCGTGCCGTTCGGGTCGACTTGCTGCTTCACGCGCCCGGACGGCTCGCGCTCGGTGGTCCACGTCGCCCCGTCCACGTCGACCGCGACCTGGCGGCCGAACTCGTCGAGCTCGAGGCCGATCGTGTCGCCGTTGGCGAAGCGCACACCGATCGGGCGCTGCTGGTCGTCGAAGCGGAACTCGGTCGTGACGCCGTCTGCCGAGACGATGTGGTCGAGCGTCCCGTTGTCGTCGTACACGAGGCGGGTGACCGAGCCTGCCGGGTCGGTCACGGACAAGAGGCGCCCCGCCGCCGAGTAGGTGAACTCGGCGCGACCACCGGCCGCGTCGACCGCACTGAGTAGGCGGCCGCCGTCGTCGTGCCGATAGGTCTGCGTGCGACCGTCGGCGTGGCGGATGGCAGAGACCGCGCCGGAGCTGTGGACGTCGAAGTGAGAGACGGTGCCGTAGCCGTTGGCGACACTGGCCACGGTGCCGTCGGGACGGACGTCGAACGTGTTCACGACGCCGTCGGCGTCCTCGATGCGGATCGGCGTTCCGTGCGCCCACTCGAGTTCGACCGAGATGCCGTCGTCGCCGACGAGGTCGACGCGCGTGGGGAACGGCGAGGAGTCGGCGTACGTGAACGCCGTGGAGCGGCCGGGCGAGACCTGGCTGACGAGCCGGTCCAGATGGTCGTACGTGTACGAGTCGACGGCGCCCGTCGTCCACGTGAACGCCTCGGTGCGGTGCGGCCCGTCGTAGGACTCGGTGAGCGTGAAGCTGCGGCCGTCGGGGTCGCTCTGCGACGCCACACGGCCCAACGGATCGAAACGCCGCGAGAAGCGGAAGCCGCCGCCCGTGGCGTACATCTCGACGCGCCCGCGCTCGTCGTGTGTGTACACCGACAGCGGATTGTGGTCGCCGTCGGCCAGCGTGGTGCGCCGATGCTCGACGTCGTAGCCGAACCGCGTCACGAAGCCGGCGGGCAGCGTCTGCTCGACGACCCGGCCCTCGTCGTCGTAGACCATCGAGACGGCGCGTACGCCGTCGGCGTCGATGATCGCGGCGATTCGGCCGGCCACGTCGAGCTCGTAGGTCTCGGGCTGCACGGCGTTGTCGACGGCGACGAGGCGACCGCTGCGGTCGTACCGGAACGACGCCGCGCGCCCGTCCGACGACTCGATGCGGGTCACGCGGCTGCGCGACCAGTGCAGCGTGAGCGCGCGGCCGCTGTCGTGCACGATTCGGCTCAACCCGTGGCGGCCGTGCTCGAACGTCGCCGTGCCCGTGAACGGCCCCGCGACCTCGGCAAGGCGGCCACCGGCGAACGTCCAGCGCTGGTACGGCGTCGCCGACCGACGGCCCCAGTGGAGCACGAAGCGATCCGGCTCGGGCTGCTCGATGCGCACGTCGAGCTCGGGGCGGGTGATGAACCCGCCGTGGCCATCGGGCTCGGCCGCGAAGTGCATCGCGTCGGGCCCGAAGTACAAGAACGCGCCGTCGGCGCGGACGTCGCTGTGGCACTCCGTCCACGTCCACCATCCGGGCCCGAACGCGCCGTCGCTGAGCTCGCGGGACGCGTATGTACGACGGAATGACAGCACGTCGAGCCGCGGCGGCATGGCGAAGTCGCGGGCATCGATGACGAGGTGCCCCGTGGCCGTGCACACCGGATCGTTCACGAACCCCGAGCTCGCCGGCACCGTGCCGACGTCGATCAGGTCGAGGTCGGCCTTCACTTCGCTCGACCCCCACAGGTCGCCCCACTTCAAGCCGTACGCCTCGGCGACGGCCTTGACATAGGGTCCGAGGTCGCCCGTGACCGTGGTGACGCCGTCGTCGGTCTGGCCGTCGGCCAGCTTCACGGCGTCGTGCACGACGAGCACGAACTGGGCGATCTCGGCGTACTCCGAGGCGAGCGCGCCACAGATGCGGTTGACCTCCCTGACGCACGCCTCGTCGACGGATCCGGTGCCATCGGCCTGGGCGAACGCCAGGAACTTGGCGAGCTCCGTCTGGATGGCGCCGCCCTCGCCGCCGAGCTTCTGCACCTCGGCGTTCTGCGTGTCGACGAAGTCCTTCAGCAGGTTCAGGCGTGCAGACGTGTCAGTCATGGGGCGCTTCCTCGATCCGTCTCGTGCCAGTCGGGGCGCTGGCGAACGTAGCAGTGATCCAGAATGGTCTGTCGTTCGCCCCCGGCGATCGGTTCGCCCACTGTCTGATTTCCGCTACTCGGCCCGCAATCCGGCCACGGGCATCGACTCGCATCAGCTGCCATAGAAGATGCCGATCGAGTCCGTCGACCCGTCGTCGAGCGTGATGAGCAGCTCCGTGCGCGTGCCCGGCGTCGGCCGATCGGGGAACGTCGCCGTGAACATCTGGGTCGGCGCGTCGTAGTGGAAGTGCTGCTGCGTCGGCTCCTCTACGGACGCGATCGTCCGGCCGGTTCCGGCGTTCACGACCAGCTCGTACAGAACCACCTGCTCGGGCCAGCGCTGCGTGATCACGGCGCGTTGATACGCCGTGACCACCCCGTCCGCCGACCGGACGTGGGGGCAACCCTCGCCCGGCTCGCAGTCGGGAGGTGCGATGACGTTGGCGTCGAGCGACGTGCACACGCCGGCGACGCACTCGTCGAACGAGCTGACGCGTCCGTCCACGACGACGAACTCCCGCAGCTCGACGACCCGATCGGCGACGACGCGGAAGCCGTCGTCCGTGGCGACCACCGGCTCGGTCGTCGATGGCGTGGCGGCGCGGATCCACGCCGCGTAGTACTCGGCGGGCGAACCCGGCGTCACGACGTCGGCCGGGACGGTGCGACGCTGCACGTGGACGGCGAACATGCTCTCGGCGCCGTCGCCGGCGGTCACCTCGGCACCGACCGGAAACCCGAACGGACCGATGACGACCGGCCGCGTCGTCACCGGTGCCGGTGTGGTGACCGGAACCGGCGCCGTGACGGCCACCGTGGTGCGTGGACTGACGGTCGATGTCGGCCGCGTCGGCGGCGGCGTCGTGACGGCCGACGACGGCGGGGCACCGGTCGCGTCACTCGCGGTCGATCCGTCGCCACCGTCGGTGACGAGCACGGCGGCTCCTGCGACGAGCGCCACGGCGACGAGCGCAGCCGCCGCGACGACCCATCGCCGTCGCGCCCCACCGTCGACGTCGGGCGGCGGCCGCGACGAGAGCACGGGGGCCGCTCCGGCCGGCGTGAGCGCGGGACGCCTCGGGTCGGCGCCGGCGAGCGGGAACACGGCGCGCAGGTCGTGGACGAACTCGCCGGCCGACGCGTAGCGCTCGTCGGGCCGCTTGGCGAGCGCCTTGTCGAACACCGCATCGACGGCGGACGGGAGCTCCGGCCGCATCGACCGGGCGTTCGGGACCGGACCCTGCAGGTGGGCCGCGAGCCGCGCCGCATCGTTCGGCGCACCGGCGTACGGGGGCCGTCCCGTCAGCATCTCGAACGCCATGCACGCCAAGGAGTAGACGTCGGCCCGGCGATCGAGACCGGCGCCGCCGGAGATCTGCTCGGGCGACGAGTAGTCGGGCGAACCGAGGAACACACCCGGCGGCCCGGGCCGCGTCGGGTCGACGTCCTTGATGATGCCGAAGTCCACGAGGTACGCCGAGCGAGCCGTGTCGGACATGCTCACCATCACGTTCGCCGGCCGGATGTCGCGGTGCAGCACACCGCGATCGTGGGCGAAGTCGAGCGCGTCGGCGACGTGACGAAGCAGCGGGAGCGCCTCGGCCGGAGTCATCGGTGAGTCCGGCGTTCGGCGCGACAACACGTCGGCGAGGCTGACGCCCTCGACGAAGTCGGTGACGAAGTACGTCGTGTCGCCGTGCTGCCCCCACCCGTGGACGCGGATGATGTACGGGTGCCCGTCGAGCTGGGCCGCGGTCTGCGCCTCGTCGACGAAGCGTCGCCGCGCCGCCGGGTCGCGGGCGAAGCGCTCGGACAGGGCCTTCAGCGCGACGCGGCGGCCGGTTCGCTGGTCGGTGGCTGCGAACACGGCAGTGTTCTGTCCGCGGTGCACCGTTCGTTCGAGGCGGTAGTGATCGATCGTTCCGCCTGGTTGTAGCTCGTCGGGTTCGAGCGCCATCGGGACCTCTCAGCGGGCGATTCCACGCGCCCCTCGCTGCGTCGTCGGGCGGATGTTAGTCGCGGTCCGAGACGGGCCGATCCCGGTCAGCAGACGTGTCGATGTCGGTCAGAGACGCATCCATGTCGGTCAGAGACGTGTCGATGTCGGTCACAGACGCATCCATGTCGGTCAGAGACCCATCCATGTCGGTCAGAAACCGAGCGACTGCTGGGTCGCCGGACCGGCGATGCCGTCGACCTCGAGGCCGCGGCGCTGCTGCCAGTCGCGCACCGCCGCCTCCGTCCGCGGTCCGTACGTGCCGTCCGTGCCGATGACGTAGCCCTGGGCCACGAGGGCGATCTGCAGGTTGGCGACGGCGGGACCGGACGATCCCGGCGTGATGTTCGTGCGCTCGGGCAACGTCGTCGAGCAGAGGTCGGCGAACGACGCGGCCACCCGCGGGGACATCCCCGACCGCATGAGGCCCTCGGCGCACGTCATCGAGAACTCGCCGATGAGCACCCAGCCGATCGACGCCTGCTGGTACACGTCGACGGTGCTGCATGCGGCCCCGGCGCAACCGGCGCGCACGGCCACGGCCCAGCCGGCGCGGCACGTCACCGACGCCGTGACGACGCGGCCGATGTCCGTGCCGATCGCCTCCGCCGAGCACGCCCGTGGCTCACGCGGACCGACCCCGGCGATGGTGGTCGACGGTGCCGCCGACGTGGAGGGCGCGCTCGTCGTGGCCGCCGTCGTGGCCGCGGTCGTCGGCGCCGCGCCCGCCGGCGGTGGACCGATGCCGAGCGCGTGCTGTGTCGCCGGACCGGAGATGCCGTCGACCTCCAATCCGTTGCGGGCCTGGAAATCGCGGACGGCCGCCTCGGTGCGCGGGCCGTAGGTCCCGTCGGTCGCGATCGGATAGCCCTGGCCGACGAGGGCCACCTGCACGGCGAGGACCGCCGGGCCGGTGGTGCCCGGCCGCACGATCACCGGGTCGACCGGTGTCGCCGTGTCGCACGCCCCGAGCAGGGCCTCGGCTGTCGTGAGCATCATTCCTGCCGCGGCCAGATCGGAGCCGGAGAAGTCACACGGGGCGAGGGCGTCGAAGCGCCCGTCGTGGATCCAACCGCGCCCGGACACACGGAACACGTCGACGGTGTCGCACGCGGCGGCCGGGTCGGAACAACTGGCGCGGTTGGCGACCGCCCAGCCCGCTCGGCAGCGGAGATCACCGCCGACCGCCACCCCCGTCGCCGCGACGATGTCGGCCCCGGCACAGCCGACGGGCTGGCCGGGAGTGACGGCGATCGTCGTCGTGGTGGTCATCGACGTCGGCAGGGGCGTCGTGGGTGGCGGGGTCGGCGGCGGGGTGGGGGGCGAGATCGGCGGCGCCGTGGTCGGCGGGCGAGTCGTCGGAGCCGGGGTCGGCGCGACGGTGGCGTTGGTGACCGGTGCGGCGGTCGTCGGTGCGGGCGTCGGTGGCGGCGTCGTCGTCGTGACGGACGTCGGGAGCGGAATCGTGGCGACCGGTGCCGTCGGTGCGACGGTGGGCGACGTGCGCACCGGAGCAGTTGGTGCCGCGGCCGTGTCGGCGGTGTCGGACGTGTCCTCGACGGTCCCGGGAACCGGACGACCGGTGATGCGGGGGACCTCGGCATCGCGATCGGTGGTCTCCCGGGCGCTGCCGCACGCTGTGAGCACCACGAGCAGCGCGGCCAGCGACGCGGCGAGACCGGCCGGTCGGCGGGGAGCGGTGGACGGTCTCACCGGTCCAGTATCGATCCTCCTCCTGCCTCGATCGCGGCACCCGTCGCCCAGGGGTCGCCCGTACACTGCGCCCGTGCCCCCCTCACGTCGTACGTTGCGCGCCCCGATCGCGGCCACCGCTCTGACGCTCCTGCTGGCGGCCGGCGCCGCCGCCTGCTCGGACGACGACGGCGACGGCGCGGCGGGGTTCCGGGCGGTCGGATCGACGTTCGCGGCGGCCGCGCCGGACTCGGCGTCGGAGTCGAGCACGCCCGAATCCACGGGGCCCGTGTCGTCGCGACCGACCACCACCCGCCCCGCCCGCACCACGACCACGTCGACGACGACCTCCACGTCGACGTCGACCACCACCACCACGATCGACCCGCTGACGGTCGCCCATGCCTTCCCCGTCGATCCCGAGGTCGGATCGTCGTACACACCCGAGGCGCACAGCAACTACCGGGCCACCGACGTCTTCGCGACCGCCGGCTGCGGGACGCGGCTCCTCGCGCCCGTCACCGGGACCGTGGACGAGGTGCTGGAGAACGTGTACGACCGCGCCACCGACAACCCCGCAGATCGCGGCGGCAACGCCGTGTCGATCATCGGCGACGACGGCGTGCGTTACTACATGGCGCATTTCCAGGCGATCGACCCGTCGATCACCCCGGGCGCCCGTGTCACGGCCGGCCAGTTCCTCGGCGAGATGGGCGACACGGGCCGCGCCGGCGCCTGTCACGTGCACTTCGGGCTGTCGCTGCCGTGTCCCGAGGGCTCGGACGACTGGTACATCCGCCGCGGCGTCATCTGGCCCGACGTCTACCTCGATTCGTGGAAGGCCGGTGAGAACCTCTCGCCGCTCACCGAGCTCGAGGAGTGGTTCGCCGAGTACCCCGACGCCTGCCGCTCCCTCGAGGACACGCCCTACCCCCGCGGCTGAGCCGACCGATCGACGTCTCGGCCATGGGCCGACGATGACCCGTCTCACTGGCTGGGCGCGTGTGTTGGTGTCCTCGTCTCTTGCCAGGGTCTATTGGTGTGGCGGAGACGGTGGACCCGTCGATGGCGACGCGCTCGACGGGACGTCCGGTGCGAAGCGGTAGCCCATGCCGACGTCGGTGATGAAGTAGCGGGGGCGGGCCGGATCGGGTTCGAGCTTGCGGCGGATGTGAGCCATGTGCACGCGCAGCAGACTCATGTCGGGCAGGTAGTCCGGACCCCAGACGGCGCCGGTCACCTCTCTGTAGGTGAGGAGACGATTCGGGTGGCGGACGAGATAGGCGACGATGCCCCACTCTGTTCGGGTGAGCCGGACCTCTTCCGAGGCTTGCCCCACGAATGCCCGGCGGCCGGTCAGATCCAGGCGGAAATGGGCGGTCACGACGTCGGGTGAATCGGCCGCTGCATCCCCAGAACGGCGTAGTGCCGCCCGGATGCGGGCCAGGAGCTCGGCGATACCGAATGGCTTCGTGACATAGTCATCAGCGCCCGCGTCCAAGGCGAGCACCTTCGCGTGTTCGTCGCCGCGCGCTGTCAGCACGATGACCGGCACGCTCGTCCAGTTGCGCAGCGCGCGGATGACTGCGATGCCATCGAGTCCGGGCAGCCCGAGGTCGAGCAGCACCACGTCCGGTCGCTGTAGCGGCACGATCTGCAGCGCCTCCTCACCCGACGCCGATTCGAGCACGCCGTAGCCCCGGGCCTCGAGGTTGAGGCGGACGGCGTGGCGCAGGTGGGGCTCGTCGTCGACGACGAGCACCGTCGCCAGAGGGTGAGCGGGGCTGGAGGTCATCTCAGGGAGATGGGGGTGGGGTGGTCGCGGGTCGAAGGATCGGGGGCTCCGACGGCACCGAGATGGGCAGAGTGAGGACGACGGTGAGCCCGCCGCCGGGAGTGTCGTCGAGGGTCATGCTGGCGCCGGTTGCGTCGATGAAGCCCTGAGCGATCGACAGCCCGAGCCCGGCGCCGTCGTCGCTGCGTTGATCACCGAGGCGATTGAACGGGGCGAGCACGCGGGCGTGTTCGCTCGCCGGAATGCCAGGGCCGCGATCGATGACTCGGAGAAGCACGGAATCACCGACGACCTGTGCGTCGACCCGTACGGTGCCAGGCATCGGGCTGTGCCGCACGGAGTTGCTGATGAGGTTGGCAACCACCCGCTCGAGAAGTGCCGCATCCGTCCGAACGAGCGGCAGGTCGTCGCCGACCTCGATCGCGACGGCGTCGGCGACCGGGCCAACGGTCTCGCACGCGCGTCGCACGGTGTCGGCGAGGTCCGTCGCCTGGAGGTCGACAGCGAGCGCGCCGATCTGCAGCCGGCTGGCATCGAGCAGGTTGCCGACGAGTCGGTTGAGCCGATCGGTCTCCGAATCGATCGTTGCGAGGGCCTCGGCGAGCTGCTCGGGTCCCCACTCGACGTCATCCTCTCGAAGTCCGGACACCATCGCCTTGATCGACGCCAGCGGCGTACGGAGGTCGTGCGAGACGGCGCGAAGGAGCGACGTGCGAGCGGCGTCGATGTCGGCGAGAGCGACAGCCTGGGCTGCATCGCGGGTGAGCAGCTGCGTCTCGAGTGCGACCGCGAGCTGGTCGGCGAGCATGTGCAGGACGCGCTGCTCGTCACTCGTCGGTCGCCTGCCGAACAGCTCGAGCTGAGCGTCCGGTCGCTCTGCATCAGACGATGGTAGGGGCAGGACAACGGCGGGCTGACCCGTCGTCGTGCCCGAACTCGCCAGGGGGATCTCGGCGCTGGCACCGACCTGCCGGATGAGCGCGCCATCCAGGGAGAACGTGTTGCGGAGGTGGTCGAGGAGCCCAGGGAGCGGCTCGGGATCCGCGGCGAGGCTGGCCGCGGATCTCGCCAGGGCCTCGGCTTCCGCCCGCGCCGTTTGCGCCTCACGTCCGCGGCGCGCGACGGCGTGCACCAGCGAGCCAACCGTGACGGCGACGGCGACGAAGACGACGAGGGCGACCGCATTCTCGGTCTCGGCGATCGTGATCCGGTGAAAGGGAGGCACCAGGAACCAGTTGACCGCCATGGACGACGCGACCGCCGAGATCACTGCGGCGAGGCGGCCGCCCAAGGCGCTCACGAGCACCACCAGGGAGAGGAACAGCAGCAGCACGGTCGACAGCTCGAACGCGTCGTCGAGGGCCACCATCAGTGCCGTGAGCGCTGGGACTCCGACTGCGGCGACGATCCACGCGGCGATCGTCCGTCGTGGCTCGAGCGTCGGCCCGTCGGCTCGCACGCGGGGGTCCTGGTCGTCGCCGCCCGGGTCGACGGCGATGACGTGCACATCGATCCCGTCGGCGAGGCGGGAGACGGTGGCGACGAACGAGCCGTGCCACAGCTCGTACCATCGGCTGCGCCGGGACGCTCCGAGGACGAGTTGGGTCGCCTTCTCAGCGGTCGCGAAGTGGACGAGTGCCTCCGGGCGCGAGCGCCCGACGACCTCGTGAACCGTGCCGCCGAGCTCGAGTACGAGGCGCCGTTGTGCGTCGAGTTCCGGGCCGCTGTCGGCTGCGAGTCCGTCGCCCACGGTGACGTGGACGCCGAGGAGGTCTCCCCCGACGCGGCCGGCCATCCGCGCTGCCCGGCGGATCAGCCGGTCGCCGCCAGGTGCCCCGGTGATGCCGACGACGACGCGCTCGCGGGTCTCCCAGGTCTCGGTGATGCCGTGTGACGCCAGGTACTGGCTGAGTGATTCCTCGACCCGCCCGGCGACCCAGAGCAGCGCCAGCTCACGCAGGGCACCGAGATTGCCGGGACGGAAGTAGTTGCCGAGCGCGGCGTCGATTCGCTCTGCCGGGTAGACGTTGCCGTGTGCCATGCGGCGGCGCAGGGCTTCGGGCGACATGTCGACGAGCTCGATCTGGTCGGCGGTCCGCACGATCGCATCCGGGACCGTCTCGCGCTGGGTGACCCCGGTGATGCGGGTGATGACGTCGTTGAGCGACTCGAGATGCTGGATGTTGAGTGTGGCGATGACGTCGATGCCGGCGTCGAGCAGCTCACTGACGTCCTGCCAGCGCTTCTGGTTGCGTGACCCTGGCGCGTTGGTGTGGGCGAACTCGTCGACCAGCACGACGTCGGGCCGCCGGGCGATGATGGCGTCGAGGTCCATCTCGACGAGGACCGTGCCGCGGTACTCCACCGATCGGGGGGGAATCACCGGCAGGCCGTCGATCTGTTCGGCGGTCCGCTCCCTGCCATGCGTTTCGACGATGCCGATCACGACGTCGCCGCCTCGCGACCTCTTCCGGCGGCCTTCGTTGAGCATGGCGTACGTCTTGCCCACGCCCGGCGCCGCTCCGAGATAGATGCGCAGCGAGCCCTTCATCGGACCAATTGTCTCGCTCAGTCCGAGAGATCGTCGAGCGCCAAGTTCGTGACGAGCACGTTGACGCCCGGCTCGCCAAGCAGTCCGAACGCCCGCTGGTCGGTGTGGTCGTCGATCACACCGAGCACGACGTCGACGTCGAGGCCGCGTGCTGCGGCGACCCGAGCCGCCTGCAGTCGGGCGTTGGCGATCGAGATGTGCGGATCGAGCCCCGAGCCGGATGCGGTGACGGCGTCGACCGGGACCTCGGCATCGACCGCCAGACCGTTCTCCCGCCGGTAGGCGACGGCGCGATCGTCGACGGCGGCCAGCAGCTCGGGACTGGTCGGCGCGAGGTTGGAGGCACCCGACGACGATGGGTCGTAGCCGTCGCCGGCAGCCGAGGGTCGCGGGTGGAGATACTCGGGCGAGGTGAAGGGCTGACCGATCAGGCGACTGCCCACCACCTCGCCGCCGCGCTCTATGAGCGAGCCGTTGGCGTGATCGCTGAACGCCAGCTGCGAGACCGCCGTGACGAGGAGCGGGTAGGCCACGCCGGTCATCGCGGTGAACACAGCCACCATCAGCATGGCTGGTCGCAGTTGCCGAAAGAGTGCGTGCACGAGAAGTCCCTTCAGCTGAGCCCGAGGCCGGTGATGATCATGTCGATCAGCTTGATGCCGACGAAGGGGGCGATGACGCCACCGACGCCGTAGATGAGCAGGTTGCGCCGCAGCACCGCCGCAGCCGAGTCGGCGACGAACTTGACGCCCCGCAAGGCGAGCGGGACCAGCCCGACGATGATCAGGGCGTTGAAGATCACGGCCGAGAGGATCGCCGACCGCGGGCTCTGCAGATCCATGACGTTGAGCGAATCGAGCTCGGGGATCGTCCCCGAGAACATCGCCGGGATGATGGCGAAGTACTTGGCGAGGTCGTTGGCGATCGAGAACGTGGTGAGTGAGCCGCGGGTGATCAGCAACTGCTTGCCGACCTCGACGACCTCGATCAGCTTGGTCGGGTTGGAGTCGAGATCGACCATGTTCCCGGCCTCCTTGGCGGCCTGGGTTCCCGTGTTCATCGCCAGGCCGACGTCGGCCTGAGCGAGCGCCGGAGCGTCGTTGGTGCCGTCTCCGGTCATCGCCACGAGGTTGCCGCCGGCCTGCTCGCGCTTGATCAGCGCCATCTTGTCTTCCGGTGTCGCCTCGGCGAGGAAATCGTCGACACCGGCCTCGGCGGCGATCGCCGACGCCGTCAACGGGTTGTCACCGGTGATCATCACGGTGCGGATCCCCATCATGCGGAGGAGGTCGAAGCGCTCGCGCATCCCCGGCTTCACGGTGTCCTTGAGCCGGATCACGCCGAGCACCCGCCACGGCGCACCCTCGCCGCGGCGCTCCGTGACGACGAGCGGGGTGGCGCCCTCTCTGGACACCTGCTCGACGGTCGGGCCCAGTTCGAGCGGTACGGTGCCTCCCGCTTCGCCGACGAAGCGGCGCACGGAGTCTGCCGCGCCCTTACGTACTTGCCGCCCGGACGTGAGGTCGACGCCGGACATGCGGGTCTGCGCAGTGAACGGGACGAGGACCGATCCCGGGTCCTCGACGATCTCGAGACCGAAGTCGCGCACGGCGAGGTCGACGATCGAGCGGCCTTCGGGGGTCTCGTCGGCCAGCGACGAGACGAGCGCACCCTCGGCCAGCTCTCCGACGCCGACGCCCGACACCGGGATGAACTCGGCAGCCTGTCGCGAGCCGTAGGTGATCGTGCCCGTCTTGTCGAGCAGCAGCGTCGTCACGTCGCCTGCCGCCTCGACCGCCCGCCCGGACATGGCGAGCACGTTGCGCTGCACCAGGCGATCCATGCCGGCGATGCCGATGGCGGACAGCAACCCGCCGATGGTGGTGGGGATCAGGCACACGAGCAGGGCGACGAGCACGATGATGTTCTGCTCGGCCCCGGAGTAGATGGCGAAAGGTTGGAGCGTGACGACGGCGAGGAGGAACACGACCGTCAGGCCGGCGAGGAGGATCGACAAGGCGATCTCGTTCGGTGTCTTCTGGCGATCGGCGCCCTCGACGAGAGAGATCATGCGGTCGAGGAACGTCTCGCCCGGCTTCGCCGTGATGCGCACGACGATCTCGTCGCTGAGCACCCGGGTCCCGCCGGTGACGGCCGAACGATCGCCTCCGGATTCGCGAATCACGGGAGCCGATTCGCCGGTGATCGCCGACTCGTCCACGGTGGCGATGCCCTCGACGACGTCGCCGTCACCCGGGATCACCTCGCCGGACGAGACCACACAGAGATCGCCGATCTGCAGGTCCGACGACGACCGCTCCTGGATGCCGCCGTCGGCACGCCGGACACGAGCGGTGGTCTGGGCCCGGGTCCTTCGCAGGGTGTCGGCCTGGGCCTTGCCCCGCCCTTCGGCCATCGCCTCGGCGAAGTTGGCGAACAGCACCGTGAACCACAGCCAGGCGGCGACGAGACCGGCAAAGGCGTTCTGCTGACCGTCGCTGGAGCCGAGATCACGCAGGAAGAGGATCGTCGTGAGCACCGAGCCGATCTCGACGACGAACATCACCGGGTTGCGAGCCATGACACGCGGATCGAGCTTGCGGAACGCGTCGACGACGGCCCGCTTGGCGAGGTTCGGGTCGAAGGCGGAACGGCTGGCTGCGGCGCGCCGGCGGGCCTTTGGGGGCCGCTGGGCAGGAACGGGATCAGGCTGGGGGGCGTCGGGTGCGAATGTGGTCGTCGACATTCCGTTGGTCACCTCAGGACAGCGACAGGTGCTCGAGGATGGGGCCGAGAGCGAGAGCGGGGAAGAAGGTGAGGCCGGCGACGATGACGATCACGCCGACGACGAGCCCGCCGAACAGCGGGTTGTGCGTCGGCATCGTGCCGCTGGTGGCAGGGACCCGGGGTTTGGCGGCGAGCGACCCGCCGATGGCGAGCGCCGGGATGATCAAGAAGAAGCGCCCGGCGAGCATCGCCAGGCCCTGCGTGATCGTGTACCAGTCCGTGCCGGTGCCCTGGTAGGCGAACGCCGAGCCGTTGTTGTTTGCCGCCGAGGCGAAGTTGTAGAGCAGCTCGGACAGTCCGTGGGGCCCGTCTTGGAACGTTCGGGCACTCTTCAGCAACGTCGAAGCCGCGGCGAACGAGAGCAGCACGATCGGCATCGTCAAGATGTAGAGCGTGAGGAGCTTCATCTCGACCGCCTGGATCTTCTTGCCGAGGTACTCGGGTGTTCGTCCGACCATCAAGCCGGCGATGAAGACAGCGAGGAGCGCGAACACGAGCATGCCCATCAACCCGACCCCGACGCCGCCTGGGGACACCTCTCCGAACATCATGCTGACCATCGGCGCGGTCCCGCCGAGCGGCGTCATCGAGCCGTGCATGCAGTTGACCGATCCGTTCGACGTGTTGGTGGTGGACGCCGACCAGACGCCGCAGGCGGCGGCACCGAAACGGACCTCCTTGCCCTCCATGTTCCCGCCCGACTGCGTGACCGACAGCGACTGGTCCACGCCGGCCATGGTCAACTCGGGGTTGCCGTTCTGCTCGGCGAACACAGCGAGAGCCGTGGCGAGGACGAGCAGCACCGCCATCACCCCGATCAGCAGGCGGGACTGGCGGCGGTCCTTGACGAGGTAGCCGAACGCCACGACGAAGGCGAACGGGACGACGAGGATCGACCAGGTCTGGACGAAGTTGCTGATCGTGTTGGCGTTCTCGAACGGATGAGCGGAGTTGACGTTGAAGAAGCCACCGCCGTTCGTTCCGAGCTGCTTGATGGCGACCTGCGAAGCGGCCGGGCCGCCCGGGATCAGTTGCTCGGAGATGCCCGACAGTCGATCGAGTGTCGTCGCGGTGGTCGAACCCCGGAAGTTCTGGATGACGCCTTGCGACACGAGGACGAGGGCGACCACCATCGAGAGCGGCAGCAGGATGCGAGTGACGGTCCTGGTCAGGTCGACCCAGAAGTTCCCGAGCGTCCGGGATCCGGTGCGGGTGATCCCGCGGATGATCGCGATCGCGACCGCCATACCGGCGGCCGCCGACACGAAGTTCTGCACCGTCAGGCCGAGCATCTGGCTGAGGTGGCTCAACGTCATCTCCCCGCCGTACCACTGCCAGTTGGTGTTCGAGACGAAGCTGATCGCGATGTTGAGCGCACCGAACGAGCCGACTCCATCGCGCCCCGTCGGGTTGAACACGAGAGAACCCTGTAGGCGGAGCATCACGTAGAGCACAACGAGCGACACGATGCTGAACGCGAGGAGCGAGCGCGCGTACGCCGACCAGCGCTGCTCCCGCCGGTGGTCGACACCCGTGAGGCGATAGATCGTGCGTTCGATGGGCCCGAAGAAGCGATCGAACGGGGCGCTCCCGTCGGGCCTCGAGCCGTACACCGCCGCCATGTAGCGGCCGAGCGGCGGAACCGTCGCGATCAGGACGAGGACGAGCGCGACGATCGACGTCGTTGCTTGCCAGGACATGTCAGAACCGTTCCGGGAAGGCGATGACGACGATCAGGTACAACACGATCAGGGCGGCGATGCCGAGGCCGATCCAGTTGTCGGCGGCCGATGCGGCGATCATGACTGCGTTCCCGCCGCAGTGGGGTCATGGGCACCACCGAACGCCTCGTGCTCGTCGCCCGAGATGTCAGGCCAGTCGTTCTCGACGATGCGCTCGCACCACGAGACGTAGGCCGCAGCGAGACCGAAGAACCCGAACACGATGATCGTGGCAATCAGATCGTTCACCTCGATCGATCTATCGATGTGAACCGGGCCGGCGCCGGAACTTCACGGCTTCTTCACGACCGACGGCCAAATCTTCGCGATTCCTTTGCGCTCATCGACCGCCGGGCTCTCGGGCTCGCCCGTGCCCGCGCCTGAGGGAGCCGGTCAGAGCACCAGGGTGGCGAGGCCCCAGACCGCGCCGACGAGGCCGATCGCGGCCATCAGCATCGACCGGGCGAGCGGCGCCCGATCGAGATCGCCCTCGGCCTGGGGACGCTCCGGCGGCCGCACGATGGCCATCACGTTGCCGACCAGCAGTGCGCCGCCGAGGGCGAGCAGCAACCAGGCCAACAGATCGTCGCCGAGGAACACATCGACAGTCTGCCGGGGTGGCCAGCGCTTGCGATCAGGGCGCGAGCGGTGACAGATCTCTCACGAGGGTCGTGTGATGTCAGCCGTGGGTCGCCGTGCGCCACTCGGCGTACGCCCCACGCACCGCTGCGCCGGCATTCGAGTCGGTGGGCGACGCGACCGACTCGGTGGCGACGGGCCAGTCGGGCAGCTCGCCGGTGAGCGCCCACGCCGCCTGTCGGGCGGCGCCGACGGCCACGTACTCACCGGGCACGGGAACCGCCACGTCGACCCCGAAGACATCGGGGGCGATCTCGCGCACGGCTCGTGAGCGCGCGGCACCGCCGATGAGCAGCACGCGAGCCGGCTCGACGCCGACGGCACGGAGCGCATCGAGCCCGTCGGCGAGACCGCACAGCACGCCTTCGACGGCGGCGCGCGCCACGTTGGCGGCCGTCATGTTCTCCCGGCGCATGCCGTGCAACGATCCCGAGGCGTCCGGCAGCGCCGGCGTTCGTTCGCCGTCGAGATACGGCAGCATCGTCAGGCCTCCGCTCCCCGGCGAGGCGGTCAGGGCCAGTTCGGCCAGTTCGTCGACGTTCGTGCCGAGCATCGCCGCGGTGGCGTCGAGGACGCGCGCCGCGTTCAGCGTGCACACCAGCGGCAGGAAGCGGCCCGTGGCGTCGGCGAAGCCGGCCACGGCACCGGTGGCATCGGAGGATGGCGCGTCGGCGCAGGCGAACACCGTGCCGCTCGTGCCGAGCGACACCACCACGTCACCGGGCCGGAGTCCGAGGCCGAGGGCCGCTCCCATGTTGTCGCCCGTCCCCGCGGCCACGGCTGCACCGGACGCCGTGGTGCCCACCGTCTCGGCCGGCCCGGCCACCCGCGGCACGATGAGCGACCGGCCGAAGGCGAGCTCGACGAGATCGGCGCGGTACTCACCCGCGCGCGGCGACCAGTAGCCGGTGCCCGACGCGTCGCCGCGATCGGTCGTCAGGGCGTCGATGTCACCGCCACCGAGCAGGCGCCACGTGAGCCAGTCGTGCGGCAGGGCGACGGCGGCGACGCGGCGCGCCGCGTCGGGCTCGTTCCTCGCCAGCCAACGCAGCTTCGTCACCGTGAAGCTGGCGACGAGCTCGGACCCGACGGCGTCGCTCCAACAGCCGGGTCCGCCGACCTCGGCGGTGAGCTCGGCGGCCGCACCGGCCGAGCGGTTGTCGTTCCAGAGCAGGGCCGGACGGACGATCGATCCGCCGGCACTCAGCGTCACCATGCCGTGCTGCTGGCCGGCCACACCGATCGCGGCGACGGCATCGAGACGGCCGTCGCCGGCGGCCCCGAGGGCGTGCCACCAGTCCTCGGGGTCGGCCTCGGTGCCGTCGCGGTGCGGCGCTCGACCCTCGTCGACGATCCGGCCGGTCGCCACGTCGCACACGACGACCTTGCACGACTGCGTCGACGAATCGACGCCGGCCACGCGTCGTGCGCTCATCGGCCGGCCGCCACCCGCGGCTCGTGACGGGCGAGTTCCGCCTCGACCAGGCCGGGAGCGAGCACGGTGTCGCACAGCAGCGCCGCCGCCCCGATCACGCCCGATTGCTCGCCGCCGACGGCCGCGACGATCTCGAGCTTCGCCGTGGCGAGCGGCAGTGAGCGTTGGTAGACGACCTCACGCACCCCCGCGAGCAGCGACTCACCGGCCATCGCCAACGATCCCCCGATCACGATCACACTCGGATTGAGCAGGCTGACCGCAGTGGCGATCACCTCGCCGATCATACGGCCGGCAGCACGCACGAGTTGGTCGGCGACGACCGACCCCTGCAAGACGAGGTCGGCCACATCGCGGCTGGACCGGGCCGGAATGCCCTGCTCGGCGAGCTGGGCGGCGATCGCCGCCCCGCTGGCGACCGCTTCGAGGCATCCCGTGTTCCCGCAGCGGCACACTGCATCGGATTCGTGGGGAACGTGGATGTGGCCCATGTCGCCGGCTGCGCCCTGGGCGCCGCGCCGGACGGCGCCGTCGATCACCATGCCCGAGCCGATGCCGGTGGCGACCTTGACGAAC
Source organism: Desertimonas flava (assembly GCF_003426815.1). Taxonomy (GTDB): domain Bacteria; phylum Actinomycetota; class Acidimicrobiia; order Acidimicrobiales; family Ilumatobacteraceae; genus Desertimonas; species Desertimonas flava. The sequence continues at coordinate 29,571 of NZ_QKYK01000025.1, forward strand.
AGGAGGTGATCGACGTCGGAGAAGGCGATGTACCGCTCACCAAGAGCCATCACGTTCACGTCGTTGTCGACGACCACGGGGCAGCCGAGCCGGCCGCCGACGAAGCCGGCGACGTCGAAGCCGTGCCAGCCGGGCATGATCGGCGGGTTGACGGGCCGGCCGGTGGCGAACTCGACCGGGCCGGGCAGGCCGATGCCCATGCCGGCCAGCTCCTCGGGACCACGCCCGATGCGGCGCAGCATCGATCGGCCGTGATCGACGATCCAGCCGAGGACGTGGCGCGGGCCGCGACCGATGTCGACGTCGATCACCTCGCTGTCGAGCACGCGGGCGGCGAGGTCGGTGGCGGCGAGACGGACGTGCGTGGCGCCCACGTCGGCGGCGAGCACGACACGCGCGCTCGGATTGAACGCGAAGCGCGTCGGCGGGCGGCCGCCCGTCGATGCCGCCTCCCCCACCGGCTCGAGCAGCGCCGCGGCCAACAGGGCGTCGAGCCTCTGGGCCACGGCGGCACGGCCGAGTCCGCTGATCTCGGAGAGCTCGCTACGCGTGCGCGGGCGGCGGTCACGCAGCGCGTGCAACATCGCGCCGGCCCCCGAGACGTTCACCATCGCCGTCCCGTCAGGCGCCCGCCCAGCGGCCCCTCTCCGATCACGTCGATCTGGTTCATGCGGCCGTCCATCCGGTCCAGGAGGTTCTCACACTCGCCCCGTTGCGGACCATAACGCACTTCTGATCCTGATGACGGGACTTTTGCTTGACTCTACGCAAAAGTCCTGCCATCGTCACGTTCGTGCCTCGGGGGACGGAACGAGCGGCGGAGCGATGAGCGAGTTGCTGGCCATGCACGGGATCGTCAAGCGATTCCCGGGCGTCGTCGCGCTCAGCGGCGTGGACCTCGACGTCCGGGCCGGTGAGGTCCACTGCCTGCTCGGCCAGAACGGCGCCGGGAAGTCGACGCTGATCAAGATCCTGTCCGGCGCCTACCAACCCGACGAGGGCACGGTGATCTGGAACGGCGAGCAGGTCACCATCTCCGGACCCACCGCCGCCCTGCAGCTGGGTGTGGCGACGATCTATCAGGAGCTCGACCTCGTCGACGGACTGTCCGTGGCGGAGAACATCTTCCTCGGCCATGAGCGCTCGACGGGCGGACTCGTCCGCCGCGGCGACACCGCGCGCGAAGCGCGAGCCCTGCTCCGCCGCCTCGGCCACGGCGACATCTCGCCCGGTCGTCTCCTCGGCAGCCTCTCGGCGGCGGCCAAGCAGATCGTCAGCATGGCCCGGGCGCTCTCGTACCACAGCCGCCTCATCGTGATGGACGAGCCGTCGGCCGTGCTCGACCAGGGCGAGGTGGACAAGCTCTTCCGGGTCATCGACGACCTCACCGCCGAGGGAGTCGCCATCGTCTACATCACGCACCGGCTCGAGGAGATCCGGCGCATCGGCGACCGCGTCACGGTGCTCAAGGACGGCGCCACCGTGGCGACCGGGCTGTCGGCCAAGGACACCCCGACGCCCGAGCTGATCCGGCTGATGACCGGCCGCTCGATCGAGTACGTGTTCCCCGCGCGACGCGAGCCGGTCACCGGCGCCGCCCCAGTGCTCGAGGTGCACGGTCTGGCCAGCGGGCGGTCGTTCTCCGACGTGTCCTTCACGGTGCACGCCGGCGAGGTGATCGGGCTCGCGGGTCTCGTGGGCGCCGGCCGGTCCGAGATCGTCGAGACGATCTACGGAGCGCGGCGACGCTCGGCCGGAACCGTGCTCGTCGACGGCGTCCGGCTGCGCCCCAACTCCGTGCCCGCGGCCGTGCGCGCCGGCGTCGGGCTCGCCCCCGAGGAGCGCAAGGCGCAGGGGTTGCTGCTCGACGAGGCCGTCTACCGGAACATCACGATGTCGTCGTTGCGGCGCTTTGCCACCGGCGGCTTCGTGAACTCGCGCCGCGAACGCAACGAGAGCCTCGGGCTGACCCAGTCGCTCGACGTCCGTCCAGCGGGGGTCGACCGCGCCGCGCGCATGCTGTCGGGCGGCAACCAGCAGAAGATCGTGCTCGCCCGCTGGCTGCTCCACGGATGCCGGGTGCTTCTGCTCGACGAGCCCACTCGCGGCGTCGACGTCGGCGCCCGCTCCGAGCTGTACGAACTGATCCGCGCGCTCGCCGACTCCGGCGTCGCCGTCGTCGTCGTGTCCAGCGAGATCGAAGAGGTGCTCGGCATCGCCGATCGCGTCCTCGTCATCAGCGACGGCCGCGTCGTGCACTCCGGCCCGGCCGACGAGCTGACCGAACCCGCCGTGCTCGACCTGGTGATGACGTCGACCGACCCCGATGCCGCACCGTCCACCGGTCCCCCCGCATCCGAACCCACGGAGTCGTTCGCATGAGTGACCTTTCCTCGGGCGATCTGCCGGCCACGGCGTCGCTCGGTCCGACCAACGCCGGTCCCATCCCCGTCGACGCCGGTGCCGCCCCTGCGGTGTGGACGACGGGTGCGTTCTGGCGCCAGATCGGCCTGCTCGTCGCGTTCGCCGTGCTCTGCCTCGTGGGCGTGCTGTCGGCTGGAGGACGCTTCGCCAGCGTCGACAACGCCCTCGTCATCCTCCGTTTGGCGGCCATCATCGGCGTGATCAGTGTCGGCATGACGTTCGTCATCACCGCCGCCGGGATCGACCTGTCCGTCGGCGCCAACGCCGCGCTGGCATCGGTGATGGCCTCGTCAGTCGGCGTTCAGAAGTGGTCGAACGACCACCACTGGATCGCCATCGTCGCCGTCGCCCTGTTCTTCGGCGCCCTCGTGGGACTCGTCAACGGCGTACTGATCGCCTATGGCAAGGTCGTGCCGTTCATCACCACGCTGGCGATGTTGGCCAGCGCCCGTGGCCTCGCCGAGATCAAGTCGAACCGCAAGACGCAGATCGCGGACGTGCGGGCGTTCGAGGAGTTCTTCAACCGAGCGCCGATCCCCATCCCGTTCACCGGCAAGGCGCTGCCGATGATCGTCGTCGTGTTCGTCCTCGTCGCCGCCGCCGGATGGGTCCTGCTCAACCGCACGACGTTCGGCCGGCGCACGTTCGCCGTCGGCGGCAACCCCGAGGCTGCCCGCCTCGCCGGCATCAACGTCCGGCGCCACACGGTGTTGCTCTACGTGCTGCTCGGCGTGTGCTGCGGCATCGCCGCCGTGCTGATCATCGTGCGCACGACCACCGGTAGCGCCACCCACGGTCAGCTCTGGGAACTCGACGCCATCGCCGCCGTCGTGATCGGCGGGACGCTGCTGTCGGGCGGGCGTGGCTCGATCACCGGGACCGTGATCGGCGTGATCATCTTCTCGACGCTCACCAACGTCTTCACGCTCAACAACCTCTCGATCTCGGCACAAAACGTTGCCAAGGGGGCGGTCATCGTGGCGGCCGTGCTGCTCCAGCAGCTCGTGGCGTCCCGAAGCGACCGTTGACAACAGGACGCCGGTCCACCGACCGGCAGCCATCCAACGCCGGCCGCAGGCTCGGCACCACCACAACCACCATGACGCCGGGCGCACGTTCGGCACACCCAACGCCGGCCGCAGGCTCGGCACATCAACGCCGGCCGCAGGCTCGGCACATCAACAAGGAGCTGACCAATGTCCAAGCGCATCACGTCCACCCGTAGCGGCCTCCGCCGCGCCGGCCTGGCCCTCGGTGCCGGTGCCGTCATCGCCGGCGGCGTCGCCGGTTCTGCGGCGGCCACCACCGAGCCCGCCGGTGACGGCGAGCAGATCGTCATCGGGTTCTCGGCCCCGGCCGCCGACCACGGCTGGATGGCCGCCATCACCGAGAACGCCCGCGCCTACGCCGAGGCCAACCCCGACATCGACCTGCGCGTCGCCGACGGGACCAATGACGTCAACCTGCAGATCAGCCAGGTGGAGACGTTCATCAACGATGGCGTCGACGCCATCGTGCTCCTGCCGTTCGACGGCGCCGCGCTCACGCCTATCGCCCTCCAGGCGATGGAGGCCGGCATCCCCGTCATCAACGTCGACCGCGAGTTCGACGATCCCAACGCGTCGCGGGCGACGATCCTCGGCGACAACTACGGCATGGGCGTGTCGGCGGGCCAGTACATCTGCGGCGAGCTCGGCGACAACCCCGACGCCGTGGTGGCCGAGATCCAGGGCATCGCCTCGCTGCCGCTCACGCAGGACCGCAGCCGCGGCTTCGCCGACGCCCTCGCCGAGTGCGGCCTCGACGTCGACAACCAGGTGTCGGCCGAGTTCACCGTGGAGTCGGGCGAGGAGGCGGCGGCCAACCTGCTGCAGGCGGCCCCGCAGATCGACGCCATCTGGAACCACGACGACGACCAGGGCGTCGGTGTGATGGCGGCGATCGCCACCGCCGGCCGCGACGAGTTCTTCGTCGTCGGAGGGGCCGGCTCGGCCAACGTGATGCGTGAGATCCAAGAGGGCGGGCTCGTCAGGGCGACGGTCATCTACCCGGCGTCGCAGGGCGCCGACGGTGTGGCCCTGGCCCGGCTCGTGGCCAACGGTGAGGCGCTGGCCGACCTCGTCGACGTCGAGGTGCCCCGGCTGATCCAGCTCTACGCCCCGGTCGTGACGGCCGACAACGTCGACCAGTACATCGACTCGGCCTTCGAGAGCTGACGCTCCCGCGCCACTGACCCCACGTTCCTGTACTGATCCCTTCTCACCGGCGAGAAGGGATCAGTACAGGAACTCCGACCGACCCCCCTGAATCTGTAAGGACCGCGATGAACACCCTCGGCGTCGGCATGGTCGGCTACGCCTTCATGGGAGCTGCCCACTCCCACGCCTGGCGCACCGCACCCCGCTTCTTCGACCTCCCTCTGCTGCCCGCGATGAACGTCATCGGCGGGCGCCACCCCGACGCCCTCGCGACCGCCGCCGACCGGCTCGGGTGGGCGCACACCGAGACCGACTGGCGGGCGCTGATCGCCCGCGACGACGTCGACCTCGTCGACATCTGCACCCCCGGCGACACGCACGCCGACATCGCCATCGCCGCCCTCGAAGCCGGCAAGCACGTGCTGTGCGAGAAGCCGCTCGCCAACACGGTCGCCGAGGCCGAAGCGATGGCCGAGGCGGCGGCCACCGCCGCGGCCGGCGGCGTACGATCGATGGTCGGCTTCACGTACCGTCGCGTCCCCGCGATCGCGCTCGCCCGCCAGCTCGTCGCCGAGGGGCGTGTCGGGCGCATCCACCACGTCCGCGCCCAGTACCTGCAGGACTGGATCGTCGATCCGGAGGCCCCGCTGTCGTGGCGACTGCAGAAGGCCAAGGCCGGCTCGGGCGCCCTCGGCGACATCGGCGCCCACATCGTCGACCTCACGCAGTTCATCACCGGTGACCGCATCGCCTCGGTGTCGGGCCTGCTCGAGACGTTCGTCACCGAGCGGCCCGTGGCCGCCGCCTCCGCCGCAGGCGAGGGGTCGACGATCGGCGGCGGAGCGGCGGGCGCCGAGCGCGGGCCGGTCGACGTCGATGACGCCGCGGTGTTCATCGCCCGCTTCGCCGGAGGCGCCGTCGGCTCGTTCGAGGCGACGCGCTTCGCCAACGGGCGCAAGAACGCCATCCGCATCGAGATCAACGGCTCGCTCGGCAGCATCGCCTTCGACTTCGAGGACATGAACCTGCTGCACCTCTACGACGGCACCGAGGCGTCCGAGACCGCCGGGTTCCGGCGCATCATCGTCACCGAACCGACCCATCCGTACGCCGGCGCGTGGTGGCCGCCCGGCCATCTGCTCGGCTACGAGCACGGCTTCACCCACCAGGTCGTCGACCTCGTCCGCGACATCGCCGAAGGACGTGACCCGGCGCCGTCGTTCGCCGACGGGCTGAACATCCAGCGCGTGCTCGCCGCCGTCGAGGCGAGCGCCGCCGACGGCACGTGGAAGGAGGTGGCCACGTGAGCCCGTTCACGCCGACCCGTGAGGACGAGTTCCCGCTCGACCCCGAAAACCTGATTCTCAGCCGTCCCTGGTCGCGAAATCGCGACCAGGGCAGTACAAGAACCGCTCGTTGAGAGGAGCTGTCACATGCCTCGTCCCGTCACGTTGTTCACCGGTCAGTGGGCCGACCTGCCCTTCGAAGAGGTCGCCCGCCTCGCCTCGGAATGGGGCTACGACGGCCTCGAGATCGCCTGCTGGGGCGATCACTTCGATCCGTGGCAGGCGGTGGACGACGACGCCTACGTCGCGGCCAAGCGCGACCTGCTCGAGCGCCACGGCCTCGGCGTGTGGGCGATCTCCAACCACCTCACCGGCCAGGCGGTGTGCGACGACCCGATCGACGCGCGCCACCAGGGCATCCTGGCGCCGCGCATCTGGGGTGACGGCGATCCCGAAGGGGTTCGCCAGCGCGCCGCCGAGGAGATGAAGGTGACCGCCCGGGCCGCGGCGAAGCTCGGTGTCAAGACCGTCATCGGCTTCACCGGCTCGTCGATCTGGAAGGCGGTGGCGATGTTCCCGCCGGCGAGCCAGGACTTCGTCGACGCCGGCTACCGGGACTTCGCCGATCGGTGGAACCCGATCCTCGACGTGTTCGACGAGGTCGGCGTACGGTTCGCCCACGAGGTGCACCCGTCCGAGATCGCCTACGACTACTGGACGACCGTCCGCACACTGGAGGCGATCGAACACCGGCCGGCCTTCGGGCTGAACTGGGATCCGAGCCACTTCGTGTGGCAGGACCTCGACCCGGTCGGCTTCATGTACGACTTCCGGGACCGCATCTACCACGTCGACTGCAAGGACGCGAAGCGTCAGGTCGGCAACGGGCGCAACGGGCGCATGGGCTCACACCTGGCCTGGGCCGATCCCCGCCGCGGTTGGGACTTCGTGTCCACCGGCCATGGCGACGTGCCGTGGGAGACGTGCTTCCGCATGCTCAACACGATCGGCTACGACGGCCCGATCAGCATCGAGTGGGAGGACGCCGGCATGGATCGCCTCGTCGGCGCCCCCGAGGCCCTCGAGTTCGTCCGCCGGTTGGCGTTCGACGCTCCATCGGCGGCGTTCGACGCGGCCTTCAGCAGCAGCGGCTGACCCACCCCGAACGGCGGCGATCGGTGAGCTCACGGCGCGGACATCCGCGCCGTGAGCTCACACTTCGAGCAGGGCGGCCGGCCACGACGTCAGTGTCTCCGACGCCGGTGTGGCGGTGGGGCGGTGCTCTGCCGGATCACGAGCTCGGGACTGATTCGGACGCTCGCCGCCGGCTCATTGCGCAGGATGCGCTCGAGCACGTCGACGCAGCGCCCCGCGAGCGTGGTGAAGTCCTGCCGCACGGTGGTCAGGCCGGGCCGGAAGTACGCCGACTCGGGCAGGTCGTCGAAGCCGGCGACCGAGACGTCGAGCGGGACGTCGAGACCCGCCTCCCCGAGTGCGGTCAGCAGCCCGAGCGCCATCTGGTCGTTCGCCGCGAAGACGGCCGTCGGCACACCGTCGGCGACGAGACGCTGCCCGGCCTGGTAGCCCGACTCCGAGCTCCAGTCGCCCTGATAGACGCGCGACGTGTCGTGACCCGCGCGTTGCAGCTCGCTCCGCCAGGCGCGCCAGCGGGCGGCGGCCTCGGCCGAGTCGGGCGGGCCGGTGATGAAGGCGTGATCACGGTGGCCGAGCTGCACGAGGTGCTCGGTGACGAGCAACGCCCCTTTGCGGTTGTCCATCGCCACGGACACGAGCGACCTCCTGGCCGGTCGGTAGTCGGCGCACAGGGTGACGACCGGCATGTCGTTCGACACGACGCGCGCCGCGTCGAGCCACGCCTTCTCCGGAGCGATCAGCACCACCGCCTCGGCGGCCTGATCCTTGAAGTGCTCGACGGCGGCGTCGAGCGCCGCGGCCGAGCTGTCGGCGACGCTGGCAAGGCTGACGAAGAACCCGGCCTTGCGTGCCGCCACCTCGACTTCCATCATCGACCGCGTCGGCCCATACAGGTGGGTGCGCGGCGTGAGCAGCCCGATCACCCCCGACCGGTGGGTCACCAACGACCGCGCCGCTGCATTGCGCCGATACCCCAGCTCGGCGATGGCCTGTTGCACCCGCTCCCTCGTCGCCGGACGAACGTGGGGCTGATCGTTGAGAACGCGCGACACCGTCTGATGCGACACCTTGGCCACTCTGGCGACGTCGTGGAGACCGGGTCGCCTCGAAGCGACCGTGTGATCACGCACCGTCGTCGCGTCCGGGAGTGATGGCGCGGTGCACGACGAAAGGATACGACGAGGCTCTTCGCGATCAGGTGTCCACGCCGACCGGAGTGATGCGCGCCGCACAGATCGGACCGAACCCCTGGATGGCCCGTCTCCGAGCATCGTGGGGATCTGTTAACGTTCACAATCAGCCCCGGTATCACCCAGGAGGTCGCCACCGTGAGCAGTCGCGAAGTCCCGCTCAGCGCCCGTGTCGTCGTCGATCCCGCTGCCAAGATCGCTGCGGTCGGTCGCCGGCTGTTCGGCTCGTTCGTCGAGCACCTCGGACGGTGCGTCTACACGGGGATCTACGAGCCCGACCACCCCACCGCCGACGACGACGGCTTCCGCCGCGACGTCCTCGCCCTCACCGAGGAGCTCGGAGTCTCGGTCGTGCGCTATCCGGGCGGCAACTTCGTGTCCAACTACCGCTGGGAGGACGGCGTCGGGCCGCGTGAGCACCGCCCGGTCCGACGCGACCTCGCGTGGCGCACCATCGAGACGAACGAGATCGGCCTCGACGAGTTCGTCACCTGGGCGGGACGGGCCGGCGTCGAGCCGATGCTCGCTGTCAACCTGGGCACTCGCGGCGTCGCCGAGGCGCTCGATCTGCTCGAGTACGCCAATCACCCCTCGGGCACCGCGCTGTCGGACCGGCGCGTCCGGAATGGAGCCCCCGATCCCCACGGCGTCCGGCTGTGGTGTCTCGGCAACGAACTCGACGGTCCGTGGCAGACGGGACACAAGACCGCTGCCGAGTATGGGAGGCTCGCGGCCGAGACGGCGCGGGCGATGCGGCAGGCGGAACCCGACCTCGAGCTCGTCGCGTGCGGAAGCTCCGGCTCGTCGATGCCGACGTTCGGCTCCTGGGAGGCGACAGTGCTCGAGGAGGCCTACGACGTCGTCGACTACATCTCGCTCCACGCGTATTACGAGGAGCACGACGGCGACCCGGCCACGTTCCTCGCCTCGTCGGTCGACATGGATCGCTTCATCGACGCCGTTGTGGCCACCGCCGACCACGTGCGAGCCAAGCTCGGCGTCAGCAAGCGCATCCACCTCTCGTTCGACGAGTGGAACGTGTGGTACCTGTCCCGGTTCCAGAGCGAGGGCCCGGAGCCGGGTTGGCCGCGGGCACCACGGCTGCTCGAGGACACCTACAACGTCACCGACGCAGTCGTCGTGGGCAGCCTCTTGATCTCGCTGTTGCGCCACGCCGATCGCGTTGCGGTCGCCTGCCAGGCGCAACTCGTCAACGTGATCGCGCCGATCATGACCGAACCCGGCGGTCCGGCGTGGCGCCAGACGATCTTCCATCCCTTCGCCGCGACCGCGCGCCATGCATCCGGCGATGTCTTGCGACTCGCCGTCGAGGCGCCGACCTACGAGACGGAACGCTTCGGTGAGGTCCCCCTCGTCGACGCCGTCGCCACCCGAGACGACGAGGGCGCCGTGCTGTTCGTCGTCAACCGGTCGCTCGAACGCGAGGTCGCCCTCACCGTCGACGTCCGCCCGCTCGGATCGGTCGCCGTCGCCGAATGCCTCCAGCTCGCCGATGCCGACCGCCACGCGCGCAACACCGCCGAGGCTCCCGACCGGGTGCGCCCGCGCCGGGTGTCGTTGGACGCCCCACCGGCCGACGGCGAGCTCACCATGGCGTTGCCTCCGGTGTCGTGGACGATGGTTCGCCTCGTGGCGTCACCGGGATCCTGATGGGCGCAGCTACGCCCTGACGACGCGACCGTCCGGTCGCTCCTGCAGGCTCGTCGTCGCGGCCGCCTCGAGAGCGGCGATGGCGGCGGATCGGTCGGCCGGGACGAGGTGGCCCAGACCGGCGTCGTCGACCGACAGCACCGACTCCTTGAGCAGTTGGGAATAGGGATGCTCGGGCGCGTCGAGGATCGCCCGGGCCGGTCCCATCTCGACCACGTAGCCCTGCTGCATGATCGCCAGCCGGTCCGAGATGTAGTACGCGGTTGCCAAGTCGTGGGTGATGTAGATCACCGAGACGCCGAGCGTGTCGCGAAGATCGCGCAGCAGGTTGACGATCGACATGCGCAGCGAGGCGTCGACCATCGACACGGGCTCGTCGGCGATGATCAGCGCCGGATCGGGGATCAACGCCCGGGCGATCGCCACCCGCTGGAGCTGTCCGCCGGAGAGCTCGTGGGCGTACCGTCCGGCGACCTCGTCGAGGCTGAGCCCGACCTTCTGCAGCGATGCGTCCACCGCCGCAGCGGCGGCCGCGCGCGAGGTCGCTCCGGCGAGCGTACGTGCCGTCGAGTAGAGGTAGCGGTCGACGTGCTTGAGCGGATTGAACGTCTCGAACGGGTTCTGGAACACCGGTTGCACCCGGCGCATGAAGTCGAGCCGGGCTCGCCGGCGACGACGTTCCCCACTGCTGCGGCCCTCGAAGTGGATGTCGCCACTCGACGCGGGTTCGAGACCGAGGATCATGCGCGCCAGCGTCGTCTTTCCCGACCCCGACTCGCCGATGATCGTGAAGATCTCCGGAGCGTCGGCCGACAGGGAGAAGGAGGCGTCCACGACGGCGTCGACGCGGCGCCGCGACAGCCTGCCGCCCACGACGAACTGCTTGGAGACGTGCGAGACGTCGAGCAGAGCGGTCACCGGTCCACACTCGATCCGAAGCGGGCGAGACGGTGGCCGTTCGGGCACGACTCGCATGTCGGAACCCCGGCCACGGTCATCAGGCGACCCCCGATCGATGGACCTCGACGGCGGTCGCCTGACGTACCTCGTCGGCGCGCCAGCATGCCGAACGGTGCCCCTCGGCGACCGTCTCGAGGGGCGGCACGTCTGTCGTGCACTTCTCGATGGCGAGTGGGCAGCGCGGGTGGAAGCGGCAGCCGGTCGGCGGCTGGGCCAGATTGGGCGGACGACCGTCGAGCGCCGGTTTGGGCGTGACGTCACCGATGCGCGGGAGCGAGGCGACGAGGTGGGCGGTGTAGGGATGCCGGGCGGCCGTGAACAGAGACGCCGTCGGCCCCTCCTCCACCAGGCGACCGGCGTACATGATGCCCACGCGATCGGCGATCCGGGCGTGCACGCTCATGTCGTGGGTGACGAACACGACCGACGATCCGATCGCCTGCTGGACGTCGCGCAGCATCGCCAGCACGTCCTTCTGCACCACGACGTCGAGCGCCGTCGTCGGTTCGTCGGCGATCACGAACTCGGGCTGGCACACCGTCGCGAGCGCGATCGTGACCCGCTGGCGCATCCCGCCGGAGAGCTGGTGCGGATAGGCGGACAGGACCGCAGGCGACAGCTCGAGACGCTGCAGGTGCGCCTCGATGCGGTCCCAGAACTGGTCCTTCGGCAGTCCCATCGGACGGAGCGCGAAGTCCTCGAACACGCTGCGGACCCGTCGCAACGGATTGAGCAGGCTCATCGAGCCCTGCATGATGTAGGAGAGGTGCTTCCACCGGAGCGCATCGACCTCGGCCTTGGACACCGCATACGGATCGACGTCGCCCTCGGCGAAGTGGTAGGTCATCGATCCGCCGACGATGCGCAGTGGCGGGCGGATGGCGGCCGCGAACGTCTTGATCAGCGTGGTCTTGCCCGACGAGCTTTCCCCCGCGATGCCGTAGATCTCGTTCCTGCGGACCGACAGCGTGATGTCGTCGACTGCGCGTACTTCGCGTTCGACGCCGAAGTGGTTGACGCGGTAGTAGGCCCGGAGGCCACTGACGGTCAGCAGATCCTCGCTCACGATCGGCCCTCTCCGCCGATGCGCCGCAGACGTGAGCGTGGGTCGATGTACTCGTTGAAGGACACGGCGAGCAGGTACAGGCCGACGAACGTGATGACGACGAGGCCGACCGGTACGGCGATCCACCACCACCTGCCGGCGACCATCGCCGAGTGGTTGTTGGCCCAGTAGATCATCGTGCCGATCGTCGGGATGTTGAGGTCGGTGAAGCCGAGCACGGCGAGCGTCACCGACAACCCGATCGACCAGATCATGTTCGCCAGGGCGGTCGAGAAGACGATCGGCATCACGTAGGGCAGGTGTTCTTCGAACATGATCTTGCGGGTGCTCATGCCGGCGAAGACCGCGTGGTGGGTGAACTCCCGGCTGCGTAGCCCGAGGGCGACGGACCGGATCAGGCGGGCGTCGAACGGCCACCCGAAGCACGCCATGATCAACGCCAGCGTCAGCGTGGAGAGGTCGTTCCTGAGCGTGAAGTAGAACAAGACGAGGATCGGGAAGATCGGGAGCGCCACCACGACGTCGTTGAGCGACATCAGGCCACGGTCGAACCAGCCACCCACATACCCGGCGAGCAGTCCGACCACGATCGAGATGATGCGCGAGAGGAAGGCGACGAGGACGCCGAAGAGCAGGGTGTTGCGAATGGCGAACGTCGCCTGCCAGAACAGGTCCTGGCCGCGTGAGTTCGTTCCGAACCAGTACTCGCCCGAGGGAGGCCGATCGGGCGGGACGACGTACTGCAGCACGGGATCCACCGGGGAGAAGTAGCTGAGGCACGAGATCACCACGATGAAGACGATCAGGACGGTGCCGGCGGTGAACTCCCGGTTGTAGCGGAACAGGTCGCGTACGACGGTCAACACAGCGCGTCAGGCCGTCCTGACCCGAGGGTCGAGCAGCGGGTGCAGCAGGTCGATGACCAGGATCGCCAGCGCCACGGCGACGATGGCCACGGTCGAGACGGCGAGCACCGTCGTGCTGTCTCCCTGGTTCACGGCGTCGACCAGCAGGGTGCCGAGTCCCGGGTAGTTGTAGACCTGCTCGGTGATGATCGTGCCGGAGAAGATCGATCCCAACGCGAGGGCCAATGCCGTCAACTGCGGCACGGCGGCGTTGCGCATCACGTACGAGGACAGCACACGCCGACGCCCGACCCCCCCGAGCTCGGCGTACGTGACGTAGTCCTCCGTGACGATGTTCGACACGAGGGCGCGCATGCCGACAAACCACGTACCGAAGCCGGTGATGATCAGTGACGCGACCGGCAGGACCGCGTGTTCGGCCGCGGACACGAAGAAGTCCAGGTTCCAACCGGGGTTCACGCCGATGTCGTAGGCGTTGGACGTCGGCAGGATGGGCCACACGAAGCCGAAGATGTACAGCAGCATGAAGGCGACGATGTAGTAGGGGATCGGCTGCACACCGATGGCAGCCACGCCGAACATCTTGAGCAGGCGACTGTCCTGGAAGTAGCCCGCCATCGCTCCCAAGAGGTTCCCGAAGAGGAACGTGATGAGCGTGGACGAGGCGAGGAGGAACACCGTCCACGGCAACGCGCGCATCACGAGATCCATCGCAGGGGTCGGGAACGCCAGCATCGACGGACCCAGATCACCTTGCGCCATGCGACGCAGGAAGTTGGCGTACTGCTCGGACAAGGACTTGTCCGAGCCGTAGAGGTCGGTCAGCGCGGTGCGCATCTCGCCGATCGCTTCGGGGCTGAAGTTCGATCTCGACGTGATGCGACTGAGCGACCGTTCGACCGGGTCGATCGGCGACAGCTGGCTGATCAGGAAGGCCAAGGAGATGCCGACGACGATGACGACGAGCGTTTGCAGCGCTCGTTTGAGTGCGAACCAGAGATAGCCCTTCATCGTCCTCGCCGGGCGCCCGCTCGGTCGGTGGGCTCCGGGTCAGCCGGCGGCCGGTGCGAGCTGGGTCAGGATGTACCTCGAGTTCGCCCAGTTGTTCACCGGGTTGGCGTACGGATTCTCCGCAGTCGGGTAGCCGGTCCAGTACCGCTCCGACAGGGCGACGAACACGTTGTAGGACATCACCGGGATGTTCGGCATCTCTTGGAGGTGGAGCCGGACGAACTCCCGGCCGAGCTCGACGTTGCGCTCGAGATCGTCGAACGGCACCGTGCGGATCTCCTCGATGATCCGGTCGAGGTCGGGATGCTGCCAGCGCATCCAGTTGCGGGCCGGCTGGAGTTCGCCTGGCTCGACGATGTAGTCGGAGTGGTAACTGTCGAGGAAGAACGACAGGTCGGGATGACCACCCCATGTCTCGACGCTCCAGGCGACGTTGGCTTCGTAGTCGCCGGCGGCCTGACGGTCCCAGCTGTCGGGCGCCACCTCCGGCGTCACGGGCACCCCGGCCTGGCTCCACATCTGAGCCGCGATGGTGCCCAGACGGTTGATCACTCCCTCCTCGGGCACCATCATCGTGAACTCGAACGGCTCGCCGTTGGGCATCGTCCAGCCCCCACCGTCCTCGGTGAATCCGGCGCTGCGCAGGAGTGCGGCTGCGGCGTCGAGGTCCTGGTTCCACCAACCCTGCCCGAAGGCGCGGCGGATCTCCGCCTCGTCGGTGGGCACCTCGTCGCCGAACTCGGCGCGAACCATCTCGGCGATGTCGAGCCCGACGTCGGGGTTGTACGGCTTGATCACGCCTTCGCCCGTGTCGAGCTCGAAGTTGATCAGCTCCTCCTGCATCGGGATGTGGTAGTCGTCGGGGTGCGTGCCGGTCGGAGGGATCGAGATCGCCGACAGCGTCGCCGCCCCGCGGTAGCTGGCCATCGACATACCGCGTGCGTCGAGCATCAAGGCCAGCGCCCAGCGCACCCGACTGTCCTGGAACTTCTCGTTCTGGTGGTTGAAGATGAACATCGGCAGGGTGGGATCGGGATGGGCGTAGGGGAAGCCCGGGAACCAGCCACGGACGTCGTCGTCCTCCTCGACGATGGAGAACATGCCCTCCGGGGACAGGTCGTGGATCATGTCGAGGTTGCCGTTGCGCATCTCGATCAACCGATTGTCGATCTGCATGTTGTTGCGGTACATGACGTACTGGGGCGCCGGCTCGCCGAAGTCGGCGACCGACGTGCGGTCCCAGTCCTCACGCTTCTCCCAGATGTACCAGGTGCCGTTCTGGTCGTAGTCGCGCAGCACATACGGCCCGAGGCCGACGGGATTGGCGAAGTCGAAGGACAGGACGTCGTCGACTCCGGAGAAGATGTGCTCGGGCATGATCCACGCACCGTTCCAACGCACCGAGAAGATCGAGTTGAACCTCGAGTTCGGTGCTTGCAGGGTGAAGTGGACCGTTTGATCGTCGACCGCCTCGACGGTCGCGACCTGGGTCGAGAAGGCGCCGCTCCACGTCATGCCGGGCGTGTCCATCTGGGTCTGCACCGTGTAGACCACGTCGGCGGCGGTGAACTGCTCGCCGTCGCTCCAGTAGATGTCGTCGCGGAGATGCACCGTCATCTCGGTGAAGTCGGCGTTGTACTCGGCAGGTCCGGTCGCCAGCGAGTTGTGCACGACACCATCGATGCCCTCGTTGGGATCGACGAACCACAGCGTGTCCATCATCAACTGCTGCAGGCCGGTCGACAGCCCGCCGCCGCCGTCGACCCAGATGTTGAACCAGCCGGGATTGTTCAGCACCGGCTCGGGGTTCTGCAGGATCAGGGTCTGCTCTCGGGGCAGCTCGTCCGACGGCAGCGCGGGATGCAGTGCCGTCCGGCGCGCCTCGGCAGGGCTGGCGAAGAGTGGCCCTCCAGCGATCACGCCGGCAGCGAACGCCCCACTGCCGGCGAGCACCTGCCGTCGCGTGAAGGTCGGCCGCCCGGCTGGATGGTGCGACTGGTTCGACGTCTCCCGGCTGCGCATGATGTCCCCCTCGGTATCGCGCTCGTTGGCGGCTGCGTGTCATCCCCGTTGGGTGGCCCCCCAGCACACCGATCGTCCTCGCGATTGTGAACGTTAACGGCTATGCCGTCAAGGCTTCGGATGGCGATTCATGTGAACGTTCACAGGAGCGCGTCGGCGACGAAGCGCGCGCTGACGATCGCGGCCGGCCAGCGCCAGCCACGTCCACGGTCCGGGGTGGGACCCGGTCCCTCAGCGCGCGTCACGTTCTACATCACGCACCACCACGGGGTTGACGAGCGTGCCGGCGCCGTCGATGGTGATCGCCACCTCGTCGCCGGGAACCAGGGTGAAGTCGTCGTCGGGAACGATGCCCGTGCCGGTCATCAGCAACACGCCGACGGGGAATTCGTTGTCGCGGAACAGGTACTCGACGAGTTCCGGGAACGGGCGCTTGATCTGCGCCAGGTTGGTGCGACCTTCGAAGACCAGGCTCCCCGCGCGCGTGATCTGCATGGCGATGGCCGTCTCAGGACCGGGTAATGACGCAGCCAAGACGAGACGCGGGCCGACAGCGGCGCACTCGGCGTACAGCTTCGCCTGCGGCAGATAGAGGGGGTTGGAGCCCTCGATCGAGCGGCTCGACATGTCGTTGCCGATCGTGTAGCCGACGATCCGGCCGGCCGAACTGACGACGAGCGTCAACTCGGGCTCGGGCACATTCCAGGTCGAATCGCGCCGGATGCGGACCCCGGCGCCGGGGCCCACGACGCGATGGGACGTGGCCTTCAAGAACAGCTCAGGACGAGCGGCGTCGTAGACGCGGTCGTAGAACGTGTCGCCGCCTGCCTCGTGCGACTCCGCCACCCGAGCGACCCGGCTGCGGAGATACGTCACTCCGGCCGCCCAGACCTCTTGCGAGCCGATCGGTGCGCGCACGTCTCCATCGCCGACGGGCCCCCTCGCCGTGCCGACCGCAAACCACTCGGCGGCCGCCGCGAGCGGGTCACGCGCGGCGAGCAGCGCGTCGATCGAGCAGTGAGCGGCGAGTGCACGGTGCTCGCCGTCCTGCGCGGCGACCAGGCCGGTCGCCGTGGCGATGATCTCGAGCGTCATGGCGCGGCTCCATCGTTCATTCGATACCGGTCCTCGGAGCTCGTTGGGCCGCGGTAGCCGAGTCGTGCCGAGAGCTCGGCGGCACCGTCCGTGACGAGTTGCACCCAGCGCTCGTCGTTCTCTGGCGTGCGGCGCATCTCCGGCGTGGAGATGCTCAGACCGGCCACGACGGCACCGGTGTGGTCGCGGACCGCGGCGCCGACACACCACATCCCGGCGTCGGACTCCCGCTCGTCGAAGGCAACGCCCGTGGCGCGCACCTCGTCGAGGTTGGCGCGCAGGGCGCGGACCGTGGTGATGCTGTGCGGCGTCATCGACGCGAGCGGGGCGGTGCGGGGGAACAGTTCGGCGAGGCGGGCCTCGGGGAGGGCGGCGAGCATCGCCTTGCCGAGACTCGTGCAGTGCGCTGGGAGTCTGCGCCCGACGGCTGACACCATCCGGATCGGGTGCACGCTGTCCACCTTGACCAGGTAGATCACATCGGCCCCGTCGAGGGCGGCCACGTTGACCGTCTCTCCGCAGTTGGCGGCGACACGCCTGGCGACCTCGCTGCCCTCGCGGACGAGATCGACCTGGTCACCGAACGCGCCACCGAGCCGGGCGAGCATGGCGCCGAGGCGGTAACGGGTCGGTCGACCATCGAGCGGGACGAGGTAGTGGCGGGAGACCAGCGTCGCGACCAGCTCGTGCACGGTCGTGCGCGGCAGGCCGACGCGTTCGGTGATGTCGGGAGCCGACAACTGCTCGCCGTCGAGGAAGAGCTCGAGGATGTCGAGTCCGCGGTCGAGCGCGGGCACCTTACGACCCGCTCGACCCGGCTCCGCACCAACGGTCGGGAGCCACCCTGTTGACGTTCGCACGGCGATGGTTCTAGCTTGCCACAATGTTCGAAGCTCCGATCATTGTTCGATATCTCGAACGATGACGTGGACGCCCTCAGCGTGCGCCGTTCGCCATCCGAGTCGCAAGGGTGGGGCGACACCGACGTGATCGGCGCGCACCGACACGGCGGGCGCCCGTGATGGACGACAGGTCCGATCGTGTGCTCGATTCGGGCGATCGATCGCTGTACGAGCCGGCGACGACCGGCGCCGGTCCGGCCGGTGAGCTGCCGCTCGAGGCGGGACGCCTGGCCGGCATGTCGAGCGGTGAGCTGTTCGGATGGACGCAGAACGTGGCGATGGGGCTGGCCCCCGAGCGCGTCGGCAGCCGCGAGTTCCTGATCGTGTCCACGCTCGGCGGCCGTCGGGGGCCCGACGGCGAGCCGATCGCGCTCGGCTACCACACCGGCCACTGGGAGCTCGGGATGCTCGTCGACGCCGCCGCCCGCGAACTGAGGGCGGGCGGTGCGACACCGTTCGCGGCATTCGTGTCCGATCCGTGCGACGGCCGGAGCAACGGCACACGGGCCATGCTCGACTCGCTGCCGTATCGCAACGACGCGGCGATCGTGGCGCGGCGGCTGATCCGCTCGCTGCCCACGGCGTCGGGCGTCCTCGCCATCGGTACGTGCGACAAGGGGTTGCCCGCGCTGCTGATGGCGGTCGCCGGCGTTCCGCACCTCCCGGCGGTCGTCGTGCCGGGCGGGGTGATGCTGCGGACCGACCTCACCGAGAACACCGCCACCGTGCAGTCGCTCGCCACCCGTTTCGCCCGAGGTGAGATCACGCTCGAGCACGCCGCGGTGACCGGTTGCCGGGCGTGCGGCTCGGCGGGCGGCGGCTGCCAGTTCCTCGGCACGGCGGCCACGTCGCAGGTGATCGCCGAGGCGCTCGGGCTCACCCTGCCCCACGGCGCGTTGCACCCGTCGGGGACGCCGCTGTGGGAGGACCTGGCGCGCCGGTCGGCCCGCGCCCTCGCACGGCTCGCGCATTCGGGCACGACGACGGGTGGGCTGCTCTCCGACAGCGCCGTGCGCAACGCGATGGTCGTGCACGCCGCCTTCGGAGGCTCGACGAACCTCTATCTCCACCTGCCCGCGATCGCCCACGCAACCGGCCTCACACGGCCGAGTGCGGCGGACTGGACGAGCGTCAACCGGTCGGTGCCGCGCCTCGTCGACGCCCTGCCGAACGGGCCACGGAGCTACGCCACGGTGCATGTGTTCCTCGCCGGAGGCGTCCCCGAGGTGATGCTCCACCTGGCTCGCCGCGGGGCCCTCGACCTCGATGTGCCCACCGTGTCGGGGCGCTCGCTCGGCGACAACCTCGACTGGTGGGAGCGCAGCGACCGCCGCTCAGCGCTGCGCAACCGGCTCCACGACATCGACGGGGTCGATCCCGACGACGTGATCCGCCCCGCTGGCCACGAGCTGCCCGGCACCGTGACGATCGTCGGCGGCAACCTCGCACCCGACGGCGGACTCGTGAAGAGCACGGCGCTCGACCCGGCATCGTGCGACACCGACGGCGTGTACCGCGCCGAGGGCACCGCTCGCGTCTTCACGTCGGAGGACGACGCGATCGCGGCGATCAAGTCACGCGCGGTCCAGCCGGGAGACGTGATGGTGCTCGTCGGTATCGGGCCCTCGTTCGGCATGCCCGAGACGTTCCAGATCACCGCGGCGATGAGGTACGCCGACGACCGGGGCCGCATCCCGTTGCTCACCGACGGCCGGTTCTCCGGTGTCTCCTCGGGCCCATGCGTCGGTCACATCAGCCCCGAAGCAGCCGCCGGCGGCCCCCTCGGGCGGTTGCGCGACGGCGACATGATCCGCATCGAGATCGACACCGTGCGCCTCGCGGGCCGCGTCGACTTCGCCGGCGACGGCGATCTGCTCGCGTCGCGCCCGCCGCATCCCGGACTCGCCTCCGCGGCCGACGGGCTGCCGGACGACACGCGGCTCTGGGCCGCGCTCCAGGCCGCCAGCGGCGGCAGTTGGGGCGGCTGCGTCTACGACACCGACGCGATCGTGAGCCGGCTCGCTCGCTGACAGTCGACCCGCCGCGGACGTCGGGTTGGTCGGCGCTGCCTCGGTCAACCCATCGAGCGGGGGGCGGCGTTGTCGAACCGGGCGTACTGGCCGCGGAACACGAGCCGCATGTCCCCGATCGGACCGGCTCGATGCTTGGCGACGATGAGGTCGGCGGCGCCCCGGTCGGGCGACTCCTTGTTGTAGACCTCGTCGCGGTAGAGGAACATGACGACGTCTGCGTCCTGCTCGAGGCTGTTGTGGGCGACGACGCCGTTGGCGACGAAGTTGTGCGTCGCCAGCACCGTGGCGTCGAACACCTCCTGGATCCCCACGTCGTCGATGCCGACGATGCGGTCCCACACGACGTCGGAGGTCGCCAGGTCGGCGAGCTCCTTGTCGCCGAGGACGTCGGCGAGCTCGGCGAGGCGGCCCCGGCTCGACTCGCCTCGCCGGCCGTCGGCAGAGCCGGGGACGGTGTCGTTCTCGTCGTCGCTTCCGGCGTCGGGGATCGGCGCGCCGCCGCCCACTACATCGGCGACGAACCGGCGGTGGCCGTCGAGACCGCGGACTCGCAACGTCACGTGGCCGGCGTCCGAGACGTGAATCGTCGAGCGGACGGCGAGCCGGAGGAGCAACTGCTGCAGGTGGTCGGCCACGACGGCGCCGGAGCACTCGAGGGAGATACGCACGCCGGGCTCGACGACGGCGCAACCGGCGCGGCGGGCGAGGTCCCAGCGACGTCGCAAGTACTGGGCCACCTGGGCCGTCGGCAGGGCGAAGACCTCGGCCCCGACGCCGTCGGCCGCGGCATGCCGCGCGAGGTCACCCGGGCTCATCGGCGTGACGTGCTCGGGAGCACCGAGGAGGCGGGGCACGGCGAGGCGCGCTCCGACGTGCAGCTCGTCGAGTGACGCCCAGCCGTCGACGGTGCGGAAGCGGTGATTGCCGGTGGCGTCGACGGTGCGACCCGACGCCATGCGGAGCCGGAACACGCGCTTGACCCCACTCGGGAACGCGTGGGTGAGCGTGGCCGGCACCATCCGGTAGTGATCGTCGAGCGACCAGACCGGTACGTCGAGGGCGCCCGTGTCGACGAGCTCGCCGAGCGTGATCTCGGTGTTGGTGTCGGCGCGCAGCAGCCGCGTCGACGCCGTGAGGCAACCCGACTCACGGAGGTCGGACAGCATCGGCTTCTTGTCGGCGCGGGCCTCGAGGTTTCGCGACAGCTGGCTGAGGGCGACGATCGGCACCTCGAGCTCGCGGGCGAGGATCTTGAGGTTTCGGGAGATCTCCGACACCTCGAGCTGGCGGTTCTCGGCGTTGCCGCCGCCGCTCATCAGCTGGAGGTAGTCGATGAGGATCAGGCCGAGGTCGCCCTTCTGCATCTTCAGCCGGCGGGCCTTGGCGCGGATCTCCATGACGGTGACGCGCGGGTTGTCGTCGAGGTAGAGCGGCACCTCGAGCCGGCCGATCGCTCGTCCGATGCGGGCCCAGTCGCTCTCCGACAGCTTGCCGTTGCGGATCTTGGTCGAGTCGACCTCGGCCTCGCTCGACAGGATTCGCTGGGTGAGCTCGATGTGGCCCATCTCGAGCGAGAACACGAGCACGGCCTTGCCCGACACCTTGGCCACGTTGGTCGCCATCCCGAGGCCGAACGCCGTCTTGCCCATGGCTGGACGGGCCCCGATGATGTTCAGCGTCGACGGTTGGAGGCCGGACAGCAGCTCATCGAGATCCTGGTAGCCGGTGGGGATGCCCGTGATGGTGTCGCCGCGGGCGTAGTTCTCCTCGATGCGCTCGATGGCGCCCTTCATCAGCTCACCGATCTCGGCGTAGGTGTCCGACACCCGCCGGTCGGCGACCTTGAACACCTTCGTCTCGGCCTCGTCGAGCGCCTGGTCGACGTTGTCGGGTCCGCTGTAGGCGATCTCGCTGATCTCGCCGGCGACCATGATGAGACGGCGCAGCATCGCCGCGTCGGCGACGATCTTGGCGTAGTGGCCGGCGTTGGAGATGGCCGGCGTGGCGTTCTGCAGATGGTGCAGCGTCTCGACGCCACCGACCGCTTCGAGCAGGCCGAGGCGCTGCAGCTCGTCGGCGACGGTGATGGTGTCGGCGGGGCCACCCGACTGCGACACCGACACGGCGACGTCGTAGATGTGCTGGTGGGCCGGCTTGTAGAAGTCGTCGTAGCGCAGGCCGGCCTCGATGACCGCGCCGAGCGCCTCGCGCGACAGCAGGAGCGCGCCGAGGACGGCCTCCTCGGCCGGGAGGTTGTGCGGCGGGACCCGCGACCCGTCGGTGCTGCCCCTGCCGCCGTTGCGTCCACCTTGCCGGCCGCCGTTGCGACCGTCTCGCGGCTGCGCCGGACGGGTGGTCGACAGCGAAGCGAGGAACGGGTCGTCGTCACTCACCGGTCGACCTGAGGGCTGCGCTCGCGCGGACGGCCGTCGCTCGCTGCGCTCACGACTGATCGCCCATCTGCCTCACGATGGCAGCTCGCCACTGTGGAGCACTAGAGGAACAACCCGGTGCACAACACCGCGATTCGGTGTGGACGAGCTGTGGGCAACGGGAGCGAGGCTGTGTACGGGCGCGCGAGAACACGGCAGGACCTCCGGGAGAACGAATCGTGGCGGCGCCGAAGCGCCGCCACGAGTCAGGAATGGATCGGCGACCTCAGGAGGCCGCGATGACCTCGAGGGTGATCGGGAACGCCACATCCGCGTGCAGACGAGCCGTGGCCGTGTGCTGACCGAGCGACTTGATCACGTCGACTTCGACGCGGTGGCGGTCGATGGTGATGCCCGTTTGCGCCTCGACCGCGGCCACCACGTCGGCCGCGGTGACCGAGCCGAACAGACGGCCCTCGGTGCCGGCCTTGGCCGAGATCTCGATGATCTTCGGCACGAGGGTGGACGCGATGGTCTGGGCGGCCTCACGGTCGCTGGCGTCGCGGAGGTCGCGGGCGCGCCGCATGCGGCCCGCCTGATCGACGGCACCGTCGCTCGCCTTGATGGCGAGACCACGCGGCAGGAGGTAGTTGCGCCCGTAGCCGTCGGACACGTCGACGATGTCGCCGCGCTTGCCGAGGCCCTGGAGATCGGAACGAAGGATCAGCTTCATGTCACTCCTCCCCGTCGTCGGCACCGTCGAGCCCGGCATCCAGCGACGTGTCGGTCTCGTCGATCGCGTTCTCGTCGTTCACGTCGGTGGCGTTCTCGTTGTCGCCACGGCCGGGACGGCCGTCACGTGGCGGGCGCGTGCGCTGGTTGGCGACCCGCTTGGCGTAGGGAAGCAACGCCATCTCGCGCGCCACCTTGATGGCGTGGGCCACCTCGCGCTGCTGCTGCACGTCGTTGCCCGACACGCGGCGGTTGCGGATCTTGGCGCGGTCGCTCATGAAGCGCGACAGCAGGTCGACGTCCTTGTAGTCGACGTACTCGACCTTCTCGATGACGAGCGCGCTCGTCTTCTTCTTGTACTTGCGGGGAGCCGCGTCCTTGGCGGCGCGTGCCCGATTCTTCTTGCTGGCCATCAGTCTCTCGTGAGTTCGTTGGGTGACTTGTTCAGTCGTGTCAGAACGGTTCTTCGTCGTAGCTCTGTGACGGAGCCGGACGGTTCATGCCACTCGATGCCGAGTCGGCGGGATGAGGAGCACCACCATCACCGGCACCACCGGTGCGGGCGATCTTCTCGACCTCGGCCTTCGCCCAACGCAGGCTGGGGCCGATCTCGTCGGCGACGACCTCGATCTTCGAACGCTTCTCGCCCTCTTGGGTATCCCACGAGCGCTGCTCGAGGCGACCGACGACGACGACGCGGGTGCCCTTGTTGAGGGAGCCGGCGGCGTTCTCGCCGAGGGTGCCCCAGGCGACGATGTCGAAGAAGGACGTCTGCTCCTGCCACTCACCGTTCGACTGGTAGCGCCGGTTGACGGCGAGACCGAAGCTGGCGACGCCGCGGCCGCCGGTGGTGTAGCGAAGTTCGGGATCGCGGGTGACGTTGCCCACGAGGGTGACGGTGTTGTCTGCCATGGTGTGCTCCCTGCTGTGAAGCGGTGTGGACTTCGGCGGGTGACCGAAGTCAGGCGGCGACGCCCGACATGCCGCGACGCGTGGCCTCGGAGACGGGCAGCTTGATCAGCTTGTGGCGGACGACCTCGTCCGCGAGGCGGAGCGAACGCTCGAGCTCGCCAAGTGATCCGGCAGGTGCCACGGCCTCGACGACGAGGTAGTACCCCGTCTCCTTGCGGTTGATCGGGTAGGCGAACTGACGCTTCCCCCACCAATCGGGCTTGCCGTGGATCGTGCCACCGGCGGCCGTGATGCCGTCGGTGACGACCTTCACGAACGATTGGGCCTTGGGGTCGTCGACGTCGCCGTCGATGATGACCAT
The DNA here is from genome assembly GCF_003426815.1 of Desertimonas flava. Taxonomy (GTDB): domain Bacteria; phylum Actinomycetota; class Acidimicrobiia; order Acidimicrobiales; family Ilumatobacteraceae; genus Desertimonas; species Desertimonas flava. The sequence goes on from NZ_QKYK01000025.1 coordinate 53,827, forward strand.
CAACTCGTATGCACGCATGGTGCGCTGGAACCTCCCTCCGGACCCGGGACCGGCACGAGTGACGGGCTCCCCGGGGCCCCACCGGGATGATGGGGCAGGGTGAATATGACCCGGCGAGTGTATCGGGCGATCTCGGCCATGGTCCCCAGTGTGAACCAGGGGTGTCACACTCATAATGACTCGCGTGCTTGGCGATGCCTCCGATCTGACCCACCGTGTCACCGGCGCTTGCTGCCTTGACTCTGATCTGTCGGTCGGGTGTCTTCGTCAAGCACGCGCACCGACCGGTCGGGCGGACGTGACCTGATAGGAGCCTCGCAGCGGCGTCCTGAGTGTGCTGTCCGCCGTCCCGGCCGGTGGTGCCAACATCCCCAGCTTCTTGAAGGGAAGGCTCCACCAGCATGCATCATCAACGCCTCGTTGTCACCGGCGGTGTCGACACGCACGGCGATGTCCACGTCGCTGCTGTGCTCGACCCGGTCGGCCGAGTGCTCGCGACTGGGTCGTTCCCAGCGACCACGGCCGGGTATCGGCAGTTGTTGTCGTGGCTGTGCCGACACGGCCGAGTGGTCCAAGTCGGTGTCGAAGGCACCGGCTCGTACGGGGCAGGCCTGGCCCGCCACCTCGCTCGTCACGGCGTGGCCGTGGTTGAAGTCAACCGTCCCGACCGGCAAGCCCGTCGGCGCCGCGGCAAGTCTGACACCGTCGACGCGATCGCCGCCGCGCGGGCCGCGTTGAGCGGCGATGCCACCGCAACACCCAAGACCGGCGACGGGATCGTGGAGACGATTCGGTCGTTGCAGGTCGCTCGTCGCTCCGCGGTGAAGGCCCGGACCCAGGCCGGCAACCAGATCCGCGATCTCATCGTGACCGCCCCCGACGATCTGCGAGCCCAGCTCAAAGGCCTCAACACCGTGAACCGGGTCGCTGCGTGCGCACGGTTCCGACCCGGCGACTACACCGACCCGACCGAAGGGCTTCGTCACGCCCTGCGTCACCTCGCCCGACGGTGGCAAGCCCTCGACGTCGAGATCACCGAGCTCGACGGCGCTCTCAAGATGCTCACCGCGCGAGCGAACCCGGCCCTCGTCGCCGCACGCGGCGTCGGCCACGAAGTCGCCGCCGCGTTGCTGGTCACCGCCGGCGACAACCCGCAACGGATGCAGACCGAAGCCAGCTTCGCCGCGCTCTGCGGCGTCTCTCCGATCGAAGCGTCATCGGGCAAGACGATCCGTCACCGCCTCAACCGCGGCGGTGACCGCCGCGCCAACAACGCCCTGTGGCGCATCATCATGGTCCGCCTCCAACACGACGAACGCACCAAGGCCTACGTCGAGCGTCGCACCGCCGAGGGCCTGAGCATCCGCGAGATCATCCGCTGCCTCAAACGAGCCGTCGCCCGCGAGATGTTCCGCCTCCTCACGAACCCGCCCGCCGTGCCCAACGGCGCTGACCTACGCACCGCCCGCAACACCGCCGGGATCTCGCTCGCCGTCGTCGCCGAGCAGCTCGGCACCTGGCCCACCCGCATCTCCCAGCTCGAGCGCGGCCTCCAACATGACCTCGACCTCGCCACCCGCTACCAAACCTGGCTCAACACCAAGATCCCCGCAATCGCCGCTTGACAACGATAGGAGCATCAGTCACGGTGAGATCACGAGCCGCCGGAGACGGTCAGGGGAGGTTGAGGGGCGCGAGGTGGAGGCCGCCCTCGCCCCAGCCGGCGGAGGTGACGTACCAGTCGTCGCCGTCGCGCACCACCTCGGCGGCATGGGAGTCGATGTGGCCGACGAGCTCGGCCTGCTCGAAATCGAACGGATCGGCGCTGCGGAACACGTCGGTCCCCCGATAGCCGCCGCGCGGGCCGATGAACAGGTACCACATGCCGTCGCGCTCGACGAGGAAGGGCGACTCGGTGCCGCCGCCCCACGTGCCCAGCTCGGGGTCGGTGAACGCCGTGCGCCGTTCGCTCCACGTCTCGAGGTCGTCGCTCGTTCGGTACATCACGGTGTGGTTGCCGCCGGCGGGTTCGCTCGTCGCCGTGTAGTACATCACCCACTGCTCACCGACGCGGACGACGAAAGGGTCGCGGGCGTCGTAGCCGTCGCGGAACAGTGGACCGTCGGGCCGGCGCGTCCACGTCTCGAGGTCGGGTGACGTGGCGACGTTGATCGCGTACTGCGAGTTGTCGGGACCGCCGCCGCAATAGAACATGTAGTAGAGGCCGTCGACGAGGATCACGTGCGGCGCCCACAGGTGGGTCTCGCCGTACCACGGGTCGGCGTCGAGGGCGAACGGCCGCTTCGTCCAGGGACCGGCGAGCGTGGGCGCGGTGGCGTGGGCGAGGTGCTTCTCGTCGAGGGCATCAGCGGGCTCGGCGTGGGTGATGCCGAACATGTGCCACGTCCCGTCGGGGCCCTGCACGATGGTGTGGTCGTTGATGTACCACGGCCCGGCCTCGCCGACGCTCGGGTCGTAGATGTTCGTGAACGGGCCGGCCGACACCTCGCCCGTCCCCTCGTCGGGCGTCGTGGCGGCAGCCGCGCTCGTCATCGTGGTGACGCACAGGACGAGGAGGACGACGGCGGGGAGCAACACGGTACGGATCACGATTCTCCTGAGGGATCGGTCGATGCGGAGGCGTCGGCGATGGGATCGGTGGCTGCGGCGGCGGTCCACGTGGCGGTCACGGCGACGATCGCCGCCGGTGCCGGGACGAACAGCAGCAGCGAGGCGCTGACCGCCGTGCCGAGCCAGACGACGAAGCCGGCGGCGGCGACCACGGCGCTGAAGCGGACGGGCCGGGCGGCGACGAGGGCCAAGGCGGCGAGCCAGAGCGTCGGACCACGAGACGCGAGGCACGGGTCGGCGAGGCCGAGCGGGATGACCGCCGTGAGCCCGAGCGCGGTGAGCACGGCGACCGCACCGCTGAGGGCCACCGACGGCCAGACCCACGGAGCACCCGTCCGGTCGAGGACGTGGAGGGCGGCGAGGAAGGCAGCGAGCGGCACCGCGGCGACGAGGGCGTGCCCGATCGCGAACCGCCAGTGCCGGCGCAGCGATCGTCCCCACGTGGTGAGCGTTCCATGGTCGCCGGCGGCCATCTGTTGGACGACGGCGACGAGCGCGGCGCCGAACGGTGCGATGCACACGGCCGCCAGGAGCGCGGCGAGCGGGTTGATCCCGGGGACGACGACGATCGGAACGACCGCAGCGAGGCAGACCGCGGCGCTGGCGATCGTCAGCGCCGGCAGGCTCGGCCACGCGTTGCGGAACGTCGCCGCGATGATCTCCCGCTCGACGAAGCGGCGGGGGTCGGGCGCGACCGCGAGCATCAGCCGCGGATCCCGACGGAGGCGATGCTCGCCACGAAGGCGCGCTGGAACACGAGGAAGACGACGAGCACGGGAACGACGACGGCCGTAATCGCGGCGAACACGATGACCGACGACCCGCCCTGGCCCATGTCCAGGGCGGTCAGACCGAGGGGCAGCGTCATGTTCTCCTCGCTGGAGATGAAGATCAGTGGGCCGAGGTAGCTGTTCCACGACGCCTCGAACGACAGGATCGACATCGCCGCGATCGCCGGTCCCGACAGCGGGAGGATCACCCGGAACAGGATCCACACGTCGCCGGCGCCGTCGATGCGCGCCGCCTCGTCGAGCTCGCGCGGGATCGTGTTGAAGTACTGACGGAAGAAGAAGATGGCGAACACGTTGATGAGTGCCGGCAGCCAGAGGGCCGGCAGGCGGTCGATGAGGTGCAGGTTGCGAAGCAGCACGAACACCGGCACGAGCGTCATCTGGCCCGGGATCATCATCGCTCCGAGCATCGCCAGGAAGATGACGTCCCGGCCGGGGAAGCGCAGCCGGGAGAACCCGTAGGCGGCGAGGACGCTGACGAGCATCGACCCGCTGGTGGCGATCACGGCGACGATGAGGCTGTTGAGGGCCATCCGGCCGAAGGGGATCAGCCCGGAGATGTTCCGGTAGTTCTCCGTGGTGAACGGATTGGGGATCCAGTTCGGCGGGAGGCGCAGCGCCTTGCCGTCCTCGGTGAAGCTCTCGGCGATCATCCAGATCAGCGGCGCGAGCATCAGGGCGCCGACGACGAACAGCACCGTCCCGATGATCCACCGTGGCACTCGCGACTCGATCGCGGTCACGTGCGCCGTCCGGATTTCAGCGAGCGCCAGCGAGCGTCCCGAGGTTCGAGCGGATAGGCGACCGGAGCGCTAGCGGAGGGAGCCGGCGCGCCGGCCTGCGTGGCCGGGGAACGCCTCATTGAGAGTGCACCCACTTCTTGCTGCCCCAGAACTGGAGGAGCGTGACGGCCATCATGATGACGAACATCAGCAGTGACACCGCCGCGGCGTAGCCGATGGTGAAGCGTTGGAAGCCGCGCTGGTAGAGGTACATCACGATCGTCAGCGTCGACTTGTTCGGTCCACCGCCCGGCGTGATGATCTGCATCGGGTCGAAGATCTGGAACGCGCCGAGGAACGTGATGACCGACGTGAAGAAGATCGTCGGCGACATCATCGGCAACGTGACGCTCCAGAAGACTCGCAACGAGCCGGCCCCGTCGGTCTTCGCCGCCTCCACGAGCTCCTGGGGGACCGTCTGCAGGCCGGCGAGCATGATCACGAACGTGAACCCGATCGTGTGCCACCAGTCGATGCCGATGATGGCCGGCATCGACCACGAGGGGTCGCTGAACCAGTTCGGCAGCGTGACGCCGACCTTGCCGGCGTAATACGAGGCGATGCCGAACGACGGGCTGAGGACGTAGCGCCACAGCAGGGCGACGGCCGCCCACGAGATCACGAACGGGAAGAACAGCGACGTGCGGACGAAGTACGACAGGTAGCGGTTCTTGAGGCTGTTGACCCCGATCGCCAGCAGCAGGCCGCCGACGATGTGGGTGACGACCGAGGCGAAGCCGAAGACGAACGTGTTGCGCAGCGCCTTGCGCAGCAGCGGGTCGTGCCACATCTCGCGGAAGTTGTCGAGACCGGCGAACGTGCGCGGCGTGAGCAGGTCCCACGAGTAGAAGCTGAGGATGATCGCGTAGACGAAGGGGCCGACGATGAACGTGCAGAACAACAGCACCGACGGGGCGATGAACAGGTAACCCGAGTAGTTGGCCCGCGGCGGGCGCGGCCGCAACGCGCCCGCCTCGACAGCACGCCGCGTGCCGATCCGGGACGCCGTCACGTTCAAAGCACCGCTTGGATGGCCTCGTTGGCGGCGTCGAGCGCCTCCTGCGCGTCCTGGTTGCCGGTGATCGCCGCGGTCCAGCCGTCGTTGACGGCGGCCTCGACCTCGGGCAGGTTGTCGGGCGACGGGATGGGCGTGGCGTACTCGACCGCCGCGGGGAGCAGCTCGGACCCGGCGGGGGCGTCGGCGAGGAAGGACTCGCTCGTCGCCACCGACGTGCGGGCGGGGATGTTGGTGCCGCCCTGCTCGGCGTAGTAGACGGACGCCTCGGTGGTGGTGAGCCACTTGAGGAACTGCCAGGCCTCGTCGGGATGATCGGACGACTTCATGATCGGCCAGCCGTCCCAGCCGATCGGGGAGCCGTTGCCCGTCTTGGTCGGCCAGTTGACGATGCGGATCTTGTCGACCAACTCGAGACGGCGGATGTCGCCGGTCACCCAGCGACCGCCGGCGATGGCGCCGAGCTTGCCGTCGGAGAGCTGGGCGAGTCCGTCGAACTCACCGCCGGGCACGGGTGACAGTCCGTCGTCGATGCACTTCTTGACGAACTCGGCCGCCTCCACCGCCTCGGGCGAGTTGTACGTGGCCGTCGCCCAGTCGGCGTCCATCGTGCTCGCCCCGTTGGTGAGCAGCCACGGCATCGTCTGCACGAACGGGAAGTCGGAGCCGAGCGGGTAGATGTAGCCGCCGTTCTCCTTGATCTTCACGCCCGCCTCGTAGAACTCGTCCCACGTCCAGTCCTTCTCGGGCAGGGTGGCCCCGGCCGCTTCGAAGACCTCGACGTTGCAGTACATCACGACCGTGTTGTACCCGCCAGGGATGAAGTAGGTCTGGCCGTCGGGCGAGCCGTACTTCTGCGTCCACTCGAGCAGGTTGGCCGGGACGTCGGCGTAGTAGTCGTCGATCGCCTCCTGGTCGGCGGCGATGTAGTCGTCGAGCGGCAGTAGGAGGTTCTTCGACGTGAACAGGCGCTGGCCCTCGGTGGCGACGTAGACGATGTCGTACTTGGCACCGCCGGCGATCTGCGTCGCCACCGTGCTGACGTAGTTGCCCCAGTTGCCCGCGGCGAGCCCGGTCGCCTTGATCTTGATGTCGGGATTGGCCTTGTTGAACTCGGCGAAGAGCGCCTCCCACGTCGCCTGCTGGTTGGCGTCGCCGAGGTAGGCGAGGTTCAGCTCGACCGTTTCGCCGCTGGCAGCTCGCCGGCGCGGGGCGCTCGGCGCAGCCGCGGCGTTCGCGCCGAGGCTCCCGAGCGCCGGGACGGCGACGGCTGCCGTGCCCATCAGCTGCAGCAGGCGCCGGCGCGACATCCCGGCGTCCGGCGATCCCGCGGTGGTGTTCTCGACTGACTCCACGTCGTCCCCCTGTGTCGTTGCCCAGGCGCCGACCCGGTGCCGGCTCGAACTGAGCAATCGATTACACAGAACATCGTACACATCGCTCGTCGATCTGTCGAGAGGCTCTTCTCGAAGGCGTCCGAGGGACCGAAATGACGCAGGAGCCGGTCGTGACCTGCGCTGATTCGGCGGTTCTGGTTGACGTTCCACCGAACTCGGTGTTAGAGATGAGATATCGATTTCACAGGGGGAGCATCGTGAGCGCTGCGGTCGTCGGCGTCGACGTGGGGACGTCGAGCACCAAGGGCGTCCTCGTCGCGCTCGACGGCACGCTGCTCGCCAACGCCACGCGCGCCCACGACGTGTCGCGCCCGGCCGCCGGCCACGTGGAGATGGACGGCTCCGTGTGGTGGGACGAATTCGTGTCGATCACCCGCGAGCTGCTCAGCGTGAGGCCGCAGGTCGAGGTGGTGGCGGTCGGCGTGAGCGGCATGGGGCCGTGCACCCTCGTCACCGGTGACGATGGGCAGCCGCTGCGGCCGGCGATCCTCTACGGCGTCGACATGCGGGCGACCGAGCAGATCCGCCGGCTCGACGAGCGGTACGGACAGACGGCGATCGTCGCTCGCGGCGGCTCGGCGCTGACCAGCCAGGCGGTCGGGCCCAAGCTGGAGTGGCTGAGCGACCACGAACCCGACGTCATGCGGCGCGCCACGCGCCTCTTCATGCCCAGCTCGTACCTCGCCTGGCACCTGACGGGCGAGTACCTGCTCGACCACCACTCGGCGAGCCAGTCGACACCGCTGTACGACACCACCACCCACTCCTGGTACCGACCGTGGTGGGACGACATCGCCGGAGCGATCGCGCCGCCGCGCCTCGCATGGGCCGATGCCGCGGCAGGCACGGTGACCACGGACGCCTCCGCCGCAACGGGCATCCCCGTCGGCGTCCCGGTCACCGTCGGCACCGTCGACGCGTGGGCCGAGGCCGTGAGCGTCGGCGCCCACCGCGTGGGCGACCTCATGCTGATGTACGGCACGACGATGTTCCTCGTGTGCACCGTCGACGAGCCGGTGCCGGCCCCGCCGCTGTGGAGCACGGTCGGCGTGTTCGAGGGGACCCGCAACCTGGCCGGCGGGATGGCGGCGTCGGGCGCCATCACGAGCTGGCTGCGCGACCTGACCGGCAGCGACTACTCCACCCTGACCGCTGAGGCCGCGGCGTCACCCCCCGGCGCCGCCGGCCTCGTCATGCTCCCCTACTTCGCCGGTGAGCGCACGCCGTTCGAGGATCCCGCCGCACGCGGCGTCGTCGCCGGCCTCACGCTCGACCACACGCGCGGCGATCTGTACCGCGCGGCGCTCGAGGCCACGGCATTCGGTGTCCGCCACCATCTCGAAGCATTCACCGCGGCCGGCGCACCCATCCGGCGCATCGTCGCCGTCGGCGGAGGGTCCCAGGGTGACCTCTGGACGCAGATCGTCTCCGACGTGACCGGCGTCCGCCAGGAGCGACGCCGGCACAGCATCGGCGCCAGCTTCGGGTCGGCGTTCCTCGCCGCCCGGCTCGTGTCCGGGGACGGCGCCATCGACATCGATCGCTGGAACCCGCCGGTCAACGGCGTCGAGCCCGATCCCCGAACGGCGGCGATCTACGACCGCCACTACGAGCTCTACCGCCGGCTCTACGACTCGACCGCGCCGATCGTCCATGCCCTGGCCGACACCGGGCACCTCACCGACAGAAAGCACGAACCATGACGAGCTACACCTTCCCCGAACCGGTCACCGAACCGACCGCCGCACCCGGCACGGTGTTCGTCGTCGCCAGCGGCGACCTCCGCCCCTCCGCCAACGTCAAGTGCTGGCCCGTGCAGGAGGAGCTGGAGCGCGACGTCCGTGCCGCCGTCGAGTCGTTCGGTTGGACGGTCGTGCGGGGGCATCCCTACGACGAGGAGGCCGGGCACGGGTTCATCTCCAGCCAGCGTCACGGCATCGATGTCTTCCGGACGATCCCACCCGACGCGCCGCTACTCGTCGTCGAGGGCGTCTGGCAGTACAGCCACCACGTGCTCTCCGGACTCCGCACGCACCGGGGACCGATCATGGTCGTCGCCAACTGGAACGGCACGTTCCCGGGTCTCGTCGGCCTCCTCGGCCTGACCGCCAGCCTCACCAAGGCCGGCGTCGAGCACGCGGCGCTGTGGAGTGTCGACTTCACCGACGACTGGGCGCGCGAGGGGTTGCGCACGTGGCTGGAGACCGGCCGCCTCGAGCACGACCTCGGCCACGTTCATCCCCTCCCGACGCTCGACGGAGCGGTCGAGGAGGTCCGGCTGGGCCGCGCCCTCGCCGAGCAGCTGCGCCGCGACAAGGCGATCATCGGCGTGTTCGACGAGGGCTGCATGGGCATGTACAACGCGATCTTCGACGACGAACTGCTCAACCCGATCGGGATCTACAAGGAGCGCCTCTCGCAGAGCGCCCTCGTCGCCGAGATGAACCGGGTGCGCGACGACGAGGCCGCCGGCGTCCGAGCCTGGTTGGACGACGCCGGGTTCACGTTCCACTTCGGCACCGACGAGGCCACGGAGCTGACCGAGGCCCAGGTGACGAGCCAGTTCCGCATGTACATCGCCGCCCTGCGGATCGTCGACGACTTCGGGCTGGATGCCGTGGGGATCCAGTACCAGCAGGGCCTCAAGGACGTCGTGCCGGCGAGCGATCTCGCCGAAGGACTGCTCAACAACCGCGAGCGGCCACCGGTGCTGTCGCGTGACGGGTCGCGAGAGCTCTATGCCGGCGAACCGCTGCCCCACTTCAACGAGGTCGACGAGGGCGTCGCCGTCGACGCCCTCGTGACCAACCGCATCTGGAACGCCATGGGCCTCGACCCGGCCACGACGCTGCACGACATCCGCTGGGGCGAGGAGTACGGCGGCGAGTTCGTCTGGACGTTCCTCATCTCCGGGTCGGTGCCGGCCTCGCACAACGGCGGCTACGACCGCTCGTACAGCAAGCGGCAACCGGCGATGTACTTCCCCCTCGGTGGGGGCACGTTGAGCGGCTGCTCGAAGCCGGGCGAGATCGTCTGGTCGCGTGTCTACCTCGAGGGCGGCCGGCTCCACGTCGACCTCGGCCGCGGTCACGTCGCCGACCTCCCCGAGAGCGAGACGCAGCGCCGCCTCGAGCTCACCACGCCGGAGTGGCCGATCATGCACGCCGTGCTACACGGGGTCGACCGCGATCAGCTGATGGCGAAGCACAAGGCCAACCACGTGCAGGTCGCCTACGCTCCCGACGCCGCCACCGCCGACGCCGCGGCGACGGTCAAGGCTGCGCTGTTCGACGCCCTCGGGCTCGTCGTCAACCTCTGCGGAGACGTCGCCCTCGTCGGCACCGACCCCGCCGCCGACCCCGCCGACCCCGTCTCGAACCAGGGAGGAACACCGTCATGATGCGAGATCTCGCCCGCCTGCAGGACGTCGACACCAGGTCGATCAGCCCCGAGAACTTCGACGGCTCCAAGGGCGGCGGCGCCCGGGCGACCGAGGGGACCGGCGCCGCGTGCGCCGTCGATCTCGGGCGCGGTTGGAAGGTGTCGCCGAGCGTCGACGTCGGCGCCGGCGAGACGTTCGACCTGGCGGCGATCGACGGTCCCGGCGTCATCACCCACCTCTGGCTCACGACCCACCGTTCCAACTGGCGGCGCCTCGTCCTGCGTGCCTATTGGGACGGCAGCGACGAGCCGGCGATCGAGGTCCCCGTCGGCGACTTCTTCGGACAGGGTTGGTGCGAGTTCGCCCAGCTCTCGTCGGTGCCGATCGCCGCCAACCCGCACGGCGGGTTCAACTCCTACTGGGTGATGCCGTTCCGCACCGGCGCCCGTCTCACGTTGGAGAACCTCGCCCCCGACACGGTGACCGTGTACTACCAGATCACGTTCGAGCAGGGCGGCGCCGCCGGTGACGCGGAGGACACCGGCTACCTGCACGCGCAGTTCCGCCGTAGCAACCCGCTGACCGCCGGAACGACGCACGTCATCGTCGAGGGCGTCGAGGGCCGCGGCACGTATGCCGGGACGTACCTCGCCTGGGGCGTGAACCGGCCCGGCTGGTGGGGCGAGGGCGAGATCAAGTTCTACATGGACGGCGACGAGGAGTTCCCGACGATCTGCGGCACGGGCACCGAGGACTACTTCGGCGGCGCCTGGAACTTCGACGTCCCCGGCAACGGCTACACCGCGTTCACCACCCCCTTCCTCGGGCTGCACCAGGTGCTCGCCCCCGACGGCTTGTACCGCAGTCAGCAGCGCTTCGGCATGTACCGCTGGCACGTGCTCGACCCGATCCATTTCCGCCAGGATCTGCGGGTGGACATCCAGGCCCTCGGATGGAAGTCGGGCCACCGCTACCAACCGCTGCACGACGACATCGCGTCGACGGCGCTCTTCTACCTCGATCGACCGGTCGCCGCCCGCCCCGCCCTCCCCGTTCTCGACGACCTGGCAGTCGACGGCGCCCCCATGGATCCGCTGAGATAGACCCGATGCCCTCACCTGCCCCGACCGCACAGCGGGACCCGTCCTGATGGTCAAGCTGGTCGACGTGGCGCGAGAGGCCGGGACGTCGGTCGCCACCGTGTCGCGCGCTCTCAACAACAACGAGCGTGTCGACCCCGCCCTCGCCGAGCGGGTCCGGGCCGCCGCGGCCAAGCTCGGCTACCGGCCCAACTTCGTCGCCCGCAACCTCCGGCGACAGAGCACGAAGCTGTGGTTGCTGATCATCTCCGACATCGAGATCGCCTTCTTCACGTCGGTCGCTCGCGGTGTGGAGGACACGGCCCTGAAGCACGGGTACGCCGTCGTGCTCTGCAACGCCGACGAGGACGATCACAAAGAGGCCCGGTACGTCGACCTCGCCGTCGCCGAGCAGGCCGCCGGGGTGATCATCTCGCCGCACAGCGACCACACCCACATCGAGCGCCTGATCGACGCCGGCATCCCCGTCGTGCTGATCGACCGCGGACTCGACGAGCCGGTCGACTCGGTGACGGCCGACTCGAGAGGCGGCGCGCAGGCCGCCACCGAGCATCTCCTGCAGCAGGGGTGGGAGCGGCCGGCGTGCATCACCGGGCCGCAGTCGGCGCAGACCGCCGTACAACGCCGCCTCGGCTATGAGGACGCACTCAAGTCGGCGTCCATCAAGACCCGCCGCGTCGTGCATCGGCCGTTCACGATCGAGGGCGGGCGCACGGCGACCGCCGGCCTGCTCGACCGCAACCGGCCACCGGACTCCCTGTTCGTCGCCAACGCCGCGCTCACGCTCGGCGTGCTGCAGGAGCTGCAGACTCGTGGTCTCCGGCCCGGGACCGACATCGGATTGGTCTGCTTCGACGACGCGCCGTGGGCGCCGTTCATCGACCCACCGATCTCCGTCGTGTCGCAGCCGGCGTACCGGATGGGCACGCAGGCCGCCGGCCTTCTCGTCGAACGGATCAGTGGCGGCCGCGACGCTCCGCCTCGCCGCATCGTGCTCGGCACGGACCTGATCGTGCGATCGAGCTCACTCCATCCCGCCCGCTGAGCGCGTGCCGGGCCGAGTCGTGGCCGACGCTGTCAGGAGCGACGGTCGGCGACGAGGACGAATCGTTCGACGGCCTTGACGAAGACGTTGGCCTCGTAGACCGGCTCGGAGCCGGGACGCAGGTTGGTGAACCGGGCCGTCATCTCCTCGAGCGCGACGCGCAGCACGAGGCGGGCGACGTGGGCGCCGAGACACAGGTGGGGACCGAAGCCGAAGGCCACGTGGGCGTTGGGCCGCCGCGTGAGCTCGATCGCGTCGGGGTCGTCGAACACCGCGGCGTCGCGGTTCGCCGACGGGTAGACGAGAGCGATCCGGTCGCCTTCGTGCAGCTGGTGTCCGGCCAGCTCGCAGTCGGTAGCCACCGTGCGGAACATGTTGTTGAGCGGGGTCACCCAGCGCAGCAGCTCCTCGACGGCGACGGGGATGGCGGCCGGCTCGGCGGCGAGCTGTTCCCACAGATCGTTGCGTTCGGAGAACATGATCAGCGAGCGGGCGAGCGTCGTGCGTGTCGTCTCGGCGCCGCCGGGGATGACGAGGCCGAGCTCGGAGTTGATGTCGGCCGTCGACATCGGGCAGCCGGCGTCGGCGGCGTTGCTCCAGCGGGCGAGGAGGTCGTCGGCGGGGCAGCCGCGGCGCTCGGCCACGAGCGGGGCGACCGTCATCGCCACCTCGTGCATCGCCCGTGACGCGTCGGACATCTGCACGGGGTCGCGGTGGAGCATGTCAACGCGCATCAGGCGCTCCGACCACGACCGCACGTCACGCCAGTGCGTGAGGGGTAGACCGAGCAGGACGCACGTCATCTCGGCCGGGATGCGGGCGGCGATCGTGTCGACGACGTCGAAGTGGTCGGACGACGCCGTCGTGGCGAGCGCCTCGCGAACGAGCCGGCGCGCGTCGTCCTCGAGGCGAAAGACGGCGCGGGACGTGAAGAGATCGGAGATCACCCTGCGCTGTTGCTGGTGGCCGGGATCGTCCTTGGCGATCATCGACGTCTCGTGCGGGAACCACACCGACCGGTAGCCGCGGCTGCTGACGAACTCGGCCGCGCGCCGTTCGACGCTGCGCACGAGGTCCATCGTCGTCGCGCACCAGATGCCGTTGACGTCGCGGTACAGGGGCTCGTTCTCCCGCATCCACCGGTACGCCGGATGGGGATCGCCCACGTGGAAGTGGGGGTCGAGCAGGTCGACCTCGGGGCGATCGGTCACCCCTTCTGTCGCCGGGTCGGCCGCGGCGACCGGGCCCGGCGCGCTCACGACGCGCCCTCGACGAACGGTCCGAGCACCGAGGGGACACGCAGCTCGCCGGGCACCAGTTCGATGCCGATCGCCCGGTCGATCGCCTCGTGCACGTGGTAGATCCGCCGCTCCTGGTACGAGAGGTTGACGTCGGTGATCCCGCCCGAACGCAGCGACCGATGGAGCCCGGGGAGCACCGAGAGGTCCTCGAACAGCACCTCCTGGTTGAAGCGCACGAACATCTCGTTGGCCGCGCGGCCGTCGTCGTCCTGGGACGACAGCGACGAGCACCAGTGCACCTGGTAGCGCGACATCGACTCGTCGATCGGCCAGTTGGTGACGAGGAACAGGAATCCCTTGCCGACGAACACGATGCTGAAGTTCGGGAAGAGGTGGTACGAGAACGTGCCGGAATCGGGGAGGTCGCCCACTTCGTGGAACAGCGGCGGGAACGGCATCTTGCCCGTCAGCGGCACGCCCTCGCGGACCGAGATCAGCATGCGCGAGTGCCCGTTGGGCAGCAACTGGATGCCGGTCGAACCCTGATCGAGCACCTTCGCCGCGCTCGTCCGGTGCACGGTGTTCACGTGGTACGTCTCGATGTTGGCGTCGACCGGGAGCTTCCAGTTCACCGGCACCTCCCGCACCGTGACGCCGGCGAGGTGGAGCGTGCCGTCGAGCCCGGCCATCTCGCCCAGCTCGGACCACACCGGCTCGAGCGACTCGGCGAGCGGCGCGGCATCGGGGTCGAGGTTGATGAACACGAGCGGCCCCCACGTCTCGCAGCGGACCGCGGTGAGGTCGACGTCGCGGTCGTCGAGGGCCTTGAAATCGGCGGCGTCGGGGTAGCCGACGAGCCGCCCGTCGAGGTCGTACACCCAGCTGTGGTACGGGCAGGTGAGACGCCGGCCGGCGTTGCCGCACGGAGCGTCCACGAGCTCGGCCCCCCGGTGCTTGCACGTGTTGTAGTGGGCCTTGATCGCGCCGTCGGCGGTGCGCACGAGGAGCACCGGTTCGGGGAGCTGCTCGACGAGGAGGAAGTCCCCGGGCTGGCGCAGCTGGTCGCCGTGGGCGACCATCAGCCACGACCGGCGGAACACGCCGTCGTGTTCGAGTCGGGCGAAGTCGCGGTCGACGTACCGAGCGGCCGGGAGCGGCGGCAGCACGGGAAAGCCGTCGGGGTAGTCGCGGCGCTCGCGCTCCGACTCGGCGAGTCGTTTGAGCTCGGCGACGCGTGTATCGGTGAGGGCCATGGTCAGCCGACCTCCTTGCGGATCGCGGTGAGCGCGTCGTCGTCGACGCGCAACGGGTGTTCCGGTGTCATCGGTTGGATGCAGACGTGGTCGGCGCCGGCATCGAGGTGGGCCCGCTCGTGCACGGCGGCGATCGCGCCGGGTTCGGCGGTCATCGTCCGACCTCCGACGGGGCGAGCGCGGTGGCCGCGAGGTCGGCGGCCCAGCGCAGGTCGGGCTTGCCCTGGGCGGTGTATTGGAGGCGGTCCACCGACAGGACGCTCCGTGGCAGCTTGTAGCCGGCGAGCGACGATCGAAGGTGGCGGCGCAGGTCCTCGACTCCCGGGGCGCTGCCGTCACGGGGGACGACGACGGCGACGACGCGCTGTCCGAACCGCTCGTCGGGAGCGCCGACGACCACGGCATCGGCCACGTCGGGGTGCGACTTCACGGCGATGGCGACCTCCTCGGGATGGACCTTCTCGCCCCCAGTGTTGATGCAGGCCGAGCCCCGCCCGAGCAGCGTGATCGTGCCGTCGTCCTCGAGTCGGGCGAAGTCACCGGGCACCGCCCACCGCACCCCGGCGGCGTCAGTGGGGAACGTCGCCGCGGTCTTCTCCGGGTCGTTCCAGTAGCCGAGCGGTACGTGCCCGCGACGGGCGAGCCGCCCGACCGCGCCGACGGGGGCCGGCCGGAGATCGTCGTCGAGGACCGCCGTGTCGGGTCCCATGACGAACCGCGGCGGGCCGCCGTCACCCGCGCCGACCAACCGTCCGTTGGATCCGGTCTCCGACGCGCCGAATCCGTCGATCACCGTGACGTGCGGGAGCAGGGTGGCCAGCCGGGCCTTGGCGGTGGGCGAGAGCACGGCCCCGCCCGAGCCGATGGCCCGGAGGTCGGGGAGCAGCTCGCCGGTGGGGCGTGCGGCGAGGGCGTCGAGAAACGGGATCGCCATGCCGTCGCCGACGAGGACGAGCAGATGGGCCCGTTCGCGTTCGGCCAGCTCGGCGACGGCGACGGCGTCGAAGCGGCGACCGGTCCACAGCACGACGCCGCGGCCGATCAAGAGGGGCACGAGGCTGTTCCACTGCCCGTTGCCGTGCATCATCGGCGACGTGACGAGCCAGGGCCGACGGTCACGCACGATGTGGACGGCGAGCTCGTCGGGTGTGCTGATCGGGTCGCCGCCCGGATTGCCCCCGCCGAGCGCGGCGAAGAAGATGTCCTCGGCGCGCCAGACGACGCCCTTCGGCGATCCGGTGGTGCCGCCGGTGTAGAGGATGTAGTGGTCGTCGCTCGACCGCGCGGCGGGCTCGGCACCCGGAAGGGCGCCGGCGAGGGCCTCCTCGTACCCCACCACCGTCGGGCTGTCGTCGGCGCGGCGCGGCCCGTCGCCGTCGATGACGACGACGTGGCGCAGGGCCTGGAGGGAGCCGGTCACGTGGGCGGCGCCGCCGAGGGCGGCGAGGAGGTCGGCCTCGACGACGAGGGCGACGCTGTCGCTGTCGTCGAGCAGTGCCACGACCTCGTCGGACGTGTAGCGATAGTTGACGTTGATCGGCACGGCCCGGGCGCCCAGCGTGCCGAGCATGGTCTCCAACCACTCGGCCCGGTTCCACGACAGCACGGCGACGTGCTCACCGGGGCGGATCCCGGCGCTGCGCAGGTGACCGGAGAACCGGGTGGCGCGCTCGTTCAACTCGCCGTAGGTGAGCCGCCGGTCCCCGGCGACGAGGGCGACACGATCGGGAACGGCATCGGCCGTGATCTCGAAGAGGTCGGCGAGATTGAAGGTGCGAGTCACGTTCCCCCGGGTCGACACGAAAATGAACGGTCGTATATATATACCTGACCGCACATCGCATGCGTCAAGTCGAGGAGACACGATGACCGAATCCGCCGCCACCGCAACCACCACCACCGACGCCGACACCGACACCGACACCGACGCGACGACGGGTCGGGCCGCGCTCGTCACGGGAGGCGGTTCCGGCATCGGCCTCGCCTGCGCTCAGCGCCTCGCCCGCGACGGCATGCGCGTGACGATCTGCGGGCGCAGCCAGGAGCGCCTCGACACCGCGCTGGCCAGCCTGCCCGACACGGCCACGGCGGTGGCCGCCGACATCACCGATCCCGACGCCATGGCCCGCGTCGTGTCGATGGCCGCGCCCGACGGCACGCTCGCCGCCGTGGTCGCCAACGCCGGCGGGGCCTACGCGGTGGGACCGCTGATGCTCGTCGATCCCGCCGCCTTCGAACAGGAACTGGCCGTCAACGTGACGGGCACGTTCAACACGTTGCGGGCGGCGGCACCGGCCCTGGTGGCCGGCAAGGGTGCGGCGGTCGCCATCTCGTCCATCGCTGGGGCCCTGACCCACCGGTACATGGCCGCGTACAGCGTCAGCAAGGCCGGGCTCGACATGCTGGTGCGCAACGCGGCCGACGAGCTCGGACGGTTCGGCGTGCGGATCAACGGCGTGCGCCCGGGACTGGTGCCGACCGGCGCGTCCGACCCGCTGGTGACCGACGAGACGACGCGCACCGACTACCTCGACCAGATGCCGCTCGGGCGCACCGGCACCGTCGACGACATCGCGGCCGCCGTGTCGTTCCTGGT
The DNA here is from genome assembly GCF_003426815.1 of Desertimonas flava. Taxonomy (GTDB): domain Bacteria; phylum Actinomycetota; class Acidimicrobiia; order Acidimicrobiales; family Ilumatobacteraceae; genus Desertimonas; species Desertimonas flava. Next base: position 71,060 of record NZ_QKYK01000025.1, read on the forward strand.
CGGCCCGGAGTCGTCGTGGATCACCGGACAGCTGCTCAACGTCGACGGCGGACACTCGCTGCGCCGCGGTCCCGACCTCACGAACCTCGTCGGCCGTCACTTCGAGACGGCGCTGGGCGAGCGGCTCGGCCCGGCGAGCTGACGATCACGGTGGATCCGGGGCTCGATCGTGACGGCGTTCGTCACGATCGAGCCTCCGAAGCCCGTCGACAGCGGTCAGGCCGGCGTCGGGTTCTCCGGGCCGGGGGCGCTCACCATCCAGGCGATTCCGAAGCGATCGGTGCACATGCCGAACGCCGGCGAGAAGAACGTCTCGATCAGCTCCTGGGTCACGGTGCCGCCCTCGGCGAGGGCGTCGAACTTCGCCCGGGCGTCGTCGGCGTCGGTGGCCGCGTAGCTGACCATCATCCCCTGGACGGGCCGCACGGTCTCCGACATCGGGTCGTCCGACGCCATCAGCAGGTCGGCGGTGCCGCCATTGGGGAACGAGAGCGCGCCGTGGATGATCCAGTCGGCCTTGTCGTCGGGGGCGCCGGGCGCGTCGCCCATGCGCATGAGCTGCAGCTCGCCGCCGAAGATCTCGTGATAGCGGGTGAACGCGTCGGCGCACGTGCCGCCGAAGAAGAGGTAGGGGTGAAAGGCCATCGATCGCTCCTTGCTGGCGCCTCATGGGGCGCCGTGTCGTGCACGCCGGCTGACTGCCGACGGGATGCTGACGCTTCGCGGGAGTGAAACTCATCGCAAATTGACTTTTGCGAGTGCTCGCTTTACTTTTCTCGCCATCCGATCGAGACGGGGGGAGGGTCGCGGCCGGCGGGCCGCCGACTAGTGATGACGCAGCAACAGATCGACGCCATGACGACGGGGCCCAGCTACGAGTGCAACGCCGCGGCGATGCTGCTCGACCGCACCCGTCGGTCGGTGCAACGCATGGCGCTCGTCGTCCCCGGTGCCGTCGAGCTGACCTACGGACAGCTCGGCGACCGCATCGCCCGTACGGTGGCCGAGCTCCGGGCCACCGGCGTGCGCCGCGGCGACCGCGTCGCCTTCGGGGCCGCCAACTGCACCGAAGTGGTCGAGTACATGGTGGCCACGCTCTCGCTCGGAGCGATCTTCGTGCCGCTCAACACCCGGCTGTCGCCGGCGGAACTGCGCTTCGTGCTCGAAGACGCCGGTGCCGTCGTGGTGGTGGCCGACAGCGCCGCGGCCGCGCTCGTCGACGGCGACCGGCCCGACATCGACGGCCTCGAGCTGCTGCACCTCGGCCCGGCGCCGGCGCCCGACGGCTGGCGACGCGCCGGCGAGACGCACTCGGGAGGACCCGGCCGATCGATCGCCGACACACACCCCGATGACGTGGCCGTGCTGATGTACACGTCGGGAACCACCGGAGTCGCCAAGGGCGTGATGATCACGCACGGCAACCTCGCCGCGACGGTGCACAACCTGATGCTGCTCATCCCCCTCGGCGCCGACGCGGGGATGCTGGCGATGGCCCCGATCTTCCACGTCGGCGCGATGGCCCTGGTGCTCGGCGCCCTCGCCACGGGCGGACGGGTGGTCATCCTTCCCCAGTTCGATCCGGCCGCCGTGTTCAACGCCCTCGAGAGCCAGCCGATCACGTTCAGCTTCGGCGTCCCCGCGATGCTGCAGATGATGGCGGCGGAGCCGCGCTTCACCGACGCCGATCTGTCCGGCGTCCTGCTGATGTGTGCCGGGGCTCCGGTGCCGGAGTCGCTGCTCCATCGCTACCTCGAGCGCGGCGCCAAGGTCACCCAGGGGTATGGCCTCACCGAGTCGACCGCCGTCGTCAGCCTGCTCGAGTCCGACGACGCCGCCCGCAAGCTGGGATCGGCCGGCATGCCCTACCCGCTCACCGCCGTCGAGCTGCGCACCGCCGAGGGCGCGCTGATCACCGCAGCCGGCGTCGACGGGGAGATCTGGATCAAGGGCCGCAACGTGGTGGCCGGCTACTGGAACCGACCCGAGGAGACCGCCGCCCTGCGCGATGACGACGGCTGGCTGCGCACGGGCGACGCCGGCCGCTTCGACGCCGAGGGGTACCTGTACATCACCGACCGGGTGAAGGACATGGTGATCAGCGGCGGAGAGAACGTGTACCCGGCCGAGGTCGAAAAGGCCCTGTCCGGGCACCCCGGCGTCGCCGAGGTGGCGGTGATCGGCCTGCCCGACGAACGCTGGGGCGAGGTGGTCACGGCGGTCGTCGTGCCCGAGCCGGGCCACGACGTCGACCTCGAGACCGTCCAGGCGCATGTCCGCAACCACCTCGGGGGCTACAAGGTGCCGCGGCGGCTGCATCTCGCCGACGAGCTCCCGCGCAACGCCACGGGCAAGGTGCTCAAGCGCTCGCTGCGTGACGCCCTGGCCGGGTCATCGCCGTCCGGCGCCGACGCCTGATTCTCCAATCCCACCAACAACCACTTCCAACACCACGGGGGACAACCACATGAAACATCAGCGTCTTCGCACGCTCGTCCCGGCGCTCGTCGCCGGCACAGCCGCCATCGCCGCGTCGGGCATCGCCTCGGCGACCACCGAGCCCGCAGCAGCCGGCGACACCGCCTCGGTCCCGGCCGCCGCCGGCCCCGCCGACGAGTCGCTCGAGCCCGTCGTCATCGGCATGATCAACATGGACGAGGGCACGCCGTCGTACCCCGACGTGTCGACCGGCGTCGACGCCGCCGTCGGGCTCATCAACGCCGAGCTCGGCGGCATCCAGGGCCGACCGGTCGAGGTGCGCCACTGCAACGTCGGTGTCGATCAGCCGTCGAACCAGAACTGCGCCCAGGAGTTCGCCAACGCCAGTGACGTCAACGTGGTGATCCACGGGTACGTCTTCGGCTCGGCGTACATCTTCCCGATCCTCGAGGCCGTCGGGCTGCCCGTCCTGCTCCAGACGCCGCTCACCCCCGCCGACTTCGGCGCGGCCAACGGCTTCGCCTACCAGGGCGGCAACGCCGGCGGCACGTCGGGCACGGCGGCCTACGCGGCCAAGTTCCTCGACGCCGAGAACATCGTCATCCTCGGCGCCGACAACGACGCCCTGCGCGCCGCTGTGACGACCATCGAAGGTCTGCCCTCGATGGAGGGTGTGGAGCTCTCCACGACCTACATCTCCGACTCCTCGGCCGACGTGACCGCCGACGTCCAGGCCTCCGGGGCCGCTGACGCCGACGCTGTCCTCGCCCTGGTGAACGCTCCCCAGTGCCCCCAGGTGGCGCAAACGCTCGTCGACCTCGGCATCGAGGCGCCGGTGATCAGCACGGCCACATGCGCCGTGCCGGCCACGCTCGAGGCGACGCCCGAGCTGTTCGAGGGCTGGACGATCGTCGGCAGCGGGCTGCCGCCGTTGCTCGCCGAGGGTGCCTCGGCCGAGCTCGACTACTACCGCTCGGTGTTCCCGCAGTACGGGCCGGAGGAGTCGATGAACTCGTTCCTGGCCCTCGGCGGGTTCGGCGCGATGCTCACGGCATGGAGGATCGGCAACGACGCCCCCGAGACGTTGAGCCGCGAGGATTGGACGGCCGGGCTGAGCAGCTTCACCGGTCCGTACTTCGGCGGCCGCGTCGAGCTCTCCTGCCCGGGCGAGCACTTCCCGGCCGTCTGCGACAACGAGGTGCGGGCGTTCGTGCTCGACGACGCCGGCGTGATGACGCAGGTCGAGGACTTCTTCGACCCGCTGGCCTGAGCCGACGGTCACCGGTCCCGGCGTGACGATGCACCCGATCGACGACCCCGCGTCTCCGGCCTGGCTGACGGGCCTCGCCGGAGAGGGCGCGGCGATCGACGCCGTGCTGTCGGGCGGCACGTCGCGCCAGACCGTCGCCATCACGACTCCCGACGGGCGGCAGCTGATCGCTCGTCGGGACGACGGCACCGGCCCGTTCTCGGGCACGCCGTTCACGCTCGCTCGTGAGGCCGCCGCCTGTCGTTGGGCGGCGGCCTCCGGGCTCCCCGCGCCCGGTGTGGCCGCCATCTCCCACGACGGATCGGCGTACACCGCCACCCACCTGCCCGGCCGCGCCGCCCGCCACGACCAGGCCCTCGACGACTACCTCGCCGTGCTCGCCCGGCTGCACCGCGAGGATCCCGACGGGTTCCCCCGGCTCTCTCCACCGAGCGACCACGGCGGTGAGCCCGACGATCTTCCGGTGTGGCGCGACCTGGTGACGACACGACTCGAGCCGGCCGAACCGGTGCTCGACCTCGCCCTCGACACGCTCGCCCGGCACCGTACGTCGTGGGCCGACCAGCAGGTCGTGTGCCACGGCGACACGGGAGCCGGCAACTACCTCGTCGACGGTGATCGCGTGACCGGGCTCGTCGACTGGGAGCTGGCCCATCTCGGCGACCCCCACCACGACCTGGCCTCGATCGCCGTGCGGGCCACGCTGCTCGGCCGACCGATCCCCGACCTCGTCGATCGCATCCACACCCACTACGTCCCGCGCGCTCCGATCGCCTTCGACCGCGACCGCTTCCGGCTCGCCGCGGTGGGCGTGCTCACGCGCATGGTGATCTCGTGCCGGTGCGCGCTCACGGCGCCGCCCACCACCGATCGGGTGACCCAGCTGATCGGCCTGCCCCTCATGGAGGTTCTGCTCGTGCGAGGAATCGCCGCTCTCGACGGCCGGCCGCTGGCCGCCCGGCCCGACATCACTCCGGATCCCGCCTACGCGGCCCGCATCGTCACGTTCGTCGCCGCCGGTCTCGACGAGCGCGATCGCTCGGCGCCCCGCCTGCGTTACGCCGCCGACCAACTGGCTGCCGCGCTGGCGGCGAGCCCGAGCGTCGACGCCGCCGTTGCCCCGGCCGGCGACCCCGCGACCGGGCTCGATGCGGCATGGGTCGCGGCCCAGGGCCGCCTGGCCGCCCTGCCGGCGTCTCGCACCATCGCCGACTCCCCCGTGATCGGAGCGTGGTGATGCTCGGCCCCGACGACGACCGCCTGCACACGCCGACGAGCGACGATCCGTGGTGGACCGAGACGGCGTGGTTCGGCTTCGCCGTCCCCGAGCGCAGTCTCTGCGGCTCCGTCTATCAGATCTACCGGACGAACCAGGGTGTGATGAGCACCGCCGTCTACGTCTGGGAGCCCGGGCGCGAGCGGCTCGACGAGCTGCCCTACTACCGCACGTTCTGGCACCTGCCGATCCCCGGCGGCGCCCACCCGTGCGACAACTCCCTCCCCTCCGGCCTGTCGGTGTCCACCCTCGAGCCGATGCGGTCGTACCGGTTGCACTACGACGACCGGGCCGAGCTGCGGTTCGACCTCACGTTCGCCGCCATCGTCGACGCCCAGCCGTTCCACGTGAGCAACGGCATGGGTCATCTCGACCAACTGGGCCGCGTCACCGGCGAACTGGAGCTCCACGGCGAGCTCCTGCACGTCGACTGCATCGAGATGCGCGACCGCTCGTGGACGCCCCGGCGCGAGACCACATCCCGCACGCGTCGTGGGTACGCGTACGCGGCGACCGACGAGGGCAGCCGCGGGTTCTTCGTCGCCACCTCGGTGCGACCGGGCGGCGGTGACGACGACGCCGTCGGCGGCTGGATCCTCGGCGACGGTGCCGTCACGCCGATCGATCGTGGTCGACGCGAGGTCGCTCGCGACGAGCGCTGTCGCCCGGTCGGCGTGACCCTCGAGCTGACGGCCGGGGCCGCGACCGAGCGGTGGCAGGCCGACGTCCGCAGCCGTCTGGCCCTGCCGACCACCCCGTACTTCGCCTGGATGTCACTCGCCGCGTGGACGCGCTCCGATGGAACGACGGCCTGGGGCGAGGACCACGACAGCTGGTCGCCGGCCCGCTGGCGAGCGTTCCGCCGCGGCGCCGAGCGCTGACCCCGACCTGCCGATGCCGAAGCGACTGCCGACGGGCCCGTCCGTGACGGGCGATCAGCCGCGCTGGTCCGCGCCGAGGGCGTCGGTCATGGCGAGTATCCGGCGTTCGAGGGCATCGGGATCGACGCGCAGTGTCGGCAGGTCGTCGAGATGGCACAGGCCGAGCAGGAGCAGGAACAACGCCTTCACCGCCGCCTCGTCGCCGTGCGCCACCTTCAGCACCTCGGCGGCGCCGGCGTCGTGCCAGGCGTTGAGCAGGTCGGCGAGTCGCTGATCGCGATTGCCGGCGAGGTGCAGCTCGGCCAGCAGGCGCCGCGTGCGAGCCATGTCCGGGCGGAGGTAGGCGCGCACGAACGGCGCGAACCCCGACTCGGTGGGCGTCCCGCCGGCGGGCCGGACGGCGTCGGTCATGGCCCGCAGGGCACGCACGCCGGCGGCGTAGAGCAGGTCCTCGCGGCTGTCGAAGTGGTTGTACACCGCCGTGGTGGTGACGTGGGCGCGGCGGGCGATCTCGCTGAGGGTCGCCCCGTCGAATCCCCGCTCGACGCAGCAGTCGGCCGCGGCGTCGAGCAGGCGGCTCCTCGTGTCGACGCCGGCGCTGCCCGGTGGGCGACCGCGGCGCACCGCGGGCGGCGTCACCTGCCGCCGATCGGCAGCACCTTGCGCAGATGGTGCCAATGGCACTCGATGCAAGCCTCGACGACGTACGCCGACAGCTCGTCACGCCGCCGGTTGAGCACGGCCAGCTCCTTGGCGGTGCTCACGCAACGGCCGTGGGCCGGCAGGCGGGGCCCGAAGACGTACGTGACGAGTCGCAGACCGCTCGCCTCGCAGATCGGGCACGGTGTCTCGACCGGCGTGCCGACGTTCTCTGCGGCGCGGATGAGCTCGTGGTGTGCGTCACACACCTGGTCACGGCCGAGGCGGCCGCGGCGATACTCGTTGATCAGCGACTGCCGGGCCAGCCGATGGTCGACCTGGCCGCGCTGCTCCGCCCCCCTGAGCGCACCGATCGACAACGACATCGCCATAAGGGTAGCGACCCCCGGCCCCACCGTCCGCCCGACGCGAGGATCGGGCCATCGGGCCAATCAGCGGGTATACCTATCCGGGCGTTCCGCGCAGACCACACTGTGTTCGTGACGAGCGCGGCGACGTATCGGATAGCAAGCCGGGATATGACTGGGCAGACGATGACGGATCAGGTGAACTACGGGGACGGCATCCCCAGTGACGGTGAGCTCGGACTCATCGGCGACGTTTCGTCCGGTCGCCGCGTCATCGAGCTGGGCATCGCCGGCAACAACTCGATCGCCCTCGCCCGGCTGGGCGCCAAGGCGATCGCCGTCGACTCCGACCCGGCCCGGATCGGTGACCTCCGCCAGGCAGCCATCGCCGCCGAGGTGTCGGTCGAGTGCCACCAGGGCGATCTCGGCGATCTCGGATTCGCACCGAGCGGCACCATCGACGTCGTGGTCTCGGTCCACACGCTCGACCTGGTCGACGACCTCGGCCGCATCCTGCGGCAGGTTCACCGGGTGCTCAAGCCGGGTGCCCCGTTCATCCTCGTGCTCGACCACCCGTTCGCGTCGGTCGGCGTGGACGAACACGGATCGGTGCGCCGCTACGGCGAGCTGCGCCGCACGATCGGCGACCTGCTGGCGGCGCTCGACCGCTCGAACTTCCGGGTCGAGGTGTTCCACGAGCTCGGCGTCGACGGCGAGTCGGCTGTGCCCACCACGCTCGTGCTCAAGGTCCGCAAGCTCGGATCCTGACCGCCTGACAGCGGGCGCCGAAGGGCGCGGCGCGTGCCCGAAACCCACGCGGCCTTCGGCTGTCCCGTCCGATTCTCATCGGTGGCAGCCGCGTCGGTGAGACTGGGTCGATGCACGTCGAGCCATTCGTCGCCACGCTCCCCGATGACGCCGTCGCCGACCTCCGCGATCGCCTCGCCCGCACCCGATGGCCCGAGGCCGAGACGACCGACGGCTCGTGGGACCAGGGCGCGCCGCTCGAGTACGTGCGCGACCTGTGCCGTTGGTGGGCCGAGGAGTACGACTTCGGCTTCGTCGACCGGCTCAACACCTTCGAGCAGTTGCGCACGACGCTCGCCGGTGGCGGCGACGAACCGCTCTCCATCCATGCGATCCATGTCCGGTCGCCCGAGCCCGACGCCGTCCCCCTGCTGCTGACCCACGGCTGGCCGGGATCGGTCCTGGAGTTCCTCGACGTCATCGGCCCCCTCGCCGACCCGCGTGCTCACGGCGGCGACCCCGGCGACGCGTTCCACGTCGTGTGCCCAGCCCTTCCGGGTTACGGGTTCAGCGACAAGCCGACGCGTCCCGGGTGGGGCGTTCCGCGCATCGCCGCAGCCTGGCACGAGCTGATGATCGGACTCGGCTACGACCGCTACGGCGCCCAGGGCGGTGACTGGGGCGCGGCGGTGACCACGTCGATCGCTCGCCAGTTCCCGGACCCGTTGGTGGGCATCCACGTGAACCTGGCCTCGGCCGGCCCCGACCCGGCGACGACGGACGACCTCACGCCATCGGAACAGGCGGCGCTCGCCGACCTCGCCGAGCACGCCAAGAACGGCACGGGGTATTCCAAACAGCAGTCCACCCGTCCCCAGACGTTGGGGTACGGGCTGACCGACTCCCCCGCCGGCCAGGCGGCATGGGTCGCCGAGAAGTTCTGGGCGTGGACGGACAACGACGGGCATCCAGAGGACGCCCTCACCCGCCAGCAGATCCTCGACGACATCTCGATGTACTGGTTCACGGCCAGCGCGGCGTCGTCGGCGCGGCTCTACTGGGAAAGCTTCGGCGACCGCGATCAGACGCCGATCACCGTGCCGTCGGGCGTGACGATCTTCCCCCGCGAGATCATCCGCCCGTCACGTCGCTGGACGGAGCGGGTGTTCACCGATCTGCGTTGGTACGAGGAGATGACCCGCGGTGGCCACTTCGCCGCGCTCGAAGAGCCCGACCTCTTCGTCGATCAGGTCCGCTCGTTCTTCCGGCTCGTGCGGTGAACGGCGGCCGTCCTCAGGCGGTCACGGGGCGAGCGACTCGACGACGGCCTCCGCGCGGGTGGTGTCGATGTCGACACCGACGGTGCGATCGACCACGATCGGGCTGACCGACACAGCCCCGTTCTGGAGGGCGAAGTCGTCGCTGCCCTCGGCCGGGAACCCGCAGGCGTCGTACGAGCACTCGCCGTAGGACGTGGCGAAGACGTCGCCGTCGCGCTCGTAGAGCGTGCCGCCCCAGGTCACGTCGCTCAGCGCGGTCCACTCCACGCCGGTGGGTGCGCCGTTCTCCGGGTCGGGAAAGTTGACGCTGAGCACGTACCCGTCCGGGAGGGCGTCGGCGGCGATCAGTGCTGCGACGAGCCCGGCCGCCCAGTCACCGTTGTCGGCCAGCGACTCCGGCGTCGGGTCGCCCTTGGCGCTCAAGGCGATCGTCGGCGCGCCGTAGATGTCGGCCCACGTGGCGGCGCCGATCGTGCCCGACAGCGGCACGTTGAGGCCTTCGTTGCCGCCGTCGTTGATGCCGACGAGCACCACGTCGGGCCCGCCATCCCAACCGAGTTCGGGCACGACGGCGTGCAAACCCAGCGCGACGGCGTCGCTCGGCGTGGCCGATTCGCTGTCGGCGACGCACGCCGTGTCCGACAGGCACACGCCGTAGAACGTCCCGCCGCTCGGGGCGTCGGCGCAGGCATCGGTCGCGCCGTCGGGGGTGGCGACGGCGAACGTGGCGCCGAACGTGATGCTGGCCGACGTGCCCGATTGCTGCGACCACGGCGCCACGGTCACCACGTCGGCGCCGGCGGCACAGAGGCGCTCACGCAGGGCTGCGAGTCCGGCGCCCTCGGCCTGGACCCCGTCGTCGTTCGTCAGCAGGATCTCGACGCCGCTGAGATCGGCGGGCGCGCTCGAATCCGGCGGTGCACTCGCCGACACTCCGGCCGCCAGCGCGGCCGACGCGGCGATGGTGGCGACGGTGGCTGCTGCGAGTCGCAGCGGCCCTCGGTGCTCGGTCATCGGTTCTCCTCCAGGCGGTCGTCGCCCTCGACCGTAGGTGGCGGAGCGACGACCGACCGTGAAAGGCCGTTCGGAACGTTGGTCAGCGGCGGAGTCGGGGCGGCCGGATCAGCCGCCGGCGGGCGGTCCCGTGGGAACCGGGATCGGGGGCACCGTGACGAGCGGCGCCGTCGGCGGGGCGACGGTGGCCGGCGCAACCGTGACGGGCGCGACGGTGGCCGGCGGCGCCGTGGCCGCGGTGACCGGTGCCGACGTCGGCGGCGGGACGGTCTCGGTGGGCAGGCCGATGCCGGGAACGACGTTGAACGTGCCGAGGATGTGATTGACGAAGACCTCGTCCTCGGGCGTGACGGTCTGGGCGTACAACAGGATCGTCATGTCCATCGTCGCCGGGCTGGCCGTCAGGACGAAGTTCCGCGTGTTGCCGCCGTCGCAGTAGTTCCAGGTGTGGAGCGTCCCGGTGAACACGCCGTCGGAGTACGGGATCTCACCGCCGTCGGTGCACGCCTGCGGGATGAAGTCGAAGCGCTCGGCGGCCACCGGACGGAGGTCGGGCGAGTACGGGTACGCCTCGAGGATCACGCCGGCCGTGCCGAACGTGGTCTTGAAGCCCTCGAGATCGGTCGACGCCCAGATGCCGGGACGGAGCGTCCCGTCGCTGGCGATGACCCGGCGATCGTCGATGTCGGACCAGCTCGCCGGCAGTTCGACGGTGAGGAGTCCGGTCACATCGGTGGCCGGGACATAGCCGGTCGACGCGACGGTGGGCGCGACCACCGGCGTGGTGGGCACCACGGGCACGGTGGGCACCACCGGCGCGGTCGGCACCACCGGCGCCGTGGGGGCGACCACCGGGGTGGTCGCCGGCGCGGTGGGCGCGGGTGGGGTCGTGCCGGGCAACGGGGGAAGGGCGGGCAGGGCGGTGGTGGGTGGCGCCGCCGCCGCATCCCCGGGTGCGCTGCTGTCGACCGCCGCCCGGTCGGCGAACCCGACAGACGAGGCGCCGACCAATCCGATCAGCGGGATCGCGAAGGCGACTCCCAGTCGATGTGTCCGAGTCATCTCCACTCCTGTCCTCGAATGCTCGTTCAGCCGAACCCCTGCCGCCGATTCGCGCTCCGGGGAACTGGCCGATTCGACGTGGCCGGGACCGTATCGGTTCCCGCCGACCCGCCGCGACCGAACACAGCCTGCGACGACCCGCAGGGTGTCCTACGAGGACGTCGTGCGTTCCGATTCGACGATGTTCGCCGGGCGCGGACGACCGAACAGGTACCCCTGGCCCCGGTCACACCCGAGGGCCCGCAGGCGAGAGAGCTGCAGGGGCGTCTCCAGCCCTTCGGCGATCACCCCGATCCCGAACGAGTGGCCGAGGTTGATCACGGCCTCGACGATCGTCGTGTCCTCGGTGTCGAGGCCGAGACCGGCGACGAAGCTGCGGTCGATCTTGATCGCCTCGACCGGGAAGCGCTTGAGATACGTCAGCGACGAGTAGCCGGTGCCGAAGTCGTCGACGGCCAGGTGGAGGCCGAGGCTGCGCAGGTTGCGGAGGGCGACGGTGGACGCCTTGACGTCCGCGAGCAGGGCCGTCTCGGTGATCTCGAGCCAGAGCGAGTCGGCCGGGATGCCCGTCTCGGCCAGGACGTCGGAGACCATCCGGGCGAACGCCGGGTCGACCACCTGACGGGTCCCGACGTTGACGGAGAGGTAGGCATCGGCGAACGGGAGCTCACGGGCCCGCCACCCGGCGAGCTGGGCGAGCCCGTCGCGCAACACCAGTTCGCCGATGGCACCGACCAGTCCGGTCTCTTCGGCGAGGGGCAGGAACTTGTCGGGCGTGAGGAGTCCACGTTCGGGGTGGAGCCAGCGGGCGAGCACCTCGAACCCGATGACGTGCCCCGTGGTGAGGTCGACGATCGGCTGGTAGTACGGCACGATCTCGCCGCGTTCGAGCCCCCGCCGCAACTGCGTCGCCGTCCGCAGGGCGAGCGCCGTCGACTCGTGGGCGCCGGGCGAATAGGCCTCCACGCAGTCACGACCCCGGGCCTTGGCGCGATACATCGCGGCGTCGGCGTCCCGGAGCAGATCGGCCGCCGTCGTTCCCTCGACGTGGTTGACCGAGTAGCCGATGCTGGCCGTGACGAACAGCTCCGTCCCGTCGACGTCGACCGCCTCGCGGATCGTCGCCCGCAAGCGCTCGGCGACGGCGCCCGGCCGGAACGGGTGCACCCGACCGTCGTCGGACGGCGGCGGAGCGGTGAGCACGACGATGAACTCGTCGCCGCCGAACCGGCCGAGCAGCGTCCGCGAGCCCGGTGACGCCGGCGCCCCGCCGGATCCCGGACGGTCGCCCGCATCGCCGGCATCGGTGTCGGGGCCGACCGCCGCGCTGAGGCGCCGGGCCATCGCCGCCAGCAGGTGATCGCCGATCCCGTGGCCGAGGCTGTCGTTCACCGTCTTGAAGTTGTCGAGGTCGATGAACAGCAGGGCGACGGATCCCGGCGTCGTGGCGGCCATCAGCGCGTCGACCTGCTCGAGCAGCTCGGTGCGGTTCGGCAGCCCGGTCAAGTCGTCGTGGGTGGCCGCCCAGCGCAGCTGGTCCGCCGTGCGGAGCTGCTCGGTGACGTCTTCGATGTGGGTGATGGCGAGGGGCACGCCGGTGCCGTCCTGCAGCTCGTCGAGCTGATCGTCCACCGTGACGGCCACCCGGGTGCGGGCCCAGATGTACTCCCCGTCGCTGCGCCGGTACCGCTGGTCGAGCAGATAGGTGTCGACGATGCCGAGCTCCAGCCGGGCGCGGTACGCCGCGGCAGCCTTCAGGTCGTCGGGGTGGGTGATGTCGCGGATGCTGCGTCCGACGAGGTCCTCGATCGGGCGCTGCAGCATGTCGGCGAGCGAACGGTTGGCGTCGACGATGGCCGAGTTGTCGAGCCGCACCAGGGCCATCCCGGTGGGCGCCGAGTGGAAGGCCTGCTGGAAGCGGCGCCGGGCGAGCTCGAGTGCGCGAACCCGCTCCTCTCGCTCGCTCACGTCGCGCAAGCGGACGATGGCCCCCCGCTCACTGCTGCGGGGCAGGTCGTGGCTCACCTCGACCGTGATCGGCGCCGCATCGCCCCGGGGCAGGCGCAGGGTGAGCGGCTCGACAGGACCCGACCGGCCGTCGGCGAGCCAGCCGATCAGCAGGTCGCGGTCCCCGGGGGCGAACAACCGCAGCAGCGGACCGCCGGCGAACTCGGCGATGGGACGGCCGGCCAGCTCGGCGGCCTTGGTGTTGGCGCCGCGCACCAAGCCGTCCTCGTCGATCGACAGCACCGCCTCGGGCAGATCGTCGAGCAGGAGTCGCAGTTCGGCCTCCGTGTCGATCAGGCGGTCGATGGTCCGGTGGAGGTGCCGGGCGATGCGCCGCGACTCCATCCAGGTGGCGGCGACGGCGACGAGCGCCAACCCGGCGGCGACACCGAGCACCACGACGGTGGTACGCGATCGGCTCTCACCGGCCCGGATGACCACGACCACGGTCGCCAGCAGGAGACCGGCGGCGACGACGACCGACACGACCCACCGCCACGTCGCGGCTCGGCGGCGGATCGAGACGCCGTCGGTCAGATCGTCACGCACACGATCGAACGTAGACGTTCACGGCGTGGAGGACGCGTACCACTCGCGGAGACGTCGTTCGATCTGCTCCTCGCCGAGTAGGCCCTCGTCGAGCCGGACGTCGAGGAGGTGGGCGAGGGCCTTGCCGACCAGCGGGCCGGGTGGGATCCCGAGGATGCGCATCACGGCGGCACCGTCCAGCTCCGGCCGGATCGCCGCCAGCTCCTCCTCGGCGGCGAGCACGGCGATCCGTTCCTCCAACTCGTCCATGCGCCGGGCGAGGACCGCGGCCTTGCGCGGGTCTCGCGTGGTGCAGTCACAGCGGGTGAGGACGTTCAGTTCGACGAGGAGGTCGCCGGCGTCCCGCACGTACCGACGTACCGCCGAGTCGCTCCATCCCATCTTGTAGGTGTGGAAGCGCAGGTGCAGGGCGACCAGCTCGGTGACGGCGTTCACATCGGCGGTGGAGTACCGCAAGGCCTCCATGCGCTTGCGTGTCATGCGGGCCCCGACGACGTCGTGATGGTGGAAGGTCGTCCCCTTGCCCTTCTGGTAGCCGCGCGTGCGGGGCTTTCCCACGTCGTGGAACAGGGCAGCCAGGCGGGTGCGCCGGAAGTCGAAGTCGGGAGCGGCGTCGGGGCGGACGTTCTCGACGACGGCGATCGTGTGGGACAGGACGTCCTTGTGCCGGTGGAGCGGGTCGTGTTCGAGCCGCAGTCCCGGCAACTCGGGCAGGAAGTGATCGGCCAATGACGTATCGACGCAGAACCAGAGACCCGCGGCGGGATGATCGAGCACCATCAGCTTGTCGAACTCGTCGCGGATCCGCTCGGCCGACACGATCGACAGCCGGTGCCCACGCTCGACCACCGCGGCGACGACCTCGGGGACCGGCTCGAGCTCGAAGCGGGCCACGAACCGAGCGGCACGCAGCATTCGCAACGGATCGTCGTCGAAGCTGATCTCCGGCGACAGGGGCGTGCGCAGCGCCCCGGCGACGAGGTCGGCGGCGCCGTTGAACGGGTCGACCAGCACAGGGCCGGCCTCGGCACCCGCGACGATCTCGAGGGCCATCGCGTTGATGGTGAAGTCGCGGCGGCTCAGGTCGATCTCGATGTCGTCGGCGAAGGTCACCTCGGGCTTGCGGGAGTCCTGGACGTAGATCTCGGCGCGGAACGTGGTGATCTCGTACTCGCGGAACTCGGGCCAATCCGGCGGGTCGTTTTCGCGCCGGCGGCGGCGGGCCCCGATGGTGCCGAAGCGCTCGCCCTGGGTCCACACGGAGTCCGCCCAGCCGGCGAGCACGGCTTTGATCTCGTCGGGACGAGCGTCGGTGGTGAGGTCGAAGTCGAACCCGTCGTCGACCGAGCCGGTCAGCAGGTCACGAACGGCGCCGCCCACGAGGTACAGGCGGTGGCCCCGGGCGTGAAACCGCTCGGCGATCGGGCCCAGTTCGCTCAAGATGCTGGCGAATCGCTCCGGAACCACGTCGGACGAGGCTACCGACAGGTTGGTCGCCCTCTCCCGGGGCGCGGGCACGCCGGACGTGGTGACGCGTCGATGCGAGATGCCACGTCCCACATCGAGGACCGGTCGGTGGGACGCTTTCCCGGGCGGGACGGGCGCTCGGAGCGTCCCACGGGCACTACGGGCCCGTGGGACGCTTCGGTGCGTACGGGACGCATCACGTCATGTGGTACGTTCTTGCCCGAAAACGACGATTCGCCCGCACGAGGCGGGCGAATCGGACACGTTTGTCCCCGGCGGCGGATCCGGGAACAAACAGTTACCTACCAGCGGTTGCGGACGGCTGGATTGGCGGGTGGCGGCGGTGGTTCTGGGTATTGACCTCAGATCCTGTTGCCGTGAGGCGCGGCGGACACCTCATGACGCCGGAGAAGTCTTGAACACCCTTCACCGCCGCCGCCACGTGAATCAGTCAACAGCGGGTGCGTACCACGCGCGTCCCGACCCGTTGCTCGCCACGAGCTGGACGGTGCAACGGACGATCCCGGCCCTGCGTAGCAGGGGTGTGTCGAGGTCGACGGCCACGATGCCGAGCGCTCGGACGGCCAGCATGTCCGCCATCTGGGACAGCTCGGCGGCCAAATGGGGGTTCCCGTCGTCGCCGTAGAGGGCTCGGCGCACCGCACCGTCCCACGTGGCGCCGGCGCCCCACCGGACGAAGTCGTCGCCCATGACGACAACCGTCGGCACGTCGTGGGCGAGGCGTCCGTCGAGCACGACGACATCGGACGGCACGGGCTCGGTGACGGCGATGGCCGGCGGCAGGTCGTCCCCGCGCTCGAAGGCCTTCACCGCCTCCCAGCCCAGTCGATCGGAGAGACCGGCGACGAGCGCCCGTTCCCGGCTCGTCGCCGTCGCCAGGCCGATGGCGCGAGGGTGCTCAGGCTGTCCCGGACCGTCGACGTCGAGCCACACCGCGGCGGCCGGGATCCACCAGGTGTGCCCCGCAGGGTCCTGGGCCGTGACGAGGAGGTCGTTGCGGACGTACAGTCGCTCGAGGAGACCACCCGGGGAGATGGTGTCCAGCTCGCGCAAGGCGACCACCGGGCCGCTGCGCAGCATCGTCGTCGGGACGGCACTGGGGGAAGGAGGAGAGGACGACCGTGAGCCCGTTGCCGGGACATGGGGACGCTCAAGCGGCGCAATGGTCGAGGTGATGCTCATGGTGAGAACTACTGTGGGCGACGGCAGTAACGGAGCCGTGTCATCCCGTCCCGCGCACATGGTGGGACGCTGGTAGGACGCGCCCTTGGTTGAGTGCATGTCATGACTCGCTCCACTGTTTCGCTCACCCATCGCGGCGGCCCTCGCGGCACCGGACTGTGATCCCGATGACCACCCCCCATCGCGGCGGCCCTCGCGGCACCGGACTGTGATCCCGATGACCACCCCCCATCGCGGCGGCCCTC
>NZ_QKYK01000026.1 GCF_003426815.1 Desertimonas flava
CGCCGCCAAGCTCAACCGCCGACCCCGCAAACGCCACGGCTGGAAGACCCCTACCATGATCCTCGACAACCACGTGTTGCAGTGACCACTGGAATCCAGGCAGGCACCATCTGTTACGTCCGACCCGATCGGCTCGAGCGGCGAAACGTACGGTGGGACGATGGGCAGCGTGACTGACAGCACCGTGATCCGAGGCGGAACGGTGGTCGACGGCACGGGTGCGTCCGCCCGGCGCGCCGACGTGGCGTTCGGCCCCGACGGCCGCATCATCGAGATCGGCGAGAACCTGCGCGGCGATCGTGAGATCGACGCCGGCGGCGCCGTCGTGGCGCCGGGGTTCATCGACATCCACACGCACTACGACGCTCAGGTGTTCTGGGATCCGGCGCTCACGCCGTCGTGCTTCCACGGCGTCACCACCGTCGTCGCCGGCAACTGCGGGTTCTCGATCGCCCCGATCAAGCCCGCCGACCGCGAGCGCCTGGTGGCGACGATGGAGAAGGTCGAGGACATGGACCCGGCCACGCTCACCGAGGGCGTCACGTGGGACTTCGAGACGTTCCCGGAGTACCTCGATGCCGTCGCCCGCTGCCGACCGTTGCTCAACGTCGGTGCCTACGTCGGTCACACGCCGGTGCGCATGCACGTGATGGGCGACGAGGCGTCGGAGCGCGAGGCCACCGCCGAGGAAGTGGAGGCGATGGCTGCGATCGTCGGCGACGCCATGGCCGCCGGTGCCGCCGGCTTCGCCACCAGCTTCGGGCTGCTGCACCGCGACGGCGAGGGCCGGCCGATCCCCAGCCGTTTCTCCACTCGCGACGAGGTGGCCCGTCTCGCCGGCGAGGTGCGCCGGGCGGGTGCCGGCGTGGTCGCCGTCAACGGCGGCGAGGGCCTGTCGTTCCGGGAGCTGTACGAGTTGCAGCCGGAGATCGGCGTGCCGATCACGTTCACCGCCCTGCTCACCACCGACACGGGTGCCCACTGGAAGGGGCTCGAGATCCACCGGGCCGGACGCCAGCAGGGCATCGGCGTCTACCCCCAGGTGTCGTGCCGGCCGCTGACGTTCTCCATGTCGATGCTCGACCCCTTCACGCTCAACACCAACCCGGTGTTCGCCGAGCTCTTCGGGCGTTCGGTCGATGAGCGTCGCGCCGCCTACGCGGACCCGGCCTGGCGGCAGCGGGCGCTCGACTACTGGCGCGCCGGCGGACCCAACACGCTGCCACCGCGCTGGGCGGCGATGAACGTGATGGAGTCGGCTTCACACCCCGAGCTGTGCGGTCGCGGGTTGATCGACATCGCCGCCGATCGGGGCGTCGATCCGTTCGACGCCCTGCTCGACATCACGATCGACGAGCCCGGCCTGGCGCTACGCGTGCGGGCCGTCGTGGCCAACGACGAGGCCGAGGGCATCACGACCCTGCTCAACGAGGAGGGATGCGTGCTCGGCCTGTCCGACGCCGGTGCCCACGTCGGCCAGCTGTGCGACGCGCCGCTGCCCACCGACCTGCTCGGCAACTGGGTGCGCGGCCGGAACGTGATGTCGCTCGAGCAGGCCGTGCACAAGCTCACCGGTGAGCCGGCCGGGCTGTTCGGGTTCGCCGATCGTGGCGTGCTGCGCCCCGGCGCCTGGGCCGACATCACGATCTTCGATCCGGCCACCGTCACCCCCGGTCCGCTGCGCCGCGTGCGCGACTTCCCGGCCAACGGCGAGCGCCTCACCGCCGATCAGCCCGATGGCGTCCGCGGCGTGTACGTGGCCGGCCAGCCCGTCGTCGAGGACAACACGATCACCGAGTCGGCCCGCTCGACCCCGCGCGGCCAGCTCGTCCGCCCCACCCCCTGAACAATCTGGGGCCAGATCGTGCCATCCGCCCTTCCGGGGCGGGATCGTGACGATTTGCGTCACGATCCGGCCCCAGACGGGCTGAAGAAAATCTCTTCCGGTTCGGCGTTCCCGTGACGCTCCGGGAGGGTGTGAAGCTGCACCTCGTCGAACCGTTCACCCGCCGTCACCACGGCCTGCTGACGATGCAGGCCGTGCTCGAGTCCGGGCAGTCGAAGCGCACGTGGTACCGCGCCAACGACTCGGGTCTGCTCGTCCCGGTGTATCCCGGCGTCTCCCGGGTGGTTTCGTCTCCAACGTCGCGTCTTCAGGCGATCCACGCGGCCGTCTTGGCGATGGGTGATGGAGCCGTCGCGTCGCACCGCACGGGCCTCGAGCTCTGGGGCGTCCCCGACCTGCAGTTCGATGGTGTCGACGTGATGTTGACCCGGCGCCGTCACCCGGTCGTGCCGGACGGGATCGTGGTCCACCGGCCGCGCGACCTGATCGACATCGCGCCGGTCTGGCGGCACGGCATCCCGGCGAGCAAGCTGCTGCGCGGTCTGACCGACCTCGGGGCGGTCGCGCCGGATCGTGTGCACGCCGCGGTCGGACACGTCCTCACCGAGCGGTTGGCGTCGGGCGCCGCACTGTACTGGGCGACGCGGGCACACTCTCGACAGGGGCGGCACGGCGTCGTCGCCCTGCGCGATGCATTGCACGAGTGGCTCGTCGACGGCAAGGTGCTCGACAGCGACCTCGAGCGGGAGATGAACAAGGCCCGGCGCCGCCACAAGCTCCCGCCGATGACGTTCCACGCCATCTGCGCCGGCTACGAGGTCGACTGGCTCGTCGACGGCACGATGGTCGTCGTCGAGTGCGACAGCCTCGAGTACCACGACAAGCGCCGGGAGGACTTCGAGCGCGACCGCAAGAAGAAGGCCGACCTCGCCGCCGCCGGCTACCGCGTCGTGCCGATCACGTGGCGCCAGCTGACGCGTCAGTCGAAGTGGATGGCGGCCGTCGTGCGCAGCGCGATCACCGCCGACACCGCGACCGCCGTCTGATCCGGGGCGTGATCGTGACGATTCTCGTCACGATCACGCCCCAGATCGGCGGATGGCACGATCTGGCCCCAGATTCTCTACGACAGCGAGACGGGCATGGCGGCGTCGCGGCGGACGACCTCGAAGAAGTCATTGCCCTTGTCGTCCACCACGATGAACGCCGGGAAGTCGACGACGTCGATCTTCCACACGGCCTCCATGCCGAGCTCGGGGTACTCGAGCACCTCGACCTTGGTGATGTTGTCGAGCGCCAGGCGGGCGGCTGGGCCGCCGATCGAACCGAGGTAGAAGCCGCCGTGGGCGGCGCACGACGTGGTGACCGCCTTCGAACGGTTGCCCTTGGCGAGCATGATCATCGACCCGCCGGCGGCCTGGAACTGCTCGACGTAGCTGTCCATGCGGCCGGCCGTCGTCGGCCCGAACGAACCGGACGCGTAGCCCTCGGGCGTCTTGGCCGGGCCGGCGTAGTACACGCAGTGGTCCTTGAGGTACTGCGGCATCGGCTCGCCGGCGTCGAGGCGCTCTTTGATCTTGGCGTGGGCGATGTCGCGGGCCACGACCATCGGTCCCGTCAGCATCACCCGCGTCTTCACGGGGTACTGATGCAGCTCGGTGAGGATCTCGCTCATCGGGCGGGTCAGGTCGATGCGCACCACGGCCTCGCCCTCGAGGTGTGACTCGTCGACGTCGGGCAGGAACCGCGCCGGATCACGCTCGAGCTGCTCGAGGAACACGCCGTCGGCCGTGATCTTGCCGAGGGCCTGGCGGTCGGCGGAGCACGACACCGCCATCGCCACCGGGCACGACGCGCCGTGGCGGGGGAGGCGGATGATGCGCACGTCGTGGCAGAAGTACTTGCCGCCGAACTGGGCGCCGATGCCCGTGGACTGGGCCAGCTCGAGCACCTTCTGCTCGAGTTCGAGGTCGCGGAACCCGTGGCCGGACGGCGACCCGCTGGTGGGCAGTGAGTCGAGGTAGCGCGTCGACGCCAGTTTGGCCGTCTCCACGGCGAACTCGGCCGACGTGCCGCCGATGACGACGGCGAGGTGGTACGGCGGGCAGGCCGCGGTGCCGAGCGACTGCAGCTTGTCGAACAGCCACGGGAGCAGCGTCGCCTCGTTGAGCAACGCCTTGGTCTCCTGGAACAGGTACGACTTGTTCGCCGAGCCGCCGCCCTTGGCCATGAACAAGAACTTGTAGGCGTCACCATCGACGGCGGAGACCTTGATCTCGGCCGGCAGGTTGGTGCCGGTGTTCTTCTCCTCGTACATCGTGAGCGGCGCCATCTGGCTGTAGCGCAGGTTCGACGTGAGGTAGGTCTCCTGCACGCCGGCGGCGATGGCCGCCTCGTCGCCGCCACCCGTGACCACGTACTGGCCCTTCTTGCCCTTGACGATGGCGGTGCCGGTGTCCTGGCACATCGGCAGCACACCACCGGCCGCGACGGCTGCGTTCTTCAGCAGATCGAGGGCGACGAAGCGGTCGTTGTCGGATGCCTCGGGGTCGTCGAGGATCTTGCGCAGCTGCGCCAGGTGGTCGGTGCGCAGGAAGTGGGCGATGTCGTGCATCGCCTCGGCGGTGAGCCGGGTGATCGCCGCCGGGTCGACCTTGAGGAACGTGCCCAGCTCGGTCTCCACCTGCTCGACGCCTTCGGTGGTGACGAGGCGGTACTGGGTGGTGTCGGGGCCGAGGGGGAGCAGCTCGGTGAATTCGTTCACCGGCCCAACGTACCGGCGCGCCCCTGGTCGTGCGAAGATCACTGCGTGACGGACAACACCACCCAGCCTGACGGCAGGCCAGACATCATCGTCGGACTCTCGTTCGACGACGCCTTCCGTGCCCAGGAGTTCCTCACTGCGACCTACCGGCTGGTGTCGAAGCACAGCATCGACCTGATCGACGCCGTCACGATCATCAAGACGCCCGAGGGCCGCACGCACGTCGGCGAGACCACCGACCCGTCGCCCGGCGCACGGGCGCTCACCGGTGGGATGTGGGCCGGGCTGTTCGGCCTCATCCTCGCCGGACCCGTCGGCTGGCTGGCCGGGACGGCCGTGGGCGCCGGGGCCGGGGCGGTGCGCGGCAAGCTCGTCGACATCGGGATCCCCGACGACTGGGTGGCCTGGTTCCGCGACGCCGTGCAACCGGGGACGTCGACCGTCGTGCTGATGCTCGGTCGCATCGACGACCAGGCCGTGTTCAACGAGCTGGAGCGCTTCGCCGGAGCCCGGCTGGTGTACGCCAACGTGCCGCAGGACATGGTGCAGCGGATCCGTGATGCGATCGGCGATCCGTCCACCGGCCCGCTCACGCAGGAGGCCGAGGCGGCGACGGGGTCGGGGACGTCCGGCGAGAGGGGCGGCGAACTTCCTCCGCCGACGGGCGCCCCGTCTACGGTTGACCCGACCACACCAGCGACGGGGGAACAAGGATGAAGATCACAGTCGACTTCGACGTCTGCGCCTCCACGGGCGGCTGCATGCAGATCGCACCCGAGGTCTTCGAGGTCCGCAGTGACGGCTACCTCTACGTGCTCCAGGAGGAGCCGCCCGAAGAGCTGCGCCAGAAGGTCGAAGAGGCCGCGGACATGTGCCCCACGGCGGCGATCACCGTCGAGGGCTGACCGTCAGCGGCGGCCGGGGCGCTCGTTGGCCGGGTCGACCGGCCAGCGGTGCTTGGGATAGCGGCCGGCGAGGTCCTTGCGCACGTCGGCCCATGACCCGGCCCAGAAGCCGGGCAGGTCGGCGGTGACCTGGATCGGCCGATCGGCGGGTGACAACAGGGCCATCGTCACGGGGACCCGTCCGCCGGCGATCGTCGGGTGCTCGGTCATGCCGAACACGTCCTGCACGCGTACCGACAGCGTCGGGCGATCGGCGCCGTAGTCGATCCTCGCCGACCGGCCCGTCGGGAGCGGCCACGCCGCCGGAGCCAGCTCGTCGAGCTGGGCACCCTGGGGCCATGGCAGCAGGTTGCGCAGGAGCACGGCGATGTCGACCCGCTCGAGGTCGGCGCGCCCCGTGGCGCCGATGAGATAGGGGCGGAGCCACTCGTCGAGTGACGTCGTCAGAGCGGCGTCGCTGACGTCGGGCCAGCCGCCCCGTTCCCCGGCCACGGAGGCCGCGTCGCCGATCGTCGCGCGCAGGAACCCGAGCCGCGCCTGCAACTGGCGGGCCGTGTCGGTCCAGCGCAGCACGCCGAGCTTGGTCGCCCGGACGCGGGCGACGAGCGCCTCCACCGTCTCCTCCCCGGGCTCGGCGGCCCGGACCTCCTCGCCGAGGCGGAGGGCGTCGAGGCGGCGTTCCACCCGCTCCACCAGGTCGTCGCGATCCCGGTCCCACTCCAGACGGCGATGCTCGACGACGTCGTCGAGCACGCCGGCGATCTCCCACGCCTCCACCGCGGCGGCGAGACGGATGCGAGATCCCGAGCGCTTGCCGTCCACGTCGGCGGCGACGACGAACGGCGCCGACGCCAGCGGATCCGACTCTCCGACCCACGCCCCCGAACCGGACCGCAGCTGGAACTGCCCGCCGCGCCGGCGCCCGGCGAGGCGGTCGGGGAACCCGGCGAGCAGGAGCAGCCCGGTGCGATCGGGATCGACGGTGTCGAGGTCGAAGCGGATCCCGGCGCGACGGGCGAGGTCGGCCGCCCGGTCGCGCGCCCGATGGACGGCGCCCCGATCGGCCCGGTCGTCGCGCGTGCGGCCGGTGACGAGGCCCACCCGCAGGGCGAGGTCGGCCGGGAGCTCCTCGATCCTGCCGCGCATGACGTCCCGGTCGTCGAGGAGGGCGGCGACGACGCATGCCGCCGCCGTCGGCGCTCCCGCCACGACGCGGGCCAGGCGCGGGTGGAGGGGCAGGTTCACCATCGCCCGACCGATCTCGGTCAGGCGGCCGTCGCCGTCGATGGCGCCGAGCACGGTCAGCGTGTCGATCGCCTGGCGCCACGTGCGCGCCGGCGGCGGGTCGGCGAACGCCAGCTGCTCGGGCGGGGTTCCCCAGGCCGCCAGCTCCAGCGCCAACCCGGCGAGGTCGACGGCGAGCATCTCAGCCGTCTGATGGGCCGGCCGGCTGCCGTGCTCGATCTTCGACCAGAGGCGGTAGCACACTCCGGGCTCGACGCGCCCCGCGCGCCCGGTGCGCTGCTCGGCCGAGTCCCGGCTGATCGACACCGTGGTCAGGCGCGTCATCCCGGTGCCGCTGTCGAATCGCGGCGAGCGCGCCAGGCCGCTGTCGACGACGATCCGCACGCCGTCCACGGTGAGGGACGTCTCGGCGATGTCGGTGGCGAGCACGACGCGCCGCCGCCCGGGTGGCGACGGCGCGAGCGCCAGATCCTGGTCCTCGAGCGTGAGCGCCCCGGCGAGCGGGCGCACGTCGACGTTCGCCGGGACCGACCCGACGAGGCGGTCGCGCGTGCGGAGGATCTCGCCGATGCCGGGCAGGAAGACGAGGGCATCGCCCGGCTCGTCCCGCAGAGCGGCGAGGACCGTCGACACGACGGTGGCGTCGATGGGGGACCGGTCGTGACGGGCCCGCGGCACCCAGCGGATGTCGACCGGGAACATGCGCCCGGCACTCTCGACGATCGGCGCCGGGCCCGCCTCGCCGGTGGCGAGCAGGCGCGAGAACGATGCCGTGTCCGCCGTCGCCGACATCGCCACGATGCGCAGGTCGGGGCGCAGCGTCGACGCCACGTCCAGGGTGAGGGCGAGCCCGAGGTCGGTCGTCAGGTTGCGCTCGTGAACCTCGTCGAAGAGCACCGCAACCACCCCGGGCAGCTCGGGGTCGGACTGCAACCGTCGCGTGAGCACGCCTTCGGTGAGGACCTCGATGCGGGTGCCCGGACCGATGCGGCGTTCGTCTCGCGTCTGGTAGCCGACGACGCCGCCGACCGGCTCGCCGAGCAGATCGGCCATGCGCCGGGCCGCGGCGCGAGTCGCCAGCCGCCGGGGCTCGAGCACGAGGATGCGACCGTCCCCACGCCACGTGGCACCGAGCAGCGCCAGCGGCACGACGGTCGTCTTGCCCGCGCCCGGCGGGGCCGAGACGACGGCCCGGCCGTGATGGGCGAGGGCAGCGAGGACACCGTCGATCGCATCACGGATCGGCAGGTCGGGCAGCGGGGCGGGCAGTGCGACGATGCCCGGCAGTCTGGCGGGTCGGACCGCCGGTGCGTCGTCAGCCGTCGAGGGTGACGGTGGTCTGCGTGCCGACCTCGGCGAAGCCGAGCGTCTCGGCGAGACGGCGTGACGCCCGGTTGTCGGTGCGGGCCCGCCACTGCGGGACGAGCCCGGCGGCGAAGGCGTCGTTGGCCGCCAGGGCGGCGATGAGCCCACCGAAGCCCTGCCGACGGTGCTCGGGCGCCGTGAGCACGGCGAGATGGGCGATGAGGCCGGCCCATTCCTCGTAGCCGGCCCCGGCGACCGGCTGATCGTCCACCACCAGCACGAACCGCTCGGCCACGTCGGAGATCGACGCCTCGGCCGTGTCGTCGGCGGGGCACGCTCGCTCCAGGGTCACGGCGAGGTCGACGTCGTCGGCCACCTGCGCGGTCTCGGCGTCGGGGTGGTCGATCGCCCCGTCGAGGTAGGCGAGGGTGGCCTCACCCAGGATCCGGGCCGACGGCACGTGGGCGGAGAGTTGGAGCAGCGTGCGAGCCGACCTCAGCTGCGCGTCGTCGAGCCGCCGCGCCGCGTCGTGGACCCACGGTGGGCCGACGAGGACGCGGGCGTCGAACAGCTGCACGAACATCACCACGTCGGCCTCACCGCCGCCGGGGTGGACGGGCGAGTGATGGATGCGGCGACCCCGCGCCCGGTCGAAGGCGTCGTCGGCGAGGCCGAGCAGGCGGGCCCAGCCGAGCTGGATGATCGCCCGCGTGTTGGGATCCATCACCCGAGGGCCGCGACGTCCTCAGGCGTCAGGATCCATGATGCGGCCTTGGCGTTGGCGGCGACCTGGGCCGGCGTCGTGGCCCCGGCGATCACCGACGTGACCGACGGCTGGGCGAGCAGCCAGGCGATGGCGAGCTCGCCGACGGTGTGGCCTCGCGCGTCGGCGAAGGCGGTGTACGCCTCGACCCGATCGAACGCCTCCTCGGTGGCCAGGCGGGCGAAGCGCTCGCTGCCCGCCAGGCGGGTGCCATCGGGGAAGGCCTCGCCCCGCCGGTACTTGCCGGTCAACAGGCCCGATGCCAGCGGGAAGTAGGGGACGACGCCGAGACCGAGGCGCTCGGCCGTCGGCACGATCTCGTCCTCGACCTCGCGCTCGAGCATGCTCCAGTGGATCTGCGCACCGCGGAACGGCGTCCAGCGGTTGGCGTCCGCGGCCGTCGCCGCTTCCTCCAGCTGCGCGGCCGAGTCGTTGGAGTTGGCGAGGTGCAACACCTTGCCCGCCGTGACGAGCTCGTGGAGCGTGGCCAGCGCCTCGTCCACGGGGCCGGGATCGGGGTAGTGCTGGTAGTAGACGTCGATACGGTCGGTGCCGAGGCGGCGCAGGCTGCCCTCGACCGCCTCGTGGATGCGAGAGGCGATCACGCCCGGGCGATACGGCTCGTCGTCGGGCCGCGGCGTGTACTTGGTGGCGATCTGGGCCTCGTCGCGCCGGCCGACGAGGGCCGCGCCGAGATACTCCTCGGAGAGCCCGTTGCCGTACATCTCGGCCGTGTCGAAGTGGGTGACGCCGGCGTCGAGCGCGGCGTGGACCACGAGCGCCGTCTGCTCGGCGTCCATCCTCGTGCCGAAGTTGTTGCATCCGACGCCGATCACCGAGAGGGCCGGACCTTCGGTGCCGAGCGGTCGGGTCTGCACGATTCTCGACTCAGCCGAGGGCCGGCGTGCCGTGGAAGGCGCCGGGGTCGGTGGGGGCGGGGATGTCGGGCACCCGCCACGCCGTGACCTCCGAGATCGCCTCGGCGACACCGCGCCAGGCGACCGGGTCCCAGCCCTCCGCCGCGGCCGGCACCGTGCAGTCGACGCGGATGAACACGAAGGCGGGGAGGGTCTCGAGGCCGAGGGCCTTGACGGCGAGCCGGTCGGGGTCGCTGAACACGAGGAACTCGTCGGCAAGGGGGCCGACGAACGCCCTGGTGTCGTCCTCGTCGGCCGTCACCAGGAAGTTCACCCTGGCGTCCGAGCCCCGGAGGGCGTCGAGGATGCGCCGGGCCGTGGGCAGCACCCACGACGACTCGTTGGTGTACGGGTCGAGGACCACCGTCGCCAGGTGGAAGGTGGTGAGCCACTCCGACAAGGGGCGCGCCTCGGCGCCGAGTCGGGTCAGTACGAGATCAGGCCGGGGGTCCGTCGCCACGAGGCGAGACGGTAGCAAGCCGGCGGCCCCCGTCCCCAGTTACCTGTCGATGAATCCCGGGTACCGTTGCCCGGGTGCACCCGATGGAGCGGCTCCGATACGTCGCTCGGGCCGGGAGTGGCGACACGGCGCTCATCGTCGGCGAGACGGTCGAGGCGATCGCCCGCCTGCGACCCGGGCCGGCCGAGCTGGTCACGCTGTGCCGGCAACTCGTGCAGCGCAACCCCACGTGTGGGCCGCTCTGGTGGCTCGGTTCCCGCCTGCTCAGCGGCGATGTGGAGGATCTCTGGGACCTCGTCGACGAGGTCGACGAGGATCCGACGGCCGACCATCTCGTCGATGCCGTGCCCGACGGGTCGCGCGTGCTGACGATCGGCTGCCCCGACATCGCCAGCCGGGCCCTGGCCCGGCGTGGCGACATCGAGGTCCTCGCCGTGGATGCCGGGGCCGGGGCCGCGGCGTTCATGCGAGCGCTCGATCGGGCCGACGTCCCCGTGAGATCGGTCGACGTCACCGCCCTCCCCTCGGCCGCGGCCCGCGCCGACCTGGTGGTCGTCGAGGTCGCGGCCTGTTCGACGGCGGTGGGCCTGGCCGCCGTCGGCAACGCCCTGCTCTCCGTCGTTGCCGCGGCGACCGCTGCGCCACGGGTCGTGGTGACCGGGGTGGGGACACGGCTACCCGACGCCTACGTGGACACGATCGTCGCCCGCTCGATCGACCCCGACGCCCCGTGGTCGGCGGACGTGGAACGCATCGACCTCACGGCATTCGACGCCGACCGCGACCTGGTGGTCGGGCCCGCCGGAGCCGGCCCGGTCGGCGCCGAGACGCTGCGGCCCGATTGCCCGTTCGTGCCCGAGCTGATCCCCCCGTCGCCCGCCTGACCCGGCGTCAGGTCGCGCGATCAGCGATGGGCGGGGCGACGGTGGGTGCTGTGTTGGCGGGCGGCGGCGGCGACCGCTTCGGCGACCTCGGCCAGGCGGGATCCGCCGTCGGGACCGTCGTGGGCGAGCAGTCCGACGGTGACGCGGAGGTGGTCGCCGTCGGGCCGCACGAGGAACGGATGACCCGGGGCCACGCCGATCCCGCGCGCGGCGAGGGCCACCGTGGCGACGCGCTCGTCGTCGACGGGGATCCAGGCGTTGATGCCGTCCTGGCCGGTCATCGGCACGTCGTGGCCGGCGAGCACAGCGGCGACCGCCCGCCGGCGGTCGGCGTAGGCCGACCGTGCGGCCGCCATCGTGTCGGCCGTCGACGGATCCTGGAGCAGCTCGACGAGCACGGCCTGGAGGATGCGGCTCGACCAGCCCGGGCCGAGACGTCGCCGGTTGGCGACGGAGTTGACGACCTCACCGGAGCCGCCCACGGCAGCGAGGCGCAGGTCGGGGCCGTGGCTCTTCGAATAGCTGCGGATGTGGACGGTCTGGGCGGGGAGCCAGCTGCCGACGCTCACCAGCGGCGCCGACGAGATGTCGTTGGCGTGATCGTCCTCGACCACGAGCGCCGTGGTGCCGCCGACGATGCCGGCGATCGCCGCCGCCCGCGACGCCGACATGGCGATGCCGGCGGGGTTCTGCGCGCGGGGTTGCAGGATCACCGCCGCCGGCGGTGCCGCACCGGGGCGCCCGCTCTCGGCCGTGGCGAAGGCCGCCGCGAGCTGGTCGAGCACGATGCCCTCGTCGTCGACGTCGACACCGACGATCTCGCAGCCGAGCTGATCGAGCAGGTCGAGGATCGGCGGGAACGCGGGGTGCTCGACGACGACTCGGTCGCCGAGCCGCAGGGCCACCTGGGCAACCCGGTCGAGCGCATCGAGGGCCCCGTCGACCACGGTGATCGCCTCGGCGGCGAACGGCCACGTGGCGTCGAGGAGCTCTTCGAGCGCCGGGAGCACGGGCCGGTCGAGATAGCTGGAGGTGAGGGACTGCCGGCTGACCCGAGCGATGACCGGTCCAAGGTCGGGAAGGAGGTCGGGGTCGGGGGTACCGGTGGAGAGGTCGATGTCGAAGTGGTCGGCGCCGTCGGCAGCCGCCCCGGTGACCATGCGGTAGCGCCGGGGCGCTTCCGCGCCCCTCGGATGGCGGACGTACGTGCCGTTGCGGCCCCGGGTCTCGATCACCCCGACGTCGGCCAGGCTGCGCCAGGCCACCGACACGGTCGTGGGGGAGACCCCGAGGCGGCGGGAGAGCTCGCGCACGGTCGGCAGCCGCTCACCCACGGCGAGATCGCCGGCGGTGATCATCCGCCCGATCGTCGCCGCGATGCGCCGAGCCGTCCGTGTGCCGTCGTCGCCGGGGTGGATCGTGTCGCCGTTGCGGAGCGCGCCGGCGCCGGCCTTGGGGCCGGTGCCGTCGAGGTCACGGTGACGGTCGGCGTCGATGGCGGCGGCGATCAGGGCCGGCAGCCGGGACGGCGACTGGTGTGCCGGGGAGCCGGCGGACGGCGTGCTCGAGGACCTCACCGCCGGCCGAATGTAGCAGCGTGACGACATCGTGAACTGATTGTCCGGTAACAATCGGCCTATTGTCCCGGACCTCGCGGTCACATTACGATTCGGCCTCTCACACGCGACTGCCACACCAAGTTCCGTACGGGGGTCCACCAACCATGGCGAACATCGTGAGAGCTGCCTTGCTCCAGACCGATTGGTCTGGCGACAAGGGCTCGATGATCGACAAGCACGAGGCGGCGGCGCGAGATGCCGCGGCCCAGGGCGCACAGGTGATGTGCTTCCAGGAGGTCTTCTACAGCCCTTACTTCTGCCAGGTCCAGGACACGAAGTACTACGACTACACCGAGCCGATCCCGGACGGACCGACCACCCAGCGCTTCCGCTCGGTCGCCAAGGAGCTCGGCATGGTGATGGTCCTGCCGATGTACGAGTTCGTGCAGGAGGGCGTGTACTACAACACCGCCGCGGTCATCGATGCCGACGGCACCTACCTCGGCAAGTACCGCAAGCAACACATCCCTCAGGTGAAGGGCTTCTGGGAGAAGTTCTACTTCAAGCCGGGCAACGGCGGATACCCGGTGTTCGACACCGCCGTCGGCAAGGTCGGCGTGTACATCTGCTACGACCGTCACTTCCCCGAGGGCTGGCGGGCGCTCGGCCTCAACGGCGCCCACATCGTGTTCAATCCCTCAGCCACCAGCCGCGGGCTGTCGGAGTACATCTGGCGGGTCGAACAGCCGGCGGCGGCAGTGGCCAACATGTACTACGTCGGGGCGATCAACCGCGTCGGCATCGAGGCCGAGATCGGCGACGACGACTTCTACGGCCAGAGCTACTTCGTCGATCCCGAGGGCAAGTTCGTCGGCGACGTCGGCGACGCCTACAAGCCCGACCTCATCGTCCGCGACCTCGACATGGACAAGATCAAAGAGGTGCGAGACCGCTGGGCGTTCTACCGCGACCGCCGTCCCGACGCCTACGACGAGTTGGTGGAGGCGTGAGCGCAGCGAGCGGGGGCGCAGCTCCCGGGAAAGAGGCCTGATCGTCATGGCGAAGCTCCTGATCCAGGGCGGCACCGTGGTGTCGGCCACCGGCCGCACCGTGGCCGACGTGCTCATCGACGGCGAGACGATCGCCGCCGTCCTCGCCCCCGGCCAGGCCGAGACCCTCGGCCTCGGCGCCGGCAGTGACGTGCGTGTCGTCGACGCCTCCGGCAAGTACGTCGTCCCCGGTGGCGTCGACGTGCACACGCACATGCAGATGCCCTTCGGCGGCACAGAGGCATCCGACACGTTCGAGACCGGCACCACGGCGGCGGCCTGGGGTGGCATCACCACGATCGTCGACTTCGCCGTGCAGAACACCGGCGGCAGCGTCCAAGACGCCCTCGCCGACTGGCACACCAAGGCCGACGGCAACTGCGCCATCGACTACGCCTTCCACCAGATCATCGGCGGCGTCGACGAGGACTCGCTGAAGGCGATGCGCTACCTCGTCGACAACGAGGGGGTCACCAGCTTCAAGCTGTTCATGGCCTACCCCGGCGTCCTCTACTCCGACGACGGCCAGATCCTGCGGGCGATGCAGACGGCGAACGAGATCGGCGCGATGGTGATGATGCACGCCGAGAACGGCATCGCCATCGACGTTCTCGTCGCCCAGGCGATCGCCCGTGGCGAGACCGATCCGAAGTACCACGCCTTCACCCGCCCCGCCGACCTCGAGGGCGAGGCCACGCACCGGGCCATCCGCCTCGCCAGGGTGGCCGGCAACGTGCCGTTGTACATCGTGCACATGTCGGCGTCCGAGGCGCTCGAAGAGGTCGCCGCCGCGCAACACGCCGGCCAGAACGTGTTCGCCGAGACGTGCCCGCAGTACCTCTACCTGTCGATCGAGGATCAGCTCGCCCAGCCCGGCTTCGAAGGGGCCAAGTGGGTGTGCTCGACGCCGCTGCGCTCCAAGCACGAGCACCACAGCCGTGACCTGTGGAAGGGCCTGCGCATGAACGAGCTCGCCGTCGTGTCCACCGACCACTGCCCGTTCTGCTTCAAGGAGCAAAAGGAGATGGGCATCGGCAACTTCGCCAAGATCCCCAACGGGATCGGCTCGGTCGAGCACCGCATGGAACTGCTGTACCAGGGCGTCGTCAACGGTGAGATCTCGCTCGAGCGCTGGGTCGAGACGTGTTCCACCACACCGGCGCGCATGTTCGGCCTGTCGCAGAAGGGCCAGCTGGCACCCGGGTTCGACGCCGACGTGCTCGTCTGGGATCCCAACGGTCACACCTCCATCGGCTTCGAGAAGAAGCACCACATGAACATGGACCACTCCGCGTGGGAGGGGTTCGAGGTCGACGGCAAGGTCGACACCGTCATCAGTCGGGGCACGGTGGTCGTCGAGAACGACGCCTACGTCGGCACCAAGGGCCACGGCCGCTTCGTCAAGCGGGGCCTGTCGGAGTACCTCCGGTGACCATCCCGGCACTGATCAATTTCGGCTCGGGCATGTATCACCGGCTCGAGTTCGCGCTCGTGAAAGGAGCAGAACGATGAATCGCATCTCCCATTGGATCGACGGGAAGGTTGTGGGAGGCACGTCGGGGCGGACCGGCGTCGTCTTCAACCCGGCGACCGGAGAGCAGGCCGCCAGCGTCGACTTCGCCAGTGTTGCCGAGGTCGACGCTGCGGTCGCCTCCGCCAAGGCGGCGTTCCGGGCCTGGCGGGCGACCAGCCTGTCGAGGCGCGCCGAGGTCCTGTTCCGGATGCGTGAGCTGGTCGACGCCAACCGCAAGGAGATCGCCTCGCTGCTCACCGCCGAGCACGGCAAGGTGCTGTCCGACGCGATGGGCGAGGTGGCCCGCGGTCTCGAGAACATCGAGTTCGCCTGCGGCATCCCGCACCTCTTGAAG
The DNA here is from genome assembly GCF_003426815.1 of Desertimonas flava. Taxonomy (GTDB): domain Bacteria; phylum Actinomycetota; class Acidimicrobiia; order Acidimicrobiales; family Ilumatobacteraceae; genus Desertimonas; species Desertimonas flava. The sequence continues at coordinate 15,566 of NZ_QKYK01000026.1, forward strand.
GGCGGCTACTCCGAGCAGGCGGGCACTGGTGTCGACGTGTACTCCATCCGCCAGCCCTTGGGCGTGGTGGCGGGCATCACGCCGTTCAACTTCCCGGCGATGGTGCCGATGTGGATGTTCGCCAACGCCCTCGCCTGCGGCAACACGTTCGTGTTGAAGCCGAGTGAGAAGGATCCCTCGGCGTCGTTGTTCATCGCCGAGCTGCTGGCATCGGCCGGGCTGCCCCCGGGCTGCTTCAACGTCGTGCAGGGCGACAAGGAGGCCGTCGATCGCCTGCTGACCCATCCCGACATCGAGGCCGTGTCGTTCGTCGGGTCGACGCCGATCGCCAAGTACATCTACGAGACGGGGACGGCGAACGGCAAGCGGGTGCAGGCCCTCGGTGGCGCGAAGAACCACATGCTCGTGCTGCCCGACGCCGACTTGGACATGGCGGCCGACGCGGCGATCTCAGCCGGGTACGGCGCGGCGGGGGAGCGGTGCATGGCGATCAGCGTCGTGCTCGCCGCCGAATCGATCGCCGACGAGCTGGTCGCCAAGATCGCCGAGCGGATTCCCCAGGTGAAGGTCGGGCCGGGCAACGAGCCGGGCATCGAGATGGGGCCGCTGATCACCGGCGAGCACCGAGACAAGGTGAAGGGGTACGTCGACACCGCCGGTGATCATGGCGCAACGGTCGTGGTCGACGGCCGCGAGAACGTGCGCAGCGAGGGCTTCTTCTTGAACCCGACGCTGCTCGACAACGTCGCGCCGGGAACGCCGGCCTACGACGACGAGATCTTCGGGCCGGTGCTGTCGGTCACCCGTGTGCACGGCTACGAGGACGGCTTGCAGCTCATCAACGACAACCCGTTCGGCAACGGCACGGCGATCTTCACCCGCGACGGCGGGGCGGTCCGCCAGTTCCAGTTCGACGTCAACGTCGGCATGGTCGGCGTCAACGTGCCGATCCCCGTGCCGGTCAGCTACTACAGCTTCGGCGGGTGGAAGGCCAGCCTGTTCGGCGACACCCACATGTACGGGCCCGAGGGCATCAACTTCTACACCCGCGGGAAGGTCGTCACCAGCCGCTGGCCCGACCCGTCGACGAGCACGATCGACCTCGGCTTCCCGGAGACGCGGTAAAGGGCGCTGCGATGGGGTTCAGCGAGCGAAGCGAGCGTCCCGACGTTCGAGCGGGTAGGCGCCCGGAGCGCCAGCGGAGGGTGCCGGCGCGCCGGCCTGCGTGGCCGGGGAACGCATGGATAATGGGGTTCAGCGAGCGAAGCGAGCGTCCCGACGTTCGAGCGGGTAGGCGCCCGGAGCGCCAGCGGAGGGCGCCGGCGCGCCGGCCTGCGTGGCCGGGGAACGCATGGATATAGGCGTCGTGCTGCAGACGACGCCGCCGTCGGCGCGCGTCGTCGATCTGGCCCGGCGGGCCGAGACGTACGGGTTCAGTCACGTCTGGACGTTCGACAGCCACATCCTGTGGCAGGAGCCGTACGTCATCTACAGCCAGATCCTCGCCGCCACGCGCAACGTCGTCGTCGGGCCGATGGTCACCAACCCGGCCACCCGTGACTGGACGGTCACGGCGAGCCACTACGCCACGCTCAACGAGATGTTCGGGAACCGCACCGTGTGCGGCATCGGCCGCGGCGACTCGGCGGTGCGGGTCACCAACGGCAGGCCGACCACCATCCAGACGCTGCGGGAGTCGATCCACGTGATCCGCGAGCTGGCCAACGGCCGGTCGGTCGAGTACCGCGGGTCCACCATCACGTTCCCGTGGGCGTCGAAGAGCCGGCTGCCGGTGTGGGTGGCCGGCTACGGCCCCAAGGCCCTGGCCCTCGCCGGGGAGGTGGGCGACGGGTTCATCCTCCAGCTCGCCGACCCCGACATCACCTCCTGGACGATCGCCGCCGTGCGCAAGGCCGCCGAGGGCGCCGGCCGGAACCCCGACGACGTGACGATCTGCGTCGCCGCCCCGGCCTACGTCACGGCGCCGGGCAGCGCGGCCGAGCTCGACCACGCTCGGAACCAGTGCCGCTGGTTCGGCGGCATGGTCGGCAATCACGTGGCCGACATCGTGGCCCGCTACGGCCGTGCTGGTGATGATGGGGCGGGAGGCGCCGAGATCCCCCGGGCCCTCACCGACTACATCGCCGGGCGTGAGGGCTACGACTACAACCAGCACGGGCAGGCCGGCAACACGCACGCCGACTTCGTGCCCGACGAGATCGTCGACCGCTTCTGCCTCCTCGGCCCCGTGGAGGAGCAGGTCCGCCGGCTCGGCGAGCTGCGCGATCTCGGCGTCGACCAGTTCGCCGTCTACCTCCAGCACGACGCCAAAGAGCCCACGCTGCAGGCCTACGGCGAACACGTCCTGCCGGCCATCGCCGAGACGGCACTCGCCAAGCAGTGACCGTCACCACGACCGCGGGAAACGTCGCAGCCCAGCGATCCGTGGGAGAATCGGCCCTTGCGTAGTTCGAGATCGGCGGTCCGCAGGGCGGTGCTCTTCGTCGTCGCCCTCGCGCTCGTCGCCGCCGCGTGGGAGCTCTACAAGGCCGTCGGCCCGGAGGGCGGCGGCAAGGTGCTCGGCTGGACGATCCTGCCCCGTACGTCGCGCAACGCCATGCCGCACACCTGGGACATGGTCGGCCGCCTCTTCGATCCCGAGAGCCGATCGTCGGAGCGGCCGATCTGGAGGGTCGTGCTCGCCGGCGCCTGGTTCTCGTTCCGTCTCGCCGTGCTCGGCTTCGCCGTCGGCTCGCTCGTCGGCGTGGGCCTGGCCACGATCATGGCCCGCTTCAGCGTCGTCCGTCGGGGCCTCGTGCCCTACCTCGTGGCGTCGCAGACCGTCCCCCTGATCGCCCTCGCACCCATCGTCGTCAGCTGGAGCGGCCGGGTCCATCCGTTCGGGTGGGATCTTCCGCGATGGGTGCCCGTGGCGTTGCTCGGCGCGTTCCTCGCCTTCTTCCCGGTGTCGGTCGGCACGCTCCGCGGGCTGACATCCACGTCGGCCACGTCGATCGAACTGATGCGTAGCTACGCCGCGTCGTGGACCCAGACGCTGATCCGGGTGCGGTTCCCGGCCGCCGTCCCGCAGATGGTGCCGGCGTTCCGGCTGGGCGCGTCGGCGGCGGTCGTCGGCGTGGTCGTCGCCGAGATCTCGGTGGGTCTCCGCGGCGGGATCGGCCGCCTGATCATCGAATACGGTCGACAGGCCACGTCCGATCCGGAGAAGGTGTACACCGCAGTGTTCGGTGCGGCGTTGCTCGGCCTGCTGATGGCCGGCCTCGTCGGCAGCACCGATTCGCTCCTGATGCGTAACCGGGCTCGTCCCCAGGAGGCCACGTGACTCTCGACCGGCTCGACTCCACCGCCCGTGCGGCCGGCCCGACCGCCGGCGGCGCGCTCGGCGGCCAGGCCGTGCGCGTGGTCGGGGCGAGCAAGACCTTCAACCCGGGGACCAGGAACTCGGTCGACGCTCTCGTCGACATCACGCTCGACGTCGCCCCCGGCGAGTTCGTGTCCCTCATCGGGCCGTCGGGCTGCGGCAAGTCGACGTTGCTCCGCCTGATCGCCAACCTCATCGAGCCCACCAGGGGCGAGGTCTGGGTCAACGACAAGCCGGCCCGGCAGGCCCGCATCGACCAGGACTACGGCATGGCGTTCCAGCAGGCAGGCCTGTTCGACTGGCGCACCGTGGTGCGCAACGTCGAGCTCCCGCTCGAGCTCAAGCGCTGGGACAAGCGCAAGCGCCGCGAGCGGGCGATGGAGATGCTCGAGCTCGTCAAGCTCGCCGAGTTCGCGTCGCACCGACCGTGGCAGCTCTCCGGCGGTATGCAGCAACGGGTGGCGATCGCCCGCTCCCTGGCCGCCGCCCCGGCGCTGCTGCTCATGGACGAGCCGTTCGGCGCGCTCGACGAGATGACCCGCGAGCACATGCAGGTCGAGCTGCTGCGCATCTGCGCCGAGACGGGCACCAGCGTCGTGTTCGTCACCCACTCGATCCCCGAGGCCGTGTTCCTCTCCGACCGGGTCGTGGTGATGTCGCCCCGCCCCGGTCAGATCACCGAGGTGGTCGACATCGGCCTCGGCCACGAGCGCACGCTCGACACGCGCGAGCAGCCGGAGTTCTACGCCAGGATCACCGACGTGCGAGAGGCCCTGCGCGGCGTCGGCGGAGCGACCGACGACGAGCTGGCCATCGAGAAGGCCCGGCGCGCGGCGGAGGAGCGTTGACCCCGGCCGCGGCCCGCATCTGGAGGGCAGCCTGGCCTCCGATCGCGTTCGGTGTCGGGCTGCTGCTCCTCTGGGAGCTCGTCGTGCGTGGGTTCGACCTCAAGCCGTACTTCCTGCCGGCGCCGAGCAAGATCCTGTCGGCAGTGACCGACAACTTCGACCTGATCCGCCGCGCCGCGTGGGTCTCGGGCGCCAACGCCCTCGTCGGGCTGGTGGTCGGCACCTTGCTCGGCATCGCCATGGCGTTCCTGTTGATGCGGTTCCGGCTCCTCAACGATCTCGTCAGCCCGCTGGCCGTCGCCCTCAACGCGATCCCGATCTTCGTGCTGGTGTCGGTGTTCAACAACCAGTTCTCGAGCACGTCGGAGATCCCCCGGCGGCTGATGGTCACGCTCGTCGTCTACTTCGTGATCCTCGTCAACGTCGCCAAGGGACTGCGCCAGGTGGACGCCACCCATCTCGAGCTGCTGCGCTCCTACGCCGCGTCGCCGCTGGCGATCCTCCGCAAGGCGCGCATCCCCAACGCCATCCCGTACCTGTTCACCGCGCTCAAGATCGCCGCCCCCGGCGCCGTCATCACCGCCTTCGTCGCCGAGTACTTCGGCGGCAACCAGAACGGGCTCGGCGCCCGCATCACGTCGAACCTGTCGAGTTCCAAGAACGCCGTCGCCTGGGCGTACGTGTTCGGCGCGGTCGCGCTCGGGCTGGTGTTCTACCTGATCTCCATCGCATTGGAGAGTCTCACATCACCACACCGGGGCGGGTCCCCACAGGGAGAGAGCACATGAAGCATCGAATGAAGCTGTTGGGCGCCGGCGTGGTCGCGCTGCCGCTCGTCGCGGGAGCCGCTACGGCCTTCGCCGCGACCGAACCTCCGACGACCGAGTCGGCGGCGACGGAATCGGCGGGCTCGGCCGCGCCGGCCGAGTGCGAGTCGGTCGATTCCGTCACGCTGCAGTTGCAGTGGTTCTTCCAGGGCCAGTTCGCCGGCTACATGGCTGCGCGCGACAACGGCATCTACGAGCAGTACTGCCTCGACGTCGAGATCCTCGAGGGCGGCGTCGACATCGTCCCGCAGCAGGTGTTGGCCGACGGCGGCGCCGACTTCGCCATCGCCTGGGTCCCCAAGGCGCTGGCGACCCGCGAGGCGGGTGCCGACATCGTCAACATCGCCCAGATCTTCCAGCGCTCGGGCACGCTTCAGGTGTCGTTCGCCGACGCCGGCATCACCACGCCCGAGGACTTCGAGGGCAAGAACATCGGCAACTGGGGATTCGGCAACGAGTACGAGATCTTCGCCGCCCTGGCCCAGGCCGGGCTCGACCCGGCGTCGGACGTCAACCTCGTGCAGCAGCAGTTCGACATGGTCGGCCTGCTCGATCGCTCGATCGACGCCGCCGAGGCGATGACGTACAACGAGTACGCCCAGGCGCTCGAGGCGGTCAACCCGGACACGGGCGAGCTCTACCAGCCAGAGGACTTCAACGTCATCTCCTACGAGGAGGTCGGCGTCGGCATGTTGCAGGACGCGATCTGGGCCGACGGTGCCCGCCTCGCCGATGACGAGGCCTACGTCGACATCGCCACCCGCTTCGTCGCCGCCTCGATCGAGGGATGGGCCTGGGCTCGCGACAACGTCGAGGACGCCGCGGCCCTCGTCGTCGACGGCGGCTCCCAGCTCGGCGCCAGCCACCAGCTGTGGCAGGTGAACGAGGTCAACAAGCTGATCTGGCCGGCGGAGAACGGCATCGGCTACATCGACGAGGCGGCGTGGACGCGCACCGTCGACCTCGCCCTCAACACGCCGAACCTGGAGGGCACCACGGTTCTCACGGCCGAGCCCACCGACGGCGCCTACACCAACGACATCGTCACCGCGGCCCACGAGCTGCTGGGCGACAGCGTCGACATCAACGGGGCCGACTTCGCCCCGATCGAGGTCACCCTCAACGAGGGCGGCGAGTAGGGCGGAACCGTAACGACGGGGCCGTTACGGTTGGTGCCTGGCACCAACCGTAACGGCCACTCGTCGCCGCGGCCGGCGGCTTCCTAGACTGGCGGTTCGTGAGCGATCCGTTGACCGTGAGCCAGGCCTGGTGGGACGAGGTCTGGCGCGACGGCGACCTCGACGCCGTCGATCGGCTCTTCACCGACCCGCTCACGCGCCACACCGGCTCGGGTAGCGAGACGGTCGGCCGCTCCGCGTACAAGGCGCGGCTCGCCGAGGCCCAGCGGGTCCTCTCACGCGCCAACACGACCATCGACGACCGCGTCGTCGACGGCGACACCGTCTGGACGCGCGCCACGAGCTCGGGCATCAACCGGGAGACCGGCGAGCGCTCGGTGATGACGTGGCTGCTCGTGCAGCGCGTCGACGGGGGACGTATCGCCGAGCAGTGGGTGAGCACCTTCCCGGGCGTCGACTGGACGGCCTGACCGCCCGGCCGCCGAGGAGCGCCGTCACGCGATCTCGACCCCCACCAGCTCGCGGCGATGGGCGGCGCGGCGAACGGTGAACCCCGCCGTGACGAGGAGGACCACGACGCCCATCATCATCAGGGTGAGCTCGAGCGTCAGGGCGTCGGCGAGCAGACCGAGCGGCAGGGCGGCGAGGCCGAACCCGCTGAACCCGAGCACGACCATGCTCTGCATCCGGCCGTGATACTCGATGTCGGAGAGCACCAGCATGAGCGACTGGGTGGTCGTCTGGAACACCAGGCCGGCGGCGCCGACCGCCAGGAGTGCGAGCAGGGCGAGGGGGTAGTTGACGGCGCCGCCGAGGCCGATCAGCGACGCGCCGAGGGCCACCCCGGCGACGGCGACGGTGGCCCACGGGCGATGGACCGTCCACTTCCCCCGTGGCGCGAGGACCCCTGCGATCACGGCCCCCAGTCCGGCGCAGCCCGACATCAGGCCGTAGCCGCCGGCGCCGACGTCGTAGCGATCGTCGGCGAGGGTGGGCAGGAACGTCATGTAGGGGAAGGCGATCACCACGACGCCGATCGTCGTCAGCGCCACGAGACCGAGCGCCCGACGCGAGCGCACGTACCGGACGGCATCGGCCATCTCCTCGATCGGGCTGCGCGTCGCCGTGACCCGCGGCTCGCCTCGAGGCAGGCGGAACAACACCAACGCCGAGATCGTGCTCGTCCCCGCCGAGAGCAGGAACACGCCGCCCGCGCCGAACCAGGACAACCCGACGAGCACCCCGGCCAGCGCCGGGGCGACCACCCGCATCGCCTCCTGGGCCGTCTGGCTGAGCATCACCGCCGGGCCGATCTGATCCACCTCGACCACCTCGGCGATGAACGCGATGCGCGCTGGCAGGTAGGCGGCGAAGGCGGCGGCCTGGATCGCGCTGGCGACGAGCAGCATCCAGTACTCGATGACGCCGGCGACCACGACCAAACCGGTGAGCAACGACGACGTGATCAGCATCGCCACCGAGATCAAGAGCACGGTGCGCTTGGCGAAGCGGTCGGCGGCGACACCGCCCCACGGCGTGGCGAGGAGCATCGAGACGCCGAACGCCAACATCACGCCGCCGAGGCCGGCGTTGCTGCCGGTCAGGTCCTTGGCCAGCCAACCGCGTGCGACCGACTGGCCCATCACGCCGAAGATCACCGCCGCCGCGCTGACGAACAGCCGCCGGTAGTCCTCCGACTCCATCACCGAGGCGGAGCTGATCGATCGCTCACGTCGTCTCGGCATCGGACCAAGAGTACGGCCGCGCGCCCCGGACCACCCTGCCGGACCGTCACCCCGGCGTCGGCCGCAGCCATCGGGGGATCCAGGGCAGCGTTCACACGGACGAAACCGTTCGCCCTCCAGAATCGGACCATGAGCGAGCCGGCGAGCCGTCCCCTGGCCGGGTACACGATCGGGATCACCGGACATCGGCGCTGGGAGGAGCAGGCCGAGATGTTGTCGCGCCGGGGCGCCCGCGTGGTCCACGGTCCGACGATGGCCACGACGCTGCTCGGCGATCTCGACGAGACGGTGGCGGTCACCAGGCGTGTCCTCGAGGCCCCGGTCGATGTGGTCGTGCTCACCACCGGCATCGGCACCCGCTCCTGGTTCGCCGCCGCCGAGAGCGTCGGGCTGGACGACGAGCTGCGCGCCGCGCTCAACGCCTCCCGCGTCGTCGTCCGGGGACCGAAGGCGCTGCACGCCGCCCGCGCCGAGGGGCTGAACGTGACCTGGTCGGCGCCGAGCGAGACGAATCGTGAGGTGGTCGCCAACCTCGACGCGGCGGGGGTGAGCGGCCAGCGGATCGCCGTGCAGCGAGATGGCGGAGAGCCGGTGGTCGCCGCCGCGTTGCGCGATGTCGGGGCCCACGAGGTGATCGACGTGCCCGTCTATCGATGGAGCATGCCCCCCGATCCGGCTCCCGCGCTGCGGCTCCTGGACCTCGCCGTGCAGGGCCAGCTCGACGCCGTCACGTTCACCTCCGCCCACGCGGTGCACAACGCGTTCGAGCTGGCCCCCTCGCCCGGCGCGCTCGCCGAGGCCTTCAACCGCCACACGGTCGCCGTCGCCGTCGGCCCGGTGACCGCCCAGGCCCTCCACGACGCCGGCGTCGAGACGGTGCTCGAGCCCGAGCGGGCGCGCCTCGGGTCGATGGTGCTCGCCGTGGCCAAGGCGTTGACCGCCAAGGCGAGGAGGCTCGACTTCGGCGGTGTGAGCGTGCGGTGGCAGGGCCACGTGATCGTCGATCCCGACGGCGAGCTGACCGAGCTGACGCCGGGGGAGAGGCGGTTGCTCGAGATCCTCGTCGCCCGCGCGCCGTCGGTGGTGGCCAAGGCGTCGCTCGCCGAACCGGGCGCCGACGACCATGCCGTCGAGGCGGCGGTCGCCCGCCTGCGCGCCAAGCTCGGTGCGCTCGGCGCCGGCATCCGCACCGTTCGCCGTCGCGGGTACTCGTCCGAGCTCCACGCCACTCCGGCCTGACCCGAAACCTCACGGCGGCTCCTGTCGCCCGATGAGGCAAACGTCGCGACGAAGAAACCCGTGTGACACACACGATCGGCACGATCGTCGGCACCCCCATCGACAGGAGCTGCCATGACGCTGCCGACGACCGTCGTGCCCGACCCGACGTCATCTCCACCGCTCGCCGTGCCCGCGAGACGGTCGCGCTGGATCGACGACTGGCGCCCGGAGGATGCCGCCTTCTGGGACGCCGGCGGTGCCCGGGTCGCCCGGCGCAACCTCGTCTGGTCGATCTTCTCCGAGCACATCGGCTTCTGCGTGTGGAGCATGTGGTCGGTCTTCGTGCTGTTCCTCGGTCCCGAGTACGGCTTCGACGCCTCCCAGAAGTTCCTGCTCACGACCGTCCCGACGGCCGTCGGCGCCGCGATGCGGTTGCCCTACACGTTCGCCGTGGCCAAGTTCGGCGGACGCAACTGGACGATCGTCAGCGCCGCCGCCCTCGCCATTCCGCTCGTCGTCACGGCGGCTGTGTTGGAGCCGGGCACGTCGTTCGGGTCGCTGCTCCTCGCGGCCACGCTCGCCGGGATCGGCGGCGGCAACTTCTCCAGCTCGATGGCCAACATCGACGCCTTCTACCCGCAACGCCTGAAGGGATGGGCGCTCGGGCTCAACGCCGGCGGCGGCAACATCGGCGTCGCCGCGGTGCAGCTGGTCGGCCTGCTCGTCCTCGCCACCGCCGGCAAGGAGCACCCCCGGATCCTGCTCGGCGTCTACCTGCCGCTCGTCGTCGTCGCCGTGGCCGGCGCCGCCCTGTTCATGGACAACCTGAGTGGTGCGGTCAACGAGAAGCGGGCGATGCGCGACGTCGCCCGACATCGGCACACGTGGCTGATCTCGCTGTTGTACCTCGGCACGTTCGGCTCGTTCATCGGGTTCGGCTTCGCCTTCGGACAGGTGCTGCAGGTGCAGTTCGCCGACACGTTCGACACGCCGACGAAGGCGGCGTCACTGACGTTCCTCGGTCCGCTGCTCGGCTCGCTGAGCCGCCCGGTGGGAGGGCGCCTGGCCGACCGTCTGGGAGGGTCGAGGGTCACGGCGTGGACGTTCGCCGCGATGGCCGTCGGCGCCGCCGTCGTGCTGACCGCCTCACGGATGGAGTCGCTCGGCCTGTTCCTCGTCGGCTTCGTGCTGCTGTTCATCCTGTCGGGAATCGGCAACGGCTCGACCTACAAGATGATCCCGGCCGTCTTCCGGGCCGAAGCGGACGCCGCGGTGGCCGCCGGGGCCGACGCCGACGATGCCGCCAGGCGTGCCCGCCGTCTGTCGAGGGCGCTGATCGGCATCGCCGGGTCGGTCGGTGCCCTGGGCGGTGTCGGCGTGAACCTCGCCCTGCGCCAGTCGTTCCTCGAGCGGGGCAACGGCGACGGGGCCTACCTGTCGTTCGGGGTGTTCTACCTCGTCTGCCTCGCCGTGACGATCGCCGTCTACCGACGGCGTGCACGTCTGGTGGGGGTGTGACGATGTCCTCGCGTCGATCGGCGGCCGTGCCGGGCCGCGTCGAATGGGCCGACGTGGTCGTCATCGGCAACGGCATGGTCGGGCATCGCTTCGTCGAGGCCTACACCGAGCGCAACCCGTCGGCGACCCGACGGGTGGTGGTGATCGGCGAGGAGCGACACCGCGCCTACGACCGGGTCCACCTCTCGTCGCTGTTCGACGGCGTCGATCCCGCCGAGCTGACGCTCGGCGACGACGAGCTCTACGAGCGCAACGACGTCGACGCCATCCTCGGCGACCGGGTCGTCGACCTCGACACCGACGGTCACATGGTGACGACGGAACAGGGCCGGCGGATCGGGTACGGCTCCTGTGTCGTCGCCACCGGGTCGTCCGCGTTCGTCCCGCCGATCCCAGGGACCGACGCCGCCGGTGTCTTCGTGTACCGCACGATCGACGACCTCCACGCCATCCGCGAGTGGTCGTCGGATGCGACGAACGGCGTCGTGATCGGCGGAGGGCTCCTGGGCCTCGAGGCGGCGAACGCCCTGCGGCTCCTCGGCCTCGACACGACCGTGGTCGAGTTCGCGCCGCACCTGATGGCGATGCAGCTCGACGCCGGGGCGGGCCGGGTGCTCGCCGGTCACATCGAGCGGCTGGGCCTCGCCGTCCGCACGGCGGCCGCGGCCCAGGCGCTGCGTGTGGACACCGGCGGCAGGGTGCTGGCCGTCGAGACGGTGCCGGCCGGAGGCCAACCCGGCGACGGGCCGGCCGAGCCGTCGGCGATCGCCGCGGACATCGTCGTCATCGCCGCCGGGGTGCGGCCCCGCGACGAGCTCGGCCGGCGCGCCGGCCTGGCCATCGGGGACCGTGGCGGCGTCGTCGTGAACGACCACTGCCAGACGTCGGCCGCCGATGTGTACGCGATCGGCGAGGTGGCGTGCCACCGCGGCCGCGTCTACGGGCTCGTGGGCCCCGGCAACGCGATGGCCGACGTCGTCGCCGACCGGTTGAGCGGGGGAGCGTCCACGTTCATCGGCGCCGACACATCCACCAAGCTCAAGCTGCTCGGTGTGGACGTGGCCAGCGCCGGCGATCCGCACGCCGACGGCGACGAGGTGGTGGTGGCCGACCTCGGTGCCGGGACGTGGCAGCGGGCCGTGGTCGGTCCCGACGGCCGGGTGCTCGGCGCCAGCCTCGTGGGCGACACGACGGCGTTCCCGATGCTCGTGCAGGCCGTGCGGGGCGTCACCCGACCGGCCGACGTGCTCCAACTGCTGCGGCCGATGGGCGCCCCGTCGGGCAACGGCGTCGTCGACCTCCCCGACGAGGCGACGGTGTGCTCGTGCCACAACGTGACGTGCGGGAGCGTGCGTGGCGCCGTCGTCGAGGGCTTCGAGAGCATCGCCGGCGTGAAGTCGTGCACGCGGGCGGGAACCGGCTGCGGGTCGTGCGTCGCCTCGCTCCAAGAACTCATCGACGACCAGCTCGTGCAGCTGGGGCGCACGGTCGTCAAGCGCCTGTGCCCGCACTTCGCGATGACGCGTCCCGAGCTCTTCGAGCTGGTCCGGGCCACCGGTCTCCGCAGCTTCGCCACGCTGGTCGAACGCCACGGGTCGGGACGCGGGTGCGAGGTCTGCAAGCCGGCGGTGGCGTCGATGTTCGCCTCGCTCGGCTCGGGCTACATCCTCGACGGCGAGCAGGCCAGCTTGCAGGACTCCAACGACCACTTCCTCGCCAACATCCAACGCGACGGCACGTACTCGGTCGTCCCACGAGTTCCCGGCGGCGAGATCACGCCGGCACAGCTCATCGCCATCGGCCAGGTGGCCGCCGACTTCGGTCTCTACACGAAGATCACCGGCGGTCAGCGCATCGACCTCTTCGGTGCCCGGGTCGACGAGCTCCCGGCGATCTGGGCCCGCCTCCGCGAGGCCGGGCTCGAGTCGGGCCACGCCTACGGCAAGGCGATGCGCACCGTGAAGTCGTGCGTGGGATCCACGTGGTGCCGGTACGGCGTCCAGGACTCCGTGCAGATGGCGATCGATCTCGAGCTGCGCTACCGGGGCCTTCGCGCTCCCCACAAGATCAAGCTGGCCGTGTCGGGATGCGCACGCGAGTGTGCCGAGGCCCAGAGCAAGGACGTCGGCGTCATCGCCACCGACAAGGGCTGGAACCTCTACGTCGGCGGCAACGGAGGCATGCGTCCGGCCCACGCCGAACTGCTCGCCGAGGATCTCGACGACGAGACGCTCGTGCGCAGCATCGATCGCTACCTCATGTGGTACGTCCGCACCGCTGACCGCCTGGAACGGACGGCGACGTGGCAACGCAAGCTGCCCGGCGGGATCGACTTCGTGCGCAGGGTGGTGCTGCACGACGAGCTCGGGATCGCCGCCGACCTCGAGGCCGAGATGGCGCGCCACGTCGAGTCCTACCAGTGCGAGTGGGCCGCGACGCTCGACGACCCCGAACGGCTCGCCCGGTTCGTCACGTTCGTCAACAGCCCCGAGCCCGATGCCGCCGTGACGCGCGTCGAGGTCCGCGGCCAGCTGGTCCCGGCGGCCGTGTCATGACGGTGCTCGACGATCGCGATGTGGCCAGCGGCGCCGACTGGGTGGGGGTGTGCGAGGTGAGCGCACTGATTCCCGACCGTGGCGTCGCCGCCCTCGTCGACGGACATCCCGTCGCCGTGTTCCTCCTCTCCGACGGTTCGGTGCACGCGATCGACAACGACGACCCCTGCTCGGGAGCCGGTGTGCTCTCCCGGGGCATCGTCGGTGACGTCGACGGCGTGGCGACGGTCGCCTCACCGCTCTACAAGCAACGGTTCGAGCTGTCGACGGGCCGGTGCCTGGACGCCGAGGCGGCCGTCACCGTTCACCGCGCACGCATCGTCGACGCCGTCGTCGAGGTCCGGGTGGGGGACCGGTGACCGCCACGCCCGTCGCCCTGTCGCCCAAGCCCTTTCGACCGTCGCGGTCGCGAGCCGTGCCCGAACGGCCCGAGCTGCTCGCCCTCGACGCCGGTGAGCAGTACCGCTTCGGGTTCTCGATGGATGCGTGCATCGGCTGTCACTCGTGCGAGGTGGCGTGCGGCGAGCAGAACGGCCTGCCTCCCGAGGTGACCTGGCGCCGCGTCGGGGAGATCGAAGGGCTGGATGACCATGCGACGACGCGCCGCTTCCAGATATCGATGTCGTGCAATCACTGCATCGAGCCGGCGTGCCTCGAGGGGTGTCCGACCAACGCCTACGTGAAGCTGCCCAACGGTGTCGTGGCCCACCACGCCGACGACTGCATCGGTTGCCAGTACTGCACGTGGAACTGCCCGTACTCGGTCCCGGTGTTCCAGCCCGACCGGCGGATCGTCACGAAGTGCGACATGTGCCAGCCCCGCTTGGCCGAGGGACTCGCACCGGCGTGTGTGGATGCCTGCCCGACGCACGCCATCACGATCGAGAAGGTGAACGTCGCAGCGTGGCGGGACGACCACACCGGCGCCAACGCCCCGCATCTGCCCGACGCCGGGATCACCCTGTCGACCACTCGGATCGAGCTGCCGCGCGGCGTCCCGGCCGAGACCCTGGCGGCCAGCGACTGGAACCTGCGGCCCGAACATGCGCACTGGCCACTCGTGTGGCTGACGTTGGTGAGCCAGCTCGCCGTCGGCCTGAGCATCGTCGCGGCCGGCGGCTCGGGCACGGGCCTGCGGGTCGCCGCCGCGGCGACCGCGCTCGCCGGGCTCGTCGGCGCCGTCGGGCACCTCGGCCGCCCGGTCGCGGCATGGAAGGCGTTGCGGAACCTGCGGCGGTCGTGGCTCAGCCGGGAGGTGGCGGCGTTGTCGGCGCACGCCGCGGTGGCGGCGCTCGCCGTGCTGGTGCCCGGTGCGGCGGTGCCGGCGGCGGTCGCCGGCCTGGTGGGTGTGTACTTCTCGGCCCGGCTCTACGTCGTGCCGGGTCGGCCGGCGTGGAACACGCCGCTGACCATCGTGCGGTTCAACGCCACCGCCGTCGCCCTCGGCTTCGCCGCCGCCGGACACGGGGCGATCGCCGCCGCCGGCCTCGCCGTCGCTCTCACCGCCACGTCGGCCAACTGGCGCCGCCTGCGCAGAGTGGCCGACCGGGCGTGGCGAGGCGCCGTCGTGCTCGAGACGAGCCATTTCCGGACCGCCACGGCGGCTCGGTGGATCGTCGCCATCGCGGCGCTCGCCACCGGCCTCCTCGGCTCGCCGGCACCGCTCGTGTTGGCGCTCGCCGGGTTCAGCGAGCTGGTCGGCCGCTGGCTGTTCTTCGTCACCGTCGTCCCCCTCAACATGCCCGGCTCGTTCTGGCGCGGCGCCGCTGGGAGCAACCGGTGACCGGCCCGAGCCCGATCGGCGGGGGACGCGGATGAAGAGCGTGGCGACGCTTCTCGGACTCGACCACGGCGGCGAGCGCTACGCCTACGTCGCGCAGGCGGGCGCTCGCGGCCCGGTGTCGGCGTCGCGCGCCGCCGACCGCTGGGTCGCCACGACGTGCGGCTACTGCTCGGTCGGCTGCGGGATGCTCGTCGGGGTGCGCGACGGCCGGGCCGTCGCCGTCGAGGGGGACGCCCGCCATCCCGTCAACCGCGGGCGCCTGTGCCCCAAGGGCCTCTCCGAGCACCACATGCTCGATGTCGACGGGCGCTTGACCACTCCGTTCGTCGATGGCCGTCCGGCGCGTTGGGACGCCGCGCTCGACCGCACCGTCGAAGGCTTCAAGCGGCTCATCGACGAGCACGGGCCGGGCTCGGTGGCCATGCTGTCGACCGGGCAGCTGGTGACCGAGGAGTTCTACACGCTCGGCAAGCTGGTGCGGCTGGGGATGGGGCTGCGCCACTACGACGGCAACACCACGCTGTGCATGGCCAGTGCCGTGGCCGGCTACAAGCAGAGCTTCGGCACGGACGGTCCGCCCGGGTGCTACGAGGACTTCGAGCTGGCCGATGTCGTCGTGCTCTGGGGTGCCAACATCGCCGACAACCACCCGTTGCTCGCGCCGCGAGTGCTCAACGGCGAGGGCCGGGTGATCGTCATCGACCCGCGGGTGACGAAGACGGCGATGATCGCCGACGTCCACCTGCCGGTGCGCCCGCGCGGCGACGTCGCCCTCCTCAACGGCATCATCCGGGTGCTGCTCGACGAAGGACTCGCCGACGCCGGCGCCCTGCAGCGCACCGCCGACGGCGTTCCGGCCCTGCTCGCCCAGCTCGATTCGTGGACGGTCGAGCGAGCAGCCGCCGAGAGCGGCATCGACGTCGACACCCTCGTATCGACGGCGAGGGAGATCGGCCGGGCCGAGCGCTGTGTGTTCGCCTGGACGATGGGCGTCAACCACTCGGTGCAGGGCACACAGACCGTCACCCTGCTCAACACGCTGGCGCTGCTCACCGGCAACGTCGGACGGCCGGGAGCCGCACCGTTCTCGATCACCGGGCAGAGCAACGCGATGGGCACGCGCGAGACCGGGTTCACAGCGTCGATGCCCGGCTATCGCGCCTACGACGACCCGCGGGCTCGCGACGAGCTGGCGGCGCTGTGGGGCGTCTCGCCGGACCGCCTGCCCCGCGAGCGAGGCCACGCCTACCCGGACATCATCGACGGCGTCGTCGCCGGCGAGATCAAAGGATTGTGGATCATCGCCACCAACCCGATCGTCTCCTATCCCGATCGCGAGGTGCTCGAGCGGGCGCTGCGCGGCCTCGAGCTGTTGGTGGTCCAGGACGGTTTCGACACTCCGACCACACGGCTCGCCGACGTGGTGCTGCCGGCGGGGATCTGGGGCGAGAAGGACGGCACGTTCACCAACAGCGAACGACGGGTCTCGCGGGTCCGCGCCGCCGTGTCGCCGCCGGGCGAGGCCTGCGCCGACTTCGGCATCTTCCTGGCGATGGCCGAGCGCTGGGGCTGTGCCGACGAGCTGTTCGCCGGCTGGACCGAACCGCGCGACGCGTTCGAGGAGTGGCGCCGCGTGTCGGCTGGGCGGCCGTGCGACTACAGCGGCATCACCTACGAGCGGATCGACGCCGCCGGCGGGGTGCAGTGGCCGTGCCCCGAGGGCGCCGACGTCCCCGTCGGCGGAACGGCCCGCCTCTACACGGACGGGCGCTACAACCGGCCCGGCGGGCGCGCCGCGGTCTTCGCCGTGGAGCCCGTGCCGATCAGCGACGCGCCGCGCGCCGACTTCCCGCTCCTGCTCAACACGGGCCGGACCGTCGAGCACTGGCACACCCGGACGAAGACGGGACGGATCCCGATCCTCGAGGGGCTCGCTCCGGAGGCCTGGGTGGAGATCCACCCCGACGACGCCGCCGATCTCGGCGTCGGTTCCGGCGACATCGTGCGGGTCGAATCGTCACGAGGTGCGATCGACCGGATCCGCGCCCGTGTGACCTCCATCGTGCGGCGGGGCGAGGTGTTCGTCCCGTTCCACTGGGACGAGGCGTGCGCCAACCGCCTCACGGTCGCCGAGTTCGACCCGATCAGTCGCGAACCGAACTACAAGCAGTGCGCCGTCAAGGTGACGGCGGTGACGCCCGCTCGGCGGCGCCGCCCGGGACGCACACGGGTGCGCCGGTGAGCGGCGATCGTCACGGCCCGTGGAACGTCGACGGTCAGGACCCCGTGGAATCCACGGGGCGGGGGACCGCGTACCGGACGACGATGCGCGGCTGCGACACGACCGGCGTCGCCACCGCGGCGCGGCGCCAACGCTCGGCGGGGTCCTGCCGGTAGAAGCCGGCGAGCACGTCGTACAGGTCCGGCTTCTCGGTCTGCAGCTCGATCGGCCTGGTGAAGAACGTCTCGGTCGCCACGGCGAAGAATTCGGCGGCGTTGGTCCCGGCGTAGTCGCGCAGGATGCGCCCACCCGTTCCCTCGCGCACCGCCTCGAAGTGGTTGGTGCACACCTTCACCCAGCGCGGCACCGCCTCGTCGTCGAGCCGCGGCGTGCCGTCGAGCGTTCCGTCGAGCATGTCGAGCTTGTGGGCGAACTCGTGCAGCACGACGTCTCGCCCCCAGCGAGGCTGGGCGGCCTCACGGCGGGCGGCGGCCCACGACACCATCAACGGCCCGTCGTCGTGGTGCGCTTCGCCGTCGATCACGCCGGGGTACCGCGTGACGATGCCGCGCCCTCCGCTCAGCGTCGGTGCCCGGTCCATCGCGCCGGCCCGTACCACGACCGCCCCGACCTCGTCGTACCACGACTCGCCGAGCTCGAGCACCAGCAACGAGGCGTGCGCCGACACGAGGGTGCGCACCTCGTCGGTGAGCTCGAAGTCGCGGGCGGCCTCCCAGCGCCGTTCCCTGAGCAGCCAGTCGGCGAGCTCCCCGAGTCGGTCCCGCTCGCCGGGGTCGAGGAGGCGCCAATGCACCGACCGGGCGTCGAGGATCGAGCGCCACGCGTCGGGAAGCCCGGCGCGTTCGGCTCGCTTGCGTCGCCCGAACATCACCAGCAGTCAATCAGCGCCGGCCGGCGAACGCGGTAACAGATGGTGCCAGGCACCATCTGTTACCAGCGCCGGTCAGTTGAAGTCAGCTGGTGACGAACTCGTCGGCGACGGCGAGGGCTTCGTCGATGATGGCCAGGCCGGCGCGCATGTCGTCGTCGCTGATCGTGAGCGGCGGCACCACGTGCGTGCGGTTGAAGTGCGTGAACGGCCACAGCCCGCGCTGCTTGCAGGCCGCGGCGAACTTCGCCATCGGGGCGTTCGCCTCGCCGGAGGCATTGAACGGGACGAGGGGCTCACGGGTCTCGCGGTTGCGCACGAGCTCGATGGCCCAGAACACGCCGAGGCCGCGCACGTCGCCGACCGAGGGGTGCTTGGCCGCGAGCTCGGCGAGCGCCGGGCCGACGATGTCGTCGCCGAGGTGGCGGGCGTGCTCGATGATGCCCTCCTCCTTGAAGATGTTGATGCTGGCGACGGCAGAGGCGCAGGCGAGGGGATGGCCCGAGTAGGTGAGCCCGCCCTGGTAGGCGCGGGTGGCGAAGGACTCGGCGATCGCCTCGCTGATCACGACACCCCCGAGGGGGATGTACCCGGAGTTGACCCCCTTGGCGAAGCAGA
The DNA here is from genome assembly GCF_003426815.1 of Desertimonas flava. Lineage (GTDB taxonomy): Bacteria > Actinomycetota > Acidimicrobiia > Acidimicrobiales > Ilumatobacteraceae > Desertimonas > Desertimonas flava. The sequence continues at coordinate 34,312 of NZ_QKYK01000026.1, forward strand.
TCAGGTCGGGCGTGATGCCCCAGCGGTCGACGGCGAACCACTCGCCGCAGCGCCCGAAGCCGGACATCACCTCGTCGGCGACCATCACGATGCCGTGCTCGTCGCACAAGGCGCGGACGCCGGCGAGGTAGCCGTCGGGCGGCACGAGGATGCCGTTCGTGCCGACGACCGTCTCGAGCACGATCGCGGCGATCGTGCTCGGTCCCTCCATGGCGATGACGTCGGCGAGGTGGGCGAGCGCGCGCTCGGACTCCTCGGCCTCGGTCGAGGAGTGGAACGCCGAGCGATACGGGTAGGGGCCCCAGAACTTGACGACCCCGGGAATGCCTGGCTCGCTGCCCCATCGCCGCGGATCGCCGGTGAGGGTGATCGACCCGGCTGTCGAGCCGTGATAGCTGCGGTACATCGTGAGGATCTTGTGACGGCCGGTGTGGCCACGGGCCAGACGGATGGCGTTCTCGGTGGCCTCGGCGCCCCCGTTGGTGAAGAACACCTTGTCGAGATCGCCCGGTGCCAACTCGGCGATCAGCCGCGCCGCCTCGCTGCGGGCGTCGTTGGCGTGGATCGGCGCGACCGTGCACAGCTTGTCGGCCTGCTCCTTGATCGCCGCGACCAGCTTCGGGTGCTGATGGCCGATGTTGACGTTGACGAGCTGGCTCGAGAAGTCGAGATAGGTGGTGCCGGACTCGTCCCAGAACCGCGCGCCCGAGGCGCCGGCGATGACGACGGGGTCGAGGGCGGCCTGCGCCGACCACGAATGGAAGACGTGGGCCCGGTCGTCGCGATAGGCGGCCGATCGCTCGGGGGTGGCCGGCGCGGTGGCGGGTGAGCTGTCCGTGGCTGTCACGACGACGATGGTATTCGACATTGCCGCGGGTGAACAGAAGACTCTTTGTTACCGGACAAAGAGCCCTCTACGGTGACCCGAATGGGAGATCACGTCACGCTGACGAGCGACGGAGGACAGACCGACGGATCGGTTCCGGGGTACTTCAGCGGCGGGGGAGGACCCGGCGTCGTCGTCATCCACGAGTGGTGGGGGCTCACGCCGCACATCCTCGACGTGGTCGAGCGGTTCGCCGCAGCCGGCTTCACCGCGATCGCCCCCGACCTGTATCACGGGCGCACCGCCACCGACGAGCACGAAGCGGCGTCCCTCGCCGGCGCTCTCGACAGCACGCGTGTCCTTGACGACCTCGGCCTCGCCGTCGACCACCTCGTCGAGGTCACCGGCACCCGCCGCGTGGGAGTCGTCGGATACTGCCTCGGCGGGGGATTGGCCCTCGCCCTGGGCGCGGCGCGGCCCGACGCCGTGGTCGCCGTGGCCCCGTACTACGGGCTGCCGCCCGAGGGCATGGCGGTCGACCTGTCCCAGATCGAGGCCACGGTGGTCGGCGAGTTCGCCGAACTCGACCCGTGGTATCCGCCGGCGGCGGCCAGCGCCCTCCAGGAGTCTCTGCGCGCCGCTGGTCGCGACGCGACGATCAACGTGCACCGTGGTGCCGGCCACGCCTTCTTCAACGACGCCCGCCACGACACGTACGCGGTCGAGCCGGCGCTCGAGGCGTGGGAGCGGACCCTGGCGTTGTTCCGCGACCAGCTCGGTGACGGTTGACCGACACGCGAATATGACGCCGTCCGCGCTCCGGCGACCACTAGGTTCGCCGCGTATGCGTACCGCCTTCACCCTCCGCACGTCGCTCGCCGCCGCCGCCCTCGTCGCCGGTGGGCTCCTCGCCACGGCGGGCGCCGCCTCCGCTGCGCCTCCTACCGAGCCCCCCACCCAGCCCATCGAGATCGATCTCCAGCAGATCATGGAGACGCTCACGCCCGAGCAGATCGCCTGCATCGCTCAGGCCGGCGCCGATCTCGCCGCCGATCCCAATTCGGCAGTCCAGGTGCTCACCGACTGTGGCGTCTCGCTGGACCAGCTGGCGACACTCGTGCCCGGCGGCGAGTCGCTCGACCCGGCCGTGTCGAGCGAGGTCGGCTCGGATGACGGCACGGTCGACCCGGCAGCCGTCGCCGCGGTCCTGGCCGCCGCCGGCCTCGACGCCACCGACCTCACCTGCATCGGTGCCGGTCTCGACGCCGCCGTCACCGGCGACGACGCCGAGGCGCTGACCATCCTGCAGGGCTGTGGCATCAGTCTCGCCGAGGTCCTTCAGGGTCTCGTGGCCGCCGGTGCGTCCGCGCCCGTTCCCGCGGTCGACACGCCCGCCACGCCCGCCTCGACGGTGGCCGGTGTCCCGGCCGACGACGCCATCAACAACATGGTGACGGACATGCTCGCGAGCATGGGTATCGAGCTGTCGCCCGATCAGATCGCGTGCTTCACCAACGCGGTCACGACCGGCGGGATCAACTCCTCTGACACTGGCGCAGTGATGACCCTCTTGTCGGAATGCGGCATCAGCCTCACCGACATGATGCCGTCCGGCTGAGGCAGGCCAAGCGTGCAAAAACCGCGCAGAACAGTCATCGAACGATAATGTCTCGCCCATGAAGAAGCTGATTGCCCTGTGCGCCGTTGGTGCGCTCGCCTTTGCCGCCTGTGGCGACGATGACGACGACACCCCGGCTACCGAACCCGCTGCTGAGGCCACCGAAGCCGCCGCCGACGAGACCGAGGCTGCCGCCGAGGAGACCGACGCCGCTGCCGACGAGACCGAGGCTGCCGCCGACGAGACCGAGGCTGCGGACGAGGACGCCGAGACCACCGAAGCCACGAGCTGAGTTTCTCACCCCCTTGTGGGGTGGGTGCCGGCTCACGCCGGCGAACAGGCGTCCCGACAAGGGACGCACTGAGACTCCGGACCAGACCGCCGTTGCCCTGGCAATCGCCCGGGCAAGGGCGGTCTGCCAGTTTTCTTTCCGGGGACTCGAGGACGGTCAGCTCTCCGTGGAGCGGGGCTCCGGAATCGGGCCTTCCACGGGAGGATCGACGGCCCAGTCCCGCCGATTCACGAGGACGAACAGCCACAGCATCGCCGGTACCGCCGTCACCGCGGCGGCGGCGAACGTGACGACGAGCCCGACCTGGGTCGCCCGGGCACCCGCCGCATCCTCCAGCGTCAACGTGTCGGCCAGCAGGTCGGGATACTGGGCAACACCCCAGCCGATCACGATCGCCGCCACGGCGACGACCGTGGAGATCCTGGCGACCGCCCAGCGCCCGGCGCGCAGCAGCCAAAGACTCGTCGCACCCGCTGCCGCCGACACGATGAGCGCCGCCGCGCCGCGGCCCTGGAGGCGATCGGCCAGCGTGTCCGAGTCGATCCGGATCGGCACGATGGCGGCCACCGCCACGAACCCCGTGATCGCGCCGACGACGAGATTGCGGCGCCCCACCCAGGCGGCGAGGTGGTCGTCGCCGGCCCGCTGGGCGTCGGCGGCGAGGAACGACCCGGCGAGGAACGTGCACGTGAGCACGGCCAGGACACCGCCCACCCACGACGTCGGACCGGTCCAGCTGGTGACCAGGCTGCCGCTGCCGTCGGCAGGGACGCGGCCGCTGGCGATGCCTCCGGCGATCATGCCGAGGAAGAACGGCGTGATCAACGACGACGTGGCGAACACCACGCCGTAGAGCCGCGCCCGCTCCCAAGACCCCGCGAACTTGCGGAAGGCGAAGCCCGCCCCGCGCAGGACGATGCCGAGGCCGACGAACAGCCATGGCACGTACAACGTCGTGACGATGGCGCCGAAGCCCTCGGGGAACCCGGTCCAGAGGAAGACGAGCACGTAGATCAGCCACACGTGGTTAGCCTCCCAGACCGGCCCGATGCTGCGGTCGATCTGGTGTCGCAGCGCCGGCGCCTCGCGTCGATCGAGGGCGAGCAGGTCCCAGATCCCGCTGCCGAAGTCGGCGCCCCCGAACAGCGCGTAGCACAGCACACCGAGGAACAGCATCGCAGCGACGACGTCAACGAGGCTCATGGTGCACCCGCTCGGGGATCTCGTAGGGCGTCGGGAGGTCGACGTCGCCCGTGTCCCGCCATCGGCGGGCCATGCCACGCAGAACGCTGACCGCGCCGACGGCCATCGCCGTGTACACGACGACGATCACCACGAGGCTGATCCAGATGTTCCCGCTCTGCGTGACGGCGTCCTCCACCCGCATCACGCCGAACACGATCCACGGTTGGCGGCCGACCTCGGTCGTCGTCCACCCGGACTCCAGGGCGACCACCGAGAGGATGCCCGCAGCGAGGGCGGCGCGCAGGAACCAGCGGCCGGCGAACACGTCGGCGCCAGGGTCGCGCCGGGAGCGCCGCCAGCGCCAGCCGAACCACAGGGCGATCAGCGCCATCACCACACCGGCGCCGATCATGATCTGGAAGGCGAGATGGACGACATTGGCCGGCGGGCGGTCTTCGACGGGGAACTCGCTCAGACCGGGAACGGCGCGGTCGATGTTGGCCCGCGAGATCAGCGAGCCGAGCCACGGGATGGGGATGCCGAACCTCACGTCACCGTCGACCAAGACGCCGCCGAGCCACAACGGGGCTCGCGTCTCGGGATCGGCGGCGAGCTCCATCGCGGCGAGCTTCGACGGCTGGTCGCTCGCCAGGCGCATGCCGCCGATGTGACCAATGAACGGCTGGATCACCGCACCGACGGCGGCGAACGTGAACGGGACGGTGAATCCGAGGCGATGGTGGCGATCGCGGCGGCCGCGCATCATGCCGACGGCGTACACCGCGGCGGTGACGAACCCGGCGACCATGTAGGCGGCGACGAACATGTGGGTGAACTGCTGCCAGACGGCCCCGTTGAAGATCGCGCCGAGCGGATCGACGTCGGTGACGTTCAGGCTGCCGTCGGGCAGCGGCGGGCCGAGCTCGAACCCGGCGGGAGCATTCATCCAGGCGTTGACGGCGAGCACGCAGAACGTGCCGAACACTCCGGAGATGATCATCGGGATCAGCGTCCGCAGGTGGATCTTCGGCGGCAGGCGGTTCCAGCCGTAGAGGTAGATGCCCATGAAGATCGCCTCGACGAAGAAGGCGATCCCCTCGAGCGCGAACGGCAGGCCGAGGACGTCGCCGAACGTCGACATCAGCTCGGGCCACAGCAGGCCCATCTCGAAGCTGAGGATCGTGCCGGACACGGCGCCCACGGCGAACAGCACGGCCGCCGCCTTGGCCCACTTGTGGGCGAGGTCGAGGGCCGCCTGGTCGTTGTCACGGATGCCGCGCCGGTGGACGACGTAGATCATGGCCGGGAAGGCGACGCCGAAGCACGACAGGATGATGTGGAACCCGAGCGACAGCGCCATCTGGTAGCGCGCCGCCATCAGGTTCTCGAGAGCCAGCAAGGCCGTACCTCCTCCGGTCGTCCACTCCAGTCAAGCAGTCGGCCGGGGGTGCCGTCCGGTTCCGTGATCCCCGTCACCCGCCGCCGGGCCGGGCGACGAGGTTCAGGAGACGAGGCGGCGGGCGATGACCTTGAGACAGAGCGTCTCGTCGGCGCCCTCGAAGATCGACAGCACCCGGGCGTCGACGAAGAGACGGCTCACCGTGAACTCCTCGGCGTAGCCCATGCCGCCGTGGATCTGCATCGCCTCGCGGGTGACCCACTCGGCCGCCTTGCAGACGTACGCCTTCACCATGCTCGCCTCCGTGGCCCCTTCCCCCTTGGCCATCAGCGTGGCGACGTGGTACGCCGACTGCCGGGCCGCCTGGATGAGCACGGCCATGCGGCCGAGCTTGGCCTGCGTCAGTTGGTACTCGACGATGTTGGAGCCGAAGACCTTGCGGTTGCTGGCGTAGTCGAGCGCTTCGGCGTAGGCGGCCTGCATCACGCCGATCGCCCGGGCGGCGGTCTGCAGCCGGCCGTTCTCGAAACCCTCCATCTGGTAGTAGAAGCCGCGACCCAGGCCGTCTTCCCCGCCGATGAGGTGATCGGCCGGGACCCACCAGTTCTCGAGGGCGACCTCGTAGCTGTGCATCCCGCGGTAGCCGATCGTGTCGATCGGGCGACCTTCCATCTTGCCGTGCTGGCCGTTGATGGTGATCCCGTCCTGGGTGAACTGGAAGCCGTGGCCGTCACCTTGGGGCTTGGGGACGATGAACAGGCTGAGGCCCCGATGGCTCTTGGAGCGGTCGGGATCGGTCCGGGCGAGCAGCATCAGCACGTTGGCCCGGGCGGCGAACGTGCACCACGTCTTCACACCGTTGATGACGTAGCCCGCGGAGCCGTCGGGCCCGGGGGCGGGGGTGGCTGTGACCTTGAGCCCGGCGACGTCGCTGCCGTAGTCGGGCTCGGTGACGGCGACGGCGGCCATCACCTCGGCGGTGGCCAGCTTGGGCAGCCATTCGAGCTTCTGTTCCTCCGTGCCGCCCTTCACGAGCGCCCTGGTGAGGATCTCCGGCCGTGTGATGAGCGAGCCGCCGATTCCGAGGCTCGCCCGGCTGAGCTCCTCGGTGGCGATCACCATCGCCACGTACTCGCTGTCGCCACCCTCGCTGAAGCCGCCGTACTCGGCGGGGACCGACAGGCCGAACGCGCCGATCTCGGCGAGACCGGCGATCACCTCCTCGGGCACGTCGCCGTTGGTGCGGTGGACGTGCTCGGCGTGGGGGGCCACGACGTTGGCGGCGAACGAGCGGAACGTGTCCTGGACGAGCTCCATGTCGGCATCGAGGTGGCGCGGTCCCTCGGTGGAGGCCAGCGACGCGAGGAACGCCGGGTCGCGGTAGGCGGCCAGCGCCGGGCGGGCGGGGTCGAACACGTCGGCAGCGACGTCCCAGAGGCTCTCGCGACCGGCGACCCGAGTGATGAGGTCGTGCACCATGTCGGCGGCAAAGGCGCACGTGATCGCCGCCTCGGCGTCGCCCTTGGCGCCGTAGTCGAGCAACACCCTCGCCGTCGCCGCAGCCGATGCGGCGTGGGCGATGTCGTAGGCGACCACCTGGTTGGCGTCGGGACCGCCCTCGGCCTGCAGTTTGGCGAGGGCGGCCTTCACCACGGAGTCGGCGAGGTCGACGAGACCGGCAGCAGCGGTGAGGTCGGGCGTGCTCATGGCTCGCGACCTTACCGACCGGTAATTCTGCGGCTCGTACGCGCCGCGACGTGCCATCCGTCGCATCCTCGGAGGCTCGCGCCGGTGCTGATGGCGTGGCTGGTGCCGTCCGATCGTGTAGCAAGGGGTCGTGAGCGCGCGGTCGGAGCACAATCGGCGGATTGCGCCGCCGGAGTGGGTCTCCGGTGATCTGCCTCCCATCGTGCGCGACCCGTCGGAGCCGGTCGAGCGCAAGAAGAAGTTCAAGCCGCTGCGGTTCGGCATCAAGACGGTCGGGTTCCTGCTGGCTGCCAACTTCTTCGTGCTGCCGATCCTCCCGCGGTTCCGTGACGCCGCCGAGAATCTCACCAAGGTCGAGCCGCTGCTGCTCGTGCTCGGCCTGGCGCTGCAGGTCGGGGCCTGGTCGGCGTACTCGCTGCTCACCCGCGCCGCCTTGGGAGAGGCCGGCAAGACGATCTCGCACATGCGGATGTTCCGCATCCAGATGAGCTCGAAGGCCCTCACGCTCATCGTCCCGGGCGGCAACGCCGCCGGAGGGGCGCTCGGCTACCGGTTGCTCACGCTGTCGGGCATCCGTGGTGCCGACGCCGGGTTCGCCATGGCCACCGCCGGCGTCGGCTCAGCCCTGGTGCTCAACATCATCTTCTGGGGTGCCGTGCTGGTCTCGATCCCCAGCCGCGGCGTCAACGGTCTGTACGCCACAGCGGCCCTCGTCGGTGTGGTGACGATGTTCGTCGTCGCGATGCTGGTGCTCGGCCTGATGCACGGCCAGGGCCGGGCCGAGCGCATCGTGCGCCGGATTGCCGCCAAGTTCCGGCTCAGCGGCGACAAGGCCGTGAGCGTGCTGCGCCAGATCGGCAGCCGCGTCGAGGAGTTGATCGACGATCGCCGGCTGTTGAAGCGGGTCGCCGGTTGGGCGGCGCTGGCGTGGTTGCTCGATGCGACGTCGCTGTGGATGTTCCTGCGCGCGTACCACGACCAGGCGATGGATCCCGATGGGCTGCTCGTGGCGTTCGGGCTGGCCAACGTCGTCGCCTCGGTGCCGCTCACCCCGGGAGGCCTGGGCTACGTCGACGGCGTCTACGTCGGCTCCCTCGTCGGCTTCGGGATGCCCAGGACGCCGGCCGGTCTCGGCGTCGCGTCGTACCGCCTCGCCCAGTGGGCGTTCCCGATCATCGTCGGCGCGTTCTTCTACCTCACGCTCCGAGTGGGGCCGTGGAGCATCGCCCGGCGGGAGCGACTGAAGGCGATGCGCGAACTCGTTCGCGATGCGGAGAGCACCCACGAGTCGAGCATGGACTTCCTCATGCGCGCCTGGCCCAAGCGGCCGGTGCGGAGAATGCCCGACGTCCAGATCCCGGTCGAGGATGCCGAGGAAGCGGCCCGCGCCGAAGCGATCGAGGCGCTGGAATCCGAGCAGGATCCCGCCGACACCTGACGCGCGTCAGGCGCAGTCGCGACAGGTGGTGGTGTCGGGGAGCGCTTCGAGGCGTTCGTCACCGATCGGCTGGCCGCACTCGGAGCAGCGCCCGTAGTCGCCGGCGGCTTCCTGGGCGAGGGATCGCTCGGCTGCGGCGAGGGCACCACGGGCCTCCTCGAGGATGCGCCGCGTGGTGTCGCGGTCTTCCTGGATGACGTCGCGGTTGCCGAGCAGCTGCTCGTACTCGACTTCGAGCTCGGCCACGCGGGCGCGCGCCTGGTCACGCTCCGCCTCGAGGCGTGCGTGCAGATCGGCGTCAGCGGCGGTGGGGACAGGCTGTGAAGTGGTCATCGGAGACTCCGGTGTGGTCAGTGGATCATCCGGCCGGGGCTGACCAGTCGGGTGATCCGTCAACGCTACCGAGCGGTCCCGGCGGCGGGGGCGATGGTTTCACGTCCGGCGCCGCCGGTGAGCGCGGGCAGTCCGTTGGCGTGGGCCAGGGCGGCCGCCTCGCCGCGGGTGGTGACGTCGAGCTTGCGCAGGATGTTGGCGACGTGGAACTTCACCGTGTGTGCGGTGATGGTGAGCGCCTCGGCGATCTGGGCGTTGCGCTCACCGCGGGCCACCAGCGTCAGCACCTCGAGTTCGCGGGGGTTGAGCACCGAGAGCGGTGAATCGGCCTCGGCGGTGGTGATGGCGAGAGGAACGCGGACGGTGACCGTCGACCCCCAGCCGGGGACGGCATCGACGTCGAGCCGCGCCGAGAGGGCGTCGAGCCGCTCGCCGATCGGCGACGTGCGCAGCGCGTCGGCGTCGAGGCTCCCCGGTCCGTCGTCACGAACGGAGATGACGAGGAATCCGCCTTCGGGCCGCCACGCGAGCCGCAGCCTGGACACGTCGGCCTGGTCGCCGGCTGCCATCACGAGCGAGCGGGAGACGGCGCGCGCAGCGTGGGCGATCCCGGCCGGGATGCTCGGGCCGGTTCCGGGGCCGGCCAGCTCGAGCCGCGCGGCGGCGAAGCGCACCTGGGGCGCGAGCTGGTCGCGCAGCCGCTCGAACGCCGCGTCGAGCGGCTCCTCGCTCATGTCGCGGTTGCGATGGCCGCGCTCGCGCAGCTCGATCAGTGCCGTCGTCGCCAGCTCAACGGCCGCCGCACGGGCCGAGCCGTCGGGGACGTCGCGTGCACGGAGCGCGGTGAGGATGCCGCTCAACGTCGCTTCGTGGGTCTCGCCGAGCTCGGCGATCGCCCTGGCCCGCTCCTGCGCGGCGGCGAGGGTGGAGGCCAGGAACCCTGGTGCGGCGCTGACCGATCGGTCGATCCAGGTCAGCGCGGCGACGTCGCAGAGGCCGGCGATGGCGTCGACGTCGATGTGCTCGGTGCCCATGCCGGCGGGGCCGTCGAGGGCGACTACGAACACCGACCCGGTGGCATTCGGTGGTACCGACCGCACGGCGAGCACTCGATGCTCCGCGCCCGCGAGCAGCATCGGGCCGACCCATCGCTCTCCCGGCGTGAGGGCATCGTGGAGCCCGCCGAGCTCGGCGCTGGTCACGCGGTCCGCCGGCTCGACGGAACTGACCTTGAGCGGGGAGTGCGAGCAGTCGCCGGTGAGCACGGCGACGAGTGGCCGGCGCCCCGACGGCGCGACATCGGCCATCAGATCGGCCAGACGGTCCATCACGTGCTCGATGGGCGCGGCGAACAGGTCCAAGGCGGCGTGGAGGGCCCAGCCGGCATCGACCCTGGTGGCGGTCGTCACGGGCTCAGGCTAGCCGCGACGATGCCGGCCGCGGCTCGCCGTTCGGCGAGGAGGACTGCCCGAACGGCGAGGTCGCGCCGCGTCTCGTCCTGCGCATCGTGGACGGCAGCCCGCGAGGAGCGGACGGACACGAATGGAGCAGTAGTCATGCGAGCAGTGAGATTCGACCGGTACGGCGGTGTGGACGTCTTGGAGGTCCGCGACGTCGACGATCCCGTCGCCGCCGAGGGGCGTGTCGTCGTGGAGGTGAGAGCGGCCGGTGTCAATCCCGGTGAGATGGCGATCCGCGAGGGCTTCCTGCACGACCGCTGGCCGGCGACGTTCCCGTCGGGACAGGGGAGTGACCTCGCCGGCGTGGTGGTCGCCGTCGGCGACGGCGAGACGTCGTGGAAGGTCGGCGACGAGGTGTTGGGCTTCAGCCACGAGCGCTCGTCGCATGCCGAACTGGTCGCCGTGCCGTGGCAGCAGCTGGTGGCCAAGCCGGCGGGAACGCCCTGGGAGGTCGCCGGGTCGCTCTACGTCGCCGGCGTCACGGGAGCGATCGCCTCCCTGGTGGTCGCCCCGCAGGCGGGCGAGGTCGTCGTCGTGTCGGCGGCCGCCGGCGGTGTGGGCGGCGTCGCCGCCCAGATGTCGGTGCGCGCCGGCGCCACGGTGATCGGCCTGGCGAGCGAGCGTCACCACGACTGGCTCCGCAGCCGTGGCGTGGTGCCCGTCGCGTACGGCGACGGCCAGGAGCAGCGCATCCGTCGGGCCGCCGGAGAGCGACCGATCGCCGCGTTCATCGACACGTTCGGTCGCGGCACGGGTGCGGCGACCTCGGACGGGTACATGGCGCTGGCCGTCGCCCTCGGCGTGCCGGCGTCACGCATCGAGACCGTGATCGACTTCGCCGGAGCGGCCGAGATCGGCGCCAACGCGGTCGGCGGCGACCACCCCGATCCGCGCCCGATCCTGACCGAGCTGGCCGGCCTCGTCGCCACCGGCGATCTCGACGTGCCGATCGCCGCGACGTACCCGCTCGAGCAGGTGCGCGACGCCTACCGCGACGTCGAGCGCCGGCATACCCGCGGCAAGATCGTCCTCCTGCCGTGAGCCGCCGCCGGTAGCGTCGGCGGGCGATGCTCGATCCTGGCGCCGTGTTGGCGTGGGGCGTGCCCCGGCTGCGCGATCTGCCGTGGCGGGCGACCCGGGACCCCTGGCACATCCTCGTGGCCGAGGTGATGCTCCAGCAGACGCAAGCCGAGCGCGTCGCGCCGAAGTGGGAGGCATTCCGGGCCGACTTCCCGACGCCGTCGGTCACGGCAGCCGCCGCGCTCGGCGACGTGCTGCGCCTGTGGCAGGGCCTCGGGTATCCGCGTCGGGCCAGAAACCTCCGCGACGCCGCCGTGGCGATGGTCGACCGGCATCGCGGCGAGGTGCCGGACCGTCTCGACGATCTGCTCGCCCTTCCGGGCATCGGCCCGTACACGGCGCGGGCGGTGCTGGTGTTCGCCTACGAGCGCGACGAAGCAGTCGTCGACACCAACATCGCCCGCGTCCTCGCACGCGTGGCCGGGGAGCGGCTCACGGCGAAGCGCGCCCAGGCGCTCGCCGATTCGCTCGTCCCGCGTGGTGACGGATGGGCGTGGAACCAGGTGCTGATGGACCTCGGCGCCCAGCTCTGCCGGCCCGACCCGAAGTGTGAGCGATGTCCCGCGACATCGCGATGCGCGTGGTACCGATCCGGACGCTTGGCACCTGACCCGGCGGTCGGCTCGGCCGGGGTCAGCACCCGCCAGGGCCGGTTCGAGGGCAGCGCCCGCCAGGCCCGTGGCAAGGTGCTCCACGCCTTGGCCGGGGGAGCGGCACCGGCCGCGGCGTTTCCCGCCGACATCGTGGCGACGCTCCTCGCCGACCGGCTCGTCGTCGCCGACGGCCCGCTGCTCCGCCTCCCGTGAGCGGGCGAGCGCTCAACGTGTGGCGGCGGAGGTGCGGAGGCGCCAGCCGACGAGGGCGAGGTCGATGGCGGTGCGGCGCTCGCGATGGTCGAGATCGAACCCGCCGAGGAGGGAGCTGATCCGCTCGAGGCGCCCGTACAGCGTCTGGCGACGAACACCGAGGCTGGCGGCGGCCGCCGACTTCGACAGGCTGCAGGAGAGATAGGTGTCGAGGGTGCGCACGAGCTCCGAGCCGGTCCGGGCGTCGAACTCGATCAGGGCACCGATCTGGTCCTGCACGAATCGTTCGAGCGCGGTGTCGTCGACGAGCCCGGCGATCAGCTGGTAGAGGGCGAAGTCGTCGGCGAGCACCGTCTCGGTCGAGGGGGTGAGGCGACGAGCGAGCACGGCGGTCTCGCGTGCCGTGGCGACAGAGCGGTCGAGTCCGGCGATGTCGTCGACGAGCGCTCCGGCGCTCACGACGAAGCGCCCGGTGGCGGTCAGGTCGAGCTCGGTACGGACGACAGCGGCGAAGTCGGCGAGCCGGCGCCGGACGTCGCGCGGATGGACCGCGGTGGCGACGACGACCACGTCGTCGAACGGTGCCACCAAGGCCGGGCCGAACGCCCGCCGGGCCCCCGCCCGCGCTGCGGCGATGGTGGTGAGCGCGCCCCGGCTGCCCCCGGCGACGAGGAGGCACAGGGCGATCGCCCGCTGACCGGCCCCGACCACCAGCCCCACCCCGGCGGCGCGACGGTTGAGCTCGTCGATCGACGAGTACTCACCCCGCACGATGTCGGTGAGGAGGTCGCCGCCGGCCTGGTCGAGGCTTGGCAGCCGGGGGTGGGCCCGCTGCATCTCCAGCGCCAGCAGTCCGACCACGCTCTCGACGACCGCGAGCACGGGCTGGGCCACCGGCCCGGCGATGCTCAGCGATCCCCATTCTGTTCCGGCGGCCGAGACGGCCACGGTCGTCGACGGCACGTCCGACATGCCCGTCGGCAGCTCGGCCCCGGGAGTGCTGGCGATCACGTCCCCGCCGACCGACGTGAGGGCCACCGGTGCGCCGGCGACCTCGGCGATGCGGGCGACCATCGCCGGCAGGCCGTCGCCGGCGATCATGCCGCTGACGATCCGCTCGGCGAGATCGGCGCCGTCACGCAGGCGCCCGACCTCGCCGCCGATGAGCAGAGGGTGCGCCGCCTCGGTGATCTCGATGAACGGAACGACCCCGTGCAACACGACGAGGGCGAGGCCTTCGTCCCGCGCCGCCGCCACGAGCGTGTCGGGCGCGACGGTGAACGTGCGCCCGAGCTCGAGGAACAGGGCGGCCACACCCACCCCGGCGAGCGACGCGACGTACCGCCGCACGGCCGTGGCGGACAACCCGACGAGGCCGAGGCCGGTGGTGAGCAGCACCTCCCCGCCCTTCAGCAACGGCGAGATCTCGTAGATCTCCGACGTGTGCACCCAGCGCACCGGACGGTCGAGATCGCCGGAGCCGCCGACCACCAGCTCGGGGCGGGCCCGGCGGACCACGGGGAGGTCGAGCAGCCCCGCCACGGTCATCGTTGCGTCCGCCACGCGGCGGCAGGCTAGTCGCCGGTGGGGGACGAAGTGTCCAGTGGAAACGCCGCCGAAACGACACATCGTCCCTGGACCACACCACCGTCGGTGGGTACCGTCTGACGCAGTCAGCCATCGACACCGGCGCAGCCGGCCACCAACAGCCAGCCACCAACAGACATTCATCGACAGACAGCCATCGACAGCAGCCCACCAACCACGCAGCGAGGTTCCACCGTGCGCATCCCCACTCTCCTCGGAGCGGCCGGCCTGGCGGCCGCGACCGTGGCCGCCGGCATCGTGAGCGGCACCGGTGCCGCCTCCTCCGACGCCGAGCCCTTGCTCGTCTACGGCGTCTACGCCACCGCTCTCGAGGAGCCCTGGGACGGGGCGATCCACACGGCGATCGAGGCGGTCGCCGAGACCGGCGCCATCGAGTACCGCTACGTCGACGGACTCGGCACGGCCGACGTGATGGAGCGCGGCCTGCGCGACATCATCGAGTCGGAGGACCCCGACCTCATCGTGGGTGACGCCTTCGCCGCCGAGGAGGCGGTGCGGGCGGTCGCGGCCGACTATCCCGACACGGCGTTCGCCTTCGGCTCCGGCCAGGCCGAGGTGGCTCCCAACTTCAGCGTGTTCGACAACTGGCTGCAGGATCCGGCGTACCTCGCCGGCATGCTCGCCGGGGGCCTCACCGAGTCGAACACGATCGGCGTCGTCGCCGCCATGCCCATCCCCGAGGTCAACCGCATCGTCAACGCCTTCGTCGATGGTGTCGGCACCGTCAACCCCGACGCCACGGTCAAGGTCTCGTTCATCAACTCGTTCTTCGATCCGGCGAGCGCGGGACAGGCCGCCGAGGCCCAGATCGCCCAGGGCGCCGATGTGCTCTTCGCCGAGCGGGCCGGCGTGATCGAGATCGCCGAGGAGAACGACCTGCCGGTGATCGGCATGATGGTCGACCAGCGTGAGCTGGCGCCGGGTCACGTCGTCACGTCGCTGGTATGGAACATGCAGCCGACGATCGAGGCGCTCGTCGAGCAGGTGAGCTCCGGCACCTACGAGGCGCAGAACCTCGCCGAGTACTCGTTCATGGTCAACGGCGGCAGCTCGATCGCCGAGATCAACACCGACATCGTCGTCGAGGTGCCCGAGGATCTGCTCGCGGCCGTCGAGGCGCAGCAGGAGGCGATCCTCGCCGGTGAGTTCACGACGCCGGTCGACGAGTCCGAGCCGGCCGGTTCGATCAATGCCGGCGAGGCCGCGGCGGCATCGGCCGAAGGCGCCTCCGACAGCGCAGCTCCGGCGACCACCAGCTGAGCATCGCCCGGTCGTCCACGGTGGCTCCCACCGTC
Organism: Desertimonas flava; assembly: GCF_003426815.1. Classification (GTDB taxonomy): domain Bacteria; phylum Actinomycetota; class Acidimicrobiia; order Acidimicrobiales; family Ilumatobacteraceae; genus Desertimonas; species Desertimonas flava. The sequence continues at coordinate 49,359 of NZ_QKYK01000026.1, forward strand.
GAGCTGCGGCGCATCACCAAACGCTTCGGCACGGTCGTCGCCAACGACGGGCTCGATTTCTCGGTCGAGCCCGGCGAGGTGCACGCCCTCCTCGGCGAGAACGGCGCGGGCAAGTCGACGCTCACCCGCATCCTCTACGGGCTCAGCCAGCCCGACGACGGTGAGTTGCTCGTCGACGGGACGTCCGTGCGGTTCTCCTCGCCCAAGGACGCGATGGCCGCCGGCATCGGGATGGTGACGCAGGAGTTCTCGCTCGTCGCTCCGATGACGGTGACCGAGAACGTCATGCTGTCGACGCTCGGCTTCGGTCGGTTCGACCGGGTCGCCGCCCGCTCCCGCGTGGTCGAAGTGGCCACGCGGGTGGGCATCGCGGTGGATCCCGATGCTCGGGTCGGCGACCTGTCCGTCGGCGAACGCCAGCGTGTCGAGATCCTCAAGGCGCTCAACCGGGAGTGCCGCGTCCTCGTGCTCGACGAACCGACGGCGGTGCTGGTCCCGCAGGATGCCGATGCCCTGTTCGACACGATCCGGGCGCTGACCGCCGACGGCCTCGGCGTGGTGTTCATCTCCCACAAGCTGCACGAGGTGACGGCGATCGCCGACCGCGTCACCGTGATCCGCCGCGGCCGCAACGTCGCCACCCGGCCCGCCGCCGGGCTCGAGCCGCGGGCGATCGCCGCCCTGATGGTCGGCGCAGAGGTCGGCGACGCCATCGACGACGAGGTCGAGCTGGCCGCCGTCCTCGGCGCGCCCCTCCCGCACCGTGACGACGCCGGCGCCGACCACCCCACGGGTGCCGCGGGGCCCGAGCCGGTGCTCGATCTCGTCGACGTCGGGCTCGACAGCGACGGCGTCACCCGGCTCGACGGCGTCGCGCTGCGCGTCCACGGCGGCGAGATCGTCGGCGTCGCCGGGGTGAGCGGCAACGGCCAGACCGAGCTCGTCCAGGTGCTGTCGGGGACGGCGCCGGCTACCCGGGGACGAGTGATCGTCGCCGGTCGTGACGTCACGGCGGCCGACCCGCTGGCTCGGCTGGCGGCCGGGCTCGGCCGCATCACCGAGGATCGCAAGGGCAGCGTCGTGCCCGACCTGACCGTCGAGCAGAACCTCGTGCTCGAGGACCTCGATTCCTTCAGGCGCGGCCGCTGGTTCGTCGACCGGCGTCGCGTGCGCGAACACACCCGCGCGCTCATCGAGCAGTTCGACATCCGCGCCGACGCCACGGCGCCGGTCCGGACGCTTTCGGGCGGGAACATGCAGAAGGTGCTGCTGGCGCGGGCGCTCGCCCGTCAGCCCAAGGTGCTGGTGGCGTCGCAGCCGACGCGCGGGCTCGACGTCGGCGCGTGCGAGTACGTCCACGGCCAGTTGCGCTCGGTGCGCGACCGGGGCGGTGGTGTGCTGCTGATCTCCGAGGACCTCGACGAGCTGCTCGCCCTCGCCGACCGGATCGTCGTCATGGTCGGCGGCCGCATCGTCGGCGAGACCAGCGGCGCGGACGCCACCCCCGAATCGGTGGGCCTGATGATGACCGGGGCCGGGGTGCCGGCATGAGCGGCGGGCCGGGTCGGGGCGCGGTCCGGGGGATGGCGCGTGGCACGGCCCGCGGGGCCGGGCCGATCGCCGTGGTCGCCGCGATCGTCGCCACGTTCGCGATCACGGCGGGACCGATCCGGGCGTCCGGCGCCAATCCGCTGTCGGCCTACAACCGGTACCTGATCGAACCCCTGCGATCGTCGTACTCGATCCAGGAGGTGCTGCTCACCTCGACCCCCCTGCTCTTCACGGGGCTCGCCGTGGCCGTGGCGTTCCGGGCCGGCTACTTCAACATCGGCGCCGAGGGACAGTTCCTCGCGGGGGCGATGGGCGCAACGGTGCCGGGCCTGTACCTCGACGGGTTGCCGGCTGGGGTCGCCCTGCCGGTCGGGGTGGTCGCCGGCGCGATCGGGGGCACGTTGTGGGCCACGCTGCCGGCGTGGCTGCGCCGCGTCGCCGGCATCGACGAGGTGGTCACCACGCTGCTGCTCAACCCGGTGTCGCTGCTGCTGATGCAGGGTCTGCTGAACGGTCCGTGGCGGCACCCCGAGAGCGGCTTTCCGGACTCCGACACGTTCGGACCGGGCTATCGCATGCCGCTGATCGTCGGCACCGACCGCGTGCATGCCGGGTTCCTGCTGGCCGTGCTGGCGATCGCCGTGTTCGGCGTGGTGATGGCGTGGTCCCCGCTCGGTTTGCGCGTGCGGGCGGCCGGCGAGGCGCCCGACGCTGCTCGGTTCTCGGGCATCGCCGTGGAGCGGATCCGCTGGCGTGGCGCCCTGCTCTCGGGAGCGATCGCCGGCGTGGCCGGCGCCGTGCAGGTGATGGGCGTGCAGCATCAGCTGACGGCGTCGATCGCCGTCGGCTACGGGTACACGGGCGTCGTCGTGGCGACGCTCGGCGCCTTGCACGCAGCCGGCGTCTCCGTCGTCGGCCTCGTGCTCGGCCTGATCGCCGTCGGCGCGCAGAGCGCGTCGCGGGTGCTGCAGCTGCCGTTCCAGATGGGCCAGTTGGTGACCGCCGTGCTGCTTCTCACCACGGTGAGCGCCGTGACGATCGCCCGCAGGAGAACCCGCGCATCAACCTCCGGAGTTCAGCGAGCGAAGCGAGCGTCCCGAAGTCCTCGCGGCCAAGGGCGACGGAGCGCCAGCGGAGTCGCCCGTTGGCGCGGCCTGCGTGGCCGGGGAACGCAGAGATGAGCGGCTTTTCGTTTGTTGCCGCGTTGACGGCGATGCTGACGATCGCCACGCCGTTGATGTTCGGAGCCCTCGGGGCGATCTGCAACGAGCGGGCGGGCGTGCTCAACCTGGGGATCGAAGGGACGATGTACGCCGGGGCGTTCGTGGGCTTCATGGCGGCCGAGCACACCGGCTCGTTGTGGGTCGGGGTTGTGTGCGCGCTCGCCGCCGGTGCGGTCGCCGGGGCCTTGATGGGAGTGCTGACGGTGACGATCGGGGTCAACCAGCACGTCGCCGGCATCGGCGTGACGTTGGCCCTCGTCGCCGCGTGCGACTACGCCAGCCGTCTGCTCTACAGCACCGGATCGATGGCCCGCTCGCCGAAGTTCAGCCGTTGGTTCGGCGGCGCCGACATCATCGGGCAGTACCCGCCGACGTTCGTCGCCGTGGTCGTGCTCGCGCCGTCGTTGTGGTTCGTGCTGCGCTCCACCGGAGCCGGCCTGCGTCTGCGGGCGGTGGGGGAGAACCCCGAGGCCGCCGACGTCGCCGGCATCTCCGTCGCCCGCACCCGCTACGCGGCGCTCGTCGTCGGCGGCATGTCGATGGCGATGGGTGGTGCCTTCCTGACGCTCGCCGTGCTCGGCAGCTTCACGATCGACATCGTCAGCGGTCGCGGCTGGGTCTGCATCGCCCTGGTCATCTTCGGCCGGTGGGGCGTGTGGGCGACGATGGGCGGCGCCCTGCTGTTCGGACTCGCCGACGCCCTCCAACTGCAGTTGGCGATCACCTCGGCGTTCGGCGGCGTGCCGAACGAGTTGATGATCGCCGTCCCCTATCTCGTCGTCATCATCGCCCTCGTCGTGTGGGGCCGGGGCATTCGCTACCCCGGCGCCTACATGCGTGCCTACCACCGCGCCTGAGTTCGCCGGAGTCTGGAGTTCCCCGTGCCCGCTGATCCGATCACCGACCTCGACCGCCGGCATCTCGATGCCGCCATCGCCGAAGCCCGGGCCGGCCTCGCCGAAGGAGGAATTCCGATCGGCGCCGCCCTCGTGGTGGACGGCGAGGTGATCGCCGTCGGCCGCAACCGGCGCGTGCAGCAGGGCAGCGCGATCAAGCACGGCGAGACCGACTGCCTGGAGAACGCCGGGCGTCAGCCGGCGTCGGTGTACGCCTCGGCGACGATGGTGACCACGCTGTCGCCCTGCGACATGTGCACCGGGGCGATCCTGCTCTACGGCATCGGCCGGGTGGTCATCGGCGAGAACCGCACCTTCTACGGCGGCGAGGACTACCTGCGCCAGCGCGGTGTCGAGGTGGTCGTCGTCGACTCCGACGAGTGCGTGGCGATGATGACCGACTTCATCGCCGCCAACCCCTCGCTCTGGAACGAGGACATCGGCGTCGTCGACTGAGCGTTACGGTTGGTGCCTGGCACCAACCGTAACGGCGGTCCACGGTCCGGTGTCAGGGCAGCTCGGCGAGCGCCGTCAGAGTGATGCCGCCGCGTGGCCGTTGCGTGATCCGCACGGTGACGCGGTTCGGCGCGGCCGTCAGCATGATCTCGCCGGCGATCTCGGCGGCCAGCGCTTCGGCGAACACCTGCTGATCCCGGAACCGCCAGAGGTAGAGCTTGAGACTCTTCGACTCGACGCACCACTCGGCGGGCACGTAGCTGATCTCGACGCTCGACAGGTCGGGCTGGCCGGTCACCGGGCAGACCGACGCGACCTCGTCGGTGGAGAATCGGACCTCGGTGACGTGGGCCGGCGCCGGGAACACCTCGACGTGGTCGACGGCGTGGCGGACCGTGCTCCCGAGGATCGTCAGGGACGGCGGCTCGCCCGTGGAAGATGGCTCGGGCAAGTCGGACTCGGACACGCTCGTGAGCGTACCGATGCGCCGGGCCGCGGCCGGCGGGGCTCGCCAGCGCCTACCGTCGATGAGCATGACGCCGGCCTTCTCGCAGCGCGTGACATCGGAAGAGTGGCGCTCCGGGGCCGAGCGCTGGATCGGCGATCGTCTCGCCGAGCGGGCGATCGCGCCCACGGGGCCGATCGAGCAGCGCCGGGTGCGTCCGTGGTCGACACAGCTCACCGTGCCGACCACGGCGGGGACCGTGTGGTTCAAGGCAAACTGCGCGGCGATGGCGCACGAGCCCGCCGTCCACGCCGCCCTGGCCGGAATCGACGACGACATCGCCGCGCCGCTGGCCATCGAGGCCGACGAGGGCTGGCTGCTCACGCTCGACGCCGGTTCGACGTTGGCAGGCGACGAGTCGCCGTCCAGTGACGACTGGCGCACGGTGATGCACCTGGCGGCCCGGCTGCAACGTGCGGTCATCGTTCACCGGCACGTGCTGATCGCGGCCGGACTGCCCGACCACTCGCCGTCGACGGCCGGCCGGCGCTTCGACGAGTTGGTCGACGCCTTCTCGTCGCTGCCGGACGAGCATCCGTCCCGACTCGACGCCGACCGCCGGCGCCAGCTCGTCGCCGCCCGGACCCGCCTGATCGAGGCGGCCGACGAGCTCGGAGCCTCGCCGCTGCCGGCGACGTTCCAGCACGGCGACCTGCATCCCGGCAACGTCTTCGCCGGTGACACCGGCCTCCGTCTCTTCGACTTCGGCGACGCGCAGTGGGCGCATGCGCTCGAGGTGCTCGTCGTGCCGATGGGGATCGTCGGCCGGAGCGACGACGTCGACTGGGACGTGGTGTGGGAGGCCTACACGGACGGTTGGAACGGCGTCGCGTCGCCGAGTGAGATGGAGCCGCTCCTCGCCGCAGCCGAGCTGACCCACGCGGTGAACCGCTCGGCGACGTGGTGGGCGGCGGTCGCCGAAGCGACGGCCGCGGAGCTGGCCGACTGGGGCGATGCTCCGCTGGGCCACCTGCTTCGCGTCCTGGACGCAGCCTGAGAAGCGTTCGGACCCGGAGATCTCCGGTCCCGACCCGTCCGGAATCGTGCCGCCCGCTCGCCGAGCGGGTTCGGGGTGGCAACGGCGGGCGCCCTACGCTTCGCGGCGTGCGTCCCCCGAAAGACTTCTTCCGCCCGCTCGCGCTCGGCGCGCCCGAGCCGGTGCGGGACATCCCGTTCCGACCGTCGCGAATGATCCACTTCATGCCGCCCTCGAATCCGAAGATGGTTGCCAAGGTGCCGCAGATCGCCCCGACGGTCGACGTGTTGTTGGCCAACCTCGAAGACGGCGTCCCGGCGAGCGACAAGGAGGCCGCCCGGGCCGGGCTCGTGGAGATCGGCAAGGCGTGGGACTCCGGGACCGACACACAGCTCTGGACGCGGGTGAACTCGCTCGACTCGCCGTGGGTGCTCGACGATCTCACCGCCGCAGTGACCGAGATCGGTGACCGGCTCGACGTCATCATGATCCCCAAGGTCGAAGGGGCCGAGGACATCCACTACGTCGACCGCCTCCTCGCCCAGCTCGAGGCGCGTGCCGGGCTCACCAGGCCGATCCTCGTGCACGCCATCCTCGAGACGGCACGCGGCGTGGCCAACGTCGAGCAGATCTGCGCCGCGTCGCCCCGGATGCAGGGCCTCAGCCTCGGCCCAGCCGACCTCGCCGCCAACCGGCGGATGAAGACGACACGCGTCGGTGGCGGCCACCCGGGCTACCTGGTGCGGCAGGACCCCGATCCCGACGATGCCGCGGCACCCCGCACCACGTACCAGCAGGACCTGTGGCACTACACGATTGGCCGCATGGTCGATGCGTGCGTCACCTACGGCGTGCTGCCGTATTACGGCCCCTTCGGCGACATCGCCGACGTGGTCGCCTGCGAGGACCAGTTCCGCAACGCCTACCTGCTCGGCTGCGTCGGGGCGTGGAGCCTGCATCCCGCGCAGATCGACATCGCCAAGCGCGTGTTCAGCCCCGACCCCGCCGACGTCGCCCACGCCAAGCGGGTGATCGAGGCGATGGGCGACGGCACGGGCGCCGTGCTGCTCGACGGCAAGATGGAAGACGACGCGTCGGTGAAGCAGTGCAAGGTCGTCATCGAGCTCGCCCGGCAACTCTCCGCCCGCGATCCGCACCTCGCCGAGCTGTACGGGGCGCTGTGATGAGCTGCTGGAGTTCTTCAGCGAGCGCACTGCGTGGCCGGGGAACGCAATGAACGAGCTCATCCCCCGCCGATCGGTGCTGTACATGCCCGCGGCCAACGAGCGAGCGCTCGAGAAGGCCAAGACGCTTCCCGCCGACGCGATCATCTTCGATCTCGAGGACGCCGTCGCCCCGGACGCCAAGCCACAGGCACGCGAGCAGGCGGCGGCTGCGGTCGCCTCGGGCGAGTACGGCCGGCGGGAGCTGACGATCCGGTGCAACGGCCTCGACACCCAGTGGGGCGCCGACGACATCGCCGTCGCCGCGGCGGCAAAGCCCTCGGCGGTGGTGATCCCCAAGGTGTCGACGGTGGCCTACCTCGACGACATCGCCGCCCGCCTCGACGCCGCCGGTGCCGACACGACGACGATCTGGGCGATGGTCGAGACGCCGACGGCTATTCTCGATGCGCGCGCCATCGCCGCCCATCCCAGGGTCACCGTCCTCGTGATGGGCACCAACGACCTCGCCCGCGAGCTGCGCGCCCCGCTCGGCGTGGCGGACCGGTCGAATCTCGTGCCACACCTCGCCGCCGCCGTGCTCGCCGCCCGGGAGGCCGGCAAGGTGATCCTCGACGGCGTCTTCAACGACGTCAAGGACCTCGACGGCTTCGCCGCCGAGTGTCGCCAGGGCGTGGAGCTCGGCTTCGACGGCAAGACGCTGATCCATCCCGGCCAGGTCGAGCCGGCCAACGCCGCATGGTCGCCGACCGAGGCCGACATCGAGCAGGCGCGCAAGGTGATCGATGCGTTCGCCGCCGCCGAGGCCGAGGGCCGCGGAGTGGTCACGGTGGACGGCCGGATGGTCGAGAACCTCCACGTCGACAACGCCCGGCGCACGCTCGCTGTGGCGGCGGCGATCGCCGCCCAATCGTGACGGCGGCGGCGATCGCCGCCCAGGCCTAGCGCGATGAGCCAGACCCGCAGTATCCGCGGGTCAGGCTCATCGCAGCGTCGGTCACTGTCGATCAGCTGCAGAAATCGGCGATGAGGGCGTTGACGATGTCGGGCTGTTCGAGGTGGAGGAAGTGGCCGGCGCCGTCGACGACCGTCGTCACGATGTGATCCGGGTAGAACCCGTCGGCGCCGTCGAGCAACTCGGCGCCGATGCATCCGTCGTCTCTCCCGTGGAGGTAGAGCGTCGGCTGAGCGGGGACGGCCGTCGTGGCGATCTGGGCCACCTCGTAGCGGTCGTCGCGGGCGCCATCGCCGAGCGTGGCGCGGTAGTAGCCGATGGCGGCGAGGAGGTGCGCCGGATCGGCGAGGCTGTCGCGGACGTTGGCGACGTCGACCGACGCGTCGTAGCCGGGTGACCATTGCGCCCAGAGCCGCTCGATGAAGGCGAAGTCGTTCGACGGGACGACGAGGTCGGCCAGCGGGTGGAGCAGGAAGAACATGTACCAACTGCGTTGCAGCTGGTCGAGGTTGCCGAGGAAGGCGCCGGCGACCACCGGCCCCGGCGGCACGGCCAAGCCGACCACCCGCCGCCATCGGTCGGGCGCCGCGCCGACGGCGCCGTACGTGGCCATCGCCCCCCAGTCGTGGCCGATCAGCACGGCGTCGCCGTCGCCGCCGAGCACGTCGTGGAGGGCGTTGGCGTCGTGCCCGAGGGCCCCCGTCTGGTACACGCCGTCCGGGGCGAGTCCGGTCGGTGCGTAGCCGCGCATGAACGGAGCCACGGCGCGATAGCCCCGTTCGGCCAGCACGGGCAGCAGGTGACGCCACGTGTGGGCGGTGTCGGGGAAGCCGTGCAGGCAGAGCGCGAGCGGTCCCGTCCCGGTGGCGAGATAGGCGAAGTCGATGCCGTTGGCTGTCGTCGTGCCGTGCTCGATGGCGTGATGCATCCCGGGATCATCGCAGGGTGAACGGAGACGGACGTCACGGTGCCGTGGCGTTTACACGGTGCAGTCCGGCGACCTAGCGTGATCGTGTTCGTACGAGCAGCGTCAGACAGAGCCTGGGGGAGAGTTTGCAGGTCGGGTCCGAATGATCATCACGTTCCATGGTGTCCGGGGGTCAACGCCGTGCAACAGCGACGCCATCAGTCGGTACGGAGGCAACACATCGTGCGTGTCGGTGAGCGCGCCCGATGAGGATCCGTTGCTCTTCGACCTCGGGACGGGACTGCGCTACTTCGGCGATTCGATGCGCCCTGACGAGCTGTTCCGTGGCACGGTGCTGCTCAGCCATCTTCACTGGGATCACGTCCAGGGTCTGCCGTTCTTCCGGCCGCTGCTGAAGGACGGCGCGGAGATGACGATCCACGCGCCGGCCCAGCCCGACGGCCGTCATCCCGGCGACGTGCTGCTCACGACGATCCGCCCGCCGCTCTTTCCGGTGCACCTCAACGAGATGGGTGGCACGGTCACCGTGCACCGGGCGAAGCCGGAGTTCTCGGTGGGCGGCTTCATCGTCCGCTCCGCCGAGGTTCCTCACAACGGTGTCACGTGCGGCTACCGCGTCGACTACCACGACCGGAGCGTGGCGTACATCTGCGACCACCAGCAGCCCGACGACCCTGAGCAGGTCGCCGAGTCGGTGATCGGCCTCTGTCACGGTGTCGATCTCCTCATTCACGACGCGCAGTACACACCCGACGACTTCGAGCGCAAGCGCACGTGGGGTCACTGCACCAGCGAGTACGCCGTCACCGTCGCCGCGGCCGTGAAGGCCAAGCGGCTGGCCCTGTTCCACCACGATCCGTATCACGACGACGACATGGTCGACGCGATGGCCGCTCGCGCCGCGGGCCTCGCTGCGCCGCACGGCATCGAGGTGTTCGCCGCGGCCGAGGGCCAGTCGATCGACCTCGACGACTGACCGGCTGGCGGGTCCGGCACGGGGAGCCCGACGAGCAACGACGCCGTGTCGCCGATAGGAACGGTGGGGATGGTGTTCGCCACGTCCTATGTCGCCAACGTCGCTGGGGTCACGCTCGGGGTGCTCTTCATGATCGCCGGCATCGCCAAGATCGGGGCCGGTGAGCGCTGGTGGGTGCAGGCCGCCGACCTCGGAGTGCCGCGACCCGTGGCCGCGGCGGTGCCGTGGCTGGAGATCGCCATCGGGACGACGGTCGCCTTCCGCGTGGCCATGCCGCTGCCGGCGATCGCCGCCGTGGTGCTGCTGCTCGCCTTCACCGTCTTCATCGTCGTCCGGCTGCGCGACGGGGAACGACCGCCGTGCGCATGCTTCGGGGTGTGGTCCGCCGCACCGCTGTCGGGCTGGCACGTGGCCCGCAACGTGTGCATGGTCGCCCTCGGTGTCGTCACCTTCGTCGCCGCCTGACCACGGGAGGTTCTCGACCGGGTTCTTGACCAGTATGGTCAGGAATCGATGAGCGACGTCCCGTTCCCCGCCGGCACCTTCTCCGACGCCTACGACCCAGACGACGAGTTCTCCCTGCTCGCCGATGAGGCGGCGATCTTCGGCATCGCCGTCGACTTCCAGCCCGTCGAGCGCGTGTCGTTCGAGGCGTCGGGCGGCCAGCAGCTGAGCGCGCTGAGGTGGGGGACCGCCACACCCGAGATCGTCCTGTTGCACGGCGGCGGGCTGAACGCCCACACGTGGGACATGACGATCGCGGTGCTCGACCGGCCGGCGCTGGCGATCGACCTCCCCGGCCACGGGCACTCGGCGTGGCGCTCCGACGGGGACTATCGCCCGCGCACCAACGCCGGGCCGGTCGCCGAGGCGATCGCCGCCCTCGCTCCGGACGCCGCAGCGGTGGTCGGGCAATCGCTCGGCGGGCTGACCACGATCGCCGTCGCCGAGGTGCGCCCCGACCTCGTCCGCCGGCTCGGCCTGGTGGACATCAGCCCGGGTCTGCGGATCGAGGACGCCGCCCAGGTGCGCGACTTCCTGGACGGGGCGACGTCGTTCGCCAGCCCCAACGAGATCGTCGAGCGGGCGCGGGCGTTCGGCATCGGCTTCAGCGACCAGTCGCTGGCGATCGGCGTGCTGCACAACACCCGCCGGGGCGACGACGGGCGCTGGGTCTTCCGCCACCATCTGACCACGCTGCCCGAGGGCGCCCCGGCGGACTTCGACTTCCCGTCGTACTGGGCGCCGCTCGAGGCGGCGGCCTCACGCGGCGTGCCAGTGCTCCTCGTCCACGGATCGCGCGGCTTCCTGTCCCCGCCGGTCGTCGCCGAGTTCCCCGAGCGGATCCCCGGCGCCACCGTCGTCGCCATCGACGGCCCGCACAACCTCCAGGAGGACGCCCCGGCGCCGCTGGCCGCGGCCCTCGCCGACTTCCTCGGTTGACCTCCGGGCGATCTGACGGTCGGTGCCCGGCACCAACCGTCAGATCCGTCGGTCACAGGGTGGTGAGGAGGAAGGCGAGGGTGCGGGCTTCGTCGCGCCAGGCTTCGTAGCGGCTCGTCGGGCCGGCGTGGCCGGCGCCCATCTCGGTCTTCAGCACCAGCGGGCGAGCCACACCGGCGCCCAGCGAGCGCAGACGGGCGACCCACTTGGCCGGTTCGTGCACGCTGACCCGCGGATCGTTCAGCCCCGCCGTCACGTACAGCGCCGGCCACGTCGCCGCGCCCGATGCGACCGTGTTGTCGTAGGGGGAGTAGGAGAGCATGTAGCTGGCGTAGGGCTCGACCCGCGGGTCGCCCCACTCCTCCCACTCGGTCACCGTCAGGGGCAGCGACGGATCGCTCATCGTCGCCACGATGTCGACGAACGGCACCTCGGCCACCGCCGACGCGAACCGCGCCGGCTGCATCGTGATGCAGGCGCCCACGAGCAGGCCTCCGGCGCTGCCACCGCGGATCGCCAGGCGGCTGCCATCGCCGTAACCGGTCGCCACGAGATGGTCGGCGATCGCCAGGGTGTCGGTGAACGTGTTGCGCTTGTTCAGCAGCTTGCCGTCGAGATACCAGGACCGGCCGAGCTCGCCGCCGCCACGCGGGTGGGCGAGGGCCCAGACGCCGCCGCGGTCCAGGAGCGAGATCCGACCGACGCTGAACCACGGCGGCATCGACATCTCGTAGGAGCCGTAGCCGTACACGACACACGGGGCCGTGCCGTCGATCGGCGTGTCGACGTGGTGGACGACGTCGACCGGGACCTCCACACCGTCGGCGGTGGTGGCCCACAGGCGGGTCGCCGTGTAGCGGCTGAGGTCGACGCCGGGGGTGGGCGTCTGCTTGCGCAACCTCCGCTCGCCGGAGACGAGGTCGTGGTCGTACACCGACGACGGGGTGGTGAGGGACTGGTACGTCACGCGCACGCTGGTGCTCGTCCACTCCGGATTGGCGCCGAGCTCGATGTCGTGGGGCTCGGCACCGAAGTCGAGTGCCGTGAGCGTGCCGCCCCGCCCGAGCACCCGGACCCGCGGTTGGGCGGCGTTCCACTCGTGGATCACGAGGTGATCGGCGAATGGTTCGGCCCCCGTGATGCGCCGGCCCGGCTCGTGGGCGATCAACTCGGTCCAGTCCTCGGGCGCGTCGTGGGGCGCCGTCATCACCCGGAAGTCGGGGGCGTCGAGGTTGGTGACCACGACGAACCGGTCACCCCAGTCGTCGATGCCGTACTCCACGTCCTCGGCCCGCTCCCGGACGAGGCGAGGCGCCGCGGTGGGATCGTCGGTGGGGATGACGTGGGCCTCCCCCGAGGTCTTGGCGTTGGACGAGATGATCAGCCACTTCTCGCTGCGTGTCGACTCGACGCCTATGAAGAACCGTTCGTCGGGCTCGGACATCACCAGCACATCGTCGGCGGGGTCGCTGCCGAGGCGATGACGCCAGATCTCGTGTGGGCGCATCTGCTCGTCCGGGCGGGCGTAGAACAACCACGTGGCCCCGTCGGCGTCGGGTGCCGACCAGGCGATGCCCGCCCACGAGATCACGTCGGTCAGGGTGTCGGGCAGATCGCGCCCGGTCACGAGGTCACGCACGCGCACCGTGTACTTCTCGCTGCCGTCGGGGTCGAACGACCAGGCGATCAGCGAGTGGTCGGGCGAGGGTTCGACGGCGTTGACGTCGAAGTACTCGTGGCCGGCCGCCTCGACGTTGCAGTCGAGCATGACGGTGGCGGGCGCGGCGGGACCGGCCTCCTGCAACGCCGCCTCGTCACGGCTGCGGCAGAACACGGGGTACGCCTCACCCTCGATCGTGCGGGTGACGTACCACCAACCGCCGTGCCGGACCGGGACGGACAGGTCGGTCTCCTGGACGCGTGACTTGATCTCCTCGTACAGCCCGTCGACGAGCTCGGCCCGGCCGTCGGCGGCGAAGAACTCGTCGGCGTAGGCGTTCTCCGCGTGCAGGTAGGCGATCAGCTCGGGGTCGTCCTTGTCCCGCATCCACGCCCACGGGTCCTCGGCGGGACCGGTGGGGCGCTCCCACACGTGGGGCCGGGTCGGGGCAACGGGGGGTGTGGCGGTCATCCCCGAGATTCTGGTCGGTGATCCGCCGCTTCAGGACCTCATGGCCGAGGCGATCGCGCTGAACGCCGCCACGCAGAGCAAGGCGAGGACGAGATACCGGAACCTCCTGCCGTGGAGGCGGCGCCGCAGCGGCCAGCCGAGCGCCTGGCCGGCGAGCACGGCGGGTGCGGCCACGGCGGCCGCGATCAATCCGTCACGGTTGACCTTGCCGGCGGCGACGAACGCCACGATGGCCCCTACGTTGGAGATCGTGAACACCGCGGCCAGCGTCCCCCGGAACCGGTCGGGCGACACGTGGCGCGCCTCGAGGGCGAACACGAGCGGGGGCCCGTTCGTCGACAGCGACGTGTTGAGCGCCCCCGACAGGAACCCCGCCGAGTACTCGAGGCGGCGATCCGTTCGGGCCGGCTCGCGCTGCCACAGCAGGAAGACCACCGCGACGACGATCGCCACCCCGAGGATGATCTGCAGCGTCCGGTCGCTGACGACGAGGAACAGGGCCAGGCCGAAGGGCATGCCGAGGTAGGCGGCGACAGTGAGATCGCGGACCGCAGCGCCGTCGATGTGACGCCGGCCGGCCCATGCATGCCACGCATTGAGCACCAGCCCGATCAAGGTCCCGACGACGACGGCCTCACGCGTGGGGATCGCCAGTGACATCAGCGGCATCGACAGCAGGCTGAAGCCGAACCCGGAGGCGGCGTGCGTGGCCCCGGCCACCAGCACGGCCGCAGCGACGATGGTGAGGTCGGCGCCGCTCATCCGCGGACCGGCTCAGGCCGCGTCGTCGCGGATGTCGATGCGGGCGGCGATGCGGGCGTCGACGTTCACGTCGAGGTCGGCGTCGACCGGCGCATCGATCTCGATGAAGATGCACTCGCCGGGGCAGTCCTCGGCGGCGTGGATGACGTTCTCGACCCAGCGCACCGGCACGACGGCGAGCGATCCCGAGCTGCCTGGATCGTTGAGCGCGTGACCGTTCTCCTTGACGTAGGCGATGCCGTCCTCGAGCTGCATGAACACGTCGGGACAGTGGTCACAGCAGAGGCCGTCGCCGGTGCAGAGGTCTTGATCGATCCACACGCGCATGCCGCCTGCACGGTACCGGGTTTTGGATTTCCGGGGTCCACAGCGGCGGAGCCCCGTCGGGTTTTGGTTTCGGGGGTTCACGGGGGCGGAGCCCCCCGTCGTTTTGGATTTCGGGGGTTCACGGGGGCGGAGCCCCCCGTCGTTTTGGATTTCGGGGGTTCACGGGGGCGGAGCCCCCCGTCGTTTTGGATTTCGGGGGTTCACGGGGGCGGAGCCCCCCGTCGGTTTTGGTTTTTGGGGTTCACGGGGGCGGAGCCCCCCGTCGGTTTTGGTTTTTGGGGTTCACGGGGGCGGAGCCCCCCGTCGGTTTTGGTTTTTGGGGTTCACGGGGGCGGAGCCCCCCGTCGTTTTGGATTTCGGGGGTTCACGGGGGCGGAGCCCCCCGTCGTTTTGGATTTCGGGGGTTCACGGGGGCGGAGCCCCCCGTCGTTTTGGATTTCGGGGGTTCACGGGGGCGGAGCCCCCGTGTGAATTGTTACTATGGCGGTAGTGCAAACTCTGCCCGCGATTCGGAGCTGCTCATGACCACGTCCCCGTCGTTCGATCTCGACCTCACCAAGTACCAGCTCGGCTGGAGCGATGAGGCAGAGTACGCGTTCACCCCCGAGAAGGGGCTGGACGAGGGCGTTATCGACCAGATCTCGTGGTGGAAGGGCGAACCCCGCTGGATGACCAAGCTGCGTCAGCGCAGCTTGAAGACGTTCGAGCGCAAGCCGATGAATCCGTGGTTCGCGGTGAACATGCCCGACATCGACTTCCAGGACATCTACTACTACCTGAAGCCGGCGGCCGCCCAGACCGACGAGTGGGACGACCTGCCCGAGCAGATGCGCCAGACGTACGAGAAGCTCGGCATCCCCGAGGCCGAGCGCCAGTACCTCGCCGGTGTCACCAGCCAGTACGACTCCGAGGTCGTCTATCACCGCAACCGAGAGGACCTCGAGAAGCAGGGGATCCTCTTCTGCGACATGGACACGGCGCTGCGCGAGTACCCCGACATCGTCAAGCAGTACTTCGGCACCGTCATCCCGCCCGGCGACAACAAGTTCGCCGCCCTCAACACCAGCGTGTGGTCGGGCGGCTCGTTCATCTACGTGCCGCCGGGCGTCGAGGTGGAGATGCCCCTGCAGGCGTACTTCCGCATCAACTCGGAGAACGCCGGCCAGTTCGAGCGCACGCTGATCATCGCCGACGAGGGGGCCAAGGTCCACTACATCGAGGGCTGCTCGGCGCCGGTCTACACCAACGACGCGCTGCACTCGGCGGTCGTCGAGATCGTCGTCAAGCCGTCGGCGCGGGTCACCTACACCACCATCCAGAACTGGAGCCCCAACGTCTACAACCTCGTCACCAAGCGGGCGCGGGTCGAGGCCGAGGGTCACATGGAGTGGATCGACGGCAACATCGGCTCGAAGCTGACGATGAAGTACCCGAGCGTCTACCTGGTCGGCCCGAAGGCCACCGGCGAGGTCTTGTCGGTGGCGTACGCCGGCGCCGGCCAGCACCAGGACGCCGGGGCCAAGATGATCCACGCGGCACCCGAGACGACGTCGAAGATCGTGTCGAAGTCGATCTCGAAGGACGGCGGCATCACCACGTACCGGGGCCTCGTTCGGGTCGACGACGGGGCGACGAACTGCAAGTCGCACGTGCAGTGCGACGCGCTGATCCTCGACGAGGAGTCGGAGAGCCGCACCCTGCCGTACATGGAGGTCGGCGAGCGCGACGCCCAGATCGGGCACGAGGCGACCGTGTCGAAGGTCGCCGACGAGCAGCTCTTCTACCTGATGAGCCGCGGCCTGTCGGAGGAGCAGGCGATGGGCATGGTGGTCAACGGCTTCATCGAGCCGATCACCCGCACGTTGCCGATGGAGTACGCCGTCGAGTGGAGCCGCCTCATCGAGCTGCAGATGGAAGGTTCCGTCGGCTGAGGGCCGACCCCTCCACGTTCCTGTACTGATTTCTAGTCACGGGTGACAAGAGATCAGTACAAGAAGTCGGGGTGTCAGGTGTCGGGCCGGGCGAGGGCGGCGGCGAGGTCGACGCGTGAGCGGATGCCCAGCTTGCGGTAGGTCCGGGACAGGTTCGCCTCGACGGTCCGCAGGCTGACGAACATCGCAGCGGCGATCTCGGCGTTGGTCGCTCCGCCGGCCGCCCGTTCGGCGACCTGGCGCTCGGTCGGTGTGAGCGTCGCCGACCGCCGTGGCCGACCACCGATGCGCGCCGCCTCGGTGCGGCACCGTTCGAGCCACGGAGCGGCGCCGATGTCGGTGAAGATCGTCCCCGCTTCGTCGAGCAGCCGGCGGGCCTCAGTGCGTCGCCGAGCCCGGCGGGCGGCCCGGCCGGCGGCGAGCAGCGTGCGCGCCAGTTCGTAGCGGTCACCGTCGCGATCGTGGATCTTGGCGGCGTTGGCGAACAGGCGGGTGGCGAGGTCGTCGTCGCCCGACGCCGAAGCCACCACCGCCCGCGCCCCGTCGGCGTCGGCGCGGGCGCTGTCGAGGCCCGAGCGCTCGGCGAGGTCTGTCATCGTGTGGGCGACGTCGAGGGCCTCGTCGGCGCGGCCGGCCGCCACCAATGCCTCCACGTAGTCGCGCCGGTACGGGATGAACCGTGGCGCACGCAGGCCGATGTCCGCAGCGAGCTGGTGGGTGAGCTCGAGCTGGTCGGCCGCGTCGGGATCGCCGAGCACGAACGCCGTCATCGCCCGGCGGGCCTGGATCCCGTAGGCGTTGATCGGACCGAGGGCTTCGGTACTGGAGATGCCGGCCAACAGCCTGCGGGCCGAGTCGGCGCGCCCGGTCGAGGCGTGGAGGAAGGCGAGCGTGGCCCGATCGGGAGCATCGAGGTCGCCGCGCGGCGAGCTGGTGAGCTCCTGCTCGGCGGCGGCCCATTCACCGCGCGACGTGCGCATCTCGGCGAGGTATCCGAGGGCGTTGGTCTCGGTCACGGCGTCGCCTCGGGCGGTCGCCGCCTGCAGCATTCGTTCCGCCCATTCGATCCCGCGCGGATCGCCCGCGAACCAGAGGAGCTGGGCGAGCTCCTCCATGGCGTAGCCGAGGAACATCTCGTCGGGCCACAGGGCGGCGCCGGCCACCGCGTCGTCGATGTCGGCGGGCTCGCCGACGAGCACGCGCGACACGGCGACCGAGAGGGCGGCCGTTTCGATCGCCTCACGATCTCCACCGCGCTCAGCGTCGTCCTGGGCTCGCAACGCGGCCTGCAGCCCTCGATCGAGGCTGGCGAGACGTTCGAGCAGGACGAGCTGGGCGAAGGCGAACATCCGCCCGCGGGTCGTGGTGACCGAATCGATCGAGGCCAGTGCCTCGCGCCGAGCTGCCTCCGCCCCGTCGCACGAGACCATCGCCGCCACGCGCATGGTGACCACACGGTCGGCCTCGCCGGATCCCGGCGGCGCGTCGATCTCGGCGAGCGTGGCGAGCAGCTCGTGATGCATGACCGCGATGCTCTGGGTGGTGGCGAGGGCCATCTGTCGCCGCAAGCGATCCTCGTCGTGCCCCGGCGGGGTGGCGGCGACGCTCGCCCGGTAGAGCTGGCCGGCCGCCTCCGTGGCCCCGCGGCGATCGGCGAGCTCGCCCGCGGCTTCGAGGGTGGCAGCGGTGTCGACGTCGGGTCGGGGACCTGATGCCGCAAGGTGGACGCCACGGCTCTCGGGATCGCTGACCAGCCGGGCCAGCGTGGCGTGGGCGGCCCGCAGCTGCGCCGTCGACAGCGGGGTGAGGGCGGCGGCTGAGATCGTCGGGTGTGTGAAGCGGATCGTCGGCGACGTCCCGTGTCCCGGGAGAACCTCGACGAGGCCGTCGGCCTCGGCCGGCCCGAGCGCCGTCAGTGCGTCACCGCCGATCGCGGCGTCGACGATGTCGATCGACGCCGACGCCAGGAGGGCGGCGAACTGCATCGCCGTCAGCGTCTCGCGGGGGAGTGCCGACAGGCGGGGCCGCAACGACTCGACGATCGACCGCGGCGTCAGCGCCCGCTCCAGCGACTCTCCGGCGGCGAGCTGCCTGGCGATCTCCGATGCCAGCATCGGGTTGCCCCCTGACCGGTCGTGCACCGCGCGCAGCACCGACCTCGACAGCGGTCGGCCGGCGATCGGCCGGACGAGTTCGGCGATCGCCTCCATCGTCAGCCCCGGCAGCTCGACGGCGTCACGTCGATCCGGAGGGACCGCCGAGGCGTCGATTGCGGATGGCTCGTCGCTCCGCCGCGACAGGACGAACACGACCGGATGGTCGGCGATCGAGCGCGCGGCGAACGTGAGCACGCCAGCGGTGGGTGGGTCGAGCCAGTTCTGGTCGTCGAGCACGACGGCCAGGGGAGCAGCGGACGCGGCGTGGACGAGCAGCTCGCGTACGGCGACGGCGACCCCGTGGGCCTGCACCGTGGTGGAAGGGTCGGGAGCCGTGATCGAGGCGAGGTGGGCACCCAGCCCGCTCGGCAGGCTGGCGATCACGTCCGGCTCGACGGGGGTGAGGAGGGCGGCGAGCCCGGCCCACGTCAACGTCCGTTCTGGGAGTGTGGCCGTGTGCTGCCACACCGTGTACCCGTTCTCGCGGAGGCGGCCGACGGCCGCGGCGAGGAGCGTCGACTTGCCCGACCCGGGGGCACCCGTGACCTCGACGAGGCGACCGGCACCGGCGCGGGCGAGCTCGGCCGCGGCGAGCACGGCCGCCAGCTCGCCGTCCCGCGCCATCATCATGGCCGCGATCGTAGGCAACGGCGGCTCCCCGGTGTCATACGCTCGTCGTACGGTCGTCGCGTACTGTCACGCGGTGCTCGAGCATCGTGACCCCGGAAGGTGGCGCGGAACGCGCCGCCGGTTCCTCGCCGGCTCGGCGGCGGTGCTCGCCGCCCGCAACGTGCCCGTCGGCCGGCCGACCACGCCCGTCCCGCCCGCGCCCGCGCCGCCCGCGTCGACGGTGGCGTCCGGCCCGCCGTCGTGGGTCGCCCCCGGCGTGCGGATCACCCACCATACGGCGACGGCGACGATCGGCAGCATGAGCTACGAGCTCGTCGAGGACCCCGCCGGCACGTGGGTCGACCCGACGAGTGGGAAGCGGTACCGGGAGGTGTTCACCTCAACGCCGTCGCCGAGCGGTGGCACGGGCAGCGGTGAGGGGCTCTGGACGGTCGACGTGGTGGCGGTCGACGGCGGTGATGTGGTGCTCTCCCGCACCAACTACATCAACGATGCGTTCAACGGGGTCTACGCCCCGGGATCGGCAACGGGCGAACGTGTCGCCGCGTCGTCGGTGCCGACGGTGTGGGTCCACCCGACCGAGCTGGCCGCCATGACGTCCGACACCGCTGGCGCCCGCCTCGTACTGGATGGCCCGGTCAAGATCGGCGAGACGAGCTACGAGGCGAGGAGTGTGGTCGACCCGAGCACGACGGCGTACTCCTTCTTCGCCTTCGAGAAGGCCTCGGGCGTACTGCTGCTGTCCGCGCTGCGGACGAGCCTCGGCGCGGGTCAGCCGACTCAGGCCTCCACCACCGAGCTCCGGGGCGTCCGCCAACGGACCACGCCGGGGATCGCTACAGCCGTCCCCTCGTGGGTGTCGGTCGGCGCCACGTTGGCGTACCGGGGGACCCAGTCCTTCGTCAACCCGATGGATCCGTCCTCGCCGGCGTTCACCAGCGACGTGGTGCTCGATGTCAAGTTCTCCGAGGTCGGGTCGACGTGGGCGCTCTACGAAGGGACGATCCGCAACGAGTCCGTCACCGAGCCGGCGTCCACGATCGGCGCGGCCGGAGGCATCGGGCCCTACTGGTGGGACCCGCAGAGCCTCGCCGCGATGCAACAGGGCCAGGTCCTCGACCAGGATCCGCTGAGTGGGCTGACGCTGACCGTCGGTCAGCCGGCCAGCGGTGCGAACGGACCGGCCGTCCCGATCTCGGCGACGATGAGCGGCATCTCGGCGGAGTCGTGGTTCGACACGGCGACGGGCGTGCTGCTCGCCCAGACCTTCGCCGTCGAGTCGTCGGGGCTCACGACCCGCATCGAGCTCCAGCAGATGCCGTGATCACCCGGTGACCGTCAGGCGGTCATCGACCGGAACGACGGATGCACGCGCTCGCTGGCCACCGTGACCGCGCCGGCGATGTGCCGGAGCTCGGCGCACGGAGCGAGGCCGAGCTCGCGTGTGACGGCCAGCGCCCGCTCGACCGCCCACCGGCCCGCCGCGCGGTGCCCGAGCGCGACGAGGTGGCGGGCGAGGCGGACCAGCCGGCCTTCGTCGAAGGGGTCGACCGCCACGGCCGACTCGAGCAATTGGACTGCGGCGTCGAGGTCGCCTCGATCCTCGGCGTCGCCGATGGCGAGATCGGCGAGTTCGAGGTACCGGCGCCACAGCAGGGCGCGATCCTCGTCGAACCAGTCGACGTAGCGATCGGCGGGCAGCAGCTCCCCGCCGAACGTACCGAGGGCCGCGAGCACCGCTTCCGGTCCGCCCGCCGCACCGTGTGCGCGTCGCGCCTGCAAGGCAGCGAACGCCCCCCGCTCGAACTCGACGGCATCCACGCGAACACCCGGGTGGAGCATCAGGAGGCCGTCCCGGCGGATCGCCACGTCGCCGGTCGTCCGCCTCAGACGGCTGAGGGTGTTGCGGAGACGGGCGTTGCCGACCGCAGCGTCAGCGGTCGGCCAGAGCGTGTCGATCAGGGCGTCTGCGGTCAGGGGGCCGCGCAGGGCGAGGAGCTTGACGATCGCCGCGCCGTTGCCCCGCGCCGGCGTGGCATCTCGGCCGTCGATCGTGACCGAGAAGCCGCCCATCAGGCGCACCGTCCAACGGGGCGACGGGGAGCCGGCGTCGCAGGCGAGCCGGCTCCCGTCGGTGTCCGCCGCACCGATCAATCGCAACAGCGCCGGATGCTCGGCCAGCACGGCGACGTCCTGCCGTACCCTCGACGACGCCGAGTCCGCCGCGGCGCCGTCCTCGCACACGCGTGCGGCCAGTCGTAGCCGCGCCGCGAGCACGGCGAGATCCGCCGCGCTCGCCCGCTCGTCCGCCGGTGCTCCACCTGTCCTCATCGGTCCCTCCCCGTTCCCTGTGAGATGGGACGACCGTAGGGATCGGACCGCACCACACGCATCGGTGGTGGCCACATGAATTGCCCATCCGCCCGCGAGCAGGCGGTGGGCGGATGCTCACGTGATGTACACCGTCAGGGTGTACGAGCTGACGATCGAGCTCTGGTTCCACACCTCGAGCTCGTAGTCGCCCGACGACGACAGCTGCTCGACGTAGACGTCGAACGCCGCCGTGCGGAGGATCTCACCGTTGGGGTCGAAGGCGGCGACGGTCACCTCGGAGGTGTCCGACTCGACCCAGGCGTTGAGCTGCTGACCCGCCGCCGCCCCGAGAATGAACGTGTCGGCCATGCCCGGAGCGAGGACGTTGCTGATGATCGCGTGGTCGGCGCCCGGCTCGAAGCTGATGCGCCGGGTGCCGCCGCCACCGTCGAGGACGACGGGTTGCGGGTTCGGGTTGCTGACGTTGCCCGGGTTGTACTCCGGGTCGCCGACCGGGGTGGTGCCCCCCGTGATGCGCACCGTGACCGTGTAGTCGGAGTTGCCTCCGAGCGGGCTCACCGCGACCCGGTAGTCACCGTCTGCCGGAAGCTGGCCGCTCCACGACACGCGGCTCGCCGGAGCAGTCATCAGCGTGCCGTCGGGCGCGTAGACGTCGAACGTCGTGCCGGTCCCGGGGCCGGCCTCCACGACGACGTCCATCGTCTGGCCGGCCCGTGCGGTGAGGAGCCACGAGTCGGTGCTCGCCCGGATCACCGAGCCGTAGCCGGTACCCGAGTCCGTGCCGGGCGCGAACGAGATGCGCTGGACGAGCCCGAGCGGGTCCATGTGGCCGGCGTCGATCCACACCTTCATCTGGTAGTAGGCGGCGCCTCCGCTGGATGCGACCTCCACGGCGTAGTCGCCGTCGGCCGGCAGCACGCCGGTCCAGAACGTGTTGGCTTCGGCCTGGATCGCCGTGACATTGGCGAGCAGCCGCCAGCTCGGGTCGAAGACCGAGAAGATCGTGTTGTTGTCGGCCGAGTCGATGGTGATGGCGAACGTCTGGCCGGCGCGGGCGCGCAGGATCCAGCGATCGGTCCGGCCCGGCGAGAGGGTGCCGTCGCGGGTCGCGTTGTCGGTCCCCGGCGCGAACTCGATGCGCTGCGTCTCCAGCCCTGGCGGATCGGCGGCCGGACCGTCGGCGGCAGCGATCGGGCTCGAGCCGGCGGCCAACGCGACGGCGAGCGTCGCGCCGGTGACCCACCGACCGGTTCTGCGGAGGATTCGGGCGATCATCCTGCGGACGATACGGGCCGGGCGTCCGAACGACGTCCGATTCGCGCCCGACGGAATCCGCCGCCGTCGGACGTTCGTCGAACGCTGCGCCCGTACCGTCGCCACACCGTCCGGCGCATTCGGCACCGGCGATGAACGTTGGAGATCAACATGCGCTTCAGCTCGCGCGCTCGGCGTCTCGCGATGGTCGGGCTCACCCTCTGCGTCGCGGTCCCCGCCGGCGCGACCTCGGTCCTGGCCGACGAGCCGGCGCAGCCCGTGGCGGTACCGACCACGTTGCCGCCCCTGCCGTCCGGGACGGCGGCACCCCCGCCACCCGTCAGCCCGACCGGAGCGGCCACCACGATGCCGGTCGTCGACGACATGCGGACGTTGACGATCGAGGTACCGGCCGCCTGGTCCGATGTCTCCACCGTGCCGGGCACCGGCACCGACAACTCGTCGTACCCGCAGATCATCGCCTCGCCGAACGTGGCCAGCTTCCAGAGCTCGTTCGACACGTCCGGCGTGCTCTACATCGCCCAGCCCTTCAACACCGACACCGCGGCCGGCCTCAAGGCGGGATTCGACTTCACCGGTCAATGCACCGACGGCGGCACCCAGCCGTACGCGGACGCCTACTTCACCGGCACGATGCAGAACTGGACCGCGTGCGGCGGCGGGCAGGCCAAGGTGGTCACGGTGTTCGCCAATCCGATGGACCAGCGATTCAGCGTGCTGCTCCTCGTCGGGATCGCCACACCGGCTGACGAGGATGCGCTGGCGCTGGCCCTGGCGAGCTTCTTCGTGACGAAGCCCCAGGGAGGCGTGCCCGGTGGCGGGTCGACAGGGGGGACGACGATTCCCGGTGTGGTCACGCCGGGCGCCGGCGTCCCCTCGGTGCCCGGACCCACACCGACCACCGTCGCCGGCGTGGTTCCGACAGCGGGATCCGTCGCCCCGGCGGGCAACGCGGGTGATCCCGTGATCCTCGAGGACGACACCAAGACGATCGGCGTCGGGGTCCCGGCCGCGTGGGTACAGGTCAACACGTCGCCGGCGAGTGATGCCCAGAACAACCAGGTCCCGGCGATCTCCGCCGCTCCGGATCTCGCCGCCTTCAACAGCGGCCAGGGCGTCGGCATGTTCATGGTCGCTGCTCCCTATTCGGCCGACCTCCAGTCCGTGTTGACGACGATGGCGCCCCAGGGGTGCCAGGGCGCGGCGGTGACGCCGTACCAGGACGAGTTCTTCAGCGGGTTCACCCAGACGTTCCAGAACTGCGGAGGGCTGACGGTGACGCTGCTCGCCGCCAACCGCACGGGCAACACCACCAGGACGATCCAGATCATCGCCGCCACGACCCCAGGTGACGACAGCCCGCTGCAGATCATCGGGTCGACGTTCGACCTCACACCGGAAGCTCGGTAGGGCGTCCCCGCCGACTACAACTGATGTGTGCACGACGACGGGGAACTCGTCCTGCCCGCACCGTGCCTGGTCGTCCTCGTCGGCCCGGTGGCGTCGGGCAAGTCCTCGTGGGCCGCTCGCTACTTCGCGCCGGAACAGATCGTGTCGAGCGACGTGTTGCGCGGGGTGGTCGGGGAGTCGGCTCACGACCTCTCCGCCTCGGCCGACGCCTTCGCCGTGCTCGACGACATCGTTGCCCGCCGTCTCCGCCGGCGGTTGACGACGGTGATCGACTCGCTCGGACTCGAGCGGGCGCGCCGCGACGCGTGGCGGGCCCTGGCCGAGGCGGCCGGTGTGCCGGCGGTTGCGGTGGTCTTCGACACGCCTCCGGCCGAGTGTCGCCGCCGCAACGCAGCCCGCGACTCGCGGGTGCCTGCCGACGTGGTCAGCAGCCAGCTGAGGCGTTGGCCGGACGTGCGCGATGACATTCACGCCGAGCGGTGGGCGGAGGTCGTCACGCCGCGGCCGGCCGCGGTCGTTCCGGCCGCCCTCGCCCCGCGTCCTCGGCGCCCGGCCGCCGAACCGCCTGCGGTGGCCGGGCTGCGTGTTTCGGGAGTGGGCGTCGGCCTCCACCTGTCGAGCTTCGACTGGCCGGGAGGCGCGTCCCGCTTCGCCGAGCACCTCCGCCGGATCGCACTCGAGGCCGAGCAAGCCGGCCTCGAGTCGATCTGGCTGATGGATCATCTGCGCCAGATCCCCCAGGTCGGTCCGGCGTGGGCCGACCTGCCCGACCCCTACGGCGTGCTAGCGTGGCTTGCCGCCCGCACCGATCGCGTGCGGCTCGGCGTCCTCGTATCGCCTGCGTTTCTCCGCCCGCCGGCGCTGCTCGCCAAGGCGGTGGCGACGCTCGACGTCCTGTCGGCCGGGCGTGCGGTGTGCGGACTGGGCGTCGGGTGGTACTCCGCCGAGTACGCCGCGGCCGGCATCGAGTTCCCCGCGCTCGGCGATCGCTACCGAGCCCTCGAGGACAGCGCCCGGGCCCTGCGGGCGTTCTGGGCCAAGGGGTCGCCGTCGTTCTCCGGCGAGCTGCTGTCGGTGCCGGAGGCCCTGTCGTACCCGCGGCCGCTGCAGCCACGGGTCCCGCTGCTGATCGGCGGTGGGGGGGAGCGGCGGACGCTCGCCCTGGTGGCTCGTCACGGCGACGCCTGCAACCTCTTCGGAGAGCCCGAGACCGTCGCCCGGAAGGTGGCCGCCCTTCACCGCCACTGCGAGGTCGTCGGACGCGACCCCTCGGAGATCACGGTGTCCCACCTCTCGACGATGCTCGTCGGGCGGACCCGGGCCGAGACGGCCGCGCTCGTCGAGTCGCTGCGGCCCCGCCGGCGCAGCGCCGAGCGCTTCGCCGCCGATGTCGGGGCCGGCACCGTCGACGATCACGCGCGGCGTCTCGAACGCCTCGCCGAGGCGGGGGTGCACACGGCGATCGTGCGGCTCGCCGACGTGGCCCTCCCGGGAGCGGTTGAGCGTCTCGGCGAACTGGCGGCTCGGGTGGGCGAGCTCGTCCCGGGCGACGACGCTCAGATCCGCCGGCACGTGTAGGCGCCGTACGCGCCCCGCACGTAGGCGGCGTCGAGGATCTCGAAGCCCACACGTTCGAGCATCGGTTCGAACAGCCAGCTGTAGGTGCTGTACTCGAGACGCACGTGCTCCTCGAGCTCGGCGGCCGTCCACCCGCGTGCCGGATCGTCGACGGCGCCGGCGATCCACGCCGCGATGCGGTCGGGTGCGTCGGCGGGGTCGAAGTCGAAGACGAGGTCGTGGAGGCGCAGCACCCCGCCCGGCCGGAGCATCGCATGGATGCGGGCGAGGGCGACGCCCTTCCAGAAGTCGGGCACCTGGTGCAGGGCGTTGCGTGAGAAGACGAAGTCGGCGGCCCCGCCGGTGTGCTCGTAGGAGAGGTACCCACCGGACACGACCTCGACGTTCGTGAGTCCCTGGGCGGCGATCCGACGGCGCAGCACGGTGACCATCGCCGGTGAGACCTCGACGGCGACGACGCGCCCGCACCGGGGAGCGACGGCGCGGCTGAACTGGCCCGGGCCGGCGGCGAGGTCGACGACGGTGGACGTCTCGTCCAGCCCGAGGGACACGAGCACGTCGGCGTCGGCGTGGCCGTCGTAGCCGGACTTCCGTTCGTAGCCCTCGACGTACTCCTCGTCGAGGTGCTCGGCGCCGGCGTGGGCGAGCTCGTCGATCCACCAGGGCGGGCGCTCGGTCACCATCGGACGAGTCTCGCCGATCGTTGCCGCCGCGTGAACACGCGAAACCCGCACTCGTCGCCGGGTCCCGCGTGGGGTACGGTGTGTTCACCAAAGGAAGGAGGTGATCCAAATTTCAGCGAAACGATTTGGAACCTTGGAGGTGGTTGGCCGCTAGGTCAGCTGACTGAACGAACTGGCGAAAACAAGCCAACCTCCGCCGATCGGGCTGCCGGAAGTCGTTCCACCGGCGCGAAGTGCTCGAGCGGTATCCATCAGTCAATCTCGGCTTGCGATGTCAACGCCGAGGCGTTCCACAGGGACTGTCTTCGGACGGTCCCTGTGTCGCGTCCGTGAGCGTGTCAGGCCGGGGAGTCGGGCGCCAGCGCCGCGATCCCGGCCAGGGCGACCTCGATGCAGGCCTCCACGTAGGAAGGCGACAGCGGCCGGCGCCGCACCAGCTTGTGGAACACCACCGGCCCGACGATGACGCCGAGCAACTGGTCGCTGTCGAGCTCGCTGGCGAACTCGCCGCGCTCCCGGGCCCGGTCGAGGATCGCCTCGAGGTCGCGCGCTCGTTCCGTCGAGATGGCATCGAGGATGCCGGCCATCTCGGGGTCGCGGTTCGACGCCTCGAGCACCATCGGCATCACGTTGCCCGCTTCGCCCGAGAGCGTGTGGTCGTCGACGAGGCCGAAGTAGGTGCGCAGGTCGCCGCGCAGGGAGCCGGTGTCGGGCGAGTCGAAGTCGGCGAAGTGCGAGCGGGCGGTGTCGAGGACGAGGGCGGCGCGATCGGGCCAGTGGCGGTAGATCGTCGTCTTGGCCACGCCGGAGCGAGCGGCGACGGCGTCGATCGTGACGCCGCCGGCGCCGCGCTCCACCATGATGTCGGTGACGGCGGCGATCACCTTGCGCCGGGCGATGTCGCTGCGAGGTCGAGGCACGGATTCCTCTCGGGAAACTCGGACGTCGGATCGATGATCCGATCGCTACGGTAGCGTAGCGAAACGAGGTCCCCCAATCGACGCCGCCTCGGGAGGTCGCATGCATTCATCCGTCACCGCCGTCGATTACGACGGCATCGACCCGCACGTCTACGACCGGCGATGGAAGACCCTCGCCGTCCTGTGTTCGTCGCTGATGATCGTCATCGTCGGCAACACGGTGCTCAACGTGGCCCTGCCCCGTCTGCAGCAGGCCACCGAGCGCGGCGGCATCGGCGCCTCCAACTCGGAGATCCAGTGGATCGTCGACGCCTACGGGCTCGTCTTCGCCGGCCTGCTGTTCACCGCGGCCGCCCTCGGTGACCGATTCGGTCGCAAGGGAGCGCTGCAGGCGGGGCTCGTCATCTTCGGGCTCGGCTCGCTGCTCGGCGCCATTGGCGACTCGTCGGCCACGCTGATCGCCGCCCGCGCGATCATGGGCGTCGGGGCGGCCTTCGTCATGCCGTCGACGCTGTCGATCCTCACCAATGTCTTCCCCGCCAGGGAGCGAGCCAAGGCGATCGCCATCTGGGCCGGGATCTCCGGCGGTGGCGCGGCGATCGGCCCGATCACCTCGGGACTGCTGCTCGAGCACTTCTGGTGGGGGTCGGTCTTCCTGATCAACCTGCCGATCATCGTCGGAGCACTCATCGCCGGGTGGTTCCTCGTGCCCCGCTCGAAGGACGCCACCGAGTCGCCGCTCGACCCGATCGGCGCCCTCCTGTCGATCCTCGGGCTCGGTGCGCTGGTCTACGCGATCATCGAGGGGCCGCACCACGGCTGGGTGAGCATCGAGTCGTTGCTGTGGTTCGGCGGTGCGGCCGTCCTGCTCGTGGCCTTCTGCTGGTGGGAGGTGCGCAACCCCCACCCGATGCTCGACCTGCAACTGTTCCGCAGCTCGCGGTTCTCCGTGGCGTCGGGTGGCATCACGCTGACGTTCTTCGCCATGTTCGGCTCGTTCTTCGTGGTCACCCAGTACTTCCAGGGCGTGCTCGGCTACTCGCCACTCGGGGCGGCGGTGCGGCTCTTGCCCATGTCGTTCGTGATGATGACCGTGGCCCCGATGACGCCCAAGCTCGTCGCCCGCCTCGGTGCCAACGTGGTCGGTGCGGTCGGCATGCTCAGCGTGGCGGTCGGTCTCGGCGGGTCGGCGCTGTTCGACGTCGACACCTCCTACGCCCAGGTGCTGGTCACGATCATCTTCCTGGCCGCCGGTATGGCCCTCACGATGACTCCGATGACGACGCAGCTGATGGCGTCGGTGCCGCGGGACCGGGCCGGGATGGGGTCGGCAACCAACGACACCACCCGCGAGCTCGGCGGAGCCCTCGGCGTGGCGGTGCTCGGCTCGCTCGTCGCCGGCCGCTACAGCGAGGGCATCGCCTCCGCCGTGCGGTCGATCGACAACGCCGACGTGCGCGGCGCGGCGTCGGCCGGCTTGGGCGGGGCTCGGTCGATGTTCGACGAAGGGCTGCTGCCCCGGGAGGTGCTCGATGCCGCCCGCCGGGCGTTCGTCGACGGGTTCTCGCTGGCCATGGTCGTCGCCGCCTCGGTGGTCGTGATCGCCGCCGTCACGGTGTTCAAGCTGCTGCCGTCGGATCGCAACGCGTCCGAGGTCACCGGCGAGGGCGGTCCTGGCGCCGGCCAGTTCGACGAGGAACCGGTGGCCGTCGCCGGCGACTGACGCATGACGGACGCCACGGGCCCGACGCGCCGTGACGCGCTGACAAAAGGGCGATCTGTGCCTTTACGCTGGGCCTCGTGCCGATGCGCCAGGAGTGCAAGTACTTCGAGAGCCGGACGTATCGCAACGGCGAGACCGTCCGCAAGTGCCACCTCGACCTCGCTCCCGATGCGCCGTGGCGGTGCCCTGACGACTGCCCGCGCTTCGAACGCCGGCTCGCCGACCGATCCTGGACGCACGGGACGCTCGTCACCCCGCCGACGCCGGCCGAGCCGGCCTCCGTGGCCGACGGGTCGGCCGCGGCGGTGCTCGACGCCGCCGAGGACATCTTGAACTCGATCGGCCCCCAGGTGCGCGCCGACGTCGAGGCCGAACAGGCCCGCGCCCGTCGCCGCGGTTGGCGCCGGTTCTTCGGTCGCGGCGGCTGACGACCCGGCGGCCGTGTCGCCGCCGACCTGAATCTGAACTTAGGATCGGAAACGTGGGGACCGATGAGGGGACATCGACGGCGCGGCGACGCACGGCGTGCCGCATCTGCGCCGTCGGCTGCGGAACGATCGTCGACGTCATGTCCGGAGCGACCGGCGACCGGGTGATCCGTGTCGCGGGCGACCCCGACGACCCTGTGTCGCAGGGCTACACGTGCTCGAAGGGGCGCGCCGGTCCGGAGTTCCATCATCACGCCGACCGGCTCGATCGGCCGCTCGTCCGGACCGGCGGGGGCCTGGTCGCGGCGACGTGGGACGCCGCCCTCGACGACATCGCCGCCCGCGTCCGGGCGATCCTCGCCGGCCACGGCGGGCGTGCGGTGGCGAGCTACCTCGGGACGGGCGGCCCGCTCGACCCCAGCGGGTTCGCCATGGCCGAGGGATTCTTCCGCTCGATCGGCACCGATCAGAAGTACAGCGCGCTGAGCATCGATTGCCCGAGCAAGTTCCTGATCCCGCAGCTGGTGAGCGGGGTGCAGCTGGCATTCCAGCCCGACATCGACCACACCGACGTGCTGCTCGCCGTCGGGGTCAACACCGTCGTCTCGCACGGCCACGGGCTGATGACCCCGAATCCCCTCGTGCGGCTGCGGCAGCTGCGGGCCCGCGGCGGTCGGCTGATCGTGCTCGATCCGCGTCGCACCGAGACGGCGGCCCACGCCGACCTACATCTGCAGCTGCGTCCGGGAACCGACCACGTGGTGCTCGCGGCGGCGGTCCGCGAGGCGCTCCGGGGCGGAGTGGACACCCAGTTCCTCGAGGACTGTGCCGACCCGTCGTCCGTCGAGCGGTTGCGGGCGTTCGTCGAGCCGTTCGACGCCGAGCATGCCGCGGCGGTCGCCGGTCTCGACGCCACCGAGGTCCGGCGTTTCGTCGAGCTGACGACGAGGGGCCGGCTCGGCATCGAGACCGGCACCGGTGTGTCGATGAGTGCGTCGGCGAATCTGACCGAGTGGATGGCGTGGGCGCTCGCCGCCGTCACCGGCAGTCTCGATCGTGCCGGCGGATGCACGTTCAACCCGGGGTTCCTCCGTCCGCTGGAGGATGCCCTGCCCGGTGGACGGGGCGATCTCGGGCCACGCCCGGCGAGCCGGCCCGACCTGCCGCGCGTCGTGAACGGTGAGATGCCGTGTGCTGCGCTCGCCGACGAGATCGAGGCGGGGGAGGTGCGGGCCCTCTTCGTGCGGGTCGGCAATCCGGCGTCGACGTTCCCCGACAACCGTCGCGTCCGCGCCGCGCTCGAGCTTCTCGACCTGCTCGTCGTCATCGACGCCCGCCCCACCGAGACCACCGAGCTCGCCACGCACGTCCTGCCGATGGCCGATCACTTCGAACGCTCGGACCTCTTGACCGGCTACCTCCAGGCGAAACCGTTCATGCGATGGGCGCCGGCCGTCGTCGATCCGGTCGGGGAGCGGCGGAGCCAATGGTGGATGTTTGCCGAACTCACCCGCCGATGCGGCTTTCCGCTGTTCGGCAACGAACGCCGCGATCGCGTCCTCGCCGGTGCGACCCTCGACGACGCGCTGATCGCCGAGACGATCACCCACGGTGCGCGTCACGGCTGGGAGGAGATCCTCGCCGCGCCGTACGGCATCGTCGACGAGTCGCTGGCACCCGGCTGGCTGCTCCCCGGGCGGCTGGGAAGGCCGCTCGATCTGGCGCCCGTCGAGCTGACGGGCTCGATGGTGCCGTTCGGTCGGAGGCCGGGGGCGCCGGGCGGCTCCACCGGCGACGAACCGCCGGCGCTGGTGCTCGTCAACCGAAGGACGGCGAGCCGGTACAACTCGCTCGACGCCGTCGCCGGGCGGCGGGTGCGCCCGGCGCGGCCGACGCTGCTGATGCACCCCGACGACGCCACGGACCGTCGGCTCACCACGGGGGAGGCGGCGACCGTGTCGACGGCGTCGGGTAGCTGTGTCGTCGAGGTCGAGGTGACCGACGCGATCCGCCGCGGTGTCGTGTCATTGCCGCACGCCTGGCCCGACGCCGACGTCAATCGCCTCACGAGCGGTCGACGCGTCGACCCGTTGAGCGCCATGCCGGAGTTCTCCGGCTTCGCCGTGACCGTGGAGCGGCGGCCGTCCTTGGCCCAAACCTGATACTGGTGTTAGTATCAGGTCGGCGGAATTCGCCGGTCACTTGTGTCGGTGAGTGGGGGCCGGCCGAGGGGCCACGCAACCGCCACCCACAGCACTGCGACAACAGCACTGACATCAGCACTAGGGGGACACCGTGCGGTCACGTTCAATTCTTTGCCTGCTCGCCGCGACCAGCGTCGTCGCGGCCACAGCCACCGGTGTCGCCAGCGCCGGCACCGACGCGCCCGCCGAACCGGCCGACGTCGCCACGGGGCCGGGCGTCGACGACGGGGAGATCCGCGTCGGGCTGCTCAACGACTTCTCCGGACCGATCGCTTCGATCGGCACCCCGTCGGCGATCGGCGCCGAGGTCTACTTCGACTACTACAACGCCGAGTTCGGTGGGGTGTGCGGCCGACAGATCGTGAGCGTGCGGGCCGACACCAAGTACGACACCCAGATCGCCGTCCAGGAGTACCGAGCGGTCAAGGACGACATCGCCATGATCACGCAGCTGCTCGGCACGGGCGCCGTGCTCGCCCTGGCCAACGACATCGCTCGCGACGGCATCACCACGCTCGCCGGCACCTTGGCGGCCGACGTGATCCCGCTCGACCACATCTTCGTGTACCAGACGCCGTTCGAACTCGAAGCGGTCAACGGCATCTCCTGGGCGGCCGAGAACCTGGCCGGCGACGGGCCGCTGCAGGTCGGCGTCATCTACCAGGGCGACGCCTACGGCGAGGCGGGCCTCGCCGCCGTCGAGCATGCCGCCTCCGAGCTCGGTGAGGATGCCGTCCAGATCGTCGCCACGGCCTCGTACTCGCCGACCGACGAGGACTTCACCTCGCACGTGCAGAAGATGAAGGAGGCCGGCGCCGAGGTCGTCTGGCTCCACGACACGCCGCGCCAGACGGCGGCGGTGCTCGGTGTCTCCGCCCAGCAGGGCTACGCACCGCAGTTCATGAGCACCTACTCGGGCTTCGCCAGCGCCCTCGTCGAGCCGCTCGGTGAGCTGCTCAACAGCCTGCTGATCGTCAACTCGAACCAGTCGTACGGCGACGAGGGCGAGGAGATGGAGACGCTCGTCGCCGCCGTCGAGGAGTACGCACCCGACCAGCCGGCGGACAACTCGCTGGTCGTCGGCTGGATCTCCGGCATGGTCACCGTGCAGGCCCTCCAGCGGGCGTGCGAGATGGGCGACCTCAGTCGCGAGGGCATCGCCGCGGCGATGGTCGGCCTCGAGGTCGACCACAACGGGATCACGCCGGACATCTCGTTCGGCGAGACGCCCGAGGAGCGCATCCCGTCGCGGGCCAACCAGATCGCCGAGATCAACCTCGAGACCACCCTGCCCAGCGCGATCAGCGAGATCTTCACGAGCGACGCCGCCCTCACGTGGACGTTGCCGGAGGGCTGACCACCGCCGTATGACGACGCGCAAGGGCCGGGCCACCCGGCTGTCGTTCCAGGAGGCCGCCCGTCGCGTGTTCGCACGCGACGGGTACCTCAACTCCCGCCTCTCCGACATCGCCGACGAGGCGGGCAAGTCGATGGCGTCGTTCTACAACTACTTCGAGAGCAAAGAGGCGCTCCTCGCCGAGCTCGCCGCCGACTTCGACGCCGAGCTGCAGCGCCGGGTCGCCGAGCCGTTCCGCCGCGAGCGGTCACCCGAGGCGGCGCTGCACGGGGCGATCGCCGCGTTCTACCGCCATTACCAGACCCGGCTGCCCGAGGCGATCGGCATCTTCCAGGCGTCGATGGTGAACCCCGACTTCGCCGCACAGTGGCGGGAGATCCGCACCAACGGGGTGCGGACGATCGCCCTCGGCATCCGGCGCGCCCAGGCCGCCGGCTTCGCTCCGGGCCTCGATCCGCTGCTCGCGGCGTCGGCCCTGTCGTCGATGATCGAGCACTTCTGCTGGGTGTGGATGGCCGGCGAGGGCGACGCGACCGGCGTCGAGCCGACGGCTCCGGGGTTCGACGAGCACGCCATCGACACGCTCTGGCAGCTGTGGTCGCACGCCGTGTACTGGACCGAGCAGTCACCACGGCGAGAGTCACCGAAAGAGGCAACGTGATCACGCTCACCAGACGGCCCCTCCCGGCGCTGGCGACATCGTCGAGCATCGAGAGCGCCGCGCCGGCGGTCGACGCGCCGGTGGCGTCCGACCAACCGGCGCCGACGTTGCCGGCACTCCTGCTGGCCCGCGCCGCGGCGCATCCGGACCGGGTGGCCTTCCAGCACAAGGACCTCGGCATCTGGCACCCGATCACATGGGCCGCCTACCTCGACGAGGTCCGCGCCGTCGCCATCGGGCTCGAACAGCTCGGGCTGGAGCGCGGCGACCGGCTCGCCGTGCACTCCGAGAACCGCCCGGAATGGGTCTACGCCGACCTCGCCGCGGAAGGGCTGGGAGGCGTGGTCGTCGGTGTCTACCCCACCAATCCCGCGGCCGAGGTGCGCTACCTCCTCCAGGACTCGGGGGCCAAAGTCCTCGTCGCCGAGGACCAGGAACAGGTCGACAAGGCGCTCGCCGTGTTCGACGAGTGTCCCGACCTCGTCCGCATCGTGGTCATCGATCCCAAGGGGCTGCGCGACTACGACCATCCCGCCCTGATCCACTGGGACGACATGGTGGCCGCCGGCCGCGCCGTGCTCCGCGCCCCCGGCTCCGAGGCCAGGCGGGCGCTCGACGCCCGCTTCGCCGAGGTCGGGCCCGACGACCTGGCGTGCATCGTCTACACGTCGGGCACCACGGGCCCACCGAAGGGCGCGATGCTCACGCACCGCAACTGCCTCGCCGGCGCGGCCGCCCTCGTCGAGGGGATGCATCTCGACTCGACGGCGACCGCACTGTCGTACCTCCCGCTCTGCCACGTCGCCGAGCGCATCTGGACGATCTTCATCTCACTGCTGGCCGGCGTCACCATCAGCTTCGCCGAATCGGTCGACACGGTGCAGCACGACCTCCACGAGATCGCTCCGACGTTCTTCGGTGCCGTGCCGCGCATCGCCGAGAAGATGCAGGCGTCGGTCGAGATCCGCATCCGCGACGCGGCGTGGATCAAGCGCGTCAACTACGACGTCTGGATGCGGGTCGGCCGCCGGCTCGCCCGCGAGCGCATCGAGCGGCGCGGCAAGCGATCCCTGCGGTCGCGCCTCGTCTACGCCGTCGGCAACGTCATGCTGTACCGCTCGATGCGGGAGCGGCTCGGCCTGCGCAACGTGGAGAACGCCCTGTTCGGCGCAGCGCCGCCGGCGCCCGAACTGCTCGAGTACTTCCACGCCATCGGCGTGCCCGTCGTGCAGACCTACGGTCAGACCGAGTGCGGTGGATCGTCGCACCTGCACCAGGATTGGGACATCGCCTACGACACGGTCGGGACGCCACTGCCGGGCTACCGCTGCATGGTCGACCCGGAGACGAGCGAGGTGCTCCTCGGTGGGGTCGGGGTGTTCGCCGGCTACTGGAACCGGCCCGACGCGACCGCGGCGACGGTCCGCGACGGCTGGCTGCACACGGGCGACCAGGGCGTCATCACCGACCGTGGCCACCTCAAGATCGTCGGCCGCATCAAGGACATCATCATCACGTCGGGCGGCAAGAACATCTCGCCCGACTACATCGAGAACGAGCTCAAGTTCTCGCCCTATGTCCGCGAGGCGATCGTCATCGGCGACGGCCGCAAGTTCCTCAGCGCCCTGATCGGCATCGAGTACGACACCGTCGGCCACTGGGCCGAGCGCAACGGCGTGGCGTACACGACCTATCGCGACCTGAGCGAGCAGCCTCAGGTCCGCGAGCTGATCGAGGGTTGGGTGCGGGAGGTCAACGACAAGCTCTCGCAGGTCGAGCAGATCAAGAAGTTCCGCCTGCTCACCAAGGAGCTCGACCACGAGGACGCCGAGCTGACGGCGACGCAGAAGGTGCGCCGCAGCACGATCGCCGCCAAGTTCACAGACCTGATCGAGGAGATGTACCGGTGATCAAACTGCTCCAGCTGATGTTCCAGGGGCTCAGCCTCGGGATGGTGTACTCGCTGATCGCCCTCGGGTTCGTGCTCGTCTTCAAGGGCACCGGCGTCTTCAACTTCGCCCACGGCGACTTCGTGATGGGCGCCGCCTATATCGTGGTCGCCGTCTCGACGAGCCAGCCGTGGGGTGTGGCCGTGCTGGTCGCCCTCGCCGTGCTCGTCGCCCTCGCCCTCGTCGTCGAGCGATTGGTCCTACGCAAGATGGTCGGCGAGCCGCTCTTCGCCGTCGTCATGGTCACGCTCGGCTTGGCGATCATGGTCAGAGCCGTCGTGACGATGATCTGGGGCTACAACGACAAGGGGTTCGCCGACCCGATCGGGCCCGGCGTGTGGGAGCCGGTGAACAACCTCGTCCTCCCGCACACGGGGCTCTGGACGATCGGCGTGTCGGTCGTGTTGCTCACTGCGCTGTGGTTCTTCTACCAGCGGACGCCGGCCGGACTGGCGCTGCGGGCCACGGCGGCCCACCAGGAGGCGGCGATGGCGCAGGGCATCGACGTGCGGCGCATGTTCGCCCTGTCATGGGCGATCGCCGGCGTGCTGGCCACGGCCGGCGGCATCTTCCTCGGGGCGTTCCCCCGTCAGGTCGGTCTGCAGATGGGGTTCATCGCACTCAATGCCCTGCCCGCCATCATCATCGGTGGCTTCGACTCGTTGCAGGGCGCGGTGATCGGCGGGGTGACGGTGGGGATGCTCCAGGTGCTGGCGTCGGGGTACCTGGCGGACTACGGCGGTGGGCGCCTGCAGGACGTCGCCCCGTACGTCGTGATGCTGCTCGTCCTGCTGGTCAGACCGTACGGCCTGTTCGGCACGAGAGAGATCGAACGCGTCTAGCGCCATGGCCAGCACACTCCGGTCCGGCGTCTACTCGACGTCCTACCGCCACGAGGTCGCCCTGCGGCGCGGCGCCCCGGCCCACCTGGGCAGCGCCGCGGTCGCCGTCCTGCTGCTCGTCGCCCCCCTGGTGATGGGGCGCAACTGGGAGCCGATCGCCGTCTTCGCGCTGATTGCCGGCATCGCCGCCGTCGGACTCCAGCTGCTCACCGGCGTCGCCGGTCAGGTGTCGCTCGGTCACGCCGCCTTCCTCGGTGTCGGTGCCTACACGGCGAGCTGGCTGGGCGGCGACCGCGGCCTGCCCGTGTTCGTCTGGCTGCCGGCCGCCGGCCTCGTCGCCGCGCTGCTCGGTGGCATGGTCGGGCCGATCGCCACCCGGCTGCGCGGCCTCTACCTCGCCGTCGTCACCCTCGCCGTGTCGTTCATCGCCACCTACGTGTTCGAGCAGTGGAAGGACCTCACCGGCGGCAGCTCGGGGCGGTCGACCACGCCCCTCACCATCAACGGCACCGATCTGCTCGACGGCGTGACCGTGCCGCTCATCGGGCTCCACCTCAACGGCAACCAGGCGTACTGGTACTTCGTCCTCGCCGTGCTGACCGCGCTCGGGTACGCCGCCCGCAACATCCAGCGGTCGCGGATGGGACGGGCGTTCTTGTCGATCCAGCATCGCGACCTCACGGCGGCCGTCGCCGGCATCCCCGTGACGTCCACCAAGACGCTCGCCTTCGCCGTCTCGGCCTTCTACGCCGGGATCGCCGGGGCGCTCCTCGGCGCCTACCAGTCGTACGTCCTGCCCAACCAGTGGGGGTTGTCGCTGTCGATCGAGTACATCGCGATGATCGTGATCGGCGGGCTCGGGACGGTGTTCGGCGCCGTCGTCGGCGCGGCGTTCGTGAAGGCCCTGCCCGAGATCGTCCGGTCGATCGCCGGCGTCGTGCCGTTCATCGAGAAGGAGTCGTCGCCGAGCGGCGGCTTCTCGGTCGAGCTGGTGTCGCAGTTCCTCTACGGGGCGGCGATCGTGGCCGTCCTCGTGTTCGAACCCAAGGGCCTCCACGGCCTCTGGACCCGCTTCAAGTCCTTCTGGCAGACCTGGCCATGGAGCTACTGATGGGTTTCGTCCTCACTCCGCATCGCTCGCTGCGCTCGCTCGCTCCGTTGCGGCGAGTTGGATTCGAGCTCGCTTCGCTCGCACGAAGAGTTGAAAGAGCGGCGGCGGAGTTGCTCCTTTGTCAAGGAGGGTGGTCATGCGGCGATGGGTTGGGCTTGTTGGCGGGTGTCGTTCCACATGCGTCGGATGATGCGGTCGGCGAGGCGGCGTTTGTGA
>NZ_QKYK01000027.1 GCF_003426815.1 Desertimonas flava
CGCCGCTGGCTGCGTTGCTCGTCCTCGAAAGACTGGGTGTATTCCTTCGTCCTCGCGCCTTGCCAGCGACGAGCCCAGCGGCGCGATCCACCTCACCAACTCGACGACAGACCACTAGTGTGACTACATGCCGGGGCGATATCGCTACTCCCGTTGGGACGGTTCGCAGCGCGGGTTCGAGTTCGATGCCGACGATCTGCTCGGCGAGCTCACCGACGACCTGATCGAGC
Organism: Desertimonas flava; assembly: GCF_003426815.1. GTDB lineage: Bacteria > Actinomycetota > Acidimicrobiia > Acidimicrobiales > Ilumatobacteraceae > Desertimonas > Desertimonas flava. Next base: position 231 of record NZ_QKYK01000027.1, read on the forward strand.
ACGGCGACGTCTCCGCCGCGATGCGCCGTCTGATGAACGACGGGCTGCGCGATCGCAACGGCGAACAGCTCGCCGGACTCCGGGAGCTGCTCGATCGGCTCCGCAAGGCTCGTCAGGAGCGCCTCGACCGCTACGACCTCGGCGGCGTGTACGACGAGATCGCCCGGGAGCTCGACGACATCGTCGACGAGGAGCGCCACGCCATCGACAACTCGCTGAGCGAGGCGCGGGCAGCCGCCGAGCGCACCGGCGACTCGCGACGGGCCGACATCGCCGCCGACTCGGCCGCCGAGCGCATGCTGCGGCTCGATCTCCTGCCCGAGGACCTGGCCGGGAAGGTGAACGGTCTGCAGCAGTACGACTTCACGTCGCCCCAGGCCGAAGGCCGGTTCGAAGCCTTGATGGACCGGCTCCGCCAGCAGCTCGCCAACCAGATGTTCGAGCAGGTCGCCGGCTCGATGCAGCAGATGACGCCGGAGTCGATCGCCCGCATGAAGGACATGCTGGCCGATCTCAACGAGATGCTCGAGCGGCGCCAGCGCGGGGAGGACCCGGGCTTCGAGGAGTTCATGGCGAAGCACGGCGACTTCTTTCCGGAGAACCCCAAGGACCTCGACGAGCTGCTCGAGACGATGGCCCGGCGGATGGCGGCCATGCAGGCGATGCTCAACTCGATGACGCCCGAGCAACGGGCGCAGCTGCAGCAGCTGTCCGAGCAACTCCTCGGCGACATGGACCTGCAATGGCAGATGGAGCAGCTCGGCTCGAACCTGCGGTCGATGATGCCGCAGATGGGCTGGGGGTCGAGTTACGAGTTCGGCGGCGACGATCCGCTCGGCATGGGCGAGGCCGTCGAGACGATGGCCGAGCTCGGCGACCTCGCCCAGCTCGAGGGCCTGATGCGTGGCGTCACGTCGCCGACGGCGTTGGCCGAGGCCGACATGGACAAGGTGCGCAACCTGCTCGGCGACGACGCCGCCCGGTCGCTCGACAAGCTGTCCAAGCTCAGCCGCCAGCTCGCCGAGGCCGGCCTGATCGAGCAGACCGAGCAGGGCCTGCGGCTCACGCCGCACGGGATGCGGACCATCGGATCGAACGCGTTGCGTGACCTGTTCAGCAACCTCACCAAGGATCAGATCGGCCAGCACCAGGTGCCGCAGACGGGGATGGGGCACGAGCGCAGCGGCGAGTCGAAGCCCTACGAGTACGGCGACCCCTTCCGGCTCGACCTCCAACGCACGATCCGCAACGCGCTGGTCCGCCGGGGTCAGGAAGGCCGAGCGGCCGGGCTGCCGGTTCGCCTCCAGCCCGACGACTTCGAGATCGAGGAGACCGAGCACCTCTCGCGCGCCTCGACGGTGCTGATGCTCGACCTGTCCATGTCGATGCCGATGGAGGGGCGCTTCGTTCCGGCGAAGAAGGTGGCGATGGCGCTGCACTCGCTGATCTCCACGCAGTTCCCGCGCGACTACCTCGGCGTGGTGGTGTTCTCCGAGACGGCGCGGGTGATCCGTCCGCAGCAGATCCCCGAGGCGAGCTGGGACTACGTCTACGGCACCAACATGCACCACGGGTTCACGCTGGCCCGCAACCTGCTCGGGCGCCAGCACGGCACCAAGCAGATCATCATGGTCACCGACGGCGAGCCGACGGCTCACATCACGCCCGACGGCGACGTCTTCTTCCGGTATCCCCCGGTGGCCGAGACCGTCGAGGCAACGCTGCGCGAGGTCGTGCGGTGCACCCGCGCCGGGATCCGCATCAACACGTTCATGCTCGGCACGTCCCAGTCGCTGAAGGGATTCGTGGAGCGCATCACGGAGATCAACCGTGGCCGTGCCTTCTTCACGACCCCGGAGAACCTCGGCGACTACGTGTTGGTCGACTTCATCGCCAACCGCCGGCAGCAGTCGTCGCGGCGTCGCGCCAGCTGACGTCTCGTCCCGATCGGTCGGGACCTGAAACCCCTGCTCACCGCCTCGCGAAATGTCCCCTTGCGCGAACGTGATGTGGTATGCGACAATTACAAGCACGTAATTACGTCGTCGTGACATCGTAGGTGCCTGGTGGGACCTACGCATGTCGCGGGGATTGACACAAGAGGTGGGTTGTCGGTTGGGCTCGGATTCGCTCCGGTCAACAGGCACTCCGCCTCCAACGTTGACGACATCAGCGCCCGATAGCGACCAACAGCAGGACCACAAGCAGGGGGTCCGAATCATGTACGACTTTCTCGAATCCGCCGGAGACCCGGACGACCACGGCTGGCAGGACAGCGCCAACTGTCTCGGCGTCGACCCCGATCTCTTCTTTCCCGAGCGAGGAGCCTCCACCCGTGAGGCCAAGGAGGTATGCCGGGGCTGCGTCGTCCGCGGCGAGTGCCTCGAGTTCGCCTTGCAGAATGGGGAGAAGTTCGGCATCTGGGGCGGCCTGTCGGAGCGTGAGCGCCGACGCATTCGCCGCCAGCGCGCCCAGGCCGCCCGCAGCGTCGTCGGCGCCTGACGCCCGCTCCGACGTCCGACATCCGCGTGTCGGCGCGGTGAACTCACGGAGAATCCTCCGACTCCGGGCCCCCGCCCTGTCGTCGCGACCGCAGCGGGTGTAGCGTGACCACATGATCGGTTTCGACATCGGTGGCCCCGAGGGCATCATCATCCTCGTGGTGGTCCTCGTCCTGTTCGGCGGTTCCCAGATTCCCAAGCTGGCCCGCAACCTCGGACGGGCGCAGAAGGAGTTCAAGGACGGCATCGAGGAAGGCTCGCGATCCGCGGGCGAGTCCTCGTCGTCCGACTCCAGCTCGGATTCCAGCGTCTCCAAGAGCTGACCGAGCTCGGGGCGCCACGGGCGCACTGATCCGGAACGCGCCGAAGGCCGACCCGTGCGGGTCGGCCTTCGGCGCGTCGAGAGTTGGCCCAGCCAATGGCCGGCTCGTTGGGGGTCGACGCCGCTCAGGAGGTGACGGCGAGGCGGCGGCGCTTGAGGATGCGGCGGCGCTCACGCTCGCTGCACCCGCCCCACACACCGTGGTCGATGCGGTGTTCGAGGGCGTAGTCGAGGCAGGGCTCGGTGACGGGGCAGCCGACGCAGATCTTGCGGGCCTTGTCGACGCCGACGCCGTCGCTCGGGAAGAACGTCGCCGGGGGATAGAGGCGGCAGTTGCCCTGCATCATCCAGGCCGTCGCGCTCTCCGTGTCGATCGAGGCTGGGTCGATGGGGGCTGCGGTGTTGTCGTGCATGTCGTCCTCGATTCGTGCGATCGTCAGGTTGGGGCTGCGATGAGGTGGTCGATGTGGAGGTGTGCTCGGCGAGCTGGTCTGAGTTCGGTGCCGTCGTCTGGGTGGTTTGGACGATCCGGACCAGGGAACGGTTCCCGGAATCGGCGAGTCGTACTCACATTGATTCGCTCGCTGTGAAGATGCACGTGTCATGGGACCGTAACATGACCCGCACGATCTTGTCATGAACCGATGGCGGATCGATGGGAAATCGGCCGGAAGTACCAAGCCGGCCGCTTGCCTCCACCGAACGGCCGAGCGAAGCGAGGCCGGCCGGCGGCGCGAGCGCCAGCGAGCCCGGCGGCGATGGGGTGCGGGGGCGCAGCCCCCGTGCAGGGACGGCCGAGCTCCGCTCTCTGAGCGTCTCGAGCGGCCACGGCTCTCGGGAAGCTCTCAGCCGGCCCAGGTCGGCCGCTCAGCGTCGAGTCCTACCGTGGCTGCCACCACCGCACCGGAACCTGCCGGGCGGCCGCTCCCGAACGAACGGAGGATTTCGTGTCTCGCATCTCCCGCCGCCGCACCTACGAGGGACGCTCGCTCCCACGGCCAGACGAGCAGCTCGTCGACCAGGGCCTGGCGTTCGACCTCGGCACCGTCGCCAGCCGCCGGCGTGTCCTCGCCCTGTTCGGTGCCGGAGCCGGCGCCGCCGGCGTCGGCATCCTGATGCGGGGCGCCGGCGCGCTGGCGTCCACCACACCCGGCGACGGAACATCCACCCCCACGGTCGAGATCCCCGAGGAGACGGCGGGGCCGTATCCCGGTGACGGCTCGAACGGGCCAGACATCCTCGAGCAGAGCGGCATCGTTCGCCCCGACATCACGAGGAGCTTCGGGGGAGCGACCGGTGTAGCCGGGGGCGTGCCGTTGACGCTCGAGTTCACCGTCTACGACCTGGCCAACGGCGGCATCCCGTTCGAGGGTGTGGCGGTCTACGCCTGGCACTGCACCCGTGACGGTCTCTACTCGATGTATTCGCAGGGCGCGGAGGACGAGAACTTCCTGCGCGGCGTGCAGATCGCCGACGTCGACGGCAAGGTGCAGTTCGCGACCATCTTCCCGGGGTGCTACGCCGGCCGCTGGCCACACGTGCACTTCGAGGTGTACCCCGACGAGGCGAGCATCGTCGACTCCACCAACGCCATCGCCACGTCGCAGCTGGCGTTCCCCGAGGACGTCTGCCACGTCGTCTACTCCGAGCCCGGCTACGAGACCTCGGTGGCGAACCTGGCCGGCGTCTCCCTCGAGAGCGACGGGATCTTCGCCGACGACTCGGCGCGGACCCAGCTCGCCACCGTGAGCGGCGACGTGGCCACCGGCTACCTCGTCACGCTCGCCGTCGGCGTCGACATCACCACCGCAACCGGCGGCGCTGGGTCGGGCGGCGGCATGCCGGGCGGCGGCAACGCCTGAGGGCAGCGGTAGCCTCGATTGCCATGTCTGACGTCGCCCCTGCCGACCTGCCGCCGCGGGCGCACGCCCGCATCGTCTACCTCGGCCCGGTGTCGCCGCACTGGGAGGTGTACGGCGACTGGGGTGACCGCACCGTGCTCGACGAGTTCCGCGCCCGCGTCCTGGCCCGCCTCGTCCTGCTGCCCCGCGACGATCCCCAGTTCCGCCGCAACCGCGAGCGCATCGTCCGCGACGCCGAGCGCGAGCTCATCTCCCTCGAATGGGACCTCGGCATCCCGGAGGACTGATTCGTCCTCGGCGAGCGTTTCGTCCTCGGCTCGCTTCGTCGCTGCGCTCCTCGCTCGCCTGCGGCGAGTTGAATTGAGCTCGCTGCGCTCGCACTGAAGAATGGAAAGATGCGGCGGCGCAGCAAGCTGCGCTGATCGCCGCATCGAAGGGGGAATCCCCCTTCGAGCATCCCCCTTCGGCGCCCGCGCGTTGGTCGTCCCGCGACCGTTCGGCGCCGGCCCGTTGAGCGGTTCGCACCGGCGCACTTGTCGAGTTGCGGGTCGGGGACATCGGGCATTCAGGGCGCGACATCGGGTGTTCGCCGAACTTGTGGACGCGATGGGAGGTGCGACGGGCGAGAATGGGGTGATGGATCCGCGGTTCATCAATCGGGAATTGAGCTGGATCGACTTCAACGACCGCGTGCTCGCCCTCGCCACGGAGCAAGGGATCCCGCTGCTCGAACGGGCCAAGTTCTGCGCCATCGCCTCGTCCAACCTGGACGAGTTCTTCCAGGTCCGCGTGGCCGCCCTCAAGGACCAGGTGGCGGCGCGGATCGAGGAGCCCACCCCCGACGGGCGGACGGCGGCGATGCAGCTCGGCGCGATCGCCGAGCGGGTCCGCCAGTTCACGTCCACGCAGGAGCGCATCTGGTCCGAGCAGCTCGCCCCCGCGCTCGCCGACGCCGGTCTCGCGATCGTCACGTGGGACGACCTGTCCGCCGTCGACCGCAAGGCTCTCACCGAGATCTACGAGGACCGCATCTTCCCGGTCCTCACGCCGCTCGCCGTCGATCCCAGCCACCCGTTTCCGTACATCTCCGATCTCGCCCTGTCGATCGCCGCGCTCGTCCGCGACCCCGAGACCGGTGACCAACGATTCGCCCGGGTGAAGGTTCCCGACCTGCTCCCGCGCCTGATCCCCATCGACGAGACACGGTTCCTGCCCGCCGAGGAGTTGGTGATCGCCCACCTCGGCTCGCTGTTCGCCGGCATGGTGATCGACGAGTCGGCGGCGTTCCGCGTCACCCGCAACGCCGACCTGACGGTGGAGGAGGAGCAGGCCGACGACCTCCTCGAGGCGGTCGAGATGGAGCTGCGGCGGCGCCGCTTCAACCGCGCCGTGCGGCTCGAGATCGCCGACTCGGTGGGCGACGAGATGCTCGATCTGCTCGTCCGTGAGCTCGACCTGCATCCCAACGACGTGTACCGCCTCCGCGGGCCCCTCGATTTCCGGTTCCTCTGGCAGCTCCACGGGCAGGAGCGTCCCGACCTCAAGGACCGTCTCTGGCCGCCCATCACGCCGGGCCGCATCGCCAGCGGCCTCGAGGCCGAGCGACCCATCGTGTCGGTCATGCGGGACCGGGCGATCATGGTCCATCACCCCTACGAGAGCTTCTCAACGTCGATCGAGGCCTTCATCGAGCAGGCCGCAACCGACCCGCGGGTGCAGTCGATCAAGATGACCCTCTACCGCGCCGGTGGCGACAGCCCGATCATGCGGGCCCTCATCCGCGCGTCCGAACGGGGCGTGCAGGTCGCGGTGCTCGTCGAGCTGAAGGCGCGCTTCGACGAAGCGAACAACGTCAACTGGGCCAAGCAACTGGAGCGCGTGGGTGTCCACGTGATCTACGGCATGGCCGGACTGAAGACCCACTCGAAGTGCGTTCTCGTCGTCCGCGACGACGGCGATCAGCTGCGCCGTTACTGCCACATCGGCACCGGCAACTACAACACCAAGACGGCTCGCATCTACGAGGACCTCGGCATCCTCACGTGTGACGACGACATCGGCGACGACATCGCCAAGCTGTTCAACCACCTCACCGGCTACAGCCGCGACGACACCTACCACACCCTGCTCGTCGCGCCGCGAGACCTGCGCCCGCGGTTGCTCGAGCTGATCGAGCGCGAGATCGCCTTCGGATCCGAGGGCCACATCACCGTCAAGGCCAATGCCATCGCCGACGCCGAGATGACCGAAGCGCTGTACCGGGCGAGCGCGGCCGGGGTACGGGTCGACCTCGTCATCCGCGGCATCTCCTGCCTGCGGGCCGGTGTCCCCGGCCTGTCCGACAACATTCACGTGCGGAGCGTGCTCGGTCGCTATCTCGAGCACAGCCGCATCTACCGCTTCGCCCACGGTGGCGTCGACGGTGAGCCGCACTACCTCATCGGTTCGGCCGATCTGATGCCGCGCAACCTCGACCGCCGCGTCGAGGTGCTGGTGCCGATCGAGCACCCGAAGCACCGCGAATGGCTCGACACGGTGTTCGAGTTCCTGCTCGCCGACGACATCGTGCGCTGGGAGCTGCAATCCGACGACTCGTGGCTGCGGTGCGGCGCGCCGGACGCTTTCGAACCGAACGCTCAGACCCGCCTGTACCAGTGGGTCGTCCACAGGCAGGGCATCAAGTCGTCGCAGTAGACCGACCGAGCGGCTGACACCGGTCCCGACGGCGTCCGTCCGGGGGACGCTGGGCTGCTCGGTTCACCCGGACGGCCTTCGCCGTTTGTCTGGCGTGCGTTCACCTCCTGTTCACCGACGTCGGCTCGGCGCGTCACCTGTGCTCCCTACCGTGCCCGACGAGCGCCTCCCCCGGTCGCGCCCACCAGATGCCCACACGTTCCACCAATCACGAAACGGAGCACCACGCGTGAACATTCTCCAGGCCCCCCGGGGTCGCAAGCTGATGGCAGCCATCGGCGGTTCCCTGGTCCTGGCCGCCGCCAGCAGTGCGGTGGCGTCGGCCACCGTTGCCCCCACCGAGCCCGCCGCCAGCGAGGCCCCGGCCGGGACCGAGGCGGGCGGCGAAGCCCCCGCGTTCGAAGGTGAGCTGGCTGCCGGCGACGTGTTCGTCACCGGATCGTCCACCGTCGAGCCGATCTCCATCCGCGTCGGCGAGCTCGCCCTCGAGCTCTCGGGGGGCGAGCTGGCCACCACGGTCGAAGGTCCGGGCACGGGCGACGGCTTCGCCACGTTCTGCGAGGGTGGCGCCGACATCAGCGACGCCTCCCGTCAGATCAAGGACGAAGAGATCCAGACCTGTGCCGACAACGGCATCAACTTCGTCGAGCTCGAGGTCGCAATCGACGGTCTCACCGTGGCCACCAGCCCGAACAACGACGCCATCACGTGTCTCGATGTTCCCGGTCTCTACGCCCTGCTCGGTCCGGAGTCGGAAGGCCTCGGCAACTGGAGCGATGCCGCCGAGCTGGCCACCGAGGTCGGCTCGGCCTTCGCCGGGGACTTCCCCGAGGCGCCGCTGACGATCGCCGGTCCCGGCGAGGAGAGCGGCACGTACGACACGTTCGTCGAGTTCGCCATCGCCGAGCTCGCCGAGGAGCGTGTCGGTGAGGATTCGGTCTTCACCCGGCCGGACTACGCCGCCAGCCCGAACGACAACCTGATCGTCGAGAGCATCGAGGGCAGCGACACGTCACTCGGTTGGGTCGGCTACGCCTACTACGCCGCCGAGTCCGAGCGCATGAAGGCCATCGAGATCGACGGCGGCGAGGGCTGTGTGGCCCCGACGCCCGAGACGATCGCCGATGGCTCGTACCCGTTCTCGCGGAGCCTGTACATCTACGTGAACGTGGACAAGGCCGAGGAGAACCCGGCGGTCGCCAGCTACGTCGACCTGTACGTGTCCGAGGCCGGCCTGGCGCTCGTCGGCGCCGCCGGCTACGTCGACCTCCCTGCCGAGCGCATCGCTGCCAGCCAGGAGGCATGGGCCGCCCGCGCCAACACGCCGGCCGGCACCGAGGCCGCCCCGGCCACGACGACGGCCTGATCGCCGGACCCCACCGTCCATGACGACGAGCCCTGCTGCTGCGAGACTTCGTGTCCGTGCAGCAGGGCTCGTCCGTCCGCTTCACCGCACCCGTCCCGCCCCGATGTCGCCGGGCCACCGACGAAGGAACCATTGCATCATGAGAACGTCGCACCACGGAGGCGCCGGCGGATGTTGACCGTCGCCGACCTCCAGGGGAGCAGATCGCGCCGGCGCAAGGAGAGCGCGATGCGGACGCTGTTCCGCGGCGCCGCCCTCGCCTCGGTCCTGGTCAGCCTGCTGATCGTGTTCGTCCTGGTCCGGGGCGCGCTCAACTTCCTGTCGGCCATCGACTGGGACTGGGGCATCCTCGTCGACACCGGCTGGTACCCGCGACGCAGCCGGTTCGACCTCCTCACGATCGTGCAGGGCACGTTGGTGATGAGCGTCGTGGCGATGGTCGTAGCCGTGCCGTTCGGCCTCGGCACCGCCGTCTACCTGTCCGAGTACGCGCCGCGCCGAGTCCGCCAGATCGTCAAGCCCGTCGTCGAGGTGCTGGCCGGGATCCCGTCGGTGGTGGTGGGATTCTTCGTCCTCAGCTTCGTCGCCCCGGACATCGTCAACCGCTTCCTCGACCCGACGTCGCCGAAGACGATGCTGGCCGCCGGCATCGGCATCGGCATCCTGGTCATCCCGATCATGGCGTCGGTCTCCGAGGACGCCATCTCGGCCGTTCCCGGCTCCCTCCGCGAAGCGAGCTATGCGGTCGGCGCCCGCAAGGTGACCACCGTCGTCAAGGTCGTGCTTCCCGCAGCGGTCTCCGGTCTCGTCGCCGCCTTCATCATCGCCGTGTCGAGAGCGATCGGTGAGACGCTCGTCGCCACGATGGCCGGCGGCTACGACGGCTCCGGGCCCCGTCCCGGATTCAGCCCGCTCGAGCCGGGGATGAGCATGACCGCGGCGATGACCAGCGCCGCCGGTGGCACCGACCAGGTGCTCGGCGATGCTCCGAAGGAAGTGCTGTTCTTCGTCGGCCTGCTGCTCTTCATGATCACGCTCGGTCTCAACCTGGTCGGTGACCGGTTCGTCCAGCGAGTCAGGCAGAAGTACTGATGTCGCCGACCCCGACCGGCCCCGTCCGCCGTCTCGCGAGGAGAGCAGCCTCATGGCGTTCGTGACAACGCCGGCATCGGCCGCCGCGGCCGCCCGAGAGCTCGTCGCCGCACGCCTGACGACGCGGGACCGCGACGTGAGAGGCCTCGCATTCCTCATCGTCCTCCTCCTCGCCGCCGGGATCACGATGCTGATCCTGTTGACGCTCATCGTCCAGCTCGTCACCGACGCGTGGCCCGTGGTCAGCGACCATCCGGGGGCCTTCATCACCGACACCATCGGCTCCCAGGCCGGCAAGGTCGGCATCTGGCCCGGGTTGTACGGATCTGTGTTCATCGGCCTCGGCGTGCTGATCATCGCGGTGCCGATGGGAGTCGCCGCCGCCATCTACCTCGAGGAGTACGCCAACGCCCGGAACCCGTTCACCCGGGTGATCATGGTCAACATCCGCAACCTCGCCGGCGTGCCGGCGGTCGTGTACGGCGTGCTCGGCTTGATCATCTTCGTCGAGTGGCTCGAACCCGTCACTCAGGGCGAGACGGTGCTCACCGCCGCCCTCACGATGTCGGTGCTGGTGCTGCCGACGGTGATCATCACCACGATGGAGGCGATCCGCTCGGTTCCCCAGGGGCTGCGAGACGCCGGCTTCGGCGTCGGAGCCGCGCGATGGGAGGTCACTCGCGACCACGTGCTGCCGTACGCGGCGCCGGGAATCCTCACGGGCGTCGTCTTGTCGATCGCCCGGGCCCTGGGCGAGGCCGCGCCGCTCATCATCATCGGTGCGATCACCGGCCTGCTGCCACGCACCAGCCTCGACGGCCCGTTCACGGCGATCCCGATGCTGATCTACAACTGGTCGGGCCGCCCCAACGACCCCAACGATCCCATCACCTGGGCCAACTCGGCCGCCGCAGCCGGGCTCTTCCTGCTGATCCTCGTGTTGATCTTCAACGCCGCGGCGATCATGCTGCGCAACAGATTCGAGCGCCGCCGGGTTGGGAACTGAGACGCAGGTACGCACGATGAACGAACACACGGCCAGCGAGACCACGATGGAAACAGGAAACGACCTGATCATGCCGGATTCCTCACCTATACAGCTGGGCCCCGAGGGCTCGACCGCGGTCGACCGGGCGGAGCCCGCCGAGGGCACGACCGTCTTCGACGTCGATGACCTCAGCGTGCTCTACGGCGACTTCCGAGCCGTTCGGGAGGTGACCATCGACATCCTCCAGCACGAGATCACGGCCTTCATCGGACCATCGGGCTGCGGCAAGACCACGGTGCTGCGCTGCTTCAACCGCATGAACGACTTCATCGACGGCGCCAAGGTCGAGGGCAAGCTCACCTACCACGGGGTCGACCTGTACGACCCGGGGGTCAATTCGACCGAGGTGCGTCGCCGCATCGGCATGGTCTTCCAGAAACCGAACCCGTTCCCCAAGAGCATCTACGACAACGTCGCCTACGGCCCCCGCCTCGCCGGGACCCGCAAGCGGTCCGAGCTCGACGACATCGTCGAGAAGTCGCTGAGGGGAGCGGCCCTGTGGGACGAGGTGAAGGATCGGCTGAAGTCGTCGGGTCTCGGACTGTCGGGCGGTCAGCAGCAGCGGCTCTGCATCGCCCGGGCGATCGCCGTCGAGCCCGAGGTGATCCTCATGGACGAGCCGTGCTCGGCGCTCGACCCGATCGCCACGGCCCGCATCGAGGAGCTGATGCAGGAGATCAAGGACGAGTACACGATCGTGATCGTGACCCACAACATGCAGCAGGCGGCCCGCGTCAGCGACCGCACGGCGTTCTTCACGACCGAGATCAACCCCGAGAGCGATCGGCGCACCGGTCGTCTCGTCGAGTTCGACCTGACGCCCAAGATGTTCTCCAACCCGGGCGACGAACGGACCGAGGCCTACGTCACGGGGCGGTTCGGGTGATGGCCGACCCACAGTTCGACAGCTCCGACCTGGGGCCGACCGTCGAGTCCGGTGAGCCGGTGACCAAGACGGAGTTGCGCACCTCCTTCCACAGCCAGCTCGACGACCTGCGCGACCGCATCGCCAGCCTCGCCGCCCTCGTCACCGAGAACATCCCCCGGGCCACCGAGATCCTCCTCAGCCAGGATCTCGAAGGGGCCGAATACGTGATCCGCGCCGACGACGAGATGGACTCGCGGGCCCTGCTGCTCGAGGAGGAGTGCTACGAGGTGCTCGCCCTGCAGTCGCCCGTCGCGTCCGACCTGCGACGGGTCGTCGCCGCCCTGCGGATCATCGCCGACGTCGAACGCTCGGCCGACCTGGCGGTGAACATCTGCAAGGCGGCCCGGCGCATCTACGGCCAGCGCCTCGACCCCCGGCTGCGGGGCATCATCCAGAAGATGGGCGACCAGGCCCAGCAGCTGTTCAAGGAGGCGACCGAGGCCTACCTCAACGACGACGCCATCCGCGCCGCCGCTCTCGCCGACATGGACGGCTATCTCGACCTGCTCCAACGTGAGTTCGTGCAGGCCATCTTCCAGAGCCATTCCGAAAGCACGATCGATCTCCAGGTCGCCGTCCAGCTCGCCGTCGTGGCCCGCTTCTACGAGCGCATCGGCGATCACGCGGTCAACATCGGCGAGCGTGTGCGCTACGTCGTCACGGGATGGGTGCCCGAGAAGGACGGTGCCGCTCGCTACGCCGAGCGCCAGGCCGCGAGTGACCTGGAATGAGGTCGTCGACGTGACGAGCGATCTGACGTGAACGGTCTGGCGGGACCGTGACTTTCGTTCTCGCCTCCCTGGCCGTGGGTGTGGGTGCGCTGGTGGGTGCCGGAGCAATGGCCATGTTCGTGGCGCGCCGCCGCCCTGCACCGGGCGTGGCGCCGGAGACGCAACCCCCGGCGGCTCCTGCGCCCACCCCGAGGGCCCGAGTGGAACGGGACGAGCAGGCATCGGTTCACGGGCCGCGGGCAGCGGTCGACCCGACGCCGGGTACCGGGATCAGCGCGGCGGTCGATGACGGCACGTCGCCGGCGGCCTCCCCGCCCGCGGGGGTTCCGGCTTGGTCCTCGGTGGTCGACAAGCTCGCCCTCGGTGTGGTGGTGATGACCCGCTCCGGTGAGATTCGCTACCGCAACCGGCGGGCCAACTCGATGGCCGGTACCCACACCGGCCTCCTCGTCGACAACGCTGTGAAAGAAGCGCTGCTGCGAGCGCTCCACGGCGAGGACTCCCGGCGCACCCTGGAGTTCTACGGTCCGCCCCAGGTGGCCGTGGTCGTGTCGGCCGAGCCCTTGCCCGAGGGTGCGGCCGTCGCGACGATCGAGGACGTCAGCGACCGGCGGCGCGTCGACGCGGTCCGCACCGACTTCGTCGCCAACATCAGCCACGAGCTCAAGACTCCAGTCGGGGCGCTCGCCGTGCTCGCCGAGGCGCTGGCCGACGAGAACGACGTCGGCGTGATCCACCGGGTCGCCGAGCGCATGGTGGGTGAGGCACATCGCGTCGCCCGCACCATCGACGACCTGCTCGAGCTCTCGCGGATCGAGCTCGGCGAGGAACCCGTGCGGGATCCGGTGTCCGTCCACGACCTCGTGGCCGGGGCGATCGAGCGGGCCAGGGGGCTCGCCGAGGCCAAGGGCACCAACGTGGCAGTCCTCGACGTGCCTGACGAGGTCCGCATCGTCGGCGACCGGCGCCAGCTCGTGTCGGCGCTCGGCAACCTCGTCGAGAACGCCGTGAAGTACTCCGAACCGGGCGCCAGCGTGCAGGTCAGGGTTCTCGTCGAGGGAGCGTTCGCCGAGCTGATGGTGGCCGACCAGGGCATCGGCATCCCGGCCGCCGACCACGGCCGGATCTTCGAACGCTTCTATCGCGTCGACAAGGCTCGGAGCCGGGACACGGGCGGCACCGGGCTCGGCCTGTCGATCGTCCGGCACGTGGCGCACAACCACGGTGGCGAGGTGCTGGTGTCCTCGCAGGAGGGCGAGGGGTCGACGTTCGTCCTCCGCATTCCGCTCCACATCCCGCCCGGTGACGGCGCCGAGGCGCCCGTTCGTGTCGAGGCCCAACGTCCCACGGAGCAGAATCCATGACCACCGCGATTCCTACTGTCCTCGTCGTCGAGGACGAGATCAGCTTCGTCGAGGCGCTGACGATCGGGCTCAAGCGCGAAGGCTTCCGCGTCGAGGTGGCGAGCGACGGGTTCGAGGCCCTCGACCGCTTCGACGCGGTCAAGCCCGATCTCGTGCTCCTCGACGTGATGTTGCCCCGGGTCAGCGGCATCGACGTCTGCCGCCAGCTGCGCAAGCGCAGCCAGGTGCCCATCATCATGGTCACCGCCAAGGGCGCCGAGATCGACACCGTCGTCGGCCTCGAGGTCGGCGCCGACGACTACGTCACCAAGCCGTACCGTCTCCGCGAGCTCGTCGCCCGCATGCGTGCCGTCCTGCGCCGGGCGGCCGGAGACGACGCCGGAGAGCTGGGTCCCGCCGCGATCCAGGTCGGCGACGTCGTACTCGATCCCGAGGAGCACACGGTCAGCGTGGCCGGAGACGCCGTGACGCTGCCGCTCAAGGAGTTCGAGTTGCTCCACGTGCTGCTCGCCAACGCCGGGCGCGTCCTCCCGCGCGAGACGCTGATCGACCGCGTGTGGGGCAACGACTACGTCGGTGACACCAAGACGCTCGACGTCCATGTGAAGCGGCTCCGCGGCAAGATCGAGCCCGATCCCTCCGCCCCGAGCCGCATCGTCACCATCCGCGGCCTCGGCTACAAATACGAACGCAGCTGAGTCGCGCGGCGCGCCGGGCGCGGTCGGCGGCATCCGCCGACGGCGACACGAACGCGGCCTCGAGCCCTAGGCTCCGAACTCGTGAGAGAGGCGCCGACGACGTTCGCGGGCCGCACCATTCCGCTCGAGGACTATTCGCCGTTCCGCCGCCTGGCCATCGTCCACGCGGCGATGATGGGGGCCGACGCGGCCATGGTGGTGGCCCTCGCCGACACCGTGTTCTTCTCCGTCGACCCGCAGGCCGCCCGCGACAAGGTGCTGCTGTTCCTCGTGATCAGCTTCGCACCGTTCCTCGTGCTCGCCCCGCTGATCGGCCCGCTTCTCGATCGCATCGCGGGCGGCCGGCGGGCGATGATCCAGTTCGTCGGCATCTCGCGCGTCGTCCTCTCGATCGTGATGGCGGTCTTCGTCGACGACGTCGTGCTGTTCCCGCTCGTCTTCATCGCCCTGGTCCTGCAGAAGACGTACATCGTGTCGAAGTCGGCGCTCGTCCCGTCGGTGGTCCGCAGCGAGAGCGACCTGATCGAGGCCAACTCGAAGCTCGGCCTGATCAGCGGCATCGTCGGCATGGTCGCCGTCCTGCCCGCCGGCATCATCCGTCTCACCCCACTCGGCAGCAGCGGGATCCTGGTGTACGCCGCGCTGATCTTCCTCGTCGCCCTGGTCGCCGCCACGTGGCTGTCGGCCGATGTCGTGGCCTCCAACGCCGCGGACGATCAGGAGCAACTCCAACTCCACTCCTCGGCCATCCAGCTCGGCTCGCTGGTCATGGTGCTGCTCCGTTCCGTCGTGGGCTTCGTGTTCTTCCTCATCGCCATGGTGCTCAAGGAACAGGGCGCCGATCTGGCCACGTACGGCACGGCCGTGAGTGCCGGAGCGATCGGCACCTTCCTCGGCAACGCGGTCGCTGTGCGGGTGCGCCGGCGACTGAGCGAGCGGCTGATGCTGCTCGGCTCGCTCGGCCTGTCCGGCGTGGCCGGCTTCGCGGCAGCGGTCGTGGGCGGGACCGGCGGCTTGGTCATCCTGTCGTTCTCGGCCAGCCTCGCGGCCGCGATCGGCCGGATGGGCTTCGAGGCGATCCTGCAGAAGGAGGCCCCCGCCGCCAACCGCGGGCGGGCGTTCGCCTCGTTCGAAACGCGATTCCAGTTCGGCTGGGCGATCGCCGGCCTCGTTCCGGTGGTCATCGTCATGTCCGGCTCGGTGGGCGCGCTGCTGGTGGGGCTGCTCTGCGCCGGCGGTCTGCTCTACGCGCTGGTGCTGCCGAAGGTGGCCCCGGGCGTCACGATCACGTCGCTGTCGGGCAAGGCCGCGGGGCGGCTGCGCACGCGTGTCCACGACCGTCGTACCGCCAAGGCCGAGGCCAAGGCCCACCGGGCCGATGCGTCCGATGCCGCCGGCGAGTCGGAACCAGGGGTCGCCCAAGGCGCCTCGATCGACGTGCCGCCGCCGCCGAGCGATCCGGCCTCGGCTCCGGCCCCGCCGCCCGGTACGTGGCCACCCCCGCCGTCGTCACGGTACTGAGCGGGCCTTCGGGATCGACGGTGAACATCGTGGTGTCGCGCGAACGCGCGCCACGACTCGACGCACTAAAGAATGACCGTTATTCTCCTTGTGATGAGCGCGACCACCACGAGCCCCGGGCACCACACCGGCGACCGGACCGCCGACGCGATGATCGACGCCGCCGTGCTCGACGAGGTGCTCCACGCCATCGATCTGCACAGCGACGTGCTGATGACCTGGGACTACGAGCGCAGCCGCCACGCCCTCGTGAAGCTCTACGAGAAGGCCAAGACGTCACAGTGGAACGGCAACGACCTGCCGTGGGACATCGAGGTCGACGCCGAGAAGCTCGCCGCCTCCGGAAGCGCCGCGCAACGCTTCGGCGTGCTGTCGGGTCACCCCGACTCCCCGCTGCGTTCGTGGGGAGCCGCCGACTGGCAGGTGTTCCAGGTCGAGCAGCAGAAGTTCACGCTCTCCCAGTTCCTCCACGGCGAGCAGGGCGCCCTCGTCTGTA
The DNA here is from genome assembly GCF_003426815.1 of Desertimonas flava. Lineage (GTDB taxonomy): Bacteria > Actinomycetota > Acidimicrobiia > Acidimicrobiales > Ilumatobacteraceae > Desertimonas > Desertimonas flava. The sequence goes on from NZ_QKYK01000027.1 coordinate 16,854, forward strand.
CCGGACTCATCACGTCCACCACGCCGTGGATCGACGCCAAGTACTACGCGGCGACGCAGGTGATGGATGAGGCCCGCCACGTCGAGGTGTTCGCCCGCTATCTCGACGAGAAGCTCGACGGGGCGTACCCGATCAACGACAACCTCGGGGGCCTGCTCGACACGATCGTCGAGGACGGGCGTTGGGACATCACCTACCTCGGCATGCAGATCATGGTCGAAGGCCTCGCCCTCGCCGCCTTCGGGTTCATGCACATGCTGTCGCAGGAGCCGTTGCTGAAGCAACTGCTCCGGTACGTGATGAGCGACGAAGCCCGTCACGTCGCGTTCGGCGTGCTCTCGTTGAAGGAGCTCTACGACGGGTTGGGCGCGGCCGAGATCCGTGAGCGCCAAGAGTTCGCCTACGAGGCAGCAGTGCGCTTGAAGCGCCGCTTCAGCGGCGGCGAGGTGTTCGCCCGGCTCGGGGCCGACCCGAAGGCGGTGCTGTCGTTCCTCGACGCCAACCAGGATCCCAACCAGCTCGTGTTCCAGCAGATGCTGTTCTCCAAGATCGTGCCCAACTGCAAGAAGCTCGGGCTGCTCGACGCCGGCGACGGCTGGTTGCGTGAGCAGTTCACCGGGCTCGGCATCATCGAGTTCGAGGACGGCATCAACGCCGTGGACGAGTACGAGCTCCTCGACGCCGTCGCCTCGGACGAGGCATCGTGAACGGGACGTCCTGATGGGTCGGCGCGCCGGGCTCGCCCCCGACGAGACCCGCGAGCGGTTGCTCGAGGCCGCCGCCGACGCGTTCTCGCGCCTCGGCTACGACGGCGCCGGCGTCGCCGCGATCGCCCGGGCCGCCGGCCTGAGCACGGGCGCGATCTACGCCAACTACGCGTCGAAGGCGGAGCTGTTCGCCGCCACGCTCGAGGCCTACGGGCGCATCCAGTACAAGGCGCTGATCGGCACCGGCGCGGTGCGGGACGTCACCGAGTTCCTCGAGGTGGCCGGCAGCACGATCGATCGGCGCGAGCGCCGGCAGGCCGAGCTGTTCGTCGAGGCGGTCGTCGCCGCGAAGCATCACCCGGAGGTGGCCGAGCTGGTCGGCCGCCACCTCCTCGAGAGCGAGTCGATGATGGGCGATGCCGTCAAGCGAGGCCTACACACCGGCGCCGTCGACGCCGGCGTTTCCGAGCAGGCGGTGAGCCGCTTCATCACGATGGTCGGCCTCGGCTCGGCCTTGACCGCCGCCCTCAACCTGCCGGCCCCCGACCACGACGACTGGCAGCGCCTGATCGAGCGCCTCACGGCAGCCCTGCGACCCACCGCCTGACGGGATGTGCGTGGCCCATCCCGTCAGGGTGAGCGGTCAGCCTTGGATGCGGGCCAGCCAGAGACCGGGAGCGTCCACCTCGGCCGGCGTCGGCAGGGCGTCGGCCCGCTCGAGCAGGGGGAGTAGACCGGCGTCACCCGCCCGGTCGACGACACCCTGGGCGAAGGCCTTGCCCCGAGCGACCTGCTGGTCGCCGAGGCGGATGCCGAGGAGCTGCTCGACGAACGAGTCGGCCGCCGACGTCTCGACGCGCTGGCGCCGCACGGCCTCGGCGATGCGCAGGGCATTGCCCCCGACGAGGCGCACGGCGACGGCGTCCACCACCCAGTCGGTGTAGCCCACCACCACCGAGACCAGGGCGTCGAGCTCGGGCCGCAGCGCCTGCTGCTCGGCTGAGCTGACCGCGCCGAGCAACAGCTCGGGGTCGTTGAGCGCCTGCTGCAGCGCCGCCATCGGGTTGTCCGCCTCGACGTCGAGGGACGTCAGCTTGTCGGTGATCGCCGACGCGTCGGGCCGGAACCCGCCCACGTGGCGGCGCACCAGCGACGACAGGGCGTCGGTGAGGTGCTGAGCCTGGAACAGCGTGAAGCCGGCGATCTCGTGGGCGAGGACCCACAAGCGCATCTCGTCGAGGGGGATCTCCCACGACGTGGCGAAGCCGTCGATGTTGGCCGGCACCAGCGTGACCTGCTCGGGCCGCCGGGGGATCGGCAGGTCGTGGGTGCCGAACGCCCTCGTGGCCAGGCGGCCGACCATCGAGCCGACCGACATGCCGACCATGGCGGGAGCCATCATGCGCGAGAGCCCGGCCATCATCGACATCATCGGGTCGGCCGCAGCGGTGGCGTCGACGTCGGTGCCCGGATCGTTGGCGGCACCGAGTGCCGTGGCCATCTCGGTGAACAGGTGCCGGTAGGCCTCGAGCGTCTCGGCCGCCCACTGCGTTCGCGTCACGGCCCGGATCTCGCCGATCTCGTGTTCGACGCCGATGACGTCGGCGACGTGCATGCGGGCGATCCGCGACAACGTCTCGTAGGCGATCCGCACGTCGGGACCGACGTTCGGCTCGGCTTCCCCGCCGCTCGCGCCGAGCTGGGCGAACTGCCGGGCGGCGTCCCAGTTCAGCGGTCCCTGGCCGGCCAGCGCCTTGGACAGATCACCGAACAGCGGGAGCCCGGCGAAGGGGTCGAACGGCTGGTCGGGGAGTTCGTCGCCGCTCATCGCGTTCCCCGACACGCGTCGCTGACGTTCGCGAGGCCATGCCGGCAGACGCGCCGCCCACCCGACAAGCCGGCTCGGTCGAAGCCTCGGCACCTCGCGCTCCGGTCGCCTACCCGCTCCAACTCCGGGACGCTCGCTGCGCTCGCTGGAGTGCATCGATCAGCGATCATCACGTCAGGTTAGGGGGATCGCTGCAGCTAGCGTCGGCGGCGTGGCGACCGCGGCCGAACACCTTGCCCCCGAGCCGGTGACCCCCACCACCGTGCGGGTCACCGGCGGCGACGGGGACCTCGGGCGGCGGGTCCTCGCCCAGCTCGCCGCCGACCACGACGTCGTGCTCGCCGGCGCGGCGGGCGCGGAGGGGGCCGGCGACGACGCGGCGTCGGTCGATGTGGTCGTCCACGTCGGCGGCGGCGATCACGATGCCCGCGCCCGCCGGCGCGAGAACATCACCGAAGGGGTGGTCGAATCGCTGGCCGAGGCCATCGAGCGTGACGCCAACCACCTCGTCCTGGTGTCGTCGGCGATGGTGTACGGGGCCTGGCCGAACAACCCTGTCCCGCTCACCGAGGACGCGATCCTGCGGCCCGACGTCGACTTCGTGTTCGCCCGGCAGCTCGCCGCCGCCGAGGCGATGGCCGACCACTGGCGCCGTCAGCGGACCGGTCGAACAGTCACCGTGCTGCGTCCCGTGGTGGCCATGGCGGCCGACGGCTCGTCGCGACTCGCCAGGGCGTTGGCCGCCGGGCTCGGTCAACGGTTCGGCGAGGAGGATCCGCCGGCGCAGTTCCTCCACCTCGACGACCTGGCCGGCGCCGTCGGGATCGCCGTACGGCGACGCCTCGACGGCGTGTACAACGTCGCCCCCGACGGCTGGGTTGCCGGCGAGCGGGTACGGGCTCTCACCGGCGAGCCGCCGAGGATCAAGCTTCCCGACCGCGCCGGCGAGGTGATCGGAGCCCTGCGCTGGCGATTCCAACGAGGCCCGATCCCGCCTGGCCTGCGCAGCTACACCAGGGCGCCGTGGGTGGTCGCCAACGACCGGCTCAAGGCCGAAGGCTGGCAGCCGACGGTGACCAACGAGCAGGCGTACGTCGAGGGCACAGAAGGCAAGTGGTGGACGATGGTGTCCCCGAAGCGCAGGCAGGAGATCGCCCTCGGGGCGATGGTGATCGTCGCCCTCGCCGGCGTCGTCGGCGTGGCCGGAGCGATCCGCCGCTGGCGCCGCCGACGCTGACAGCAGTCGGCATCGCCGGTCAGCGACCGGGCACCGAGCTCGTGGTCGAGCTGGACGTCGACGTGGTGACCGCCGCGCTCGTCGCCACGGAGGTCGACGCGTCCGGTTCGGTCGCCGGCGACGTGGCGCCGGGGGCGGGGTCGACGGCCGGGGGCAACGACGAGACCGCCGGCTCGGAGTCCGGCGCGGCGTCGGTGTCGGGAACGGTGGGCGCCGTGAGCTCCGGGACCTCCCCGACGGGCACCACCTGGATGCCGTCGGGCCCGTACGTGCACAGGCCGACGAGATCGCCGTCCACGTCGATCACGGGGGTGGCTTCGGGGATGACCATCGAGGCGAGCGCCCTCGAGTCGATCGGCATCGTCGTCCCCCCGATGCTCAGGTACAGGGAGCCGGGATCGGAAGCCTCGGGAGCGATCGCCATGCCATCGTCCATCCCTGCGACGGCGACGAACACCACACCATCGGTGGCCGTGATGACGTCGGCGATTACCCGCTCGCCGGTGGGCAGAACGGCGTTGAACGATCCGGCGGCACCACCGAGTGCCGACTCGGTGGTGACGGCGAGGCCGTTGCCGAGCGGCGTCACCACGGCGGCCCCGGCGATGGTGACGGAGATCGACGGCACGAGGCCCGAGCTCGTGGCCTGCCCGGTGCCGAAGCCGACGCTCGGCGCCGGCGTCGTGGCGATGCGGTCGTCCGGCGCGCTGCGTCCGCCAACGACGGCCGGCCCGTCAGTGGCATCCACCGTCGTCTCGTCCACCGGCCCGGTCGCCGTACCGACCGGGCCCGAGTCGGGGGATCCGGCCGCCGGCGCGAACGTGACGAAGTCGGTGACGATCGCCAGACCGGAATCATCGACACCGTCGGCGACGCCGGAGTCGTCCGCCTCGCGGGTGCGCGACGGCGTCATGAGCAGGGCCAGCACGCCGACCAGCAGCAGGCTCACGGTCGCCGTCGAGATGATCAGCACGCGCCCACCGCGGGTGGTGGGTTCCAGTGGCGGCGCCGCCAGTTCCGACGGATGCCGCCACGCGCGCTCGTGCGGGGGGAGCGGTCCACGCCCTCCGGCGCCTCCTGGCTGATCGGTCACGGAACCGCAATCTACCGACGCACTCGAACGCCGTGGCCGCGGGTCGGCCGGGCGGGTGGGTGAGTGATCGTCACGTGGGTGGTGGGTGATCGTCACGTCGTCGGAGAGCCGCGACGGCCCGAATGGACGCGCTCGAGGCGACCGCCGCGCCGGTCCCCGCAGCTACGATGCCGTCGTGCAGCCTCCCGAGACCGGTGATGAGTGGTTCGCAATCAGCGCGCAACCTCTCCCGGTCGGCGCGATCTACGACTGGGCCGTTCGCCCTGATTGTGGTGCGGTCGTGCTCTTCTCGGGCATCGTTCGCGACCACGCCGACGGGCGCGACGGCGTGGAGAGCCTCGAGTACGAGGCCTACGAGTCCGCCGCCCTCGAGCGCTTCGCCGCCATCGCGACCGAGGCCCGTACGAGGTGGCCGGCGATCGGCCGCGTGGCGCTACTTCATCGCATCGGTCGGCTCGAGCTGGGTGAGAGCGCGGTCGTCGCCGCCGTCTCGTCCCCGCACCGGCCAGAGGCGTTCGAGGCGGCTCGTTACGCGATCGACACGTTGAAGGTGGCGGCGCCCATCTGGAAGCACGAGACGTGGAGCGATGGGTCCGGGTGGGGCACGGACGCCGCCGCCATCACCGACGTCGAACGGACGGGCGGCGCAGATTCGGCGATGTCGGCGTCGGGAGCGGATCAGACCTCATGATCTGGATCATCATCGGTGTGGCCGTCGTCGTGGTCGCGCTCGGGCTGCTCGCCATGCGCCGGCGCCGGGCCACCGACGGTGTCTCGACGTTCCAGCGCCAGATCGATGCCCTGTCGCCCGAGGCCCGGCGCACCGTGGTCGACCGCGTCCAGCGTCTCGATCACGAGTCACCCCCCGACGAGCCGGGACGTGTCGATGGCGCGTGACCTCGCCATCGACCTGGGCACTGCCAACACGCTCGTCTACATGAAGGGCCGGGGCATCGTGCTGAACGAGCCCTCGGTCATCGCGCTCAACCGGCAGACCGGCGAAGTGCTCGCAACCGGCCACGAGGCGTGGCAGATGATCGGCCGCACGCCCGGCTACATCGTCGCCGTGCGGCCGTTGCGCGGTGGCGCCATCACCGACTTCGAGATCACCGAGCGCATGATCCGGCTGTTGCTCCAGCGTGTCGGCGTCTCCCGCTTCACGCGCCCGAAGGTCGTCATCTGCGTTCCCTCCGCCATCACCGAGGTCGAGCGTCGCGCCGTCACCGACGCCGCTCGCCGGGCAGGCGCCGCCGACGCCAACCTGATCGAGCAGCCGATGGCTGCGGCCATCGGCGCCGACCTGCCGATCGACGAACCGGTCGGCAACATGGTCATCGACATCGGCGGCGGCACGAGCGAGACCGCCGTCATCTCCCTCGGCGGCATCGTCGCCCTCGAGGCCGTGCGTGTGGGCTCGTTCGACATCGACAACGCGATCCAGAACTACGTCCGCCGCGAGCACGGCATCGCCATCGGCGAGCGCACCGCGGAGGAGATCAAGAAGGAGATCGGCTCGGCCGATCCCACCGGCGACGACCGCCAGGCCGAGGTGCGTGGTCGCGACATGATGACCGGGCTGCCCAAGACGATCGTCCTCAGCCCGGAGGAGATCCGCTTCGCCATCGAGGACGTCGTGTCGTCCCTCGTCGCCTCGGTGATCCGCTGCCTCGCCAAGGCCCCGCCCGAGCTGTCGCAGGACTTCCTCGTCCGGGGCATGTACCTCGTCGGCGGCGGCGGCCTGCTGAAGGGGCTACGCGAGCGCATCGAGCGCGAGACGAAGGTCCCCGTTCGGGCGTCGACTCAACCCCTCGAAGCCGTCGTGCTCGGCGCCGGCCACGTCATCGAGCACTACGACGCCCTCAAGGGCATGTTCATGGGCGCCAGACGCTAGCTAGTCGTCCTCGGCTCGCATCGCTTCGCTCGCTCGCCTGCGGCGAGTTCTGTTCTGCAGCCCCCGGCGCCCGGCAAAGCCCGGGCGCCGGGGGCGCTGAAGAGTTGCTGGGACGTCATCTCGACTCTCGGCTCTCTCGGGGCGTTCCATCCCCACTGCCCGCGAGTTCGTCCTCGGCTCGCGTCGCTTCGCTCGCTCGCCTGCGGCGAGTTTGGTTTGCGGCCCCCGGCGCCCGGCAAAGCCCGGGCGCCGGGGGCGCTGAAGAGTTGCTGGGACGTCATCTCGACTCTCGGCTCTCTCGGGGCGTTCCATCCCCACTGCCTTCCTCGACTGCGCGTTGGTCGCTCGTCTCCGGGTTCGTGTCCGCGCGTTGGGCGGGTGCGGATGGCGGGTACGGTCGGGCGGCATGGTTGTGCGGTTGCGAGGGGCGGGCGCGTCCGACCTGTTGACGGACGAGCTGGCCGATCTCCGTGACGAGTTCGGCGTCCCCGGAGACTTCCCGCCGGACGTGCTGGCCGCGGCCGACGAGGCGGCCCGCCGCGATCCCACCGCGTCGCACGTCGACCGCACCGATGTCGAGTTCCGCACGCTCGACCCGGCGTCGTCCACCGACCTCGACCAGGCGTTCGCCATCGAGGTGGCCGGCGGCGACATCGTCCTGCGCTACGCCATCGCCGACGTCGGGTTCTTCGTCGATCACGATGACCCTGTCGACGTCGAGGCCTGGAAACGGGGAATGACGGTGTACCTGCCCGACGGTCGGGCGCCGCTCTACCCGACGGTGCTGTGCGAGTCGGCGGCGAGCCTCCTCCCCGGGGGCCCGCGACCCGCCGTCGTGTTCATCGTGCGCATCGACGGCGACGGCAACCCGTCGCTCGACGGGGTGGAGCGGGCCGTGATCAGGAGCCGGGCGAAGCTCGCCTACACGGACGTGAGCGCGGACGACCTGCCCGACGGATTCGCTGAGCTGTCGCGTCGCATCGTCGCCGCCGAGGACCGTCGTGAGGCGCCTCGGGTGGAGTTTCCGGAGCAGGACCTGGTGCGTACCGACGACGGGTGGACGCTGACGTTCGAGCCGAGGCTCGAGAGCGAGGATCAGAACGCCGGCATGTCGCTCGCGTGCAACCTCGCCGTCGCCGACGCCCTGATGACCGCCCGAACCGGCCTGTTCCGGGTCATGCCAGAGGTGGACGATCGGGCAACGCGCCGGCTCCGGTACACCGCGAGGGCGTTCGGCCTCGACTGGCCCAAGGGTCAGTCGCTCGCCCACTTCCAGCGCAGCCTGCCTCACGGGGATCCCCGAACGGCCGCCTTCCTCCTCGCCGTTCGCCGGGCCGCAGGTCGGGCGTCCTACGAGCCGTTCCGCGAGGGCGTCACGCCGTGGCACTCGGCGATGGCGGCCACCTACGTCCACGCCACCGCGCCGCTCCGGCGTCTCGCCGACCGCTATGTGATCGAAGGGGCGCTCGCCGTCGCCAACGGTCGCCCGGTTCCCGATGCCGTGGAGGAGGCCTACGGCAAGCTGCCCGAGGTGATGGAAGCGGCCGACAGCCTCGCCGGACGGCTCGATGCCGCCGTCTTCGACCTCGCCGAAGCGGTCCTGCTCTCCGGCCACGAAGGGCAGGTCTTCGACGGCATCGTCGTCGACGAGGACGATCGAGGCGTCAAGGTGCAGATCGCCGAGCCTGGCGTGCTCGTGCGGGTCAAGGCCTCACGCGTCGACCCCGGCGACGAGGTGCGCGTCAAACTCGTCGCGGTCGACGTCGACGCCCGGCGCGTCGAGTTCGAACGCGTCGGCTGACTCGCCCCGTTACTGCGGGGTGAGGGCCAAGACACCCTCACCGCTCAGCACGTAGACCGTTCCATCGGGCCCCGAGACGACGGCCGTCACCGAGCTGCTCGTCGCCAGGTCGACCGTTCGTCCGGCCGTGATCGCCGGTCCCTCGCCGAGGATCTCCAGCGCCGTGACGACCCCGGAGCAGTAGTCGGCGAACACGTACCAACCGACCAGCGAGCCGGCACCGTCGCCGCGGGCCCGGACCCCGCCGCTGATCGAACAGCCGCCGGTGGCGTGGTCGTAGGTGTGGATGGGCCCGTGATGGTCCTCGACGACGATGCCGTCATCGAAGACGGCATCGCCCTCGTAGGCGTTCCAACCGAAGTTGAGCCCACGGCCGGCGTCGAGACCGTCGGTGGCCGGGGCGACGTCGATCTCCTCGATCGAGCCTTGGCCGACGTCGGCGATCCACAGGTCGCCGGTCTCGGGATCGAACGACACCCGCCACGGGTTGCGCAGGCCGAACGACCAGATCTCGGGTCTCGTCCCCTCGACACCGACGAAGGGGTTGTCGTCGGGGACCGTGTAGCCGAGCTCACCGGACGGCGTCGGGTCGATGCGCAGCAGCTTGCCGAGCAGTTCGGCCGGGTTCTGCGCCCGGCCCTCGGGGTCGCCGCCGGATCCGCCGTCACCGGTCGGGATGTACAGCATGCCGTCGGGTCCGAACAGCAGATCGCCGCCGTTGTGGTTCCCGTAGGGCTGCTCGATCTGCAGCACGGTGCGCATGTTGTCGCGGTCGAACGCCGTGCCGTCCTCGCTCACGGTGAGTTCGGCGACGACGGTGTTGCCCTCGACGTCGGTGAAGTTGATGTAGGCGTGGTCACCGGCCGGCGAGAACGCCAGACCGAGCAGGCCCTGCTCGCCGCCACGCGAGATCAGGTCGGAGATGTCGAGCACCGGCGTCGGCGCGCCACCGACGAGCTGCTGGATGACGCCGTCCTGCTGCACGACGTACAGCGCCGGGTCCCCGTCCCGCCACGCCAGGTCGACTGGTGAGGAGACGTCGGCGAACGGGGTGAGGGTCGCAGCCGCGGGCGGCCCGGACCCGGCCGACGACGCCGGATCGGTGGGCGGTGTCGACGCCGACACGGCGACTCCTGCTCCGAGGACGACGAGAGATGCCACGGCGACGGCGGCGGCGCAGGGACGGATCATGAGAAGGCCTCCAGTGCGCGGCCTGTCCATTCAGCCGACGCGGATCAACCCCTCTTGTACCACGCTCACGGCGAGGCGACCGTCGCGGGTGAAGATCGAACCGCCGGCGAGCCCGCGCGCCGACGTCACCGAGATCGGCCGCTGGCTGTACAGCAGCCACTCGTCGGCCCGGAACGGACGATGGAACCACATCGCGTGGTCGAGGCTGGCCATGCGGATGCCGGGCGAGTCCCAGGCCAGGCCGAACGGGAGGATCGCGGTGTCGAGCAACGTCATGTCGCTCGCGTAGGTGACGATGCACGCGTGGAGCACCGGGTCGTCGGGCAGCGGCCCGTCGGCGCGCAGCCACACCTCCTGCGACTCCGCCGTCGTTCCCCGCCGGCTCATCGGGTCGGGGCCGACGTAGCGCAGGTCGATCGGTCGGGGCCGGTCGAACATGTCGCCGAGCTGCTCGCGGTACGGCTGGAGGCGCTCGTGCCAGTCGGGCAGCGATTCTGGGTCGGGGAGGCCGGACGGCATCGTGGGCTGGTAGTCGGGGCCGTCCTCGGCGCCGTGGAAGCTGGCCTGCAGGTTGAAGATCGCCGCCCCGTGTTGGATCGCCACGACGCGGCGCGTCGTGAAGCTGCGGCCGTCGCGCAGGCGGTCGACCTCGTAGAGGATCGGCGCCGCCGGGTCGCCCGGGCGGAGGAAGTAGGCGTGGAGGGAGTGGACGTGGCGGTTGATGTCGTCGACCGTGCGAGCGGCGGCCACCAGCGCCTGGCCCGCCACCTGGCCCCCGAACACCCGGAGGCGGTTCTCGTCGGACGAGCGCCCGCGGAAGATGTTGACCTCGATCGGCTCGAGATCGAGGAGGTCGATCAGATGGTCGACGGCGGAACGATCGGCAGACACGCTCAGATCATGCCGTGTTTCACGCCTCGATCCTGATTCTCAGCCGTCTCCGGTCGCGATGCCGCGACGCCGGGAGCACACGAACTGCGTGACCCGCGGCGGCGCCTATCGGGCCGCGGCGAGCCGGGCGCCGTCCGCCGCTGCGCGAAGGAGCGCGGCCGTGGCCGCGTCGGCCGGGAAGAACGTCTCGATGGCGATCTCGTCGAGCGTCACGTCGCGTGGCGCCCCGAACACGGTGACCGTGTAGAGGAATGTCAGCTCACCGCCGTCGGTGCGCAACCGGAGGGGGATCACGAGGTCCTCGCCGACGTCGTCGATGTCGACACGATGCCCGTCCCGTTGCGGGTACGACTCGATCTCGTCGGCCAGTTCGCTGAGCGCCGGATCGGCCGTTCGTGCGGCGTGACGCCGGATCCGCCGTACGACGTGGGCTCGCCATTGCTCGTAGTTGACCACCCGGGGTGCCAAGGCGTCGGGATGCAACGTGCCCCGCATGACGTTGAAGGGCTCGTCGAGGGGCGGCCCGTCGGCAAGCCCGAGGATCGAGAGCGCCGCGTCGTTGGCGGCCAACAGCTCCCACCGCGCGTTCACGGCGAGCGCCGGGTTGGGTTCGTGCCCGGTGAGCACCGCCTCGACGGCCGCTCGCGCCGATCCGAGGTCGGCGAGCGGCCGTTCCGGATGCATTGGCGCGAACCCCGCAGCCAGGTACAGGCGGTTGCGCTCGCGCAGGGGGACGTCGAGCTCGTCGCAGAGCCGGGCGATCATCGTCCGGCTGGGCAACGAACGGCCCGTCTCGACGAAGCTCAGATGGCGCGCCGAGATGTCGGCGCCGATCGCCACGTCGAGCTGCGACCGGCGGCGTCGCTGTCGCCAGGTCCGCACCAGGTGTCCGACAGGTTCGGTCGCCACGGTCATGGCTCCAGCGTGCCGACCGCGTCGGGGCCGGCCAACTACGTCCGAGGTAATCGACACGCCGACGCGCCGGTGCGCATCGTGGACACCATGACCCCCACGACCAACCCCCAAGCCGCCGCGATCGAGCGCTACCTGGCCTTCTGGAACCATGCCCCCGGCGACGATCGACGCCGCCTCGGCCGCCAGACGTTCGCGCCCGACGTCCGCTACCGCGCACCGCTCGCCGATCGATCCGGTCTCGACGACCTGGTCGAGTTGGCCGGCGAGTTCTCGCTCGAGCTCGGTGCGATCACCATGACCTCCCGTGGCGAGCCTGACCTGCACAACGACTGCGCCCGATTGCGGTGGGAGCTGCACCGCGACGGCGAGTCGTTCGCGGAGGGAACCGACGTGTTGACGTTCGATCCCGACGGACTCGTGGCGACGGTGACCACGTTCATCGACCGGCCACCGGCGGGCTTCGATCCGCATGCTCACGGCCGCGCGGCCTGACCGGGCGAGGGCCCTCGGCGACCCCTAACGTGGCGGGGTGACCTCTGAGACCGCCCGCACCCTCCACGTGGGCGCCGGGATCGCGATGTCGTACGCCGACCCGGCGAGCGATCTCCGGGCGACCGCCGCTCACGTGGAGGCCCTCGGGTTCGACAGCGTGTGGCTGTCGGACAGCAACCTCGGACATCCCGGCAGCCTCGAGCCGCTCACGATGCTCGGCTACCTCGCGGCGACGACCGAACGGCTGCGGCTCGGGGTGTCGGTGCTGGTCGTCCCGTCCAAGGTGCCGGTCCAGCTGGCCCAGATGTTGGCCACGATCGATCAGCTGTCGGGCGGCCGGTTGATCGCCGGAATCGGCCTCGGGCAGCCGGACCATCTCTCCGCTTACGGGGTGACGCGTGCGGGGCGTGCCCGTCGGTTCGACGAGGCGGTCGAGCTGATGCGGGCGGTGTGGCAGCCGGGGCCGACGACGCTCGACGGCCCGACCTGGCAACTCGACGGCGTCGACGTGAACCCCCGACCCGTGCAGCAGCCCGGTGTGCCGCTGTGGTTCGGTGGCGGCAGCGACGGGGCCATCGATCGGGCGGCGCGCTACGGCGACGGATGGACGAATGCCGGGATGTCGAAGTTCGCCGACGCGGGGGCGCTGGCCGACCGGATGCGCGCCGCGCTCGAGCGTCACGAGCGGGACCCGTCGGCGTTCACCATCGGGAAGCGGGTGTACGTCGTGGTCGACAACGACGAGCAGCGGGCACTCGGCCGCATCGAGCGCGAGTTCCACACGATCTACGGGCGGCCCGGGCTGGGCGAGGGGATCGCCGTGCACGGATCGAGCGACCAGGTCACCGAGCAGGTGCTCGGCCTCGCCGCCCACGGCTACTCGTTCGTCATGCTGCACCCGATCGACGACCAGCACGAGCAACTGGCGCTCCTGGCCGACTCCGTCCTGCCCGCCCTGCGCGCGGCGTGGGGCTCGTGATGTCGGCGGACTGGCGCCGGCACGCCATCGCCGCCAAGGGATTCATGCCACCAGACGAAGGGGACGCGCTCTACGAGGCGGCCCTCGCCGCGGCCGTCGCCGTTCCCGGCGCACCGTTCGTGGAGGTCGGCTCGTACTGCGGACGTTCGACGATCTGGCTCGCCGCGGCCGCACGGGAGGCGGGAACGGTGGTCTTCGCCGTCGACCATCACCGCGGGTCGGAGGAGAATCAGAGCGGTTGGGAGCACCACGACCCGTCGGTGGTCGACCCGCGGACGGGACGGATGGACACGCTGCCGTTCTTCCGCCGGGCGCTCGAGGACGCCGGCCTGGAGCAGTACGCGATCGCCGTGGTCGGTCAGTCGCCGACCGTGGCGATGCACTGGCGGGCGGCGGACGCTGCGCTGGTGTTCATCGACGGTGGCCACGGTGTGGAGCCCGCGACCGCGGACTATCTCGGCTGGACGCCCAAGGTAGCGATGGGTGGCACGTTGGCCATCCACGACGTGTTCCCCGACCCCGCCGACGGTGGGCGGCCGCCGTACGAGAACATCTACCTCCCGGCGCTCGAGAGCGGACGCTTCCGCCTCGCCTCCACCGCCGGCTCGCTGCGGATCCTCACCCGCGTCGACTGATCCTTCTGGGCGCGGATCGTGCCATTTCTCCTTCTGGGCGCGATCCGTGACGCTCACCGTCACGGATCGCGCCCAGAAGCGTGATGGTGGCGGGCCACCGCCGCCGTCTACCGTGACCTCCATGCGCCCTCCCCGTCGCCCGCTGGTCGGCCTCGTCGCCGTCGCTGTCACCGCCACCCTCGCCGCACCCGTGGGAGTGCTCGCCGGATCCGACCCGCCGTCCGACCCGCCCTCCTCGTCGGACCCGGCCGACGCATCCGGCTCCGACCCGGCGGCGTCCGACCCGACCGGCGCCGCAGACAGCTCCGACGGCGCCGGCGATGCCGATCTGGCCGCAGCGCGCGCCGGCCTCGCCACGTGGTTGCAGGCCAACAGGCCGGCGTCGCCGAGCACCAGCACCGACCTTCCCGGCTGCCCGGCGATCGAGCTCGAGACCTTCGAGGCGGCGATGGCCGATGCCGGTGTCTCCGCCGAGCTCGGGGGCTGGGGCACCGAGATCGAGTGGTCCGAGTACGCCGGCATCGACCCCGACCTGATGGGGATCGTGTGTGCTGGTGACACCGACGGCGACGCCAACGACTCCGACGCCGAGCTCGCCGCCGGTCTGTTCGCCGTCGACGCCGGAACCGACGAGCGGGCGGTCCGCATCGTCACCGGGTTCAGCCTCGGGGCCCTCGATGTGATCGACGCGGACATCCCCGGCATCTCCGGCGGCACCCTGACCACCGGCTGCCTCCTCGACGGCGGACTCAGCGCCTGCCTCACGTTCTGGGATCTCGACGGGCTGATCGTCGGGACGAGCCTGATGTCGGACGTCAGGGAGCTTCCCGACGGGTCGTCGCAAGCCGTGCTCGAGGCGGTTCTGCCGCAGGTCCTCGCCACCCTGACAACGCATGGCGGCGCCGTTCCAACGCCCCCGCCGTCCGAGCCGGCGATCGCCAGCGACGGCACGTCCGTCGGCGACGCCCGAGCCGGGCTGATCCGCGTCCTCAGCGGCGCCGACACGCCCCTCGATGCGCCGCTGGAGCCGTGTGTCCTCGCCGATGTCGCCGCCGTCGACGCCGCGCTCGAGACGTCGGGTGCCGACACCCCGCTGAGCGACTGGGGCCAGTGGATCGGCCCGCTGACACCGCTCGACGAGTGGCCCCAACGTGGCATCGTGTGCACGGGCAGCTACGTCGGCGCGGCCGGCGACGCATCGTTCCCCGAGTTGAACCTGGCCCTCGCCGTGGCCGACTTCGGTGACGACGCGACGCTCGGCACGTACTTCTCCGACCACCTCGGGATCAGCCCCGACGAGGAGCCGATCGCCGCGCCCGCCGCCGGTGGCGAGACGATCGGGAGGTGCGTCCAGCGGGACCGCGTCTACGACTGCTACGAGGCGTGGACCGACGGCAGCGGCTTCGTCGTGGCGGTCCACATCGAGGATCAGACGTTCTTCGACCGCCAGTCGGCGTCGGTCGTCGTCGACGAGCTCGTGCCGTCGGTGTTGGACGCGCTGGGCAGCGGGGCGACGCAGGTGGGCGACGAGCTCGCCGGCATCGACGGCAGCCAGGTCGACGACGCCGAGGCCGCCCTCCTGTCGTTCGTCGAGTCGGCGGGAGCAACGAGCGGATTGGACTGCCCGGTGGCCACGGCCGATGAAGTCGCCGGCGCCTTGGACCTTGTCGGCATCGATCACGATGTCGACGACTGGCGCGCCCACATCCAGGAACTCGAGACCACGAACGGCACCGAACTGGGGACCGGACTGGTGTGTACCGACGGGTCGCTCCTCACCGTCGAAGGCGTCTCCTTCAGACTCGAAGCCATCTCCTTCTTGGATGTGGTGGAGGCCGAGGAGATGGTGGCAGCGGCGAGTCTCACCGCGGGTGGCACCCCCGAAGATGTCGCGCCCGGCACGATCGCCGGATCCTGCACATCGGTGTCGGGGCAGGAGTACTGCAACGCCTGGTGGCGCGACGGCACGTTCGTGGTCGGCGTGACGCTGTTGGCCGACGCCGACGCCGACGAGATCACCCGCAACGACGCCGGCGAGGTGCTCACCACTCTGGTGCCGACGGTCCTGTCGTCGCTCGCGACCATCGCCGGCTGAGCTGCGCCGTTCCCCATCCGAGTACTGAAGCGCGCCCGAGTACGGAGGGTCCCCCTGCGGGTCCCTCCGTACTCGGATGAACCGTCGTTGTCAGGCGGGGTGTCCGAGCTTGGCGACGACGGCGGCGATCTCGGCGGGCGAGACGCCAGCGCCCGCGAGATAGTCCGCCGCATCGAGGCCGCTCGTGAAGGCGCGCAGGGCGGCGACCTTGTCGGCGATGCTCGTCTCCAGCTCCTCGCCGTCCAGGTGACGTTCGATCGGCTCGGGATGAGGATGGATGCGGTGACGGTCGTTGATCCCCCGGATCCCCGCCGCGTAGTGGGCGTCGACGGTCGCGCCATCGGTGCCGGCGAGGGCCAGCAGCAGCGTCACGATCAGCCCGGTCCGATCACGGCCGGCGGAACAGTGCACCACCACGCCAGCCGGTGCGGCCGCCACCGCACGTACGACGGTGGCGACGTGGTCGGGAAAGAGGCGCAGCACGTCGGGGTAGTGCCGGGGGTGGTTCAGCCACGGAACGCACAGCTCGGCGAACTCGGCGTTGCGCGGATCCTCCGTCGGCGCGCTGACGATGTCGATGCCGGCCCACGATCGCTCCGACACCTCAGGGTCGGCGGGACGCCGGCCCCACTCGTCCTCGTTGCGGAGGTCGATCACCGTCGTGACCCCGGCCGCACGGAGCTCCGCCCATCCCCGGTCGGTCAACCACTCGCGGCGTCCCATCCGGAACAGCGACTCGCCGACCCGCCAGGCGTTGACGGCACCGTCCCAGCCGACCGGCTCGACGTGGGCGGTCACGGCGCGTCGGCCGTGGTCCCCGCCGCTGGGGCGCCGGACGTCCCGGTGACGTCGGCGAGCTTGGCGGCGATCAACGCACGCACCTGCTCACGCAGCTGCTTGACGTCGCCGCGTTCGAGCCCGGCGGTGTCGACGGGATCGAGCACGTAGACGTCGGCCTCGGACACGCCGAGTCGCCAATCGTGCTTGCGCAGCGCCGAACGCGTGCCGTGCACCACGAGGGGCACGATGGGCACCTGCTTCTCGATGGCGAGCCGGAACGCGCCGTCCTTGAACTCACCGAGCTCGCCGCTCGCCGACCGGGTGCCCTCGGGGAAGATCATCACCGACACCTTCTTGTCGAGGCGGTCGCCGCACTCCTTCATCGCCTGGACGATGCTCTTGGCGTCGGTGCGGACGAGCGGGATGTCGCCGGCGAGCTGCATCAACCAGCCGACGAACGGGATCTTGAAGAACTCCGACTTGGACAGCCACTTCATCTCCCACGGCAGGTGCGAGATCAGCAGGATGTCGACGAAGCTCTCGTGGTTGGAGACCACGACGTAGGGCCGCCGCGGGTCGGGCGGGAGCGTGCCGTGCGTGCGGAACTTCCACAGCGGGTTGAGCACCTGGTGCACCACCGTGAGCTTGCGGAACAGCCAGCCGGCGGCGTAGCGGCCCGGGTCGAACGGCGCGGTGACCAGGCGGACGATCGCGACCAGCGGCAGCCACACGACGATCACGACGGCCAACACGAGCCAGCTCCACGCACTGAAGACGGTGCGGGCGACGGGGTTGTCGAGCAGACGGCGACGCATGGCCGACAGTCTGGCGCTTGGCCGGCGTGGATCGGCACCGGTGACGGAGGCGTGGGACTCGGTGGCCGCGTCGGATCTACAGTGCGCGCATGGGGATCGAGGACGAGAAGTACGTGCGGTTCACCACGTTCAAGCGCGACGGCACGCCGGTGTCGACCGCCACGTGGATCGTCCCGCTCGACGGCGGCCGGATGGGATTCTGGACGGCGTCGACGACCGGGAAGGTCAAGCGCCTGGCCCACACGGCGAGAGTCGAGGTGCAGCCGAGCGACAACCGCGGCCGCGCGAAGCCGGGGACGGACGCAATCGGGGCGACGGCGCAGGTCGTCAGCGACGGCGACGACTTCGCCGCCGTCAAGCGCCGCATCGTGGCCAAGTACGGCGCGATGACGACGCTGACCCGCTTCCTGGCGCGCATCGGCGCGTTCGTCCGTCGGCGGCCGTTCGTCTACGCCGACCGCGTCGTCGTGATCACGCCGAACTGAATCGTTCGTCGCCGCCCGGACCGTCCCGCGGCGGCGCAGGCGCGACCGGCGGCGCCCCCGGTTCACTCGGCGCGGTCGAGGTCCCCGACGTGGTCGGCCACGTGCACAACGTCTCGTAGCGGGGACCTTCGGGGCGCAGCCGGCTCTCGACGAGGGCGATCTCGGCGACGGGGAACTCGGCACTGACGAGGTCTCCGAGACAGCGCGGCATCGGCACGTGGGCTTTCACGCGGGCGATCGTGACGTGGCCGACGAACCGCTTGCGCGGCGGCTCGCCGAGACGGCGTGTCTGCTCGGTCACCACAGCGGCGAGGTCGTCCACGCCGGCGACGGGGACGACGAGGGCCCGTTCCGACATCACGTCGACCGCTGGGCCGAGGCGGGCGGTCGTGGCGCCGAAGGTGCCGCCGTCGAGGGCCGCGGCCACCGCCTCGGGGGAGGCCTCGCCGAGGAAGCGGAGCGTGACGTGCCAGTTCTCAGGCGGAACGAAGCGCACGCCGCGCTGGTTCTTGCGGTGGATCGCCGCCAGCGCCTCGACCACCTCGTCCGTCGGCCACACCGCCACGAACAGTCTCGCCATCCCCTCAGTCAATCGCCCGAGCGTCGCCGCGGGAGAGTGCCTGGGCGGTGAGCGGAAAGGGCGTGCGAGGCGGAGGGCCGACCGCTGGTCGCCGTCCCAACCGGAGGGTAAATACCGGACGCTTCGGTGGGGTATTTACCCTCCCGTTCGTACGTAGGGGTGACGAACCACCCGGTCCGCCCGACCGGAGGGTAGATACCGGACGGGACGACGATCGTGATCCCGATCTCGACCGGTGCCGGAGGCGACCCCGCCCCGCTCGTCGTCGGCCACATCGTCGAGGAGTGACAGGACGATCGGTGTCCGCGCAGCGTCAGGTTGCACGGCGGAACGCGATCGATCGTGGGAGCGCCGATCGGAGACACTGTCGTGATGGACAGGACCGCCCACACCGACGATCTCGCAGGGCGCGTTGCGCTCGTCACCGGCGCCAACAGCGGGATCGGCGCGGCGACGGCGATCGCGCTGGCGGCACATGGGGCGTCTGTCCTGGTCACGTTCCTCCGGCTCGACGTCGGGGCGTCGCCCGGCACGCCGGATGCCTACGGCCTGCTGCGGGCACGCGGCGCCGACGCCGTGATCCACACGATCCGCACTGCCGGCGGCACGGCCGCCGCCGTCGAGGCGGATCTCGCCGACCCCGCGATGCCGGCGTCATTGCTCGACACCGCCGAACGGGAGTTGGGCCCTGTCGACATCCTCGTCAACAACGCCAGCGGCTGGCGCCAGGACAGCTTCGCCGCCGGACCGGGAGGGGGCAGCGACGGCCTCGGACGATCCACGGAGGCGGTGACCGCCGCGTCGTTCGACGCGAACTTCGCGGTCGACGCCAGGGCATCGGCCCTGCTGATCGCCGAGTTCGGCCGTCGGCTGGCGTCACGCGAGGGGACGTGGGGCCGGATCGTCGGGCTCACGTCGGGCACGCCGCGCGGCTTCCCCGGTGAGGCCAGCTACGGGGCGGCGAAGGCGGCGCTGGAGAACTACACGATGACCGCGTCGATCGAGCTGGCCCCGCTCGGCGTGACCGCGAACGTCGTGCACCCGCCGGTCACCGACACCGGCTGGGTGACCGACGCCGTGCGAGAGTTCGTCGCCGCCAGCCACGATCACCATCACGTCGCCGACCCGGCCGACGTCGCCGAGGTCATCGCCTGGCTGTGCTCCCCGGCTTCGTGGCTGGTGACCGGCAACATCATCCGTCTCCGCTGAGCGCGGCGGGCGTCAGGCCGGGGCCGGGATCGGGTCGGTGCGGCGGAACAGCACGGCGGCGGCGAGGGCGAGCACGGCGAGGCCACCGATGCCGCCGGCGACGAACACCGGCCGTGGTCCGAGCAGGCCGACGGCCCCGCCGCCGATCGCCAGAGCAGCCAGCGAGAACACCTTGGCGACGGCGTTGAGCGTGGCCTGCACCTTGCCCCGGTCGGCGTCCGCCGTGCGGGTCATGATCACCGCACCGAGGCAGGCGTTGCCGAGGCCGCTGCCGATCGCCAGCACCACCAGCACGACCACGTACGTCCAGAAGTGCTGCATGAAGCCGTTGGTGAGGATCGACGCACAGGCGATGGCGAAGCCGGCGAGCGTGCCCCGCACCCAGAACCGATCGCCACCACGGCGGGCGGCGAGGTAGGAGCCGATCACGGCGCCGGCGCCGGCGAAGACGTCGGTCAACCCGTACTGCCACGGGCTGGCCCCGAGCTCGTCGCGGGCCAGGAAGATCTCGGCCGGGTTGATGCCCTCGACGAGCAGCACCATCGGCATCAGGGCGACGAACAGTGGCCACACCACCAGATCGGCGCGCACCACGGCGAGCCCGACGTTCCACTTCGGCGGGCGAGGGGCGTCGGCACCGTGACGGGCCACGTGCTCGCGCTCGGCGGGCCCGTTGCGGCGCGTGTGCAGGAGCAGCCCGGCGACGAGGAGGGCGGCGAACGTGGCCGCATCGATGACGAACACCCAGCCGATGTCGCCGAGGCCGACGAGGAAGCCGCCGAGGGCCATGCCCGTCGGTGCGGCGACCGAGTTGAGACCCTGCTGCCACGCCACCGCCTTGCCGATGAGCCCTTCGCCGCTCGCCCGCGGCACCAGCGCCGACCAGGTCGGGCCGGCGAAGGCGCCGGCCGTCTGCATCACGATCATCAGCGGGTAGACCACCCACAACCGCTGGCTGCCGACGAGGGCGACGCAGCAGAGCGTCTGGACGATCGCGGTGAGGGCGAGCACATTGCGTGAGTCCCGCTCGTCGGCGACACGGCCGGCCAAACCGATCACGCAGATCGTCGGCACCGCCGTGCACGCCATCATGGCGGCGATCGCCAGCCCGCCGGCACCCGAGTCGTGGAGGTGCAGCAGCAGCGCCACCGTCGTCATCGCGCTGCCGGCCGTGCTGATCGCCCGGGCGGGGAGGATGATCCGCATGTCGCGCCGGGCCCAGATCGACGGCGGGGCAGACGGGACTGCGTCCATGTCGGCGTCGGGAGAGACGTGAAGTGTTTCTTTCACAATATGTGAAGGTATTCCTTCACACTTCGGATGTCAACCGCTACGCTCCACGTCGTGCCGAAGAACGGGCCCGCTGCCAGCGCGACGGCTGCCGACGCGGCGGCCGCTGACGCCGATCGCGACATGGTCACGCTGTCCGAACCAGAAGCGTTCAAGGCCATCGCCCATCCGGCTCGATTCCGGATCATCGAGGAGCTGTACTCCGGGCGGGAGTTGACCGCCACCGAGGCGGCCGAGGTCGTCGGTCTCACACCGTCGGCGATGAGTTACCACCTGCGGGCACTCGAGCGCTTCGGGCTCGTCGAGCGGGGGCAATCCGACGACGGTCGCGAGCGCCCGTGGCGCCGGGTCGCCGAGCATCTTGGCTTCGCCAACCAGGTGGGCGGCGTGTCGCCGGCCGTCGCCCAGGCCGTGGTGGCCAACATGTCGACGTCGATCGACCGGCTGTTGCGCCGGCCGCACGCCGCCGGCAAGCCGTTCGGTGCCACCGTCACCAAGGGCCTGCTGCGGCTCACCGACGAGCAGGCCGCCGAGCTCGACCGCCGCGTCGGCGCGGTCATCGAAGAGTTCGAGGCCGACGAGCCGCCCGCCGGACCCGATGCCCCGCCGGCACGCGAGTTCTACTGGATCCGCGGCGACGCCGAGCGGGCCTGACGCCGGCGGCCACCACCGAACCGGCGGCGATCGGTGAGCCCACAGCGCGGATACCTGCCTTCGTGGCTCACACTTCGGCGTCGACCGGCGGAAGGGCGGCCGAGCGGCGTCAGAGGTCGTCGGGAGCGGTGAAGATGCGCGAGCCGGGGGTGGCGCCGGTGATCGCATCGGAGGCGAGGATGATCGCCGCCGCCGTGTAGGACGTGTGCTCCTCGAACGGGAATCGGACGCCCTGGCTGATGGCGTCAGCGGCCGGCACGCCCTCGGGATAGACGATGCCGGTCCAGTACGAGCCGTCGTCGCGCCGGTGGGTGCGTGTCCAACGCAGGAGGTCGGTGGCCGTGTCGACGTCGCCGATCACGGCGAAGGCCAGGGCACATTCGGCCGTCTCGGAGGCGGTGACCCACGGCTCGTCGCTCACGCAGCGCACGCCGAGGCCCTCCATCACGAACGTCGACCAGCCGTCGGCGAGCCGTGCCTTGCCGGCGCTCACGCCGAGCGCTCCGCTGAGCACCGGGTAATACCAGTCCATCGCCCAGCGTTCCTTGGGCTCGAAGGCATCGGGGCGGTCGACGATCGCCGCGTCGATCTCGGCCGCGGCGCGCAACCAGCTGCGCATGCGATGGCCGAGCACGGCGCCGAGGCGGGCGCCGCACTCGAGCGCGTGGGCGATGCTTGACGATCCGGTGAGCAGCGCGTAGTCCCACGTACGGGTGTCGTCGGCCTCGACCGCCCACAGCACCAGGCCGTCGTCGCGACGGTGCGACAGTACCCACGTGAGGGCTCGCTCGACCGTCGGCCACAGCTCGGCGGCGTCGGCCCGGGACTGCGTGGCCAGCCAGTGGTGCCACGCGCCGGTGGCGATGTACGCGCAGACGTTGGTGTCGAGCTTGGCCTCCTCGACGCTGCCGTCGGCGGCGTAGTAGTTGTGCCACGCGCCGCTCGGCATCTGGATGTCGACGAGCCAGCGGTACGCCGCCATGGCCTCCTCGTGCAGGCCGGCCACGTCGAGGGCCATCGCCGACTCGACGTGGTTCCACGGGTCGCAATGACCACCGGGGAACCACGGGATCATCCCGCTCGGCACCTGCAGGCCGGCGAGGTGGCGGGCCGTGGCTAGCAGCTCGCCGGCGTCGAGCACGCCGGGGAGGTCGGGGACCTCCGGCTCGGTCATGCCGTGGCGCTCACTTCGTCTCCGGTGCGAGCGAGCGAGCGAGCGCCGGTGAGTGAGCGGCTCGGCGCGGCCTGCGTGGCCGGGGAATGCGGTGGTGGTCGTTTGACGGCGTAGAGCACGAGGCTCTTGCCGAGGACGGGGGACAGCACCCGCTCGGCCAGCTTCGTCGAACGGGGCTGGGTGATGATGTCCCACTCGAGGAACTTGCGATAGCGGCGCACGAGGGGATGATCCTCGTCGTTCACGCCGACGGCGCACTTCAGCCACCAGTACGGCGAGTGGAGGGCGTGGGCGTGATGCGATCCGGCGACCCCGAACCCGGCGGCACGGAGCTTGGCCTTGAGCTCGGTCGCCGAGTAGATGCGAACGTGGCCACCGACCGCGGCCGGTGCGTGGTAGTCGTCCGACAGCATCCAGTTGATCTTCTCGGGCAGCCACGACGGCACGGTGGCGGCGAGGACGCCGCCGGGGCGCAGCACCCGATACAGCTCGGCGAGGGCTCCGGTGTCGTTCGGGATGTGCTCGAGCACCTCGGACGTGACGATGGCGTCGAACGTGGCGTCGGCGAACGGCAGGGCCGTGGCGTCGCCGCGCAGCACACCGACGTATCGCTCGGCGGGGATCTCACCGGCCTCGGCCATGGCGGCGAACGTGTCGCGGGTGCCCTCCACCTCGTCGGCGGCGTAGTCGAGGGCGACGACGCGGTGACCGCGACGGGCCAGTTCGAAGGCGTGACGCCCGAATCCGGCGCCGGCGTCGAGCACCAACGACCCGGGCGCGATCCCCAGATCGCCGAGCCGGTCGAACCTCACGGTCAACATGGCGTCACCGTTCGGGTGGTAACAGATGGTGCCAGGCACCATCTGTTACGCGATCGGCGGAGGCCGGGCATCGTCATGCCTTCAGGGTGACCGGGGTCGACGCCGGGCTGATGGGCGCCTCGAACGGCGTGCGGCCGTTGCGGCGCAGCTTCTCGACGTTGGCCGGCATCGCCAGGACCTCGCGGTACTGGTCGACGGTGAGCTCGGCGCAACGTCGCCACGTCCACCGCTCGACCACCCGCTGGCGACCGGCCTCGCCCACGCGGGCCCGCAGGCCGGGGTCGTCGAGACCGCGGCGGATGGCCGCGGCGAGCGCATCGGCGTCGCCGGCCTTGCACGACAGCACCGTGTCGCCGTCGGTGCCGGTGACCTCGGGGAGGGCGCCGCCATCGGTGGCGACGAGCGCCGTTCCGGTGGCCATCGCCTCGATCGCCGGGAGGCTGAAGCCCTCGTACAGGCTCGGCACCACGGCCAGCTCGGCCTCGGCGTAGAGCTCGACGATGCGCTCGTCGGTCACGCCGGACACGAAGTCGACGCACGAGCGGAGACCGAGTGACTCGATGAGGTCCATGCTCTTGCCCGGCTTGGGCTTGCCGATGATGGTGAGCGACACGTCGCGCTCGGTGCGCAGCTTGGCCAGCGCCTCGAGCAGGTAGCTGAGCCCCTTGAGGGCGACATCGGCCGAGGCCGTGGTGATCAGCCGGCCGGGCACCCGCGCCACGTCGGGCAGCGGGCGGAACAGCTCGGGATCGACGCCCACCGGCACGAGCCGCATGCGGTCGACGTCGACGCCCATGTCGGTGTGGATGTCGTTGATGGAGTTCTCGCTCACGACGACGATGCGCGGCATCCGCGATGCCACCTTGCCCTGCATCTTGACGAACGAGTACCAGCGGCCGATCGACCAGCGCTTGAAGCGGTTCGGCGCCTTCTCCATCTCGAGCATGCGGTCGCGCGTGATGGGGTGGTGCAGCGTGACGATGGTGGGGATCTGCTGCTCGATACCCAGGATCCCGTAACCGAGGCACTGGTTGTCGTGGACGAGGTCGAAGTCGCCGGCCCGCTTGGCGAGCTCGCGCTTGGCCCGGTAGCTGAACGCCAGCGGCTCGGGGAACACGCCGAGTGAGAACTGGGCGACCTCGAGGAAGTCCTCACGGCGCTTCAGCTCCCAGTACGCCGGGAAGCGGCCGGGGTAGTGGTCGTTGAACAGGTCGAGGCTGGGCAACTGGTGCAGCTCGACCTCGTCGGTGAGCACCGGATAGGGCTGACCGCTGTACACCTCGACGTGATGTCCGAGGTCGACCAGTGCTTTGGTGAGATGGCGGGTGTAGATGCCCTGGCCGCCGACGTGGGGCTTGCCGCGATACGTCAGGTACGCGATGCGCAGGGGAGCGTCGGCGGAGCGAGTCGGCACCGGGTCGAGGTTATCCGCCTCGGGGCCGCGTGTTACCGCTGGGTAACACAGCGCCATCACGCCGCTCTGGGCGGCGCGCGAGGATCGGCGGATGCGGGCATTGGTGCAGCGGGTGAGCTCGGCGGGTGTGACGGTGGCCGGCGAGACCGTCGGAGCGATCGGGCGTGGCCTGTGCGTGCTGGTGGGAGTCACGCACGACGACACCGTCGACACGGCGGCCAAGGTCGCCGACAAGATCTGGAACCTGCGGGTGTTCGACGACGACGCCGGCGTGATGAACCGCTCGGCCGCCGCTGTCGGCGCCGAGATCCTGGTCGTTTCGCAGTTCACGCTGTATGGCGACACCTCCGGAGGGCGACGTCCGAGCTGGATCGCCGCCGCCCCACCCGAGCACGCCGAACCGCTCGTGGATCACGTCGTGGCCTCGTTGCGGGCAGCGGGGGCCGTCGTGGCGACCGGTCGGTTCCGCACCGAGATGCAGGTGTCACTCGTGAACGACGGCCCGGTCACCGTGATGATCGAGCGCTGAGGAACCCGATGGACGCGACCGGTCGCGCCAGGACAGGGCTCGGACGGCACCGAAGGCGGCGAGCAGGACGACGATGAACGGCCAGTCGCCGAGGGCGACGTACCAGGTGCGGCCGCTGCGCACCTCGACCTCGTGGCGGATGATCGCCCGTTCGCTGACGGCGGTACGGTCGATCACGTCGCCGCCGGGCGACACGAAGGCCGAGAACCCCGTCGGCGCCGCCTGGACCACCCAGCGCCCGGTCTCCACCGCCCGCAACCGGCTCGACGCCACCTGCTGCGTCTGCACGATCGTGCCGGTGTAGCTGGCTCCGTTCGTCGGGTTGATCACGAAGCCGCCGCCGGCCTTGACGCCCTCGCGGACCCGGCCGCCGAAGAACACCTCCCACGAGATGACGACGGCGACGCGCAGCGGCTCGCCGCGAGCGAGGGGGATGTCGAGCACGGCCACGTCCGTGCCGGCCAGGGCGTCGCGGCCGATCTGGTCGACCGGCGCACCCAGTGCCTCGAGGAGACCGCGCAGGGGGACGTACTCCCCGAACGGGACCCGGCGCACCTTGTCGTAGCGGCTGACGATGTCGCCGGCGGGCGTGACGACGATCTGGGCGTTGGTGAATCGATCGGGTCGGTCGGCGATGTCCTCGGTGACGCCGAGGGCGATCGGCACGCCCAACCGCGCTGCCTGGTCGGCGACCGCGACGAAGGCCTCGCTCGTCGCGAAGTCGGCGACGTCGACCACGTTCTCCGGCCACAGCACGAGGTCGAGCTCGTCGTCGGGTTCGATCGACGCGGTGGCCTCGAGGTGGCGCTCGGTGACGAGGCGGCTCGGCACCTCCTCGGCGCTCGTGCCCTGCTCACCACCGCCCTGCACCGCGGCGACATCGACGAACGTGCCGGTGCCGTGCCCTCTTGGCGCCACGAGCGAGACGACGAAGACGACGAGAGTCAGCGCGACAGCCGCGAGTGAGGGAACGGGCACGGCACGCCATCGGTCATGGACGGGGTCCGCCGTGCGCCACGACCCGGCCGCAGCTCCACCGGCGGCTCCCGCTGCGATGCCGACCTGGAAGACGAACCACGTGATGAGGATCACGCCGCCGACGCGGGCCAGAGTGAGGAACGGGCCGCCCGCCTGGGCGATGCCGAACGTGGCGAGCGGGACGCCGCCGAACGGGAACGACAGGCGCAGCGCCTCGACGAGTGTGTGGGCGAGCGGCCGGCCGACGAGTCGCCATCGTCCCGCCGGCGCCGCCAACGCGGCGACACCGTGGTAGAGGCCGAACACAGCGTTGGCGACGACGTAGCCAGGCGCCGTGAGCTGCCACATCCAGGCCGTGCCGATGACGAGCCACACGAACCCGAACGTGAAACCGGCGCCGAAGCGGGCGCGGCGGTGCGGGGTGGGCCCGAGGCCGACCTCCAGGAGGGCGACGCCGACGAACGACAGTGGCCACCAGCCCCACGGGGGGAGTGAGAGCGCGGCCGCCAGGCCGCCGAGCGCGGCCAGGGCATACCGCGTGACAGCGGGGAACCGGGAGCCGGCGCGCCCGGCCTCGGTGAGGACCGGTGCCCGGACCGGGTCGATCAACCGGGGGCGGCGGTGGTGGTCGTCGGCCGCGGGACGTCGTTCGCCACGTCGGCCGGCTCGCCGTTCACCGACACGAGGTCGAGGTGGGCGACGATGCGCTCAGCCGTGGAGCCCGGCGGGTGGCAGGCGAACAGCGTCGCTTCGTGCCGGTAGTCCTGCGTGACGATCCACATCGCGTCGGGCCCGACGATCTCGACGTAGGCGACCTTGTAGACGTAGACGCCCGAGTACGGGTCGGGGTCGACGACGGTCGCCGTGGGAATGCCGTCGGAGTTGTCGAGGTCGAAGATCACCTCGTCGCCGGGCACGAGCTCGTCGAGGCGGCGGAAGTCGGCGTTGTGACTCGTGCGGTGCCCGGCCACGACGACGTTGCCCATCTCGCCCGGCATCGCGGTGCCCGGCCAGTGCCCGGGGCCGTAGTCGAGCGTGGAGAGGCGGATGCCGTCGATGAACGGCGAGTCGACCTCGATCGCCGGGATCTGGATGCGACCGAAGTACTGCTGCGGCTCGGCCTCGTTGTCCGCCGGCGGGGCGACGGGCGTGGGCAGCGGCGGCAGGGTCGGCGGCGTGGGGGTGGCCGTGGTGGCGGGCGCGTTCGGATCGGCGGTTCCCTGGTCGGTCGGAGGCAGGGTCGCCGGGTCGGCGACCGCTCCGGCGATGCCTGCGGTGGCGCCTGCCGTGATGCCGACACTGACGAGACACGCCATGAGCGCACGTCGGCGGTTGAGCGAGATCATGCGCAGCAGGGTACTTGCTGGCCCTCCGCGAAGGCCCCGATTTGCGCCCCGTCGGAGGCCCGGACCGACGCGTCTCCGGTGGGCTTCAGACCGTTCGGTCGGCCGGCCGGCTGAGCACGTAGGAGACAGCGGCGCCTGCGGCGCGCTCGGCGTCGGCGATGCACGCGGGCACTCCGATGCCGCGGTAGCTCGCTCCCGCGACGAACAGCCCCGTCGGCGTGGCGGCGTCGACGGCGGCCAGCCAGCGCTCGTGACCCGGTCGGTACTGGGGGAAGGCGGCCGGCCACCGTGTGATCCGCACCTCGTTGGGCGCCACGTCGAGGTCGAGGTGGCGGTTCAGTTCATCGACGGAGGTCGAGACGAGGTCATCGTCGGTCCAGCCCGTCACGTCGTTGCCGTCGCGCCCGAGCGAGACGCGCAGCACCTCGCCGGGCCCGGCCCAGTGCGCCCACTTCTGCGAGCCGAACGACACCGCCGTCACCGTGCGCTGATCCGGCTTGGGCACGAGGTATCCGCTCCGGCCTCGGAGGCGTTCGGGCCAGTCGTCCACCGTCATCGTGACGATGACCACCCCTGCGTGGTGCATGGCCGACATCGCCGCGGCCAGGTCCGGGGCGACACCGGTGACCAACGGTGCCGTCGCCGCGGCCGGGGTGGCCAGCACGACGGCGTCGGCCGTGCGATCGTCGACCCGCCAGCGGGTGCCGTCGCGCTCGACGCGCGCCACGGTTGCGCCACGGGTGATGGTGACGCCCTGCCGGATCGCCTCGGCCGCGACGGCGTCGGCGAGGGCGCCCATGCCGCTCGCGGGTGCGGCGAACACCGGTCCCGCCGCCGGAGGGGCGGCGGCGCGGATGGCGCGGGCCGAGAGCAGCAGGCTGCGGCCCTTGCCGGCGAGGGCGGCGAGCTGCGGCACCATGGCGAGGCTGAAGTGGTCGGTGTCGGCCGCGTAGATGCTGCCGACCAGTGCGTCGACCAGGCGATCGTGCACTTCGTCGCCGAACCGCGCCCGCACCAGCCGCCCGATCGAGTCGTGTGCGTCGGTCCGCGGCAGGAGGGGTTCGAGCGCGGCTCGGGCCTTGCCGCGCCAGCTGAGCAGCCCGCTGCCGGCGAGGCGGATCATGTCCGCCGGGACACCGAGGAGCAGACCCTCGGGGATCGGGTGCAGCCGCTCGTGCCACACGGCAGCGGTGGCCGCGGTCGGTGAGGTCAGGTCGTCGGCGAGCCCGACGCGTGTCGCCAGCGTCAGGCCGTGGGGGACCCGGCGGAGGAACGCGTCGGCCCCCTCGTCGACCGCCGGGCGCCCGCCGAATGGCGTGGACCGCAGCTTGCCGCCGATCCGTTGGTCGCCCTCGAGCACCTCCACCTCGACCACACCTGGCGCGGCCTCGGCGATGGCCAGCGCCGCGGTGAGCCCGCTGATCCCCCCACCGACGACGAGGACGCGGCTCATGACGTGGCGCGGACCAGCCCGGCGAGCGAGCGCATCACCGTGGCGTCGTCGTTGACCACCGCCGTGCGGGCGAACGGCAGGCCCCGATCGGCCGCCCGGTGTGACGCTTCGATGTCGAGGTCGTACAGCACCTCGAGGTGATCGGACACGAACCCGCACGGGCACACGACGAGACCGGGCGTGCCGTCCTCGGCGAGGCGGTCGATCTCCTCGAGCACGTCGGGGCCCAGCCACGGCTCCGGGGTGCGGCCGGCCGACTGCCACCCGACCGACCACGTCCCGTCGGTGAGCTCGGCTTCGTCGGCGACGGACGAGGCCGTGGCCCCGACCTCGGTGGGGTAGGGGTCGCCGTCGGCGATCACTCGTTGCGGAAGGGAATGGGCGGTGAACAGGACGTGCGAGCCGTCGGGCATCGTCTCCAGCGAGGCCCGAACGGCGTTGGCGAGGAACGCCACGTAGGCGGCGTCGGCCGCCCAGCTGTCGATGGCGCTGTACACCACGCCTGCCGCCTCGGCGGCCACCCGGGCCCGACCGTGGTAGGCGGCCACCGACATCGAGGAGAAGTGCGGCGCCAGCACGAGGCCGGTGATCCGCTCGGCGCCGGCGGCGACGACATCGGCCACGGCGGTCTCGATCGACGGATCGGCGTGCCGCAGCCCGGTGGCAACCGTCCAGTCGGCGCCGAGCTCGGTGGCGATCGCCGTCCGCTGGGCCTCGGTGCGTTCGGCCAGCGGGCTCAGCCCGCCGATGGCGTCGTAGCGGCGGACGAGATCGGCCAGCTGCTCGGGCGTCGGCGGTCGACCTCGGCGGATGTCGGTGTAGTACGCCTCGATCTCCTCGGGCCGGCGCGGCGTGCCGTACGCCATCACGACGAGCCCGTTCATCGGGCTCGTCCCGAGGTGCCGGCGTCGACCGGTGGGCGTCCGCAGCGTCGGGGATTCATCGCGCGGTGCGTTCGTGCACGAGGTCGACCACGGCCTTCAACACGCCTGGATCACTGGCGGGATTGACGCCGTGACCGAGGTTGAAGATGTGGCCGTCGTGGCCGTCGTTGTCGGCGAGGACCCGCTCGGTGCCGGCGAGGGCGACGTCGGCGCCGGCGAGCACCAGGGCCGGATCGAGGTTGCCCTGGAACGCCACACCGTCTCCGAGCCGCTTGCGGGCCGCGGAGATCGGCGTCCGCCAGTCGAGGCCGACCACGCTGGGCCCGGCGGCGGTCATCGACTCGAGCAGATGGTCGCACCCGATGCCGAAGTGGATGCCGGGGACCCCCGGGTGCCGTTCGGCGAGCTCGGCGAACACCCGGCGCGAGTGGGGCAACACGTAGCGCTCGTAATCGGCGGCCGACAGCGTCCCGGCCCACGAGTCGAAGAGCTGGAATCCACGCGCTCCGGCCGACAGCTGGACGTCGATGAACGTGATCGCCTGCTCGGCGAGCCGGCTGCAGACGTCGTGCCACAGCGCCTCGTCGGTGGCGATCATCGCCTTGGTGTGCTCGTAGGTGCGGCTCGGCCGCCCCTCGATCAGGTAGCTGGCCACCGTGAACGGCGCGCCGGCGAAGGCGAGCACCGGAACCGTGGATGGGAGCTGGGCGCAGACCAGGCGGACGGCGTCGGCCACGTAGTCGATGTCGTCGAGCTCGAGCGGGCGGAGCCGAGCGAGGTCGGATCGGGCCCGCAGCGGCTCGTCGGCCACCGGACCGGTACCCGGGCTGACGTCGATGCCGAATCCGATGGCGTTGGCCGGTACGACGATGTCGGAGTAGAGCACCGCGGCGTCCACGCCGTAGCGCCGGACGGGCTGGAGCGTGATCTCGGCGGCCACGTCGGCGCGGCGGACGGCGTCGAGGATCGACCCGTCCCCCCGCACGGCGCGGTACTCGGGGAGGCTGCGGCCGGCCTGGCGCATGAACCACACCGGCGTGTGCGGGACCGGCCGGCGCTGCGCGGCGAGCAGGAACGGGGCGTCCACGGACGGCGAGCTCATCGCCCCCGGACGCTACCGAGGCGGCCCGCGGAGTACGCCGAGGGGGCGCCCGGTAGAGTATTCAGACCCCGATTTCGGGTTTTCAGCAATGACGCAACAACACCCAGAACTCGAATCCGAACAGGCGTACGTCGATCATGCGTACGAGTGCCTGGAGTCGACCAGGACGTCGGCGTGGCGGCTCCGTGACCTCAACGAGGCCAGCATGGGCGGCACGATGCAGGCCCGCTTCGAGCGCAACGCGTTCGACGAGCAGCTCGTCAAGCGCCTCAACGACCTCGATCTCGGCGACGCTGCGCTCGTGTTCGGGCGCATCGACCGCCTGGTCGAGAGCCCCGGCGACCCCGACCGCAACGGGGACGGCCTCGACGGCACCGAGAGCTTCCACATCGGTCGCCTCGCCGTCGCCGACGAGAACTCTGAGCCGGTCGTGGTCGACTGGCGCGCCCCGGTGGCGGAACCGTTCTACCGCGCCACCGGCCGCGACGCGATGGGCCTCGTGCGTCGCCGTCATTTCGCCGTCGAGGGCCGCACGGTGCTCGGCATCGAGGACGAGCTGTTCGGCGCCGGGCATCTCGGGGTCGGCCACGACGAGGGGCTCGACGGCGCCTCGGGCGGGGACGGCCGCCCGGCCATCCGCGGCTACTCCACCCTTCTCGCCGCCCTTGAGCGCGGCCGTACCGGCACCCTCGGCGACATCGTCGCCACCATCCAGGCCGAGCAGGACGAGATCATCCGCTCCAGCCCGGCCGGGGTCCTGGTCGTCCAGGGCGGTCCCGGCACCGGCAAGACCGTCGTCGCCCTGCACCGCGCCGCGTACCTGCTCTACACGCACCGCTTCCCGCTCGAGGATCAAGGGGTCCTCGTCATCGGGCCCAACCGTGTGTTCCTGCGCTACATCGAGCGCGTCCTGCCGTCGCTCGGCGAGGCCGGCGTCGAGCAGGTGGTCCTCGCCGATCTCGTGCCCGACGTCGAGTTCGCCCGGGCCGGAAGCGGCGCCGTCGAGTCGGCCGAGACGCGCCGGATCAAGGGCGATGCCCGCATGTCCGACGTGCTCGACAAGGCCGTCAGCGACCGTCAACGAGCGCTCAGCTCCGAGCTCGTCGTCCCCTTCCGCACCGGCTACCTCCGCCTGTCGGTCGAGGAGTCGGCCCGCATCGTCAAGTCGGTGTCCCGGCGGGTCCGCCGGCACAACGCCGGTCGCCGGCTCGTCGAGCAGGAGTTCTACGGGGCCCTCGCCGCCTCTGCCCGCGGCACCGAGGTGTCCGTGTCGGAGGTCCGTCAGGAGCTGCGCTCGGTGCCCGACGTCCGGGCTGCGCTCGAGCGCATGTGGCCGACGCTCACGCCGGCTCAGCTGCTCCACGACCTGTTCGGCTCGCGGGCGCTGCTCCGCCTCGCCGGGCGCAACGTGCTCACCGACGCCGAGATCGATGCCCTGTTCCGGCCGCGCTCCGAGGATGTCGGCGCCGTCCGGTGGACGGCGTCCGACGTGGCGCTGCTCGACGATGCCCGCGAGATCCTCGGGCCCGTGCCAGGCAAGGGCGGTCGGATCGACGAGTCCGACGAGATCCGCACGTACGGCCACATCGTCGTCGACGAGGTGCAGGACCTGTCGCCGATGCAGCTCAAGATGGTCACACGTCGCTCGCTCAACGGGTCGATCACCGTCGTCGGCGACCTCGCCCAGGCCACGGGACCCTGGGCCCCCGACACCTGGGACGACGTCACGGCCCATCTGCCCACCAAGCGACCGAGCCGTGTCGTCGGCCTGTCGGTCGGCTATCGCATCCCGGCGCAGATCATGCAGCTCGCCGATCGCGTCATGATGGCCGCGACTCCCGATCTTCGGCCTCCGCAGGCGATCCGTCAGGGTGACGTGCTGCCCGAGGTCGTCGACGCTCGCGTCGGCGCCAACGGCGACGGCCCCGACGTCGCGGCGGCGGCCGTCGCCGCGACGGCCCGCATGATCGAGGACGCGCCGTCGATGAGCGTCGCGGTCATCGTGCCCGACTCGCTCGCCGAGACGGTGTCGGACGCCCTGGCCGCCGCCGGGATCGCCCACGGCCGGGCCGCCACCAGCGGCCTCGACGATCAGGTCACCGTGGTCCCGATCAGCGTGGCCAAGGGCCTGGAGATCGACGGCGTGGTCGTGGTCGAGCCGGGACGCATCGTGCAGTCCGAACTGCAGGGAATGCGGGCGCTCTACGTGGCGCTCACCCGACCCACGCAGCGGCTCACGATCGTCCACGGGGACGCGTTGCCCGAACCCCTCGCGCACGCCGTGGCCGACCTGCCGCGCCGCTCCGAGTGGGTCAGCGCCGGCTGAGTCGCCCACTCGTCCCGAGCGCCCTGTCTAGGGTGGTGGGGCGTGAGCACTGCATCCGATGGGCTCCGGACCCTGCTCGCCGCCCTGTTCGCGGGCGGGCCGCCGATCCGGATCGAACTGTGGGACGGAAGCACCATCGAACCGGCCCGTCGCGCCGACGAGGCCGATGAGCCGCCGTCGACGCTCATCGTCCGCTCGCCGGATGCCCTGCGTCGCATCCTCTGGGCACCGAGCGAGCTCGGCCTCGGCCGCGCGTACGTGGCCGGCGACCTCGACGTGCCGGCCGGCGCCGACATCGTCGCGACGCTCGAGGCGCTGAGCCAAGCGCTCGGCCGTCGCGCCCGGTCCCAGCGCTTCGGCCTGCGGTCGGCGAAGGAGGCGGCAGTCGCCGCCTTCCGCATCGGGGCCGTCGGGCGCCCGCTGCCCCCGCCCCGCCAGGAGGCCCACCTCCGCGGCTGGCGTCACTCGTTGCGCCGCGACGCCAGCGCGATCCACCACCACTACGACACGGGCAACGACTTCTACCGTGTCGTCCTCGGCCCGTCGATGACCTACTCGTGCGCCCGCTTCGTCGACGACACCGTCACGCTCGACGAGGCCCAGGAGGCCAAACACGACCTCGTCGCGCGCAAGCTCGGGCTGCACGCGCGGGCGACGACGCCCGGCTCGGAGGCGCCGTCGCCGGCCCGCTTGCTCGACGTCGGCTGCGGCTGGGGCTCGATGGCCATCCACGCCGCCTCACGGTACGGCGTCAGCGTCGTCGGGATCACGATCAGCCAGGAGCAGGCCAAGCTCGCCCGCGAGCGTGTCGAGGCCGCCGGCGTCGGCCACCTCGTCGACATCCGCCTGCAGGACTACCGCGAGCTCGGCGACGAGCAGTTCGACGCGATCAGCTCGATCGGTATGTCCGAGCACGTCGGGTCGGCCAAGGTCGACACGTACTTCGCCGCGCTCCGTCGTGCCCTCCGACCCCACGGCCGCCTCCTCAATCACGCCATCACCACCGTCGGCGGATCGAAGCTCGGTCGCGCGTCGTTCGTCGGGCGGTATGTCTTCCCCGACGGCGAGCTGATCGACGTCGGCGACCTCGTGCTGGCGATGGAGCGCGCCGGGTTCGAGGTCCGCGACGTCGAGTCGCTCCGCGAGCACTACGCCCGCACGTTGCGCGCCTGGGTCGCCAACCTGGAGGACGGCTGGGACGATGCCGTGGCCGCCGCCGATCGGGACGGCGAACCGGGCGACGGGCTCGCCAAGGCCCGCATCTGGCGTCTCTACATGGCCGCGTCGGCCGTCGGCTTCACCGACGGTGGGATCGCCATCCACCAGATCCTCGGCGTCGTCCCCGACGACCGCGGCGGCGTGGCGATGCCGCCGACGCGCCGCGAGTGGGGGTAACGCCGGACGGGTTTACCGGAGGGCCGCTCAGCCGTCGAACGCGGCGATCAGTGTGCGGAGATTGATGGTCGCCTTGTCGGCATCGGCCGGCCGCCGGCGCTGAACGCCGGTGTGCATCATCGCCACCGCTCGATCGATGTCGCGGGCGAGCGACTCGTCCTGCTCGGCGACCTGCGGCTCGGCCGCGGCCCAGTAGGCGTCGACGCGAGCGAGGATCTCGTTGTCGCCCTCGTTCTCGATGATCGCCTCGCTCAGCGTGGTCGCCTCGTCGAGCAGGCCGGCCAGCAGCTCGGCGGGGGTCCCGGTAGGCAGGAAGGGATCGGTGGCCACCGGTGCCGACCCGTCGTCGACCGGGTCAGCGGTGACGTCCGGGTCCATCGTGTTGGCGCACGCTCCGAGACACAGCGCAGCGACCACGCCGAGGGTGGCGCGGCGGAGAGTGGTGGAGCGACGCGTGATCACGCACTGACCAGGATGCGGGAGCTGGCGAAGGCGCCGACTCCGACATGGTGGCCACCGATCTCGAGCGTGAGGGTGCCATCGGGCGAGATGGCCGTGACCGTTCCGTTGGTGCCGGGCACGAGCGCCGACTCCTCGAGGAACTCCAGCAGCCCCGGCGTGAACTCGAGCTCTTCCGGGATGCGCGAGATGACGAACTTGGCGCCGACGTCGACGCTGGAGAGCGGCGAGGCGTCGGGCTCGATGTAGTCGGAGCCGGGGATCGGGTTGCCGTGCGGGCAGGTGGTGGGACTGCCGAGCAACCGGTCCATGGCGGCCTCGACCGACTCGCTCATCACGTGCTCCCAACGGCCCGCCTCGTGGTGGGCCTCGGCCCACGACAGCTGCAGGACATCGGTGAGGAAGCGCTCGGCGAGGCGGTGACGGCGCACGACGCGCTCGGCGAGGTCCTGACCGGCCCTGGTGAGGCGGATGCCTCCGTCGGTGGTGATGAGCCCCTCGCTCTCGAGCCGGCGCATCATCTCGCTCACGGCCGGGCGGCTCACCTGGAGGCGCTCGGCGATGCGGGCCTGGATGACGTCGACGTCATCCTCCTTGAGTTCGAAGATGCACTCGCAGTATTCCTCGAAGGCGGGATGGTGCTCTCCTGCGGCGGGCATGCACCCGAGTGTACCCCCCACCTCCGAACCGGCACGGCACGGATTGTAAAGGTTCCCTAACGTCCGGTTCAGGGTCGTCCCTGGGCAGATCGCGAGGCCAGGCGATCGGTGCCGGTCGGTGCCGGAAACCGTGTCGCTCATCGGCGTGCCCCGGTGCACACTGGAGTCATGCCGACCGCCGCACCCCTCGTCGCCCGCGCCGTCACGGCGAAGCGCGGGGCGGCGACGATCCTCGACGCCGTCGATCTCACCGTGGCCATGGGCGATGTCGTCGGTCTCGTCGGACCCAACGGCGTGGGCAAGTCCACGCTGCTCGCCGTGCTCGGCGGCGACCTCCAGCCCGAGTCCGGACGTGTCGAGCGGACGCCGCCGACGGCGACCGTCGGCCTGCTGCCCCAGGAGCCGCATCGCGACGACGGCGAACTCGTCGTCGCCTTCGTGTCCCGCCGCACAGGTGTCGCAGCCGCCACCGTCGAGCTCGAGGCGGCCACCGCGGCGCTGGCCGCTGGAGCACCAGGCTCCGACACGCGCTACGACGAGGCCCTGCAGCGTTGGCTGTCGCTCGGCGCGGCCGATCTCGACGCACGCATCGGCGAGGTGTGGGCCGAGCTCGGGTTGAGTCCCGACGTGCTCGCCCAGCCGACCGCCACCTTGTCCGGCGGCGAGGCGGCGCGCGTCGGGCTGGCGGCGCTGCTCCTGTCTCGTTTCGACGCCTACCTCCTCGACGAGCCGACCAACGACCTCGACCTCGACGGGCTCGCCCGCCTCGAGCGGTGGGTCACCGAGCAGCCGGCCGGCATCGTCCTCGTCAGCCACGACCGCACGTTCCTGTCCCGCACGGTCAACGCCGTGGTGGAGATCGACGAGTTCACGCACCGGGCCACCCGCTACGACGGCGGCTGGGACGCCTACCTCGAGGAACGGGCGACCGCCGCTCGGCATGCCTGGGAACGGTTCGAGGACTACGACGCCAAGCGGACCGGGCTCGCCGAGCGGGCCCAGCGAGAGCGCGAGTGGGCGTCACAGGGTCTGTCCAAGGTGCGCAACTCCGACGAGAAGGACAAGAACATCCGCGCCTTCCGCAAGAACCAGACCGAGCAGCTGGCCGGGCGGGCGGCGCGGACGGACCGGGCGATCGACCGGCTCGAGGTGGTCGACAAGCCCCGCACGCCCTGGGAGCTGCGCTTCGTGATCGGCACCGCCGGTCGCAGTGGCGACGTGGTGAGCCGTCTCAACGGTGCGGTCGTCCGCCGCGGTGCGAGCCCCGCCGG
Source organism: Desertimonas flava (assembly GCF_003426815.1). Lineage (GTDB taxonomy): Bacteria > Actinomycetota > Acidimicrobiia > Acidimicrobiales > Ilumatobacteraceae > Desertimonas > Desertimonas flava. The sequence continues at coordinate 54,233 of NZ_QKYK01000027.1, forward strand.
GACCGGCGCCGGTGCCGGTGCCGCCGCGTCGCCGTTCGTCCTGGGACCGATCGACCTGATCATCGCGGCCGGCGAGCGCGTCGCCATCCTCGGGGCCAACGGCAGCGGGAAGTCGACGTTGCTCGACCTCATCCTCGGTCGCATCGAGCCCGACGAGGGCTCGTCACAGCTCGGTGCCAGCATCGTGGTCGGCGAGGTGGAGCAGGTCCGCCGCCAGCTCACCGGCTCGTCGACGCTGCTGCGCGCGTTCCAGGACGAGACCGGCTACGACGCGTCCGACGCCCGCACGCTGCTGGCGAAGTTCGGGCTCGTCGCCGACCACGTGCTGCGACCCACCGAATCGCTGTCGCCGGGGGAGCGGACGCGGGCCTCGCTCGCGTTGCTCATGGCCCGCCAGGTCAACCTGCTCGTGCTCGACGAGCCGACGAACCACCTCGACCTGCCGGCGATCGACAGCCTCGAGCAGGCGCTCGACACGTTCCCCGGCACGGTGCTGCTGGTCACCCACGACCGGTCGCTGCTCGAACACGTCCGTCTCACCCGCACGATCCGCCTCGACGCCGGCCGCGTCGTCAGCGACACGATCGCCCAGCCCGTATGACCCGATCACGCGATTCTCAGGCGTCTCCGGTCGCGAAATCGCGACCGGAGACGCCTGAGAATCGTGTTTCTGGCCGGACGCGGCCGGCGGGCGAGTTGTCGGGCTGGGTGGCCGGTGTGCTCGCCTCGATCCGCGACGACGCGCCCGCCGACGTGCCGTGCGACGGGTGCACGGCGTGCTGCCGCTCGTCGCAGTTCATCCACGTCACGCCGGACGACGCCGACGCCGTGGCCCACATCCCGTCGGCCCTCCTCTTCCCGGCTCCGGGGCTGCCGGCCGGTCACTACGTCCTCGGCTACGACGAGCGCGGCCACTGCCCGATGCTGGTCGACGACCGGTGCTCCATCTACGAGCACCGACCGAACACGTGCCGCACGTACGACTGCCGGGTCTTCGCCGCCACGGGCATCGACGTCACCGACGAGAAGCCGCTGGTCGCCGCGCGCGTGCGGGAGTGGCGCTTCGACGAGTCGGGTCCGGCCGCCCGCCGGACCGCCTCGGCGCTCGAGGCCGCCGCCCGCTACCTCGCCGAGCGGAGCGGCGACCTGCCGGCGGGGACGGTGCCGGTCGATCCGACACAGCGAGCGGTCCTCGCCATCGACGTCCACGACATGTTCGTCACGTCGCCGGAGCCGAGCCCCGAGACCGTTGCCGTGGCCATCACGCAGCGGCGCGCCGGGGGCTACGGTCGCGACGATGCCGACGCTGGAGCTTGACGCCACGACCATCCGGTACGAAGTGACGGGCGAGGGGCCACCGATCCTGATGCTCGCACCGGGTGGCTTGCGGGCGTCGAGGATCGAGACGTGGGGCAACGCCCCGTGGAACCCGATCGACGCTCTCTCCGACCGCTACCAGATCGTCGCCATGGACCAGCGCAACACGGGCACGTCGTTCGGCCCGATCGCCGCGACCGACGGCTGGGACACCTACGCCGCCGACCAGCTGGCGCTGATGGATCACCTCGGCATCGAGCGCTTCGCGGTGTGCGGCATGTGCATCGGCGGGGCGTTCATTCTCCGCCTCGTCACCACCGTGCCCGAGCGGGTGACGGCGGCCGTCGCCATGCAGCCGATCGGGCAGGACGGCAACGCCGAGGAGTTCCGGGCGATCTTCGACGACTGGCGGGCGTCGATCGGCGGCGAGCACCCCGAGGCAGGCGACGACGACTGGGAGGGATGCTTCGCCAACCTGTTCGGCAGCGAGCGACGGTTCTGGAGCGTCGACGACGACGTCATCGGGTCGATCACGACGCCGCTGCTGGTGCTGCGCGGCAACGACGTGTACCACCCGTCGTCGGCGTCCGAGCACCTGGCGGCCACGGCTCCCCGGGCGACCCTGGTCGAGCGGTGGAAGGACGCCGACGACCAGCCCGCCGCGCGCGCTGCGGTCGACCGCTTCCTCGCCGACCACACCTGACCCCCCCACCGTTCCCCATCCGAGTACTGAACGTCGCCCGAGTACCGAAGGTCCCGATTCGGGCCCTTCAGTACTCGGATGAGAGACCCCGGGCGGGCACGGCAGGATGGAACCGATGGGACCGCCCCGTGTCGCCCACGTCCTCCACGTCGACCTCGACCAGTTCCTGGCCGCCGTCGAGGTGCTGCGACGGCCCGAGTTGGCCGGGCGCCCGGTGGTCGTCGGAGGCGACGGGAACCCGAAGCGCCCTCGCCAGGTCGTCGCCACCGCGTCGTACGAGGCTCGGGCGTTCGGCATCCACTCCGGCATGCCGTTGATGGCGGCGTACCGCAAGTGCCCCGACGCCGTGTTCCTGCCCTCCGACCATCCCGCGTACGACGCGGCGTCGGCCGTCGTGATGGCCACCCTGCGATCGTTGCGCGGCGACGACGGCGAGCCGGTGGTGGTGGAGGTGTGGGGTTGGGACGAGGCGTTCGTCGGCGTCGTCACCGACGAACCCGAGGTGTTCGCCCACCGCCTGCGCGCCGAGGTGCTGGCAGCGACGCGGCTGTCGTGCGCCGTCGGCATCGGCGAGACCAGGCTGCAGGCGAAGACCGCCACCGGCATCGCCAAGCAGGAGCGTCTGTCGGCCCCCGCAGGTCAGGCTTCCGGCGTGGCCCGGTTGACGAGGGCGCAATGGATCCCGTCCATGGGCGACAAGCCGGTCACGGCGATCTGGGGGATCGGCGACCGCACCGCCGCCCGGCTCGCCGAGGCCGGGATCCACACCGTCGTCGACCTGGCCCGCGCCGACCACGAGGACCTCGCCCGCCGGTTCGGGCCCCGGATCGGACCGTCGCTGCGGGTGCTCGGTCTCGGCGGCGACTCCTCGCCGCTCGTCGACGAGCCGTGGGTACCGAAGTCACGCAGCAAGGAGGTGACCTACACCCGCGACGTCGTCGGCGCGGCGGCCATCGAGGCGGAGGTCGACCGGCTCGCCCACGAGGTGACGGCCGAGGTGACCGCCGGTGGGTTCGTCGCCACTCACGTGGCCGTCAAGCTCCGCACGCCGACGTTCTTCACGCGCTCGAGGATCAGCAAGCTGCCCGCCCCGACCACCGACGCCGACGAGATCGCCGCGACCGCCCGCCGTGTTCTCGGCCGCTTCGACGAGATTCTCCGTCCCGACGAGCCCGATCACCCTCGCGCCGTCCGCCTCATCGGCGTCCGCCTGATGCTCCAACCGGCGAGCTGACCGGTAACAGATGGTGTCTGGCACCATCTGTTACCGGCTGACGGGTGGCGGCCGGACCGGTGGCCCGGGAAACCCTGTCACAGGGCATCGGTACGATCGCCGTATCGCCGCTCATCCCGTGCTCGACGCCTTCTCGCCCGCCGTGCGGGCGTGGTTCGCCGCGTCGTTCCCCACGCCAACGCCGCCGCAGATCCAGGGCTGGCCGGCCATCGTCGCCGGCAAGCACACGCTGATCTGCGCCCCCACGGGAAGCGGCAAGACGCTCGCGGCCTTCCTCACCTCGATCGACCGGCTCGTCACCACGCCGCCGCCCGACGAGCGCAAGCACCGCACGCGGGTGCTGTACATCTCGCCTTTGCGAGCCCTCGCCTTCGACGTCGAGAAGAACCTGCGAGCGCCGCTCGCCGGCATCGGCCTCGCCCACGAGCGACTGTTCGGCGCCGGCCGGTCGGCCCCCGACGAGGGGAACGGCGGGACGGGGGGACCGGCGACGTTCCACCCGATCGAGGTCGCCATGCGTACCGGCGACACGTCCGCCAAGGACCGTCAGGCGCTGGCCCGCAAGCCGCCCGACCTCCTGATCACCACCCCCGAGAGCCTCTACCTGATGCTCACGTCGAACGCCGCCGAGACGCTCGTGGGCGTCGAAACCGTGATCATCGACGAGATCCACGCCATGGCCGCCACCAAGCGCGGTGCCCACCTCGCGGTGTCGATGGAGCGGCTCGAGGAGATCACCGCCCGCCCGCCCCAGCGCATCGGGCTCTCCGCCACGCAGCGGCCGCTGTCGGAGATCGCCCGCTTCCTCGGCGGCCAGCACGACAGCGACGGCACCGGGCCGGGCCAGCCGCGCGAGGTCGCCATCGTCGACGCCGGCATCTCCAAGCCGCTCGAGGTCGACGTCGTCATCCCGGTCGAGGACATGACCGACCTGCCCCAGCCGCAACAGCCGGTCGACGGCATGTACAGCGGACCGGCCGACCTGGCGATGACGCCGCGCCGGGCCAGCATCTGGCCGTCCATCTACCCGCGAATTCTCGAGCAGATCCTCGCCCACCGGTCGACCATCGTCTTCTGCAACGCCCGCCGTCAGGCCGAGCGTCTCGCCGCCAAGCTCAACGAACTGGCCGAGGAGCAGGGGATCGGGCTCAACGAGGAGGGCGAGCACGCCTTCGACCTGGTCAAGGCGCACCACGGCTCGCTGGCCCGCGAGCAGCGGGTGATCGTCGAGGACGAGCTCAAGCGCGGCACGTTGCGGGCCATCGTCGCCACCAGCAGCCTGGAGCTGGGCATCGACATGGGCGCCGTCGACCTCGTCATCCAGGTGGAATCTCCGGGCGCGGTCAGTCGGGGTCTCCAACGCATCGGTCGCGCCGGCCACCAGGTGGGTGAGCCGTCGAAGGGCACGATCTACCCGAAGCATCGCGGCGACCTCCTCGAAGCCGCCGTGGTCACGCGACGCATGATCGACGGCGAGATCGAGCACACGCACTACCTGCGCAACCCGCTCGACGTGCTCGCCCAGCAGATCGTCGCCCACGTCAGCGCCCACACCGAACTGCCGGTGTCGGCCGTGGCGGCGATGGTCCGCCGCACGGCCACGTTCGCCGAGCTCTCCGACGAGCTGCTCACCAACACGCTCGAGATGCTCGCCGGCCGGTATCCGTCGGAGGAGTTCTCCGAGCTGCGCCCCCGCCTCGTGTGGGACCGGGTGAACGACACGCTGCGCGCCCGCGACGGGTCCAAGCGCCTCGCCGTCACGTCAGGCGGCACCATCCCCGACCGCGGGCTGTTCGGCGTCTTCCTGCCCGACGGCACCCGCGTCGGTGAGCTCGACGAGGAGATGGTGTACGAGAGCCGGCCGGGTGAGACGTTCCTGCTCGGCGCGTCCACGTGGCGCATCGAGGACATCACGTTCGAGCGGGTCACCGTCACGCCGGCGCCGGGCCAGCCGGGCAAGATGCCGTTCTGGCACGGCGACCGGCCAGGCCGCCCGCTCGAGCTCGGCCGAGCGCTCGGCGCGTTCGTCCGCGAGCTGCGCGCCTTGCCACCCGAGACGGCGATGACCAGGCTGCGCGAGCACCACGCCCTCGACGAGTTCGCCGCCTCCAACCTGCTGCAGTACCTCGGCGAGCAGGCCGAGGCCACCGGAGTGGTTCCCGACGACCGCACCGTCGTCGTCGAGCGCTTCCGCGACGAGATCGGCGACTGGCGGGTCTGCATCCTCAGCCCGTTCGGCACGCCGGTGCACGCGCCGTGGGCGATGGCCATCGAACGGCGCCTGGCCGATCACTTCGACATCCCCGTCGAGTCGATGTGGGGCGACGACGGCATCGTGCTCCGCCTCCCCGAGGCCGCCGACCCCACCACCAACGACCTCGTCCCGATGGATGCCCTCACCATCGACCCCGACGACATCGACGAGCTGGTGGTGGCCACCCTGCCGCAGACGGCGCTGTTCTCGTCACGGTTCCGCGAGTGCGCCGGGCGCTCGTTGCTCCTGCCCCGGCGCCGGCCCGGCCAGCGCACGCCGCTGTGGCAACAACGCCAGCGAGCCGCCGACCTGCTCGCCGTCGCCGCCAAGCATCCGACGTTCCCCGTGCTGCTCGAGGCATCGCGTGAGTGCCTGCAGGACGTGTTCGACGTGCCGGCGCTGCGCGAGGTGCTCGGGCAGCTGCGATCGCGCGCCGTGCGGGTGGTCAACGTCGAGACGTCGAAGCCCTCGCCGATGGCTCAGAGCCTGCTGTTCAACTGGATCGCCGCCTACATGTACGAGGGCGACGCCCCGCTCGCCGAGCGGCGGGCCGCGGCGTTGGCGCTCGACCGTGATCTGCTCGCCGACCTGCTCGGCGCCGAGGAGCTGCGTGAGCTGCTCGATGCCGACGTGCTCGCCGACGTCGAGCTCGACCTCCAGCGGCTGTCCGACGGGCGGCGCGCCCGTTCCGCCGACGAGCTGCACGACGTGCTGCGCCGCGTCGGCGATCTCACCCTCGCCGACCTCGGGCTGCGCTGCGAGGGCGATCCGGGGCCGATGATCGACGCCCTCGTTGCCGAGCGCCGGGCCATCGAGGTCGGCATCGCCGGCGAGCAGCGCTACGTCGCGGCCGAGGACGCCGCCCGGTACAGAGATGCGCTCGGCTGCGCGTTGCCACTCGGGCTCCCGCAGGTCTTCACCGATCCGGTGCCGCGCCCGCTCGAGGATCTCGTCGCCCGTTACGCCCGCACGCACGGGCCGTTCCTCGAGCGCGACGTCGCCGTCCGCTTCGGGGCGCCCGAGCCGCGCATCGTCGGCGCTCTCGCCGCGCTCGAGGCCGAGGGCCGCCTCGTTCGGGGCGAGTTCCGTCCCGGCGGGGTCCGGCGCGAGTGGTGCGATCTCGACGTGTTGCGCCAGCTCCGCCGTCGGTCCCTCGCCGTGCTCCGGCGTGAGGTGGAGCCGGTCGACCAGGAGGCGCTGGCCCAGTTCCTCCCGGCGTGGTCGGGCGTGTCGCGCACGAGGAAGGGGCTGGAGGCGCTCGTCGAGACCATCGGCGTGCTCTCCGGCGCGCCGCTGGTCGCCTCGGCGCTCGAGCGCGACATCCTGCCCGCCCGCGTCGCCAACTACCGGCCGGCGATGCTCGACGAGCTCTGCGCGGCGGGCGAGGTGGTGTGGGTCGGCAGTGGCGCCGTCGGCGCCAACGATGGTCGCATCCGGCTGTGCTTCGCCGACCAGCTCGCCGTGCTCGCGCCGAGCTGGGATCGCAGCGAGTCCGCCGATGCGGTGGTGGGACGGGTGCACGACGACATCCGCGCCGTCCTGGCCGCCGGCGGGGCGATGTTCTGGGGCCAGCTGCGCAGCGGCGTGGTCGGGCCCACCGACACGGAGCTCGTCGCCGCGCTGTGGGACCTCGTCTGGGCCGGCGAGGTCACCAACGACTCGCTCGTCGCCCTGCGCGCCTTCACCTCCGGCGCCGCGCGCAAGGCGGTCGGCGGTGGTCGCCCGATGCGCCGCGGCCGGCCCACCCGGCTGGGACGCATCGGACCGGCTGCCGGGTCGGGCCGATGGAGCCTCGTCGCCCCGCTGCTCCAGCCGGCGCCCACGCCAACGGCGTCGGCCCATGCCGCCGCCCTGCAACTGGCCGAGCGCTACGGCGTGGTCACCCGTGAGGCGGTGCTGGCCGAAGGCGTCGTCGGCGGGTTCTCGTCGGTGTACGGCGTGTTCAAGGTGCTCGAGGAGCGGGGTCAGGTCCGCCGCGGGTACTTCGTCAGCGGCTTGGGCGCTGCGCAGTTCGCCGTCCCCGGCGCCGTCGACCGTCTCCGGTCGATGCGCCGGCCCGACGACCTCGACGCCCCGCCGGCCGAGGTGGTGGCGTTGTCGGCGGCCGATCCGGCCCAGCCGTACGGCGCCAGCCTGGCGTGGCCAGAGTCACCGGGCCGCCCTGCCCGCATCGGTGCGGCGCTGGTGGTGATGCGTGGTGGCGTGCCCCTGATCTGGCACGACCGCCGGTCTCACCATCTCGTCACGTTCGCGGGTGCGGCCGACGACGACGGGTGGGTCGACGCCCTCGTCGGCCAGGTGCAGGACGGTCCGTCCCGGTCGGTCGAGATCCGCAAGATCAACGGCAACGAGCTGGCGTCGGCTCCCGAGGCGGCGTGGGTCACGGCGGCCGTGAAGTCGCGCGGGTTCAGCGACGGGTACCGCGGCCTCGTCCTGCGTCAGCCCTGACGTCGCCGGTCGGCCCGGACGCCGGGGCAGCGATCAGTCGCCGGCGGCGGTGGCCAACTGCGACTCGCTGGCCTGACCGTCCGTGGCGGTCTGGGCGAGGCCACGCAGACCGGCCCAGGCGAGGTCACTCAGCTGGTCGGCCATCACGTCGGCGTCGAACTCACGACCGTGCTCGACGAGGCGGCGGCTGGCGCCCTCGGACATCCCGACGATGGCGTGAGCCAGGGTGAGCTGATGATCGCGGTCGATGCCGGCGGCGATCAGCGGGGCGATGGCCCGGGCGGCGGCGTCGGTGAACCGCCGGACGGCGCGGGCGAACTCGACGTCCTGGCGCGACCCGCCGCCGAACAGGAGCGTGAACGCGTCGCGGTTCTCGCTGACCCAGCGGAAGTAGGCGCGGAAGCCGAGGCGTGTCTGCTCCCGCCCGCTCGTGACGCCGCTGGCGGCGACGGTGACGGCGAGCACCATCTCCTCGCCGACCGACTCGAGGAGGGCGTGGTACAGCTCTCTCTTGGACTCGAAGTGCTGGTACAGGACGGGCTTGGTGACGCCGGCGGCGTCGGCGATGTCGTTCATCGACGTCTCGTGGTACCCGGCACGGGCGAACGTGGTGAGGGCAACCCGCAGGAGTTGCTCACGACGATCACTGGCAGAGAGTCGCGCCGACATACTTACCCGAGGGTAACAAGCGTCGGGACGATCGGGCGCTCGCGCCCGGCCGTCAGAGGCCTCGCTCGCGATCGTCCCGGTCGGCGGCCTTCACGGCGTACCCGAGCACGATGGTCGGGGCGAGGAGCACGCACGACGCCACCAGCGTGCCGACGATGATGCCGGCCTTCGTCGACGTGAAGTCGGTGGCGACGCCGACGAAGAACACGACGATCGCCACGACCAGCAGGAGATAGCCCAGGCGGTTGGCCAGGCCGACGATTCGGCGCACCTGCTCGCGCCGGCGGCGGACGGGGTCGTCGTCGGCCGGATCGTTCCGGGGCGGATCCTTCGGGTCGGGGGCGGCCGTCATAGAGTCGGCCGACATGGTACGGGCGGGCCACCCGGTCGGCACGGCCCGCGACGAGGACCTCCCGGACCACCCGGGCGCACGCTGGAGGCACTGATGAGAACGGAACGTCGCGGCGCGGTCACCGTGCTGACCCTCGATCGGCCGGAGCGCCGCAACGCCGTGGATCACGCCACGCTGCTGGCGCTCGCCGGCGTGATCGACGAGGTTCGCGGCGACGGCACGCGGGCGGTCGTGCTCACCGGTGAGCCACCGGCGTTCTGTGCCGGCGCCGACCTCACGGGCGTCGAGGAGGGCGAGTTCGCCGCCGCCCTCGCCACGGTGCTGCGCGGGTTCACCGCGCTGCCGATCCCGGTCGTCGGCGCCATCGACGGCGCTGCGCTCGGGGCGGGGTCGCAACTGGCATCGGTGTGCGACCTGCGGGTCGCCACACCGGCGAGCCGGTTCGGGATCCCGGCCGCCCGCCTGGGGCTCGTCGTCGACCACTGGACCGTTCGGCGACTGAGTCAGCAGTTCACGCCGTCGGTCGCCCGGGCGATGCTCGTGGCCGCCGAGACGTTCGACGGCGCCCGGCTCCACGCCGTCGGCGCCGTGCATCGCCTCGGCACGCTGGACGACGCGCTGGCGTGGGCCGACGAGATTGCCGGCCTCGCGCCACTCACGATCGCCGGGCACAAGCTGGCCCTGGAACGATCGGCCGCCGAACCGCAGCCCGACGCCGACGTCGAAGCGGCCCGCGCCGCGGCGTGGGCGAGCGCCGACGCCGTCGAGGGCCGCACGGCGTTCCTCGAGAAGCGACCCGCCCGGTTCACCGGCCGCTGAACACCGATTCTCAGCCGTCTCTCGTCGCGTTTCTGCAACCTCAGCAGTACAGGAATTGATGGTTGCGATTCGTGTACTGCTGTGGTCGCGTTTTCGGGCGCTCTTGTCGGACCTGTGGGTCGGGTACGGGCGTGTTCGCTTTGCTTCGGCACGATTGTCTGCTCGTGAGGCTGGCGTGCCGTCGTCGGTCGTCGGCTCTTCGGAGCAGCAGCCGTCACCGGCGAAGCGGCCCGACCTCCCGCGAGCAGAAGACGAGAGAGGCCCGACGGCCCTGCCGAAGTGCCGACCCAGCGCGCTCGCAGCAGGCTGTTGCGGTTTGATTGTTGACTATCGCGCTCGGGTTTAGTGTGGTTGGGCATGATCGGGTGATGGCGTTCGGGTATCGGCGGGTGGATCGTGATCAGTTGTTTCTGTTGCCGCCGGATGTGCGGGAGTGGTTGCCCGAGGACCATCTGGTGTGGCTGATCGTCGATGTCGTTGAACGGATCGACACGTCGCGGTTGCATGAGCGGCACCCGAATGATGGGGTTGGCCGGCGGGCGTACGACCCGGACATGTTGCTGGCGTTGCTGCTGTATGCGTATTGCACCGGTCAGCGTTCCAGCAGGAAGATCGAACGGCTCTGTGAGGTGGATGTCGCCTATCGGGTGATCTGCGCCAACGACGCGCCGGACCACACGACGATCGCCCGGTTCCGTCAGGTGCATCAAGAACACGCCGAGGCGTTGTTCGTCGAGGTGTTGCTGTTGTGCAAGCAGGCGGGCTTGACCACCGTCGGTGTCGTCGCGGTGGATGGCACGAAGATCGCGGCGGATGCATCGATCAAGGCCAGCCGCAGCGAAGAGCACATCAACGCTGAGGTGGCGGCGATGATGGCCGAGGCCAACGCTGTCGACACCGCCGAAGACGCCGAGTTCGGCGATCGTCGCGGCGATGAACTGCCCAAGGACCTGGCCACTCGGCAGGATCGGCGGCGACGGTTGGACGCGGCGCTCGAGCAGTTGAAAGCGAAACGGAAACGACGCGAGGCCAACGATTCCATGCGTCGCGCGGTGATCCGTCGGGCGGTCCGTGACGGGCACGGGTTCCCGCCGCCCTCCAAAGATGACGACCCGGTCGCTCACGCCGAGGCCCGCGTCGAGTACTACCGGCGGCGAGCGGCGAAACGCCGTGCCGAAGCCGAGGCTCGTGCGCGGGCTCGGGGGCGGCGGCCGAGCGGGTTCGCTCCACGTGGCGACGATCACGAGGTCAAACGGGCGTTACGGCGACTGGACAAGATCCGTGCCGAACAGGCAGCCAAGGCCTCATCGGAGACGGCAACGAGCGACAAGGTGGACCGGGCGAACACCACCGATCCCGACAGTCGAGTCATGCCGACCGCGAAGGGTGGCTGGGTCCAGGGATACAACGCTCAGGCCGCGGTGAATCAACACGGCGTCGTGCTCGCCGCCACCGTCACCAACATCGGCAGCGACTCGACGCAGTGCCGGCCGATGATGAAGATGACCCGAACGAACCTGAACAAGATCGGCGAGCGTCGTCGGATCGGGATGATGCTGTTCGATGCCGGCTACTGGAGCGACAAGAACGCCACCACCCGAGGACCACGTCGACTCATCGCGACGACCAAGAGCTACAAGCTGCGCCAACAACTCAAAGAACGCGGAGCAACCAGCGGGCCACCACCGCCGGATGCCACGCCGGCTGAAGCGATGGAACACCGGCTCCGCACACCCGAGGGAACAGCGCTCTACAAGCAACGACAACACACCGTTGAGCCCGTCTTCGGCGATATCAAACACAACCGCCAGATCCAGCGATTCATGCATCGGGGACTCGTCGCTGTCACCGCCGAGTGGCGACTGATCGCAACCACGCACAACCTGCTCAAGCTCTCAACCGTCGGCCTGCCTCCCACATAGAACCCAGCACACGGGCAACAACGACACGGCAAGACTCCCACCCCGGACACCGCCAGCCACGACCGACACAAGTCACCAACACGACCGCCGCGCCCACGATCGCCCACACCCGAGCGACCACAAACCGCAACAGCCTGTTGGGAGCGCGCTGGGTCGGCACTTCCGTTCGGCGGGCGCACGTCGATCGTGCCACTCGGCGATCTGGGGCTGGATCGTGACGAAACCCATCGAGTCAGTTCTGGGCCGGAGCGCGAAGCGAGGACCGGCCAGAACCGGTCCTCGCTGAGGGAGTGGGAGCGCCCGGCGCTCCCGGCGTGTCACAGGTTGGGCTGCTTGGTGACCCGGAGGTACGGCTTCTGCTCGTCCCAACCGCCGGGGAAGAGGTCCTTGGCCTCGTCGTCGGAGACGGCCGGGACGATGATGACGTCGCCGCCGTGCTGCCAGTTGGCCGGCGTGGCGACCTTGTACCCGGCGGTCAGCTGCAGCGAGTCGATCACGCGCAGGATCTCGTCGAAGTTGCGGCCGGTCGAGGCCGGGTAGGTGATGGTCAGCTTCACCTTCTTGTCCGGACCGATCACGAACACCGAGCGCACCGTCATCGTGTCGTTGGCGTTCGGGTGGATCATGTCGTAGAGGTCGGCGACCTTGCGGTCGGGGTCGCCGATCATCGGGAAGTTGACAGCGGTGCCCTGGGTCTCCTCGATGTCGCCCTCCCACTTCACGTGGGACTCGACCGGGTCGACCGACAGCCCGATGACCTTGACGTTGCGCTTCTCGAACTCCGGCTTGATCTTGGCGACGTAGCCGAGTTCGGTGGTGCAGACCGGCGTGAAGTCCTTGGGGTGGCTGAACAGCACGCCCCACGAGTCGCCGAGCCACTCGTGGAAGTTGATGGTGCCCTGCGTGGTGTCAGCGGTGAAGTCCGGTGCGGTGTCGCCGAGACGAACGGCCATGTGCGCTCTCCTTGTGAGAAGTCAGGATGTGGCTGCGATGTCCAGGAGCTGAGACGGATTCATCGAACGCGGGTCGCAGCGGTCTGGGCGCACCAGCGTAGCTGCAATCCCGACTCTTGCGATCGGGATAGTCGGGAGATTGACAGGTGACTTAATAGTCACATATTCTGGCGTTCGTGGACGGAACCGGGGATGCTGTCGATCCGGCCGATGTCGCCGACGATCGGGTGTTCAAGGCACTTGCCGATCCCGGTCGCCGTGCGCTGCTCGACGCCCTGTTCCGGACCGATGGCCAGTCGCTCGGCGAGCTCTGCGACGTCCTTCCGGCGCTGACCAGGTTCGGCGTGATGAAGCACCTCGCCGTCCTCGCCGAGGCCGGCCTCGTGGTCACCTACAAGGCCGGGCGCACGAAGTTCCACTACCTCTATCCCGTTCCCATCCGCGAGATCCACGACCGCTGGACCTCGAAGTACGCCGCCGTCACCACCGAGGCCCTCGTCGGGCTCCGGCGCCACCTCGAAGGAGACCGCACCTCATGACCAAGCCGTTCAGTGCGTTCCCCGGCCACGCAGGCCGCTTCATCTCGCCGGAGGAGAACTCATGACCAAGCCGTTCAGTGCGTTCCCCGGCCACGCAGGCCGCTTCATCTCGCCGGAGGAGAACTCATGACCAAGCCGTTGCATGTGTTCCAGACGTTCATCCGCGCCGACATCGAGCGCGTCTGGGAGGCGATCGTCGACCCCGAGTTCACCCGGCGCTACTTCCACGCCCAACGGTTCGAGGCCGTCCTCGAACCGGGCGCGCCGTATCGATTCGTCGCTCCGGACGGCTCCGACTCCGTCGTCGGCACGATCGAGGAGGTCGACCCTCCGCACCGACTCGTCATGACCTGGCGGGCCCTGTACGACGTGACGATGGCCGAGGAACCGCCCGGGCGGGTGGAGTGGGAACTGGCGAGCGCCGGTGACGGCCTGACCAGGGTCACCACGGTCCATCGCGACCTCGGGCTCAGCCCGGCAACGTCGGCCAGCGTCGGTGCCGGCTGGCCCTGGGTGCTCGGCTCGCTCAAGTCGCTCGTCGAGACCGGATCGGGACTGCCGGCGCAGACGGCCGACCTCGGATCGCCGGAGACCTCCGACGGCGACGACCACCGCCGTCACGGCGTCGAGGCCAACAACTCCACCTGGGAGCTGCTCGGCCGCGACGACCGCGACGATTTCGGTGCCGACGAGGTCGACGACCTGCTCGGACGCGCCTACGCCGCCTCCTACCACTGGCGCCGGGCGGCGAGGCGGGGTCCGGAGAACGCGGCACGCGCCTCGTGGCTGTTGTCGCGTGTGCACGCCGTGCTCGGGCACGGCGACCTCGCCCTGCACCACGCCGAACGATGCGCCGCCGTGACCGCCGACGCCGGGTTGAAGGACTTCGACCTGGCCTACGCCCACGAGGCGATGGCCCGGGCGCTGGCGTGCCTCGGCCGCCTCGACGAGGCCGAGGTGGAGCTGGCCGCGGCTCGTGCGGTGGAGGTCATCGATCCGGAGGACCGGTCGATCGTCGAGGACGACCTCGCCGCAGGGCCGTGGTACGGCCTCGTCGTGCCACAGTCGTGACCGTCGCTGGTACCGTCGCCCCATGAGCGTGAAGGTCGACCTCGACGAGCTCGCCGCCAAGATCGGCGAGTACGGATTCGCCTACCTGGTGTCGGTCAGCACCGAGGGCCGGGCCCACGTCCTCGCCGTCACGCCCGACGTGGTCGACGGCTCGGTGGTGCTCGGCGGCATCGGCCGTCACACGTTGGCGAACGTCGAGTCCAACCCCGTCGCCACGCTCGTGTGGCCCCCGCTCGAGCTTGGCGGCTACAGCCTGCTCGTCGACGGCACCACCACGAGCGACGCCGAGGCCGCCACCGTCACCGTGTCGCCCACCAAGGCGATCCTCCACCGTCCGGCGCCGGGCGAGGATGGCAAGCGCGTCGGCAACGACTGCCTCGACATCTCCCTCAACCCGCTCTGATCGCCCGGGCGGGCGCCGCCCGCCCGATCCGGCTCAGAACACCACGGTCTTGTGGCCGTACACCAGCACGCGGTGTTCGAGGTGGGCCCGCACGGCGCGGGCCAGCACCGTCGTCTCGAGGTCACGGCCTGCGCGCGTGAGGCGGGCGACATCGTCGCGATGGCTGACCCGCGTCGTCGCCTGGTCGATGATCGGTCCCTCGTCGAGGTCGTCGGTGGCGTAGTGCGCCGTGGCGCCGATCAGCTTGACCCCGCGGTCGTGCGCCTGCCGATACGGGTTGGCGCCGATGAACGCCGGCAGGAACGAGTGGTGGATGTTGATGATGCGGTTGGGGTAGGCGGCGATCGCCGTCGGCGATAGGACGCGCATGTAGCGGGCCATGACGACCAACTCTGTGTCGTGCTCGGCGAGCGTGTCCAGCACCTGCTGCTCCTGGACCGCCTGGCCGCGCTCGTCGACCGGCAGGTGGACGAACGGCACGCCGAGGCCTGCGCACAACGCGGCGTGATCAGGGTGGTTGGCCACCACGACGCTGACGTCGCATGGCAGCTCGCCCGACGACCAGCGAACGAGCAGGTCGGCGAGACAGTGCGGCTGCTTCGACGCCAGCAGTGCCGTGCGGATCCGATGATCCGAGAACCGCAGCGCCACCTCCATGCCGAAGCGCTCGGCGATCGGGGCGAACGCCGGGGCGATCTCGTCGCGGGCCAGTCCGAAGCCGTCGAGGACGAACTCGATCCGCTGGAAGAACACCGGTCCGGCGCCGACACCCACCGGATCGACGTGCTGGTCGGCGTGCACGATGTTGCCGTCGTGGCGGGCGATGAAATCGGAGACGGCGGCGACGATTCCCTGGTCGTCCGGGCACGACAGCAGCAGGACAGCGGTGGTCACGACAGAGACTTTGGCCGATCCGGGACGCAACAGGCGATTCTGTAGCGTCGCTCGGCTGATGGCGGATGCCTGCCGCCCCAGGTCCGGGTGCCCTACAGTCCGGCGGCATGAGTCGGCGACCGAGCAGGGGCGGCGTCCTCTACGGCCTGCTGGCCACGGTCGTCAGCGCCGTCGTGGCGCTGACGGCGCGGGTGAGCGTGGAGCGCCAGCGTGGTCGGGGCCGCGTGGCCCGGCGGCTGCCCGACGGGCCGATCATCGTCGTGGCCAACCACACCAGCTACGCCGACGGGGTGCTGCTGGCCCTGGCGTGCCGACGCCTCGGGCGTTCGCTCCGGCTGCTGGCCACGGCCGGGGTGTTCAAGGTCCCGGTGCTCGGCCGGCTGCTCCGCCGCCTGGGGTTCATCCCCGTCAACCGCGGGTCGGCCTCGGCGACCCATGCCCTCGATGCCGCGGCCGAAGCCCTCGAGCGCGGCGAGGCGATCGGGCTGTTCCCGGAGGGCCGCATCACCCGCGATCCCGACAAGTGGCCCGAGCGGGCCAAGACGGGTGCCGTCCGACTGGCCGTGCGGACCGGAGCGCCGATCGTGCCCGTCGCCATGTCGGGAGCCCACCGGCTGGTCGGTCGCAAGCGGATCCTGCTCGGCTTGTTGCTCAACGTCGTGCGTCGCCCGGAGGTGATCTCCAAAGTGGGCGAGCCGATCGACGTGCGGGCCCTCGTCGGCGGCACGAGCACGGCGACGCCGGCCCAGGTGCGCGAAGCGACGGACGTCGTGATGCGGCACGTGGTCGACATGCTCGCCGCCCTTCGCGACGAGCACCCGACGTGACGGTGCCGGCCGCTACGCCAGCGACTTGGCGCGCTTGGCGAGCCGGCCGCGTTCGGTCTGGTCGAAGATCACCTTGCGCAGGCGCACCGCCGTCGGCGTGACCTCCACGCACTCGTCCTCGGCGATGAACTCGAGCGCCTGCTCCAGCGACATCGGCCGCGGCGGGATCAGCTTCTCGAAGTTGTCCGACGTCGACGAGCGGACGTTGGTGAGCTTCTTCTCCTTCGTCGGGTTGACGTCCATGTCGTCGGCGCGAGCGTTCTCGCCGACGATCATGCCCTCGTACACGTCGACGGCCGGACCGACGAAGAGCTGACCGCGGTCCTGCAGCGACAACAGCGAATAGGCCGTGGTCGGTCCGGTGCGATCGGCGACCAGCGAGCCACGCGACCGGGCGCGGATCGCTCCCGCCCACGGCTCGTAGCGCTCGAACACGTGGTGGAGCAGCGCCGTGCCGCGGGTCTCGGTGAGCAGCTCGGTGCGGAATCCGATGAGACCGCGGGCCGGCACGAGGTAGTCGAGCCGCACCCAGCCGGTGCCGTGGTTGACGATCTGCTCCATGCGGCCCTTGCGCAGCGCGAGCAGCTGCGTGATGACGCCCATGAACTCTTCGGGCACGTCGACTGTGAGGCGGTCGACCGGCTCACAGGTGACGCCGTCGATCTCGCGGGTGAGAACCCGGGGCTTGCCGACGGTGAGCTCGAAGCCCTCGCGGCGCATCATCTCGACGAGGACGGCGAGCTGCAACTCGCCGCGTCCCTGCACCTCCCACGTGTCGGGCCGCTCGGTGGGGAGCACCCGGATGGACACGTTGCCGATGAGCTCGGCGTCGAGGCGGTTCTTCACCAACCGCGCCGTGAGCTGGGTCCCGTCGCGCCCGGCGAGGGGCGACGTGTTGATGCCGATCGTCATCGACAGGCTCGGTTCGTCGATGGTGATCACCGGCAGCGGGCGCGGATCGTCGGGATCGGCGAGCGTCTCGCCGATCGTGATCTCGGGGATGCCGGCGACGGCCACGATCTCGCCCGGCCCGGCCGACTCGGCCGGTACCCGGTCGAGGGCTTCGGTGACGTAGAGCTCGGCGATGCGAGCCCGTTCGATGGTGCCGTCGGCGCGGCACCACGCCACCGGCTTGCCTTTCTGCAGCGTGCCCGACCGGACCCGACACAGCGCCAGGCGGCCGACGTACGGCGAGGCGTCGAGGTTGGTGACCAGCGCCTGCAGCGGCACCTCGGGGTCGTACGTCGGAGCCGGGATGCGGTCGAGGAGCAGCTGGAACAGCGGCTCGAGGGAGTTGCCGTCGGGGAGACCGGCGCCGTCGGCCGGTCGGTCGAGTGACGACTTGCCCTCGCGCGACACGCAGTAGACGATCGGGAAGTCGAGCTGGTCGACGTCGGCGTCGAGGTCCAAGAAGAGCTCTTCGACGTCGTGCACCACCTCGGCGATGCGGGCGTCGGGGCGGTCGACCTTGTTGATGACGAGGATGACCGGCAGCTTGGCTTCGAGCGTCTTGCGCAGGACGAAGCGCGTCTGGGGGAGGGGGCCCTCGGACGCGTCGACGAGCAACAGCACGCCGTCCACCATCGACAGGGCCCGCTCGACCTCGCCGCCGAAGTCGGCGTGACCCGGTGTGTCGACGATGTTGATCGTCACCGCGTCGTCGCCGGTGCCGTAGCGCACGGCCGTGTTCTTGGCGAGGATCGTGATGCCCTTCTCGCGCTCCAGGTCCATCGAGTCCATGACCCGCTCGTTGACGTCCTGATTGGAACGGAAGGCGCCGGACTGCCAGAGCATCTTGTCGACGAGCGTCGTCTTTCCGTGGTCGACGTGAGCGACGATCGCCACGTTGCGCAGATCGGTGCGCGTGTTCAAGCAGGCCTCCAGCGAGATTCGGGGAGGAGCCAGCGTACGGCCGCGATGGCACCTGCCGCGTGTGCCGCAGGATCGACCGCTACTCCGGCTGGAGGACGCGGGCGCCGGCACGGCGCGTGGCATTGACCGGCCTGCCGTCCTCATCGGTGCCGTTGAGGGCGATGCCGAGGAGGATCTCGCCGGGATGGTCCGGCACCGTCAGGTCGATGCGGCCGACCAGTTCGCAGGCGTCGGCAGCGACATCGCCACGGAATCCCCACTGCCGGTGCCCGCCACGCCACGACGCGGTGACCGCGACCGTGGCGTCGACGGCGGTGCGTAGATCATTCACCACGTGCAAGGCGAGATCGAGTCGCTGCCCCGGCGCCACCGTGGCCGGCAGCGGATCGGTGACGACGATGATCGGCCGGCAGGCCTCGACGACGGCGGCCCAGGCCAGCTTGTGCTGCCGATCGTGGTCGAGCACCGATGCCGACAGCATGGGGGCCGGATCCGCCAGCCACGAGAAGCAGAAGCCGCCGGTCGGCCGGTACTTCAGTCGGCGCAGCGTCTCGATGTGGCTGCGCAGGAGCTCGGCCTGGTAGCGCTGCGTCTCGGTCCGCCAGGCGGCGAAGGTGGCGAAGTTCTCCGGCGGGTGACGATGTCGCATGACGTCCACCTCGAGGCCATGACGCTGCTCCAGCGCTTCCCAGTCGAGCTCCGGCCACGCCGACGTGTCGACGAACTCACCGGCGCTGGCCGGGACGGACTGGGCGCCGAACTCGCTCACGAAGCGGACGAGGCGGGGCACCGTCCGGGCGGCCTCGGCGAGGTCGCCGATCTCACCGCGGTGCCAGCCCAGCCAGAGATGACTATCCGTGCCGTCGAGTTGTGGCAGGTGGGGGAGCACGCCACCGTGGGCCACCGTCGGCCGCGTCGGGTCGGACGACTCGATCGCCCGCTTCACCCAGCGGTCGAGCACCGACTTGTTCCACGTCGGGAGCTGCTGCCGCACGAGGCGGCGGACGCGCTTGGCACGGGAGTCGCCTTCGAGCTGCGGGGCGTCGGGAACCGGTTCGTCGTGGGCGCACCATTGGACGATCGACGGGTGATGCCCGAGCGAGTACACCATCTCCTTGGCCTGCCGGACGGCTTCGCGGCGGATCGTGCGGCCGTAGCTCCATTGCATGGGGAAGTCCTGCAGCAACAGGATGCCCAACTCGTCGGCGGCGTCGTACAGCTCGTCGGCCGCCACGTGGGCCTGCACGCGCAACGCGTCGAGTCCCGCCTCGACCGCCAGCTCCACGTCGCCGCGCACCTTCGCCGGGGTCGCGTCGGCGAGGCCCGGGCGGGTGGGCAACAGGTTGGCGCCCTTCAGGAACAGCCGCTCCCCGTTGATCGAGCACACCCAGTCGGCCCACGCCACCTCGCGCAGCCCGGTCCGCCGAGAGCGGCGGTCGCTGACGGCGCCGTCGACGAGCACCTCGACCTCGATCGTCGTCAAGTGCTGGCCGCCGAGTGCCCGGGGCCACCAGAGCGTGGGGTTGGGGAGATCGAGCGACCACTCGATCTCGTTGACCCCGGCGGCCAGGGCGTGTTCGGTCTCGCCGGCCACCGTGCCGTCGGCGGTGGTGCGCAGGCGGACCGTGCGGGCCTCGGCCGAGTCGAGCCGGGCGTGGACGAGCACGTGCGCGCGGGTCTCGTCGGCGTCACGGCAGAGCACTCGGACCCGGTCGAGCCGGACGGGCCCGGTGTCGTAGACGAGCACCGAGCGCCACAGCCCTCCCGGGTTCCAGTCGCGAGCGACGGCCTCGGAGTGCTGGAACAGGCCGGTGATGTTGCGCCGCCCCGTCGTGCCCTTCTCCGGGGCGCAGGTGACCTCCACGGCGAGCACGTGATCGTCGGCCATCTGCGACAGCGCCGTGATGTCGAAGGTGTGGGCGAAGAAGTAGCCCTGGGGATCGCCGAGGTACGCCCCGTCGAGCCACACGTCGGCCTGGTAGAAGATGCCGTCGAACGTGATCCATCGGCGCTGACCGGCGTCGGGCCGGGGCCGCGAGAACCGGCGGCGGTAGAGGATGGGACCGTCGCTCGAGGACAGGTCCGGATGGGACCGCCAGTGCCCGGGCACCACGACCTCGGGCCAGACGCTGTCGTCGACGTCGAGCCCGGTGCCGTCACGGCGCAGGTCGTCGTCGGCCTCGAGGGCCCGCCAGGCGCCATCCAGCTGCATCGGCGCCACGCTACCGATCGCCACCACACCGAACGGGCGGAACACGGGCAGACGCTGCCCGACCGCCGCCGGGCCGGGCGACGGTCGGGCGAGCCTGCCTGGACGCCGGTTGTCCGCTCCGGCGTCCGTGGAGCGAACGTACCCACATTCGCCGTCGGGCATAAGGGTGTTGCCGACATGTCGCCGAGAACATGTTGGGCCGTCTGGTCGTGCCCCGCTCCCGTGGGCCGCGCCGTCCACGCCACGCGTAGGCTGCAGGTCCGCAGCACGCGACGATCGGCCGGAGGGGTAGGCGGCATGATGGACCAGCACTTGCAGCAGCACGTCCACAGGCGGGGATGGAGGACCACGACGATGGCGGTCGCTGCCGCGGCGCTGGCGGTCGGCCCCGTCCGCGCCGGGGGCGCCGGCGAGACGGGCGGCCCGCGCTGTGTCGAACCATCGGGGCCCGTCGAGCTGACGTTGTGGCACCCCCTGGGTGACGCCCTCGAACGGGAGCTCGGCGAGCGGATCGACGAGCTCAACCGCTCGCAGGACGAGATCACCGTCTCCGCCGTCAAGCACCCCAACTATCCGATGCTCGTCGACGCCCTGGCGACCGTCGACTCGGAGGACCTGCCCGATCTCGTGCTTGCCAACGAGACGGCCACGTTGAACCTGGCCAGCAGCGGCTCGACGATCCCCCGGTCGGAATGCCCCGGCAGCGCTCCGCTCGACGACCTTCTTCCCGTCGTCGAGGCCACCTATGAGGTCGACGGCCAACTTGTCGCGACGCCGTACAACGTGTCGACCCCAGTGCTCGTCTACAACGCCGCGCTCCTCGAGGCGGCCGGTCTCGATCCGGCCGATCCGCCGGGCGATCTCGCTGCGTTGCGCCGCATGTCCGACGCGGTGGTCGCCGCCGGCGTGGCGCGTCACGGGATGGTGCTCCAGGCGACGTATGGACCGTGGTTCATCAAGCAGTTCCCCGCGCAGCGCGGGGAGATCGTGGGCATCCCCGCCAACGGTCGCGGGGGCGAGCCGGTCGACGATCTCGTCTTCGCCACCGAGTCGATCGCCGCCGACATCCAGTGGCTGCGCGACGGCCTGGCCGACGGCGCCTTCGTGTGGATCGACACGAGCGGCGGCGGCTACGACGACCTGCTCCGCATCACCACCGAGACGGCGGACGCGGCGTTCACCCTGCACACGTCGGCCGCCCTCGGCGACGTCATCGCCGTGCTCGAGACCGGCGTCTTCCCCGAGTCACGGCTGGGTGCGGCGCCCCTCCCCGGCGTGGGCGGCCAGGTCGGCGGCGGGGCGCTCTGGGTGATGGACACCGGCGATCCGAGCCGGGCCGGGGCCGCCCAGCGGGTGGTGGACCACCTCACCGAGCCGGGGGCGCTCGCCGAACTGGCCGCCGCCACCGGCTGCGTGCCACCGCGCCGGTCGGTGCTTCACGAGCCGGTGCTCGTCGATGCGTGGGCCGCGCACCCGGAGCTACGGGTCGGCTACGACCAGTTGGCCGCCATGGACGACGGTCCCGCGGCCGCCGGTCTCCTGGCGCTGACGGCCGGTGAAGTCGACGACGTCCTTTGGTCGGCGACCTACGCTTTGCTGCACGACCCGGTCGACCCGCTCACGGCCCTGGCCGGTCTCGAGGCACAAGGGGAGCTCCTCCTGCGGATCGGCGCCGGCGAGACCTCGCTCTGAGCGATCCCGAGCGACAGCCACCACCGGCGTCGCGGCCGTCCGGCGCCCCCGCTGCTCACCTGACGGAGCACTCCCACGAGTACGGGTCCTCGGGGTCGTCGAAGCGACCCTTCGCCGGCACGTCGTACTGGCGGCTGCACGCGTCGTCGACGTTGACGTTGACGAAGTTGAGGATCGGGTCACGGATCACGCAGCGCCACGACGAAGCGTCGTCTCCGACGAGGCTGGCAGTGGCCTTGTCGTCGAAGCGGGTGTTGCAGTACCGGAAGAAGTCGACGTCACCGAGCCGATCGCCGGATCGGAACAGCGTGCGCAGGCCGTCGGCCTCGATCGCCGCCGTGCCGAGGCCGAATCCGATGGCCAGGGCGAGCACGCCGTCGCGGATCCGCTTCCCGTTCATCGGGCCCGCTCGAGGGCGGTCGTCACGTGGGGCACGAGGAACGGGCGGCAGCGCACGGCGAACTCGCGCATCTCCTCGAGCCCGGGCTCGTCGAGGCCGTGCAGCATCAGCTCGCCGAGCAGCGACGCCCGGTAGTTCTTCACGGTGTTCAGGCGCAGGCCGGTGGCGTCGGCGATCTGCTTGTACGTGGTCCCCGGCGCGGCGTCGAGGAGCGCGGCCCACAACTTGGCATGTCCGGCGTGCGGCACGAGCAGGGCGAACCGGGCCACCGTGCGCAGGGCTGGTTTGACGGCCGGCACCAGCGGTCGGATCGCCGGGTCGACGGGCGACGACCCGGTGCGCAGCACCTCCTCGATGGCGTCGAGCTGGAACGCGAGCGGCGCGCTCTTGGAGATCACGGTCGCGATCGGCAGCAACTCCCACGCGTCGCGGAGCAGCTGGGCCACCCACTCGTCACCCTGGGTGACGATCGCCAGGGCCGTCGCCGGTGACATCGTATGGATCGCCGCCAGGGCGTCGAGCCCCGACCCGCGTTCCTGCGGGAACGAGAGGTCGACGAGCGCGAGGTCGAGGCCCGGATGGTCGGCCACCATGCCCGGCACGTCGGCGATGCGACTGGCGATCCGGACGTCGTGGCCGCCACTGGAGCGGATCGCCTCGGCGAACAGCTCGGTGAGGGCGCGGGCGTCGTCAACGATCAGCAACGACGCCATCGGTCTCGCTCTCCTCGAGGGGGATACGGATCTTCACCACCGTGAGTCCATCGCACCGGTCGACGGCGAGGCGTCGCGGCCCCACCGTCTGGGCCAGTTCCCACAGGGCGCGACCGGCGGGCACGTCCCCCAGGTCGAACCCGCCGGCATTGTCCACGACGCCGAGTTCGATCTCACCGTCGTCGTGGGAGATGTGGAAGCCGATGTCGGTCGCGCCCGCCTGGATGGCGTTCGACGTGAAGATCGATGCGGCCCGGGCGAAGGTGCGACCGGTCGCGGAGCCGACCACGAGGGATGCGTCCTCGAAGGTGGGCACCGCCGAGATCGTCACCCCGCTGCCCTGGGCGTTGCGCACATAGGGCTGGATGATCTCGGCGAGCCGGGCGGTGCCCGAGGCGAGCAGCTCGTCGAGCTGCCGGAGGCGCAACGTGTGGTCGAGGTCATCGATCAGGGCCACGACGTCCTGGGCCGTCGCCGCGTTGTGCTGCACTTTGAGGCTGACGATGCGCAGCTGCGACGAGACATCGTCGTGGAGCCAGTGGGCGCGCCGCCGGTGCTCCTCGGCGATGATCCGGTTGGCGTCGCGAACGTCGGCCTCGTGCTGGACGGAGCGCACCATGTCGAGGAGCCCGGCGGTGAGGCAGACGAGAACGGCGAGCAGGTGGAAGAGGCCGTAGTACTCGAGGGCGTCGCCGGCCTCGTCCGACGACCGCACGATGCTGGCGAGCACAGCGCCGAGCGCGCCGAAGTGCAACGCCGAGACGAAAAACGAGCGATACCAGCGAACGGGCCGGACGTCGAGGCCGATGCGCCACGCGCACAGCGCCGCCTCGCAGCCGAGCACGATCGACACCGGCCAGAGCGCAACGCCGCCCCACCGCGGCGCGTTGGCGACGAGGGCTGCGATGAGCACGAAGGCCGCGACGGAGCGCCAAACGATGGACGGCCAGACCCGTGCCTCGCGTCGGATGCCGGCGAGGAGCCGCGCCGGCCTCGTGGCCAGCGCGGCGGCGGCAAGGGTGCCGGCGATCGGGGCGACGGCCGCCGCGCCGACGGGCGCCGGGAAGCGTGCCGAGCTCATCAGCCAGAGCATCGACGCCAGGCATGCGAGGGCGGCCAGCTCGACGACGGCCGTGAGACGCTCCACCCCGGAGGCTGGCTCGTCGATGTCGGCCCAGACGATCTCGCCGGCGACGAGTGCCAGTCCCACGGCGGCCCCCGCCCCGTCCTTCATCGCGCCAGTTTCGCGTACCCAGCTCGGTCCGCCGCAGACCACGGGCGGCATGTCGGCGCCGACATGTACCTGCCGACAGGCACGGCGGGAGACCTCGGAGATAGCGTCGCATCATGACAGCACGCCCGACGACGATCCGTGAACTGCGCGACTCGGGATGGGAGTCCCGCAGCGTCAAAGAGGAGATCCGCACCAACGCCATCTCCCGCATCGCGTCGGGCCAACCGTTGTTCACCGGCGTCGTCGGCTACGACGACACCGTGCTGCCGCAGGTGGAGAACGCCCTCCTCGCCGGCCATGACATCATCTTCCTCGGCGAGCGCGGTCAGGCGAAGACGCGGGTCATCCGCTCGCTGACCGGGCTCCTCGACGAGTGGATGCCGATCGTCGCCGGCAGCGAGATCAACGACGACCCCTACCGCCCGGTGTCGAAGCACGCGATCGACCTCGTGGCCGAGCACGGCGACGACACCCCGATCGCGTGGGTGCACCGCGACAACCGCTACGGCGAGAAGCTGGCCACCCCGGACACGTCGATCGCCGATCTCATCGGTGAGGTCGACCCGATCAAGGTGGCCGAGGGCCGCTACCTCTCCGACGAGCTGACCCTCCACTACGGCCTGGTCCCGCGGACGAACCGAGGCATCTTCGCCGTCAACGAGCTGCCCGACCTCGCCGAGCGGATCCAGGTGGGCCTGCTCAACGTGCTCGAGGAGCGGGACATCCAGGTCCGCGGCTACCAGATCCGCCTGCCGCTCGATCTCCTGCTCGTGGCCTCGGCCAACCCCGAGGACTACACCAACCGCGGGCGGATGATCACCCCGCTGAAGGACCGCTTCGGATCACAGATCCGCACGCACTACCCGCTCGAGGTCGAGACCGAGCTGGTGATCATGGAACAGGAGTCGCGGTCGTGGCCCGCACGCCGCCTCGGCGGGCACCCCGACGGCCCCAGCGTCGACGTCAAGGTGCCGTCGTACCTCGGCGAGGTCATCGCCACGGTCAGCCATCTCGCCCGTTCCAGCTCCCACGTCAACCAGCGCAGTGGCGTCAGCGTGCGCATGTCGGTGACCAACCTCGAGGCCGTCGCCGCCAACGCGCTGCGGCGTGGCCTCCGCGCCGGTGAGACGTCGGCGGTCGCCCGGGTCGACGACCTCGACGCGATGGCGGCCAGCTCGGGCGGCAAGATCGAGATCGAGTCGCTCGACGACAGCGGTGGCGGAGCGGTGTTCGACCACCTCGTGCGCGGCGCCGTGCTCACGGTGTACAAGGAGCGTGTGGCGCCGGAGACCACCCGCGCCGTGGTGCAGGCCTTCGAGGAGGGTGCCGTCGCCGACACGGGAGAGGACGTTCCGTCGGCGCAGCTCGCCGCCCTTGTCGACAGCGTGCCCGCGCTGCGGGTGCCCGTCGAGGCGTTGACCGAGGGCGATCAGTCGGTCCCGGCGGTGGCAGCGGCGGTCGCCTTCGTGCTCGAAGGGCTGCACCTCAGCAAGCGTCTCAACAAGGACACCTCCGCCGGCGGCTGGGCTCACCGCTCCACCTATCGCGCAAGGTAATCACCCCGATCGCGCGGAGTTTCGTCCTCGGCGAGCATCGCTTCGCTCGCTCGCCTGCGGCGAGTTTGAGTCGAGCTCGCTGCGCTCGCACGAAGAGTTGAAAGAGGCGGCGGCGCAGCAAGCTGCGCTGATCGCCGCATCGAAGGGGGAATCCCCCTTCGAGCATCCCCCGACGGAGTGCGGCGCGGCGTTCGGGGGCCGACCGGATCCGGGCTCCGCGCCGTTCAGAGAGGGCTGGTCAGTTGACGGTCAGGGAGGCGAGGGCGGCGCTGAGGGTGGCGTCGTCGGACGTCGGTAGCTGGATCTCGAGGTAGGCCGTGGTCGACTGCGACGCCGGGCTCACGGCGACCGAGATGATGCGGGATGCCGTCCCCCCACAGTTCAGCCACATCTGCATCAAGCCGGTGAGCCCGCGGATCGACACCGAGTAGAGGCCGCCGTCGTCGCAGTCGTCGGGCCAACCCTGGTTGGCGATGATGGTGTAGGGGTCGGGCCGGAAGGGATAGGCCGTCACCTCGAGGCCCGGCGCCTCCCAGTCGGTGAAGTAGGCGTCGACGTCGGGGGCGACGGCCACGAACGGCCGCTCCGAGAAGTCGTCGTTGAGGCGGGGGGCATCGACGACGTCGGTCCACGCCGACGGGGCGGCCACCGACACCCTGCCGGTCTGGTCGGTGACGGTGCGGCTGTCCGGCGGCACCACACCCTGCAGCAGGGCCGGCGGCGCGACGCCGAGGGTGGCCGGCGTGGGCGGCGGTGCGGGCGACTGCCCGGGGTTGGTGCCGGGAACGGCCCCGACCGACCCGAGGATCTGGCCGAGCAGGGCAGCGTCGGGCGCGAGCAGCTGCACCTGGGCGAACACCGTGTAGAGGTTGTCGGCGGAGCGGGCGGCGATGTTGACGAGCTGCGTATTGGTGCCGTCGCAGTTCGACCACACCTGTCGCAGCCCCACGAGCCGACCGTCGTTGTACTGCTCGACGGCGCCTTCGGTGCACGCGTTGGTGAACGTGTAGGCGGACAGCAGGGTGGCCGGATCGGCGTTCGGCCCGAGCACCGTGGCATACGTGCCGGGCACTGTCCACGTGCTGGTCCACGCGTCGAGATCGGGCGATGCCGACACGGTCGGGCGCTGGCTGCCGTCGTCGCGGATGCCCGACCGGGCGTCGACGTCGACCCAGTCGGTGGGAACGGTGATGTTCAGCGTGCCGGTGTTGTCGGTGACGGTGATGCCGTTGGGGCCGACGACGGTGGGATGGACCGGCGTGGGGCCCGGTGCCTCGGTCGGTACCGCGGGGGCGGTGGTCGGCGAGCCCACGGGCACCGTGGTGGCCTGCGCCGGGGCGGTGGTCGGGGCGGCCGGGACGGTCGGCCCGGGCGGCGGTGCCGTCGGGGTCCCGACCGGGGCCGTCGTCGGAACGGGCGTCTTGGCCGGAGCGTCGGCGGCAGGGCTGGCGCCGACGAGAAGCGGGGTGACGGCGAGCGCGCTGGCGGTGGCCGCGATGGCGATCGTGAAGCGTGACCGGGTGATCATTGGGCTGCAGTCATGACGTCGGTGAACCCTTCGAGGCGTCGAATGTGCACAGTCTGACGCAACAGCAGCCCACCTGGTTCCATTCGAGTGCGGCAGATCAGATGAACGGACTGCGGGTCCAGAGCTCGCCGGTGTCCGTGTTGTCGAGCTGACCGGGCCGTCCCGTGAGGTCGACGACCTCCACGTCGCCGGGGAAGCCGGCGAGCTCGACCGCGCCGAACGGGGATGCCGTGACCCCGGGCGGCAGCTGCTCGATGCCCATCGTCGGCATCAGGACCTGGTGATTTCCCGCCGTGTCGCAGAGGCGCGACGCCATGTTGACGGCCGACCCGATGTAGTCGTCGCCCTCGAACAACAGGGCGTAGCCGGTGGCGATGCCGGCGCGCAGGGTGAGCGGGGAGCAGACCTCGCCCGAGCGATCGTGGAGATCGAGTGTGAAGGCGATGGCCGCGGCCTGGTCGACGGCGACGATCATGCAGCCGTCACCCAGCCACTTGGCGATGCGCACGCCTCGCTCGGACGCGATCTCGCGGACGATGGTGCGGAACGCGCTGAGAAGCCGCCCGGCGGCGTCGTCGCCGAAGGCAGCTGTGTAGTTCGTGAACCCCGAGAGGTCGACGAAGACGAACGTGCGCGGAACACGCATCTCACCAGGATACGTGGTGGGCCGACCGGTCTGCCGACCGAAATCCCCGTCCGAGCGAAACTCGTCCGGGGACCTTGTGGTCTGTCGCCGGATTGGTAACGGTGTCTCGCTTGCTGGATCTCGCCGCTGGCTGCGTTGCTCGTCCTCGAAAGACTGGGTGTATTCCTTCGTCCTCGCGCCTTGCCAGCGACGAGCCCAGCGGCGCGATCCACCTCACC
>NZ_QKYK01000028.1 GCF_003426815.1 Desertimonas flava
ACCCTCGTCGAGCGCCGCTTGGATCGCCGTCGGCGAACCGACACCGGCGAAGTTCGACACCAACACCGTGTCCCAACCCGGATCAGGCGCCGGCAACGTGACCTGCAAGGACAGCTCGTCGATCACCTCCAACACCAGACCCTCGGTCGCCGGCTGGAACCGCGACCCCGTCTCGGGGTCCGCGGCCCGCTCGATGTTGTACTTGATCGCCTCGGCGTTCAACGGCGTGCCGTCGGAGAAGCTGATGTTCGGATGAAGCGTCAGCGTCCACACCGACGCGTCCTCGTTCGGTTCCAACGACTCGAGGAAGTACAACTCCACCGCACCCGTCTCCGTGTTCATGAACGCCAGATGCCCGAACACGGCAGCCGCGGTCGCCGCCTCGCTGTGGGCGAGCGAGACCCGGTGCAGCTGGGGGTCGAGCGTGACCGGCTGCCCACTGAACACCACCGTGGCGCTCCCGCCACGCGTCGGCACACCACCAGGCGACGCAGCCGACGACGGCTCCGGCTCCGTGTTCGACGCGGAGGCTGCGTCGAACACCGTGGCCGACACCGCGACCGTCAACGCCGCCACGACACCGAGACCGCAACGCGACCGCCGACGCGACCGCGCCGACCAGACAGAACTCTCGACCATGGTCACTCCTGCTCCCCCTCGTCGGGACGGTACACGAACCGCCCAGATCTTTTCGAGGATCGTATATGATCAAGTGATGAGCGTCAAGACAGGCCACCTCCGCGTCGGCGAGGACAGGCTGTGGTACGCCGACACCGGCGGAGACGGTCCGGCGGTCGTCCTCCTCCACGCGTATGCAGGCAGCGGTCACTCCTTCGTCCGCCAGCTGGCGGCCCTGCGGCGCCACGGATACAGGGCCGTGACGTACTCGCGTCGCGGACACCCTGGATCCACCGGACCAGCCGCCGGTGCTTCCCCCGCCGCCGACGATCTCCATTCACTCGTCGACGCCGTCGGGCTCGGCGCGGTCCATCTCGTCGGAACGGCGGCCGGCGGATTCGTCGCCACCGACTACGCCCAGAACTGGCCCGACGACGTTCGTTCCCTGACCCTCGCGTGCACGATGATCGGCATCGAGGACGCCGACTACCACGAGCTCTGCGAGCGACATCGACCGCCGGAGTTCGAACGGCTCACCGCCGAGGATCGCGAGCTCAGCAGGAGCTACCGGGCGACGCGGCCCGTCGGCGTCGCACGGTGGCGGAGGAACACGCCCTCGACCCGCCTCCCGCTCCCGCCCCACCGTCGCCCGATCACCTGGGAATCGATCGACGGCCTGACGATGCCGGTCTCGCTGATCACCGGGGCCGAGGACCCGTACTTCCCGCCCCCGGTGATGAGCGCAGTCGCCGCGCGAGTGCGTGACGGCCGCACCGCGGTGATCCCGGGCACCGGCCACTCTGCGTACTGGGAACAGGCGGTCCACTTCAACCGCATCCTGCTCGGCTTCCTCGACGACGTCGAGCGTCGCTGAGCCAACCGGAAGGCGGTGTTCAGCCCGCGCCCACGCGCTCCCACCTCATGGCGATCGACTTGTTCTCGTTGGTGAGGATCAGCGTCGTGCCCTCCAGCGTGACCAGGCGGACCTGGTCGACGCCGATGATGTTCGGGTAGTTCGACTGCTCGACGAAATGGATCACTCGATCTCCGTCCCAGCGGTAGGTCCCCGCGTAGGAGCGGAAGTCCTCGTACGCCTTGAGCTTCTCCTCCGTGGTGCCCACGTAATACGCCGGGTCGGCGAACGGCTCACGGTCGGCGTTGGACATCAACATCGACATCGTGCCCTCGGGCGTGTACATGATCTGGCCCTTCACCCGTTCCCACTGCGGCGGGGAGGTGGTCGGGTCGTCCTTCACCAGGACCTCCCACCCGCTCAGCTTCCACGTCCCTACCAAGGGGCAGTCCCCTGCTGACTCGGTCACGTCACCGTCCTTTCGATCTGTCGCCATGTCAACGGGCCGCTCACTCGTACCCGACCTCCGCCCACAGCGGCAGCGTGCCGAGGTTGATGCCCCGCGGGATCACGATGCCGTCGCTGTAGCCGAGCGTCAGCACGCCCTGGCCGAGCCACACCGCGGGCATGTCCTCCACCAGCGCTCGCTGGACGACGTCCCAGACAGCCTTCTGCTCCTCGATCGTCGACGCCGTGGCGAGCTGCTCCATCGCCTCGGATGCCTCCGGGTTCTCCCAGCCGGTCGAGTTGAGCGTCCCGCCGGGGGCGAAGTAGTCGAGCAGCGAAGGCACTGGATTGATGAAGTAGACGCCCCAGGCGAGTGACTGGAACTCGCCCGCGAGCGGTGCCGCGATGTACTCGGCGTACGTACGGATGTCCGGTTCGAACGTGACGTTGTCGTACTCGGCCAGCTGGGCGATCAGGCCGTCGACGACGGCCGTCTGCTGGGCGCTGGCGAACGTCGTGTAGCTGAACTCGACGGGCTTGCCCTCGGCGGCGAGCTCGTCGAACAGTTGTTGCGCCGCGTCGTGGTCCTGCTCGGGCCAGGAGTACTCGGGGTTGTGGAATGGCGAGGTCTCCGGGAAGAGCGTCGTCGACGGGGCGGTCCCGGGAGCGAACGCATCGGAGAGGATCTGGCGATCGATCGCCAGGGCGAGCGCCTGCCGGGCGCGGATGTCGTCGAACGGCGGGATCGTCGTGTTGAGGAAGATGCTGGCGCCGCCGGCGGTGTAGGTCGGTACCGCGTTCGCCGTCGCCAGGAGCTCGTCGGTCGGCCCGCCGCCCGACGTGCCGACGATCTGCGCGGCGCCCGTCTGGATCGCCGTGACCTGCTGCGAGAAGTCGTCGACGTTCTGGAACTCGAGCTCGTCGAGGTACGGCTGGCCCGGCATGAAGTCCTCGAAGTACGGGTTCCGCTCCAGCACGATCGAGACGCCGGGGTCCCATTCCTTGACCATGAAGGGACCGGCTCCGACGGGCCGCGTGCCCACCTCCACACCGTCGTCGATCGCGGCCTGCATCGCCGTCGGCGAGCCGACGCCGGCGAAGTTCGCCACCAGATCGGCCGCCCACAGCGGATCGGGCCCGGGGAGCGTGACCTGCACCGTGAGCTCGTCGACCACCTCGACCACGAGCCCTTCCGTCGCGGCTTCGAAGCGCGAGCCGGTCGCCGGATCGGCCGCCCGGTCCATGTTGTACTTGATCGCCTCGGCGTCGAGCGGGGTCCCGTCGGAGAACCTGATGCCGGGGTGCAGCGTCATCGTCCACACCGACGCGTCGTCGTTCGGTTCGAGCGACTCGAGGAAGTACAGCTCCACGGCGCCGGTCTCGGTGTCCATGTAGGCCAGGTGACCGAAGATCGCAGCCATCACGGCGGCCTCGGTGAACGCCAGCGACACGCGCTGCAACTGCGGGTCGAGGATCGGGTTGAGCCCGCTCATGACGGCCACCGCCCGGCCGCCACGAGTCGGCTGCGCCGCAACGGAGCTCACCGGCTCGGTCGTCGCCTCGGCGACTCGGGTGGCCGTCGTGGCGACGGCCATCGAGAGCATCAGTGCTGCTGCGCCGAGGCGGCGACGCACCGATGCCGGAGACGCATTGCTCGTCATCTCGCTTCCCCTCCCCCGCGCAGCGCGCCACGCGGGTGCTGTTGGACAGCCTGATCCTATACGATCTATCCTGGTCGTCAAGCGAACGTGCGTCAGAGCGCAAACCGATGGGCACTGCGTCATATACGACACACGACGCGAGAGACGCCTCGAACCAAGGGAGCTCGAACATGAACATCGACGCCGACCGCCTCGCGCTGACCCAGCAGCTCCACGCATTGCTCGTCGACTACTGGCACGACGTGGACACGAACTGGGGCCGGCTGGCCCCCGACTACTTCACGCCCGACGGGCTGTGGGTCGGCGAGAACTCCACGTTCGAGGGCCGCGAAGGAGTGCGCGCCTTCTACCAATGGCGCGAGAAGCGTGGGAACAGGGTGGTCTTCCACTCTGTGCAGAACCTGCGAGCGATCTTCGACGGCGGGCCCGACAAGGCGCTCTGCCAATGGGTGATGGTGCTGCACGGTGGTGACGGAACGCCTCCCATCGCCACCAACCCCCCGATCCTCATCGACTACATGACCGAGCGGTGGGTCCTCACCGACGAGGGCTGGAAGATCAACCACCGCAGCTCGAACGTGCTGTTCAAGGGCGGCGCCCTCCTGCCGCGGCCCGAGCTCGGCGTCCCTCACGACGCCGCTGCGGCGCAATGACGCCCAGCCCTCTCTTCGACACGCACGCCCACGTCATCTCGGACGACACGACCGCCTACCCTCCCAACCCGAAGGCGCGGAATCTGAACGCCGCGCCGTTCACGATCGACCAACTGCTCGCCGGCATGGACGCCGTCGGCGTGGATCGGGCGTGCGTCGTCCAGCGGTTCCACTACTACGGCACCGACAACTCCTATGTGCTCGACGCCTGCGCCGCGCACCCCGACCGGCTCACGCCGGTCGTGATGTTGGACGGCGACGATCCGAACGCTCCGGACGAGCTCCAGCGACTTGTCGACCGCCAGCCGATCGGCGGGATCCGGTATGGCGGGCCGGCGCTCGACAGCTACGACACGGCGTGGCTCAACTCGCCAGGGGTCATGCAGCTCTGGGAGAAGGCCGCCGAGCTGAGCCTGCCGGTGACGCTGATCATGTTCGAGCCACACATCAGCTACGTGCTGCCCGCCCTCGCGATGATCGCCCAGCGGTTTCCCGACACGCCGATCGTCATCGACCACCTCGGCACGCTCCACGGCGCCGTCCCTGCTGTCGCCGAGCTGCGCAAGAGCCCCGGCTACGAGCCCTACATCACCGCCCCGGACTTCGGCGTCACGGCGGCGCTGCGCGACATCGGAACCCGCCCCAACGTCCACTACAAGTTCTCCGGGATCAACCTCGGGTGCCTGAACGCCGACGGTGTCGATCCGGCGGTGTTCCTGCGCCGCTTCGTCGACGAGTTCGGGGCCGACAGGGTGGTGTGCGGCTCGGACATCGGCCAGACGGTCGGGCCCTACGCCCGTCTCGCCGGCGAGTTGCGCGACGCCACCCGTCTCTTGACCGACGCCGAACGGGCCCTCGTCCTCCACGACACCGCCGCCCGCATCTACGACAACTGGCCCAGCTGACCCGACCGGCCGAGACCGCGAGCGTCCTTGCGGACCAACCGGCCTGGCGTCGAAGGGCCTCCTACGCGAGATCGATGCCGTGCTGCTCGACGAACTCGGCGGCGACGATCACCCGTCCCGTGTGGGCCATCGGGTCGCGGGCCAGCATGGCGACGACCTTGGCGGGCTGGACAGCCGAGACCCCGCGCGAGAGATCCATTCCCTCGCGCGGCCGGGACCGCACCCGTTCGGTGAGGATGAAGCCAGGGTGGAGGGCGATCACCGCGATGTTGTCGTGGTACAGCTCGAGCGCCAAGCCCGTGCTGAGCCGATCGAGCGCCGCCTTGGTGACCCCGTAGACCAACGGGGCGCGATCGCGTTCGTTGGTCATCGGGGTTCCTCCCTCGCTCACCGGTGCCGGGTGCCGGCCCGAACCGGACGAGATGTTGATCACCGCACCGCCGCCCGCGGCCAGCATCGCCGCGCAGACGGCGTGGGTCAGGACGTAGGGGGCCCGGACGTTGGCGGCGAACGAGCGCTCGAGGAAGTCGACGTCGCCGTCCATGAACGGCGTGCCGTGGTCCATCAGCGCGGCGTTGTTCACCAGAAGGTCGATGCGTCCGAACTGCTCGATCGCGGTGTCGACGAGCCGTCGATCGTCGTCGTCGACGTTGACGTCCATCCTCACGGCGATGGCCGTGCCACCAGCGCCGCGGATCTCGTCGACGGTCTCGTGGATGGAACCCGGCCACTCGGGAGTCCCCGACTCGCTCCGGCCGGCAACCACCACCCTGGCGCCATCGCGGGCCAGCTCCAAGGAGATCGCCTTGCCGATGCCGCGAGCACCGCCGGTGACGATCGCGACCTTGCCGCCGAGTGGGTCATTCATGATTGGTTTCCTTTCGCTGACGCTCCTGTCGCCGTTCGTGGGTTCTGAACGGTGGAAGTGCGTACGGGGTGGGCCTCGGGGAGCGCGCTGGGTCGGCACTTCGGCGGGTCCGTCGCGCCTCTCTCGTCGTCTGCTCGCCGGAGGTCGGGCCGCTTCGCCGGCGACGGCTGCTGCTCCGACGGCGAGGTGATCGACATCAGTGGCCGGGTGCACGCTGGACACATCGAGAATCTGGGGCTCGATCGTGCCATTCGGTGACCGGGGGCTGGATCGTGACGAAAACCGTCACGATCCAGCCCCCGAAACATCCCCACGAGCCGCGCCGACCTCGAGACCCTGACCCACATGCCCGACAGGAGCGCCCGCTTTCGGTGACATCGCTGTCCAGGTCATCCGCGTCGCCAGAGCTCGGCGCTCGCCAGCGCCGCGCCCTGCGACAACGCGCGGAGCTTCGCCCACACGACCTCGGCGTGACCGACGCGCGAGCCGATGCCGCAGTCGGTGCCAGCCTCGAGGTGCTCCTTGCCGACGACACTCGCAAACCGCAGCAGCCGTTCGGCCACGAGCTCGGGATGCTCGACCAGGTCGGTGGCGTGCCCGACCACTCCGGGCATCAGTTTGGTCCCTTCGGGAAGCTTGACGTCCTCCCACACCCGCCACTCGTGCGCGTGACGGACGTTGCTCGACTCCACGGCGTACACCTGCGCACGGATCTTGACGAACAGGTCGGCGATGTGCCTGAGCTCGATGTCCTGCGTGTGCGGCCGGTGCCCGCTCCCCCAACACGTGTGGATCCGGATCTGGTCGCGCGGGAGACCGTCGGTGCTGTGGTTGATCACCTCGACGCACCGCTCGAGGTAGAACCGGTACTGGTCGACGTCGAACTCGGGATGGAACTGCCAGCCCGTGGTGAACTCTGGCTCGTCGATCTGCAACACGAGGCCGGCGTCGGTGATCGCCCGGTACTCCTCGCGCATCGCTTCGGCGGCCGCGACGAGGTACGACTCCTCGTCCGGGTAGTGCTCGTTGCGACGCCCTGCGGCCAGGCTCAGTGGTCCGAGCGCGGCGATGAAGCCGATCTGGTCCCGGCCGCGCAGCCCGTCCACGATCGCGGCCACGTCGGCAGCGATCGCGTCGTGCCCGGTGTAGGCCAGCGGCCCCGTGCAGACGTACTCCTTCGTCACCGGCGGCGGAGCGCCCGGCGTCGAGAAGCCGGGCCGGATCGGGCCACCCGACCCCGAGTACCAGAGGCCCGACTCGTAGAAGCCGGGGAACTCGTCGCGGTCGCGGGCACCGGAGATGTCGCGCTTGGGCTCCTGCGTGGGATCGACCGGCTCGAGCGAGTAGCCGGCAAGCCGGCCGAAGATGTAGCTGCCGTAGTTGCCGCCGCCGGCCGCCTTGACGTACTCCCCGTCGTTGACGATGTCGAGGCCACAGTCGACCTGCCGGGCGATCACGTCGTCGACCGCGCCCGGCAGCGCCGCGACGATCGCCTCGCGTCGACGCTCACCCTCCATCAGCAGGGCATCGAACGCCTCTGGTCGTGGGAGGTTGCCGCCGTGGGAGGTCGGGATCCGGTCGACGTTCGGTTGCATCATGGTCTCCTTCATCGTGGTCTCGTGGCGACGTGATGGGTGGAGGGTGACGGGCCGGACCGGGGTCCGAACCGCTGGAGTTGGTGCTGTGCGCACGACGGGCCCACCAGGCCGGGTCCGACGGCGAACGTGTAGGTCACCTCGGCCACGTAGACGCGGCCGCCGGCGTCGACGGCGATGTCGTGCGGGGCGATGAACGTGCCCGGCGCGCCGCGTCGCTCGCTCGACGCCCCCCATCTCGTGAGCACGGCGCCATCGGGGTCGAGCACCGTCACGCGGCCCGGCTGGTCGACGGTCGCGACGCCCGAGGTGAACGACGCCTCGCCCGCCGGCCGCCAGAGCTCGGCGACGTAGATGCGGCCGTCGTCACCGACCGCCACGCCGGCCGGACGGCGCAGATCGGTCCACTCCGCGAGGAATGCGCCATCGGGGGCGAAGACCTGGATGCGGTCGTTCTCGCGATCCCCCACGAGCACTCGCCCGTCGTGGGTCAGCGCGATGCAGTGCGGCAGGTGGAACTCGCCGGGACCGGTGCCGGCGTCCCCCCACGAGTGCAAGAGGGACCCCTCGTCGTCGAAGTGGTGGATCCGGCAGTTGCCGTATCCGTCGGCGACGAACAGGTGACCGTCGCCGGTCACGGCAACGTTCGTGCAGCCGTTGAACGGACCAGCCGGCCGAACGACCGTCTCGACGCTGTGGATCGCCGGCACCGTGGTCGGGTCGAACCCGGTGTCCGACGGCTCGTGGGGCGATCCCAGCGTCATGAGCAACCGGCCGTCGGGTGTGAACCGGCGGACCGTGTGGTCGCCGTTGTCCACGCAGTACACCGTGTCGTCGGGCCCGACCGTGAGTCCGTGCGGTGCGGTGAACACGCCCTCGCCCCACGCGCGCAGCAACGTGCCGTCGGGCTCGAAGACCAGGACCCGGTGGTCGTGGCGAGTGAGCAGGTAGATGTTCCCGGCGGAGTCCACGTCGACGCCGGACACGTCCCGGTGAGGACACTGCGGATGCGGCGCCGGCCACCCCGCGTCGAGCTCGAACTCCTCGTCGAGGGGGCGCGGCGAGGGGGCCGCCGGATCGCTCATGACTCCGCGGGCGCCGGGAGCCAGCCCCAGGGATGGGTTCCCCAACGCGGGGCATGCAGCCGGCCGGCGCGCACCGTGTGCACGGGCACCAGACCGTGGCGCCCGAGGAACGTGTCGCCGCGAGTGTCCTCGAACCGGAAGTCTCCCTCGACCACGTCGATGATCGAGACGTCCGCTTCGCGGCCCACGGCGAGCGCCCCGAGCGTGTCGGCGCGCCCGATGGCGTGGGCGGCGCTCGCCGTGGTCATCCGTACGACGTCGGAGAGGGTGTACCCGATCGCCATGAACTTCGCCATGCATTCGAGCAGGCTGTGGAAGTCGTAGCCGTACGCCGTGAGGTCGCTGCTGATCGTGTCGGGGTGGAACCCGCGCTGGGCGAGTTCGGCGGCGACGGCGTAACCGAAGTTGCCGCGACCGAGGGCGGGGTCGAGGACGACGCCTCGGTCGCGTGCCGCCTGCAACGTCGGGAGGACCTGCCCCGCAGCATCGAGGACGCCACCGGGGTTCGGCGTGCACAGGTGCGTCAGGATGTCGCCGGGCCGCATCTGGTCGAGGAGGTGCATGGTCAGCTGCGCCATGCGAACGCGGTGTTCGGGGTCGTCGCGTCCGAAGTCCCCGATGTGCGTCATCAACGGAACGCCGTGCTCGGCGGCCATCGCCACCGAACGACGGATCAGCTCCTCGCCGTGCTCGGCGGCGGGCGTGCCGACCAGCCGTAGCTTGATCCCCTCCACGAGGCCGGGGTTGTGCTCGACGCAGAGGCGCATGGCGTCGATGTCGAGGTCGTCGACGCTTCGCATGTCGGACATGCCGGGCATGGTGTGGGCGAAGCAGGCGGCGTTGGCGAAGCAGATGGTGCGCGTCGCCGCCCGGGGCACGATGTGAACCGGGAAGACGCCGATGTTCGCCACGCCGACGGAGCCGCAGTCGACCACGGTGGTCACGCCCGACTCGACGCCGATGGAGTCCGGATCGCAACACAGCATGCCGAGCCCCGGCGTGGTCGCTCCGTGGGCGACGTGCGTGTGGATGTCGATGAGGCCGGGGACGACGTACCGTCCGGGCCGGCCGGCGTCGAGCACCGTGCCTGCCCCCTCGATCGGCAGGTCGGCTCCGATCGCCGTGATCGTCGATCCCTCGATGCCGATGTCGACCGTGCCGTCGATCCCCTGCCCCGGGTCGAGGACCGACCCTCCCTTGATCACCAGGTCGTACGGCACCACTTCTCCTACAGCGTTCGCAATGTCGTATATGATTCCCTACCTCGTCAAGACGCGCAAGCCCAGGCCTCGTCACTCATTTGATATGATCGTACAATGCCGTACGATCCGTCCGATCCTCGCTCCCGGCTGTCCACCGCGGTCGCCGCCCCGCCCGGCATCCCCCGCCCGGCGACGTACCGCGAGCTCCATCGCGTCCCGGCCGACGAGGGCCATCCGAAGGGGAGCAAGACCTGGTGGACCCGCACCCAGGCGATGGTGATCGCTCACACGGAGGCGGCGCCGGGCGACGTGCTGAGCGTCGACGCCAGCGGCGAGTACGCCGTGCTCGTCACCGAGGGCGCCGGCGTCACCGTCGAGCACGGGCCGTCGGCCGAGAGCGTCGACGAGTTCGCCGTCGTCATCATGCCGTCGGGGACCACCACCGTGCGCGTCACCGCGCCCGGCGTGGTCATCCGGGTGTTCGGCGCCCCCACCGTGCCCGACCTCGCCGCCCGCTGCGCGAACGCGGCCGACTACGAGTCGCCCGACGAGAACGTCGCCGAGTTCGTCCCCTGGCCGGCGCCGCCCGCGGGCGAACGGATCCGCGTCTACCGGGCTGCCGACTACCCCGACGAACCCGGTCGCCTCGGGCGGCTCTTCCGGTGCACGACCGTGATGGTCAACGCCTTCGACGCCCAGACGCAGCCGCGTGACACGACCATCCTGTCGCCGCACCACCACGACGATTTCGAGCAGGTGTCGTTGCAGATCGACGGCGACTTCACGCACCACATGCGGGTCCCGTGGGCGGCGAACCGGTTGCTCTGGCGTGACGACGAGCACCGCCTGACCGAAGCCCCGGCGACTGTCGTCATCCCGCCGCCGCTGCTCCACACCAGCCAACCGAGCGACACGGGCCGCCGGTTCTTGATCGACGTCTTCGCACCGCCCCGTTTCGACTTCTCCGAACAGCCGGGCTGGGTGCTCAACGCCGACGAGTACCCCATGCCCGAGACGACCTGACGTCGATCGACGCCGGGGAGCCCGACGACGTCGGTCCGGGGCGAGACCGCTCCGGACCGACGTGACCGTCAGGCCGTCACCTCAGGGCTTCGTCAGGCCGTCACGTCAGGCCTTCATCAGGCCGTGACGTCAGGCCTTCATCAGGCCTTGTAGCCGACCTCGCCGAACAGCGGGATCGAGCCGATGTTGATGGCCCGGGGCACCACCATGTCATCGGAGAAGCCGACGGTGATCGGCGGCTGGCCGAGCCAGAGGGCCGGCATCTCGGCGATCAGCTGCTCCTGGATGATGTCCCACTGCACGTTCTGCTCCTCGAGCGTCGACGCCGAAGCGAGATCGTCGAACGCCTCGCCGACCGCCTCGTTCACCCAGTTGGAGTAATTGAGCAGGCCGTCGGGATGGAGGCTGTCGTACATGATCGGCATCGGGTTGACGAAGTAGATCCCCGAGCAGAGCGACTGGAAGTCGCCGCGCTGCATCGATGCGATGTACTCGCCGTACACCCGGACATCGGGCGTGAAGGTCACGTTGTCGAACTCGGCCAGCTGCGAGATCAGCACGTTGATCACAGCCTGTTGCTGTGGTGAGTCGAACGTGGTGTAGCTGAATTCGAGCGGCTTGCCCTCGGCGGCCAGCTCGTCGAGGAGCCGCTGCGCCTCTTCCACATCCTGGTCCGGCCACGTGAGGTCGGGGTTGTGATGCGGCGAGTGCTCCGGGAAGAGCCCTGTCGACGCCGCGGTTCCCGTCTGAAACGCGTCCGACAGGATCGAGCGGTCGACCGCCAACGAGAGCGCCATGCGCGCCCGGATGTCGTCGAAGGGCGGCCGGTCGACGTTGAACGTGATGCTCGCCCCGCCGCTTCCGTTCGTGACGACGGCGTCTCCCGCCTCGAGCAGCGCTTCGGTCGCGGCTCCGCCGAACGACAGCGCCAGCTGTGCGGCCCCCGACGCGATGGCCGACGTCTGCTGCGAGTGATCGTCGACGTTCATCAGCGTGAGCTGGTCGAGGTAGGGCTGACCGGGCAGGAAGTCACCGAAGTACGGATTCGGCTCCAATACCATCCTCGCCCGCGGCTCCCACTCGGTCACCATGAACGGTCCGGCCCCGACCGGGACGGTGCCCACCTCCACGCCCTCATCGAGCGCAGCCTGGATCGCTGTCGGCGATCCGACACCGGCGAAGTTCGTGACGAGGACGGCATCCCAGCCGAGGTTCGGCTCGGGCAGGGTCACCTGCAGCGTCAGCTCGTCGAGGACCTCGAGGACGAGGTCGCGCGCCTCGGGCTCGAACCGCGAGCCGGTCGCCGGATCGGCAGACCGTTCGATGTTGTACTTGATCGCCTCGGCGTCGAGTGGCGTGCCGTCGCTGAACTTGATGTCCGGGTGGAGCCTCATCGTCCACACCGCGCCGGTGTCATCGGGCTCGAGGGACTCGAGGAAGTACAGCTCCACCGCACCGTCGACAGCGTTGAAGTAGGCCAGGTGGCCGAAGATCGGCGCCATCGCCGCCGCTTCACCGAACGCCACGGTGACGCGGTGCAGTGCCGGGTCGAGCCCGACCGGCAGGCCGCTGAACACCGCCGTTGCAGTACCGCCTTGCCGCGGCTCTCCCGCTCCAGGAGACTCCGTCGTGTCGGTCGCCGCATGCCCGACCGCGCTCGAACCGGCAAGCAGGACGGCGAGACCGCCCGCGATCCGTAGCCGTCTCCTCCTGGCCCTCACGTGGTCGCGCCGTATCCCCACAGCTCTCACCATCGTTGTCATTCAGTCCCCCTGTCTTCGTCCGGCCGGGTGCCGGAGTCGCGCGATCGTATATGGTTTGCCCGCTCAAGGGAACATCGATTGTATAGGATGTTCGTCCATGGCTCCGATCACCCGACGCGACTTCCACGTGACGACCGACGACGGGGTGTCGATCGCGATCCGCGAGGTTCGCGATCCGGACCGGTCCGACCGGGTGCCGATGATCCTCCTGCACGGGACGCGGATCCCCGGGCTGTCCGAGTTCGATCTCCCCGTGCCCGGCGGGTCACTGGCCGAGGATCTCGCCCGCAAGGGACACGTCTGCTACATCGTCGATGCGCGCGGATTCGGCCGATCCCAGCGCCCCGCCGAGATGGACGAGCCGCCGGTGCCCGGCCGGCGCTCCCTCGTGCGCACGATCGAGATCACCCACGACGTCGACGCAGCCGTCGGTCACCTGCTCGAGACGACCGGCGCGCCGCGCGCGGGCCTGCTCGGATGGGGTGTCGGTGGGACGTGCACCCTCATGTACGCGGCGATCCACCCCAAGAAGGTGTCGCACGTCGTGCTGTACGACACGATCTACGGCGGCTGGGACAACCCCGACAAGCCAGAGCCGCTCGACCTGGCCACGCACCCCAACTACCTCGTGACCTCGCTGGAGCTCCTCGAGTCCCATTGGGACCGTGAGATCCCCATCGACGACAAGGCGGCGTGGCGCGATCCCGAGATGGTCAAGGCCTTCTCCCAGGCGCTGCTGGACGGCGACCCCAAGTCGATGACGTACGACCCCCCGTCGTACCGCAGCCCGAGCGGGATGCTCGAGGACCTCTACAGGATGATGCGTGGCGAGAAGCTCGTCCACGCCAGCCAGGTGTACGCCAAGGTGATGATCGTCAACCCCGAGTACGACCGGCTCTGCCGCGACGAGGACATGGCTGTTCTCGTCGAGGACCTGACCCACGCCGAGGAGGTCATCCACTATCGACCGCGCAACACCACCCACTACCTGCTGCTCGACCGGCCCGAGCGCGGGCGCGACGACCTCCTCGCCCGGCTCGACGAGTTCCTGCACTGATCCGACCGACGATCGAGGCGATCGACGATGACCGACCATTCCGACGATGAGGGCGACCGGGCCGAGCCTCCCCTCGTCGACTCCCACACGCACATCTTCCCTCGCGACGTACCTTTGACCGCGACGGCCTGGACGAGGCCGGACTACGAGTTCACCGTCGAGGAGTACGTGGCCGCGATGGACGCATCGGGCGTGCAGTTCGGGGTGATCGCCGCGATGAGCCTCACAGGTGACTACAACGACTACGTGATCGACGCGGTCCGCGCGACTCCCCGCTTGCGGGGCACGGTCAACGTGACGCCGGCCGTCCGGCGGAGCGAGCTCCGGGAGATGGCCGATGCCGGCATCGTCGGCCTCCGCCTGTTCCGCTCGGCAAGAAGCTTCGGCGACCCCGTCGACCTCACGACCGACGAGTACCGGGTTCTCTTCCGTCGCGTTCGCGACCTCGGCTGGCACGTGCACGTCGTGTGCGACCCGGCTTTGCTCGGCGAGACCCTCGACGTGCTCAACGCGGCCGGTGTCGACATCGTCGTCGATCACTTCGGCAATCCGGACCTCGACCTCGTCGAGGCCTGCCCGACGCTCGACGCCGCCGTCCGCTCGGTCGACGCCGGGCGCACGTGGATCAAGATCTCGGGGGGCTTCCGCCTGACCACGGCCACCGCACCGCGCCCGCCGGAGGCCTACGCCGAAGCGTGGGAGCGCGAGCGCCGCCTCGACACGTACCTACTCGGCAGAGTGGGCACCGACCGCCTGATCTGGGGCACGGACGCGCCCTTCGTCGGCCACGAGGGCACGGTCACCTATCAGGACGTCGTCGACTCCTACACGCGAGCCGTACCGTCGGCGGCCACACGGCGGGCCATCGACCGCACGGCGTTGCGGCTGTTCTTCTCCTGATCGACGCCGAGGCTCTGATCATATATGATCGCCCCATCAGCGAACGATCAGCCTGCACCGATCCCAGTGCGCTAGCCATCGAGACGGGCGGCACGTTCGCGTCGCTCCGGCTGCGCACCTTCCGCCTCTACCTCACGGGGGCGGCGGTCTCGATGACCGGCAGCTGGCTGACGGTCATCGCCCAGAGCCTGCTCGTCTACGAGCTCACTTCCAGCGGGGTCGCGCTCGGCGTCATCGGGGCGTGCCAGTTCCTCCCCGTCATCTTCTTCTCGTCGTGGGCGGGCCTCGTGGCGGACCGCTACGACAAGCGCTACACGCTGTTGCTGCTCCAGGCGGCCGGGCTCGTCCAGTCCGTCGCCCTCGCTCTCGTGGCCACCATGGATCGCCCGCCGGTGGCCGTCCTGTGCGTCTTCGCCGCGCTGCGGGGCACCACCGCCGCGTTCGACCTGCCGATCCGCCGTTCGATGGTGGTCGAGACGGTGCCGCCCCGGCTGGCCAGCAACGCGATCGGCTTGAACAGCGCCGTGATGGCGTCGTCACTCGTGTGCGGATCGGCGATCGGAGGCGCACTGGTGGCGCTCGTCGGCTTCTCGATGGCCTTCCTGACCAACAGCGCGACCTACGTGGTTGCCCTCGTCACGCTCTGGCGCATCAGATCCGCCGACCTCAGAGCTCCCGAGCCGATGCCGCGCCGGCGAGGTCAGATCGGCGACAGCATCTCGTTCATCCGCAAGACCGGGGATCTGCGCATCGCCCTCACCCTCACCGCCCTGACAGGATTCGCCTACAACTTCCCCGTCGTCCTGCCGATCCTCGTGTCGGACGGGTTCGGCCGGTCGACGACGTCGTTCACGTACATCTACTCGGCGCTCAGCGTCGGCTCGGTGTGCGGTGCCCTGACGATCG
This sequence comes from Desertimonas flava, assembly GCF_003426815.1. Classification (GTDB taxonomy): domain Bacteria; phylum Actinomycetota; class Acidimicrobiia; order Acidimicrobiales; family Ilumatobacteraceae; genus Desertimonas; species Desertimonas flava. The sequence goes on from NZ_QKYK01000028.1 coordinate 15,537, forward strand.
CTCGCCGGACGGTCGTCGACCTCCGCCTGCTGGCGCGCCTCGCCGCCGCCTTCGGCGTGGCGACCATCGCGCTCGGGCTCAACTCGGCGTTCCTGCTGGCGTTCCCGATCGCCACATCCATGGGGATCACCGGGTACGCGCTGCTCGCCGGTTCGATCAGTGTGATCCAGACCAACAGCGAGCCGAGCATGCGCGGGCGCATCGTGAGCTTTCATTCCATCGCCTCGATCGGCACCTGGGCCGTGACCGCCCCGTTCGTCGGCTGGCTCTGCGAGGCCGCCGGGCCCCGGATCGGCATCAGCGCCACCGGAGCGACGTGCCTGCTCGCGGCCACGTGGACCAGGGCGCAGCTACCTGGAGGCGCACCCGTCGCCGGGTGGCTCAGACCTCGGTCGATTCCGACGTCACGGCTCCGAAGATGGCGCCGAGCCGATCGAGCACCTGGCGAGGGAGTGGGGGCATGTTCAGCGATGCCACGTTCTCGAGCAGATGCTCGCGACTGCCCGTGCCGGTGATCGTCACGTCCATCCCGGGAGCGTGGCGGCAGAACCGGTAGGCCGCTTCGGTGAACGAGGCGGCGACGCCCGGCGCGGTGAGGAAGGCCAACGGCGCGTCGTCGTCGAACGTGCTGGGATCGATCTCCCGCGTGGCCACGAGCTTGCGCACGAGGGCTTCTGCGGTGTCCTGCCGGGCGAGCGGCCCACGCACCGCGAACATGCACAGCGTCCCGATCCCGTTTGCCGACGTGATGGGGAGCACCGACGTCAGGGCGGTCTGATTGACGAAGTTGAGGCCGATCATCAGCACGTCGAAGTAGCCGTCGGCCGCTGCGCGTGGCGCCATGCGGTGCGCCGTGTCGTCGTTGAATCGCTCGGTGAGCCCGGTGAAGCGGATCTTGCCCTTCTCCTGGAGCCGGGTCAGCCGGGGCAGGAGCTCGGTACAGGCGTGATCGTACTGGGACGGGAGCACGGCGTGCAGGTGGAGGATGTCGATGCAGTCGACGCCGAGCCGAGCGAGACAGCCGTCGACGCCCCGCTCTAGCGCATCGGCGTCGATCACGTTGTCGATGTCGGAGAACGCACCCGCGTAGATCGGCACCTTCGTCGAGATGACCACCTCGTCACGCCGGCCCCGTATGGCCTCGCCGACGATCTCCTCGGTCCCGTAGCCGGCCGCCGTGTCGATGAAGGTCACCCCGCTGTCGAGCGCGGTCCGCACGATGTCGACCGAGTGCGCGATGCTCTTGCCCTGCCCCTGGCCGAGCTTGCTCCAACCTCCACATCCCAGCCCGGCCACCGACACCGTGAGTCCGGTACGGCCGAGTGTCGTCGTCTGCATCACAGTGGCGGCCGGCGGCCGGCGAAGACGTGGAAGTTGTGTGGGTAGCCGACGTGCGGCGTACTCACCTCGTCGAGGCGGGCGACGTGCTCCACGTCGAGCTTCCAGCCGCTCGCGCCGAGGCTGTCACGGAGCTGGTCCACCGTCCTCGCCCCGACGATGGGTGACGTCACACCGGGTCGGTGCAGCACCCAGTTCAGCGCCACGCGTGCCGGGCTCTGACCGACCTCTTGGGCGATCTCGACGATGGTTTCGGCGACCGCCATGCCCCGGCCGTCGAGACGATTCCGGACGTTCCGGTTGTCCTGCCCCCGAGTGCCAGACGGCGGATCCTCACCGCGCCGGTACTTGCCCGTGAGCGCACCACCGCCGAGCGGGCTCCACGGCAGCACGGCGAGGCCTTCGTCGACGCAGCACGGGATCAGCTCGAGCTCGACGTCGCGCGACACCAGCGAGTACTCCGGCTGGAGGCTGACGAACGGCTGCCAGCCGTGGAGCGCGGCGACGCCCAGGGACTTGGCGATCTGCCACGCCGCGTAGTTGCTCGCCCCGACGTAGCGAACGTGTCCGCGCCGGACGAGGTCGTCGAGCGCCGCCATCGTCTCGGCGGCCGGCGTGAGCGGGTCGGACATGTGGATCTGGTAGAGGTCGATCCAGTCGGTCCGGAGCCGGCGGAGCGACTCGACCACGGACTTCTCGATGTGCCGGCGCGACGCGCCGGTGTCGTTGGGATGGCCACCGAACGGCAATCCGCATTTCGTCGCCAACACGATGTCGCCGCGTCGCTCGCCGATGATCCTCCCCAGGATCTCCTCCGAGCCACCATCGGAGTAGACATCCGCGGTGTCGACGAAGTTCCCACCCTGGTCGAGGTAGTGGCCGAGGATCTCGGCGCTCTGGGCCTGATCGATCTCCCGTCCGAAGGTCATCGTGCCGAGGGCCAGCTCGGCGACGGTGACCCCTGTGTTGCCGAGTTGGCGCATCTCCACCCGGGTACCTCCTGTCAACCGCGAGCCGTGTCCGGCCAGTGTCGATCGGCGTGTGATCGCATCACTGCGCCGTGAAGCCACCGTCGATGACGAGCGTCGAGCCCAACACGAACGTCGAGCGCTCACTCGCCAGCCAGAGCACGGCGTCGGCGATCTCGCTCGTGTGGGCATTGCGTCCGATGGGCTGACCCTGGCGAACCAGCGCGTCGGCGAACGGGTCCTCCCCGGCGAACAACTGGGTGTTCAGCTTGGTGTCCACCGTGCCGGGGGCGACGGCATTGACCCTCACCCCGGTGGTCGCCAGCTCGAGGGCGACCGTCCGCGTGATGCCGAGGACGCCGTGCTTGGCGGCCGTGTAGGGGGTCGTCCCGGGCGCGCCCACGAGTGCCGCGGCCGATGCCATGTTGACGATCGCACCTGCCCCGCGCGGGCGCATGTGACGGACCTGCGCCCGCACGCACAGCCACACACCCTTGAGGTTGACCCCGACGACCCGGTCCCAGTCGTCCTCGCTCGTGTCTTCGATCGCCTTGCTCGGCGTGATGATGGCGGCGTTGTTGAACCCGACGTCGATGCCGCCGAGCGACTCGATCACCCGCGCATGGGCGGCGTCGACCGACCGGGCATCGGAGACGTCGACGCGCTCGGTGTGCACCTCGGCACCGGTCGCACCGATCGCCGACGCCGTCTCGGCGAGGGCGTCGGCGTCCCAATCGAAGATGGCGAGCCGGGCCCCCTCCGCCGCGAATGCCTCGGCGCATTCACGGCCGATGCCCGCCGCGCCACCGGCGATGACGACGACCTTGCCCTGCAGTCCCAGGTCCATGCGTTACCTCTCTCAGTCGACCCGACGGCCGATGACCTGCCGAACGGACACCCCCTACTCGTAGCCGATCTCGGCCCACAGCGGGAAGGTGCCGTAGTTGATGGTCCGCGGGACGATCATCCCGTCGGCGTAGCCCACCGACACCACACCGACGCCGAGCCAGACGAACGGCATCTCCTCGACGAGCTCGCGCTGGAGGACGTCCCAGATGGCCTTCTGCTCGTCCAGTGTCGACGCCGTCGGCAGATCGGCGAACGCCGCGCCGACCTCGGCATTCTCCCACCGGCCGTAGTTGAGCACGCCATCGGGTGCGACGTAGTCGTAGAGGATCGGCAGGGGGCCCGTGAAGTAGGTCCCGGACGGCACGGACTGGAACTCGCCGGCAGGCATCGCTGCCACGTACTCGCTGTACGTCTTGATGTCGGCCTCGAACGTCACGTTGTCGAACTCGGCGAGCTGAGCGATCAGCGTGTTGACGACGTTGGTCTGTTCGGCGTTGGCATAGGTGGTGTAGCTGAAGTCGACGGGCTTGCCCTCGGCGGCGAGCTCGTCGAAGAGCCGCTGGGCCTCGGCCACGTCCTGCTCGGGCCAGGTGTACTCCGGGTTGTGGAACGGCGACGTCTCGGGGAAGAGCCCCGCCGAGGGTGGTGTGCCCGGTGCGAACGCCTCGGAGGTCAGATCACGGTCGAGAGCGAGGGCCAGGGCAAGCCGGGCCCGCACGTCATCGAACGGCGGTATCGCCGTGTTCAACGTGATGGCCGCCCCGCCGCCCGTCATCGTGACGACGGCATTCGCCGCCTCCACCAGCTCGTCGGTCGCGCCCCCACCAGACGTCAGGACGATCTGCGCCGCGCCGCTCGTCAACGCCGTCGTCATCTGCGAGCGGTCGGCGACGTTCTCCATCGTGATCTCGTCGAGATAGGGCTGGCCCGGCTTGAAGTCCTCGAAGTACGGGTTTCGCTCGAGCACCAATCGCTGGCCGGGGTCCCAGTCGGCGACCATGAAGGGGCCGGCCCCGACCGGCCTCGATCCCACCTCGACGCCCTCGTCGATCGCGGCCTGGATCGCCGTGGGCGACCCGACACCTGCGAAGTTGGACACCAGGTCGGCGTCCCACGACGGATCCGGCCCCGGGAGGGTCACTTCGAGCGTCAGCTCGTCGATCACCTCGAGCTCGAGACCCTCCGTGGCCGGCTGGAAGCGCGAGCCAGTCTCGGGGTCGGCTGCCCGCTCGATGTTGAACTTGATCGCCTCGGCGTCCAGTGGCGTCCCGTCGCTGAACTTGATGCTCGGGTGCAAGCGCATCGTCCACACCGACGCATCCTCGTTGGGCTCGAGCGACTCGAGGAAGTACAGCTCGACCTCGCCCGAGATCGGGTTCATGTAGGCCAGGCTGGCGAACACGGCCGACGACGCGGAGCACTCGGCAAAGCAGAACGAGACGCGCTGCAGCTGCGGATCGAGCGAGGCCGGCTGCCCGCTGAAGACGACGACCGCTTTGCCACCACGTTGCGGCTCGGCAGTCGCCGCCGGCTCGGAACCCGCGGGAGGTTCCGTCGTGGCGCTGGCAACGCCACCGGCGATGGCGCCGGTGATGCTCGCAGCCGCCAGGACTGCGGCTCCTCGGCGCAGGATGGGCCGACCACGCGTGAGCGATCGGACGACAGTTCGGTGGGTCATGACAGATCCTTTCGACACAGCTCGCTGTCCCCCGACACGAGAGTGGGTCGAATCGTATATGATTTCCCGCCGTCGGTCAATCGTCGTTCAGGCCGGGCCGAATGACGGGATCGTCTCGCCCCCGTCGGTCGGGACGAATCCGACACGAAGCGCAAGCCCGACCCGTAGTTCGAGATCGGACGGCACATCGAGGAGGGCATACATCCAGGGACCTTCCTCGAGTTCCACCAAACCCGCGCGGCGCGTCTCGCCACCACCGTCGCGGGGATGGAGCACGATCCAGCTCACCAACGTGGCCATCCCCGACGCGGGATGCCAGTCCACGCGTCCACTCTGGCACTCGTGACACCGCAGCGAGTTGCCGTGCGATGACCCGCTGCTCGGGGCGAGGAAGTGGCCGTTCTCGCAGCGCCGCACGAGCAGGATCCCCTGGGCGGCCGCGTCGAAGAACGGTGCGGAGAAGTCGTCGCGTTGAACAGCGGGCAAGAGCACGGTGGCACCTTCAGTCACGTGGATGGGCACCCAGGATCAGGGTGGCGTGGTGTTCGAGGATTCCGCCTTGGCCGCTGCACAACGCGAAGTCGTGCCGCGCGACCTGACGATCGCCGCCGTCGCCGCGAACCTGCACGACGGACTCGTACAGCGGCTGCGTCCCGACGAGGTAGAAGGCCGACAGCTGGCCGCCGCCGGTGTTGGTGGGCATCGACCCTCCCGGACCCAGCTCGCCGGTCGCGGCGAACGGCCCCCCGTCACCCTTGGGCACGAAGCCATAGTCCTCGAGCGTGAGCAGGACCGTGAAGGTGTAGCAGTCGTAGAACTCGCGGACGTCGATGTCGTCGAGACCGATCCCTGCCATCGCGAAGGCCTGGCGGCCGGCGAGACCGGCCCCGGAGACCAGACCGAGCTCGCTGCCCCGCGCACGCGGGTGACCGAGATGCCCCTGGCCCCAACCCCAGATGTACACCGGCGGGCGCTGGAGGTCGGGAGCGCGTTCGGCCGCGGTGATCACCACAGCGACGGCACCGTTGGAGACGAGGCAACAGTCGAGCAGGTGCAGCGGCTCGGCGATCCACCTGGAGTTCTGATGGTCCTCGATCGTGATCGGCGTCCGCATCTGCGCCATCGGGTTCATCGTGGCCCACTCGCGCTGCGCGACGGCGATCGCCCCGAGTTGTTCACTCGTCGTGCCGTACTTCTCCATGTGCCGACGCGTGAACAAGGCGTACTGCTCGTTCGCTCCCCGCAACCCGATCGCCGTGTCCAGGGCCGGGAAGCCCGCCGGCGAGCGGTTCATGGCATAGGACCCGTAGGCCGCCCCGCCGGAGGCGCCGGGTTCCTTCAGCGGCGCGTCGGCGTGGACGTACACGACGTTGCGCGCCATCCCGGCCTGGATGGCCATCGCCGCGTACTGCACCGCGGCCGCCGTGGACGCGCCGAACATCTCCAGATTGACCATCTCGAGCGTCAGGTCGCGCAGCCCGAGGGTCGCGGCGACGGAGACGCCGCTGGGCGCGATCCGGCCCTGGGTGGTCAACACCCCGTCGATGTCGTCCATCGACAGGCCGGCGTCGGCAACCGCCGCCGCCACGGCGTCCGCGGCGAACTCCGCCGAGGACTTGCCGTAGACGCGACCGATGGCGGACGTTCCCAATCCGACGATCGCCGCCCTCGCACTGAATTCGTTGGTCATTGCTCGCCCTCCTGCTCGCTGGTCGCCACTAGATGACATCCGCGTCGGCGAGGGCCGCTCGCTCGGCGGCCGACAGCCCGAGCAGCGTCCCGTACACGTAGTCGTTGTCCTCGCCATAGTTGGGCGCGTGTCGGTCCACCGGGCCGCCGATGTAGCTGGGTGTCTCGCTGAAACGGGTGGGAAGCTCGCGGGCGGGCCACGAACCGCACTCGGTCTGCTCGAGGTCCACCATCCACCCCAGGTGCGCCAGCTGCGGATCGGATGTGTAGCGGTCCTGTGCGGTCTGGCAGACGCCGGCGGGAACGCCCTCGGCCTGCAGGGCCTGCATCAGCACGAACGGGTCCCACTCGACGGTGACCGACTCGATCCGCTCGTCGAGGTAGTCCTGGTCGGCGAGACGCAGCTGGAGCGTGGCCAACCTCGGGTCGTCCGCGAGGTGAGGGGCATCGAGCACGCGAACCAGGGCGCGCCACTCGCTGTCGCTGTGGGCGCAGATCGCGATCCAGCGATCCGTTCCTGCGCAGCGGTAGGCGCCGGCGGGCGCCGCCACCTTGTACGGCGACCGGTTGCCGTACCGTCGCCATGACCTCCCGTTCGCCGACCAATCGAGCACCGCGGTCCCCGTGAGGTACAGACCGGACTCGACCTGCGAGGAGTCGATCCAGCAGCCCATCCCGGTCGCACGCTGTCGATAGAGGCCGGCGAGCACGGCGACCGCCATCTGGTAGGCGCCCCACCAGTCGAGGTACGAGTATCCGATGCCCGCAGGCGGATGCGGCTCGGGGAGACCCGTCATGTCGGTGAGCCCGGCGAAGGCCTGGGCGGGCGGGCCGAAGCTGCGGACCCGTCCGTACGTCCCCTGCTGCCCGAGTCCGGATTGGGACACGTAGACCAGTCGGGGATTGATGCGGCGCAGCTCCTCGTACCCGAAGCCCATCCGTTCCATGGTCCCCGAGCTGAAGCCCTCGATGACGATGTCGGCGTTCTCCAGCAGCCGGCGGAGGAGTTCCTTGCCCTGCTCGGTCTTGAGGTTGAGGCTGATCGCCCGCTTGCCGGGGTTGGCCTCCAGGAACCCACCACTCCGGTTGGGACTGCCGTTCGAGGAGAAATCGGGCATCGGCCCGTCTGCGGCCTCGCACGCTTCCCGCCCCAGCGGATGCGGACCCGTGCGGCCGAACCGCATCATGTCGAGCCGGGTGTGGTGTTCCACCTTGATCACCTCGGCACCCTGCGCGGCGAGGTAGCGCCCGGCGCCGGCACTGGCCAGCATCCAGGTGAGGTCGACCACGCGAACCCCGGTGAGCGCGAACTTCCGGCTCGGAGGTCGATGCTCGGGATCGATGCGCACCGGTCGCAGCGGCGGCCGCTCGCGCGGCGGCAGCCTGGCCCACTCCTCGCGGACCGCAGCGGTGTGCTCTCCCATCAGCGGTGCCCGAGGGCCGGAGCGCCAGGGGATGCCCGGTGCGACCCATTTGGCGCGGATCTGGGTGAACGTCTCACCGAGCTCGGGGTACTCGAGATCGATGAACGTCTCCCGTGTGCGCCAATGCGGATCGACTGCGTTCTCCTCGGGCCGGCGCACCGGCGCCCACGCGAACCCGGCGTCGAGACCGTCTCGGAACAGGTCGCGGTCGAACGTGTGGCTCGCCACGAGGTTGGCGAGCAGCCGGTCGATGTGGGCCACGACCTCCGGGCGTTGGATGTAGTCGGAATCGTCGTACCTGGGATCGTCGATGTCTCCGGCGCGGAACGAACGGAGGAGAGCGATGAGGTTCTCGACGGACCCGTGACCGGAGTCGTTGGGGAGATAGGTGCGGTAGGGCAGCACCCAGCGGCCATCTTTCGTCATGACGATCCGTGACGACGCCGATCCCTTCTGGTCGACCCCCTCCCGCGGGAAGGCGTGGCGACCGGTCTGGCGGTACAGGAGGCGGCGCATGTAGATCCACTCGGGCACGTCGACCTCGGTGTTGGCCGCCACCGCCTGGTGGACCGACGTTGTCAGCAGCTGCCCGACTCCGGTCTCGAGCACGTGGTTGAGTGCACCGAGGATCCCGATGGTCGCCAACTCCCCCGCGATGGCGTACGCCTGCCACATCTGCGGCGCGACCGGCGGGAGCTCGTAGTGACCGGACGGATCCGCGTCGTAGCCACAGTTCATCATCAACCCGCCGAGCGCGAGATGGACGAGGTCGCTCGCTTTCCAGTCTGCCCACGGTCCGTCGTCGCCGAACGGGGTGATCCGCGAGTAGACCAGCCCCGGGTTCAGGCGACGCAGATCCTCGAAGCCCAGTCCGCGATCTGACAGGTACGACCGGTGACGCGTGTCCAGCACCACATCGGCCGTGCCGGCCAGATCGAGGAACGCCTCTCGGCCGCCGGGGGTGTCGAGATCGAGCGACACGCTGCGCTTGCCGAAGTTGTAGTGCCAGAAGTACAGGCTCCGGTTGGGATGCGGGTCGTCGCGGTAGAACGGTCCGTAGCCGCGGGTCACCTCCCCACCCGGAGGTTCGACCTTGACGACATCGGCGCCGAGGCCGGCGAGCAGCTTGCCGCAGTACTCGCCCACCTCGTCGGCCAGCTCGAGCACTCGCACCCCCGCGAGGAATCCGGAAGCGACATCGCTGTCGGCGCTCACGTCGACACCCGCCTGCGACACCTTCCGGCCTCGTACTCCAGCCTCATACCCATCGCTGCATCATATACGATATGAGGACGATAGCGAGAGCCGGGGAGTCAGCGTGCCCGGTACACCGGATCGCGCTTGTCCGCGAACGCCGCCCGGCCCTCGGCGGCATCGTCGGTGGCCGCCAGCACCTTGGCCATGGCGTACTCCAGCCGGAGCCCGTCGTCGATGTGGAGGTACTGGGACCGGACCGCCAGCTCCTTCGTCGCGCGCACCGCGAGTGGGCCGTTGGCGCAGATCCGCCGGGCGTACTCGTAGGCCGTCGGCATCAGTTCCTCAGAGGACACCACGCGATTGATCAGCCCCAACCGAAGCGCCTCGGCGGCATCGATCTGGTCTCCCGTGAGCAAGAGCTCCATGGCGATCGGATACGGCAGCTGGCGGACCGCCCGCTGGGTGCCACCGTTGCCCGGGAGCAGACCTCGTTTGACCTCGGAGATGCCGAATCTGGCGTGCGTGGCGGCGATGCGGATGTCGGTGGCGAACAGGAGCGTCATGCCTCCGGCGAGGCAGTAGCCGTTGACCGCGGCGATCACCGGCTTCCACACCTCGAGCCCGCGATTGAGCAACTGCTCACGCTGGGTCTGCCAATGCATCCACGTCTCGACGACCGCCGACTGCGGCTGCTTGAGGTCGGCCCCGGCGGTGAATGCCCGGTCGCCCGCCCCGGTGATCACCGCGGCCCAGATCTCGGGGTCGTCGCGCACGGCCAGCCACGCCTCGGAGAGCTCGGAGTACGTGGCCGGATCCATCGCGTTCATCACCTCGGGGCGATTCAACGTGATCGTCGCGATCCGATCGGACACCTCAAAGAGCAGCGACATGGCAACGACCTCCCATCCGTTCATCATATACGATGAGAGGAGGCGTCTGCTGTTGCCGGACGCCCCCGGCCGCGTCGCTACTCGCCGCTGAGCAGGCGTTGCTTCTGCGCCTCGAACTCGTCGTCGGTCAGCGTGCCGCGATCGCGGAGCGCCTCGAGCCGTTCGAGGCGCTCGGTCACGTCGGGGGCGCCGGCGGCAGCCCGTTGCTGGCTCCCCTGGAACATCCGGTTCTCGTTGAGCTCCATCTGCGAGTGGATGAGGTTCTGGATCTTGTCGGGGTTCTTGACGTCCGTGAAGCGCTGCTGGCCCCCTTCGGCTCCCGACTCGATGAGCAGGTCCCCCGCCCCGATGAAGCGCTCGAAGATCGACTGGTTGAAATGCACGCTGTTGACGCGTTCGAGCGGGATCTCGATGCCGCTCTTGGCGATCACGCCGTGGCGGAAGATCACCCGGTCGCTGGTGATGACGAAGTTCGTGGTCGCCCAGCGTAGGTACCGCAGCAGCAGCCAGAGCGCGCTGACGACGATGAGGGCGAGCACCAGCCACTTCAGCGGGTTGCTGTCGGTCGCCACGATCACGATGATGCCGAGAACGATCGAGCCGACGAGGGCGGCCACCGCTTCGGCGAAGTACCACCAGTGCGGGTGCAGGTCGACGGCGAGCTCTTCGTAGTCGTTGAGCAGCTTCTTCGGATACGGCATGGGCCAACAGTACTGCCGGGATCGCCGCCGACCGGAGGATGTCGGGTCCGCGGCCGGCGCCGTGCCGAGCCTTGGCACGGCCGACGTGCGCACAACTGTTCGTGCCACCCCATTAGCCTGATCCGGTGGACGCCGCCGACCTGCTGGCCGACCTCGACGAGCAGCAACGGATGGCGGTCGCCACGCCATCGACGCTCGTCGCCGTCATCGCCGCGGCCGGCTCGGGCAAGACCCGGGTGCTCACGCGGCGGATTGCCTACCGCATCGCCGACGGATCCGCCGATGCTCGCCACACGCTGGCCCTCACGTTCACCCGGGAGGCGGCCGGCGAGCTGCGCCGGCGCCTGCGCCGATCGGGCCTTCGCGAACCGGTCGAGGCCGGCACGTTCCACTCGGTCGCCCTGTCCGTGCTCCGTCAACGGTGGATGGATTCGAATCGGCCGCCACCCAACATCGTCAACGACCCCGACCGGCTTCTCGGCGAGGTGGCGGAGGGCGTGCCGCTCGAGACCTTGCGGGCCGAGCAGGCATGGAGCGCGGCGCTCGGCGTCGGCGCCGCCGGCTACACGGGCGCCGCTCGGGCGACCGGACGACGCACGGGCACCAGCCACGAGCGGGTGGCGGCGGCGCTCGAGCGCTACGAGTTGCTCAAGCGGCGGCGCGGCGTGATCGATCTCGACGACCTCCTCACGATGCTGACGGCGGACATCGAGAGCGACCCCGAGTTAGCGTCGGTCGTGCGGTGGCGGTTCCGGCATCTCCTCGTCGACGAGGCCCAGGACCTCAACCCCGCTCAGTACCGACTGCTTCGAGCCGTGCTCGGCGACTCGCGTGACCTGTTCCTGGTCGGCGATCCGACCCAGTCGATCTATGGCTTCAACGGCTCCGACTCGAGCCTGCTCGCCGACATCGATCGGCACCTCCCTGGCGTCGAGATCGTCCGCCTTCCGTCCAACCACCGCTGCACCCCCGAGATCGTCACGGCGGGGATGCACGCGCTCCGTGTCGCCGGCCAACCCGCCGACGCCGTGTCGGCACGGGACGGCGGAGGCTCCGTGGAGTTCGTCGTGGCCGCCGACGAGCTCGACGAGGCGGCCCGCGTCGCCGACATCGCCAACCGTTGCGAACGCGGCCTCGTCCGCAACGGCCAGGTCGCCATCCTGGCGAGGACCCACCATCAGCTGGCGGCGTTGCGCACGGCGCTCGAGCGTCTCGGCGTGCCGATGCGGCGCGACGCACTCGCCGCCGGGACACCGCTCGCCGCCGCCGTCCGCACCGCGGCCGTGCTCCGATCGGCATCCCAGCTTCGCGCCTGGGCCCACGACATCGTCGATCTCCCACCGGCGACGCCCGGAGTGCCGGCCGACGCGGCGGCGGTCGCCGAGCGCACGGTCGCCGGGGCAGTCCTCGACTTCCTGCACGACCAACCCCTCGGAGACGGGGCCGCCTTCCGCTCCTGGGTGGCATCGACTCGGCCGTTCGCCCGTCCCGGCGACGCCGACGGGGTGGAGTTGTTGACGTTCCACGCAGCCAAGGGCCGCGAATGGCACACCGTGATCGTCACCGGCGTCGAGACCGGCCTGGTGCCTCACCGGTCGGCGACGACCGTCGATGCCAAGGGCGAAGAGGCGCGTCTGCTGCACGTGGCCTTCACGCGGGCCTCGGACCGCCTGGTCGTCACGAGGGCCCTTCGCCGACGCGGCTATGCACGACACGACAGCCCGTTCGTGGCCGGCCTCGAGGACCTGACCCGATCCGCCCCGGCCGCGGAGGCGCCGCCCGAGATCGTCGCCCTCGGTTCGGGAGCCGCGGCGAGCCCGACCGCCCGACGGATACGCCGGCTCGAACAGTGGCGCGACGACATGGCTCGCGGCATCGCCATGCTGCCGACACAGATCTGCTCGGATGGTGACCTCGCGGCGATCGCTGCGGCTGCGCCGTCGACGATCGACGAGCTCGTGGCGGTCACCGGGTTCGGTCCGGCCACGGCATCCCGGCACTTCGACGGGATCCGCGCCGCGCTCGACGCCGCCGACCTCGTCGATTGCTGAACGCCGGATCGGCGACCGCGGATCAGGCCGCGGCGAAGTCGACGACGACGGGTGCGTGGTCGCTCGGTGACTGCCCCTTGCGGGCGTTGCGGTCGATGACGCACCACTCGACGCGGGACGCCGCCGGCGCCGTGGCGAGCACGAGGTCGATGCGCAGCCCTCGGCCCTGGTGGAAGTCGCCCCGGCGGTAGTCCCACCAGGAGTACACCCGGGGGGTGTCCGGATAGCGCGTCCGGAAGACGTCGACGAAGCCACGATCGATCAGCGCGCCGAGAGCCTGACGCTCGGGCGCACTGACGTGGGTCTGGCCCTCGAAGGCCTTGGGGTCGTAGACGTCGGCGTCGGTGGGCGCGATGTTGAAATCGCCGGCGATCAGCACCGCATCGCCCGGCGCCGTGACCGCGTCGAGATGAGCGTGGAGCCGCTCGAGCCAGCGCAGCTTGTACTGATAGTGGTCGGCGTCGAGCGCCCGGCCGTTGGGGACGTACACGTCGAGCACCGTGAGATCGCCACACCGGGCGGTGATGAGGCGGGCGTCGGAATCGGGATCGCCGCCGTCGGCGAATCCGTGGACGACGTCGGTGAGGCCGACACGCGACAGGATGCCGACCCCGTTCCATCGCCCCTCTCCGTGGTGCGCCGTCTCGTACCCCAACGCGCCGAACGCCAGCGCCGGGAAGGCGTCGTCGCTGAGCTTGGTCTCCTGCATCACCAGGATGTCGGGCGACACGTCGGCCAGCCACTGCTCGACGCGCTCCTGGCGGGCGTTGAGGGAGTTGACGTTCCAGGTGGCGAAGCGCGTCACGACGCCGGCTGCCCCGGCGCCGCAGCCACCGTCTTGGCGGCCGTCGTCTTCCTGGCGGCGGACTTCTTGGCGGCGGGCTTCTTGGCCGCAGTCGTCTTGGCGGCCCCCTGCTTCGCCGAGGTCTTCTTGGCCGCCGCCTTCTTGGCGGCCGGCTCCGTGCTGGCAGCCTTCTTCGTGGCCGCCGCTTTCGTCGCGACCGTCTTGTTGGCTGCCGGCGCCGTGCCGGCCGACTCCTTGGCTGCCGCCTTCTTGGCTGCCGCCTTCTTGGCTGCCGCCTTCTTGGCGGCCGGCCGGTTCGCTGCCGCGGCGGCGCTCGCCGGTTCCGTGGGGACCGCCTTGTTGGCCGACCGCTTTCGCGTCGCCGTCGCGGCCCCAGGGGTGTCAGGCGCCGCCGCAGCGGCCTTCTTCGCCCTCGTCGCCCGCTTCGCCGGCGCCGCACCCTCGGCGACCGGTGCCGGTTCCCGGGGCGTCACGTCGGCAGGAGTCGACACAGACGTCGGTTCCCGATCGGCCGCGCGGCCCTTCTCAGCTGCCGCCGCACTCCGCGTCGACGCCTTCTTGACCGGCGCCGCCGGCTTCTCCCCCGCCGAACGCTTCGCCGCTGAACGTCGGCCGCCCGCCCGCTTCGCCGGTTTGGCTGCTGGCTCCTCGCCCGGCGCTTCGGTGGGCGCCGGATCGCCAGCCGGTGACGCGTCGCCCGAGGCGGCGGCCGCCGGGATGGCGAGATCGACACTGCGGCGGGCCGGGGCGAAGCTCGACACCACGAGCGTCACGTGGTCTCCGAGCTTGAGGACCTCCCGTGCGCTGCGTGGCGGTGGATCGGCCATCAGTCGGAGGGGCACGTAGCCCCGGAGATCGCCGATGGTGACGTAGGCGCCGTGGGACGAGTACGACTCGACCACGCCGCTCACGCTGCTGCCGACGGGATTGAGCTCGACGAACTCGAGAAAGGGCAGCAGATCGTTGACCGGGCCGCCGCTCGGCGCCGGCCGGGACGCGGCCGGCGCAGGCTGCTCGACCTTCGGCGTTGCCGGCTCCGTCCGCTTGGAGCCGGAACCCTCCCCCTGGCGGCTCCGGCGACCGGGAGGCGGCTCTTTCGGCACGGGCATCGGCTGGCTCGCCAACTTGCTCGCCGTACGGCGGCTGGCGTTGGCTCCGGCGCGCGCCTTGCGGCTCACCGGGCCCTTCACCGGCACGCGGTTGACGAACACCCAGCCGATGTTGGGAACGGGCTTGCCGCCGATGAGGCGGCCCTCGTCGAACAGCCAGGGATACTGCCCGTGGAACTCCTGGAACGAGTCGTTGCTCAGGATCGTCGCGCCGACCTTGTGGGCGATGCTGAGGACGAAGGCGTCGCCGCGGCCGATCGCCCCGGCGGGTGGTGCGACGACCTCGTTGTGGGCGACCGCCTCGTCGAAGGCCTTGACCTCCGACTTGTCGATGCGGTGGCCGAAGGTGGCGTCGACCACCACGGTGATCGCCGACTCGGGGTGCTCGTCGCGGAAGCTCAGTACCGCATCGTTCAACTGGGCAAGGCTGGGGCTGGATCGCCCCTCGGTCGCGATGTTCGAACCGTCGACGACCACCAAGGGGTGGCCGTCACGTTGTGCTGTCGTCATACAGATTTCTTCAGTGAGGTTGAGGCGAGCGCTGAATGCGGCGCGCCGGGCGAGCCACGCTCCGGGGATCGTTCCTCTCCGGCAGCGTCGGATCGCGACCGCCATCGTAGAGTGCCCGGTCGTGTACAGCGCGGTTCTCTGGGACTTCGGGGGCGTCATCTTGACGAGCCCGTTCGAAGCATTCGCCCGCTACGAGGGCGACAACGGCCTCCCGGACGGCTTTCTCCGCGGCGTCAACGCCACCAATCCCGACGCCAACGCGTGGGCCCGTCTCGAGCGCAACGAGCTGACCCCCGACGAGTTCGACGTCGCGTTCGCCGACGAGTCCCACGCTCTCGGGCATCGCGTACCGGGTCGCGACGTCCTGGCACGGCTGATGGGCGACGTCCGCCCGGAGATGGTGGAGGCGCTCGACGCCGTGCGCTCGGCCGGATACAAGACCGCGTGCCTCACCAACAACGTCGTCAGCGACGATCCCCGCCCCGACATCGATGTGGTCATGAGCCGCTTCGACGTGGTCGTCGAATCGTCGAAGATCGGCGTCCGCAAGCCCGAGCCCCGCTTCTACCAGACGGCGTGCGAGCTGCTCGGCGTCGAGCCCTCGTCGTGCGTGTTCCTCGACGACCTCGGCATCAACCTCAAGCCCGCCAAAGCGATGGGGATGGCAACCATCAAGGTGGTCGATCCGGCGACCGCGCTCGCCGAGCTCGCCGCCCTCATTGACCTCCCCCTCACGTCGAGCACGAATTGAGGCGTCCCCCGCCGGCCGGACGAGCTCAGGGGGTGAGCAGACGCACCGCCCGCACCGTCTGGATGCGGGAAGCGTCGACGTCGGCACGGAGTTGCGCCCACGCCTCCTCGGGAGTCCCACCGGACGCGGCGACGAACGACAGGTCCCCGTCGAACCGCTCGGCCTCGGCCGTCCAGGTCGGGATCACCTCGAGCAGGCGGCCGTCGCGGGCCCGCACGTGGTTCTCGCGGTAGTCGAGCGTGGTTCGCCACCCGGATCGTTCCATGCTGTGGATCGTCAGTCCCGATTACCTGTGAATTCCTTGGGGACCATTGCCCCGAGGCTGTGCCCAAACCCTCGACCTCAACCTGAGCTGAGGAAGGCACTCGCGTGGGTCAGAGCCCGAGGACCGGGTCGAGACCGCGCGTCAGCCCTGGCAGATCGGCGATGCGCTTGCACGCCAGCACGACGCCGGGCATGAAGCTCTCCCGGCTGTAGCTGTCCTGCCGCAGCGTCAGCGTCTGCCCGGCGGCTCCGAGGATCACCTCTTGGTGGGCGACCATGCCACGCATTCGCACCGAGTGCACATGGATGCCGCCGGGGCCCCGGCCGCCACGCGCGCCCGGCACCGTCTCATGGGTCGTCGGGTCGGCGGGCCACGCATGCTTCGCCGTCGCCATGCGCTCGGCGGTCACCGCCGCCGTCCCCGACGGTGCGTCGAGCTTGGCGTCGTGGTGCAGTTCGATGATCTCGGCGGTGTCGAAGAAGGGCGCAGCCATCTCGGCGAATCGCATCATCAGTACGGCGGAGATGGCGAAGTTGGCGGCGACGAGCACGTTGCCCCCGCCCGCCGCGGAGGCCTCCGTCCAGGCGTCGAAGTCGTCGGCGCCGAGGCCCGTGGTCCCGACGACGCAATGGACCCCGTTGCGTGCCAGCCAGGCGACCGAGGTACGCGCCGCAGCGGCGACCGTGAAGTCGACGACGACGTCGCAGCTGGCGTCGACGAACGTCTCCAGCGAGTCACCGGCGTCGCCACGGGCCACGAGGTTCAGCTCGTCATCGGCCTCGACCGCCTCGCACACTGTCGAGCCCATCCGCCCGGCGGCACCGTTGACGCCGACACGGATCACGGTTGCTCCTCCCCCACGTCCCAGAGATGGTGGATCGGGTCGTGGACGAAGTATTGGGCGAATGTGGCAACGGTGAACTCGGCACCGTCGCTACGGACACCGGATCGACCGTACTGATCCTCGGTGACGGCGGCGAACGACTCGGCCACTGCGGCCGCAGCGGTCGCCAGATCGGCCGAAACCGTCGCCGGATCCTGATCGCCGTACCGCTCACGCTCGGCGGTCTCGTCCTGGTCCCAGTTGGCGAAGCGCGGGCCCTCCTCGTCGAGCATCAGGTGCAGCCGCGTGTCGAACAGGGCGAACACGTCGCGGACGTGGCAGGCGTACTCGAGCGCCGACCAGCGTTGCGGCTGGGGGCGCACGCCGACGTCATCCCGACGGAGCACGGCGGCCCACACCGACGCGTTGTCCCGGACGAGGCGCGGCACGTCGCGAACGGTCACCCCGGCTGCCTCGAACCCGCACTCGGGGCACGGTCGCTGCAGGACCCAGGTCCAATCCTTGGTGTCGGGCTCGATCGCCATGGCCGTGAACCTAGTGCCGCGGCGTCGGCGAGACTCGAGTGAGTTCGTGCGAGCGCATGGCGCCGACCGACTGCGGAGTGACTCCGGCGACAAACATGTCGGCTCGACCACCGTGCGCGTGCGATCATGCGTGCAGGCACCGCTCCACCGCCGACCCTTCGATCCGCCGTTCGTACCTCAGGGGACCGCGCATGCCCTATGAAGATCACCGTCCCGTCAACCAACCGCGTCGCGCCGGCGCGAGCCGACGCGACGCGCTCACCCTGCTCGGGATGGTCGGCATCGGCGCGGCGACCGGCGGCGTCTTCGTCGCCGGTCGCGCCCAGGGAGCACCCCGGTCTCCATCGTGGCTGCCGAGCCCGGCGAGCGCCGAACGGGTCCGGGGAGGCATCCTCCGCCTCGGCGGACTGCCACCGGGCGCCAGGATCGACCCGCCGACGTTCGCCAGCGGCACGGCGCGAGGCGTCCTCGGCCTGGCCACCGAGTACCTGGTACGCACCGCTCCCGACGGCACGGTCGAGCCCCAGTTGGCGATCGACTGGGACGTCAGCGCCGACGGCCTCACGTGGACGTTTGCCCTCCGTCCCGGCGTGGTGTTCACCAACGGCCAGCCCCTGACCGCGCGGGCCGTGGTGGCATCGATCTCGCGGCTGGTTGCCGACGAGTCCACGTCGGCGGCCAAGGGCACGTTCGAAGGGGTTCTGTCGTCCACCGACGCGGTGGACGATGCCACCGTCGAGTTCGTCCTCGCCCGTCCCTTCGCCGACTTCCCGTACCTCGTGTCGTCTGCCAACTTCAACACCATCATCCTCCCCGAGGACTACGACGGCGACTGGCAGTCCAACCCGGTCGGCACCGGACCGCTCCGGGTCACCGAGTTGCAGTTCGATCGGGGTGTGGCCTTCGAACGGTTCGACGCGTCGTGGCGGGCCGACCAGATCTCCATCGACGGTGCGACCTACACCTTCTACTCCGATCCGCAGGCGCTGCTGCTCGCCTTCCAGTCCGGCGAGACCGACACGATCGCGGCGATCGACCACGCGCTCGTCGAACGGCTCGATCCGGAGCGCTTCGGCTACGTGTCAGGTCCGAGCAACGGGTTCTACGCGTTGGCCCTCCGTGTCGACACGCCGCCGTTCGACCGGTTGGAGGTCCGCCAGGCGATCGCTTGGGCTCTCGACCGGCTGGCTCTGCACGACACGTTCGCCGGCGGTCAGGGATCGCTCGGCAACGATCACATCTTCGGTCCCTTGCACCCCGTGCAGCCTGGAGGACTCGCCCAGCGCGAGCGCGATCTCGACAAGGTGGCTGCGCTGCTCGGCGGGGTGCCACTGTCGTTCGAGATCACCACCGTGCAGGGCGGAGCGGAGACGTTCTCCACGCTGCTGCAGCAACAGCTCGCCGAGGCCGGCATGGAGGTCTCGTTGAGGGTCTTGCCCCCCGAGGAGTACTACGCCGACGGGCCGTCACCGCCGTGGCTCGACGCTGCCGCCACCGTCACCTACTGGGCGTCACGTCCCAGCGTGTCGCAGCTCGTCGGCCTCCTCTTGTCCTCCAGCGCGATCTGGAACGCGTCGCACTACGCCAATCCCGAGGTCGACGAGCTGGCGATGGCATACGACGCCGCGTCCGACGTTGCCGAGCAGCAGTCGGCGGCCGACCGGCTGGCGGCCGTCCTCCACGAGGACGTCCCGGTGATCATCCCCCTCTTCGACGGCGTGAGCCGGGCCTACGCCAATCGCCTGCACGGGGTGGTCGCCGATCCCAGTCTGATGCTCGACCTGTCCCAGATCTGGCTCACCGACTGACCGCGAGGTCACCATGCGGCACATCGTCGTCCGGCGCCTGATCACCGCTCCACTGGTCCTCGTCGTGGCGTCCGTGTTGATCTTCCTCCTCGTCCACGTGGCCCCCGGTGATCCGGCGCGGGCGGCCCTCGGTCCGTACGCGACCGCGGAGCAGCTGTCGGTCTGGCGCGGCGAGCGCGGCCTCGACGGCTCGTTGCTCAGCCGTTACGGGGCCTGGCTCGGCGGAGTGGTTCGGGGAAACTGGGGACACAGCGTGATGTTCGGCACCGAGGTTCGGCCGCTCGTGCTCGGCCGACTGGGCAACTCGCTCCTGCTCGGCCTCGCCGCGTTCGTGCTCGCCACACCGGTGGCGATCGGCGTCGGGATCTGGTCAGGGATGCGCCGGGGCCGGCTCGTCGATCGCGCCGTTTCGATCGCCGGGCTGGTGCTTGCTTCGACGCCGGCGTTCGTCATCGGGGCGATCCTGCTGATGGGATTCGCGGTCCATCTACGGTGGTTCCCGGTGAACAGCCAGCCACCGCCCGGCATCGTCCGCGGTGGACGCCTCCGGGCGATGTTCCTCCCTGCGCTCACGGTGTCACTCGGCCTGCTCGGCTACGTCTCGCGCATGGCGAGGGCCGGGACCATCGGGGTCCTCGACTCGGCCTACTACCGGGCTGCGGAGCTGAAGGGGCTGGCGACGGCCAGGCTGGTCCGGCGCCATGTGCTCCGGAACGCGCTCGTTCCGACGATTGCGGTGCTGAGTACCCAGCTCGCCACGATGCTCGGCGGGTTGGTCGTCGTCGAAGCGCTCTTCAACTACCCCGGTGTGGGCTTGCTGATCGTCGACGCCGCTCGCGATCACGACGTCACGGTGCTCGAGGCCGCAACCCTCACCACGGCTGCGGTGTCGATGCTGGTCCTGCTCGTCGCCGATCTGGTCTACGGCGGTCTCGATCCCCGTGTGCGCCACGGAAGGGCCTGACGTGCCGAGCCAACCCATGGATCCGCAGTGATCGGTGCCGTCGGGCCGGCGTCGCCGCGCCGCGCCGGCACCGGCAGGCTGCTGGCGCCGCTGATGGGACGGCCAACGTTCGTGCTCAGCGCAGCCGTCCTCGCGTTCTGGCTCGCCGCGGCGATCGCGTGGCGATGGCTGCCGATCGACCCGTTCGGCCGGGCGGGTCCGCCGTTCGCCTCGCCCTCTCGCACCGAGTGGTTGGGGACCGACCGGCTCGGGCGGAGCGTGTTCGCTCGACTGCTCGCCGGTTCCGAGTCGGTGCTGGTGATCGCACCGCTCGCCACGCTGCTGGCGACGGCGGCCGGGACGACGATCGGCCTCGTGGCCGCCTGGCATCGAGGCGTCGACGAGATGATGATGCGTCTGATCGACGTCGTCGGTGCGCTCCCGGGAATTCTCGTCGTCGTCCTGCTGTCGGCGGCGTTCGGACGCTCGGCCACGACGGTGGTGTGGTCGGTCGCGGTGCTCTTCGCGCCGCTCATCGCCCGCACGGTGCGGGCAGCCGCACTGAGCGAGGTGGAGCGTCCCTACGTCGACGCCGCACGACTGCGCGGCGAGCGGGCTCCGTTCATCCTCATCCGCGAGGTCCTGCCGAACGTGGCTCCGGCGGTCGCCGTGGAGGCGACGGTCCGTCTCGGCTTCACGGTGCTGTTGGTCTCCGGGCTCTCCTTCCTCGGCCTCGGACCACAGCCACCATCCCCGGACTGGGGGCTCTCCGTCACCGAGAACCGCGCCTATCTCGAGGTCGCGCCGTGGACGGTGCTCGTTCCTGCGTTCGCCATCGCCTCACTGGTGGTGGCCGTGAACCTCCTGGCCGACAATCTGCGCGAGGTCTTCGATGTCTAGCGGCGGCCCCGCCCGCACTCCCCTGGTTCAGATCACGCAGCTCACCGTCGCGTACCGCAGTGCCCACCACCGGCGTGCATCCGGATGGGGGAAGAGCGGCCGGGCGCGGCCCGGCCCGGCCCACGTCGTCGACGGAGTCGACCTGCACATCGGCGCGGGCGAGGTCTACGGGTTGGTCGGCGAATCGGGCTGCGGAAAGACGACCACAGCACGGGCGATCACCCGATCGCTCCCGGCGTCGGCGTTCGTCTCGGGCACCGTCGCCGTCGCCGGTCGTGCCGTCTTCGGCCTGCGTCACGGCGCGTTGCGGGAGTATCGGGCACGCGACGTGGCGACCGTCCATCAGGAGCCTGCCAGCGCGCTCAACCCGACCATGCGAGCAGGGCGCCAGATCAGCGAGGTCTTCGAGAACCTCGGCCTCGAGCGTCGTGACGCCGGCGCCGCAACCCTCGACATGCTCGGGCGGACGGGGATGGCCGATCCGGCGGAGATCGCTCGCCGCTACCCGCACGAGCTCTCGGGTGGCCAGCAACAGCGGGTGGTCATCGCCATGGCCCTGGCCGCCCGGCCCCGGCTCCTGATCCTCGACGAGCCCACCGTCGGGCTCGACGCGAGCACCGAGCTGGCCGTGCTCGGCCTCGTCGACTCCCTGCGGAGGGACGTCGGTGCCTCCGTGCTGTTCATCAGCCACCGCTTCGATCTCGTCCGCCGCTGGTGCGATCGCGTCGGGGTGCTGTATTCCGGGCGCATCGTCGAGGAGGGGCCCGCCCACGACCTGATCGACCGGCCGCGCCATCCCTACAGCGACGGATTGCTGCGCTGCGTTCCCAGCCTGTCGGCCCACCAGGGCACCGCGGTGCTCGAGCCGCTCCGCGGGTCGCTGCCGTCGCCCGCCGCTCGCCCGGACGGCTGCGCCTTCTCCGACCGATGCCACGCTGTCAGCGACGCCTGCCGCGATGCCGAACCTCCACTCGCGTACGACGTCACCGGACGACTGGTGCGCTGCTGGCATGCGGGCGCGCGGGCTCCAGAGCCGACCGGGCAGCCCGTGGCCCACCGGGTCGCCGGGCCATCGAGCGATGATCCGATCCTCCGGATCGACGGGGTGACCGTGCACTACGACGATGTCGTCGCATGCGACGACATCGTCCTCGCCGTGCAGCGCGGGGAGGTGATGGCGGTCGTCGGCGAGTCAGGGAGTGGCAAGACCACCCTCGCCCGCTCCGTGGCCGGGCTCGTCCGCTACGGAGGCCGTATCGAGCTCGACGGCCTCGAGCTCTTGCCGGCGGCGGCGCGCCGGCGCCCGGACGTCCGGCAGCGAGTCCAGATGGTGTTCCAGAGCGCCGACACCACGCTGAACCCGCGCCACACGGTGGGCGCGGTGCTCGACCGGGCGATCCGCCGCCTCGGTGGCAAGGGGACGGTCGAGGAGTTGGCCACGTCGGTGCGGCTCGACCACAGTCTGTTGGGGGTACCGACGCGGCTTCTCTCGGGGGGCCAGAAGCAACGCGTCGCGATCGCCCGGGCGTTCGCCGGGCGCCCATCGCTGGTGGTCTGTGACGAGCCCGTCTCGGCGCTCGACGTCTCGGTGCAGGCCGCGATCCTGCAACTGCTGGGCGACCTGCAACGCGAGACCGCCGCGGCGTACTTGTTCATCTCCCACGACCTCGCCGTCGTCCGTCACGTCGCCGATCGCGTCGCTGTGATGTACCGCGGCCAGGTCGTCGAGGTCGGTCCCGGGGAGGCGATCTTCGACGGGCCGCGCCACCCCTATACCGACGACCTCCTGGCATCGGCGGCGATGTCGGCCTCGGGGACCTTCGCCGAGGTCGCTGCACCCTCCGAGCAGCCCGAGGACGTCCCGCGGCCGACCGGGTGCCGCTTCCGACGACGATGCCGCTGGGCGATCACCGATCTCTGTGACACTCAGTCGCCACCGTGGCGCACGATCGGGGACGGACATCAGGTCCGCTGTCACCTCGATTCGATCGGCCTCGCGACTCGACAGGCCGACCAAGCCCGCTCCGTTACCATCTCGGCGGGGTCCTCGCGTCGCAGGAAGCTGGGCTGAGGGCCGAGTTGGGAGGATACGTCGTGGGCGTCCGGTCCATCGCGTCGAACAAGGTGACCGCGCCCGTCGTCATGCGGCCGACGGTGGCGCGACCAGCGCTGCAGGCGAAGCTCGACGCATCGACGTGGCGCGTGGCGACGGTCTGTGCGCCGGCCGGCTTCGGCAAGTCCACGATCCTCGCGGCGTGGGCGGCGACGAACGCCGACGGCTGTGTCTGGCTGTCCTGCGACAGCTCGGATCGTGAACCCACTCGGTTCTGGACCGGTCTCGTCGGCGCCTTGTCCACTCGTTGGCCCGGTCTCGGCGACGAGCTCGTTGCGACCTTTCGGCGAAACGCCACCGACGCACGCGACGGCGCCATGGGCCTGGCCAACGACATCGCCGAGATCGGTCAGCGCATCGACATCGTGATCGACGACCTGCACCTCGCCAAGCCGACGCCTGAGGCTCTGGCCGCGTTCGTCCACGCCCTCCCACCCAACGCCAGGCTCCTCATCGGCAGTCGCCGGGCGCCCCCGTTCTCGCTGGCGCGACGACGACTCGCCGGCGATCTCCTCGAGCTGCGCACCGACGACCTGCGGTTCACCGGCGCCGAGACCGCGATGGTGCTCGACATCAACGGCGTCGAGCTGGACCCGGCCGACCTGGAGCGCGTGCACACGATCACCGAAGGCTGGCCGGCCGCTGTGCAGCTGGCCGCCATGTCGTTGAGCCGGAGTGCCGATCGTGCGGAGTTCCTCGACGCCCTCGGAACGACCGACCTGACGCTGACCGACTTCCTCGTCAACGAGGTCATCGGCGAGCTACCTGAGCACTGGGTCGACTTCCTGCTGTCGACGTGCCTGCTCGACGAGTTCGACGCCGACCTGTGTGCGCGGCTCAGCGGGCGGGACGATGCAGGTGCCCTTCTCGAGAATCTGCGCACGGCCGGCCTCTTCGTCGTTCCGATCGGTGACTCCGGCGAGTGGTTCCGGTATCACCACCTGTTCGGGGCGTTCCTCCGGGCCCGCGTCCGGATGGCGAGCATCAGGAGGTACGACCAGCTCGTCGAGGACACGGCCGCGGCGTTCGAGGACCGGGGCCTGTACGTGGCAGCCATGCGCCTGGCCATCGCCCACCGTGACGCGGCGCGGGCCTGCGACACCGTGAGGCGAGCCTTCGGTCACGGCCTTTCGGCCGTCGACCTGGAGGTCAGCGACGCGGCGGCGCGGCTCTGGCTCCACGAGTACGGCGAGCGTTCGGTGACCGACGACCCCATCAGGCTGCTCGCCGTGCTGACCAGCCTGATGGTGACATCGCCCACCGACGACTTCTCAGGCTGGCTGGTGCGCACCGCGGCCGAACATCCGACCCCCACGGCCGAGGTCCGCCGCTACCTCCATGCCGATTGGGCTGCCCACCACCTCCTGCGCGGCCAAGCCGACGAGGCCGTACATCACGCGGAGGCAGGCGTCGCGGCGCTGGACGGGCTCGACTCGAATCGGGTCTCCGGACTCCACTCGCTCCGTGTCCGGGCGCACCTCGATGCCGACGACGTCGACGGTGCACGCGAGGCCGTTGATTGGGGGCTGCGCGTGATGTCCGGCAATCCCGTGGTCGATCACGTGCGCCTTCCCGCTCTGCGCTCGTGGATCGCGTTCCTCGACGGCGACCTGGCCCGCGCCGACGAGCTCGCCTCGATGGCGTTGCGCACGGCCGACGAGATGGGACTGGGAGACCTCGAACCGGGACGCGTGTACGCCTGGTTGGCCATCGGCGGGGTGAGCTCGGAGCGTCTGGACGACGACGCGGCGCGAGCCGCGCTCTCCGAGGCCGGCCGTTGTGCCCACAGTCTCGGCCAGCCTCCGGTCCGGTGCGCCGTCGCCCTGCAGGAAGCGGCGACGGCTCGAGAGCAGGGAGACGCGGAGACGGCGGCTGAGTGGCTCGCCCGCGCCCGGGCGTTGGTGCCCGAGGCATCGGGAGCATTCCTCGCCCGCCTCGAGCGCGAGGCCGATCGCCAGCGGCTCGAGTTGACGACCGTGCCCACCGGATCCACGCACAGCCCAGAGCGCCGCGTCCCGACCGACCGGATCGACCAGGCGCGTTGGCATCTCCGTCAAGGGGACGTCGCCGCCGCTGCAGCACTCGTCGACGACCTCCCCGAAGCCGCCACCACGCGGCAGCGGCTCGACCGGGCGGTGCTGCGTGCACTCGTGGCCCCCCACCTCGCCGAGGCGGCCGACGCCCTCCGCGAGGCACTCGTCATCGGCGCCCCCGACCGCTTCGTGCGGAGCATCGTTCGAGCCGGCCCGGCGGTACTGCGGATCCTCGACGCCGTTCCCACCGGTCCGTGGGATGGGTACGGGCGTGAGCTGGCCAGGCACGGTGCCGCGGCGCTCTCATCGATGCACACCGGTCCGCACGGTGTGCCCGGTCGACCGGTCGAAGCGCTCAGCCCGGCCGAGCTCGTCGTCCTGCGGCACCTGTCGACCCGGCTGAGCAATCGAGAGATCGCCGACGCCCTGTTCATCTCGATCAACACGCTGAAGACCCACGTCAAGAGCGTCTATCGCAAGCTGGACGTGACCTCCCGCTCCGAGGCCGTCTCCGCCGGACGCCGTCTCCACCTGACCTGAGGGCGACCGAGCGGGTCCGCCCGCCGTCGACGCGCGCGGGAGGGTGCCAGGCACCATCCCGCGAGCGCATTCCTGGTCCGCGGCCGGCGGCTGGGTCAGGAGGAGCGAAGTCGACGAGACACCGGGATCACCAGAAGCGCCGCGGCGAGTCCGGCGAGCAGCGTCCACACGGAGAACCCGAGCAGGGCCACGACAGCGAGCCCGGTCCCGGCCGTCACGACGAGGACGAGGTCCTCGTGAGGCCAGCCGCGCCGCGATGACGCCACCGCGACGGCGACGGCCGCGACGAGCAGGACGACCCCGGAGATGCGCACGAGGCCAGGGGTCACGCTCTCCAGGACCGCTTCGACCACCGCCCGGCCCGACGGGCGGTGGGCCAGCTCGGGACCGTCGTCCACCACGTCTCCGACAGCGGCACGGGCGACCACCGACACCGCGGCGATCCCCACGCCCAAGCGCACCGCGGCCGCCAACCGGTTGCGGGCGAGCACGATCGTGGCGGCGAGCAGGACGATCGCCGCGGCGACGAGCAGGAAGAGGCCGCGCCGGGCCACCACGGTGAGCTGCTGCGCGGCCCCCACCGTGCCGCCGCCGTCGCCGACCTGGTCGGTCCGGTAGATCACGAGCTGACCGAAGTCGTCGGGAAGGTCACGGCCGGTCGCCGCCTCGAGGGCGGCGACCTGTTCGTCGGGGTCGCCGTCGACGGCCAGCTCAGGGATCTCGCCGACGGCACTGACGCCGCGCCGTTCGAGCTCGATGAGACCCCGCGACAGAAGCGGGAGCAGGTTCAGGGAGACCTCACCGTCCGCGACCGACACGCCGTCGACGATGCCGTCGCCCGACAACAGCCGCAGTGCAGCATCGTGGGCCCGCATGGCCATGCGGGCGACCACGTCGGGCACCAGAGGATCGTCGAGCACGGCGCGGAACACCCGCTCGACGAGCTCGTCGACTCCGGCGCGCAACGCCGGCCGCAGCTCGTCGAGAGCGGGGGGCAGCTCGGCGACGACGTCGTCGGGGAGGCGGAGGTGGTCGACGACGAGCTCGGACAAGGTCGTCGCGAGCGCTGCCTGCACCTCGGGCTCCTCGGCGATGTCGTGGGCGATCGAGCCCGTCGTCGAGGTGTCGAGGATCGTCGCTCGGGCCCACGTTCCGAACACCGCCCCTTCCAGGACGACGACCGCGAGCACGCCGCACACAGCCGCGGTGAGCGTTCGGACGCGACCGCGCAGCGACGGCGCAACGTCCGAGCCAGCTTCGCCGGCAGGCTCGGGCGTCACCCGCGATCCTCGTCGAGCTGGAACACCCGTCCGATCTGCGGCCAACGGCTTGGCAGCCGGCGCAGGACCGGCAGCGCGAAGACGACACGCGATACGCTGCCGAAGCGCTCGTAGACGACGGCATCGACGACGAACGACATGACCATGGCGCGAGCTGCGATGAAGAACCAGCCGAGGGTCACGACCGTGATGCCGAGCGCGCCGTACAGCTGCGAGGCGCTGGCGAATCGGCGGGGCAGGTAGAGCTGGCTCACCGCCTGCATCCCGGCGAGAGCGATGCCGACGATGAGCCCTCCGGGCACGAGCACACCCGGGTCGGATGTGGGGTGCGGCAGCAGGCCCGACAGCACCATCCAGGCGCCGGCGTAGAGCGCTGCGGCCACGGCGAACGACGCACTTGCTGCGCCGACGCCGAAGTGAAGGCGCAGCGAGTTGACGACGACAGCGACGAGGCCGACCCCGATGAACAGTCCGATCATCGTGCCGATCAGGCGGGCCGACGGGCGAGCCCGGACGGGTACCCGCCACGCCAGGCAGCTCGACTGCGCCAGCACCTTGCTCAAGGTCCGTCCGGTACTCACCATGCCGACGAGACCGAGTCCGATGGCGAGCCATCGTGCGCTGTCCGGTTGGGTGACAGCGGCGTCGATCTGGGCGGCGATGGTGCCGGCGATGCCGGCCGACTCGAGTTGCTCCTCGTCGAGCTGTCGCTCCATGAAGCCCGCCAGTCCGACGAGGAGCAGCACGAAGGGAACGACGAAGAGAAAGAGCCGGAAGGCGATCGCGCCTCCGAGGACGGAGCCGGCGGCCTCGCGGTCGCGCGCGAGCACGAGCGCTCCACGTTCCCTCGCACTCTCTGCGAGGAACCGCACACGGGCGGAGAGCGATCCGTCATGCAAGTCGGCCTCTACAGACCGAGCAACCGCGACTTCGCCGCGGCGAACTCGTCATCGGTGAGGAGGCCCTGGCTGTGCATGTCCGCCAGGCGCTGGAGCTCGGCGATGTCGCCGGTGCCGGCGCTCGGCGCTGGGGGCCCGGAGCGAGCCGCTGCCTGCTGCTGCTCGTAGGCCTGGGCCTCGGCAGCCTGGGTCGCGTGGGCCTGCTGGCGCTGCGCCACCCTCCCGGCCACGGCGGTGGCCGTCCCGGCGACGACCGCGGTCCGTGCGGCCGTGCCGATCAGGCCTGGCCTCCCGGCACGCACGAATGGACGTCGTACGAACATCCGATCTCCTCTCTCTCTCTCTCTCTTGAACTGGGGTGTGAGCTGGCCGGCGAACGGGTTCAGCCGGCCAGCAGGGCGAGGGAGGAACGGACCGTCTCGGCATCGAGGCGATCGTGGGCGACCACCTGACCGCCGGCGCCGGCGACGGCCTCGACGAGCCGGCGGGCCCACGTGTTCTCCCAGACGACGACGGCGGCCGTGCTGCCGAGGCTGAGCGCGTCGCCGATCATCTCGATGTCCTCGTCACTCAGCAAGCCGTGGATCTCGCCGTCGAGCTGGTCGAAGATCGCCGTTTCCTCATCGGCGAGCTCTCCCACCTCGATCGCTGCGACTGCCCCATTGGCGCCCTTCGAGACGAGGACCAGGTCGAGGATCGCCACGGTGCCTGCATCCACCAGCTCGGCGAGGGCGGGGACGATCTCGCCGTTGAACCGGCTGCCTGGGAACTCGATGACCGCGAGCTCGATCGGGGCCTCGGTCGGATTCATCGGTGTCTCCTGTCGTCGTCGTGTGGTGTCCGGATCGGGGGCCGTGGCGTTCGGTCGACGCCGCCTGCTCGGTCGGTGCTCACGACGCCGCCGTGCCGGCCTGTTGGCGATCGCCGGTCTGGAGCGACGGGAACCGCCACGTCCCGTCGAGGATCTCCGGGCGCGGCCGGTAGAGACGGACGAGGTAGTTCCAGCCCTCGCTGATCGGGATCACGTTGGCGGCGGACGGTCCGTGATCGCCGAATCGAACGGTGATCGATCCGTCCTGCTCACGCACGCCGGTCACGCTGTTCACGCTGTAGGCCCCGGCGGGGTTCGGTTCGAAGTATCCGGCGGCGTTGTAGACGGAGATCGACCAGAACGCGTCGACCGGTACGTCGCCGACGTTCAGCTCGTACGCGCCGACCGGCAGTCGCGGGTCCACACCGACGTAGGTGGCCTCGCTGGTGGGCAGGCCGCCCCAACCCGCGGCCGTGCCGATGAGGTGGCGAACCGGATCCACCTCCGACCGCGTCCCGAACATCCTGTCGAACGCGTCCAACCCACGCGCCAGGCCCAGCAGGCCGCTACGCGTCTCGTCGAAGCTCGTCGGGTCGTAGGCGGGCATCTCGAACGGGACGGCGGACGGCGCCACGATGCCGAAGCGGTCCTGCAAGGCGGCCACCTCGGCCACGTCGGCGCTGTCGCTGGGGTCCACGAGGGTGCGCACGGCGACGACCACGTAGCGGGTCCCGAACTCCTCGCTGGTGAGATGGTGCTCACCCGCTTCGTGCAGGATCCGGTTGACGTAGTGGTCCTGGTTGACGATCATCACCGACACGTATCGATCGCCGTGTTCGGGGACCGTGACCGTGGCGCCCCCGGCGAGGTCGACGACGCCGAAGCTGTACAGCGTGTCCCGGTTCAGCCGGATCACCGTCTGCTCGTCGACCGAAGCCGGCTCGCGGTTGTGCCGGAGGCGGTTCACGCCGCCGGCGTCCCGCTGGAGATCAGCGAACATGCGCTCGGTTTCGGCGCGAGCGAAGTTGTCGACGTTGACGTGGATCGGCATGGCAGTGCTCCTGGGGACGTGAGGTACGGCGGGGTCCGACGTTTCGGTGGGACCACGTCGACCGTTGGACGCCGGTCGACCTGGTCTGCCGATGGAGTTCGGTTGGCCCGTCCATGGCATCAACGGCGTCGAACGGCGGCTCGTCACGCAAGTAGGGGTTTCCCGACGCCCACGGACCGCCGTCGGCACGGCGGATCTGTAGTGGTTCACCTACTTTCACGAGCGCGGGTGCCACCCCGACGATCGCGCCGTGCGATCCGAACTCGACGTCGTCATTCGTCTCGATCTCGCGACGCGTCCTGCTCGAGGCGTCCGCGGTGCCGTCGAGTCTCGGTATGGAACCCGGTCGTTCTCAGGGTGGCTCGACCTGCTCGGTCACCTCGAAGGACTCGTCGACCGCGCCCACGAGGACGCCGGCCGTGCTCGTGGGGCCGCGACGGCCGACCCTGCGGAGGGCCGAACTCGCGATGAGGAGGCGAGCGGTGGGTGAGGCCATCGGCGCACTGCTGCCGTTGGCGGTGGGTGTCGCTCTGAGCCCAGTGCCCATCATCGCGGTGATCCTGATGCTCGGGACCCCACGAGCGGGCACGACCGGCACGTCGTTCGCCGCCGGATGGATGTTCGGGTTGTCAGCTGTCGCGGCGGTGATCGCGCTCGCTGCCTCGGGGGCCGACGATCCGGACTCGGGACCGTCGACCGCGGTCGGCATCGTCAAGCTCGCCCTCGGCGTCGTGTTCCTCGCGTTGGCGATCGTCCAGTGGCGCAAGCGTCCGGCACCGGGTGAGGCACCTGAGATGCCCCGATGGATGCAGTCCATCGACCGGCTCACGCCGCTCAGGGCGGCGGGCTTCGGGGCGTTGCTCTCGGGAGCCAACCCGAAGAACCTCGCGCTCACCGTGGCCGCGGCGGCGTCAGTCGCCGAGGGAGGGCTCGGAGGCGGGAGAACGGTCGCGGCACTGGCGATCTTCGTGATCGTCGGGTCGTTGACGGTCCTGGGGCCTGTGACGCTCTACCTGGTCGCTCCCACGAGCGCGGCGGCAAAGCTCGAGGCGGTCAAGCAGTTCCTGTCGGCGCACAACGCCACCATCATGATGGTCGTGCTCGTCATCCTCGCGGCGAAGTTGATCGGCGACGGCATCGGTGGACTCAGCGGCTGAGGTGGATCCGATGATCGAGCCGAACGTGCCGCCGTGGTTCGATCGCGTCGGCGGGGTCGCCTGGCGCATCGTCGCCATCGCCGTCGCCGTGACCATCGTGGTCGCCGGCACGGTCGCGCTGACCTCGATCATCGTACCGGTCGTGCTCGGACTGCTGTTCGCCTGCGGCCTGCATCCACTGTCGGAACGACTGCGCCGTCGCGGGGTCAGTCGCGGCCTCGCCGCCGGGCTCCCGGTCCTCGCCCTGATGTTCGCAGCCGCCATGGTCGCGTGGCTGGTCGTCCTCACCGTCGTCGACCAATGGGACGAGATCACGGCGCTCGTGTCGCGGGGCCGGACGACGTTGGAGGATGCGGCGACCGACGCCGGGCTCGAGCCGTCGACGAGCAGCGATCTCTCCGCCGACATCGGCGCCGCCACAGCCTCCGCCCTCCGCTCCTTGCTCGAGGGACTCGTGCATCTCGTGCCCACCGTGGCTTCGGTCGGGACCTCCTTGCTACTCGGCTTCATCGCCGGCTTCTTCTTCCTGCGCGACGGCGCGGCGATGTGGGAGTGGTTCGTGTCGCGCGTGGGAGGAGCGAGTGCCCTGACCGATCGCATCGGCCGACGGGCGTGGTCGACGCTCAGCGGATACCTGCGTGCCCAGACGGTGATCGCGGCCATCGACGCTGCGGGGATCCTCGCCGGCGCGCTCGTGGTCGGTGCGCCACAACCGGCGGCGATCTTCCTGATCACGTTCCTCGCCGCCTTCATCCCCTTCATCGGGGCGTTCCTGTCCGGCCTCGTCGCGGTGCTTCTCGTGCTGGGGGACTCCGGGCTCGGACCCGGCCTCGTGATGCTGGCTGTCGTCCTGGTCGTGCAGGTCGTGGAGGGCAACGTCCTCCAGCCGTGGATTCAAGGTCGGGCGGTGACGCTCCACCCGTTGGTGATCGCGCTGTCGGTGACGGCCGGCGGAGCGATCGCCGGCTTCCTCGGCGTGCTGCTCGCGGTCCCCGTCACCGCCGCCGGTGTCGTCGCGATCTCCCAGCTCCGGACGGCCGGAGTGCTCGGTTCGGGACCCGTTGCGGTCACGGAGCCGGCCGACGCGTCGGCTCGACGCTGAGGCCACGAGATCTACCCATCGCGGGCGCGGGCGACGAGACGGACGTCGAGGAGCTCGAGCCCGAACGTCTGGAGCCGGTCCAGCACGTCGTGCAGCCGCGCCTGCGGGCACGCCACGATCGTACGCCCCGGCGCGATCGTCACGCCGCAATCGTCGAACGCGCTGCACAGCGTGTCGCTCGCCGCTCCCTTGAACGACACTTCGTAGTCGATCTCGACGCGGCCCATCACGTGATGGGCGTGCCGGGGATCGCCGCATCGGGCCGGGTCGGGGCCCGGATACCGCCGCGAAGATCGAGCAGTTCCAATCCCAGGTCGTCGAGCCGATCCAGCAACCCGTCCACGGTCGTGGGGTCACGGGCGTCCGCCCGCAGGCGGGTGACCCCGCCACCGACCGCGACGGTGGGCAGACCCAGCATCGCGACGAGTTCGCCGCTCGCCTCGCCCTTGATCGTGATGTCGACGTGTCTGGCGCTCATCCGCCCAGCGTCGCGCCGCTCGCTTCAGCGCGCCTCACCCCGGTTGGGGCGATTCGCCATCCGCGGCGCGTTCACCCCGGCCGGGGTGACGACGGCTCACCCCGCCGGCTGGTTCGCTCCTACCGTCCCACTCCGGGACGGGAAGAGAGCGACGAGGTGCTGGACGTGGCCGCCAACGCGTACCACCGCTGCGTGTCGGCCGACGATCGGATCGTCGGCCGACGAACCGAGCGGGCACGACTGACCGAGCTGGTCGAGCGCGCCGTGGACGGGCACCCTTGCCACGGCGTGGTGCACGGTGTGGCCGGGAGCGGAAAGACCACGATGCTCTCCTGGACGGTCTCGCTCGCACGGGAGCGGGGTTTCGACGTCGTCGACGTCCACGTCCGCGGTGAAGGTCTCCCACTCGGAGACCTGCGCGCGGCGTTTCCGGATGTCACCGGCGTCAGAACACACCTCGAGCTGCTCGAGAGCGTTCGCGATCGTCTCGAGTCGTCGGCCGCCGAACGTCCCGTGTTGGTCGCCGTCGACAACCTCGACTCCGCCGATCGGGCAACCGCACACGCCGTGCTCTATCTCGTCCGCCACCTCCGGCACCATCGGGTCCTCGTCGTGGCCACCTGTCGGGACGAGCGCATGGCTGACGATCTGGCCGACCACGTTCGTCGCCTCACCGACGGCGGACGAGCCAGAGACGTGCACCTCGACATGTTCGGTGAGGACGATGTGGCCGAGCTGGTGGGCGTGCGCTCTGGGATCATGCCGCACACCGGCTTCGTGTCCATGATCCGAGACCGGACCGGCGGACTGCCGTTCTACGCGGTGGAGCTGCTCGACGTGCTCCTCGCCGCCGGTGTGGACCCCGCGTCCACCTTGGTCGCGGCCCGGGCGAGGGACCTCGCGCTGCCTCGACGGGTCACGACGGCAGTCCTCCATCGGGTGTTCGAGCAAGGCGCGGACGCACGACTGGTTGCGGCCGCCGCGTCCGTACTCGGGTCGACGACGCTCGATCGGCTCGGTCTGCTGGGCGAGCTGACGGGTCTCGACGTCGCCCGAACAGGCGAGGCCTTCGACGCCCTGGTCCGCTCGCTCATCCTGGTTCCCGACGAGGCCACGTTCCGGTTCGCTCACGCGATCGTGCGCGAAGCGCTGTACGCCGACTTGGACCCGGCAGTCCGCCGCCGCTGGCACTCACGTGCCGCCGATCTGCTCGCCCGGCAGCGCTCGGCCTCCCGACCGGACGCCGTCCTCGAAATCGCCGGGCATCTCCGTCGCGGCAGCGGTG
Source organism: Desertimonas flava (assembly GCF_003426815.1). Taxonomy (GTDB): domain Bacteria; phylum Actinomycetota; class Acidimicrobiia; order Acidimicrobiales; family Ilumatobacteraceae; genus Desertimonas; species Desertimonas flava. Next base: position 49,530 of record NZ_QKYK01000028.1, read on the forward strand.
GCCGCGATCCAGACGCCGCCCGGCTCTTGCGCGACGCCGGCGACGCGGTCGTCTACGACGATCCGCGCGCCGCAGCCGACTGGTATCGGGACGCGCTCGGCCGCCTGGCCCCGAGCAACCCGTCGGTCCCGTCCCTCCAGCTCTCGCTCGGCCACGCGCTCGACCTCAGCGGCCACCACGACGAGGCCGCACGAGTGACCGTCGCCGCGCTCCGAGCACTCGGCCCCGGGCCGGAACGGGAACGGGGAGCGTTGATCGCTTCTCGGGCGGCCGCCGCATCGGCTCGCTTCGAGCTGGCCGCGATGTTCGTCGATGCCGCGCTCAGCGGTGGGAACGAACGAGGCGTGTCGCCGAGCAGGCTGCTCGTCCAGCGCGGCTGGGTGCGGTTCTGGCAGGGCCAACTCGTCGCCGCAGCACAGGACCTTGCCGACGCGAGGAGCCTGGCCGTCGGGGATGCCGACCCCGAAGCCGACGCGCTCGACATGCAGCTGTGCTTTCAGCGCGGTGACGCCCTCCGCGGATCGGAGATCGCCGGGCGGCTCCGTGCCCGTCTCGACGGCCTCGCGGCACCGGCGCGACATTGCGTCCAGTCCAATCTGCGCGTGGTCGCCGCCTTCGAACTCGATCCGGCAGCCGCGCTGGTGGATGCCGATGGGATCGCGCCCCGATCAGCGATGGCGGATTGGCATCACGCGTGCCTCGCCGTCGCCCTGTGGCGACAGGGTCGGCTGGCCGATGCTCAGCGGACGATCGAGCAGGCGGCCGCGGCGTCCCGCGATGCCCCGAGCGGTTTCGCGGCGAGCGTGATCCACGCCGTCCAGATCGGGACGCGTGCCGAGCTCGGTGACCACGACGGCGCCGAGCGCTTCCGCCAACGGGCTCGAAGCAGCAGCCGGCTCGTGCTGCCGTCGCTCGTCGACTGCGCCGTTGCCCGTCTGCACGTGGTGCGCGGCGAGCCCGGCCTCGCCCTCACGGTGCTCGACGGGGCGGCTCGGCGAGAGCGTGACGTCGGTCGCGTCAACCTCTTGACCGCCGTCCTGGCTGAGGTCGTCGACGCGGCGGTGGCCGCAGGGCGCCGCTCTGAGGCGATCGCGGCCAACGCAGAGATGCAGAAACTCCCCGACGACGGGGCAAACCTCGCTGCCACCGTCCGGCGAGCCATCAGCGCCGCCGTGGCCGAACGCGATCCCGAGGCCGCCCGCAGGGCGCGCGTCTGCGCGGTCCGCCATCAGTTGGCGTCGGACGCCGCGCGCGCCGCGCTCCTCCTCGGCCAGATCGAGGGGGACCCCGAGCAGATCCTTCTCGCTCACGACGAGTTCGCGGTCATCGGCGCGGTGGAGCGACAGCGCGACGCCGCGCGGCTGATCCGCCAGCACCGCGGCGGTCCGCGACGCCGTCGGCTCCAGGACGGAGAGCTCAGCGACGACGACCACGCCATCGCTCGGCTCGTGGCCGACGGGCTGTCGAATCGCCAGATCGCCCGGCGCATGAGCTTCAGTCCCAAGACGATCGAGGTCTACCTCTCCCGCATCTACGCGAAGACGGGCTGTCGATCTCGAGTGGAGCTCGCGGTCGCCGTCCAGCGCGACGAGCTCGTCGGCGCCCGACGGGGGCGAGATGGAACGTGAGCTACGCCGGCACCTCCCTACCCGCCGGAGGCGGCGAGCTGACCGTCGCCGCGATCCCCGCATCGAACAGGGCGGCGGCGACGGCCCTCACGGTCTCCGACGCGGTGTCGCCCACGTCGTGCCACACCCCGATGTGCAGGACGAAGGAGCCGGTTCCGATCGACCTGATCGTGATCCGTGGCTGCTCGTGCCCGGCGCCGAGCGGGTCCAGGGCAGCAGCGAGCGCATCGAGCACCGCGTCGAGGCCGGCCCGGGCGTCGGCCCGTACCTCCACCTCTGCCTTTTGCCGTCTCGTCGCCGTCACGTTCACGATGGGGTGCTGCAGTACCTCGGCGTTGGGCAGGTGCACGGTCCGGCCGTCGCCGGTCTCGAGGACCACCGTGCGTCCGTTCACGTCGACCACGGTGCCGACGTGGCCGAGCGCCTCGATCCGGTCGCCCCGCTGGAACGGGTGCCGGGTCTGGATCACCAAGCCGGCGACGAAGTTCTCGCCGATCCCCTTGAGCGCCAACACCCCGGTGACGGCGACGACTGCGGCCACGGCCAAGAGCGGCTGAACCTGGGCCCCGAGAAACCCCAGCGCGACCCCGACCCCGACGACCCACACGAGGTATTTGGCGAGTCGAGCGACGAACTGGCGAAGGTCCTCCCCCACCCCCTCGATCCGGCCGGCGAGCCGCAGGACGGTACGGCGCACTCCGCGCCCGGCGATCCAGGAGAACGCCACTGCGATCGTTGCGAGGGCGACGTCCCATCCCGTCACCTGACCGCTCGTCAGCAGGTCGTCTATGTCCGATGCAGCCGAGATCACCCGCCCGAGTCGACCACGATGCGGGGTGCAGGGCGAGTAGGGAACGCCCTACGTGACAGCGACGCAAGCGCGTCCCTACGGTCGGACCGGCCGGCCGGGCGGCTCGTCGCCGCCGGCGGGCCGAAAGGAGCCTTGACCGATGTCCCTCTCCGAGTCGTGACGACAGCCAGACGATCACGTGTCCGATCTCGGTGGGGGTCGGTCGGGCCGTGGCTCCGATCGCGGGCCCTCCGGCGCGCGACGCTCAGATCCGACCTGCTGGCCGGTCTCCCGGTGGCGGTGAGCAGCGTCCCCGACGGAATGGCCGCTGGCGTGCTGGCGGGGGTCATTCCCGTTGCCGGGCTGTATGCCAGCTTCGCCGGCCCGGTAGCCGGCGGCCTGGCCAGCAGCACCCGGCGGATGGTGATCACGACGACGTCCGCGGCGGCCCTGGCCGCCGGCTCGGCACTCGGTTCGGTTGACCAGGCAGAGCGCGCCGATGCGTTGGTCCTGCTGACGCTGCTGGCCGGCGGATTCATGCTCTTGGCGGGCCTGCTCCGGCTCGGCCGGTATGCGCGATTCGTGTCGCACTCGGTGATGATCGGCTTCCTCACCGGGATCGCCGTCAACATCGTCTGCGGCCAGCTCGCCGACCTGACCGGCTCGCCGAGCCGCGGCAGCACCAACGTCGCCAAGGCACTGCACATCCTCGTCCATCCCGGTCAGGTCCACCTCCCGTCGCTGCTCGTCGGCATCGGCGCGATCGCGGCGCTCGTCGGCGTTGCCCGGACGAGGCTCGCCGTGATCAGCACGCTCGTCGCCCTGATCGTTCCGACAGCGGTGGTGCTCGTCGCCGGCGTCGAGATCGCCCGCGTCGACGACGCCGGACCGATCCCGTCGGGATTTCCGAGCTTGGCGTGGCCTCGTCTCGGCCTGCTCGACGGCACGCTGATCGGCAGTGCGATGGCCATCGCGGCGATCGTGCTCGTGCAGGGCGCAGGGGTGGCCGAGTCTGCTCCGAACGGCGACGGACCCGCCAGGACGAATCAGGACTTCGTCGCCCAGGGGGTCGGCAACGTGGCCTCGGCACTGTTTCGGGGACTCCCGGTGGGAGGCTCGGTCGGGACCACGGCGCTCAACGTCAGCGCCGGGGGGCGTTCCCGTTGGTCGGTGATCTTCGCGGGGATCTGGGTCTTGATCATCCTCGTTGCGTTTGCGCCGGCGGTGGGAGTCGTGGCCATGCCGACGCTCGCCGCGGTGCTCGTCGTGGCGGCGACCGCCTCGATCCGTCCCGGAGAGATGACGACGATCTGGCGCGCCGGGCCCAACTCCCGAATCGCCCTGGTGAGTACCTTCGTCGCCACGTTGCTGCTGCCCGTTCCGGCGGCCGTCGGACTCGGCGTCGTGGTGTCGCTGCTGCTCCAGCTCAACCAGGAGGCGATCGACCTGGCGGTGGTGGAGCTCGTGCCGTCCGGCGGGCGCATCGCCGAACGCCCCGCCCCCGCACTCGCGCGCAGCGACGGCGTCACCGTCTTGGCCGTCTACGGGAGTCTGTTCTACGCCGGCGCCCGCACCCTGCAGTCGCAGCTCCCCGACCCGAGCGGTACTCGGCACGCCGCCGTGGTGCTCAGGCTGCGGGGCCGCACGACACTGGGGGCGACGTTCTTCCTCGTCGTCGCGGCCTATGCCCGGCAGCTCGCCGAAGGCGGCGGCCGGCTCTATCTCTCCGGCCTGAGCTCCGAGATCAACGAAGGTCTGCGCTCCGGACGAGGTCTGGCGACCGCGGGTTCCGTGCACTTGTTCCCGGCAACGGAGCTCGTCGGTGACTCGACGAGGGCGGCGATCGTCGACGCCGAGGCGTGGCTGGTGACGGCATCGGATGAGGAGGCATGACCGTGGTGGAGCACCGTTGCACGCCGCCGTTCATCGGGCGCGCTGCCGTCCTGGAGCGCGCCGGCGCGCTGCTGCGGCGCGCCAGTGCCGGTTCGCAGCAATCGCTGCTGATCACAGGCGACGCCGGGACGGGCAAGTCCGCGTTCCTGTGTCAGCTCCGCGAGGTCGCCAGAGCCAGCGGGTTCGGCGAGGTCGTCGTCGATGGCGACGTGCTCGACGGTGCCGTTCCGTACGCCCCCCTCCGGCTCTCCCTGGAGGCACTGCACACCGGCTCGTCCGGCGTGGAGACAGCCCCTGCCCTGGCCGCGATCGCCGCCGCCCCGGCCGGGTGGTCGGGCGGCGACCGTGGCTGCGACGGCCCCGTGATCGACGCCTTCACGGGACTGCTCGAGGCGATGGCCTTCCGCCGCCCGGTCATCGTGGCGATCGACGACGTGCACGCGCTCGATCCGGCCTCGGCCGAGCTGATCCGCGAGCTGATGAGGCGACGGCGAGACGGGCGGGTGCTCGTCGTGGCGACCAGCCGGCGGTCGCCCGGCCGCGCCGGGATCCCCGCCGGCAGGACCTCCTCGTCGACGGACGGCCGGCTCGATTCCGTCGAGCTGGGCGGCTTGTCGAGAACGGAGTTCGACGAGCTCGCCGCCGCGGTCACCACCGAACCACTCGGCCGACCCGACGCCGATCTGCTGTACGACATCACCGGCGGAGTGCCGTTCTTCGCAGTCGAGCTTCTCCGCGCCATGGCGGAGTCCCCGTCCGTCATGCACGCGGTAACGGCCCGAGACCTGCCGGCCGACGGCGAGGTGTCGCTGCCCCGGCGCGTCGCGACGGCGGTGCTGCACAACGTCGAACGTCTCGGACCCGACTGCCGGCGGGTCGCCGCAGCGGTTGCCGTGCTCGGCGACGCCGAGCACGGCAGTCTCCGTCTCGTATCGGCGCTGACGGAGCTGTCGGCCGAGCGGGTGACCGCCGCGCTCGATCGCCTCGTCGACGGCCGGGTGCTGAGCTCTCGGCACGGTAGGTACCGGTTCCGCCACGCCCTGGTGCGCACCGCGGTCTACTGCTCCATCGGTCCGGCCACACGGCAACGGTGGCACGGCGATGTCGCCGATCGGCTCAGGCGACGCGTCGACAGCGGCGACGCCCACACGCTCGTCGAGGTCGCTGGTCACGTACGCAGATCCCGACAGCCCGGACCTGCCGCCGCCCGGCTGCTCACCGCCGCCGGCGACCTCGTCGCCGACCGTGATGCCCGCTCCGCTGCCTGCTGGTACGACGCGGCGCTGGCCCGACTCGCCCCCGACGACCCCGCCGTCGTCGACTCCCAGCTCCGCCTCAGCAGCGCGCTCGGTCTCTGCGCTCGCCACGACGAGGCGGAGCGACTCGCCAACGCCGTGCTCCGCGTGGCGCCTCCCGGCGCCGTCCGAGCGCGGGCCGCAGTTCTGGCCGCACGACCCCGCGTCGCCGGGGCCGACCTCGAACGGGCGGGAGCCGTCCTCGACGACGCGCTCGGCGACCCGGCGACCCGGTGCAGCGCCCTGTTCCTCCACCGTGCCGTCGTCCACATCTGGGACGGCGGACTGGCAGCCGCGGGAGCGTGCCTCGACGAGGCCCGAGCGCGTGGGCCGGCGGAGCATGCTTGGTTGGCCGACCTCGTCGAGATGCACCTCGCCGTCGGCGCCGGCCGGTTTCATCGCGGCGCAGCATTCGGCAGACGGGTCCAGGCGCAGCTCTCCCGCTGCGACCCGGCCGACCGCGCCGTGGCCCTGCTGCACGTCGCTCTCGTGAATGCCCTCGATCTCGACCCCGCCGTCGCGATCGATCTCGTCGTCCGGGCGGGTGACCAGGGGCCACTCACCCCGTCCTTCGACGCCGTCGTGGCATATGCACGTTTCCGGCAGGGGCACTTCGGAGACTCGCTGCGGCACGCCGACTCGGCGAGGACCGCCTACGGGGCCGACCTGCTGCACGCCCTGTCGGTCGCGCCAGCCATCGCCAGCAACGCCGAGCGAGGCGAACTGGCCGCGGCCGACGCCATCGCTGTCGACCTCGACGCCGCCCGGCCGCATCCGCTTCGCCAGCTCGTCGACGCGGCCGTCGCGCAGCTCCATCTGGTGCGCGGTGACCATCGGACGGCCGGCGCGGTTCTGGCGGCGGGGGGCACGGCCTCCTCCGACCGAGTCGGCGTGCTGGCCGTCACGCTCGCTCGGACCGTCGACGTGCTCCTCGCGGCCGACGACCTGCCGGGCGCCCGGGCCGCCAACGATCGCCTGCAGGCGCTGCCGACAGACGAGACGGCCACCGCCATGAACATGCTCCAGCTCCGCGCCAGCGCGGTCGTCGACGGGGACCTGGAGGCGGCGCGGCACGCCCGTGAACTCTCCGTCGAGCGGGGGCTCGAGTTCGATGCCGCTCGATCACTGGCCACGATCGGCTCGATGACCGCTGACGCGGCGATTCTGCTCGAGGCGTACCGCGATCTCGGCGGGCTCGGAGCGACGTACCAGCAGCGGGCGGTGGCGAACGAGCTGCGGCGTCTCGGACGCCGGGTCCCAGCCGGTCCCAGTGGCGCCGGGACGTTGACCGCGGTCGAGCAGGACGTCGCGGCCCTCGTCGCTCAGGGGCTGACCAACCGTCAGGTGGCCCTGCGCACCAGCTTGAGTTCGAAGACGGTCGAGGTCTATCTCTCGCGCATCTACGGCAAGACCGGGTTCCGGTCCCGGGTGGAGCTCGCCGTGGCCGTGAACGACGGACGCCTCGCCGAACCACCGGGCCACTCGTAGGGGACTGCCTACTACCACGCCCTCGCCGACATCGATGCAATGGCCGGCAGTCCAGTCAGATCGCTACAGGAGGTCACGATGGCAACACTCACGGCATGGAAGTTCGACTCCCCGACCGGGGCGGCGCAAGCTGAGAACACGCTGATCGAGCTGGCCAAGGAACAGCTCATCAACATCTACGACGCGGCCATCGTGGAGTGGCAACCCGGCAAACGCAAGCCCAAGACCCGGCAGGCCAACGACCTCACCGGTTCGGGGGCGGTCGGCGGCGCCTTCTGGGGCTTGCTGTTCGGGATCTTGTTCTTCGTCCCGTTGCTCGGGGCGGCGATCGGCGCCGCTGCCGGGGCCATCGGCGGGTCGATGGCCGACGTGGGCATCGACGACGACTTCATCGAGTCGGTCAAGGCGAAGGTGACACCTGGGACCTCCGCCCTGTTCCTGTTGTCGAGCGACGCGGTCATCGACAAGGTGCGGGAGGCATTCGCGGGTGTGGAGGCGGAGCTGATCCACACGAACCTGTCGAACGAGGACGAGGCCAAGCTTCGTGACGTGTTCGCGGACGAGGCCTGACACGAACCGGGCGCCCGAGGATCGGCGGCCGGGGTCGACCTCATGAGCGCTCCCCCGGCCGCCCCACTCTTCGCATCGCTTCGCGGATACCGGCGGCGCTGGCTCCGTGCCGACGTCGTCGCCGGTCTCACGGTGTGGGCCGTGCTCGTCCCGGAGTCTCTCGCCTACGCGTCGATCGCCGGGGTCTCTCCCGTGGTCGGGCTCTATGCCGCGCCACCGGCGCTCGTGCTGTACGCGGCCTTCGGGAGCTCTCGGCATCTCGTCGTCGGCCCGATGTCGGCGACAGCGGCGATGTCGGCAGCAGCGGTTGCCGATCTGACGACTGGCGGACCCGGAGAGGTGCTGGCGTTCACCGCGGTGTTGGCGCTCGTCACCGGAGTGCTCGCGCTCGCCGCCGGCGTGTTGCGGCTCGGGTTCGTGGCCAACTTCATCTCCGAACCGGTGCTCAAGGGCTTCGTCATCGGCCTGGCCTTGACCATCATCGTCGGCCAGGTCCCCAAACTGCTCGGTGTCGAGAAGGAGAGCGGCAACTTCTTCGAGCAGTGCTGGCATCTCATCGGGGAGCTCGGGGACACCCACGGTCGCTCCCTCGCCATCGGCGCCGTGTCGTTCTTCGTCGTCATCGCTGTCCGGGAGTGGTTGCCACTCGTCCCCGGCTCGCTGGTGGCTGTCGTCGTCGGGGTCGTCGCCGTCACGCTGTTCGGCCTCGACGAGCACGGGGTCGAGATCGTGGGCGAGATCGACAGCGGGCTCCCCGCGCTCGGATGGCCCGACGGGAGCTCGCTCAGAGACGGTCTGCGGGCCACCGGCGCGGCTGCCGGAATCATGCTCGTGGCCTTTGTCGAGGGCCTGGGAGCGGCGAAGGCGTACGCGGCGCGGGAGCACGACGTCATCGACCCCAATCGGGAGCTGATCGGTCTCGGTGCCGCCAACCTGGCGACAGGCCTCGGCAGCGGCATGGTGGTCAATGGCAGCCTCTCGAAGACGGCCGTGAACGGATCGGCAGGGGCCCGGACCCAGCTGTCGGGTCTGGTGGCCGCCGGCCTCACGATCGTCACGCTCCTGTTCCTCACAGGATTGTTCGAACAGCTGCCGGAACCGACGCTCGCGGCGATCGTGATCGCTGCGGTCATCGAGTTGGTGGACGTCGGCGCGCTGCGTGGGCTCTATCGCCTCTACACGCAGGATCTCGGCCGCATCTACGGCCGGGCGGCGCGGCCCGACTTCGCCGCCGCGATCGCTGCGCTCGTCGGCGTGCTCCTCTTCGAAGCGCTGCCCGGACTGGCCCTCGGCGTCGTCGTGTCGCTGCTGTTGTTGCTGCGCCGGGCCTCGGCGCCGCACATCGCCGTGCTCGGACGGGTGCCTGGAACCTCCGACCAGTTCGGCGATGTCGATCGCCACCCCGACAACCGGCCCGTGCCGGGCGTGGTCGTGCTGCGTGTGGAGGCCGGGCTGTTCTTCGCCAACACCGATTCGGTGCGATCGGCGATCAAGGAGGCGGCGAGCCGACCGGACACCCGCGCCGTGATCCTCGACGCTGGGGCGGTGCCGTCGATCGACGTGACGGCCGTGCGGATGCTGAGCGAGACCGCAGGAGACCTCGAGCGGGACGGCCGGCGACTGGTGATCGCCCACGACCTCGGCCAGGTCGGTGACCTGCTCGCCATCGAGGCGGACGGCGACGTGCCCGTCCATCGGACGGTCACCGAGGCGATCGACGCGGTGGACGGTTCGTCCGCCTGACTCATCCCGCCTGACGTCCCGCCCAACTCTGCCCGCCGGACTCGGCCCGCCCGACTCACGCCGAACGGGCCCGCCACCAGCGCCACAGGGCCGTGGTGACCAGGGCACCGGCCAGCGAGCCGAGCACACCGCTCGGGCGCAGATCGAAGCCGTCGCCGGCGGCGAGGCTGACGACCATGCCGCCGAGGAGCGACCCGAGCAGACCGGCCACCAGCGCGGTCCCCCAGTCGACACCGCGACCGGCCTCGCCGAGTATCAGCTGGGCGCCCGCCCCGACGAGCATGCCGAACAAGAGGATTCCGATGATGATCATGACGAGGTTCTCCCTGTGGTCGTGTGGGTCAACGAGACGAGTCGGGTCTCCAGATCGTCCCGTCGGTCGGCGGGCGCGAGTGCGAGCAGGTCCGTGATCAGGTCCCGCAAGCGGGCTTCGACGGTCGGCGAACGCCGGGCGAAGTGGGCGATCTCGTCCACCGCGACCGCCAGGAAGTCGTTCCACGTGGGGAGCGACAGGTGAACACGAGCCGTCCCGTCCTCGTCGGCGATCGTGCCGAAGTCGAGCTGCTTGTCGATCACCACGGCCAGGAGGTCGAAGATGCAACCGAGCGCATCGACGCACGTGGCCGGGTCGTTGACGGCCAGCGACATGGCCCGGTTCCCGATGTCGCCGAGCAGCCGGAAGGCGAGAAGCGGGTCCTGGGGAAATTTCCGGTCGGTGCCCGTGGCGAGGGACCGTTGGACCCTGCAAGCGTCCACCGGCGCCGAGGCGAGTACTTCGGCGACGACCAGTCCCCGCCGGAGCTCCGAGCCGATCATCGGCTTCATCTCGATCACGGCGTCGAGGCGACGCGCCTCGAGCAGCAGGCCGCGCAGATCGATCCCGGTCAGGAGGGTCGTCGGTCGCTGCCACCTCACCTCGGTGACGACGGGCGGCCGCTCAGCGTCGACCGGCGGCCGACAACCGGACGTCGTGCGGTAGATCGACGAGAGCACCTCTTCGCCGCGCCGCCGGATCTGCTCCATCGAATCGTTGAACTGCAGCGAGCGCAGCGCCCGGAGCTGCAGCGCTCGGGACAGCCCGAGGGCCACGAGGACCATGACGACGGCAGCGATGGGTACGGCAGCGGAGACGTCCTCGGCGTCGGGGCCGATGCGGACCGCCGATGTACTGCAGAACACCAGCACCGCGGTGAAGTAGCTGAACGAGTGCCAGACGATCGGCGCGTCTCGAAACAGCGTGAAACGAGGGCTGAACGCCGTGTTGCCGTGCTGCACGACGAGGAAGAGCAGCGAGAACACGAGAGCGATGAACGAGATCAGTCCGCCGGAGATGCCGAGCAGGAGTGGCGCCACGGATTCACGATGGGCTCGCGGTCCGCCGCCGACCTCGGGCAGCGCGAACGCGAGGAGGACGGCCACGCTCACGTATCCGAGCTGCACGAGTCCGACACGAAGACCCCGCCGACGCCGGAGAGCGGCCAGCAAAGCGCCCTGGCCGCCGCGTTGCCCGCCGTGACCGGTCAGCATCGAGCCGGCTCGCAGTGCAGGTTCGGGAGCGACATGCTCCACATCTCGCGCGTTGTCGTCTCTGCCCACGATGCGCCGACTCGAACACCCGCCGGTCGTCGGCACAAGTTGGGATACCCCTATCGCCAGGCCACCTCACGCCACGTCACGGCGGGAGGCTGGGGCCGGCCCGACGTCGCCCGACACAGTTTCCGCGACTGTAGGGATCCTCCTACGTGACGGGGCCGTGCGCCGGAGGGCCATCGTTGCTGCGTGACACCCGACTCGCACAGGAGCTGGCCGCAATGATCCGACTGCTGATGCGCGTCGTCATGATGGTTGCGGGCAATGCTCTCGGGCTGATCGCCGCGGCGACTGCGCTCGACGACATGTCGTTGGCCGTCCGCGGGTTCCTCATCGCGGTCGGAGTGTTCACTGCGGTGCAGCTGCTCATCCAGCCTGCGCTCACTCTGCTCGGCCTGGACCGGGTGACGGCGCTGGCAGGGAGTTCGGCCCTGGTGTCGACCCTTGTCGCTCTGATCGTCACCGATGTCGTGTCCGACGGTCTGCGCATCCATGGCCTCGGCACGTGGGTGCTCGCCGCCGTCATCGTCTGGGTGGTGGCGCTCGTCGGAGGTCTGCTGCTGCCGATCGTCGTGTTCAAGCGCTGGACCGACCACGCCCGTGCTGAACGGCACCAAGAGGTCCACACCTGGCGATGAGCCGCTCCGCTCCGTAGCAATTCCATCCACTTCACCCATCCACCCCATTTCCCAACCTGGAGACACCGCCGTGCTTGCTTACGACTACCCAATCCTCGGTCTGCTCTGGACCCTCCTGATCGCCTTCCTCCTGATCGCCTGGCTCATGCTCGTGTTCCGGGTGATCGTCGACATCTTCCGGAGCAGCGATCTGGGCGGATTCGCCAAGGCCCTCTGGGCCATCTTCGTCGTCGTCCTCCCCTGGCTCGGGACGCTGGTGTACGTGATCGCACGCGGTCGGTCGATGGCCCAGCGCGACGTCGATGGCGCTCGGGCACAAGAGGCCGCCTTCCGGTCCTACGTGCAGGACGTCGCCGGCTCGGGCACAACGGCGAGCACGGCGGACGAGCTGGCCAAGCTGCACGATCTGCGAACGCAGGGAGTGCTCACCGACGCCGAGTTCGGAGCGCAGAAAGCCCGTCTGCTCGCCTAGCGGCAGCGCGCTGACCATTGACGGGATGTGCCTGAGCACATCCCGTCATCGCTCAGTACTCGGGGCCGACGGCGACGGTGACGGGAGCGGCGGCGCCGTACACGTCGCGGATGACCCGCTGGACGTCGTCGCGGCGGACGCTCTCCCAGCGGGCGAGCTGGTCCTCGACGCTGCGGACCGAGCCGAGTGTGACGAGCATCCCACCGAGGCGGCTCATGCGGGCGCCGGTGTCCTCGAGGCCCATCTCGTAGGCGCCGGTGAGGTAGCCGACGGCGATCGCCAGCTCCTCGTCGGTGATGCCGCCGTCGACGAGTCGCTCGAGCTCGCTCAGCACGAGGCCGTGGACCTCACCGGCGTGCTCGGGCATCGCACCGGCGTACACCGACCACGCGCCGGCGTCGGCGTAGGCCGACGTCGCCGAGTACACGCTGTATGCGAGGCCGCGGCGCTCGCGGATCTCGTCGAACAGACGGCTGGACAATCCCCCGCCGAACACGTGGTTGACGACGTCGAGCGCTTCACGATCGGGGTGGTCCCGACGGAGCGACCGGCCGCCGATGGCGAGATGGACCTGCTCGGAATCGTCGTCGATGTCGACGTTCTCACCGACCGCCGCCGGTGCCGACCGCGGGATGTGCCCGTCGGTCGTCGGCATGTCGGCGAACGCCGACTGGACGGCGTCGACCACATCGTCGTGATCCACGTCGCCGGCCAGGGCGACCACGGTGACGGGCGTCGTGTAATGGGCGCCGAAGAACGACCGCACGTCGTCGGCCGTGATCGACCTGACGGTCTCGCGCTCCCCTGCAGTGTCCCGCCCGAGGCCGTGACCGGCGAAGAGCTGTTGCGTCAGCGTGCGGAGGGCGACGTCGTCGGGCGCGTCGTCGTCCATCGCCAGCTCCTCGAGGATGACCTGGCGCTCACTCTCGACGTCCTTGTCGGTGAGCTCGGAGTGGGTGAGCACGTCGCCGAGCAACTCGAGCCCGAAGGCCGTGTGCCGGCTCGGGAGCCGGCAGTAGTAGGACGTGTACTCCTTGGCCGTGAAGGCGTTGATGTCGCCGCCGACGCGGTCGACCGAACGTGAGATGTCCGTCGCCGACCTCGTGGGCGTGCCCTTGAACAGCAGGTGCTCGAGGAAGTGGCTGACACCGGCCTGCTCGGGACGCTCATCACGCGACCCGACGCCGACCCACACGCCGATGGCCACCGACCGTGCGCCGTGCACACGGTCGGTGGCGATCGTCAGGCCGTTGTCGAGCCGACTGATCCGGTCGGTCACAGAGGTACTACTGGCCTTCGCGACGCCGGAGTGCTCAGCGATGACGGCGGCGGCCGCGGTCGCGGTCGCCGCCACGACGGCCACCACCGCCGTTTCCACCGTTGCCACGGTCGTCACCGGCCGGGCCGAGGTCGCCGAGCTCGTCGCGCAACTCGGAGTCGAACGTCTCCTCGAACGACACGTTGACCACGGCCTCGCCCGCGGGAGCGGACTCCGAGGCCGCTGCCGTCTCGGCGCCGACCACGGCCGGCACGGCATCGCCGTCGCGGTCGGCAGCGGGCGCGTCGCCGACGGGGGTGAGGCTGACCTTGCCCTTGTCGTCGATCTCGTCGACACGCACCTCGATCTCCTGACCGAGGGTGAGCACGTCCTCGACCGCGGCGATGCGGCGACCGCCACCGAGCTTGGAGATGTGCACCAGGCCGTCACGACCGGGAAGGATGTTGACGAACGCCCCGAACTTGGTGATGTTCACGACGCGGCCGTTGTAGGTCTTGCCGAGCTCGGCCTTGGGCGGGTCGACGATGGCGAGGATGGCGGCCTTGGCCTCCTCCATGCGCCAGGCCTCGACGGCGCCGATGGTGACGATGCCCTGGACGCCGTCGTCGTCGACGCTGATGTCGGCGCCGGTCTCACCCTGGATGGTGTTGATGACCTTGCCCTTGGGCCCGATGACCTCGCCGACCTTGTCGATCGGGATGTGGATCGTGGTGATCTTGGGCGCCGACTCGGCGACCTCGGTGCGGGGCGCGTCGATGGCGGCGTTCATCACGTCGAGGATCTCGAGGCGGGCGACCTTGGCCTGCTCGAGCGCGGCGGCGAGCACGTCGGCGGGGATGCCGTCGATCTTCGTGTCGAGCTGCAGAGCGGTGATCGCGTCGGCCGTACCGGCCACCTTGAAGTCCATGTCGCCGTAGGCGTCCTCGGCTCCGAGGATGTCGGTGAGCGTGGTGTACTTGCCGTCGGCGTACACGAGGCCCATGGCGATGCCGGCCACAGGCGCCTTGATCGGCACGCCGGCGTCCATCAGCGACAGGCTCGACGAGCACACCGACGCCATCGACGTCGACCCGTTCGAGCTCATCACCTCGGACACGAGGCGCAGCGTGTAGGCGAAGTCCTCCTGGCTCGGCACCACCGGCAGCACGGCGCGGGCAGCGAGGGCACCGTGGCCGATCTCGCGCCGCTTCGGCGAACCGACGCGGCCGGTCTCGCCGTTGGCCCACGGCGCCATGTTGTAGTGGTGCAGGTAGCGCTTCTGCGTCTCGGGGGTGAGCGTGTCGAGCAGCTGGTTCATGCGCGGCATCGCCAGCGTGAGGACGTTCATCACCTGGGTCTCGCCGCGCTGGAAGATGGCCGAGCCGTGGGCCGTGGGCAGCACGCCGACCTCCGCCGACAGCGAGCGCAGGTCGGCGACGCCACGGCCGTCGATGCGCAGGCCCTCGTTGACGATGCGGCTGCGGACGAGCTGCTTGACCAGCTTGCCGACGGCCTGCTTGATCTCGCCCTCGCGACCGGCGAACTCGCCGGGGGCCTCGGGCGTGCCGGCCAGCTCGGCCAGCGCGGCGTCCTTGGCGGCATCGATGGCGGCGTTGCGGTCGGCCTTGAGGGCGATCGTCACGGCCGGTGTGAGCGCCTCGGTGGCCACGCGCTCGACGGCGGCGTAGACGTCGTCGCCGTAGTCGAGGACCGGTTCGAACGGCAGCGGCTCGATCGGGCCCTGGGTGGCGATGACGCTGGCGACGAGCTGGCGCTGCAGGCCGATCGACTCCTTGATCCACGTCTTGGAGGCCTCGAGGCCACCGGCGAGGACGGCCTCGTCGACCTTGGGCGCACCCTCGGCGTAGTAGGCGAACGACTTCTCGGTGCCGCCGGCCTCGACCATCATGATGGCGACGTCGCCATCCTCGAGCTCACGCCCGGCGACGACGAGCTCGAACGTGGCGGCCTCGCCCTCGGCGAAGGTGGGATGCGGGATCCACTCACCGTCGGTGGAGTAGGCCACGCGGACCGAGCCGATCGGCCCCTCGAACGGGATGCCACTGATCATCAGGGCCGCAGAGGCGGCGTTGATGGAGAGGACGTCGTGCGGGTTCTCCTGGTCGGCGCCGATCACGGTGGTGACGACCTGCGTCTCGTTGCGGAAGCCCTTGGCGAACGACGGGCGCAGCGGCCGGTCGGTGAGACGGCACGTCAAGATGGCGTCCTCGGTGGGACGACCCTCACGGCGGAAGAACGAGCCGGGGATCTTGCCGGCGGCGTACGCCCGCTCCTCGACGTCGACGGTGAGGGGGAAGAAGTCGACGCCCGGGCGGACGTCGCGGGCGGCGTTGGCCGTGGTGAGCACGGTCGTACGACCGATGGTGGCGACGACGGCGCCCTGGCTCTGCGGGGCGAGCTTGCCGGTTTCGAACGTGAGCGTCTTGTCGGTACCCGAAATGGGACCGCTGACGCGGATGGGTTCAGCCACGAAGGCTCCTTTCATCGTGCCCGGCGCACTTCGCCTGGGCGTCTGGGGCGGAGCCGGTTCCCAGTCGGCAGCCTCCAGGACTCACCACGGTCCCGGGGATCGGCGACTGACAACCGACACATTGCGCCCGTTTCGGCTGACAGGCTACCTGATCAGGTCCCGCTTCCGGTGGAGCGAGGACCGGTGGCGTGCCAGATCCGTCGCCGCCGCCGATATCGTTGCGGCGTCCGTCGCGGCCTTCCCTGCGGCGAGATGCTGCGGCACCATCGTGACGCAGCGAGCTTTCCCGAATCACGAAGGTTCCACGCCATGGCAGACGCACCGGTCAAGCAAGAGACGATCGCGGAGCACCGCACACACGAGACCGACACGGGCTCGCCGGAGGTGCAGATCGCCCTCCTGTCGCAGCGCATCTCGCATCTCACCGACCACCTGCGCACGCACCCGAAGGACCATCACAGCCGTCGTGGCCTGCTGATGCTCGTCGGTCGCCGCCGCCGCATGCTGGACTACGTCCGCGGCATCGACGTCGAGCGCTACCGCGCGATCATCGCCAAGCTCGGCCTGCGTCGCTGACGCCCGCCGCAGCGAGCGGCAGCGAGCAACGACACGGAGCGGCAGCGAGCAACGACACGGAGCGGCAGCGAGCACGGGGAGCGAGAAGGCGGGCGAGGATGATCCACTGCGACCCACGCCCATGATCCACGTCGCCGGAGTCTCCAAGTTCTTCGGGCGGCTCCACGCGCTCCGGCAGATCGACCTCGACGTCGCTCCCGGCGAGACCGTCACGCTGATCGGAGCGTCCGGGAGTGGCAAGACCACCCTCTTGCGACTGATCGCCGGCCTGGACGCGCCCAGCTCGGGCGAGATCACGGTGTGTGGCGAGTCGCCGCACACCGCTCGGGCCGGCAAACGGATCGGGTTCGTCCCACAGTCGCCGGCGCTGCTGCCCTGGCGTACCGTCGAACAGAACGCCCGGCTCCTCCTCGACGTCAATCGCACCGCCAACGGGACCGCCGTGCGGTCCACGGCCGAGCTGCTCGACGAGGTCGGCCTCGGGGAGTTCGGCGCGGCCTACCCGCACGAGCTCTCCGGCGGCATGCAGCAGCGCGTCGCCCTCGTGCGGGCGATGGCGCTCGGCGCACCGCTCCTCGTGATGGACGAGCCGTTCGCCGCCCTCGACGAGATCACGCGGACCGACATGCGCCACCTCCTGGCGAGGTTGTGTGCACCCGGGGACAGCGCCGGGGACAGCCCGGAGGGCCCGACCACCACGCTGTTCGTCACGCACTCCGTGCCCGAGGCCGTGTTCCTCTCCGACCGCGTGGTGGTGCTGACGAGCCGGCCGGGGCGCGTCTTCGCCGTCGAGCCGATCGATCTGCCCCACCCCCGCTCCCCCGAGCTCGAGGACACGCCGGCGTTCTTCGAGGCGACCCGCCGTCTTCGCTCGCTCCTCCGCGCCGCGACCAAGGCCCCCGAACCGCCCACCACCCCGGACCCGGCGCTGCAGGTTCACCCGTGAGACCCCTCGGCACGTGGCGGCTCCTCCTGGCCACCGTGGCCGGGATCGTCGTGCTCGGTGGGTTGTGGGAGTTCCTCGTCCGCCTCTTCGACGTCCGGCCGTTCATCCTGCTGCCGCCCTCGCGGATCATCGAGGAGCTGTCCGACGCCCCCCGCTTCTATCTCGAGGCAGCAGCGGTGACGAGCCGGCATGCCGGTCTCGGGCTGCTCATGGCGCTCGCCATCGCCGTGATCCTCGGCGCCGTGCTCGCGTCGTGGCGATTCCTCGAGGCGATGGCGCAGCCGCTCCTCGTCCTCATCCTCGTCGCCCCGTGGGTCGCCTACTTCACGTCACTACTCGCCTGGCTCGGACCCGGCGACCCTCCGGTGTACTTCCTCGTCACGTTCGTCACCGTGCCGGCGTTCACGTTCGCCGTCGTCGCCGGTCTGCGCTCCAGTGACCCGGCCGCCCGGGAGCTGCTGGCATCGGTGAACGCCAGCCGGGCCGAGGTGCTGTGGCGGCTCCGGCTGCCGTCGGCGCTGCCGGGGATCCTCGCCGCCGGCCGGTACGTCATCGGACTGGCCCTCGCCGCGGCCTACTACGGAGAGGGCGGCAACCTGGACACCGAGGGGCTCGGGTCGATCGGCCGGCGCGCCGGGAGCGGATCGAACGGTCCGCTGCTGTGGGCGTCGGTGTTCGCCACCGTGGCGCTCGGCGTGGCCGGTCTCGCCATCCTGGCGACGATCGAGCGGGTCGCTCTCCGCTGGCACGTGTCGCAGCGCCAGGGATCGACCGCAACCGGTCCGCGCTGGCTACCCTGAGAGTGCACGAACCTCTCGGGCTCCGACGGCCTTCTCACATCCGTCGTGCCCCTCGTGCGCTGGCACAACCCACCCGCAGCGGCCCGGTCGACCGACCGCGGCCCGACTCAGTCACGGAGTCTCCATGCGTCAGCGCACCACCATCGTTCTTCGTCGTGTCGTCACGCCCATCGCACTCACGTCGCTCCTCGCCGGCGGCCTGTCACTGGCGGCATCGGCTGCGGCCAGCAGCCCCGACGACACGTCTACCGGTTCCGCTGCCGGTTCCGCTGCCCCGGCAGCCATCGACGCCGAGCGCTGTGAGGCGAACCGGGCGGCCGGCACGATCACCTACCTCACGGGCTTCGACTACGCCGCCGCCGCCTCGATGGTGGAGGTCTACGTCGCGGCCGACCGCGGCTACTACGACGAGCTGTGCCTCGACGTCGAGGTGCGGCCGAGCTTCTCCACCGCCAACTACCCGCTGATCGCGGCCGGCGAGGCTCAGTTCGCGTCGGCCGGCTCGTTCAGCGAGGTGCTCGAGTACGGGCAGATCAACGAGACCGAGCTGGTGGCGGTCACGATCGACGGTCGTTCGCCCATCGACGTGCTGATCCTCAAGCCCGGTACCGCCGACGAACTGGCCGACCTGGCCGGGGCGACGATCGGCATCAAGGGCAAGCTCCAGCCCAGCGTCGCGGCGATGCTCGCGACGGCCGACCTCGCCGACGGCGAGGACTACACGACCGTGCTCCTGGACGGCTTCGACCCCGTCGCTCACATCGCCCTCGACGGCATCGACGGCTTCCCCGGCTACCGCAGCAACGAGCCCGGGGCCCTCGAACGCGCCGACGTCGACTTCGACCTGTTCGATCCGGCCGACTACGACATCCCCGGCTCGTTCGGCGTCACCTACACCAGCCGCCGGTTCATCGAGGACCACCCGACGGCGGCCCAGGACTTCGTCCGGGCCTCGCTGCGCGGCCTCGCCGATGCCGTGGCCGATCCCGAGGCGGCGGTCGGAGTCGCCATGGCCCTGGTGACCGACGGGGGTAACCCCAACTACCTGTCCGAAGAGGGCGAGACGTTCCGCTGGACGACGGACGCCGCGACGATCGCCGGCAGCGCCACCCCGGAAGCGCCGCTCGGCGTGCCCGTGCCCGAACTGCTCCAGGCCGAGGTCGACGCTTATCACGACGTCGGGCTGTTCCCGGACGGGGCGCCGGCGATCACCGACGCGCTGTCGCTCGACCTGACCGACGCTCTCTACGACGACACCGGCACGCTGATCTGGCCCTGACACCCGGCCGACGTCCGAGCCCACTCCCGGTCGCCCGATCTGGGCACCGATCGTGTCATCCGACGATCTGGGCACCACACGTGCCAGATCCGGCACGATCGGTGCCCAGATCGACCCCCGGCGCCCGCGTGGGCCGCCTCCGGCCGACTCGCCGACGCCCAGTAGCGTCGTGTGGATGGAGACGCCGGGTGGGTCGCCGTTCGAGCGACTGACGACCGAGCACGGCGTCACCCACCAGCCCGGTCTCGACGGCCTGCGGGGCCTGGCGGTGGCGGCGGTCGTGCTGTTCCACTTCGGCGTCGGCGGCGTGACGGGCGGCTACCTCGGTGTCTCCCTGTTCTTCACCATCTCGGGCGTGCTGATCGGCACGCTCGTGCTCCACGAGCTCACCACCACGGGACGGTTCTCGCTCCGGTCGTTCTGGCTGCGACGGGCCCGCCGTCTGCTGCCGGCCGCGCTGGTGACACTTGCGGCCGTCGCCGTCGCCCGTCTCGTCAGCTCACACCTCGCCGAGACGTCCGGGGCCGATGTCGTGGCCTCGGCGCTCGACGTCGCCAACTGGCACTTCCTCGCGGCCGACGCGTCCTACGCCGACCTGTTCGGGGGGCCGTCCGCCGTGCTGCACTTCTGGAGCCTGGCGATCGAGGAGCAGTTCTATCTCGCCGGAGGGCTCCTCGCCCTGGCGGTCGCCATCGCCCGCCCACGCCGGCCGTTGCTCGTGGTCGGCGCGTCCGCGGGCGCCGTCGCCGTCGTGTCGTTCGCCCTGCCGATGACGCTCGGCCTGGGGGTCGACCGTGTGTACTACGGCACCGACACCAGGGCGGGTGAGCTGATGATCGGGGTGGTGATCGCCGCCGCGGTCGCCGCGCCACGCCGGCGTCACTGGTTGCTCGAGCGCGGCCGGCCGCTCGCCGTCATCGGCGTCGCGGCCGCGGCCGGCACGATCGCCCTGTGGCTCAACGTCACTCCCGGCAGCGACGCGCTCCGGCGCGGGCTCCTGCCCGCTGTCACGCTGTGCAGCGCCGGGCTCGTCGTCGCCGCCCTGCTCCCCCGGGGGCCCGTCGCCGTCGTCGCCCGCCGACCGGGCCTCACCTGGCTCGGCCGCATCAGCTACAGCCTCTACCTCGTCCACTGGCCCGTGATCGTCGTCGCCGACCGCCTCTCGGACGACCGCTCGGTCCTCCGCGCCGCCGGTCTCGTCGGGCTCTCCGTGGTCCTCGCCCAGCTCCTCACGATGCTCGTCGAGCGGCCGGTGCGGCTGCGTCGCGTCCCGACCGCCCGTCTCGTCGCAGCGGCTGCGCTCGTCGTGACCACCATCGGTGTGGCCTCGGCGATGGACGGCCGGCGCACGGCGTCGGCCGAACTGCTGGCCGGACTCGACGACGCCGCCGAGTCGGCGCCCCACCCCGACGGTCGTCCCGGACTGCCGCGTGTCGCCATGTTCGGCGACTCGGTGGCCTTCTCGATGCTGTTGTCGCTGGGGCACGCCACCACCCCGGCGGCGTACGAACGGGCGCCGTCGGAGACCGACATCGGTTGTGGGATCGCCCTGTCGCCATACGTCCCGCCAGAGGACCCGCACCGGTGCGACCTCCCCGCCGAGCGCTTCTTCGGCAAGGCTCGCGGCGAGCACCTCGACGCGGCCGTGCTCATCTCGTGCCAGTGGGAGCTCGTCGCCCAGCCGATTCCCGGGGCGGGTGACGAGACCCGGGTCATCGGTGATCCCGTGGTCGACGCCTACATCTACGCCGCCTACGACCACGTGGCCGACCGACTGGCCGCCGCCGGGGTCGGGCGCGTCCTCTGGATGCGCTGTCCCTACATGAGCCAGACCGTCGGATGGGACGGTCTGAGCGACGAGTTCCGCGCCAGCCGGCACCCGCAACGCGTCGATCGCCTCAATGCCATCGTGCAGTCGCTCGCCGACGCCCGTGACGACGTGGACGTGCTGGCCTTCGACGCCTGGATGAACGATCACGTGGACGATGCGTCACTGCGGCCCGACGGCTCTCACTACGACTACGAACGCACCAACGCGGCGAGCGAGCGGTTCGTACAGCTGGTCAACGAGGCCGTGGCCAGCCTCTGAGCACCCGAGTGTGGGAGCGCCCGCTGGAGGGCGGCCACCACTCGGGCACGCTTCAACACTCGGATGGGTTGGCCTGCGGGGCCGGGGAACGCGACGACTCGACCCCGGAGATCAGCGAGCGCAGCGAGCGTCCCGGACGCGAGCGCAGCGAGCGTCCCGGAGTCCGAGCGGGTAGGCGACCGGAGCGCCAGCGGAGGGAGCCGGCGCGCCGGCCTGCGTGGCCGGGGAACGCGACGACTCGACCCCGCAGATCAGCGAGCGCAGAGAGCGTCCCGGAGTCCGAGCGGGTAGGCGACCGGAGCGCCAGCGGAGGGAGCCGGCGCGCCGGCCTGCGTGGCCGGGGAACGCTATGAATGCAGCTGTTCGCGGGCATGGCCCACGTCGAGCTGGAGCTGGGCGGCGATCGCCTCGATGCCGTCGAACTTGCGCTCGCTGCGCAAGAAGTGGGCGAAGCGGACCTTCACCTGCTCGCCATAGAGATCGCCGTCGAAGTCGAGGAGGTGGGCCTCGAGCAGCGACGAGTCGGCGTGCTCGTAGAACGTCGGGCGCCGGCCGAGGTTGATGGCGCACGGATGGACGACGCCGTCGCTGCGCTCGAACCAGCCGGCGTACACGCCGTCGGCGGGAAGGCATACGGCTCGCGGCACCGACACGTTGGCCGTCGGGAATCCGATCAACCGGCCACGCTTGTCGCCCTCGACCACCGGGCCACGCACCTCGTGGAGGCGGCCCAGCATCGCCGCGGCGACCTCGACGTCGCCGCCCGCGAGCGCCCGCCGGATCGCCGTGGAACTGATCGGCTCTGTGATGCCGTCGGCCCGCTCGATGAGACGGATGGGCTCGACGTCGAAGTCGTTCGTGCGACCGACCTTCTCGAGGAGGTCGACGTTGCCCTCGCGATCCTTGCCGAAGTGGAAGTCCTCGCCGACCACGATGGTGCGAACGCCGAGTCCGTGGACGAGCACCCGCTCGATGAACGATCCCGGATGCTCGTGCGACTGGTGGGCGTCGAACGGCAGCACCACGGCGGCGTCGATACCCGTCTCGGCCAGCAGCTCGAGGCGCTGGTCGGCGTTGGTGAGCAACGCCGGCGCCGACTCCGGTCGCACGACGGTCGCCGGATGGCGGTCGAACGTGAGCACGACCGACCGCGCCGCCTGGGCCGCGGCGATCTCGCGGACCTGGTCGATCACCGCCCGGTGGCCGAGGTGTACACCGTCGTAGGCACCGATGGTGACCACGGAGCGCTCACCGGGCCACGGCGCTTCGTTGAGGTCGTTGATCACCTGCATCGTCAGACGACGCTATCGAGACGCGGGGCCGGCGAGCGATCCGACGACGACCGGTGTGGAGAGCGCCAGGCACTCTCCACACGACTCCCATACAGGGCTTGGCCGTCAGCTGGGCTGGGGCAGCACGACCGACGGCTTGGCGAACCCGTCGCCGTGTGCTTCGTACACGGCGAGGAGCTGCCGGTCGGGCGTCACCATCGCCCACGGTCCGTCGCCTGGCGGTGCCGGGAGCACGGACCCGACGGCGACTCGTGCGGCCAGCGGTCCGTCGACGGTGAACTGCGGCATGCCCCGCACGGCGTCGACGATCGGCAGCAGCTCGCACTCGTCGGGCGGCGCGGCGTCGTCGAGCGTGAACGGCTCGACGGCCGTCCGGCGCAGGTTGCGCAGGTGGGCGCCGCCACCGAGCGCGGTGCCGAGGTCGGCGGCGAGACTGCGGACGTAGGTGCCGGCGGAACACGCGACGTCGACAGTGAGGATCTGGCGACCGTCCTCGACGCGGCTGTCGATCACGTCGAACGACGAAATCGTGACGGGGCGAGGCTGGCGCTCCACCTCGACGCCTGCGCGGGCGAGCTCGTGGAGGCGCCGGCCGCCGATCTTGATCGCCGACACCATCGGCGGCACCTGCTCGATGTCGCCGACGAAACGGTCGGCGATGAGGGCCCGGACGGTGTCGAGGTCGACGGGCGCCATCTCGTGGGTGGCCGTCACGGTGCCGTCGGCGTCGAGGGAGTCGGTCTCCACACCGAGCACGACCTCGCCGACGTAGCGCTTGTGGCCGTCGGTGATGAAGCGCAGCAGGCGCGTGGCGTGACCGACGCCGATGACGAGCACCCCGGTGGCGCTCGGATCGAGCGTTCCGGCGTGGCCGATGCGCCGCTCGTTGAGCCGGCGACGCAGCATCGCCACGACATCGTGGCTCGTCACGCCCGCCGGTTTGTCGACGACCGCCACCCCATGGACGGTCGGCTCCTTCCGCCGAGCCATGTCAATTGCTCGCTTCGCTCGCGTCCGGCTGCGCCATGTCAATTGCTCGCTTCGCTCGCGTCCGGCTGCGCCATGTCAATTGCTCGCGTCGCTCGCGTCCGGCTGCTCGCCGGCGCTCGCGACGCCGGCTCTGCTGGCCACGCGCGCTGCGGCACCGGCCAAAGCCGACGGGAAAGACGAATCGGTCGCGGGCATGTGTCAGTCGTCGGCGGCGGGGTGTGTGGCGCGGTCGGCGCGCAGGATGTCGTCGATGCGCTCGGCCGAGCGGATGACGTCGTCGGGCCGGAATTGCAGCACCGGCGTCTTCTTGGCGCGGATCTGCCGGTTGATCGACGACTGCAGACGATGCCGGTGACGATCGAGTGCCTCGACGATCTCGGCGTCACCGTCGGGCCCAGCCAGCGAGTCGAAGTACACGATCGCCCGGTTGAGCTCGTTGTCGACGTCGATCTTGGTGATCGTGACGAACTCGAGGTGCTCGTCGTCGATGCGGACGAGCTCGTCGGCGATGATCTCGCGCAGCGTCTCGCCGACGCGCGCGCTCCTCGGATACCGGTGGCCGGACGACCGGCCAGCGCCGCGGGATCGGTTGGGCGCCATGGTTGGGTCCTCTCTGTCGTCGACCGCGACTTCCTGTACTGAATTCCGGTCACGGGTGATCAGAAATCAGTACAGGAACGCGAGGTGTCAGGTCCGGGCGATCTCTCGGTCTTCGTACGTCTCGATGAGGTCGCCGGGCTTGAGATCCTGGAAGTCGGACAGGCCGATGCCGCACTCGAAGCCCTCGCGGACCTCGCGGACGTCCTCCTTGAACCGCTTGAGCGAGCTGATCTCGCCCTTCCAGATGATCGTGCCGTCGCGCAGGAAGCGCACCTTGGACCCGCGGGTGATCGTTCCCGACCGCACGAGGCAGCCGGCGATCGCGCCGATCCTCGGCACCCGGAAGATCTCGCGGACCTCGGCCTCGCCGGTGACGACCTCTTCGTACTCCGGCGCCAGCATGCCCACCATGGCCTGCTCGATGTCCTCGAGCAGCTTGTAGATGATCTCGTAGGTACGGATCTCCACGCCAGCGGTCTCGGCGGCCTCACGAGCCTTGCGGTCGGGACGCACGTTGAAACCGATGATGGTGGCGTTGGTGGTGGCGGCGAGGGTGATGTCGTTCTCGGTGATGCCGCCGACGGCCCGGTGGACGAACGACAGCTCGACCTCGGGACGGTCCAACTTGCGCAGGCTCTCGGTGACCGCTTCCAGCGAACCCTGGACGTCGGCCTTGAGGATGAGGTTCAAGGTGGCCGTCTCGCCCGACTGGATCTGGGCGAAGATGTCCTCGAGCTTGGTGCCCGTCTTGACGCGGGCATCGCCGCGCTGGGACTTCAACTTGAGGCGGTGCTCACGGGACTCGGCGACGGTGCGGGCCACCTTCTCGTCGGGTGCGGCACGGAACTCGTCACCGGCGAGGGGAACGGTGGACAAGCCGAGCACCTGGACGGGCGTGGACGGACCGGCCGTCTTCACCTGCTCACCGCGCTCGTTCATCATCGCCCGGACACGACCCCAGGCCGCGCCGGCGACGATCGGGTCGCCGACCTTGAGCTCGCCCTTGTCGACGAGCACCGTGGCCACGGGGCCCCGGCCGACGTCGAGCTGGGCCTCGAGCACCACGCCCTTGGCGCGGCCCTCGGGGTTGGCGGTGAGCTCCTCGAGCTCCGACACCACGAGCAGTTGATCGAGCAGGTCGTCGATGCCCAGCTCCTGCGTCGCCGACATCTCGACGACGATGGTGTCACCACCCCACGACTCGGGCACGAGCTCGTGCTCGGCGAGCTGGGTGAGCACGCGCTGGGGATCGGCGTTGTCCTTGTCGATCTTGTTGACGGCGACGATGATCGGCACGTCGGCGGCGCGGGCGTGGTTGATGGCCTCGATCGTCTGGGGCATCACACCGTCGTCGGCGGCCACGACGAGCACGACGATGTCGGTGGCCTCGGCGCCACGGGCACGCATCTGCGTGAACGCGGCGTGGCCCGGCGTGTCGAGGAACGTCAGCTTGTGGCCGCGCTGTTCCACCTGGTAGGCGCCGATGTGCTGGGTGATGCCGCCGGCCTCGCCGGCGACGACGTTGGCGGCTCGGATCTTGTCGAGCACCGTCGTCTTGCCGTGGTCGACGTGGCCCATGACGGTGATGACCGGCGGCCGCGGCTGCTGGTTCTCCTCGTCGTCGGTGTCGTCGAACAGCGACTGCAGCTGGATCTCTTCCTGCTGACCGGGCTCGACGAGGAGGATGTCGGCGCCGATCTCGAGGGCGAACAGCTCCATCTGATCGTCGGTGAGCGTCATCGTCGCCGTGATCATCTCGCCGTTGTTGAGCAGGAACCGCACGACGTCGGCCGAGGTGCGGTTCAGCTTGGGACCGAACTCCTGGGCCGAGACCCCGCGCTCGATGACGACGGTGCCCTCGGGCACCGGCGCATCGCTGCGCGTGTAGTTCGTGAACTGCGGCTGCAGCTCCTCGCGGTCGCGACGGCGACGACGACTCCGGCCGCGGCGTGGTGGGCGGCGTTGACCGCTGGGACGGGGGCCGCCACCAGGGCCGCCACCGGGACGCGGACCGCCACCGGGACCACCGGGGCCGCCACCCGGGCGAGCACCACCAGGGGCGAACCCACCGGGGCGGGGACCGCCGGGACGGGCACCACCGGGGCGCGGGCCTCCAGGCCCGCCGGGGCGCTGGCCGCCGGGTCC
>NZ_QKYK01000029.1 GCF_003426815.1 Desertimonas flava
GGCACGTGCGCCGCGTCGTCGTCGACGCCGCCGGGGTCGTCATCGACTTGGGCCGGCGCAGCCGGCTGTTCACCGGCACCGCCCGAGACGCCGCCATCCTCCAAGGTGTGTTGGATCGGAACGGGCGATGTACCCATCCCGGTTGTGGCCGGGACTCGCATTGCCAGATCGACCACCTCATCGAATGGCAACACGGAGGCAGCACCGATCTCGTCAACGCCGGGATCGGCTGCGGCCACCACAACCGCGTCAAATCCACCTCCGGGTTCTCGACGCGGCGCGACCCCCACGGCCACTGGCACACCTACCGACCCGACCACACCGAAATCCGCGCCGCCTGAGCGCGACCCGGCCTGCCATGCTGCTTGCCATGCCGCGGAGCTCACCGTGAGCCGTCTCGATCTCGGCCGCATTCGCGCTGCGGTCGGATCGATCGATCCCGTCTTCCTCCAGTCGCCGCAGTTCGAGGCCCCGGCGCTCAGCGATGCCGTGGGTTGTGCGCTCACGCTGAAGGTCGAGACGATGAACCCGGTGCGCAGCTTCAAGGGACGCGGCACCGAGACGGTGCTCGCCCGGCTCACGGCCGACGGCGACCCCGGATCCGTGGTCTGTGCGAGCGCAGGCAACCTCGGCCAAGCCCTTGCCTACAGCGCCGGTCGCCGCCGGATCCCGGCCACCGTGTTCGCGGCCGAGACGGCCAACCCGCTGAAGATCGAGCGGATGCGGGCGTTCGGCGCCGAGCTCCACCTCGAAGGCGATGACATCGAGCTCCCTCGGCGGCTCGCCCAGGCTCACGCCGAGCGGACGGGGGCTCACCTCGTCGAGGACAGCCTCGACATCGGCACCTGCGAGGGCGCCGCCACCGTCGCACTCGAACTCCTCGACGGACCGGCACCGTTCGACGTCGTCCTCGTCGCGCTGGGCGGGGGTGCCCTCGCCAGCGGCGTCGGACATGTCGTGCGCGAACTGTCGCCGGCGACCGAGGTCGTCACCGTGCAGCCGGCGGGCGCTCCGGCGATGACTCTGTCGTGGCGCCAGCGGTCGGTGGTCAACACCGAAACCATCGAGACGATCGCCGACGGCGTCGCTGGACGCTTCCCCATCCCGGAGGTGCTCGCCGACCTGCTCGATGTCGTCGACGACGCCGTACTCGTTTCCGAGGACGGCATCACGAACGGCATGCGAGCGCTCTACGAGCTCGCCGGCCTCGTCGTCGAGCCGTCGGCCGCGCTCGGCGTGGCGGCGATCCTCGAGGAGCCCGACCGTTTCCGCGGCCGCCAAGTCGCCACCATCATCTGCGGCAGCAACGTCGACCCGTCGGACTTCCGGAGCTGGGTCGCCCCCGCCTGATCCGCC
Organism: Desertimonas flava; assembly: GCF_003426815.1. Lineage (GTDB taxonomy): Bacteria > Actinomycetota > Acidimicrobiia > Acidimicrobiales > Ilumatobacteraceae > Desertimonas > Desertimonas flava. The sequence goes on from NZ_QKYK01000029.1 coordinate 1,357, forward strand.
GCCTCCTATCGTGGGCTCCGGCCATGCTGGAGTTCGTCATCGCCCGCAATCCCGACGAGGGATCATCGCTGCCGTATCTCATCCGGCTCCCCCTGGGACCGCGCGGCGTCGCGCTGAAGACCCGCGAGACGTGGCCACGGACCGCCAAGGTGTATTGCCATCGCGCCGACGAATGGCCTGACGACCTCGACGTGCTCGACCGGATCCCGGTCCGGTCGTGTGTGCGGCGCGGGGCGGCGGTCGACCTGGTCCTCGATCGGGCCCGCGAGCACCGGTCACAGTTCGTCTTCACCCAGGCGCGCGGCCGCGAGGTGATCTTCTGGCAGAGCGCCCGTACGGCCAAACAGGCCCGCCCGGCGGTGTCGGTGCCCACGGCGCGAGCGGCGGGACGAGTGCTCGAGATCGTCGTCGACAGCCACGAGCGCTACGCCTGGAACTTCGCCGGCCAGCAGGCGACCACGGCGCGCCGCGCCTTGCCGGCCGGCGATTACGCGGTCGAGGTCGACGGCTCGGTGATCGCGTCGGTCGAGCGCAAGAGCCTGACCGACCTCGTGTCGACGTTGACGTCTGGCAAGCTGCGCTACCTCCTGGCCGACCTCGCCACGCTGCCCCGGGCCGCCCTCGCCGTCGAGGACCGGTGGTCGTCGGTCTTCAAGCTCGACCGTGTCCGTCCGGCCGTCGTCGCCGATGGGCTGGCCGAGGCGCAGGTTCGCTTCCCGACCGTGCCGATCGTGTTCTGCGAGACCCGGCAGCTCGCCCAGGAGTGGACCTACCGCTTCCTCGGTGCGGCGCTGGCCCAGCACCACGAGGACACCCACGGCGACCGGCGTACCGCCGAACTCCCCGAGCCGGGCGAGGTGCCGCTGCCCACGGCGCCGGTCCACCCATCCGTTCGCACCACGTCGCCGGTCGGCCCGACCGCTCACCGCCCGCCCGTCGCGGTCGTCCGCGCCTGGGCGCTCGCCAACGGCATCGGCGTGTCGGACCGCGGTCGACTCCGTCCGGAGGTCTGGGATCGCTACCTCGCCGCCCACCCTGTTCCCAGCGACGAAGCCGGCGATGCGGGCGTGGGCTGAACGCCAGTAGCGTGTTCCGTCACGCCGGGTTAGCTCAGTTGGCAGAGCACCGCACTTGTAATGCGGTTGTCGTGGGTTCGATTCCCACACCCGGCTCCACTTCGGGCCCGTGTCAGGCGGCGAGCGCCGGATCGGGGCCGGTCAACTGGGCGGCGGCGAGCTCGGCGTAGAGGCCGCCGGCGGCGACCAGTTCGGGGTGGGTGCCCCGCTCGACGACGCGGCCGCCGTCGACGACGGCGATCTCGTCGGCGGCGAGGACCGTGGCGAGGCGGTGGGCGATGACGATCGAGGTCCGCCCGGCCATCGCCACGTCCAGCGCGTCCTGCACGGCGGCCTCCGAGCGGGCGTCGAGATGGGCGGTCGCCTCGTCGAGCACGACGACAGCGGGGTCCTTGAGGAGCAGACGAGCGATCGCCACACGCTGCTTCTCGCCGCCCGACAGGCGGTGGCCACGGTCGCCGACGACGGTGTCGAGTCCGGCGGGAAGTGCAGCGACGACGTCCCACACCTGCGCGGCGCGCAGCGCCGATTCGATCTCGGCGTCGGTGGCGCCGGGCCGCGCGTACTCGAGGTTGGCGCGCAGCGTGTCGTGGAACAGGTGCGGGTCCTGGGCGACGACGCCGACGGCGTCGCGGACCGACGCCATCGTGAGACCTCGCACATCGTGGCCGCCGATGCGCACGGCGCCCTCCGTCGGGTCGTACAGCCGCGAGACCAGCCCGGCGATGGTCGACTTGCCGGCACCGGACGGACCGACGAGGGCCAGCATCCTGCCCGGAGCCACTGACAGCGAGATGTCGTGCAGGATCTCCGTGGACACGGTGTCGTCGAGACGCGCCACGCCTTCGAGCGAGGCGAGCGACACCTCGCTCGCCGACGGGTACTGGAAGCGCACGCCGTCGAGCTCCACGCCCACCGGCCCGGAGAGCAGCGGCTCGGCGTCAGCAGCGTCGATGATGGTGGGCTCGAGGTCGAGCACCTCGAGCACGCGCTCGAAGCTGACGAGCGTGGTCATCACATCGACCTGCACGTTGGACAGCGACGTGAGCGGCCCATACAGCCGCTTGAGGTACGCCGTGAGAGCGACGAGCGTGCCGATTCCGAGCGTGCCGCCGATCGCGCTGAGGCCACCGACCCCGTAGACGAGGGCCGCCGCCAACGATGCGAGCAGCCCGAGCGAGGACATGAACACGCGGGAGTACATCGCCGAGGTCACGCCGATGTCGCGAACGCGGCCGGCCCGCCGGGCGAAGGCCTCGGATTCCCGCTGCGGGTCGCCGAAGAGCTTCACCAGCAGTGCGCCCGACACGTTGAAGCGCTCGGTCATCGTCTGGCCCATCTCGCCGTTGAGGCGGTACTGCTCACGGGTGATGTCGGCGAGTCGACGGCCCACCCAGCGCGCCGGCAGGAGGAACAGCGGAAGGAGCAGCAGGGCGAGCACGGTGATCTGCCACGACAGGACGAACATCGCCACGAGCGTGGTGACGACGGCGATGAGGTTGCCGACGACATTGGAGAGTGTGGAGGTGAACGCCTGCTGGGCGCCGCGCACGTCGCTGTTGAGCCGGGTGACGAGGGCGCCGGTGTGGGCGCGGGTGAAGAACCCGATCGGCAAGCGCTGCACGTGGTCGAAGACCTGGGTGCGCAGATCGTGGATGAGTCCCTCGCCGATGCGGGCCGAGCACCATCGCTGCACCAGGCCGAGGACAGCCGAGACGACGGCGAGTGCCGCCACCACGACGGCGAGGCCGATGACGACCCCACGACGGCCGCTGACGATCCCGTCGTCGATGATGGCGCGGTAGATGAGGGGCGTGGCCGCGCCGGCGAGGGCGTCGACGACGACGAGAGCGAGGAAGACGGCGATCAGGCCGCGGTAGGGCCGGGCGAACGCGCCGATGCGGCGCAGCGTGCCCGGGGCGAGACGGTGGGCGGTGACGGACGAGTCGAGGGTGAATGACTTGAGCGCGCGAGGCATAGGGCTCCTTCGATGAAGCTGGTGATCTTCTAGTGATCGGATCTCATGATGAGTTAAACTCACGACATGGCCGGTTCTATTCCCGCCGACGCCGGATCCGACGCCGAGATCGTCGAACTCCTCCACACGGTGCAGCGCCGGCTGCGCTCCGCCGCACGCGCCGAGCTCGAGCCGCTGGGGCTGACGCCGGCCCAGCTGCGGGCGCTGCGCACCATCGGCTACTCCCCCGAACCGATGCGGATGAGCGCCGTCGCCGATCGCCTCGGCGTCGCCCGGCGCTCGGCGACGACGTTCGTCGACCAGCTCGTCGACGCCGGACTGGTGCAACGGTCGGCCGACAGCAACGATCGCCGCGGAGTCGCCGTGGCCACGACGGCGGCCGGCCGCAAGCTGCTGGCCACGGTGAAGGTTCGCCGCGCCGCGGTTGCCGGGTCGTTGCTCGGCGCGCTGTCCCCCGCTGAGCGGCGTCAGCTGGCCGACCTGTTGCGGCGCATGGCATCGGACCCACCGTCCGCCTCGTCGCCCGAGGGCCCGGCTTGAGAGCCTGGACCGATGGCCGCCGACATCGAGATCACCCGCGACGAGTTCGTCGAGATCGTCACCATCAACCGCCCCGACGTCCGCAACGCACTGCGGTACCAGACCTACGACGAGCTCGAGCGAGCGGTGCGCTCTTCGACCGCGCGGGCGATCGTCATCACCGGCGCCGACCCGGCGTTCTGCTCTGGCGACGACGTGCGCGAGGTGATGGGTGGCGGCGCCGAAGGTGCCGCGCCGACGGCGACGCCGACGTCGTCGTCGGGTCCACGACTGACACCGGCGGCGGACGCCCTGCTGCACAGCGACATCCCGATCATCGCCGCCGTCAACGGCGCCGCGGTCGGCTGGGGCATGGAGCTGGCGCTGATGGCCGACATCCGGATCGCATCCGAGCGAGCCAAGTTCGGCGAGCTCTTCGTGCTACGCGGCCTGTGCACCGACGTCGCCGGCATCGGGCGGCTGGCCACCGTCGTCGGCCGGGACACGGCGGCACGGCTGCTGTTCACCGGTGACGTCATCGAGGCCGAGGAGGCAGTCCGGATCGGCCTCGTCTCCGAGGTGGTCCCCCACGGCGAACTGCTGCCGACGGCGGTGGCGCTGGCGCACAAGATCGCCGCACGGCCGCCGCTGGCCGTGGCCAAGATCAAAGCAGGCATGCGGTCGGCGCTCGACCCCGACTGGCGCGAGCTCGGGACATGGGTGTCGTCGGCGCTCGGCGAGCTGTTCCGCACCGAGGACCACCGCGAGGGCGTCAAGTCGTTCCTCGAGAAGCGCCCGCCTCAGTTCGTCGGACGGTAGGCCTCGACGACCGGCGCCAGCTGGTCGGGGCTGGCCCCGTGGAGGATCACGCCGTCACAGCCGAGGTCGAGCTGGTGACGCACGGCTGCGGCACATTGCCGCGGGCTGCCCGACGCCGATGGGGCCAGCCATTCCTCGGGGATCAAGGTGGCGACGTGCTCGAGCTCCCCGGTCGTCGCCACCTGATCGATCGCGCCGCGAACCGTCGAGACGTACTCGTCGGCGCGGAAACGCTCGAGCACGGCCGGGTCCCAGCGGTTGGTCGTCACGAGGAGATCGCCGTACGCCTGGAGATACGTCGCCATCCGGCCGACGGACTTCTTGAGCAACACGTCGTGGGGCAGGTGGTCGCCGAGCGTGGCGAAGCACGACCACACCTTCACCGCGGCGGGGTCGCGGCCGGCCTCCTCGGCGGCGCGCCGGACCGTTGCGACGCAGCGCGCCGTCGTCTCGTCGGTGAAATAGGTGTGGAGCATCACCTCGTCGAACGCCCGGCCGGCCATCGCCAGGGTGTCGGGGCCGAAGGCCGTGACGAGCAGCGGGATGTCCATCGAGAACCGCGGATCGAGCGCGAGGACCGGGTACGAACCGAGCACGCCGTCGTAGCCGACGATCACCTCGCCGTGCCACAGGCGCCGCATCAACCGGGCGAACTCCTCGAGGTGCGCGGTGGTCACGGCGGACAGCCCGAGCGCCTTCTGCATCTGGGGGATGCCTCGACCGAGCCCGAGGACGAAGCGCCCGCCCGAGAGGTCGTGGAGTGTCGAGGCGAACGCTGCGGTGACCGCCGGATGCCGGATGTTGATGTTGGTCACCCCGGTAGCGATGCGCATCCCCGTCGACGCGGCGATGGCGGCTCCGGAGAGCCCCGCTGCCTCCTTGACGTTGAGGCGCTCTGAGATGAACGCCGTACCGAACCCCATGCGCTCGCCGGCCCGGACCTCGTCGAGCATGACCGCCGACGTCGTCGCCCCGCCAGGCAGGAGGTAGTAGGCGAGTTCGTCGAGGCGCGGTGAGGGCGGCGCGGTGGGCTCCATCGACCGGACAGTAACGACGGCGTTCGCTCCGGCTCGATCCGGCCGCACCGTCAGGGGAAGGGGGCGCGGCAAGCGGGCGGGAGGTGCTGGGTACCCTCGGCCGCATGAGGGCTACACGTTCGACACTCACCTCGCTCGCCGCGATGTCCGTCACGCTGACCGCGTGGAGCGCCCACGCCGGAAGCGTCGCGGCGACCACCGAGCCGGCCCCGGACCCGTCCGACTCCCCGGCGTCCAGCGGGTTCACGGTGGCCGGAGCGCTCGCCGAACTGCCTGCCGACCTGGTCGACGAGGCGGCGGTCATCACGATGGCCGACCTCGACGCCGTGACCGCCGCCGCTGGCATCACGGTCCCGGACGGCAGCACCGACGACTACCTCTCCTGGCTCATGACGATCACCGGAACGCCGCCTCGCGGGGACGGCGACAGCGAGATGCAGTTCCCGCCGGCCGTGGCCCTCCCGCCCATGAACCTGGTCCAGCACGCCGCGATGGCCGACGAGCTGGAGGCCGCAGTCGGATTCGACCTCGCCGACGTGTCGTGGTTCGCCGACGTCAGCCACCCGCCGTCGGGCTTCTCGGTGTTCGCCGGCGCCTTCGACGAGGCGACGCTTCCCGACACGCTCACACCCGTCGAGGACGGCATCGTCGGCCTCGGCGAGGGCGAGGACTTCTCCCAGCGGCTCGACGCGCCCAACCCGTTGAGTCGGATCGGGGTGCCGCAGCGGCTGGCTGTCACCGAGGGCCGCATCGCGGTCAGCCCGGACACCACCCTCGTGAGCGGGTGGCTCGGCGGTGCGAGCGGCGGCGAGGTCGACGACGACCTGGTGGCGGTCGCCACCGCACTCGACGAAGCGGGCGCGATCTCGGCGGTGCTCGGATCGCTCGGGGACCTTGAAGACACCCTCGGCCAGAACGCCACGCCGGAACAGCGCGAGCAAGTGTTGGCTCGTCTCGGCGACATGGGGCTCGACGATCAGTTCGACGACGCCGTCGGCATCGGTTGGCACGCGGGCGACGGCCAGCCGGCGATCTCGATCGTCTACTCCCTCGACGACGACGTCGACGCCGCCGGCACCGAGGCCGCGGTCGACAGCGTCCGGCGAGTGTTCGAGGAGGGCACCCTGCTCCTCAACGCCGCGCCGGTGCCCGACTACCTCGTCCTCGACGACGTCACCACCGACGGGACGGTCGTCGTGGCGACCGTGCACCCAGGGCCCGAGGGCCGACCGGTCCATCCGTACCAGATGCTCGAACGTCACGACCTCCCGTTCGTCGTGATCGACGACTGATCCCGTCCGCCGAGAAATCGGAACGACCCCGTCACATCGGCGCTGGCCGAGACGTCAACTGGGCATGAACGCACGTCGACCCACCCCAGCCGAGTGACAGGGATCGGCACCGATGACCGACAGACTGGCCGTGATGAACGATCCGACGTCGCACTGCGGCGACCTCGGCGCACGTTTCGAGGAGCATCGGCGTCACCTGCTCGGCATCGCCTACCGCATGCTCGGCTCACACGCCGAGAGCGAGGACGTGGTGCAGGACACCTGGCTGCGGCTGTCCCGTATGACTGACGAGCAGATCGACGGGATCGACAACCTGGCGGGCTGGCTCACCACAACTGCCGGGCGCCTCAGCCTCGATCGGCTCCGGAGCCGATCGAGGCGGCGCACCGAGTCGCTCGAAGCCGCCGCCGAGCAGCGGCTGCCCGACCCCGTGGTCCGACGCTTCGACGACGCCGCGGAGGCCGACGATCCCGCCGCTGCGGCCGAGCTCGCCGAGTCGGTGAGTCTCGCCCTGCTCGTGGTGCTCGAGACACTTCCGCCCGCCGAAAGGCTGGCCTTCGTGCTCCACGACACGTTCGCCGTCCCGTTCGACGACATCGCCCCGATCGTCCAGCGGTCGCCCGAGGCGACCCGGCAACTGGCCAGCCGCGCCCGCCGGCGATTGCGCGACACCCCGGCCGATCTGGAAAGTCGCACCGCCGGCGACGTCACGCGCCAGCGTGAGGTCGTCGAAGCGTGGATCGCCGCGGCCCGGGGAGGCGACTTCGAGGCGTTGGTGTCGTTGCTCGACCCCGACGCCGTGCTCCAGGTGGACTCGGGACGCCCGCGGACGTCCAGGGTCATCCACGGCGCCGAGACCATCGCCCGCAATGCCACCTCGTTCCGCCGCCCCGACGCGATCATCGAGGTCGTGCTCGTCAACGGTGCGGCCGGGCTCCTCGCCGTCGAGCACGGCCGACCGCTGGCCCTCGGGTCGTTCGCGTTCGGGCCGGACGGCCGGATCGTCGCCGTGTCGATCATCGCCGACCGTCAGCGGCTCGGCCAGCTCGGCCTGCCCGAGATCGGCGGCTGATCGGACGTCAGCCGGCGCCGACCGGCACCCAGATCGCCGTACCGGCACCCGACTTGGCGAAGATGCCGCCGTCGACCCACTGCGGCACCGACGGGCCGATGACGAGCTCGACGTCACTGAGGTCGATCGCGCCCACGAACTCACCCGTTGCCACGTCACCGACCACCAGGTACTGACCGCCGGCCTGCGGCGAGTGGTGGCGCCCGACCCACATCGAACCGTCCGGTGAGTACGCCTGCGGCCCCGTGGGCGGAACCAGACCGTCGGCGATCGCCGCTCCGGCGTCCTCCGGCGCGGGCGCCGGCACGAGCGCGCCGGACACGGGGTCGAACCACGGCCGGGCCGCCGATGATCCCGTGACGAGGTCGAGGGTGGTCACCGCCGCCGCCGACCTCGGGTCACCGACGGCGAAGTCGTACTGGCTCAGCAACAGCGGGTCGACGACCAGCGCCGTGGTCCCGTCCGGATCGACACCGGTGAGTTCGAACGAGACATCCGGAGCGGCGACGACCTCGGTGACCTCACCCGTCGACGGGTCGAGGTGCCAGACCCCGTGTCCGGGGTCGTCGCGGTCGGCCGGGTTGGTCGTGAACAAGATGGTGTCCTCGGCCGCCCAGCTCATCGACGGCCAGATGGCGAACCGCGTCTCGACCGGGGACGCGGCGAGGGCGACCGGCTCGCCGCCGGCCGCGTCGATCACCATGACCGTCGGCACGACGCCGGAGGTGTCGTCGCGCACGAAGGCCAGACGAGTCCCGTCGGGCGACCACGTAGGCAGCGTGTCGACGGCGAGCGCCTCGGGGGCGTCGGCGCCGATCAACCCGCCCTCGTAGCCGTCGTCGGTGAGGTTGACCAGCGTCCCGTCGAGGTCCATGACGAGTACGTCACCGTCGCGGAGCTGCACGAAGACGTCCGGCGTGAAGGCCACGCGCTGGGAGTTCGGTGACCAGACCATCGCGGGTCGAGACGGAGGGCTGACGGTGCCGATCCTCTGAACGGCGCACGTGGCGCTGAGCGAGCCCATCTCCCAGATGCACGGAGTGCGGTCGGGGCCGATCCCGGCGACGTGGCGACCGTCGGGCGAGACGGACTCGAGGAGCCCGTCGACGGCGATGGCCGTCGGCTCGCCGAGCGGACCGGCGTCCGGTCCGGTCTCGGAGGCCATCGACTCGGCGGTGCCGTCGTTCGGCGGGGACGACGCCCCGAACGTCGACACGGACAGCGACACGGACACGAGCGGTCCCACGACCGCGCCTGACAACCACCGGCTCATCGGCGGGACCCTACCGGTCGACCTCCCCGGTGGGGCCGCGGGTGCCGCCGGCGCGTCGCTCGAGGTACCGCCGCTCCGCCTCGGTGCCGGCAACCCTGGCGGCGGCGGCGAACGCGGCGCCGGCGTCGGCGAATCGACCGAGCCGTTCGAGCAGCTCGCCCCGTGCGGCGAGGTACCTCGCCTGATGGGCGACGCGCCCGTCGTCACCCAGCGCCTCGAGCAGCCGGAGGCCGCGCTCGGCGCCGTGCACCTCAGCGGCGGCGATCGCTCGGTTCATCTCGGCGATCGGACCGGGCGACGCAGCGACCAGGAGGTCGTGCAGGCGCAGGATCTCGCTCCAGTCGGTGTCGGCAGCGGTGGGCGCTGCGGCGTGCACGGCGGCGATCGCCGCCTGCAGCCGGTACGGCCCGGGCGGGCCCATCGCCAGCGCCCCGGCGATCAGCCGGCGGCCTTCGGCGATGAGGTCGGCCCGCCAGCGGGTGCGGTCCTGCTGGGAGAGCGGGACGTACTCCCCGGCGGCGTTCACCCGCGCCGGCCGGCGGGCCTCGGTCAACAGCATCAGACCGAGCAGGCCCTGCACCTCGTCGTCACCGGGGAGTTCGGCCTGCACGACGCGTGCGAGGCGGATCGCCGCGTCGGCGAGGCCGACGTTCGCCAGGTCACGGGCGACGAGGTGCCCTTCCGTGAAGACGAGGTGGAGCACTTGCAGGACGGCGGGCAGACGTGCCGCGCGATCGGCGTCGGTGAGCTCGACGAATGCCGGGCCGGAGGCGTCGATGGTCTGCGTCGCCCGGTTGATGCGATCGTCCATCGCCCCTTCGGCCGCGAGGAAGGCACGGGCGATCTGGAGCGTGCTCAAGCCACCCACGGCACGGAGCGTGAGCGCGATCTGGCTCGTCACGCTCACGGCGGGGTGGCAGCAGAAGACGAGGAGACGGAGCGTGTCGTCGGCGTTCGGTGCGGCCACAGGATCGAGGTCGGTCGAACCGACCACCGGCTCCGGCGGCGAGTCGGCCAGGCTTCGCGCGGCAGCCGAGTGGATCCAGCCGCCCGGATCGGGCGGGACCCCGGTGACGGCCCAGCGCTCGGCGGCCGCGGCAAGAGCGAGATGGACGGCGCGCTCGCTCGCATCGAAACGGTGGCCGGCGCGCAACAGCGCGGTCAGTACGCGCGGTGCCTGAAGACGCAACACGGCGTCGACGTCCGGGGACTTCATCTCGTGGGGTGCCCGGGTTCGGACATCTCGGCTCGATCCTTCCGTCGACGCAGGCCACGGTGGCGGCGAAATCGCGGCGGCGACCGATTCGGGCCGTGGCGCACGGACGTTCGGAGCGTACCCTGACTCGACGGTGACGTTGAACGGCGAAGCGAACGACAGCTCACCGCGAGGGCCAGCACTCGAACGGTGGCGGCTCCTCGCGGTCACGCTCGGCGCCCAGCGGCGCGGGCTCGCCCTCGCCACCGCCGTCGGGCTCGGATGGTCGGCCGCCAAGGTGGCGATCCCGCAGCTCACCAGGCTGGCGATCGACCGTGGGGTCGACGGTGGCGGGTCGCTGCTCGCCTGGACCGTGCTCATCGCAGCCGTCGGCATCGCCATCGGCACGTTCACGGCGTTCCGGCGCTACTACGCGTTCCGCGAGGCCCGCTGGACCGAGACCCGCCTGCGCGAGCGGCTGTTCGACCACGTGATGTCGCTGCACATCGGGTACCACGACCGGGCGCAGACGGGCCAGCTGATGAGCCGGGCATCGAGCGACCTCACGATGCTCCAGATGTTCGTCGTGATGGTGCCGATCACGATCGCCAACCTCGCCATGATGACCGCGGCCGTGGCCATCCTCGTGTCGACCGACGCCCTGCTGGCCGTCGTCGCCCTCCTGCCCCTCCCCCTCGTGATGATCACCGCCACCCGCTTCTCCAAGCGCATCCACCCGACGCTGATGGATGTGCAGGCCGAGCAAGCCGAACTGGCGACGGTCGTCGAGGAGTCGGTGGCCGGCGTCCGGGTCGTCAAGGGATTCGGCGCCGAGGAGACGCGCAGCCGCCGCGTCGAGCACGAGGCGGACGACATCCAGACGGCGTCACTGCGGGCCGCTCGTATCCGCGGCAAGTTCCTCCCCCTGGTGGAAGGCCTTCCCCAGCTCGGCCTCATCGCCGTGCTCGGCATCGGTGGGCACCGGGCGATCGACGGGCACCTGACGATCGGCCAGCTCGTCGCCTTCACCACCTACATCACGTTGCTCATCGCCCCACTGCGGATGACCGGCCTGACCGTCGCCTGGGGCCAGCGGGCGGGGGTCGCGCTCGAGCGCATCAACGAGGTGCTGTCGACGGTGCCGCGCATCGCCGATCCCGCCGAGCCAGAGTCACTGCCCGTGCGCCGCGCCGGCGAGCCGGTCGGTCGTGTCGAGATGCACGGGGTTCGCTTCGGCTACGACCCCGCCCAGCCGGTCCTCCAGGGGTTCGACCTCGTGGTTCCCGCCGGAGGTTCGGTCGCCCTCGTCGGCGGCACCGGGTCGGGCAAGTCCACGGTGGCCCGGTTGCTCGTGCGGTTCTACGAGCCGCAGGCGGGCACGATCTCGGTCGACGGCGTGCCGATCGACCGGCTGCGCCTCCACGACCTGCGCCGGGCCGTCGGCATCGTGTTCGAGGACACGCTGCTGTTCCACGACACCGTCGCCGCCAACATCGCCTTCGCCTGCCCCGACGCCGAACCGCCGCAGATCGAACAGGCCGCTCGGCTGGCCGGTGCCCACGACTTCATCACCCGCCTTCCCGAGGGATATGCGACGCTGATCGGCGAGCGCGGCTTCTCGCTGTCGGGGGGACAACGACAGCGCATCGCCATCGCCCGGGCGATCCTCGCCGACCCGCGGGTGCTCGTGCTCGACGACGCCACCTCGGCGGTCGACCCCTCCAAGGAGCACGAGATCCGCGAGGCGATGCGGACGGTGATGGACGGCCGCACGACGTTCGTCATCGCCCACCGGCCGGGCACGATCGCCCTCGCCGACTCCGTCGTGTTCATCTCCGGCGGCGTCGTCGCCGCTGCCGGCACCCACGATCACCTCGTGGCGACCAACGCCGATTACCGCTCCGTCCTCGCCGCGATGTCCACCCGTGCCGCGGCGCTCGAGGGTGACGACGTTGCCGACGACTCCCGGGCCGCGACGGTGGGCGACTGATGCCGCCGATCCCGTCCGACGACCTCCGTCCGCTCGACCGCGAGGTCGCCCAGCAGGTGGCCAGGCGGACCGTGCAGATGGCGCGGCCGCTGCGCCGCCTGATGCTGATCGCTGTGGGATTCGTCCTCTTGTCGACGCTGGCCACCCTGCTCGGCCCGGTGCTGTTGCGATACGGCATCGACCGGGGCATCCGACGCGGCGATGTCGGTCCCGTCAACTTCGCCGTCGTGCTGTTCGGCGTGATCTTCGTCGTCGCCTACCTGGCGGGCCGCCAGCAGTACGTCTACATCAACCGGGCGGGTGAGGCGTTCCTCCGCACCCTGCGGGTGCGCGTGTTCCGCCACATCCAGCGCCAACCCCTCGCGTTCTACGACCGCTGGCCGGCCGGGGTCCTCGTCTCGAGGATGACCTCAGACATCGAGGCGATGGCCGAGCTCGTGCAGTGGGGATTGCTGCAGTTCGTCTCGACGTTCATCGTCATCGGCCTGTCCCTCGTGCTGCTGTTCGTCCTGTCGTGGCAGCTGGCTCTCGTCGCCCTCGCCGTGTTCCCGCTGATCATCCTCGCCACCCGGCGCTTCCAGCGGGACTCGAACGAGGCCTACCTCACGGTCCGCGAGCGCGTCGGTGAGAACCTGTCCAGCCTGCAGGAAGGCATCTCCGGGGTCCGCGTCATCCAGGCCTACAGCCGCGAACGCGAACAGTCACGCCGGTTCCGGCACTCCAACCGGTCGCTGTACAAGTCGCACCTCCACAGCCTTCGCGTCTCGACGTGGTACTTCGGTGTGGTCGAGGCGTGCGGGGTGCTGGCCACCGCCCTCGTCATCGGCGTCGGCGGTTTCCTCGTGCACCGCGGCTCGGTCACGGTCGGCACCGTCATCGGCGTCGTGCTCCTCGTCGCCAACCTGTTCGAGCCGATCCAGCAGCTCTCGCAGCTCTACAACGGCGTGCAGCAGGCCGGCGCGGCGATGAACAAGCTGTTCGGCATCCTCGACACCGACCCCGAGATCGCCGACCGACCGAACGCCGTCGCGGCCCCGCCGACCGGCGACATCGTCGTCGACGACGTCACGTTCCACTATCCGAGCACGACGACGCCGGCGCTCGAACACTTCTCGCTGACGATCGCCGACGGCGAACGGGTGGCCTTCGTCGGACCGACCGGCGCCGGCAAGTCCACCGCGGCCAAGCTGATCGCCCGCTTCTACGATCCGACGTCCGGCACGATCACCTACGGTGGGCTCGACGTCCGCGACGCCACGATGGCCTCACTGCGCGAGCGCATGGTCGTCGTGCCGCAGGAGGGCTTCCTGTTCGGCGGCACGATCGCCGAGAACATCCGCGTGGCCCGCGCCGAGGCGACCGACGACGACATCCGCGCGGCGTTGGCGTCACTCGGGGTGCTCGAACGCTTCGAGGCGTTTCCCGAGGGTCTGCACACCGAGGTGCGCGAGCGCGGCTCGCGCCTGTCGGCGGGTGAGCGACAGCTGGTCTCGCTGGCCCGGGCCGCCCTGGTCGATCCCGCGGTGCTGGTGTTGGACGAGGCGACGTCCAATCTCGACCCCGGTACCGAGCTGGTCGTCGAGGCCGCGTTGGAACGGCTGATGACCGGGCGGACGACCATCGTCGTCGCCCACCGTCTGTCCACGGTGCGCCGGGCCGACCGCATCGCCGTGATCGACCACGGGCGCCTCGTCGAGCTCGGCACGCACGACGAGCTCGTCGCCGAGGGAGGGCGCTACGCCGCCCTGGCCGCGGCGTGGGAGCGCAACCAGATCGTCAGCTGACGTTCAGCGCCGCCTGACGTGGCATCCGGCGGCGAGGCGCGCCGGCGTGGTGCCGGCGAGTCGACCACACCACCGCGCGAGGTGCGACTGGTCGTAGTAGCCGGCCGTGACGGCGACGGTGGCGAGATCGGCCGACCCGAAGGCATCGAACGCGCGGCGGAATCGCAGGATCTCGTGCATCTGCTTGGGCGCCAGCCCGACGTCGCCGAGGACGCGCCGGTGCATCGTTCGCTCGCTCACGCCGAGGGCCGCGGCCACCCCGCCGACGGTCGGCCCCGGCTCGTCCAGGCAGCGGATCGCGTGGGCCACGCTGGGATCGGGCCGATTCGAGAGCTCGGTGGAGCGTTCGACAACGGCCGCCGTCAGGATGGCAATCGCGTCGTCCGGCGCCGGGCTCGACGCGCACGTCGTCAGCGCGGCGAGCAGCACCTCGACGACGGAAGGCGGCCACAGTTCGTCGAGCCGCATGGGCGCATCGAGCTGCGGCATCGGTCGACCGAACACGGCGACCGCGGCGTGCGGGTGCAGGCGGATCCCCGCCGTGACGGGCCTGTCGGAGACCTCGACGGTGGTCGGCGCCGCCCGGGCCGGCGTCACCCGAAGTCGGCACCCGTCCCAGGAGACGTCGACGCACCCGTCGGGCAGCAGCCGCAGCGGACGGGACCAGCCGGGAGCAGCGCTCCATCCGCACGACACCAGGTCCGCCCCCGCAGCCGGTGGCCGGTGTTCGACGTACCACGACCGCACGGCGCGTCCGCAGATGATTCGTCCGGCGAACGTCGCCCGCGGCGTCGACATCACCACGAAGTGTGCCCGGTCTGACCGATTCGTCCAAGACGGTGTGCGCATCGCTGCGTCACCGTCGGGCGGATGAGGCTCGCACTGGTCCAACCGTCACGATGGCACCGCGACGGACACGCCAACCTCGCCGCCGCCCACGAGGCGATCGGGCGACAGGGACCCGGAGGCGACCCGCTCGTGGTGGTCCTTCCCGAGCTCATCGGCGGTGACCTCGCCGACGCCGACTACGTCGCGCACCTACGACAGATCGCCGTGTCGGCCGAGGCCTGGGTGGTGGGCGGGTCCCACCACCGCCGCACCGGCAGGTCGATCAGCAACTGTGGCGCCGTCGTCGACCCGCACGGTGAGGTCGTCGCCCGGTACGCGAAGGCCACGCCGTTCGGCTCCGAGCGCACCGATGGGGTCGAACCTGGCCCGCCCGGTGTGACGGTCCGCATCGCGGGGTGCCACGTCGCCGTCCTCATCTGCGCCGACGCCTGGTTCGCCGAGCACCTCCTGGCCCTGGAGCCGTCCCCGGATCTGGTGATCGTGACGAGCTTCTCGGTGACTCGTCGCGATCCTGCTGCTGCTCGGCGCTTGTGGCATCACCTCGCCGTGAGCCGGGCCTACGAGTTCGGCGCCTACGTCGCCGTTGCCGACTGGCGCGCAGGAGCGCGCTACCGGGGAGTGCGCGCCGCCGGCGCGAGCGGGCTCGCCGAGCCCGAGCCCCACCGTCTCGGCGACCACTTCTCGAGCGCCGGCGACGCCGATGTCTGGGTCCGCGACCTCGACCTCGCTCGGCTCCGCGAGCACCGTCGCGATCGCGCGGCGCTGGGCTTGTTCCGGGGCGTCCTCTAGCGCGGCAGCTGGAGCATCCCGTAGGCGCGGGTGGGACGGAACGTCACCAGCACTCGCTTCTCGTCCACCATGGCTCGGCGGAACTCGTCCCAGTCGGGGTGCTCTCCGGCGGCCGTGCGATACCACGTCACGAGAGCTTCGACGGCGTCATCGTCGGGAGCGCCGGCGATCGCCGACATCTCGACCTCGCCTTCGAGCACGGCGTAGGCGTAGAAGTCATCGCGCGTGATGTGGAGGGCGGCCCACGGATCGCGGGCGAGGTTGTGGTACTTGGCTCGGGTCGCGGTGATCGAGATCTGCGCGGCGCCGTCGTCGCTGACGCTGTAGAGGATGTTCGACAGCTGTGGCTTGCCGTCGCGCTTGAGCGTGACGAGCACGCCGTGCTTGTTGGTGCGGGCGAAGTCGAGGGCGGTGGAGAGCTCCATGCGTCAGTCAACGCCGGGAGACAGCGATTGCTTCCGCCGGAGGGACAGATCGGCGCACGCCGCGCAGACCTCGTCGGAGAGGACACCCGAGCGGATCAACAGAGCGAAGACCTTACACCCGATGCAGTAGCCGAGCGCCGATTCCAGCGTCGCGGCGATGGCGATCATGGCGACGAGGACGACGGCCACGATGGTGGCGCCGAACGCCATGTGGGCGACGAGGGCGGTCACCGACAGAACGGCCCCGATGCCCTGGGCGAACCGCTTCGGCGGACCGTCGACCGGGCGGGCGGCGAACGGGAGCCGCGGCACGACGACCTGCGTGGCGAGGCGACCGAGCGGGCTGAACGTCGGTCCGGCGGCCACCCTGGCGACGAACCCGAAGGCGAGCGGCCACAGCACCCAGGTCCATCGAGGCACCACGACGGCGAGCGACATGGCGACGACGCCCGCCGCCACCGTGCGGGCGGCGACCTCGTTGACGGGGTTCGGGAAGGAAAATACTCGACTTATGTAGTCAACATTAGCGCTCGACTCGTGCCTCACGCACCCCGGGGCCGACAATCACCCCATGACCGCCGTCGAACGTTCGCTGCTCGATCCTCACGTGGCCCTGCTCACCCTGAACCGTCCGGAACGGCTCAACGCCATGACGTCGGAGCTCGTCCAAGGGTTGCACGATCACCTCGACGCCATCGCCGTCGATCCGACGATCAGGGTGGTCGTGCTGACGGGCGCCGGCCGGGGGTTCTGCGCCGGCCTGGACATCACCGGGTACGGCCAGGCACCGCACACCGAGGGCTTCGGGCGCACGCAGGGTGGCCTGGCCGTGCAGAAGCACATCGCCTCGCTGATCCCTCACCTTCGCTCGCTGCCGCAGCCGGTGATCGCCGCAGCCAACGGGCCGGCCCACGGCGGCGGGTTCGCGCTCGTCCTCGGCTCCGACGTGCGGCTCGCCGCCCGCTCGGCCAACTTCAGCGCCGCCTTCCTGCGCATCGGGGTATCGGCGTGCGACATCGGCACGAGCTGGCTACTGCCGCGCATCGTTGGTGTCGCCCGGGCCCAGGAACTGATGGTGACGGCCCGCAACTTCGATGCCGACGAGGCCTACCGCATCGGTCTCGTCGTCGAACTCCATGACGACGACAAGCTGCTCGATGCGGCGCGGGCCAAGGCCCAGCACATCTTGTCCAACGCCCCCTTCGCCGTCGCCTTGACGAAGGAGGCGATGTGGACGTCCCTCGAGATCCCCGGCTTACAGGCGGCGATCGACCTCGAGAACCGTCAGCAGATCATGGCCAGCGCCACCGCCGACCACGTCGAGGCGATGCGGGCGTTCGTCGAGAAGCGCCCGCCGAACTTCACCAACACCTGACCGCTGCCAGACGAACCCGGCGACCGGTCGCAAAGCGACCAACGCGCCGACGCCGTCGGGGGATGCTCGAACCGGTCGCGAACGGACCAACGCGCCGACGCCGTTGGGGGGAAGCTCGAACCGGTCGCGAACCGACCAACGCGCCGACGCCGTCGGGGGGATGCTCGAACCGGTCGCGCACCGACCAACGCGCCGACGCCGTCGGGGGGATGCTCGAAGGGGGGATTCCCCCCTTCGATGCGGCGACCAGCGCAGCTTGCTGCGCCGCCGCCTCTTTCAACTCTTCGTGCGAGCGAAGCGAGCTCGTTACAACTCGCCGCAGGCGAGCGAGGAGCGAAGCGACGATGCTCGCCGAGGACGAAACGTCAGGCACGGTGGCGGGCGACCTCGTAGGTGGCGAGGGCGGCGGCAGCCGACACGTTGAGCGAGCTGAGGCGACCGAGCATCGGGATGCTGACGATCATGTCGCAGCGCTCGCGGACGAGCCGCGACAGTCCAGCGCCCTCGGCACCGAGCACGAGGCAGATGCCTTCGACGGCGAGATCGGCGATGTCGAACAACGAACGGTCGGCGGCGTCGTCGAGGCCGACCACCCACACCTTGTGCTGGCGCAGCTGATTGATCGCCGTCGGCAGGCCGCCGACGAGCACGAGCGGTACGTACTCGACGGCGCCGGCGGCCGACTTGGTGACCGTCGGCGTGACGTGGACCGCACGATGGCTCGGCAGGATCACCCCGTCGACTCCCGCGCCCTCACAGTTGCGCAGGATCGCGCCGAGGTTGCCCGGGTCGGTGACGCCGTCGACGGCGACGAGGAAGGGCGGCTTGCCGTTCTTGCCACGGATGAGAGCGCCGAGATCGCCCTCCTCGAGCGGGGCGGCGTAGGCGATGATGCCCTGTGGCGCCTCGGTGCGCGCCCGGGCGTCGAGCTTGTTGCGGGCCACCGATGCGACGGGGACCCGGTTGGCCTTGGCGATCTCGAGGATGTCGGCGACGGCCTCGTCGTCGAACAGTTCGGCCGACAGCCAGATCTCGTGGATGCGGCGCCGTCCGGCGATCAACAGTTCGCGCACCGCCTGGCGCCCTTCGACCTGCTCGCCACCGAGCCCCTTCTCCGAGCGCTTCGGCAACGGATCGCCCGACAGCCGGCGGACGCCACCGACGCGAGCGGCGCCTCGGGACCGATCGACGCCGATGTGGGTCTGGGTCGCCCGCGACGGCACGAGGCGCGTGCGGGGCGGGCGGGCCACGCCTTGGTTGGCGTTGGCCGCGGGCGCATCGACGCGGGATCCGCGCGTGGACCCGCGGGCCGACTTGGCGGCGGGGCGACCGGGCTTGGCGCCGCTCCGTCCCGGCTTCGCCGGCGCCCGGCCCTGTCCGCGCGGCGATCCCTTGCCGGACCCCCGGCCCTGACCGGACCGGCTGTTGCCGCCTCCGCGGCCAGATCCCGACCGTTGCTGTCGCGGACTCATCGGGTTACCTCGCTTGTCTGGGTGCTGGTCCCGGCGGTGGCCCGGGTGATGACGACGGAGGCGAAACAGACGATGCCCTCGCCGCGGCCGAGCGCTCCGAGCCCTTCGGGCCGACGTCCCTTCACCGACACGGGCGCACCGACGGCCGCCGACAGGCGGTGCTGCATCTCCTCACGCAGCGGCGCCAGCTTCGGAGCCTCGCACACCACGCTGCAATCGGCGTTGCCGACGCTCCAACCGTCGCCCCGCACGAGCTCGACGACCCGGCGGAGCAGCTCGATCGAGTCGGCGCCGGCGTACTCGGGATCGGTGTCGGGGAACTGCTGACCGATGTCGGCGAAGCCGGCGGCACCGAGCAGGGCGTCGGCGACGGCGTGAGCGACGGCGTCGCCGTCGCTGTGGCCGACGAGCCCCGGCACGCCGGGAAAGACGCACCCGCCGAGCACCATCGGACGCTCGGGGTCGTCACCGACGCGGTGGACGTCGAACCCGTTTCCGACCCGGACGTCGATCACGACAGCGCCGTTTCGTGCCGGTCGGCGAGCAGGGCCCGGGCCCGATCGAGGTCGGCGGGATCGGTGATCTTGTGATTCCAGGACTCGCCCGTGACCACCACGACACGACCACCGGCCTGTTCCACCAGTGACGCATCGTCGGTGCCCTCGGCGCCCGACGCGTGGGCCGCCCGTAGCACCGACGCGGCGAACGCCTGCGGCGTCTGCACGGTGACGAGCGTGGACCGGTCGGGCGTCGACACGACGGCGCCCGAGGGATCGACGACCTTGACGGTGTCGGTGACGGGCAGGGCCGGCACCGCCCCGTCGGCGCCGGCGCGCACGGCCGCGACCACCGCTTCGAACAGGGCCGCGGTGGCCAGCGGGCGGGCGGCATCGTGCACGCAGACGATGTCGGCGTCGGCGGGGACCGCAGCGAGACCAGCCCGGACCGACTCGCTCCGGGTCGACCCACCCACCACGGCGACGTCGTCGGGCCGGGCCGCCCGCCAGTTCTCCACCTGGTCGGCCGACGGCAGCACGACGACCACGCGGCCGGCGCACGACCGGGCGACGTCACAGGATCGGTCGATCACACGTTCGTCTCCGAACAGCGAGGCGAACTGCTTGGGCGCCCCGAACCGCTGTCCGGAGCCGCCGGCGACGACGATCGTCCAGACGCGCACCGCGGCCGCGGCGTCGAAAACGGGCGTCCCAGGCATCGGGAGCAGGGTACTGGGGCGCCGGGGCACTAACCTGCTGGCCAGCATGGGGAACGACACGCACGCCTACCGGGACGTCCTAGCCGGCACCGAGTTCTTCGCCGACGCCCCGTCCGACATCCTCGCCGCCCTGGCCGAGCATTGCACCGAACAGCAGCTCGTTCGGGGTGACGTGCTCTTCCAAGAGGGAGATGCACCCGACGCCCTGTACGTCGTCACGTACGGCCGACTCGCCATCGCCCTCGCCAATCCGATCGACAAACGCGAGAGCGTCGTCGCGTTGATGGAGACGGGCGACCTGTTCGGCGACATGGGCCTGCTCGACGATCGGCCACGGTCGGCGATGGCCCGGGCGCTCGAGCCGTCCCGGGTGCTGTCGATCCCCTACGCACCGGTCATCGAGATGTTCAAGGAACAGCCGACGATGCTCTGGAACGTCACTCGGATGCTCGCCCAGCGACTCCGTGCGATGGACGAGGCGCTCGCCGACTCGGTGTTCCTCGACGTCACCGGGCGCACCGCCAAGCGGCTGCTCGAGTTGGCCGGGAGCGACAACGAGTTCATCCTGCCCGTCACCCAGGAGGAGCTGGCCGGCATGGTCGGCGCCTCCCGCGAGCGGGTCAACAAGGCGATCGCCAGCTTCATCCGGCTCGGCTGGCTGGAGCAGCGCGACCGTCACTACACCATCACGCAGCGCGATCGGCTCGAGCTCCGCGCTCGCTGATCAGGCGTCGCTGCGGTTGGTCCGCCAGAGGCCGAGCACGGTGATCGCGGCGACCCAGACGAAGAAGTAGATGCCGCCGGGCACCCGTCCCATCAGGTCGTCGGTGCCGGGATTCCACGAGGCCATGTTGATGCCCTCGACGTAGGGCAGGAACCGCACGGCTTCGTCGTTGTCGAGCGCGGACAGCAGGGCGGCGACCAGGCCCTCGGCCACGAGCGGCCACAACAACAGCACGCTCACCGTGGCCGGCGTGTTGCGAATGAGCATGCCGAGCCCGAAACCGAGCATGGTCAGCCCGACCCCGAGGAGTCCGGCACCCGCCAGGGCGGCGAGGGCCGGCACCGGGAACCCGTTGAACTCCCGCAGGGGGAAGTTGTCCGACGGGGCGTCGGAGAGGCCGACGCCGAGGAGCCACGAGACGGCGAGGACGATCAGCATCAGCACGGCGGCGAAGGCGAGGTGCACGAGGAGCTTGGCCAGCAGGGGTTGGAGCCGCCGCGGCTGGGCCGCGAAGGTGGGGCGGATCGTGCCGTGGTTGAACTCGTTGGTCATGCCGATGGCCGCGACGACACCGACGAGCATCGCCGAGAGCACGGCGACGACGTTGATGAGGTCGATCAGGTCCTTGCTGGTGACGATGTCGTCACTGAGGGCCGACACCAGGGCGACGACGATGACGGGGAAGGCGACGGCGACGATCGCCAGCACCTTGACCACGGTGAGCGTGGACAGCTTGATCCACTCGCTGCGCAGGCTGTCGATCATCGCCCACCCCCCGGCGGACCGAGCTGCCCCGGTGGTGGCGGAATCTGCTGGCCCGGAGCCGGAGCGCCGGAGTGGTACTCCTGCGCGCCCGCCGTCGCCTGCAGGAAGGCGTCCTCGAGGGACTCGCTCTGCGGCGACAGCTCGTGTAACACGGTGCCGGTCTGCATCGCCAGCTCGCCGATCTGCTCGATGGCCAAGCCGGCCACGTCGATGCCGTCGGCGCCGAAGGCCCGCCACTCGCCGCCGGCTCGCGACAGCGCCTCGGCGAAGGGTCGGGGCGTGGGAGTGCGCACGCGAACCCAACGGCGGGCGTAGCGGTCGATGAACTGGCTGACCGGGCCCTGCTCGATGAGCCGGCCGCGGCCGATGACGACCAGATCGTCGGCCATGAGGGAGATCTCCGACAGGAGGTGGCTGCTGACGAGGATCGTCCGTCCCTCCCGCGCGAGGGCGACGAGGAAGTCGCGGATCCACCGCACGCCCTCGGGGTCGAGACCGTTGGCCGGCTCGTCGAGGATGATCGTCGTCGGGTCGCCGAGCATCACGCCGGCCAGGCCGAGGCGCTGGCGCATGCCGAGGGAGTACCCGCGCACCTTGCGGCCGCCGACGTCGGCAAGGCCCACCATGGCGAGGCACTCGTCGACCCGCTGGCTGGGGACGCCGTTGCTCGCCGCCATCCACCGCAGGTGATTGCGTCCCGTCCGGGCCGGATGGACGTAGCCGGCGTCGAGCAGCGCGCCCACCTGGAACAGGGGCTTGGACAGGCTGCGGAACGGCTGGCCGTCGAACATCGTGGTGCCGCCCTCGTGGCGATCGAGGCCGAGCATGCACCGCATCGTGGTGCTCTTGCCCGACCCATTCGGTCCGAGGAAGCCGGTGACCCGTCCGGGATGCACGTCGAAACTGAGGTCGTCGACGGCCACGGTGGAGCCGAAGCGCTTGGTGATGTGGCGGATCTCGATCACGGTCCGCTCGACCGTAGCTGTCTCCCCGGGCGCGAATCGGGCACCCCACCTGCGCCGACGTGGCGCGGGCGAGGTGCCCGATCAGCAGTTGGTGGTGACGAGGTCAGGCGGCGGTGGTTGCCGGAGCCTCGGTCGACGGGGCGCCGCTCGAGGGCGGCCCGCTGGTGGGCCCGCCGGCGGCGAGGCTGGCCAGCCACTCGGCGGCCACGACGTCGGCACCCAGCTGATCGACCTCGACCTGGGCGACCAGGCCGGTGAGGATCTCGGTGGTGAGGGCGGCGCTGATGGCATCGAGCGTCGCCGACAGCTCGGGCGTGACGACCTCGCTACGAACCAGGGGGACGACGTTCTGCGGCGAGATCACGCCGAGGTCGTCCTCGAGCTGGATCAGGTTGTCGTTGTCGATCAACGCCGACCCGGTGGTGTTGAGGTTGCCGCAGTCGATCTCTCCGGCCTCGAGGGCGGCGGGGATGTCGCCGAACGCCAGTGGCACGAACTCCTCGAACTCGACACCAAGGGCGTCTTGGAGGGCGGTGAAGCCGTAGGGCGACCGCGCCTCGAACTCGGGCGGGGCACCGATGCTGATGTCGCCGGCGCTCTCGGCGAGCGACGAGAAGTCGCTGAGGCCGAACTCCTCGACGGCCGCGGCGGTGCACACGAGCGTGTCGGCGTCCTCGGCCGCCGACGGCGTGAGCACTTCGAGGCCCTCGGGCAGGTTCTCGGCGAGGGCCGTGACCTGATCGTCGACCGTCTCCGCCTCGGCGTCGGGATCGGTGACGTAGTTCAGCAGGTTGCCGGTGTACTCCGGGATGAGCTGGAGCTCGTTGTTCTCGAGCGCCGGGATGTACACCTCGCGCGAGCCGATGGCCAGCTGGAAGCTGACCGAGAACCCGGCGGCCGACAGGGCCTGACCGTAGATCTGGGCGAGCAGCTCGCTCTCGGGGAAGTCGGCGGAACCGACGACGATCTCGCCGGTCGGGGTGGGGGCATCCGAGGCCGCAGCATCGGAGCCGGTCGGCTCGGTACCCGGCGGCTCGGTGCCGGCGGAGACGGAGACGGCCGAGCCGAGCGAGGCGAGGATCGCTGTTGCGGCGACGACCGCCGTGGAGCGCTTGCGCATGGTCAGGGACCTCCTGAGGGGCTATCGAGCTCCCCGCGCTGGGAGCCCGGCCCGAACCCTAGCGCGCCAATTTCCGACACGTTCGCTCAGATTTTACAGCGGCCGGGTGGCCCGGCCGCCGATCAGGCGCTGGAGCGAGGCGAAGAGGAGCTCGACGACGAGGACGAGGGTGATCACGCCGATCGAGGCGCCGGCGACCTTGTCGTACTGCCGGGTGCCGATGCCGCTGAAAATGAACACGCCGAACGTGCCGAGTCCGACGAAACCGGCGATCGTCGCCGTGGCGATCACCTGGTTGGCCGCCGACCGGACACCGGCGAGGATGAGCGGCACGGCGTTGGGCACCTCGACCTGCCACAACGACTGCCACCCGGTGAGACCCATCCCCCGCGCTGCGTCGCGCACGTCGGGCGGGACGCTGTCGATGCCGGCGGCCGTGTTGAGCATGATCGGCGGGACGGCGAGGATGATCAGCGCCACGAGCACCGGCCACAGTGTGAGCGGCTTCCAGTCGAACAGCACGCCAACGACCCCGATGGTGGGGATGGCCCGCCACAGCCCGGCGAGGTTGGCGGCGACGAACCGCCCGCGACCGGTGTGGCCGATGAACAGACCGATCGGGAAGCCGATGGCGGCCGCCCCGAGCAAGGCATACAGCGAGTAGCGCAGGTGCTCGCCGAGGGCGACGGCGATGCCGTTCTTACCCCACCAGTTGTCGGCGGTGGTGAGCCAGCCGAAGCCGTCGAGGATGTCGCGCATCAGGCGGGCTCCGCCGCGGTGGGTGCCGCCTGGGGACGCAGGCGCAGGCGGGACGTCCGGCGCGTGCCGGCTCGAGTCCACGGCGTGGCGAGCCGCCCGATCAGCACGAGGATGGCGTCGAGCACGAGAGCGAGCACGACGATCGCCACGATGCCCGACCACAGTTCGACGACGATTCCACGACGGCGCCCGTCGGCGAAGAGGCGACCGAGCCCACCGCGGCCGGTCAGGGCGCCGACGCTGATGAGTGACACGGTGCTGACGGTCGCCAGCCGGAGGCCGGCGATCACGCCGGGAAGGGCGAGCGGGAACTCCACCGTGGTGAAGCGGACGATGCGCCGGTACCCCATGCCGTCGGCCGCGCGCACCACCGAGTCGGGTACCGATCGCACCGCCTCGACGATGTTCCGCACGAGGATGATCAGGGTGTAGAGCGTCATCGCGGCCACGATCGGCGCGTCACTGAGGTACGAGAACCTCACGACGCCGAGGACGTCGGCGTTCAGCGAGGCGAGCATCACGATGAGGGCGATCGACGGAACGGCGTAGAGGACGTTGGTCGCCGTCAGCATCGCCGGGTAGGTCTTGGGCCAGCGGATCGACACGTAGGCCAGGGGCAGAGAGATCAACGTGCCCAGGCTGACGGCCGTGATCGTGAAGCGGACGTGTTCGACGAACCAGTGGGCGATCACGTCCCAGTTCCCGGCCAGCTGCGGTCCGCTCCACGTCGCCACCTCGGTGTCGATGACGAAGGCGGCGATCGCGGCGCCGAGCACGCCCGCGACGACCAGGAGCAGGGCACTCCGCCGCATCGCCGGGCTCACGGGAAGGGCGTCTCCAGCTTGTAGCCCGAGGCGTTGCCGGCCTGGTCGTACACGACGGTCCGATTGCCGACGAAGTCGTGGACGAACTCCGACGCCGGGTTCGCCAGTAGATCGGCCGGGGCGTCGAGCTGAGCGATGTGGCCAGGCGTCTGCATGACGGCGATGCGCGTGCCGAGGACGATCGCTTCGTCGACGTCGTGGGTGACGAAGACGACCGTCTTGCCGAGATCCTTCACGAGCCGTTTGAACTCGCGCTGCAGCTGGGCCCGCACGATCGGATCGACGGCACCGAACGGCTCGTCCATCAGCATCACCGGCGGGTCGGCGGCCAGCGCCCGGGCGACGCCGACGCGCTGCTGCTGCCCGCCCGACAGCTGAGCCGGATACTTCTTCGCCAGCTCCGGCTCGAGGCCGACGAGCTCGAGCAGCTCGTGGGCCCGGGCGTTGCGGCGCTTGCGGTCCCAGCCGAGCAGGCGGGGCACCGTCGTCACGTTGTCGACGATGGTGCGGTGGGGGAACAGACCGGACTGCTGGATCACGTACCCGATCCCGCGCCGCAGCTCGTGGACCGGCATCGACTGGACGTCACGACCGTCGATGGTGATCGTGCCCGACGTCGGCTCGATCAGGCGGTTGATCATGCGTAAGGTCGTCGTCTTGCCGCAGCCCGAGCTGCCGAGCAGCACGAGCACCTCGCCGTCGTCGATCGTCAACGAGAGATCCTCGACCGCCGGCGGCGCCGACGGAGCGAAGCGCTTGGACACCCGATCGAGCTCGATCATCCGCCTGACCGTAACCTCTGGCCGTCGACGGATGGAGGGGCAGATGGCAGAAATTCGCACGGGCGACGTCGTCGCGGTCACCGGCGCGGCCGGATTCATCGGCGGGTGGGTGGTCCGCGAACTTCTCGATCGCGGCTACCGGGTGCGGGCATGCGTGCGAGCTACGGACGACGAGACGAAGGTGGGTTTCCTGCGGGCCATGCCGGCGTTCGCGTCGGGGCGTCTCACGTTGCACGCTGCCGATCTGGACGAGGCGGGCTGCTTCGACGACGTGTTCCGCGGCTGTGACGGCGTCGCCCACGTGTCGCATGTGAGCACCTACGACGATCCCGACTACGTGCGCCGGACGTGCGATCACATCATCGCCAGCATCGAGGGCTCCGGCTCGGTGCGGCGGGTCGTCGTGACCTCCAGCATCGCCGCGGTGATCTCCGAGGCCGACATCGGCGAGCTCGCCCGCCGGCCGGTCGTCGACGAGGACCGCCTGCCCGACGAGTCCAATCCCAAGCGCACACCGGAGCGGGGCCAGGGCTATTCGATGGGCAAGGTGATCGCCGAGCGCTCGTTCGCCGACGCCGCCGCCTCGTCACCGAGCGGCCGGTGGGACGCGATCACGGTCTGCCCGGCCGACAACATCGGTCCGATCCTGTCGGCCCACCAGGGGCGGGTGAACTGGCAGGGGCTGATCGGCAAGATGGTCGCCGGCCGCTGCGAGATCTTCCACGGCACCGGGCCGTACCGGCCGTGGATGATCGTCGACGTGCGCGACAACGCGGCGTGCCATGTGGGGCTGCTGGAGTCGACCACGGTGCGCAATGGCGAGCGGTTCATCGCCATGTCGACGGAGACCCGTGACTACGAGACGATCGCCCGGTCGATCGACCGCGTCCTGCCCGAGCTGCACCACGACCCGGGCCCGATCGCCGACAACGCCCCCGACCGCTGGAAGGAGCGTGAGGACGAGTTCCGCTCGATCTGGGCCGGCCTGGAACTGCACAACGAGCGCATCCGCGCCGCCGTGCCCATCGAGTTCCGCCCGTTCGACGACTCACTCCGCGACTGCGTCGAGTCGCTCATCGCCGTCGGCGGCATCGAGGTCAACCGCAAGTGACCGTTACGGAAGGTGCCAGGCACCTTCCGTAACGCTCAGGTGCGGCGGAACGTCTCCAGCATCAGGTCGACGTCAGGCCCGAGCGGGTAGAGGATCGGGCACGTCGCCCCGGCGGCGACGTACTCGTCCACCTTGGCGACCACCTCGTCGGGCGAGCCCGACGCCGTGCAGCGCTGCACCACCTCGTCGGGCACGAGCCGGCTGGCCGCCTCGACCTCGTCGTGCGTGGCCGGCCACGTGAGCACCTTGCCGATCTCGTCGAGCAGCTCCTGGGGCACGCCCGACGCCTTCATGATGTGGGGCTGCTGGCCGAGGTACTGCGTGACCATCAGGCGAGCGGCGTCGAGGGCTCGCTGACGATCCTCGTCGACGCTGCACACCACGAGCTGGGGACGGTCGATGTCGTCGACGCTGCGCCCCGCCCGCGTTGCGCCGGTCGCCAGGGCCTCCATCGCCCGGGCGTTGTAGGCCGGGTCGACGAGGTAGTTGAGCACCACCCCGTCGGCGATCTCGCCGCTGAGCTCCATCATCTGCATACCGGTGGCACCGATGTAGATCGGCACGTCCTTCACCCGGCGCGGCTGGTACACGTAGTCGAGCTCGACGCCGTCGAGCCGGGCATGGATGCCGTGGATGCTGACCGTCTCGTTGCCGAGCAGTCCACGCATCGCGGCGACCACCTCGCGCATCACCGTGAGTGGCCGGGCGCGCTGGATGCCCACCTTGGTCGCCAGCGGATCCCACCAGGCGCCGAGGCCGGCGAGGATGCGGCCCGGCGCGAGATCGTCGAGGGTCGAGAACGTGCTGGCCAAGCGGGCCGGATTGCGGGTCCAGATGTCGATGACGCCCGAGCCGATCTTGATGCGCTCGGTCGCCGCGGCGAACGCCGCCATCGGCACGACGGCGTCGCGCACGAGACGGCTGTCGGCCTGCCACACGGCGGCGAATCCGGCCGCCTCCGCTCGGCGCACGATCCCGATGCCCTCCCGGATGTCGTGGGCGTCCTGCAGGTAGAGAGCGACGGGATAGCGACGGTTGCCAGCAGATTCGGCCATGGCTGCATGATCGCACAAGACCCCACCATCCGCCGTGGGGCCTCCCCCACTGCAATCGACTCCGGAATCAGGTTGAGTACAGGCATGCGCCTTCGCCATCTGATCGCCCTGCCCATCGCCGTCGCGTCCATCGGCCTCGTTGCCGGCTGCTCCGAGGACGACCGCGAGAACCTCCTCGACGACGGCGTCGAGCTCGCCGTCCGCAACTTCGCCGCGCTCCAGGGCGCCGAGCAGTTCAACCACGCTGGCCACGAGATCGACGACGACGGCCTGAAGTGCACGGCGACCGTCAGCGAGGGAGGCCGTGAGGCGGTCGACGTGGAGTGCACGGGCACCACCGTCGACGGCGGTGAGGCCGTGCTGAGCGGCCGCACGTCCGAGCTGCCGGGAGCGTCGATCACCGAGCTCGAGGGCGACTTCACGGCCACCGTCGACGGCGAGACCGTCTTCACCACCCAGGAGCTCGGCGGCTGACGCCGCCGCGTCAGAGGAGCGCGAAGAGGCGGGCGGCCTGCTCGGCGGCGTGGGCCCTGACCTCGTCGAGATGCACCCGGGTCGGCCGGCCGCCCTCGACGAGCACCTCGCCGTCGGCGGCCACGACATCGAGCGCCCTGATGCCCGGGGTGAAGGCGACGTGCCATGGCGAGTCGGCGTGGTCGTAGGACCACGTGACCCGGTCGCCCTCGCACTCAGGAAGTAGGCGGTAGCCGTTGGTGATCCAGCTCCAGGCCGTGTCGGGCGAGGCCGTCACGTCGTCCGCACGGTGGGCGACGTAGGCGAGGCGGAACTCCTCGAGCATGTCGGCCCCGATGCCGTCCGTGCCGAGCACGACATCGTTGCGTTTGCGGGCCGGGCGGCCGTAGCCGACGGCGTTGTTCATGTTGCTGCGCGGGTTGTGGGCGAGCAGGCCGGGCAGCTCCCGGTCGAGCCGAACGCAGTGGACGATGAGCCAATCGTCGGCGGCAAGGGGCTCGAGGCGGGCACCGGCCGCCTCGTCGGGCGAGCCCTCGGCGACGTGGATGTGCACGCCGACGCCGAGCTCGGCGGCCAGGCCGGCTGCGGCGGCGAGCGTGTCGTCGGTACACGTGAACGCGGCGTGCACCCCCACCATGCCCCGGCCGCCGGCGCGCAGGAACCGCTCGTTCTCGGCGAGGCCGCGGCGGGCGCCGTCGGGCCCGTGGCGATCGGTCACGCCGTAGGCCAGCGATGTCCTGACGCCGACCTCGGCGCATGCGTCGGCGATCACGTCGAGGCTGCCCTCGATGGCGTTCGGGCTCTCGTGGTGGTCGACGATCCCCGTCGTCCCGGCGAGCAGCGCCTCCACGGCCCCGAGCCGCGCCGATGCCCGAAGCATGTCGAGGTCGAGGGCGGTGTCGAGGCGCCACCAGATCTGCTCGAGGATCTCGGCGAAGCCGGTTGGGGTACGCGGCGGCGCAGGCATCCCCCGCGCCAGGGTCGAGTAGAGGTGGTGGTGCGAACAGACCAGTCCGGGGGTCACGGCTCCCATCGCCCCGAGGTTACGACCCGCGCGTGACACGTTCGGGGGGCTCGTTGCCTTCATCGGGCAATGGGACCGACGCCGGTGGACGAGACTGACGACGTGGCCGACATCCGGTGGGTCGACTTCGCCGCGTTCTATCGCGAGACGGAGCCGCGAGTGCGGCGGGCTCTGGTGGCCGCGTGCGGGGTGGAGATCGGCGTGGAGGCTGCGTCGCGGGCAATGGAACTCGGCTTCCAGCGCTGGTCCGACCTCCGGCTGATGGACAACCCGGCCGGGTACCTGTACCGCGTCGGACGCAACGCCGCGCGGGACCGACGCAAGGCGCTGCCGGCCGTCGTGCCCGAGGCGGCGGAGCGCTACGGGTTCGAGCCGGCGCTCCCCGACGCCCTCAACGCACTGACCGAACAGCAACGCCAAGCGGTCCTGCTCGTGCACGGTGCGGGCGAGACGTTGGCGAGCGCCGCGGCGATGCTCGACATCTCGGTCTCGACGCTCCGCAACCATCTCAGCCGCGGCCTCGACCATCTCCGCCGGCGCCTCGGGGTGGAACCTGCACGCCACAGCATCAACGACGACCCGGAGTCCGACCGATGATCGACCTCGACGACCAACTCAGCGCCTACAGCCGCTACCTCGACGACCTCGAACGACCGCTCGTGCCGGTCGTCCCGCTCGACGAACCGGCCGCCGCGCCGATCCGCACCAGCCGCCGGCGGCTTCTGTCGATGAGTGCCGCCGCGGCGGTGGCGATCGCCGGCGGCGCGGTCATCGCCCGCATCGCAACTCGCGGTGACGGCGGCTGGTCGAACCCGTCACCTCCCGACCCCGACTGGAAGCTCGTCCCCGACCTCGACGGCTTGTTCCTCCCGGCGCCGATGGGCGAGGACATCATCGCCAGCGCCACGCCGAACGCGATCGCCATCGCCTCCGTCGCCGACACCAGCTTCGGCCTCATCGCCGTCGGCAGCGAGCGTCGTGATCTGATCACCTACAACGCGATGTGGCGGTCCGCCGACGGTCTCACGTGGGAGCGGCTCCCGAACGACGACGACTTCGGCCCCACCGAGTTCACGGGGTCGAGCGCCCGGACGCTCGTCAACCTCGTCGAGTTCGACGGCCGGCTGGTCGGGTCCGACGGCTCGAACTTCTGGAGGACCGACGACCTCGAACACTGGGAGTCGATCACGATCCCGCGTGCCAGCTCGCTGGACTACGGACGGCTCGCCACCAGCATCGCAGCCGGACCTCACGGCGTCTTCGCCGCCAGCTTCGGCCTGTGGTTCTCACCGGATGGTGCGGACTGGCAGGTCGTCGACGGCTACGGGGACTTCAACACGGCCTTCACCAACGCCGCCACCTTCGTCGACGACCTATTCGTGGTGACCGGGTCCACACGGTCGGAGCGGCTGGTCCTGACTTCGACGGACGGACGCGAGTGGTCCGCCATCGAACTGCCCGGCAGCGACGGCGATCATCCGGTTGCCGTCGCCGGCACCGAGGATCGCCTGGTGGTCCTCGGAGCGACATCTTCGGAGGACATGGGATGGATCCAGACACTCGCATGGACGTCGACGGACCGCGGCTCGACATGGACTCGTACCACGCTCGGCGCGGTCGACCAGGACGGTGTCGCTCCGAGTGCGATCGTTCACGTCGGCGGCGAGTTCGTCGCCCTCGCTGCGCGTGGGCTGCAGGCCGACCCCGCCTCCAGGCAGTACCGGTCACCGGACGGACTCGAGTGGACCGAGTACTCGGTGGAGCCCGACGGGTTCCGCTGGGCGGCCACGGCATTCGGCGACGGCGCGGTGGCCGTCGGCGAGAGGGGCTGGCCGTGGACGATCGGCGGCCCGGAGGGGACGCTGCTGCCCGACGAGGCCGCGGCCGACGCGGCCAACTCGGCGAGCATCTGGACGCTCGGTCTCTGACTCGCCGTGGACTTCCTGTACTGATTTCTTGTCGCCGGTGACGCGAAATCAGTACAAGAACTTCGGGGGTCAGTCGCGTTGGGTGCGGCCGGAGATGAAGTCGATGGCGCGGGTGACGTTGGCGGCGACGAAGCGTTCGAGCTTGGGGGCTTCGAGGAAGCGCTGGGCGGCCTGCAGGGGGCGGGGCGAGCCGGTGGCGACGGCTTCCTCGGTGGCCGCCACGGTGGTCTTCACGGCGTGGGCGTGGACGATCTGCGCCGATGTCGTGTCGTCGAGGGCGCGGCGCTGGAGCCGCTCCCCCGCCGCCCGGAGGTCAGCGGGGGTCGGCGCCGAGGCACCAAATCCGAGATCGACGTCCGCGGGCTCGCCGACAGTCGAGTGCCACTCGTGGCGGCCGGTCCACTGGGCCTGGAACACGCACCACAGAGCCAGGCGTAGGACGTCGGGGTCGGAGCGACCGGCGGCGTGCCAGCGCACGGCGTTGGCGTACGTCATGCCATGCGTGATGTCGAGCCAGCCGAAGTCGTCGTGGAACTCGAACTCGCCGGCGACGTCGTAGCGGAGCATGCGCTCGGCGACGGCGAGCGACACGACATCGAGCACGCCGTCGATGCCGGCACCGGACCGAAGCGCGCCGGCGGCGGCAGCGAGCCCCGCCCGGCGATCGTCGCCGAGCAGGGCGGCCAGCAACGCACCGTCGTCCTGCCACGACGGATCGGGAACGACCTCGCACAGGGCGGCCAGGTCGACCGCGCCCATCGCCCGCACGAACGGGCGCATGTAGGGCAACGTGTCCTCACGGGTGCCGTAGATGATCGTCGGCACGAGATGCGGCAACACGGTTGCCGCCCGGTCCCAGCCGAGGCGATCGAGCAGTTGGAAGGCCTTCTGCGAGTAGATCGCGGCGTGACCGTACGACAGGTGATGGTCGCTGACGACCGCCGTGAACCAGCGGCGCAACGTCGCCGCGTCGACGCCGCTGTCGACGGCGGCGAGGAGCACCGCCTGAGCATCCTCCACCGACTCCGCCTCGACGTGGGCCCGGAAGGCTCCGAGCGGGTCGGCCGGCAGTGACGGCAGCGGCGGGGGCAGCGGGCGCGGCGGACGACCCCGCTCGGTCTCGGCGATGCCCGCGATCGCCTGCACCACCGGCAGCGCCCTGGCGTCGCCGTCGTAGTGGTCGACCATCGCGAGGCAGTCGGTTGCCGACGCCACGGAGTGGCCCCAACCGAACTCGGCGCGGGGCGCGCCGTACTGCACGGCCTCCCAGACCAGCTCGCCGGGGTCGGCGTCGGCACGCAGCAGGCGCACGACGTCCCGCGACACCTGACCGACGCGCTGGCGTTCGATGCCACTGCGTAGGCTCGCCGTCAGGCGGGTCCGCAGTTCCGCCGGCTCGGGCGCGTTGATCGTCACCGACAGCGTGCCGTCGTCGGCGACCTCGACGTCGTGCGCGGTCACCGCCTCCTCGCCCTGCACGCACGCTCCCGACCTGACGTCGAACTTCCAGTTGTGCCATGCGCACGTCAGCAGGTCGCCCGAGAGGTCGCCTTGGGTCAGGCCGTAACCCTCGTGGGGGCAGGCATGGTCGAGGGCGTGGACCCCAGACGAGGTGCGGACGAGCAGGACACGGCGCTCGCCCACCCGGGCGAGGCGCATCGAACCGACCTCGAGGTCGGACAGGGTGATGTCGGAGACGACGGACATACCGCGCACGGTACGGCTTCAATCGCGCTTGAAGTCAAGGCCGACCATCCGCGCCGCAGCGTCGGCCACGAACGACACTTTGCTGCGTGGCCGGAGGCCGCACAGCATCCAGGGCGATCGCGTCGGCGATGATGGCCGTCGTCCTCACCGCATCGGGGCCGGAGGTCGGTGGAGATGGCCCAGCGGACGCGTTCGGCACACGCGCCGGCATCGGCGCGCCACGCCCCTGGTGGCCGA
Organism: Desertimonas flava; assembly: GCF_003426815.1. Taxonomy (GTDB): domain Bacteria; phylum Actinomycetota; class Acidimicrobiia; order Acidimicrobiales; family Ilumatobacteraceae; genus Desertimonas; species Desertimonas flava. Next base: position 34,993 of record NZ_QKYK01000029.1, read on the forward strand.
CGACGACGTCGGGAGCGTGGTGGCCGGGCCCGACGACGACGTCGAGCACCACGACCACGACGTCCACGTCCAGCTCCACAACAACGGCCACGTCCACAACAACGGCCACGTCGACGACGACCAGCAGCACCACGACGACGACGACGATCGCCACGCCGACCGACGGCGTGCTGTCGATGGCCTTCACCGGTGACTCGTTGTGGCACAGCCCGCTGTGGGCCGGGGCGCAGGCCAACTGGGCCGCCGCCCACCCCGACGGACCGGCGGGCTACGACTTCACGCCGATGCTCGCCGGGCTGGCCCCACTCGTCGCCAACGTCGACCTCGCCGTCTGTCACCTCGAGACCCCCATCGCCCCGGAGGGCGAGGGGTTCACCACCGCCCCGCGTTACGGCGTGCCGGCGGAGGTGGCCGCGGCCACCGCCGCCGCCGGCTTCGACCGGTGCTCGACGGCGAGCAATCACACGCTCGATCGTGGCGTGGCCGGCATCGACCGCACGGTGACCGTGCTCGAGGCGGCCGGCCTGGGGGTCTCCGGCATGGCCCGCACACCCGACGAGATCGCCCCGCGCGTGTTCATCGTCGACGGCGTGCGGGTGACGCACCTGTCGTACACGTTCAGCTACAACGGCCTGCGGATGCCCGCCGGCGAAGAGTGGCGATCGGCCACCATCGATCCCGCCCGGATCGTCGCCGACGCCACGGCCGCCCGAGCCCTGGGCGCCCAGCTCGTGATCGTCAGCATGCACTGGGGCAACGAGAAGGACCACACGATCACCAGCTCCCAGCGCGAGGTCGCGGCGGCGATCACCGCGAGCGGGCAGATCGACCTCGTCGTCGGCCACCACGCCCATGTGCTGCAGGGCATCGAGCAGGTCAACGGGGTGTGGGTGATCTACGGACTGGGCAACGTGGTCTCCAACATGCCCACCGGTTCCACCTGGCCGGCGGCCAGTCAGGACGCCGCCGTCGCAGCCGTGTCGTTCACCCCGCGATCCGACGGGAGCGGCTTCGACGTCTCGACGCCGGTCATCCATCCCACCTGGTGTGACCGCGACGCCGGCTGGATCGTCCGGCTCGTCCAGCCCACGCTGGCCGACCCGGCCACCCCGCCCGGGCTGCGCGCCCGGCTCGAGGCGTCGCTCGCCCGAACGATGACGATCCTCGGACCTTTTGTGCCGCCGTAGCCTCCCGGCCGTACAGTGACCCGCCGTGGGCACTGCACCGCCGACGGGGCCGGCACTCGACCGCATCGAGATACGGGGCCTCGTCGTCACCACGATCGTCGGCGTGCTCACGCACGAACGGCAGATCGCCCAGCCCCTGCGCATCGACCTCGATCTGCACGTCGACCTGCGCGACGCCGGCCGTTCCGACGACCTCGGCGACACGGCCAACTACGGCGACGTGGCCGAGCGCGTGGCGGCGGTCGTGCGCGACGCCGACGACCAGCTCCTGGAACGGCTCGCCGACCGTGTCGCGGCGACCGTCCTGACCATCGACCGTGTCGAGGCGGTCGATGTCACCGTCACCAAGCTTCGTCCGCCGATCCCCGAGCACCTGGACAGCACGGCGGTGCGGATCCACCGCCGCGCCGTCGAGTACACGGCGACCGGCTCCCACGACGCGATCGTCGCGCTGGGCTCGAACCTCGGCGATCGCGTCGGCTTCCTCCGCCTGGCGGTGTCGTCCCTCCCGGGCGTGGACCGCGTCTCGCAGGTCTTCGAGACCGACCCGATCGGTGGACCGGATGGTCAGGGCGCGTACCTCAACATGGTGGTCGGCCTGAGGACCTCGCTCGACCCGTACGCGCTGCTGCGCCGCTGCCGCCGGATCGAGGTGGCCGCCGGTCGTGAGCGCGTCGTCCACTGGGGCCCCCGCACGCTCGATGTCGACGTGCTGTTCTACGACGATGTGAAGCTCGACGACCCCGAGCTGACGATCCCCCACCCCCGGTTCGCCGAGCGGCGCTTCGTCTTGACGCCGCTCGCCGAGGTGGCCCCGGAACGCTGTCCTCCGGACTGGAACGAGACGTTGCCACCCGATGGCGTCCACCCCCGCGGTCCGCTCGCCGAGCAGTGAGCCCAACGTGAGTCGGTGGCCGGCGATCTACGCGTCGGGGAGCAGGCGCGCCTCCAGCTCCCGGACCCGCTCGGGGTGGTGCACCCGGCCGTACTCGGGCCGGGCCCGGACGACGATCTCGAGGAGCTCGTCGTGCTGGTCCGTGCGCTTCCACGGCAGGGCGATGTACAGCGGCAACCCGAAGTGACGCAGCTCGTCGAGGCGCGTGTAGACGTCGCGCTGGTAGAGGTACCGCTCCTCCCAGGGCCAGTTCGGCGGGGCGAAGCCGGTCCCCGGATCGAGGATGCACCGCGCCCGCATCCCGTACCGGTCGGCCTCAGCGAGGCGAGCGGCGAAGAACTCCGTGATCGCCTCGATCGGGTCGCTGCCCACCATGGTCATCGCCCGCGGGTTCGGGCCCGACAGGAACGGCAGCACCACAGGCACTTCATGCTCCGCGGCGACACGCCACATGTCGTCCTGCTGCATCCCGTCGGCGGCGTTCAGCACGGTCGCCCCGGCCGACAGCGCCCGCTCGGCGACCTCGGGGCGCCAGGTGTCGACACTGACGTCGATACCGAGTGCGGCGACGGCCGGGATGATGTCGCGCAGGCGCTCCCACTCCACGCGCCAGTCGACGACGGTGGCGATGTCCGTCGACCCTTGGCCACCGATGTCGATGGCATCGGCGCCGGCGGCGAGCAGCGACCTGGCGCGAGTGAGCGCCGACTCGGGACCGTCGACGATCGACTCGGTGTGCAACGAGTCGGGGCTGGCGTTGACGACGCCGAACAAGCGCATGGGGAGGCACCCTAGTGACCGTGATCCGCACCTTCCCGACCGCCGGCTGGACCCCGGCGGCGGCCGCCGCGGCGAAGGGCGACACGACAGTGACGCTGTGCTTCCCGTGCCGTGACGAGGCGGCGACCATCGGACCGCTCGTCGCCGCGGCACGGGCCCGGCTGGTCGACGACACCGGGCTGGTCGACGAGTTGCTCGTGCTCGACGACCGCTCGACCGACGCGACGGCCGCCACGGCCGCATCGGCCGGGGCGACCGTCGTGTCGATCGACGACGTCCACCGCGTTCATGGCGCCGGCCACGGGAAGGGCAATGCGCTGTGGGCGTCGCTGCTGGTGTCGCAAGGCGATCTGGTCGTCTGGTGCGACGGTGACGTGACGACGTTCGAACCGGTGTGGGTCGCCCACCTGCTCGCCCCGCTGCTCACCGATCCCACGGTCGATCTCGTCAAGGCGCTGTACCACCGACCCACCACCGACGGCGGTGGTGGCCGGACCACCGAGCTGGTCGCCCGGCCGTTGCTCTCGCTGTTCGCCCCCGACCTCGCCGGGCTCGCCCAACCGCTGTCGGGCGAGTACGCCGGTCGGCGGAGCGCCCTGGAGGCGATCCCGTTCGTCGAGGGATGGGGCGCCGAGATCGGCATGGTGCTCGACATCACCGCCCGCTCCGGTGCGCGGGCGATCGCCCAGGTCGATCTCGGCGAACGGAGGCACCGGCACCGCAGTCTCCACGAGTTGTCGGTCCAGGCCGCCGAAGTGCTGGCGACGGCGCTCGGCCGTGTCGGCCGCGGCGCCGACCAGGGGGCCGAAGCAGTCCCTGCGTTGCACCGAGCCGACGGTTCGGTCGTGCCGCTGCATCTCGCCGAGCGACCGCCGATCGCCAGCCTCGCCTGAAGCGGGCCGCCGGCGAACGGTGTATCACGCGGCGTCGCCGTGGCTCCCCATCTCCGGGCGGTGTTGGGGCGAACCAGGAGGGCACGATGCCATCGACCACGACCGCCACGCGCCGCACGTCCCGTGCGGCGACCACCTCGTCCCGCAAGCGTGCTGCCACCCGCAGCGTGAGCAGTCCGCTCGCCGACGTCGGGGTGCCCAGTCCCTACGCCCTGGCCGAGCTCATCGTCGGCCGGCCGATCGACTGGAAGGCGGTCGACGATCGCCCGGCCCTGCTCGAGTCGATCTTCCAGATGCCCTACGCCGACCTCTTCTCGCCGGCCAACGGCTCGCCGCTCTACATCGGTCAGGTACAGGGCAAGGACGGGCGGATCCAGCACGGTCGACCGACGCTGGACCGGACCGCGCCGCGCGACCACGAACTCGACGACGTCCGCACGCTCGCCGACCTCGTCGCCCGCCTCGGCGCCAAGGCGGCCGACGTGCCGATCCGGGCCGTGTCCCAGGGCAGCAACGACGTGATGGTCCGGCTCGGTGAGACAGCGGCGCAGCGCAACCGCAGGTGGGCCGACCTGTTCGACGACCAGCTGATCGACCTCATCTTCCCGCCGCTGCTCGGGTACCACCCCGATGGGCTCACGTGGACCGACGGCGGACGTTTCTACAACGAGGGCACCGAGTTCCTCGATCCCGTGCAGGGCGCGGTCGGCGACTGCTACGTGATCGCCGCCATGTCCTCGGTCGCCTGGTCGATGCCGTTCACGATCGCCGACCGCAACCGGGCGACGGCGCTGGACAATGAGGCGTTCCGCCACCAGATCGGCTTCTACGGCGACGGCGGCGTGGAGAACGTCGAGGTGACCGATCGCATCCTCCTCAACTCGTGGGGTGGCACGCACTTCGCTCGCTCGAACGAGGCGGGCGAGATCTGGCCAGCCGTGTACGAGAAGGCTTACGCCAAGTGGCGGCTCGGCGAGATCACCGACTACCCGGCGATCCCCAACATCGCCGGCGGCGACCCGTCGATCGCCTGCCGGCAGCTGACCGGCCTGAGCGACTACCGCAACTGGCACAACTCGTACTCGGCGTCGCAGATCCTCGATCTCGTCAAGGCCCACACGGTCAACGGGCGCACGACGACCCCGATGGTCTCGTGGACGCACTGGGACGATCCCGAGCAGACCGACGACGCCGCCGACGTCGCGTACCGCGATGCCAACGTCGTCGCATCGCACGCCTATTCGGTGCTCGGTTGGCTGCAACGACGTGAGTTCGTCATCGACTGGAACCATCTCGTGATCCCCGATCGGGTCATCCCCGACTGGGTGATCCCCGACGGTCCGTTCCCCGGGCCCGGTCCCGACCCGGGTCCGTTCGTGGGCGGTTCGATACCCGTCACCCCGGCGAACCGCGTGTACCTGGAGACCCGCTTCCGGTTCCCCCTGCGCACACGGCTCGTCGACTACGTGGTCCTCCGCAACCCGTGGGGCTACTGCGAGGCGACGGGCACGTCCGTCACGTCGGGCACCCATCGTGCCAACGACATCTCGTGGTGGCGCGACATCCCGCTCGGCACGGACGGCGTGTTCGCCATGGAGATCGGCGCCTATCACCGGTACTTCGCCGGGACGGGCGGCGCGCACTGACACCATCCCGACGCGACGTGTCAGCTGACGTAACAGATGGTGCCAGGCACCATCTGTTACGTCCGAGGTGGGGCGGGGCGCTTATTGGGGCTAGCCCGGGGCTAGGCCGGGTCGGTCCCGGGGCGCATGGGAAGGGTGGTGCGCCACCCGCCGTCGAGGTCGTGGAGCGCGGCCGCGACGGCGGGTGCGGTGGGCACCAGGCCGATCTCGCCCACCCCCTTGATGCCGTAGGGCGACCGTGGCTGGGGAACCTCGACGAGGTGCACCTCGATCTCGGGCACGTCCTTGGCCCGCAGGATGCCGAGCTGGCGCAGCGTCGAGAACTGCGGGAACCCGGTCTCGGGATCGGTGGGGAACTCCTCGGTCAGGGCGTAGCCGAGGCCCATGTGCACGCTGCCCTCGATCTGACCGGTGCACAGCTGCGGGTTGACGGCCCGACCGACGTCGTGTACGGCGACGACGCGCTCGATCTTGCCCGACTCTCGGTCGACGATGACGAGCTGCGCCGCATACCCGAACGCCGAGTGGATGGTCGGGGTCGGATTGGCCGGGTCGCCGAGCTTGGCCGTCCAGTCGATGACGTGCTCGCCGTGGTGATCGACGTCGGGCGTGCAACCGGCCGCGATGGCGGCGGCGCAGGCGCGCTGAACGGCGCCGGCGGCCATCAGGGTCCCGCGCGAACCGGTGGTCTGACCGAAGCCGAGTTGTCGTGACGTGTCGACGATGACGTCGATGCGATCGGGGTCGATGCCCAGCTCCTCGGCGGCGACCTGGACGGCGACGGTGTGGACGCCTTGGCCCATCTCGGTCCAGCCGTGGCGCACCTCGACCCGTTGGTCGGACGAGCGGAACCGCACGACGGCGCCGGACACCTCGCGGAACCCGTTGCCGAGTCCGGAGTTCTTCAGGCCGAGCCCGAGCCCGACGGCCTTGCCCGCGGCGCGGGCGGCGTCGTAGGCCGGCCGGATGGCGTCGAGGCAGGCCTCGGCCCCGGCGGCGCCGTCGTCCATGATCTGTCCCGGCCCCCACAGCACCCCGGGCCGGATGACGTTGCGCTTGCGGATCTCCCACCCGCTGATCCCGACGGCTGCGGCGAGCCGGTCGAGCACGCCGTCCATGGCGAACTGGGCCTGGTTGGCCCCGAAGCCGCGGAACGCGCCGCAGACGAGGTTGTTGGTGCGGGCGGCGATCGCCTCGACGTCGACGTTGGGCACGTGGTACGGGCCGGTGGCGTGTCCGGCCGCCCGCTCGAGCACCTTCATGCCGACCGACGCGTAAGCGCCGGAATCGCCGACGGCCCGGACCTTGATGGCCGTGAGGACGCCGGCGGCGTCGCAGCCGGCCCAGTACTCGAGGCGCACCGGGTGGCGCTTGGCGTGCATGCGGAAGCTCTCCTCGCGCGACAGCGTGCACTTGACCGGCCGGCCGATGAGCCAGGCCGCGAGTGAGGCGTGCGCCTGGTTGCTCATGTCCTCCTTGCCGCCGAACGCGCCGCCGTTGGAGACGAGCTCGACGGTGACCCGATCGGTGGCGACGCCGAGCATCCGGCAGATGTCGTCACGGTCGTCCCACACGCCCTGCCCGCCGGAGTACACGTGCATCGTGTCCGTGGTGCCGTCGGGGCCCAGCGTGGGCACGGCGAGCGTGGATTCCGGCTCGAGGAAGGCGTGCTCGATGCGTTGGGTCTGGAACACCTCGTGCACGGTGTGGGCACTGGCTGTGAGCGCCGCGTCGACGTCGCCGCGTGCGTAGGCACTGACCGACAAGACGTTGGTGTCGGTGCCCCAGACGGCGACGTCGGCCGTGGGTTCGATGGCGGCCAAGGGATCGGTGACGGGAGGCAGGACATCGTAGGAGACGTCGACGAGCGTGGCCGCCGCCCGGGCCTGCTGGCGGGTCTCGGCGATGACGACGGCGAGCACGTCGCCGGCGTACGACGTGCGCCCGCCGACCGGGATCATCACCGGCCAGTCCTTGTAGATGATGCCGACCCGCAGCTCGGCGGGGATGTCGGCCGCGGTCAGCACGGCGACGGCACCAGGCGCAGCGGCGGCTGCCACCGTGTCGATGGCAATGATGTCGGCGCGGGCGTGGTCGGTGTAGCGGAGGGCGGCGTGCAGCATTCCCGGTACGCGGATGTCGTCGACGTAGCCGCGGTCGCCCAGCGTGAGCTCGGCTGCCTGGTACTTGGACCCCGACGCTCCGATCCCGCGACCCAGTTCCGGCTCGAACGTCTTGCCCTTGGCGACCGCCTCGATGGCGTCGAGCACCTTGACGTACCCAGTGCAGCGGCACAGGTGGGCGCCGAGATGCGGGGCCATGGCCGCCCGGTCGAGCTCCGCGCCCTTGCGGTCGATCTGCGACTTCGCGCGCATGACGATGCCGGGGATGCAGAACCCACACTGCAGACCGCCGCACGCGGCGAAGGCACCGGCGAAGCTGTCGCGCTCGGCCTGATCGACCCCCTCGAGCGTGACGACCGACTTACCGGCCACCTTCTCCAGCGGAAGGTTGCAGCTGACGACGGCCTTGCCGTCGACGTGCACCGTGCAGCAGCCGCACTGCCCCGAGGGCGAGCACCCGTCCTTGGGCGAGGTGATGTCGAGCTCCTCGCGCAACGCCGCCAGCAGGTGGGGATGGTCGCCCCTCACCGTGACCGGCGTGCCGTTGACCGTGAACGCAACGCTCGCCGCCGATGGGGACGCGGGGGCCTCGCTCTCGGTCGTCATGACTTAACAGTTTGTCAAAGGATCGATCCCGCCGCCATGTTCACGACGCTTCTGTCACACGGCGTTCACGCCGTCCGTCTGCCTGCGCCGAGGTGCAGGCAGCGATCCTGCTCAACGGCGCCGTGCCCCTTCCAGGCCATGGCGACCCTGTTAGAGGCTCCGGCCTCCTGAGCAGGCCTCGACGACGCTGGCCGCAGGACAGCGGCCCGACCAGTGCTGGTCGGGCCGCCGCCTCGCAGAAGCGCGGCTCGGTCAGCCGTCCGCCCACGCGTCGGTGGCGCCGGCGTCGTCGGCGTACGACGAGTCGTCGACAGGCGCCATGCCGACGTCGTCGCTCGACGACAACGACGTCTCGACGTCATCGCTGCCGGCGCTGCTGAGGGCCGGATCCTCGTATGACGACGACTCGTACGCAGGTGCGTCGTACGACGCGATCTCGACGTCGCTCATCGTCACGTCGATCGAGCCGGCCGAGTCGTCCACCGAGTCGTCCGCGGACCAGACGGGCGCGGCCCCCTCGTCGGCGGGGGCGTCAGCGTCCGCCGACGCCGCGGCCACCGCGGTCGCATCGCCGCCCGCGGCGCCGGCATCGTCGGATGCCGGTGAGCTCGACGAGACGTTCGGGTCGTTCGGATCGACGTCCTCGGCGTCGCTGACGCCGTCGCCATCGGTGTCCATGTCCCTCGTGTTGCGCCACGGCTTCGTCATCCCGGTCGTCGGGTCGCCACCCATCAGTTCTTCGTCGAGGTCATGGTGACCGTCGCCGTCGGTGTCGTCGAACGCGTCGGCGTGGAACTCGGGGATCGTCGCGGCGTGGGTGTAGTCGCGCCCAGCGGCATCGACCTCCTTCAGCTCGCCGGTCCGCTCCGAGATCTCCAGCACCTTGCCGTTGCCCAGGCTGATCGCCACGTAGGCACGGTCGGGCCGATCCGCAGACGCCATCGGGTCCCCGGAGAAGCCGAACAGCAACGCCCCCTTGGTGCCGATGGCCGCCTCGACCGACACGTCGTTGCCGCTCAGCGCCAACGAGCGGTACTGCTTCCACGACCCGTCGGGCAGCTCGGCGCCCGCCTGGTGGGCGGCCCACTGCACGAGCTCGGAGGAGTCGAACTCGCTCGATCCCATTCCGTCGTCCAGGTCGACCTCGGCGCCGAACCGGTTCTTGGCGCCGATCTGCGATTGCGCCCGGTCGATGAACGCGTCGAGGGGGTTGGGATTCGCCCCCGACTTGTTGATGGCGTCTGGGTCGAGATCGGCGACGGTGCGGCTCGACCCGCCCCGCATCTCCTCGACCCAGTCGGCGAACCCGTCGCCGTCGGTGTCGACGTTGTGCTCGGTGATGCCGGCCGCCTGCTCGATACCGGTGACCAGGTCCTCCACGATCTTGGCACTGGCCGCCGGATCCTTCACTCCGAGGTCGCGGACCCGGGGGTGGTCGACGGCCACCTCGAATCCGTCGATCAGCCCGTCCCCGTCGCTGTCGGGGTTGTGGACATTCGTTCCGAGGCGCCGCTCGACCGCATCGCTCAAGCCGTCGCGATCGGAATCGGTGCGTGATTCGTCGCTCATGAGGCGACGGTACGACGCCCGGAACAGGCTGTCGCCGGGAGCATTCCCGGTTTCCGCGCGACGGTCCCGGAATGCGCTCCAGAGCGCGCCGGACCCGCCCTGATACGTCGTATCTCGGCCCGGCACGGCCGCTCCAGAAGACATGGGCCGGGGAACCATCGAACTGGCGTCTGCGGCCCTGACAGCGGGCAGCTCGATGCCGTACCTCGTCTCGATCAGTCGGCATGCGGCCCGGCCGCAACGCATGTCGTGGTTCGTGTTCACCGCGCTCTCGGCGGTCGCTGCGGTGAGCCAGCTGCGAACCGGGTCGTCAGCGGGGGCGTGGCTCGCCGCCGGTTCGGCGGTCGGCTTCGGCGCCATCTTCGCCTGCTCGCTGCGCTGGGGAGCCGGAGGCTGGAGCCGCGCGGATCGCGGCACGCTCGCCGTCGCCGTGCTTGCCGTGGTCCTGCTGCTGGCCGACCGTCCCCTCGCGTCGCTGCTGACGGTGATCGCAGCCGAAGTCGCCGCGGTGGCGCTCACGGTGGCGAAGGTCTCGGCGGCGCCCACCGAGGAGGTCTGGACATCGTGGGCGATCGACGCCGTGGCCGGCGTGGCGGCCCTGGCCGGCGTCGCGACGTGGTCGTTCGGCTCGGTGGTGTACCCCGCCCATCACGTCGCGGTGAACGTGTGGGTGGTGCTCGCCGTTCGCCGCGGCCGCGCGCGGCAGGGTCAACTCAGCCCGCGTCACGCGTGACGATCGGCCGAGCGGACCGGGCCGTCGCTCAGGACGTGAGGAACACGATGGCGGTGATGACGGCGACGATGGCCAGGGTGACGCCGACCACCGTGAGCCAGATCGCCCAGGTCGGCCACGGCCTGCGTACCTTCACGCCGGGCGGCGCCGTAGCGATCAACGGCTCGAGGACGTCGAACCACTGGCCCCGGGAGTCCTTCATCTTGCGGTCGGCGTCGAAGGCCTTGCCGATGCGGCCGGCGTTGACGGCGAGGTTCACCACGTCGCTGCTCGCCTGGAACTCGTGCACCGCCGTGTAGTCGGGCACGAGCTTGTAGCAACGGTCGGCGTGCCAGAGGTGGAATCCGACGACGCCGGAGGCGGCGAGCGAATGGAATTCGTGCACTGGGTGGTCGAACACGGTGCCGCGGCGCGTGACGAACGACAGGCGACCGTCGCGCAACGCCAGGGTCCCGTCCTTCATGAACAACGTGATCGGCACCGTTCCGAGCAGCGACGCCGCCGACTCGTGATGCGGAGCGCCAGCCGGGGTGGCTGACGGCTCGGTCGATTCTGCGGGCGTACTCACGATGTCCTCCTCGACTGCGGTGAGGGACGAGAGTGTGGCCGCCAGCGGCGTCGGGCGCAGCGAATTCCCGCCGCCAGCGGTCACCCCGGCGTCAGCTCCAGTCGGGCTTCCACTTCGCCCTCGACCATCTCGCCGGTCGGGACGAAGCCGAGTCGCTCGTAGAACGGGCGAGGGCTGCCCGGCCCGTCGACCCAGCTCGTGTACAGCGTCGAGTGGCCCTCCTGCCGCAGGCGGTCGACGAGCTGGTCGAGCGCGCGTTTGGCGATCCCGCGCCGCTGATGACGACGGTCGATCAGCAGGCGCCAGAGGTAGGGGTCGGGATTGGTGGGCGAGACCTCGGCCGTCATCACGAATCCCGCCGGCTCGCCGTCCGCCGTGATCCCCCGCAGCCACGGCACGAGGGCTCCGCCGTTGTCGACGTCGGGGAAGAGCGCGTCGGCGTACGACGCCGAGACGGGAGCGACGAAGCGTTCCTCGGACTTGTGCGTCGCCAGCCGGGCGAATTGGCCGGCGTTGCGGTGATCGAGCTCGACCAGCTCGACGCGCTCGGGAGCGCCGGTCGGACGGGTGCGCCACGCCTCGTACTCGTCCCGGGTGACGGCGTACGACATGTTGTCGACCCACTCGCCGCGCCACAGGAACGACCGCTTGGTGACGGCCTCGAACGTGAGGCCGAGCGATTCGAGCACTCGCTGCGACGCCACGTTCTCGGGATCGAGCTCACCGAACACGCGCCCGACGCCGATTTCGTCGAACAGCTCGTCGACCAGTGCTCGCGCCGCCTCGCGCGCGTAGCCGTGGCCCTGGTGCTCCCGGGCGAGCGTGTAGCCGATCTCGGCGACGTTGGCGGTTTCGTCGATGTGCGTGCACACGTCGCCTACCACCACGCCGTCGGCCTCGACCGCCAGCTGGTTCCAGGAACCGATGACCATCTGGTCGTTGTCGTCCTGATCGGCCAGCACCTTGATCGCGTCCTCCACCGTGAAGGGCAGGTTCCACAGTTGATACCGGACCACCTCGGGGTCGTTGCGATATGCGGCGAATCGAGGCGCGTCGGCGGTCGTCATCATGCGGATGAGAAGTCGGTCGGTGCGCAGGGGCAGCGGCATCGTGTCACGGTAGGCAGCGCCGCGCGCCAGATTCGACGGAATTGCCTGATCGCCACGCCGTGGGCCGAGCGGTGCCGCCGGCGATACAGCGAATAAGGCATGCGATGAGGTACTTACCCGATGTGGCTCAGGGGCTCGATCCCGCACGATCGCCGCATGAGTACACGTCATGGTTCACGCGCCCGGAGCCGACGCGCTCTGGCCACGCTCGCCGTGCTCGGCAGCGCTGCCGGCACGGTCGTCATCTCCGCCGGCGCGGCCTCCGCCGCGCCGCCGGTCTTCAACGAGCCGCCGACGCGGGTCTACACGGGTGCCGGGCAGGACCTGCTGTTCGCTGGTGCCGACCCGATCATCGGCGAGTCGAGGGCGATCGACGTGACGATCGAGGGTGATGACAGCACCTGCTCGGTGCTGAGCCCAGGAGGAGAAGGTCACGACGGCACCTGCGCGTACGCCCAGATCCAGATCCTCGAGCCGAATCGCGGCGGGCTGACGATCGACGACTCGGCGATCGCCTACATCGGCCCCAACCGCAGTGGCGACATCGTGTACAACATCGGCGGCCCGATCTCCGATGTCCGGGCGGCGCTCGCGTCGCTCACCTACGTCCCGCCCGACGACGACTTCGAGACGACGGATCAAGCCACCGTGACCGCTCGGCTGTCGATCCAGGACGCCACGGCCCCGGCACCCCAGACCGCCAACATCGACATCGACATCCGCGTCGAGGGCGACAACGACTGGCCCGAGCTCACCGCTCCCGCCGATGCCCCGTTTTCGGTCGATGCCGGCCAGACGTTCTCCGTCTTGGAGTCCGCCGGTACCGACGTCTTCCGTGTCACCGACGACGATGCCGACCAGGGCGAGATCGACGACTACCTGCTCGGCGTCGCCTGGGTCGACTGCGGTCTCGTGTCGTTCCCGACCCTCTCGACGTATGCCACCTACATCGGTGACCCGGCGACGATCCTCGCCGACGCCGGCTTCGACCCGACGCTGATTCCGGGTGAGGTGGCCAACGGCCTGACGATCAGCAGCGACACGGACGAGGTCACCGCCGTCGCCTGGCTGGCCCAGATCGACGAGGACAACAGCGACGACTCCGACAGCTTCAACAGCGCGATCCGCTGGATCGACTTCCACGCTCCGGCCCAGGCGGCCAGCTGCACGCTGACGATGGTGGTCAGCGATCTGGGCAACAACGGCATGCCGCTCCCGGAGGAGCTCCCCAACCCCGGCATCGACGTCGCCCAGATCGTCGTCGAGGTGGCCGCCGAGACCCCGTCGTCGACCGACCCGCCCGCCTCCACAGAACCGACCGACACGACCGAACCACCGGCATCAACCGAACCGACCGACACCACCGAACCACCAGCTTCCACCGAGCCGACCGACACCACCGAACCCACGGACACCACCGAACCGCCGGTCGACTCGACCGAGCCTCCCGTCGACTCGACCGAGCCGACCGAAACCACCGAACCCGCCGAAACCACCGAGCCGACCGAGACCACCGAACCCGCCGACACGACCGAGCCGACCGAGCCGACCGAGACCACCGAACCCGCCGACACGACCGAGCCGATCGAGCCGACCGAAACGACCGAACCGCCGGTCGACACCACGGAACCGCCGGTCGACTCGACCGAGCCTCCCGTCGACTCGACCGAGCCCCCCGTCGACACGGAGGCCGCGACGACCACCACGACCACATCGACCACCGAGGTGCCGGTCGACACTGCGGTCTCCGCCACCACGACGACGATCGCTGGCGAGCCGAGCGGAACGACGCCGGTGCCGGCGGGGAACGTGAGCGCCGACGTCGTGACGCCGTCGCTGGAGCGGGGCCAGCAGCAGACCGGTCACGGATACGGCTTCGTCCCGGGTGAGATCGTGACCGGCGTCCAACAGTCGACGCCATTCGAACTCGGCACGGCGATCGCCGACATCAACGGCGTCGCCACGTTCACCTGGACCATTCGCGACGACGAGTCGGTCGGGCCCCACACCTTCACCGTCACGGGCCCGTCGGGCACGGCGTCGGCGAGGTTCGAGGTGGCCGCTCCCGCCGCTCCCAACGGCCCCACCGTCCCGACGGGTGGCCCGGGCTCGGTCGACGACCCGTTGCCCGACACGGGCACCGCCGCTCTGCCGATCGTCGTGCTCGCCACGCTCCTGGTGATCCTCGGCGGCGCCGCGATCAGCCTGCGACGCACTCCCCGCTGACGGATCACCCGGCCCGCCAAACCGGAGGGTAGATACCGGACGCTTCGGTGGGGTATTTACCCTCCCGTCAGCCGACGCCGGCCGACCGCAGCGCTGTCAACCAGCGCTGTGGGTCCCGCACCTGCACCGCGAGCTGATCGACGCCGTCGGGGGTCATCCACGACAAGCGCAGCACCGGGCTACCGACCGACTTACCGAGATGCGAGGTGGTCGTGTCGGCCGACGTGATCGTCGTGAACGGCATGTCGACCACGGAGTGTGGAACCCACTGCACGAAGATCACCCGATCGTGGCAGAGCGCGAGGGTGCCAGTGCCTCGGACCTGACGCTTGCCCCGCGACGATACTCCGAGCGAGCGCGCCGGCTCCGCCGTGACGACCTTGTGACCCGCCAGGGAGTCGACGGCGCGCCGCTGGGCTCCGCCGACCATGCGGCGCAAGCCGAGTACGCCGACGACCAGCACGATGGCCAGCAGCACGACGATGACGAGGACGATGATCATTCGTCGCTGAGTACGACGCCGCGTTGCGAGGTGATCCGCGTGTACACCTTAGGTCGCCGGTACCGATCGAAGTCGAACAGCGTCCCGGTGTAGCGCTTGCACCAGTCGAGGTCGCACGAGGCCACGACCAGCTCGTCGCCAGCCGTGTAGGCCTGGGCGACGATCTGCCCCGACGGGGCGACGATCATGCTCTGCGCCAGCGAGTCGACGCCGGCCTCCACCCCGCCCTTCGCCACACCGACCACCCAGGCACCGTTCTGGTAGGCGCCGGCCTGCATCACGAGGGCGTTGTGGAATCCCTGCAGGACGTCCTGGCTCGGGTCGGGCACGTAGTGCAGCGGCGTGTTGTATCCGCACAGGATCAGCTCGACGCCCTGGAGCCCCATCACGCGGTAGGACTCCGGCCAGCGGCGGTCGTTGCAGATCATCATGCCGACGCGTCCGCCGAACGCCGGCCAGACACCGAAGCCGTCCGGGCCCGGCTCGAAGTAGTAGCGCTCGGCGTGCTGGAACGGCCGATCGGGTTCGTGGTGCTCGTGACCGGGGATGTGCACCTTGCGGTACCGGGCCACCACCGACCCGTCGCGCTCGACGAGGATCTGCGTGTTGAACCGGTGCACGGTGCCGTCGGCATCCGGAGGCGTGAGCTCGGCGTAGCCCAGACAGAACCCGACGCCGAGGCGGGCGGCCTCGTCGAACAGCGGCTTCGTGTCCGGCCCGGGCATCTCGGTCTCGTACCAGTGATCGGCCTCGGCGATGTCGTCCACGAACCAGCGTGGGAAGAACGTCGTGAGGGCGAGCTCGGGGAAGACGACGGCGTCGCAGCCCCGCGCTGCGCCATCGCGCAGCAACACCAGTAGGCGCTCGACGACCTCGGCCCGTGTGTGCTCGGCCTCGATCGGTCCGAGTTGGGCAGCTCCGACGACGACCGTACGCACGACGCCGAGCGTATCCGGACGGCAGATCTCGACCCCGACCTGGCCCCGCCCTCAGCCGGCTTCGCTCGCGGACACCGCCGGGGATGGCGGTCGGGTCACGACAGATCGCCCGTTAGGGTCGGGCCGCGTGCTCGACGTCGACGACCTGCAACGCGCGTACGGAGAGGTGCGAGCCCTCGACGGCATGACGTTCTCGGTGCGTCCCGGCGCCGTCACCGGCTTCCTCGGCCCGAACGGCGCCGGGAAGACCACCACGATGCGCGCCATCTTCGGACTCACGTCGCTCGACGGCGGCGAGGTGCGGTGGGACGGACGAGTCCCCGACGCCGACGCGCGACGGCGGTTCGGCTACCTGCCCGAGGAGCGCGGGCTCTACGCCGACATGCGGATCGGCGACCAACTCGTCTACCTCGGCCGCCTTCATGGCCTCAGCGTCGCCGACGCCCGCAGCCGGACCGTCTCGTGGCTCGAACGGCTCGGACTCGGCGACCGCGTCGACAGCAAGCTCGAAGACCTCTCCCTCGGCAACCAGCAGCGAGTGCAGCTGATCGGCGCGCTCGTGCACGAGCCCGAGCTGCTGGTCCTCGACGAGCCGTTCTCGGGGCTCGATCCGGTCGCCGTCGACGCCCTGTCGAACGTCCTCGTGAGCGAAGCCCGCCGGGGCACCACCGTGTTGTTCTCGTCGCACCAACTCGACCTCGTCGAGCATCTCTGCGAGGAGGCGATCATCGTCGATCACGGCCGCACGGTGGCGAGCGGTCCGCTCGACGACCTCACGGCCGGCGCCGAGCCGGTGCTCGCTGTCGAGGTCCCCAGCGATCCCGACGGAGCGTGGGCGTCGACGCTCGACCCCACCGACTACCGCGTGCTCGGTGTCGCCAACGGCACCGTGCGGCTGTCCGTCGCCGACGGTGCCGGCAGCGTGGTCGAGCGCGCACAACCGGCGCTCGACAGGGCTCGCGCCGCCGGTCCCGTCAGCCACTTCGGCGTCGAACGGCGCACGCTGGCCGAGACGTTCCTCGCCCTCGTCGGACGGCCGGTCGACCAGGCCGACGAAGCGGCCGGAGCGACGACGGAGCAGGCGGTGCTGTCATGACCCTCGGCGACACTCCGATGGTGCTCGTGGCGAAGCGTGAGATCACCGAGGCCTTCCGCGCCCGCTCGACGCGGATCCTGCTCGCCATCTCGGCGGTGGCGGTCGCGGCGATCGTCGTGATCGCCCACTTCGCCGCAGGCGACGACGACACACCGACGACCGACCTCGCGGTGGTGGGTGAGCCGACGGCCGCCGAGGCCGGCGCCTACGAGGCGCTCGGTGACGCCCTCGGCACGAATCTCGTGGTGACCCCCTACGCGGACGACGCCGCCGCCCGCGAGGCGGTCAGCGACGGTGCCGACCTGGCGATCCTCGACGACGGGGCCACGTTGTTGACCGAGGATCCGGTCGACCTCACGTCCAACGATTCGACGCTGGCGACCGTCATCAACGTGCTGCGGTCGGACCTCGCCCTGTCCATCGGGCTGGCCGACGCCGGCCTCGACGCCGCCGACATCGCCGCGGTCCGCAGCACCCCGCTCCCCGACGTCGAGAGCGTCAATCCCGAGGACCCGAACGAGACCAACTCCGGACGGATCGGGCTCGCCGTCGTCACCAACGTCCTGCTGTTCCTGCTGCTCCAGACGTACGGCGGCTGGATCCTCCAGGGCGTCACCCGCGAGAAGTCCACGCGCGTCGTCGAGGTGCTGCTGTCGGCGATCCGCCCGCGCCAGCTTCTCATCGGCAAGGTCATCGGCATCGGCGTCGTGGCGCTGGCCAACGCCGCCGTCCTCATCGCCGTCGCCCTGTTCACGTCGCGCGTCGTCGGTCTCGACGTCCTCGCCGGCTTCAACGTGGGCGACATCGCCATGGGCGGCGTGTGGTTCATCGCCGGCTACGCCCTCTACTGCAGCGCCTTCGCCGCCGCTGGGGCCCTCTGCAACCGACCCGAGGACGCCCAGGGCGCGGCGATGCCGATCATGCTGCCGATGCTCGCCGGCTACATCGTCGGCTTCACTGCGTTCGGCGGCGCCACGCCGCTGCTCTGGGTGCTCGCCTTCTTCCCGCCGACGGCGGTGCTGGCGATGCCCGTCCTCTACGCCCTCGGTGACGTCCCGGTCGCCGGCATGCTCCTCAGCCTGGCGATGACGCTGGCTGCGGCGTGGCTGATCGCCCAGCTGGCCGCCAAGATCTACGAGCGGTCGATCCTGCGCACCGGCAAGCGGCTGTCGTGGAAGGACGCCCTGCGCCGCACGGCGCACTGACGGCCCCGACACCGGCCGTCGCCGTTCGATCAGGTCCCCGACGCGACCGGCAGCCGCAGGCGGACCACGGCGCCGCCCGCCGCCCCGTTGGCCGCCTCGGCACGGCCCTTGTGCGCCTCCACCAGCGACCGGGCGATGGCCAGGCCGAGTCCGGACGAGCCCCTCGAGTCGCCCCGCCGGAACCGCTCGAACACCTCCGGCAGCAGCTCGGCGGGAAAGCCGGGACCGTCGTCGGCGACCTCGACGACGGCGTCCTTGCCCTCGACGCGCGCCGTCACCGTGACGTTCCTCGCCCGCGACGCGGCGTTGCGCACGATGTTCTCGACGGCGTGATGAAGCAGGGCGTAGTCGGCATCGACGGTGATCGAGCGGGCCGTGTCGGCGACGATGTCGCACCCTTCCACCCGCACGCCGGCGACCACCTCCTCGACGAGCAGGTCGAGACGCAACGGCGCCAACCGCGGCGCGAACTGACCGGAATCGATGCGGGCGAGCTCGAGCAGCTCACTCACCGCGGCACCGGCGGACTCTGCGGCGCTGTCGATCTCCCGCAACGACTCCATGTAGGCATTGGCTTCACGCGGTCTGGACAACGCCTGCGACGCCGACGCCCGGATGACGGCGAGCGGTGTGCGCAATTGGTGGGCAGCGTCGGCGATGAAGTCGCGTTGACGGGCGTTGGCCGCCCGCACCGGCGAGAGCGCCCGGCCCGACACGAACCAGCCGACCACGGCGATGCCGACCACCGCTCCCGCCCCGGCCAGCCAGAGCCGCAGGCGTAGGGATGACGAGCGATCGCGGTAGTACTCCAGGTCGATCAGCGTCACCGCCGCCTCCGTGGCGGACACCTTCTCGCCGTACGCGAGGTATGCCGTGCCGTCCTGGGAGAACTCCGTCCACGCCTGCTCGTAGTCGACGGCGTCGCGACCCACCGACTCGAGCGGCGGCTCCACCCAGACATCGCCCAGCGGGTACGACGACGCATCGCCCGACTCGGGATCGACCGACACCATCCAGAAGTTGTCCGGCGTCGGATCCTCGCCGAGGTTCCAGGCGCGCACCGTGTCGGCGACGGCCTGCCCGCCCTCGCGGACCGCGCCGTCCTCGATCGGCTCGGTGCCGACGCGGATGCCGACGACGACGAGCGCCGCGACGGCGATCGCCGAGAGCAGGGTGTACAGCAACGTCAACCGCAACCGGACGGAACGCAGGTTCACTGCGCGCTCGCCCGCATCCGGTACCCGACGCCGCGCACCGTCTCGATCATCTCGGGAGCGCCGAGCTTGCGGCGGAGGTTGCCGACGTGCACGTCGACGACGTTCGACAGACCGTCGTAGTCGCCGTCCCACACATGGTCGATCAAGTCGCTGCGACTCACCACGGTGCTGACACGGCGGGCGAGGTAGTCGAGCAGCGAGAACTCCCGTGCCGTGAGCGGGAGGCGCCGCCCGCCACGGGTGGCGACGTGCTCGGCGGGATCGACGCGCAGGTCGCCGACCTCGATGACCGGACCGTGGGCGAGCGGGGGCCGCCGCAACAGCGCCCGCACCCTCGCTGTGAGCTCGGGAAAGTGGAACGGCTTGGTGAGGTAGTCGTCGGCGCCGAGGTCGAGGCTGCGCACCTTCTCCCCGACTTCGTCCCGTGCCGTGAGGACGAGCACCGGCGTCGCCATGCCGGCGCTTCGCATCCAGCGACAGACGTCGGCACCATCTCCGTCGGGCAGGCCGAGATCGAGCACGACGATGTCGTACGGCGTCGAGGCGAGCGCGTGCGTCGCGTCGACGACCGACACGGCGAGATCGACGGCATGACCCTCGTCCACGAGCCCGCGCACGACCACGGTCCCGAGAGCCCGGTCGTCCTCGACCACCAGCACGCGCACTGCGCCATCCTCGCAGGCCCGACGTGAAGACGCGATGAAGGCCGACGACGGCCGTTCACGATCGCTTCATCCTCGTGTCGCCATGGTGATCCCATGGCTCCGGACCGCCCCGACGCTCCCGCGATCGCCCATCTGCTCCGTCGCACGGGGTTCGGCCCGGCGCCGGGCGAGGTCGAGTCGTACGGCTCGTTCGACGAGGCCCTCGAGTCGGTGCTCGCCGGGGCCACCGACGACCGCGCCGAGATGCCCGACCCGGTCGACGACGACACCGACGCTGCGGTGGTGTGGTGGCTGCGCCGACTCCGGCGCAGCCCGAATCCGCTGCACGACAAGCTCGTGCTGTTCTGGCACGGTCATCTCACGTCGTCGGCCGACAAGGCGAGCGCCGACATGATGGCCCGCCAGCACAACCTCCTGCGCCGCCACGCCACGGGAAACGTCCGCGAACTGCTCCACGCCATCGTCCGCGACGCAGCGATGCTGATCTTCCTCGACGGCGCCGGCTCGCAGGCCGACGCCCCCAACGAGAACCTGGCACGCGAGTTCATGGAGCTCTTCGCCCTCGGCCGCGGCAACTACACCGAAGCCGACGTCCGCGCCGGAGCCAGGGCGCTGGCCGGGTTCACCGTCGACTGGGAGTCCGAGGCAGTCGGCTTCGACGAAGAAGCAGCCGCACGCGGCCGCCTGACCGTGCTCGGCGTCACCGACTCGTTCGACGCCGACCGGTTCGTCGACGTCGTCTGCGAGCAGCCGGCGTGTGCGGCGTTCATCGCGACCAAGCTCCACCGCTTCCTCGCCGGCTCCGACCCGAGCGAGGCACGACGCGACGAATTGGCCGCGGTGTTGCGCGATCACGACTTCACCGTCATGCCCCTCGTCGAAGCGATCCTGCGCCACGACGAGTTCGCCGCCAACCGGCTGAACCGGCCGCGCTTCCCCATCGAGTGGTTCCTCGCCGCGCACCACGCGATGGGCACCGACGTCGATGCCGACTCGATCTGGACCCTCGCCGACATGGGCCAGATGCCCCTGTACCCACCGAACGTCGCCGGGTGGCCCGTCGGTCCGCAATGGATCGGGACCGGCCGGCAGCTGCTGAAGACCTCCTTGGCGATCGACGCCGCGTCGGGCGAGTCGTCGATCTTCGTCGACTTCGGCGAGAGCCCCGCCGAGCGGGCAACGGGCGCGCTCCGCCACTGCGGTCTGTTCGAGGCGTCGGTCGCCACGACCAGCGCCCTCGAGGCGGCGGCGCGCCAGGTCGCGTCCGTCGACGGCGGGGACCTCCTGCTGCTCGCCCTCACCCTGGCGAGCCCCGAAGCCGCGTGCGCCTGACCCGATCCGAAGACGATCCGATGACGATCCGAAGAAGGGACGCTCGATGCCCCAGCTGATCAGCCGCCGCGACTTCCTCGCCCTCGCCGGGCTCGGCGCCGGAGCCGTGGCGACAGGGACCGTCGCGCACCGACCCGCCGCGACCGCGGCCACGAAGACCGTCGGAGGCCGAGCAGCACTGCTTCCCGTGAGCGACCACGCCGCGCGCCTGCTCGTCGTGATCGAGATGGCCGGTGGCAACGACGGCCTGTCGATGGCCCCGCCGGCCGACGCTGCTCGGCTGACCGATCTCCGCGGCGACGGATTCGACGAGGCGGCGCTGCTCCGGCCGGGCAACGACGTCGTCCTCCACCCGGCGTTCGAGCGTCTGCAGCGCCGGCCCGTCACGATCGTCGATGGGCTCGGCACCCCGTCGCCCGACGGCTCGCACTTCGAGATGCTGCGACGGTGGTGGACCGGTGACCCCGACGGCACCGTCCACCCCACCACCGGCTTCCTCGGCCGCCTTTGCGACGCCCTCGATGTTGGCGCGCCGGTCACGGGTCTGTCGATCGGAAGTGGCGCCTCACCGATGCTGATGGCCGCTCGGGCCGGCACGCTCGGGCTCCCGGACCCCGGCTGGCTCTGGTGGCTCGCGCCGGACGAGGAACCCGACGACCCGTGGCTGGCGGCCTTTCGCTCCGGGCTCGTCGCTCTGGGGCAGGATCGGGGGCCGACCGACGGCACGGAGACCGTGGCCCTCGCCAGACGGGCGATCGCCGGCGGCCTCCGCGCCGGTGAGATGCTGCATGGCCTCGGCGACTCCCCCGAGTATCCCGGCACGGACCTCGGCTGGAAGCTCGCCCTCACCGCGCAGGCGCTCGACGCCGATGTCGGTGTCCGGGTCGTCCACGTGCCGATGGACGGCGATTTCGACACCCACGAGGACCACTTCTCGCGCCACGGCTCGCTGATGGCCGAGCTCGACGAGGCCCTCGACACCTTCCTCGACGACCTGGCGGAGCGCGGCATCGCCGATCGGGTGCTCGTCGCGACCGTCAGCGAGTTCGGGCGCCGGCCGGAGCTCAACGGCAGCGGCGGACTCGACCACGGCACGGCATCGACGGCACTCATCGCCGGACCTGTCCCACTCGGCCGGCTCGGCGATCCGGTCGATCTCTCCCGCGTCGACGAGGACGACAACTTCATCGCCACCACGACGATGGACCAGTACTACGCCACGCTCGCCGAGTCCTGGTTCGGCGTTCCCGCCTCGGACGTCCTCGCCGGATCCGTGCAGCCGTTCGCCCTGACCTGACCGTCTCCCGCTCCCGGTGGCCCGACGTGGGACCCCGTCCCACCGGGCCCGTGGCGCGCCACTTGGACGAGCCGACGCCCCGTCCCGTCGACGAGCCAGCCGAGGCCCCGACGCGCCGGAATCGGCAGTCGCCTCGGCATGTGCTCGCCGAGCAGTTCGGCGTCGGTGTCCGCGCCACCCGCCATCACGATGCCGATACGGCTGCGGCGGACGATCGACGTCCAGTGCCCGTACATCGAGCGCAGCGCGTCGGGCCGCGCCGCGGCCATCACCACGACCAACGGATGGCGGGCGCTGACGAGATCGAGCAGGTCGTGCTCGGCGTCGTCGACTCGTTCCGCGTCGTCGACGACGAGGGCGATGCGTTCCACACCGGTCGTCGCAGCCACACGTGCCGACAGCGTTGCGGCATCGACGATCTCGACGGCGCCGCCGGTCGCGAGCGCCCACGTCACCAGTGGGGACGTGGGCCGCGGCGAGTGGACGATCACCCGACCGTCCCGATGCGCGTCCCGCCAGGCCGATGCCAGTGTGACCAATGCCGTGCTGCGCCCGCTCCGCGCCGGCCCGACGACCAGGGCGTGCTCGCCGTCGGGGATCTCCATGGCGGTCGGCCGCATCGTCGCGAACTCGAGGCCGGTGACGAGCGACGTGCTGCCCGACGGACTCGCAGCCGAGTGCGGGAGATCGGCGACCGCCACGTCGTCGGGCAACGTGGCGATCGGCTCGGGCGCGGCGGAAGCGAGATCCCAGTCGGATCGATCGGGCGCGGCGCTTGGGATCGGGAGCACCGCCAGTTGCGCCTCGAGCTTCGACGACGTCACGACGATGCGGCCGGGGATCGCGGGCGGCACGTGCGGCGGTCGCACCCCGACCGCCGCGCCGTCGGCGGGATCGTCGAGGTGGAACAGCCAACGCTGCCCGAACGCGGCCAGCACCGACATCGAGACGGCGCCACCGCGCTCGAGCGTGGCCACGCAGTGCACCCCGACCGCCACGCCGTCGTTGAGGATCCGGACGAGGGTGGCATGCTCGTCGGCGTCGCCCGGCGCCGACACGGCGTCGAGCAGCCCGGGCAGGCCGTCGATCGCCAGGACGATCGGTGGCACCGCCGTGGAGGCGGCGGCATCGGACTGGCGCCGCGCCACCTCGCCGCCCACCAGGCGGAGCACCCGAGCACGACGTTCCGCGTCGTACCGGCCCACCACGCCGCCGCAGCCGGGCAGACCCGCCAGTTCCTCGAGTCGGCCGTCGCCGCGTGCGTCCAGCACGTACACGTGGTGGTCGGCGCGTGCGGCGGCGAGCACGGTGCGCAGCGCCGTGGTCGTGCCCGAACCGAACGAGCCGATGAGGGCGAGGTTGCCGCCCGCCGGCTCCCAGCGCAGGGCGAGGCGACGCTGCGCGGCGGGATCGTCGATCACCCCGACCACGCGCGGGGTCGTGCCGTCCGGCTGGTCGACGCCGAGCAGGGCGGCGATCGCCCCCGGCGACACCGACTCGGGGAGGGCCTCGAGCCACGGACGGAACGGCGGTGAGATCTCGCACAGCGACGCCGCCTGCCGGATCGTGCGGGTGAGCACGGTGAGTTCGCTCGGCGCAGCATCCTCGACTGCCTCCGCGACTGCCTGCTGGGCAGTCGTGCCGACGACGGCGATCGCGGCCCCCGAGGCGGCCCGGTACGGCGACAGCGACGTGGCCGCCTGGAAGACGATCGTCTCCGCGGGTCCGAGGCGCATCATCGCTCGGCCCGGGGTTCCTCGCGGAAAGCTCGCCGGCGTGCTGTCGCCGACGATGTCGTTGGCGTCGGAGCGGTCGTTGAGCCGCAGCGCGATGCGCAGATTGGTGTTGGCCCTGATGTCGTCGCTGACGATGCCGGCCGGGCGCTGGGTGGCCAGCACGAGGTGGATCCCCAGGCTGCGGCCGCGCTGGGCGACGCCGACGAGTGCCGACACGAACCCGGGCAGCTCCGTCTTCAGGGCGGCGAACTCGTCGATCACCACGACGAGCCGGGGCAGCGACGGCGGGCTCGCTCCGTCGCTGTACCCAGGATGAGCTCGTCCCGCGGCAGCGTCGCGGAGTGTCCGGTAGGCGTCGAGATCGTCGGCCGCGACGGCGCGGAGGAGGCGCTCACGGCGACGGATCTCGGCCTCGAGGCTGGACAGGGCCCGAGCGGCCAGGTGCTCGTCGAGATCGGTGACCAGGCCCACCGTGTGCGGAAGGTCGGCGCAGGCGTCGAACGTCGAGCCGCCCTTGTAGTCGACGAGGACGAACGTCAGCTCCTCGGGGCTGCTGCGGGCCGCCATCGACACGACGAGGGTTCGCAGCAGCTCACTCTTTCCCGAACCGGTGGTGCCGGCGACGAGGGCGTGCGGTCCGTCGCGGACGAGGTCGACCTCGACGACGCCGTCGGCGGTCGCGC
Source organism: Desertimonas flava (assembly GCF_003426815.1). Classification (GTDB taxonomy): domain Bacteria; phylum Actinomycetota; class Acidimicrobiia; order Acidimicrobiales; family Ilumatobacteraceae; genus Desertimonas; species Desertimonas flava. Next base: position 59,999 of record NZ_QKYK01000029.1, read on the forward strand.
CGATCAGCGCCGTCGGGTGGCCTGTCCGTCCGTGTCGGGGGACGCCGTCCCCGGGTCGCCACGCCGCGGCCAGGGCGATCGGATCGTCGATCGCCACGCCGTCCACCGCCCGCGTCAACGCACCGAGCCCGATGGACGACGGCACGGCTCCGGACGCCTCGGTCGGGTCCTCGGGGTCGTGGACCGAGGCGAGCCGGCGGGCGACGTGCTCGGCCGTACTCAGGGTGAGACCGGCCGCGTGCACCGCGTCGGTCGCCGTGGCATCCGACGTGTCCGGACACCACCGCCCGACGCAGCGCGACCCGATGTCGAGCACGCTCCGGCACATGGACGGCACCGCGACATCGTGACGGACGACGGTGAGCACGGCAACGGAGGCGGCACTCCCGAGGTAGCGGCGAAGGGCGCCGGTGCGGTTCGCCAACAGGTCGGCGCGGTCGGTCACCACGACGACGTGCCTCGTGTCGCCGTCGTCGATGCGGCGCAGCGCGGCGTCCACAGCGGTGACATCCGTCGGATCGACGAGACCGGACCGGCCCGACGGTTGGGGATGCACGGCATGAGGAAGCCATGACGTCCATCCCCAGCTGTCGGGCCGGTCCGACAGCACGATCAGACGCCAGTCAGCCGGACCGGTGTGAGCGGCGAGCTGGACGACGAGCGAGCGGGCGACGCCGTCGGCCTGATCACCGACCAGGGCCACGGCCGCACCCGGGCCGAGATCGAGGCGGACGGGCGCGTCGGCGAACCGCGCCGCCCCGTCGACGATGGCCGCCAGATCGGCCGACTCGGCGGCCCCGTCGATGACGGGGGTCCAACGGACGGTGCCCCACCCGAGCGTGACCCCGAAGGCATCGTCGTGGTCGGCGCGCCGTTCCCACAGCGCCCCCTGGGCCCCGACGGCCGCCGCGACAGCCTCGTTCGCCAGCGGCGAGACGGCGCGGTGATACGCGGCTCGCTCCGAGCGTTGCGCGGCGATGTCGGCGACGAACCGCTCACGCTCCTGTCGCGACGTCACCCGGTGCCGGCGCTCCTCCTTGCGGCGGGCGAGGCGACCGGACAGGCGGGTGCCGAGCGCCACGAGCAGTCCGACGGCGCTGAAGAGCAGGAACAACGGATTGCGCATCACCAGGGCGATCACCACCCCGCCGAGCACCGACAGCAGGGCGGCGAGCACACCGCCGGGCACACCGGCCGGCGAGTGCGTCGCGGCGGGCGCGATCACCGCGTTCGGGTTCCAGGTCGGCAGGGAGCGTGGGGAGCGGTGGATGCTGCGCCGCCACGGATCGTTGTCGCGGCGGGTCAGCACCGCGGCGCGCGGCCGGCCATCGCCGTGGAACGCGAAGCGCAGCCGGCTCGCACCGATCAGCACCACGGCGTCGGTCTCGATCCACCGGCACGGCACGCGACCGGCGACCTGAGTGAGCGAGATCCGGCCGTCGGCGGTGACATCGACCACGGCGTGGTGGAGCTCGACCGTGGCATCGTCGAGCCTGACTCGCGCGCCGGCGGCCCGGCCGATGACGTGGCGGCCGGGAGGCAGCGCCAACCGCTGTCCCGAATCGGGACCGGCCTCCACGGTCACGACCACCGAGGAGCGCTCAGGATCGGCGCTCTCGGAGTCGGAGTCGGCGTTGTCGGCGGCCTCGTTGTCAGCGGCCGGGTTGTCGTCATGGGCGCCGCACCCGCGCGCCGCGGCAGGACCGAGCGCGCGAGCGCCGTCGAACGCGGTGACCCTGCTTCCCTGGATGACGCCGGCTCGCGTCACGGGGAGCGACCGGTCCACGACGCGTCCGTCGACGAGCACGGTGCTGCGCCGACCGATCCCGACGGCGTCGGCGAGATCACCGACCGTCGCCACTCCCGCGGAAGGATCGACGACCAACGTGACCCGCCGGCCGCGCGGGCCGCTGATCGACAGGGGCGGCAACACGACCGGAGCGCCGGAGGAGGAGCAGGACGAGGCGGAGGCGACGGAGGCGGGAGGGGAGTCCACGCCCTCCCGGAGCGCGGCGGCGTGACCGAAACGGACAGGATTTCTCGCCGGGCCGCAGAAATTCCGGTGATCAGCGAGCGAAGCGGGCCGGCCGCTTGGCGAGGAAGGCGGCGATCCCCTCCTGGGCGTCCGGTGTCACGGCGGCTTCCGACATGACGGCGACGGCGAACTCGTAGGCGAGATCCTGGGTCATGTCGACCTGGCGGTAGAACGCCGCCTTGCCGCGCGCCTTGGAGTCGCGCGATCCGCGGGTGGCCCGGCGCATCAGGTCGGCCACCGCCTCATCGAGCTCGTCGTCGGGAACCGCCCGGTTGATGAGACCCCACTCCGCGGCCGTGGCGGCGTCGATGGCGTCACCGGTGAACGCCATCTCGAGCGCCCGCTTGCGGCCGATGTTGCGCGCGACGGCGACGAGCGGTGTGTGGCAGAAGAGGCCGCCCTTGCCTCCCGGGATCGCGAATCCGGCCGACTCGGCGGCGACGGCGAGGTCGCAGCTGGCGACGAGCTGGCATCCGGCGGCGGTGGCGAGCGCGTGCACCTTGGCGCACACCGGCTGCGGCACCGACTGCACGGCCTGCATCATCGCCGTGCAGATCTCGAAGACCCGGGTGACGTCCTCCAGCGAGGCCCCGGCCATGTCGCCGAAGTTGTGCCCCGCCGAGAACACCGGGCCGGAGGCCGCGATGACGATGCCCAGCGCATCGCTGTGCCCGGCGGCGACCAGGGCCGCGGTGAGCTCCTCCATGACGTCGACGGCGAGGGCGTTGCGCTTCTCGGGCCGGTCGAGTGTGAGCGAGACGATGTCACCGTCGCGCTCGGACCGCACGGCCGGACGATGCTCGATGGCGGTCATGCCGGCGCGATCTGGATGCTCGAGTCGGCACTGAGGGGTGTCGTCACGCCGTTGGAGGTGGTCACGCCGTCGACGGTCTGGGTGATCGCGCCGCTGACGAGGAGCACGTTGTCGAGCGACCCCTGCAGGGTGCCCTGACCGGAGATCGTCGCGTCGATCTGACCGTGCAACGGGTCGGCGATGCTGAAGTCCTGGGCGAAGGAGACCTCGATCGTGAACGTGCGTCCCTCGACGGCCACGAGTCGACATTGGTAGACGACGTCGACACTGATCCCGCTGGTGTCGGAGGCGGTCCCGCTGCTGGACCACGACGCGCCGACGGCGACGGGCTCGCTGGGGTAGCCGACGGTGGTCACGGCCATCAGGCGCATCAGGCGCCGCCCGCCGTCGCTCTGCTCGTCCGACACCGCGTTCTCGGCGACGCCGGGACCGAGGGGCGCGCCCGTGGCGTCGAACTGCTGGAGCACCGACATGCTCCGCACCGACTCGAGCACGCTCACGTCGAAGCCGGGGGGCGCCTGGCCCACGGCGATGTCTTCCATCACCGATCGCGTGGAGTATGCACCGGTGTTCGCGTCGACGCCGGTGACCTCGCGAGACACACCGAGGTCGACCGACAGCGGGCCGGCGGTGGTCGATCCGACGATCTCGGAGTCGACCATCACGGCGAGCCGGGCGGTCTGCCCCACGGCCGGGGCCGCCGGCAACTGGATGGTCGCCGAGTCGACGTGGCGGGCGGGATCGGGGGCGGCTGCGGCCGTGGCGAGCGCGGGGCCGGCGACGACGGCGAACGTCGCCACAAGCGTCACCCCGATCCCTCGTCGTCTCACGTCCAGTGCACCATCGATCTCGTCCGGCGTTCGACCATAGTCACGCCCGCGGCCACGCCTGGCGACGCTGCGCAATTCGTCCCGAGGTTGGAACATGATCGCAACATCAGGTTCAGGCCGATCCTCGCGACGACGGCGACGACCGTTCGTCCTCTCAGCCGCCGATCGGCCTGCTCACGGTCGCCGCGGTGTACTCGGTGACCACGGTCAGATCGTCGGTCAGCGCGCCGCCGGACCCTCCCTCCGTGGTCACGGTGGTGCGGTCGGCCACGCGGTAGGTGCTGTCGAGGCGGCGCGCCAGCGATCCGTCGTAGTCACCATGGCCCTCCGTCACCACTCGAGCCCGCGTCCCGTCCTGGAGGCTCGTCGTGTCGAACCGATAGTCGAACTCGACGCGGAAGCGATCGCCGGCGACCGACACCAGCCGGCAGTCGTAGGAATAGGTGCCAGAGAAATCCTCCAGCTCGATGGTCCACCGGGCGCCCTGGCCGACCGGTTCCATCGGCACCAGCGCCATCAGCGGCGTCGGCAGTCCGGCCCGGAGCGACAGCGCGGTCTCGGTGAGGCGGCCGCTGTCGACGAGGTCGGAGCGGATGACGACACCATCGGGGCCGACCACGCTGTCCCAGCCCATACCGACCAGCTCGCGAAAGTCGAGACCGAGGATCAGCTCGGCAGCCCCCTCGACCTCGGCGCTGTCGACGCGGGACCGGGCGACGAACTCCCCGTCCGCCTGCACCTCCAACACGACCAGCGTCTGTTGAGAATCGAGGGTGGCGGTGAACTCCCCCACCACCTCCCCGGTGGCATCGTCGACGGCCGAGCTGGCGAACGTCTCGGCCGACACGATCTCGGCGGTCGCGCCGGCCACCGGCGACGGGAGGAGGTCGGCCCGGTTCGTCGGGTCCCCGGCGTCGATGATCACGAGGCCACCGTCGTCGGGTGCGCCGGCGCCGCTCGGCGACGGCACGGCGACGACGCCGATCGTCAGCGACACGCACAGACCCCAGCGCCGCCAGCGCGGTCGCGCTGCGGATCCCCTGACCGTCGTCGGCATCACCATCGTCGCCTCCCCCGTCGCGTCGTTCGAGCCGCCGACCCGCCGCCGTCAGCCCATCCGGCCGCCATAAGCTACAGCACCCATGATCTTCGGCGACGAGCACGAGCAGGTCGTGTTCGCCCAGGACCCCACGTGCGGATTGCGCACCGTGGTGGCCGTGTACTCCACGGCCCTCGGCCCGGCATTGGGCGGCACCCGCTTCTACCCGTACCCGGACGAGACGACAGCCGTCGCCGACGTGCTCGCCCTGTCCAAGGCGATGGCGTACAAGAACGCCATGGCCGGACTCCCCCACGGTGGCGGCAAGGCGGTCATCGTGGGCGACCCGGCGACCGACAAGACCCCCGACCTGCTCCGTGCTTATGGGCGGGTCGTCGAGTCGCTCGGCGGCCGCTACGTGACCGCGTGCGACGTGGGCATGTACGTCGCCGACATGGACGTCGTGGCCGAGACGAGCCAGTACGTCACCGGGCGGAGCGAGGCGGCGGGTGGAGCGGGTGACTCCAGCGTCCTGACGGCATACGGCCTCCACCGGGCCATGCTCGCCGCAGCCCAGTTCTGCTGGGGGGCCGACGGTCTCGCCGGACGGAGGGTCGGCGTGGTGGGGGTGGGCAAGGTCGGACGCCACCTGGTCGACCTCCTGGTCGCCGGCGGTGCCGAGGTGGTGGCCACCGACGTGGCGTCGAGCGCCCGCGAGAGCGTTGCCGGGCGACATCCGCGAGTGGAGTGGCTCGACGACGCCGAGGCGGTGATGACGGCCGACGTCGACATCGTGGCGCCGTGCGCGCTCGGCGGGGCGATCCACGCCGGCAACATCGACCGGATCGTCGCCCCGGTCGTGTGCGGGGCGGCGAACAACCAACTTGCCGACGACGGGCTCGCCGAACGCCTGGCCGCGCGCGGCGTCACGTACTGCCCCGACTACGTCGTCAACGCGGGCGGCGTGATCCAGGTCGCCGACGAGCGCAACGGATTCCAGTTCGCTCGTGCCGAGGCCAAGACCGCTGTCATCTACGATACGACACTCGAGGTGCTCAGCACTGCCCGCGCCGAGGGCATCACGCCGCTCGCCGCCGCCGATCGCATCGCCGAAGCCCGCATGCGTGCGGCGCGCCGGCGCTGATCGCTACGGTCCCCGGGCCGGTCTCGTGCGAGACTCGCCCGATGTTCCGTCACGTCGCGATGTTCCGCTGGAAGCCCGAGACGTCCACCGATGCGGTGGCCGACATCGTCGAGCAGCTCAACGGCCTGCCCGCCGAGATCCCGCAGCTCCGTGCCTACCACTTCGGCACGGATGCCGGGATCAACGAGGGGAACCACGACTTCGTCGTCGTCGCCGACTTCGACTCGGCGGATGATTACGTCGCCTACCGGGACAACGAGAAGCACCGCGCGATCTCGAGCGCCTTCATCGCACCGCACGCCGCCGAGCGGGCGGCCGTGCAGTACGGATTCTGACCATCCGGAGCGGGGGGACTCTCCGGCGGCCGAGCCGTCCCGGCGTCAGGCGACGGGACGGACGAGGTCGGGCGACCGCTCGACCCGGCTCAGTGCAGCCGACACCACGGCGAACGCACGGAACCGTGCGACATCCGGCGCCGTGGTGTCGGCCAGCACGTCCGCAGCGGCGCCGCCGACACCCGAAGAACGGGCGTCGCGCACCATGCGGCGGATCGTGAGCTCGTGACCGCCGAACCCGCCCGCGACGAGCTCGGCGCCCAACTCGATGAGTTCCTGCGTGTCCATGTGAATCACGATACGGAAGGTCATGGTTCACGTAAATCGATGATTGATGATGGAGTCGATCAGCTCCGCTAATCAAGGACTGATACGCTCGCGTCATGCTCGAATCGGTCAACGCGGGCGTGTCGTTGGGGGCCTTCTCCAACGTCGAGCTGCGCCACCTGTCCGCCCTCGACGCCGTCGCCCGGGAAGGGACCTTCGGCCGGGCCGCCGAACGGCTCGGCTACACCCAGTCGGCGGTCAGTCAGCAGATCAGCGCGCTCGAGAAGGCCATCGGTGGGTCCGTCTTCGACCGTCCCGGCGGTCCCCGCCCCGTCCGCCTCACCCCGCTCGGCAAGCTCGTGCTGAGCCACGCCCGCGACATCCTCGCCCGCGCCAGCCTGACCGCCGAGGCGATCGAACGGTTCATGTCGGGCGAGGCCGGACGGGTCGACATCGGCACGTTCCAGAGCGTGTCGGCCGTGCTCTTGCCGGCGATCGTGCAGCGCCTCCGCGACGACTACCCCACCGCCGACATCCGCCTCTTCGAGGACGAGACGACGACGATGCCGAGGCTGCTCGCCAACGAGCTCGATGCCGTCTTCACCGTCACGCCCACGCGCAGCGACGTCGAGCTCGTCAAGCTGCTCGACGACCCGTACCTGCTCATCGCCCGTCGAGGCGAGTTCCCCAAGGGGCCGGTGCGGATCGAGGATCTCGACGGTCTGCAGATGGTGGCGTATCCGCCCACGTGCGACCTCAACCACATCGAGTCCGGGCTGCAGTCGTTCGGCGTCCGTCCGGTCAACGTGTTCCAGTCGTCCGACAACGGCACCGTGCTCGCCATGGTGCGCGCCGGCATGGGCCCGGCCATCACCACGCTGCTCTGCGTCGACATCGAGCCCGACGACCCGCTGCTCGAGATGCACGCCCTCGAGCCGGCGCTGCCGCCCCGGGAGATCTCGCTCGCCTGGCTGCCCAACCGCACCCTGTCGCCCATCGCCGAACGCTTCATCGCCCTGTCGATTGAGGTCACCGCCGAGCTCGCTCCTCGCGAAGCCGAGTACTTCAGCCTCGCCAGCTGAGCCCCGAAACGCTCACCCACCCGAGCCCGGTGGGTCATATTTCGCTGCACGGCCGACGCGCCGTGGTTACCGTCCGCGGTCATGAGTCCCCACCCCCGACACCATCGCGTCGCGGCCCGCACCATGGTCGCCATCGGCGCCGTCGCGCTCGTCGCCGCGGGCGGTGCCGCCACCGCCGGCGCATCCACTCCCCCGGAGCCGGCACCCGATGCCACGGCGACCACGCCGTTCGCCGGTCACGGTCAAGTCGTCGCCCAGGCTGCGGTCGCCCTCGCCGGCGCCTCGCACTGGACGGTCACCCCGACGGCGCTGGCCCCCAACGCACCCACACCTGCGGCCCCCGCCTCGTCCTTCATCGCCGTCATCACAGGTGCCGCGATCCCCACTGCCGAAGACGGCACGGCGCTCGCCCGCGTCGGCGCCGGCGAGGCCGCCCACGTCGCCACCGGCACGTCGTTGGTCGCTGCCGACGGCGCACCCGCCGAGCTGCTGCGACTCGAACTGGCCGCCGGCGACGGCGACTCGCCGAGCTCGACGATCGGCCCGCCGCCCGGTCTGTACGACGTCGACCTGGTCCGCGACATCCTGGCACCGGGCGAGTCGATGCCGATCCCCGACAGCCCCGCCGCTCCGGCTCTGGTCGTCGCCGTGTCGGGCAGCGTCACCGTGGCGGGCGCCCCGTCGGGATCGGTCGACGTGGCCGATGGCCAGTCGGCCACCCTCGACGGCAGCCTCACCGTGGTCAACGCCGGCACCAGCCCGGCCGTCGTGCTCGCCGGGATCATCGGTTCGCTCGTGCAGGCCACGCCGCAGACCGACCAGCCGACGACCACGACCGGTCCCGGCGGCAACGACACCAACCCGCAGCCGACCACTCCGTCGGCACCGGACGCCGACAACGACGGCCTGAGCGACGAGGACGAGGCAGCGGCGCAGACCGATCTGCAGAATCCCGACAGCGACGGCGACGGCCTCACCGACGGCGAGGAAGTGCACACCTACGGCACCGACCCGCTCTCGAGCCGCACCGACAGCGACCACCTCGAAGACGGGCTCGAGATCGAGCGGGGCACCAACCCCCTCGATCCCGACACCGACGACGACGGTTGCCAGGACAGCAGCGACGACAATCCCCTCGTCGGCGACGGCGACTGCGACGGTGACACGTTGTCGTTCGACCAGGAGCGCCAGCTCGGCACCGACCCGGCCAACCCCGACACCGACGGCGACGGCATCGACGACGACATGGACCCGCAGCCGCTGTCAGCAGGCGGAGGCGGTGGTGGCGGTGGCCCCGAGGTCACCGAGGCGATCGCCCCGGACGGCACCGACGCCTGATCGCAGGGTCCGGGTGCGTGAGTGCGGCATGCGCACCCGGACGCCGGCGACGGTGGTCCACAGGCGCTCATGAGTCCACCGTCCGAACCGGCGACGTTCGACCACGAGAGTCTCGACGGAGCCCGATTCGTCGACACCGGGCTGCGCGGCGCGCGCTTCGTCCGCAGCAGCCTGGCGGGAGCGGTCATGCGCGGGGTGGACGCGTCCGGCGTCGACATCGATGATCCGTGGCTCATCGAGAGCGGCGAGCCCCTGCTCGTGAACGGGGTCGACGTCACGTCGTTCGTCGACGCGGAACTCGACAGACGGTTCCCCGGACGGGCCGACCGTCGCGCCGGTGACCCCGCCTCGTTGCGGACGGCGTGGACGGCTGTCGAGCAGACCTGGCAGTCCACCGTCGCGCGGGTCTCGTCCATGCCACCCGACACCGCAGACATCTCGGTCGACGGCGAGTGGTCGTTCGCCGAGACGATTCGGCACCTGGTCATGGCCACCGACATGTGGTTGGGCCGGGCGATCCTCGAGCTCGACAATCCGTACCATCCGATCGGCAAGCCCAACGCCGAGTACGAATCCGACGGCCACGACGCCTCGGTGTTCGCCAGCGGCACACCCCCGTACCCCGACGTGCTCGACGTTCGGGCCGAGCGCATGACGATGGTGCGTGACTTCATCGCCGGCGCCACGCCCGACCTGCTCGCCGAAACCCGCCGGAACCCGTGGGCGCCCGAGCACGCCGAAACGGTGTTGAGCTGCCTGCACACCATCCTCGAGGAGGAGTGGGAGCACCACCGGTACGCGGTGCGTGACCTCGACGCGATCGCTCAACGATCTGCGTAGCGCACCTTCAGCACAGCGCGGACGACGCGACGCGGGCGTCCGTTCACGCTGGGGGAATGAGCAGCACCACACTCGCGACCGACGCCGTTGAACGCACCGTCGAACAGACCACCGCGACCACTCGGACCCCGACAGCCCGCCGCCGGCTCTCGCGTCGAGCGCGCCACGTCGTCCTCATCGCCCACGTCGTGGCGAGCGTGGCGTGGATCGGCGTCAACCTGGCGATGCTCGCCCTCGTCGTCACTGGACTCACGTCGTCTGACGGTCAAGTGGTCGCCGTCGCCCAGCAAGCGGTGACCATCATCGTCCCGCCGGTCGTGCCGGCCTTGGCGATCATCACCGTCGCTTCCGGGGTCGTCCTCGGACTCGGCACCCGGTGGGGCCTGGTGCGCCACCGGTGGGTGCTGGCCAAGCTGGTGATGAGCGTCATCATGCTGGCGCTGGTGTTCGTCGCTCTTCTGCCCGGCGCGCTCGGCGCGGACACGCCCGACCCCTCGCTGAGCGCCGATGCCCTGCGGGCCGAGACCGATCTCGGCCAGATGATCTTCCCGCCCGTCGTGTCGAGCGTCGCCCTGCTCGTCGCCACCGTCCTCTCGGTCACCAAGCCCGGCGGCTCCGAAGCGGTGACCGCACGGCGATCAACGCGAGCGCGCTGACCCGTCACGAGATGATCAACGCGCCGGCGAGGAGGGCAGTGGGGATGAAGGTCCCCGAGAGGGCCGAGACTTGAGATGACGCCGCAGCAGCTCCGACGCGCAACCGCCGCCCGGGCTTTGCCGGGCGGCGGTTGCTGCCGAATCACTCGCCGCAGGCGAGCGAGGAGCGAAGCGACGAAGCGAGCCGAGGACGAAAGTCCTACGACGCTTGGATCTTGATCTCGATGTCGACGCCGGCCGGCAGCTCGATGCGCTGCAGGCTGTCGATCGTCTTGTTGTTGGGGTTGACGATGTCGATGAGGCGCTTGTGGATGCGCATCTCGAAGTGCTCGCGGGAGTCCTTGTCGATGTGCGGACCGCGGACGACCGTGTAGCGATGCTTCGCCGTCGGCAGCGGGATCGGACCACGAATCGTCGCGTCGGTACGGGTGACCGTCTCGACGATCTTCTTCGTCGACTGGTCGATGATGTCGTGATCGAACGCCTTGAGGCGGATGCGGATGGATTGAGCCATTGAGGATTCCTACGTCTTCTTCTTCGTCTTCGGGGGTTCACGGGGGCGGAGCCCCCGTGGGTGTCACTTGAGGATCTTGGTGACGCGGCCGGCGCCGACGGTGCGGCCACCCTCACGGATGGCGAAACGCAAGCCCTCGTCCATGGCGATCGGCTTACCCAGCTCGACCGTCATCGTCACGTTGTCACCAGGCATCACCATCTCGGTGCCCTCCGGCAACTCGATCGTGCCCGTCACATCCGTCGTGCGGAAGAAGAACTGCGGCCGATAATTGTTGAAGAACGGCTTGTGACGCCCACCCTCCGACGACGTCAGCACATACACCTGACCCTCGAAGTTCGTGTGCGGCGTGATGCTGCCGGGCTTGCACAACACCTGCCCACGCTCCACATCCTCCTTCTTCGTGCCACGAAGAAGCGCACCGATGTTGTCA
>NZ_QKYK01000003.1 GCF_003426815.1 Desertimonas flava
CGCCGCCTCGCCGACCGCATCATCCGACGCATGTGGAACGACACCCGCCAACAAGCCCAACCCATCGCCGCATGACCACCCTCCTTGACAAAGGAGCAACTCCGCCGCCGCCTCTTTCGTCTCCTCGTGCGAGCGAAGCGAGCTCAAATCATCCTCGCCGCAACGGAGCGAGCGAGCGCAGCGAGCGATGCGGAGTGAGGACGAAATCAGACTGTGCGCTGATCGGGGTCGAGGTGCTCGACGTCGGAGAGCGAGGTGAGGCTGAAGACGTAGCCGTTGCCGATGGGCAACGCGACGAGCCGGCTGATCGAGGCGTGGCGCATCACCAGGCGATCCCACTCCCACGGCGTGGGTGACAGCCCGAGCAGATGGCAGGTGACCACGGAGTTGGTGCCGGCGTGGGCGACCAGGCCGATCCGGCGCTGCGGGTCGTCGATCTCCCAGACCGGCAACTCGCCGGGCACCGGCCGGATCCCCCGCTCGGCGAGGAAGGCCGTGGCTCCGTCGCGGACCCTGGCGACGAACTCACTCATCGCCTCGCCGCCGTCGAGGCCGTCCCAGATCGCCTCCGCCGGTCGCTCCCGCAGCTCCTTGAAGGCCTTCGCCGCCCGGTCGGCGGGAACGCCGTGCCAGTCGGGATCGCGGATCTCCTCCAGCCAGGGCTCGACGACCTCGTCACGCCCGAGCACCTCGAGGATGGGCGCCGCGGTCTGCCGCGCCCGCTGCATCGGAGAGACGAAGATCTCGTCGAAGCGCTCGTCGACGAGCGCCTTGGCCAGCCGCCCTGCTTGCGTCTGCCCCAGTTCGGTGAGCGGAGGATTGACGATCGCCCGCTCGTCCTTGACCCATTCGGGTTGGGCGTGGCGCATCAGGACGAGTTCCGTCATGCGGGCCAGGCTACGGGGGCGTCACCGTCCGCTGGCGACCATTTCCGGGTCCGTGGCCGCGCCGTTCCGTCTGCCGGAGGGATCCGGCCTCTATGGTGCCGGGCGTGAATCAGCCGGGCCCGAACCCTCCCGGCGCGCCACCCCGCGCCGACTGGTATCCGGATCCGACCGGCCGCTACGAGTACCGCTACTTCAACGGTGTCACCTGGACGGCCGACGTCAGCCGCAACGGCGTCCGCAGCGTGGACACGGCCCCGATGCCGGTGCCCGGCACCAGCCAGCCTGCGAGCTGGGTCACCACGCCGGCGCCGCGGCGCAGCGGCAAGGCGACGGCTGCGCTCGTGCTCGGCATCGTCGCCCTCGCCCTGTCGTGGGTACCGTTCCTCTTCGTCGTCGGCGGGCTGTGCGGCATCCTGGCCATCGTCTACGGGGTCATCGCCCGGCGGGCCAACCCGCCCGATCCCAGAGGGTTCGCCGGGGTCGGCATCGTGCTCGGCGCGGCATCGCTCGTGGTGTGCGCCCTCGGGGTGTTCCTCACCGTCCTCGTGATGAACGAGGTCGACTCGTTCACCGACCCGCCCGACCACGACGTCGAGATCACCCGCTGTGCTCGCAACGGCTCGTCGGTCGACATCACGGGATCGCTGACCAACGTCGACGACCGCAGCAGCGAGTACCTGGTGTTCGTGCGCACGCGGGCCGGCGGCGAGATGGGCACGGCCGTCATCGACGTGGGCCGGGTGGCGGCGGGATCGACAGAGACCTTCACGGCGACGCTTCGACTTCCCGGCATCGACCCCGAGCGGGCCGCCGGCACCGAGACCACCTGCGTCGTCACCCACGTCACCGGGCCCTATCCGTTCGGCGTCGCCCTGTCGCCGTGACGGCGGCCGCTCAGGTCGGGGCGTCCTGCACCGACGTCGCCGCGATCCAGGCGTCGTAGAGCCGGGCGTACGCGCCGCCGGCGGCGACCAGTTCGGCATGGGTGCCGTCGTCGACGAGCTCGCCCCGCTCCATCACCAGCACCCGGTCGGCCCGCGCTGCCGTGGAGAGCCGGTGGGCGATGGCGATCGTCGTCCGCCCCGCCGCCAGACGTTGCAGTGCTCGCGAGATGCGCACCTCCGTGAGGGCGTCGACCGACGACGTCGCCTCGTCGAGCACCAGCACGTCGGGGTCCGCCACGCCGGCGCGCAGCAGGGCGACGAGCTGACGCTCCCCCGCTGAGAGCTTCTCGCCTCGCTCTCCGACACCGGCCATCAGCCCCTCGGGGAGGCTGCCGACCCAGTCGTCCAGCTCGAGATCGCGCACGACCGACTCGATCTCGGCGAGCGACGTCCCGGGACGGGCGAACCCGACGTTGGCGGCGATCGAGTCGTCGAACAGGAAGGGCTCCTGCGAGACGACGACGAGGCGGCGCCGCAGATCGGCGTTGTCGACGCGTGGGAGCGGCACGCCGCCGAGGTACACCTCTCCGACCGTGGGGTCGGCGAACCGGGCGATCAGGCGCCCGAGCGTCGTCTTGCCCGATCCGGTGGCCCCGACGAGCGCGACCTGCTGACCGGCTGGGATGGTGAGATCGACATCGCGAAGCACCGCTTCGTCCAGTGAGGTGGCCGTCCCCCTCGTGGGATAGGCGAAGCTCACGCCGCACACGTCGACGGCGAGCGGACCCGGAGGCAGCGGGATCGGATCGGTGGCGGCCGGCGGACCCACGGGCAGGTCGAGCACGCCGAGCACCCGGCGCAGCCCGGCCACCGCGCTCTGCGTCTGGTCGAGCACCTCGGTGAACTCGGCGATCGGCTCGAGGAACCGGTACGTGAGGAACATGAAGCCGACCATGGCCCCGGCGGTGAGGCCGGCCGACGGGCCACGGGCGACGCCGACCACGATCACGCCGGCCACCGTGAGCGTGGAGAAGATCTCGCCGGCGGGGTACAGCAGAGCGCCGATGATGCCGGCGCGGATCTGCGACTTCGCTCGCTTCTCGACCGCTTCGCTCGCCCGAGCGCCGTACACCTCACCCGCGCCGTAGGCCCGGATCGTCTCGGCGCCGGCGACCACCTCGCTGATGGACGCGAGCATCTCGCCGTTGTCCTCGCGGGCCCGCTCGTAGGCACGCACGAGGCGCTGTTGCATGGAGCGCAGCACGAACACCAACGGTGCGGCGAGGGCGAAGGCGACCACGGCGAGGATCCAGTCGTAGGCGAGCATCACCGACGCGACGAGCAGCATGAGCGGCCCGTTGAGCAGCCAGGCGAGGCCGCCCCATTGGAAGAACTGGGCCAGCGTCTCGATGTCGCTGGTGACCCGGGCGACGAGGGCGCCGCGGCGCTCCTCGTTGTGGTCGGCCAGGCTCAGTCGGTGGATGTGCGACACCAGGCGACCACGAAGATGGAACAGCGCCTGCTCGCTGCGGGCGCCGAGACGGAGGATCGCCTGGCGGCTGGCGAGACCGGAGATGAGCAGGGAGGCGGCGGCGATGGCCGCGAGCACGGCCACGAGGCCGACGCGGACGCCGCCATCGTTGACGATCCCCCGGTCGATCGCCTGCTGCAGGAGGATGGGTAGGACGACGCGCCCGGTCGCTCCGATCGCGGCGAACATCCACGTGACCCCGAGGCCCTGCCGCAGGACCGGAGCCTCCTCGAGGCCGCGGCCGATCGTGCGGGCGGCAGAGAAGCGCCCGACGGGCTCGGCGAGCACGGTCGGCGCGGTCACGCGCCGCCTCCGACCGCTTCGGTCACCGGGACCAAGGCGTCGCTGTCGGCGCCCTCGCGGTCCGCCTCGAACGCCTCCATCAGCTCTCGGTAGGCGGCGCTCCGGTCGAGCAGCTCGGTGTGGGTGCCGTGGTCGATAACCCGGCCGCGCTCGAGGTACACGACGTCGTCGGCGAGGGCGATCGTCGACGGCCGCGACGCCACCATCAACACCGTGGTGGTGTCGAGGGCCCGGCGCAGGTTGGTGAGCACGGCCCGCTCGGTCGCCGGATCGAGCGCCGAGGTCGTGTCGTCGAGCAGCAGCAGCGTCGGGTGCCGCACCAGAGCCCGGGCGAGGGCGACCCGCTGGCGCTGGCCACCGCTCAGGCTCACACCGCGCTCGCCGACGACGGTGTCCAGGGCACCCGGCAACTCGGCGACGAAGCGGTCGGCGAGGGCGAGCCGCAGGGCCGCCCAGATCTCCTCGTCGCTGGCGTCCGTACCGATGGTGATGTTCTCGCGGATGGTGCCGGCGAACAGGAAGGCCTCCTGGAACACGATGGCCCGCTCGCCGGCACTCGTGGCCACCGTGCCCGAGTCGGGACCGACCAGCCCGGCCGCCAGCTCGACGAGCGTGCTCTTGCCCGAACCGGTTGGCCCGACGACGGCGACGATGCGCCCGGCGGGCACGACGAGATCGATGTGGTCGAGCGCCGGCGCCTCGGCCTGGTCCGGCCGGCCACCGACCGCGCCGTGGAACCGGAACGTGACGTCGTCGAGGCGTAGGCCGATACCAGCCGGTGCCACGTCGATCGACGCCAGCGGATCGGGCTCGATGGGCTCGTCGAGCACCTCGCGTACCCGCTCCCAACCCGACAGCGAGTGGGGCATCTCCGACAGGGCGAAGCCGATGATGCGCAGCGGGAACACCAGCAGCGTGAAGAGGTAGACGAAGCTGGAGAGCTCGCCGACGGTGACGGCACCGCTACGCACCCGGTACGCCCCGACCACGACGAGGCCGACGTTGACGAGCGACGGCAGGACGTCGAGCAGCGCCTCGAACGTGCCGCGCAGGCGGACGGCTCTGACTCGGGCATCCCGCAAGCGGCCGGCGATCTCTGCGAGCCGGTCGGTCTCGCGCTGTTCGGCACCGTAGGCCTTCACCAGCTGCACGCCCTCGAAGCTCTCGTGGACGCCGGCCGACAACCGGCCCAGCTCGAGCTGGGCGGCGTCGAAGTGGCGATCGACGCGCCGCTGATAGCGGATGTTGGTGATCATCAGCAGCGGGAACACGGCGACGGCGACCCCGCCGAGCACGACGTCGGTGAGCAGCAGCCACACCGACGACACGACGATCATGAGGACCGTTCCCGTGGCGAACGGGATCGGCGAGAGCACGGCGATCGCCCCGTCGGTGTCGACGCCGGCGCGTCCGACGAGGTCGCCGTCGGGCCGCTTCTGGTGCCATGACACGGGCTGGGTGACGAGGCGGTCGACCACGCCGCGACTGAGCGACGAGGCGACCCGCCAGTTGGTCATGCCGGCGAACGTGCGGCGGGTGACGATGCCGGCGGCACGGACCAGGCCGACCACGACGACGAACGTCACACCACCGACGACCGCGGACGTGGCGACACGGCCCTCGTCGAAACGGGGAACGAAGACGTGGTCGATCACCCATTCGACGGCGACGCTCGATCCGACGGTGCACAGCGCGTACACGGCCGCGCCGGCGACGGCGACGCCGAACACGCCCTTGTGCATGCTGACCATCGCCACGATCATCCGCATGCCGCGCCGGAAGCGACCGGACCGGTCTGGTGTCGGAGTCTGCCCCACTCTCCGCTTGTCTATCGGCTCCGCATCCCGGTTCGATGCCTCGTTTCGGGCGGCGGGCGCTCGGCCACGCCGTCGGCCCCCGCGATCCCCGGCCGGGGCGATCATGGGCTGGAACAGCGCGGTCTTGTACCCTCGACGCAGATGAACGAGCTCGACCACGTCAATTTCGCCCTGCTCGTCCTGCGCCTCTTCTTCGGGGTCGCCCTGGCCGCCCACGGGTACAACAAGGTCTTCGGCGGCGGTGGCCTCGCAGGCACGGCTCGTTGGTTCGGCTCGATCGGAATGAAGTGGCCGAACCTCCAAGCCCGCATGGCCGCCGGCACCGAGATCGGCGCCGGGCTGCTGTTCGCCGCCGGCCTGCTCACCCCGTTCGCCGCCGCCGGCGTCATCGGCCTGATGGTCGTCGCCGGGTGGTCGGTGCATCGCAACAACGGCTTCTTCATCGTGAAGAGCGGTTGGGAGTTCACCGCCGCCTTCGCCATCGTCGCCTGGGCCGTCGGAGCCATCGGTGCCGGCCGGTTCAGCCTCGACAACGCCTTCGACATCACGTTCGACGACTGGACGGGAGCACTGATCGCCGCGCTGCTCGGCGTCGGAGCGGGCATCGCCCAGCTCGTCGTGTGCTACCGCCCGGCGTCCGTCGCCACGGCACCGTCGTGAGCGGACTCAGCGAGCAGACCAGCGACGTGACCGACCGGGCCCCCCGGGGCGATCAACCCGCCGATGGCGGCTTCCCGCCCGAGACGGAATCGCCGGGCTCGAAGTGGTGGCGCATCCCGATGCTGCTGGTCATCGTGGGATTCGCCGCCTTCTGGGTCTGGGCGCTCTTCTTCGCCTCGAAGGAAGCGGTGAACAAGATCGAGGATCGCGGCTGGGCCGAGCGCGCCGAACAGATCTGTGCGACGGCGAAGGACGAGCGTCTCGAGCTGACGAACTTCACCGAGATCGACCCCGACGACCCCGCGCAGCGCGATCAGCTCCTGGCCATGGCCGACAACCTCGACGCCGCCACCAGCATCCTCGAGGACATGCTCGACAGCGTCGTGGCCGTCAGCCCGGTCGACCCCAAGGGCGCCGCCATCGTGCCCCTGTGGGAAGCGGACTACCGCACCTACCTCAACGACCGCCGGGTCTTCACCGACGACCTCAGGGCCGGCAACATCCGCGGCTTCTCCGAGACCGCCGTGGAGGGCATCCCGATCAGCGAGCGCATCGAGACGTTCGCCGGCGACAACGAGATGCCCTCGTGCGCCCCGCCCTACGACATGCCCAGCAAGTAGCACGCCGGCGTTCCAGTCGCAGTGGCTGACCTGACGGGATGTGCCAGGGCGGTGAGCGGAAAGGGCGTGCGAGGCGGAGGGCCGTCCGCTGGTCGCCGTCCCAACCGGAGGGTAAATACCGGACGCTTCGGTGGGGTATTTACCCTCCCGTTCGTACCTGGAGGTGTCCCGGCGGCGAGAGAGCGCCCGGGAGTGATCGAATCCGCAGCAGCTCGAGTGGGTGCCTCGTGACATCGTGGGCGGGTGGCGGCACGAGTGGACCTGCTGTAGCGATGCCATGCGGTAGCGAGCGCAGGGTCATCGAGAGCGAGCGGCTCGTCCTACGGCCGATCGAGCTCGGCGATGTCGATGTGCTGGTGCGCCTCGACAGCGACCCGGAGGTGATGCGCTATCTGACCGGTCGTCCGTCGACCAGGGAGGAGGTCGAGGCGGTCGTCGCCGAACACCTTGGCCACCGGTGGATCGCGTCGGACCGGGCCTCGGGTGACTTCGTCGGCTGGTTCGGTCTCGTTCCCATCGGGGACTCGTCCTTCAGTGTCGGGTACCGGCTCCGGCGAGAGCAGTGGGGCCGAGGTCTAGCGACCGAGGGAACCCGGCTGCTGATCGCGACGGCGTTCGACGTTCACGGGGCACGTCGCGTGACAGCAGAGACGATGGCGGTGAACACCCGCTCGCGCTCCGTCATGGAACGCTGCGGGATGCGTTACACGAGGACGTTCCACATGGACTGGGATGACCCGCTTCCCGGGACCGAGGAAGGCGAGGTCGAGTACGAGATCACCCGTGAGGAGTGGCAGGCGGCGCACTCCGGTGACCGCTGATCCTCGACAACCTCGCCGCATATCTCCAACGAATCAACGACTCACGACACTAGTAGGGCCTGAGTTCGGTGCTGTCGGGGCGGTAAGTGTGCAAGTTGCCGGAGTCGTCGCGGCGCACGGTGTATCCGTGAAGCGGGGACCGTCACGCGACCGTACCCCTCAGTGCGGGATGTGCTTGATGACCTTGGCGGGGTTGCCGGCGGCGACCGTGAACGAGGGGATCTCGCCGCGGACCACGCTGTTGGCACCGATCACGACGTGCTCGCCGATGGTCGCGCCAGGCAGCACCACCGTGCCGTGGCCCAGCCACGAGCCATTCCCGATCGACACCGGGCGTTCCGGCATCGTCTGCAGGGAGATCGGCCGGGTGGGGTCGTCGTAGCCGTGGTTCTGATCGGTGATGTACACGTGATGGCCGGTCCACACGTCGTCGCCGACCTCGATGCTGAGGTGACCGACGATGCCGCTCCCCTTGCCGATCAGGCAGCGGTCACCGATCCGCACCACCGGGTCGGTCAGACACTCCTGCCCGGGCACCATCCCGGCCGACAGCGTGACGTAGGGACCGATCATCGTGTGGGCACCGATGTGGATGTAGCGCTCGTTGAAGAGCGCGGCCGGCGGGAAGCAGATGACGCTGCGGTCTCCGAACCGGCCAAAGCGCTTGCCGCGGCGGGTCCCCGGACCGATCGCCCCGAGGCGTTGCACGCTCTCGAACCCGCGGTGCACGAGCTCGCCCGCCGCCCGTTTGACGTGGAGCATCGGGTTGAGCTTGCTGGTCATGACGCCTGGGCGATCGCCACGGACACGGCGACGCCGTTCATCACGGCGTGGGCGATGATCGTCGGGCCGACGCGGCGCAGCAGGTAGGAGGCGACGCCGAAGCCGATGCCCGACACGCTCAGGACGAGCAGCAACCCGATGTTGTCGCGCCCGAAGTCGGGATTGAAGTGTGCTGAGCCGAACAGCACGCCCTGCACGCCGATCGCCGGGATCGCCGGCATCTTCGACAGCAGGCCGCGCAGCACGGCGCCTCGGAAGATCGCCTCCTCGACCACGGGTGCGCAGATCACCGCGCTGACCACCAACGAGACGACCGCCGTGCGGTTGACGTCGGCGACGACGGTCGACAGGCCGTCGATGAGATCGAGATCGAGGTTGCCCCGGTACGGGATCCCGACCGCCTTGGCCGTGTTCAGCACGATGCCCATCGCCGCGATCGTGGCCAGCCAGATCAACGGCCCCCATGCGAGATCGACCCACCGAAAGCTCACACCGAGGTCGGCGAACGGTCGACCACTCCCCCAGCGCCTGCTGGCGTACCAGAGCCAGGCCACCGACGGTGCGTAGCCGACGACGACGGAGACGGCCATCAGGACCGGCACCGGCCAGTCGCGATCGATCAGGGCGTCGAGCAGGAAGCGGCTGCCGATCAGCGACCCGGCGAGGATCGCCACGGCGCCGATCACGACCGGGAAGGGCAGGCTCGGGTGCTCGACCGGAGGCGGTGGCGGCGGAGGTGGCAGCGGTGCGGTGTACGGGGACCAGCGGTAGCCGTCGTAGTAGCGGGCGAACGGCTGGCCGTACGGGTCGGGATACCATCCGGCCCGGGCACCCGTCGGCGGGGGGAAGAGTGTCGGCCGACGACCGGTGGGGTGCGGGAGCACCTGCGTAGCGTAGGCGTCGATGCCCCCGATCGAACCGCCGTCACTGTGGAACGCGACGTGGACGCGACCGCAGGTCGCACCCGTCGATCTCCCCCACGAAGCCGACGTCGTGATCGTCGGCGGCGGCTACACCGGGCTGTGGACCGCCTTCAGTCTGGTCACGAACGATCCGGCGACGAGGGTCGTCGTGATCGAGCGGCACCAGGTGGGATTCGGCGCCAGCGGACGGAACGGTGGCTGGTGCTCGGCGCTGTTCCCCCTGGGCCTCGACGACTTGGCCCGGCAGCACGGACGCGACGCAGCGGTCGCCCTCCAGCGGGCGATGTTCGATGCCGTGGAGTCGGTCGGCCGGTTCGCCGCCAACGTCGACACCGCGAGCGGCGGGGGTGACGGATTGTTCCATCGAGGGGGCACACTCACGCTCGCCCGGTCCGACCGGCAGCTGGCGTCGATCCGGCGGGAGGCATCCAGCGCCCGCCGGTTCGGCATCGGCGAGGACGACATCCGCCTCCTCGACGCCGCCGAGGCGAACGCCATGTGTGCGGCGACGGGCGTGCGCGGTGGGATCTTCTCGCCCCATTGCGCCGCTGTCCACCCCCTGCGCCTGGTGTCGGCGATGGCCGCAGCGTGCCGCGACCACGGCGTGACGATCGTCGAGGGCACCGACGTCACCGACATCACCCCGGCCACGGCGACCACTCCGGCCCGGGTCCACACCAGTCGGGGGGACGTGACGGCCGAGGTCGTGGTGCTCGCCACGGAGGCGTTCACCACGCAGCTGCCGGGTCACCGGCGTGACTGCCTGCCCCTGTACTCGATGATGATCGGTTCCGAGCCCATCCCTGACGAGCGGTGGGCGGAGATCGGCCTCGACGATCGTCCGACGTTCGCCGACGCTCGACACTCGGTGATCTACGGACAGCGCACCGCCGATGGCCGGCTGGCGTTCGGCGGCCGCGGCGCGCCGTACCACTTCGGTTCGACCATCGATCCCGTCCACGACACCGACGAGGAGGTCCGGCGCCGGCTGGTCGCCACCGTGGCCGACCTGTTCCCCTCGCTCGCCGACGTGCATTTCCCGTTCCACTGGGGCGGACCGCTCGCCGTGCCGAGGGACTGGCACCCCCACGTCCGCTTCGACCGGGCGACCGGCATCGCCAGTGCCGGTGGCTACGTGGGGGACGGCGTGGCCACCGCCAACCTCGCCGGTCGAGCCCTGGCCGACCTCATCCTCGGGCGCGACACCGAACTCACCCGACTGCCGATCGTCGGCCACCGGTTACGCCGCTGGGAGCCCGAGCCGCTGCGCTGGGCGGGGATCCGTCTCGTCGCCCTCGCCGCGCGCCGTGCCGACGACGCCGATGCCGCGGGCCGGCCTCGAGCCGCCGCCGTCTGGGATCGCGTCTACACGACCTTCCGTGGGTAGCCGCCCCAGCTTCCTGTACTGATAAATGCCCGTGAACGGGTCGAAACCAGTACAGGAACTCGACGGTCAGCGGTGCAGGCCCGGGTCGGTGATCGTCGCCCGGTGGCGAACGGTGTACACCGACTCCCCCGACAGCACGCCACCGCGGGCGAGGAGGCGGCCGTACTGCCAGTTGGCGAGGCCGAGCTCGGGGGTGTCGAGGGCGTACTGGCCGTCGACCCACCGCGTGAAGCCGTCACCGACGAACGGTGCGTCCACGGCGGCGTAGAAGCGATGGTGCTCGGCCTCGTCGTCGCTGATCAGAGACGCGACGAAACGCGGGCTGTAGCGGTTGTGGAGGGCGACGGCGCGGTCGACGTCGGGGACCACCACGAGCGACACCTCCGGTGACCGCTCCCACTCCCACTCGGTTCCGAGCTCGGATTCGTCGAGCTCGGTCGCCTGCGGCTCGTCGTGATCGCCGTCGGCTCGGGTGACCGTGACGATCCGCTCGAAGCGGTCGGCGGGCACATGACGACGCGACTGCGACTCGACGTGGACACGCGCAGCTGTGCCCAGCGCCTCGGCGGCACGATCGACGGCATCGAGGAAGACCGGTACGAGGTCGACTCGAGCCTCGGGGATGCAGCACACGTTGAGGGTGTTGCACACCTTGCGATCGAGCGAGTTGGCGACGGAGGCGGCGAAGCGTCCGGCGTCAGCCGACCGGCCGGCGACGAGCCACGCCCCGCCGGTGCCGTGCAGGCTCACCGGCGTGCCCGCCTGCCTGGCGACCGCGCCGAGTTGAGCGACGGCGGTTCCCGATCCACGGGCGACGGCGAGGCCGAGGTCGGGCCGGCCGAACAGCGCCCATCCCGACGCCCGGTCGCGCGAGCGTACGAGGCTCATCGTGCCGGCCGGGAGGCCGCTCGAGGCGAGCGCCGGTTCGACGGCGGCGGCGACGATCGCCTCGGCCGTTCCGAGGGCGTCGCTGCCGATGCGCATCACGACCGTGTTGCCGGTGCGCACCACGCCGGCGGCGTCGGCGAAGACGTTGGGGCGCCCCTCGAACACGAACGCCACCACGCCGAGCGGAGCGCGGCGGGCCTCGACCGCCCACCCCGCGTGCGGGAACGTGGCGACCTCGCCGTCACGGCGCAGCGTGGAGTCCCGCCAGCCCCGCAGGCCGGTGACCATGTCGGCCCGCATCGACGGGGTGAGCACCAGACGTGTGGTCGAGCGGCCCGCCGCCCGCGCTGCCTCGACGTCGGCGGCGTTGGCGGCGAGCACCGGCGCCATCGTCTCGTCATCGTCGAGGTTGGCGGCGAAGGCGTCGAAGAACGCTGTGATCTGGTCGTCGCTCACCGCTCCGAGCGCGGCGAATGCGCCGACTGCTGCGTCGGTCGCCGATGCCGCAGCCTCCAGCGCCGCTGACGGCACGTGGAGGAGGTCGCCGGTGGCCGCGATGGCCACCAGGCGATCGCCTGGGCGAAACGCCTCGGCCAGCTCCGCACTCACCTCGACCAGGCCGTCGCCGACCACCACGAGCTGCCCGGGTTCCAGTCGCTCCAACATCGACGGCACAATAGGCACCATGGCCACCGATCCCTCCATCTACTTCCGTCAGCTGCTGAGCGGGCGGGACTTCGCCGTCGGTGACCCGGTGGCGACGCAGATGGTCAACTTCGTGTACGCCATCGGGGACCGGTCCACGGGCGAGTGCGTGATCGTCGACCCGGCCTACGCCGTGGACGACCTGATCGACACGCTCGCCGCCGACGGCATGACGGTGACCGGTGTGCTCGCCACGCACTATCACCCCGATCACGTGGGCGGCTCGATGATGGGCCACACGATCGAGGGTGTGCCCCGGCTGCTCGAGCGTCTGTCGGTGCCGGTCCACGTCCAAGCTCCCGAGGCCCGGTGGGTGTCGAAGACCACGGGCATCGCCGAGAGCGACCTGGCGGCCCACGAATCAGGCGACGTCGTCCGGGTGGGGGGTGTGGCGATCGAGCTGCTGCACACACCCGGGCACACGCCGGGCAGTCAGTGCTTCCTCGTCGACGGACGCCTCGTCACGGGCGACACGCTGTTCCTCGAAGGATGTGGACGCACCGATCTGCCCGGCAGTGATGTCGGCCAGATGTACGAGAGCTTGCAGCGGCTGGCCACGCTGCCCGGAGGCACCGTGGTCTTCCCGGGGCACCGCTACTCGCTGCCGTCGAGCGGGACGCTCGACGTGATCCGCGAGCAGAACTACGTCTACAAGCCCTCGTCCAAGGATCAGTGGCTGACGATGTTCGGCAACTGATCGGCGGGCCGATCGCCGTATCGCCGCCAGGGCGGCGTGACCTGGCACTTTGCCGTCGAGGCTGACTAGCAGTCGGCTTCAGGCCAGGAGCTGACGGCCTAGCTACCGCCCAGGCCGCCAACTCCGAACTGCACACATATGCACACAGTCCCCGACTCCTCGCCTCCCGTCGAAAGGGAGCCGAGATGGCATCAATCCAGCAACGAACGAACGGCCGATGGGCCGTCCGGTGGCGTGACCTTGAGGGCCGCCAGCGATGGAGGACCTTCCCCACGAAGGCTGAAGCCGAGACGTTCGCCACCACGATGACTGGGGCCACGTCGTCAACCACGACAACGGCTCCGGTCGGCTTCTCGACGTACGTCGCAGCCTGGAAGAGACGACAGCTCTGGAAGCCAGGGACTACGGCAGGAGTCGAAAGCCGGCTACGTCGCCACATCCTTCCGGTCTTCAGTGACATGCCAATCGATGAGATAGCTCGGGCCGACGTCCAACAGTTCGTCGTGGATCTCACGGCCGTGTACGAGCCGTCAACGGTGCGAACGACGGTGGCCTTCCTCGCAGCCATCTTCAGCGAGGCTCAGCGAGATGGGCTCATAGCCCACTCCCCTGCCACGAGGATCCGACTTCCGAGGCTCGTGCGGCGAGCCGAAGCGATCCCGTCTGTGGCCCAGGTGCGGGAGATGCGGGCGGCGATGCCGGCCCGAATGCAGATCCTCATCGACCTTGCCGCCGGCTCAGGTGTCCGACTGGGCGAAGCTCTCGCAGTTGGGATGGACCGAATCGACACCGAGCGACTGACCCTGACGGTCGATCGACAAGTCGTCCCTGGCGGTGCCGTCCGGGCACCGAAGACCCACACGAGTATCCGATCCATCCCTATCCCGGCCTGGCTCGTCTGCCGTATGCAGTCGCACGTCGAAGAGTTCGGCCGTGAGAGCCCGCTGGTAGTCGACAGTCGGACGGTGGTGCACCAGGCGTTGCAGACCTCAGCTCGGGCAGCAGGGCTGCCACCACGCACCGGCCTCCACGCCCTCAGGCACTTCTACGCCTCGCTGCTGATCCGCAGCGGGCTGTCCGTGAAAGTCGTACAGGCTCGGCTGGGTCACGCAACGGCTGCCGAGACACTCGACACCTACGGACATTTGTGGCCCGACGACGGCGACCGGACGAGAGCAGCACTCGACTTCCTCGGCCTGCCCGCCACGATGGGCCAGCTTTGAGGTAATTTAACCCTGGTATGAGACTGTCTCTTTACTGTGATTAGCATGGTCGAATGTCTCGCTTTTATCGAAGTTTGCGTGTACCGTCGGCTCCGTGACCTACGGACGATCCGCCACCAGCAAAGTCTCGCTCGGCGTCGCCACTGCTCTCTATGCGTCTGAATCTGGTCGTGTTCGAACGCTGAAGAGCGTGAACACCATGCTCAAGACGATGCGACGCCTTGAGCGCATGTATCCGGAGAATGTCGCCGTCTCAGACTTCACCCCACAGCACTTGGCGCAGTTCTGTCTCTCGGGTAGCAACCCGGCTCCCTCGACCATCAAGCAGCGACGGGCATGGTGTCGTTCGACCTTCGCCTGGTTCAAGTACAGGGACCTGATCGACATCGATCCGGCGGCCGATCTGCTCTATCTCGTGACTACCGGATCCGGCGTCCGACGCCTCGGCACCTGGTTGACGGCCGAGCAGATCCGCCAGGCATACAACGCCTTCGACCCGACTTCCCCGATCCAGCTGCGCAACCGGCTCATGTTTCTGGTAGGTGTGATGACTGGCCTTCGGGCAGGGGAACTTGTCAGTTTGAGGTGGGATTCATTCGGCCCGGACATGGCGACCGCCGTAGTGACGAGGAAAGGTGGCGGGCAAGGTGAAATACACCTTGCACCGCAGCTTCAACACGAGCTTGTCAACTGGCGCCAAACAGCACCTTCCGATGCATCAACGGTTTTCCCATCTTTCAAGTCGCTCTGGGCTCCAGACATCGGCAAACGGGTGATCACAGCACTATGGGACCAGCCCGTCACGGAGGCCGTGATGACGACGATGTGTCGGGAGGTGTCAGACCGGCTGCGTGTCAACGTGACGCCGCACGATCTGCGAAGGACTTTCGCCGACCTCTTCTACGAGCAGGCCGCAAGATCCGGCCAGGACCCGCTGAGGGCAACACAGGAAGCTCTCGGTCATCGGAACATTGCCACCACGCAGCGCTATCTGGCGTCCAATCCGAATCGAACCAAAGCCGCCATGAGCGAGTTTCGACTGGCCTTGTCGTGAGTTGCCAAATCCCTCTTGCCTGCAGCCGCATTGATGCGAGACTTGAGACCGGTCCCAGCCCCCTGGGGTGGCGGGTGGTGCGGACCGAGGGGAGGGGTTTGTGGTGAACGAGTTCACGATCGTCGCTCGACGGTCGGGTGGGAATCTGGTCCAGCTCGCCTATCTGCCGTTCTACGGCGTGATCCGGGCGAGGGGCATGGGCGGAGACCGATGGCATGCCGACATCAAGATCTCGGCGGGTGTCCGGCTATCTGGCTCGACTCTGACGGTCGGTTCCGAGGCGTTCGACATCGATCGCAGTTACACCGGCAATCAACAGCTCCAACTGTTCGTCGAGGCCCTGCGAAGGGGTGCCGTTGTCCGTGGCTCTCTGGAAGCCGCACCCGAGGCGGCCAGGGCTCTCCGGACTCCACTCGCACCACCGTCGCCGTCGCCGGTCCAACGAACCGTGCCACCGCCCAGTCCATCTCTGCGGCCAACGGCTGCCACCAGCAGCATGGCCGCCTCACAGGTTTGGGGCGCCCTGTGTGCCGGCGCCGTCGTAGTGGCCGTGTTCCTTCCGTGGTACCGGGCGTCCGGGCCGTTTGGGCTGAGCACCTCGATCGTTGGCTCCGACATCTCCGGGCTGTGGGGAGGTTGGGCCACCGGTATTGCCGCCGTCATTGGCGGACTCGTGCTGCTCGCTGACAAGGCGGCCGGAGCAACACTCGGCAGCATCGCTGCCCTTGCCTGCATCGGCGTGGCCCTCAGGAACCTGATCCAGTACCGAGATGTGGCGAGGGACATCCTGGCCGGAACCGGTGTCGACATCCAGGCCGGTCCTGGGCTCTACGTGACGTTGATCGGAGCTGTGGCTCTCGGGATCTCCGCACTGGTGACCGGCTCGCAGGCCTGACCGTCCGACGCCGCAAGCGGTTGCAGGATGTCGACGATTTCTCCGAGCGTTGGCCGGCATTCAGGCTTGCGGTCCAGCGTCCGATGAACGAGTGAGACGAGCCCGGCCGGGAGGTCCGGCCGGATCTCGCTCAGGTCTGGAGGATCTCGCCACAGCCTCTCAATCAACAGGTCGTACACCTTGCGGTCCTGGAACGGCGGACCGCCTGTGAGGGCCTCGAAAAGGGTGCACCCGAGCGAGTAGACGTCAGCGGGTTCTTCGAGCGGCTCGAACTCGACCCGTTCGGGCGCCACCTCCCAGAAGTCGCAGAACAGTCCTTCGTCGGGATTGTCGGCCACCTCCCCGATTGGGCTCGACTGGTTGAAATCGAGCAGGACGGCCCGGCCGTGCTCGGTGACCATGATGTTGCCCGGCTTGACGGACAGATGAAGGCGACCGGTGTGATGGGTGGCCTCCAGTGCCCTCGCCACATCCGAGCCGATGCCCGCCACGGCCGGCACGTCAAGGGCTCCGGGAGATTCGACGATCGAGGCAAGCAGTCGTCCTTCGATGCATTCCATCGACATGGCCGGCCGACCTCTGCGATCGAACGTCTCGA
The DNA here is from genome assembly GCF_003426815.1 of Desertimonas flava. Lineage (GTDB taxonomy): Bacteria > Actinomycetota > Acidimicrobiia > Acidimicrobiales > Ilumatobacteraceae > Desertimonas > Desertimonas flava. Next base: position 16,677 of record NZ_QKYK01000003.1, read on the forward strand.
AGACTTTCGGGACGTTCGGGTGGTTGATGTCGCCGAGCACGGCAGCTTCCGCTTCGAAGCGGCGCCGAGCGTGCTCCTCGTCGAAGTCGAGTCTGGCCCATTTGACAGCAACCGTCCCGCCGGTCTCGGTGTCGACCGCCTTCCAGACGAAAGCTGTGCCGCCGTAGCCGACGAGGTGCAGGAGCCGGTAGCGGTCCTCCGGGGTCATACGGTCGGCACCGTGCCCGAACCCAGCAGGAGGCAACCAGAGCCGTCCCACGGCCTCGTAGCCGTGTCTCCGGCGATCGAAGCCCGCAGGTCGACGGCTGGGTTGGCCAGCTGCCTGAAGTCCGACAGGTTGAAGAGGAGCTTGCCTTTCGCACCACCGGACGAACCCAGCCGATCGAGGCGAGCCTTGGGTGCGACCGCCAGCTCATCGAGCCTGGCGAGGAACCAGCGTCCGGTGACTCGATCCTCAAGGACGTAGTAAGTGAGCAGGAAGCCCGGCGTTGACGGCCCGGCCATGCCTTTCCGAAATGACAGCTCGTCGAGGACGAACAAGTCCGCCTCGGGCACGTCAGGACGATGCATCGTCCACCGGGGACCGAGCGGCTGGAGCTTCGACTTCACTTCGATCACGAGACCGGGCATCCACAGGTCGAGGTGATCGAACGAGTCGAGGTTGTCGACAAGGCGGGGCGAGGCAAGCCACTGCTTCACCTGCTTCTCAGCGACCGATGCCTTCGCTCGGTCCGTCTCCCGTTGCTCCCTCGTTCGTCCGTACCTTTCCGGCGCTGTCACGACGCCTGCCGGACGTACCGGTCGGCAACGTCGTTGGCCGTCGTGCCGGACGCATCGAGCGGCCGGCTGGACAGCTCGTTCAATGCCTGCAGGAAGTCGGCCCGGACCACGTAGCCGGCGCCCGTCTTCTCAGCGATGCCGGGCACGCCTTCGGATCCGAGCAACACGTCCCGGTTGCCGTAGAAGACCTTGCGGCCGACACCAGCCGCACGACACCACGCCGAGACTGAGGGCTGGGGCTCTCGGTAGACGGCGTTGATCAGCGGGAGCGTGCGGACGAACGCCTTGGCGTACCTCGCAGAGTGGTGCCCGACCTCTGGGCCAGCTGGGGCTTCACCCCGGACACGCTCTCTCAGCTCCTGCCGGAACCTGAGGAACTCAAGGTGACGGTCCGGGTATCTCGACACGGACGGGCCTGGCCTTTCCAGCACCTTGGCTGCGAGCCGTTGGGCTGCCGGCCAGTGAGCGTTGAGGGTCCGCAGGGCGTCGATGTCACCCTTGAACACCTTCCAGTCTTCGTACGAGGCGAGGAACGTGCTGACTGTTCGCATGTCGCCATGTCCGGTGTTCCTGAACGAGCCCAGTGAGCCCTCAAGCCACTTGAGCGGCGAGTGAGCGGGCCGGTCCATCGGCACGGTTTTCGCTTTCGGGTGCCCGGTTCGGCGGTGACAACAGGAGGTAACCTGCGCTCGGGACTCGGGGTGTAGGATGAGGTGAAGAGAAATTGTGGTGGCAGGTCCGGTCGAGAGGCCGGACCTGTTCGCCGGCCTCATTGACTTGCCTGCTCGGTAATCGAGCGCTGGATAAGCCGCCGTACGAATCGACTGATGGTCGAGTCGTCGGCTTGGGCCAGCCGTTCCAGTTGGGCCCTTTCTCCCGGCCGTATCCAAACTCGGATGGCCTCCGACGTTCGCTGGTCTGTTTGCACTGCCTGTCTCCTGACTAGAGGGATAGGACCGCCTCGGGTCCATAGAGGCCCCCTGCGGTGGCAGGCGTGAACACAGCCATCAGCGAATATTTCTCAGATATCCCCTGCTAGATGGATGGGAATTTTCTTGTGTTGAGGGCAGGGGTGTCAGCGTCGTGCGGCTCGTCACCAGCCGGACACGAGCAGCTGCTCGGCGTCCTCTTCCCGGTCGTGCGGCCATGGTTCGACTGAGGCCCAGCGATGTTCTATGACCTCGCCCGTCTCTGGGTCGACGACGCCGAGGATCCCTCGGCCTGGCCGGTCGTCAGGGAGGTTCAGCCGGCTGCGACAACGGCCGCAGCACCAGGACTCCGGTTCGGTGAGTCCGTCACACGAGCTGCACCCCCTGAACACCTCGCCGGTAGATCGGTCGACGTATCGGACGTCGCATCCATCGATTTCCATCTCCAACGTGGAGTCGATTCGGAGGGCGTCCAGATCCAGCAGAACGGCACCGTTCGTGCCGATGATCTTCCCGTTGGTGAACGGTCCGTCGCATGGCCTCAGAGGCGCCTGTGTGGCCGTGTGCGAGGCGGCAGCACGGTCAGCCGACTGTGGAGCCGGGGACGTGCTCGGTGGACTCTGAGGCCCGTCAGGAAAGGTGTCGGATCCGTCCGATTCTTGAGCCCATTCGCCTTCCGTACCGAGGCGTTGCGTCCAGGACTCACGCTCCCGTTCGATCTGGGCATCACGGCGACGGTGACGCTCTAGCGGCGTCACCTCACCGATGGCTGCGATCTGGTCGAGGACGTCCGGAAGGTTGGGCACGGGTCGGTACGTTTGCCCTTCTTTGACAAGGACGGCTGGCCAGTCTTCCGTTCTAAGCATCTGCTTCGCCATCCTGTGGAAGGTGGGCTTCGAGACTTTGGCTCCGGCCTGGATCTGTTGTGCTGTCCGAGCCTCGGGCTCTGCCAGCAGAAACGTCAGGATTGCTTGGCCGGACTTGCCGAGTGCCGTCCGGTGGAACGCCGGGTGCCCTTGAAGAGTCTCATAAGGACCACACTGCATACTAAGCCTAGAGACCGGGGAGACAGTGGAAGGAGGAGGGCCGGCCGAAGCAGGGCTTCGGTCCGGGGAATCCTGGTCTTGCCAGGCCGTGATCTTTGGGGCATGGACTGGGCATCTGATCAGGTAGGAGGGTGCGAAAGCACCTCTTGCTGGTCTGGTCTGCTTCAGGTAACCGAGCGCCTGGAGCCTTCCGAGCGACAGGCGTATGGCTCTGCTCCGGTATCCGCTCGCCATCTCCAGCTGCCGGATCGACACGGGGAGTTCGATCGACGGCCGGTTGAGCGTGTGGGCCAGACGGATCACGGTCTCGAGAATCTGGCGGTCGGTTTGGCGGTCCAGGTCGGCGGAAGCTTGGGCGGCTTCCAGGTATTCGACTGTCTGGCCGACCGTGAGGGTCGGCCGATCGGCTACGACTTCGTTGGCCAGCCGTTGGGCGAGGGTCTGGCGAGGCCGTTTGCCTGTTCTTCGTGCCGTGACCGCAGCCCTCAGCTCGGCGGCCGAGCCGTCGCCTTCGAGCTGGTCGAAGCGTTCGTCGCACCAGCGGTCGACTGCTCGGGTGTCAGCTCCGAGGTACAGCATCCAGCGGGCGGCGTTGAGCGTCGCCTTCCCGTGTGCCCCGTGGTCGGTGTCATCGAGTCGTCTCGACACGCACGGTGGCAGCAGGAAGGTCGGGTGCTCGTTCTCGACGAGCCGTGTCGGCTCGGCGTCAGGCGACGGTGTGTCGCTGCTCTCAGTTGTCATGGTGCCGGGGCCGGTGAGACGTGAGTGCGATGAGAGGCGGTTCCCCGGAGCCATGGGCAACAGCCAAGGCTCCGTGAGCGATCACCCGATCGTCGGCCAGCGTCGGCCGGACGGATGCGAGCTGGCGAAGCGTCGAGAGGCGGTCCCTCGGAACCAGGAGTCGAATGCACTGGTGATCCGGCCGGTGTCCGGTGACGTCCTGACGTCATGCGGATGGCGTTGCTTCGGCCAGGTGGGCGCCGACAAGGCGCCGAACCAGACCGGCCTGTGTCAGTCCTGCCGATTCGGCAGCCTGGCGGAGCTCTTGTCGTTCGTCCTCGGTGAACCGAATGAGGATCGGCCGGTCCTTGAGTTGCCGTTCTGCTGTGGTCATGTCGTCACCTTCCGGGTTGAGGAACCGATATCGATCAGTCCCCCTTGTACGGCGGCAACGGCCGGGACACAGAAGCACCCGAAAGAAGTCTGAGGAGCAGGACCAGAGCGACCTCAGTCGGCACCTGCGGCAACTGCCATGCACCCGATCAGGGCAGCCCAACGGGACGCACGGCCCTAGCACTCGCTCGCCGGCCGATACTGTTCCCCAAACTGTTACCGACAGTTACATCTAGCAGGCTGAACGGGCATCTCAGGACACACGAACGTCGTTCTCTCGGCGTTCCCGAACGTCTAGGTGTCGGCCGCTCTCGCCTTGAGAGCCTGGTGGACCGTAGAGCCGTGCCACGCCTTGCCTGCACCGCTCAGAATGCCTTCGGCGTTCAGTGTCTCGGCTATCTGTCGGTACGTCATCCCTGCCTCTCGAAGCGTCGTCAGCCGTTCCATCGTGGAGTCTGGGATCATCCGGGGACGCCCGAGCTTCACGCCTTGAGCTCTCAGCTCGGCCAGTGCGTCCTTGGTTCTCTGCCCGATAAGCCGTCGTTCGAACTGGGCGAACGTGGCCAACACGGACGCCATCAGCTCTCCCTGCGGTGTCGACGTGTCGACTCCGAGGTCTAGAGCTATGAGTGTCCAGCCGTCCCGTCGTGACCGTTCCATCAGGCCGGCGAAGTCGAGCAGGGATCTGCTCAGACGGTCGAGCTTCGAGACGATCAGGCCATCAGCCTGACCGGACTCGACAGCCTCTAGCGCCATCGCTAGGCCTGGTCTGTTTGCAAGCGTCCGTGCCGATGCTGCGTCCTCGTAGACAGCCACGAGCCTGACGCCTCGCCGGTCGCACTCGTCACGGATAGCCGCCCGCTGTGCGTCTAGGCCGAGACCCGACGAGCACTGTTCAGCCGTCGAGACCCGGACATAGCCGACGAGGGCCGAGGAATCTCCCCGACCCTCGGTCGTTCTTGGTTTCATTTGGTTGAGGTTCCTTTCGGGCCGGCCCGCAACTCGGGCCGGCGTCATGTTTCACGATCCTGGACGATCCAGGGTCGGCTTTCCAGGGTTCGGTCAGGCGGCGTCGGGCAGCAGCTCACGTACGAGTTGCACCGTGTACTCGACGTACTGGCTGGACAGACCGATGGTGTCGGCCACTCGGGACGGGCGACGCCCGTCGATCACGACCATGTCGTAGATCTCCTTCTGGCCGTTGGTGATCGAGGAACACGCATGGGCTCGCTCCCGATGTCCGAAGAGGGCGAGATCGACGGCGTGGGCCACGTCGTTCCGATGCACGTCGTAGGCGAGGGCCGTTTGATCGATCGTCCACCCTCGCACCACAACGGCGTCGACCAGCTCGGCCTGCTCGTCGTCGAGGATGACGTCGTCGAACGAACTCGGGCGGTAGCCGACTCGGGCGGCCACCTCGATGAAAGACTCGAGCAGCGTCTCGCTGTCGATGTCGCTGTGCTGGGATGTAGTGAAAGTAGGCATAGGGCTATTTCAATACAAGACGGTGAACAGAGTCAAGAGAAATCTTGAAAACGGTCGTATACAGGACAGACCGGTCCTTTGGCCGGGCTGGATCCCTGCCCGATGGCAAGGTGCGACAGCCGAGCGTCGGGGCAGCAACGGCCTACCCGGCAAGCCGCTCCGACCGAAGCCCCGTCGAGCAGCCCGAGCGTCCAGCGTGTTCCGGCCGCCCCACGGCCGAGACGCCTGCACGACCATGGCCAGTCCCGTAGCCAGGCTCCGCTCCCTCTTGGGTGTTCCTTATGTCAGGCACTCCCGGGCCGTCGACGACGGCCGTCCTCTATCGAGCGACCTGGCCAGGCCCGCCCGACACGGCCAGCTGTCTGCCCCGCCGACACGGGCGAGGGCTCACGGGACCGAACGAAATGAAGGGGGTATGGGGGGTCCGAGGATCTGGGCGGGACCAGGAAGAGGGGGGTTGATAAAGGACGGTGGATAGATATAAGGAAGGGTCGCTCAGACCGTAGAGAACAGACATTTCTCAGTAGTGCATCGAGGGCAGGACGGCCAGCGCCTGGCCCGGTGTCCGATGCTCAGCCAGCTTCCGTCTGGCGGTGTCGAGGGCTTCCGCATCGAGCGGGCATGGCATGCCGTTGTCAGCGGCTTCGATCGCCCGGTACTCGTCGAGGGTCAGAGCGTGGTCTTCGGGGCGGAGCTTCTTGGTGGCGGTTGCGGTCTTCACGACCGACCCCCGGGGTCCGTCTCGTCGGCCGTGGGGGTCATGGTGTCCGGCAAGTTGCCGGAAGCTGCACGCCCCAGGAGATCCCGTTGCTGTCCTCTCGCTTTCCCACCGCCCCCGGTGACCCGACTCGCCCGTCTCTGCCGAGCGCCACGACCGACAGGCCCAGCCGATGACCAGCACCGTCACCGTGGCGATGGGCGATCTGGTCGACCGGGCACTCCAAGAGATCCAGGCGTACAACGAGGTCGGCAGGGCCGTGGTCCGCACCGAGGCCTGGGGGCCGACCGACACCACCTGCACGCTGTCCAGCCCGGAGTCCGTGAACGTCTCGGACGTCATCGAGTTCGGCAACGAACTCGTGCTGGTCTCAGGCAAGTCCAGCGACCCGACCCCGATCTTCACGGTGTCTCGTGGGTACTACGGCACCACCGCACAGTCGCACAACTCCAACGATCCCGGCTTGGTGAACCCTCAGTGGAACCGCCAGCGTGTCGCCGGGGCCGTCAAGCGTTCGTTCGCCCGGATGGAAGCACTCGGCATCCGGCTGGTTCTGACGGAGACGCTGGCAGCGATCTCCGATCCCGGCGCCACCGTCGAGAGTTGGCCACGCCAGATCCTTGAGGTTCCGGCTGGTACCCGGTCGGTGCTCTCGGTGAAGCAGGACTTGTATGAGATCCCGAACTGGGAGTTCCTCGGCAACGTCGACAGCACCATCCACACCTCGGGCAGGATCGTTCGAATGCCTCGGGGCGTGGCCGAAGGCGACGAGTTCCAGGTGACCTACCGAATGCCGTACCGATGGTCCAGTCACCCGGACGAGCCGACTGAGGCGGCCACGATCCAGATCCCCGAAGGAGCCGAGGACGTTCCGCCCGCCTATGCAGCAGCGTGGCTCTCGTCTCGGCGGGAGATCTCTCGAATGGAGATCGACCGGCTGACTGAGTGGCAGCAGGGCGAGGCTCAACGAGGCGGGGTGTCGACGAGTGCACAGCGTGCCCTGTGGCAGGAGGTGTACCGACTCATCGACGAAGCCTCTCGTCTCGAACCGGAACCGAACCGACGCCCGCTCGTGCGGCGGGCACGGAGGTAGCTATGACCGATCGTGCTCAGTCCGGATCCGATAGCCGATCGCCTTCCCGGTTCACCGATGAGCTGATCACGTACCTCCGTCCGGAAGATGGAGCGGCCATCCGGGCGCTTGCCGAGCGGGAAGGGCTCAACGTGTCGGCTGCGATCAGACGGATCCTCGTCCGACACCTTCGGGGCGAGGTCGACCACACGGCACTTGCTCAGTCTCGGTCCTTCGAATAGCGTTCGAAGACTGTCGGATCGTCGGGCGGCATCGTCGGCGGGGCGGTGCGAGGCTCTGCCCCCGTCCCGCCGGCACCTTCTCGTCAGGGCGGCACCGAGCACTGGCTACGGTTGTTGGCACCGCTGTCGTCTACTCCACCGGGTGGCTGACGGCGGCTAGCCGGCGGGGGCCATCACCCAAGGCCCTGCCGGCACGTGCCCGGTGGACGGTCAACTACTCTCGGTCTGCGGTGGGCTGAACCGCAGGGGGATGGGATGACCGCAGACAACAGCGGCAAGCGTTGGAGTGCCGACGAGGTAGCCAGGCTCAAGGATCTGGCCAAAGAGAACACTCCAACTCGGGTGATCGGGCTCAAGCTCGGCCGGACGGAGGACGCCGTCCAGAGCAAGGCGAGCAGTGAGGGCATCAGCCTCAAGCCGACGAACCAGGCGCCGTACAACCGGCGGACGAAGTGAAGGGATTCGGGCGCAAGCCCAGCCTGAAACGTGCTCTCGGCATCACCAGCGCCAAGCGGAAGATTGCACGTGCCACGGGGATCCCGACCACGAAGTCGGGACGAAAGCGGAAGGTTCGTCGGACGTTCGGACTCCGCTGAGGCTCCCGCCGTGTCCCAACCGTGTCCACGGCACGACGCCGTCTAGCCTGCCGTTTCCATGGCTCGACCACCATTGTCGGTGCGGAGCAACGCCGACGAGCAGGCGGGTATCAACGCACTGCACGAGGGCGTCCCCGGATGGATGCGGCAGAGTGCTGCGGACTGGCTGCGGCCCCTCGTGTTCGACATGTCGACTTACAAGGCACGAACGGCAGACGTCTTGGCGGCAGAACGGTACCTGAAAGTTGAACTCGACCGCCCGAGCCAGAACAGCCTGATTCGTGAGGAACAGGCTGCGGAGAACCTGATTGGACTCCTGGCCGAACCCGACACCGGCCTCGACCTTCTTGACTATTTCCTAGGCGTCGTGGGTAGCCCCGAGCATTCCCTGGCTCTAGCCCTCAGAGTGATCCTTGAGGAGTCCGGCTCGGCATGGACGGTAGGTAGCGATGGCGAAGGACGAGCCTGTCTGGAGAAGCGTCTCGATGCCACGGTTGCTGCAGCCGCCCGGGCGACGATGGAGGGAGGGTCCCGTGAATCCGACTACCTCCGGATTGCCTGGAACTCTGCGTTCGGTCGGAACCCGAATCCATCAGAGGCGTACCGTAACGCTGTGCGGGCAGTCGAGGCGATCGCTCGCCCGGTCATCAGCCCAGACGACTCGCTGGCGACGATCGGGAAGATGGCGGCTGCACTGAAGGCCAAGCCCGAGAAGTGGACCACGACGCTCGGAGACGTCGGCCTGGTGGAAAGCATGTTGCGGGCACTTTCTGCGGGTCAGCACGACCGCCACGGAACGGACGATGAGACCACACCGCTCACTGTCTCGCAGGCCGAGGCTGAAGCGGCCGTCCACCTGGCGGTCACACTCGTGCAGTGGTTCCGGTCGGGCGTGATCCGTCGAGCCGACCCAGATGGCTAACGCAGTCGAGCGTTGCAGCCTCGACTGTCGCCGCTGGTGACGGACCGGCCACGCCCTGTCGGGCCCTTAGCCCTGACAAGCTGTTTGCGGGGGCTGCCAGACTCACCCGATCAGATTTGCTTTGCTCTGCCTGACCACGACGGCAACATGCAGCCACGATGTATATCCAACCTGAGAGACCCGACGAGCTTCCGCTTCGGTGAGCACCAACAACGCTCTGAAGGCGTCGACATCGTGATGCTTCCGATCGACCTCGCCGGACTGTCACCCGTCAATCCGGTCGACCTGGGCGCCATCGAGGTGCCGTTCAGATCTGTTGCGGGGGATGACGTCGCCATCGTCGGTTACCCGTTTCGAGATCCCCCACTCGACGGCCCGCTGCCAGTGTGGCGACGAGGTGGCGTTGCAACGGAGCCTGCATGGGCCTACGAGCCGGGACTTCCGTACTACTTCGTCGACGGAGCTGGAGGACCCGGGATGTCGGGCTCACCCGTGTACGAAGCCGAGATAGTTCCCGGATTCGAGGTCAGCCCGGACGTCGCCGCAGCGATGGAACGTCTTCACGCCGGAGAAACCGAAGGCGACGAGTCCGAGATTCTCCGCTCCACGGCGGATTGGCGAAGCACGACCGTCACGGACTATCGCCTCATCGGCGTCTACGCCGGTCGCACCGGACTGCCGGATGATGCCCCGCAGAGTCTTGGGCGGGTTTGGCACGTGCAAGCAGTACTCGACCTGCTGGAAGACGCCGTCGAGGCGGGTCACCCGTACCCGGAGTGATCGGATGATCGTTGACCGGCCCTGCGACAATGGCACCTACGCCGTGACATCGAGCCGTCGTGTGGCAGATTCTCACTACAATTGTCGATGGTCGCCCATACGTAGAGAACAACCTTCGGCGGAAGGCCTTCAGGCGGCTGGCCCGGCGCCCGATTGGAGGAGTTGCTTGATCGGAAACACGCCCGAGGTGACTAACTGACTTAAGCGATGGCCGGCACGATCCTCGTGCTGGTCGTCGGGCTGACTCTCCGGTTTCTGTACTTCGTTGCGATGCTGGCTACCGCCTCCGTGCTGGCCAGGTGCAACGGGCAGAAGGTCCGAAAGGTCAGTGTGTCGCTCACCCAGGGATTCACCGCCGAGTTCTACTCAGAGCGGGAACAAACCTAGAAAGCAGATGGCCGCCCAAGCACGGAGACTATGCACCGGGCGGCCATCTTGCATGTCGGGGGGCGGGTGCCCGAATGTGTCGAGGTGGTGTGGCGGGTGCCGACCTCAGCCCCAGAGGTCTTCGGGCGGGCCAGTCAGCGTCTCCCCGAGGGCGTAGTAGGTCCTCCGTGCCCGGTTGACCGTTACGCCTATCGGTGTCGGCGAAGCGATCCATGAATGCGGTCGGCCGGGCTCCTGTTGGAAGGGTCGACCGTTGCCCGTGACAAAGACGTGGTCGACGTAGCGCCCGTGAAGGTCCCGTCCTGTGATCACCAGCATCAATCGTCCTCGATCGGTCTCTCCCCGAGAGGCTCGGAGAAACTCGGTCGTTGATGCGCCGGGCCACCATTCAAAACGCACGGAATCGCCGGGAGCGAGACTGACCTCACTGTCGACAACTTCGCCGTACCGAATCTCATCGACGAACGCTTCGGTAAAGCGAGCCTCACCGTCGAGACGCACCCGTGTCGTGGTCGTGCCCTCGTTGGTGATGTCGCCATCAAGCTTGAACCAGAGAGAACCTGGGGCCTCTTCGACGGCGTAGAACGGGAGATCAAGCTGGTCGAACTCCAGCTCCCACGGGCGAGGGTTATTGGCAAACAGACGCTCATAGGCGGAGCTGTAGTGCCAATCTTCGGTCGTGCGCTGGATCCTTACGGCTAGATGGGCGGAGCGGTCGTCGATTCGGGCCCGGCTCGCTTCGGCAACAGCCGCAAGCGCTCCATCGGCAGCCCGACTTGCCTCACGGACAGCCGATTCCGAAAGTCTCTCCGACTGCCTCGCACGGCGCATCGACAGAACGGCGATGATCACGGCTGCAATGGAGCCGGTGCCGGAAACCCACTCCCCCACAGAACCCCAGACCACGTCGCCAGCGAGCATCTTGACCAAGGATAGAGACTGCGAGTTGGGGTCTCCCCGCCATGACATGATGTGAACTAGGCCATGTCACCTGCTGGACAGCTGGGCCACCGCCTGCACACAACTGCACACCACTGGAGGAGCCGAGGTTTCGGGAAGCAGTACATGAGCCCTGATCAGAGGGCCTGCAGAACGCAGTAGCAGAACTACGTCTACAAGCCCTCGTCCAAGGATCAGTGGCTGACGATGTTCGGCAACTGAACCTCTCGGATCAGCACCGGATCAGCACCGGATCAGCACCGGATCAGCCCGTCGTCACGGGCCCGCCGACCTCGACCTCGCTGACATCGGTCTCGATGTCGGTCACCTGGACCTCGGACGACACGGTGGTTCCCAAGGTCACCTCGGAATCGACCGTCACCTCGGACTCGGTCGTGACGTCGGACGTCACCGTCTCGACCTCGGTCTCGTCCGGCGTGTCGTCGTCGTCCCCGCACGCCGCGAAGCCGGCAACCGAGACGATGCCGACCGCGACGATCGACGCGATCCGACGGGGGGACCTGGAGGCATGGTTGTGATGCATTTTCAGTCATTACCCTCGGTCGGCGCAGTCGATGCGCGCCTGCGTATTGATCTCGCCGCACGCAGGTGAGCGGGTCCTCTACTCTTCGGCGCCGATGCAGGAGCCCGAACGACTCGACTCACTCGATCACCGGAGGATGTGGGCCCGCCTGCGCGCCCCTGTGTGGGTGGTCGCCGGTGCCGTGTTCGCCGGCGGCGCAGCAGCGGGCGCCGGGCTCCTCATCCTCGGCGCCCTCGCCTACGGCTGGTCCCGTCTCCTCGATCGATCCATCCGCGACTTCCCCCTCTGGGGCTGGGCCGGGGAGGTGGCCGAGGTGCTCGGAGCTGCGGTCGGTCTCGTCATCGCCGGCACCATCGTGCTCTACGGACTGTTCGGGGCACCGGCGAAGCTGCTCCACGAGATCGCGGCCCGGCCGCTGGACGATCGCCGCGGCTCGGACCTCGACGAGGTGGCTGCGACGCGGTTCCGCAACGTCGCCGAGGAGCTCTCGCTCGGCCTCGGCGTCGACGCTCCCCGGCTGGCCCTGATCGACGACCCGGCACCCAACGCCCTCTCGGTGCGTCAGTGGAGCCGACGCACCCTGGTGGCCACGACCGGACTGATGCGGCTCCCCCGCGACGAGGTCGAAGCCGTGCTCGCCCACGAGATGGCACACCTACACGCCCACGACGCCCGCTGGATCACCGCCGCCGAGTCGTCGGTCGCCAGCGCCCACCGGATCACCGGGCTCATCGCCGGCCTCGGCGGCCTGGTCGCAGGCCTCGGCCTCTATCTCGACCTGATCGTCTCGTTGATCGCCCTCGGCCTCCTCCTGGCCATCGTCGGTGGTCTGGGTCGTGTCCTCGTGGGGCGGGCCATGGCGAGCATCCGGCGGGAGAGCGACGAGCTCGCCGACGTCGCGGCGATCCTCCTGGCGCGCAACCCGGAATCGCTCGGCAACGTGTGTGCCCGGCTCGTGCACGACCGATCCGAGGTCGCCGTCCGTCCCGAACGGGCGCGCCTGCTGTGGTTCAAGCTGGTCAGCGACGACAGCGTCTCGGCTGCGGGTGCCGCTCGTGAGCTCGAGACCCGTGCCGACGCTGCGTATCGCGAGGCCAGGCTGGCGCGCCCGCCGCTGTCGCCCTCGACGACCTGACGAGAGGGCGGCACCGTCGTCCGACTCCGATCCACGCGGCCGGGCGCGTCAACATGGCCGCCATGGATTTCGACCTGCCCGAGGAGCTGACGGCGTACCTCGCCGAGCTCGACGACTTCATCGAACGTGAGATCAAGCCGCTCGAGGAGGCCGACGACAACATTCGCTTCTTCGATCATCGGCGCGAGTACGAGCGGACCGACTGGGATCGCGGCGGGGTGCCTCGCGAGGAGTGGGAGGCGCTGCTCGGAGAGGCCAAGCGTCGTGCCGACGCCGCCGGCCACTACCGCTACCCGTTCCCCGCCCAGTTCGGCGGCCGTGATGGCACGAACCTCGGCATGGCTGTCATTCGCGAGCACCTCGCGGCGAAAGGGCTCGGCCTGCACTGTGACCTGCAGAACGAGCACGCCATCGTCGGCAACAACGTCGGGCTGCTGCTGATGCTCGCGTACGGCACCGACGAGCAGAAGACGCAGTGGGTCGACGACCTTGCCGCCGGCCGGAGCGGATTCGCGTTCGGCATCACCGAGCCTGATCACGGCTCCGACGCCACGTACATGGAGACCCGCGCCGTCCGCGACGGCGACGAGTGGGTGATCAACGGCGAGAAGACGTTCAACACCGGCGTGCACAAGGCGCCCTACGACCTGATCATGGCGCGCACGAGCGGCGAGGACGGCGACGGCGAGGGGATCACCGCGTTCCTGGTGCCGACCGACGCGCCCGGGTTCACGATCGACGAGTACCTGTGGACGTTCAACATGCCCACCGATCACGCCCATGTGACGCTGCGTGACGTCCGGGTGCCGCACTCGTCGATCTTCGGCGGCGAGGGCCGCGGGCTGCAAGTGGTGCAGCACTTCTTCAACGAGAATCGCATCCGCCAGGCGGCCTCGAGCCTCGGCGCCGCGCAGTACTGCATCGACGAGTCGGTGAAGTACGCCAAGGAGCGCCGCCCGTTCGGCAAGGCGCTGGCGTCCAACCAGGCGATCCAGTTCCCCCTCGTCGAGCTCCAGGCCGAAGCCGAGATGCTGCGTGCCCTCATCCACAAGACGGCGTGGATGATGGACACCTACGGCGCCTTCTCGGTGTCGGACAAGGTGTCGATCTGCAACTACCGCGCCAACCAGCTGTGCTGCAACGCCGCCGACTTCGCCATCCAGGTCCACGGCGGCATGGGCTACACCCGCTACAAGCCGTTCGAGCACATCTACCGCCACCACCGCCGCTACCGCATCACCGAGGGCTCCGACGAGATCCAGAAGCGCCGCATCGCCGGCTACATGTTCGGCTTCATGAGCCAGCGCGCGCCCAAGGGCGTCCGCGAGGACGCCGCCGACGGTGCGAGCGCCAGCGAGCCCGGCGGCGATGGGGCGCGAGCGCAGCGAGCGGGGGCGCAGCCCCCGAGCGGCAAGGGCGTCCGCGAGACCAGTGCTCAGGCCGAGACGGCCCCCGTCGGCGGACGATGACCGACGAGCTCGCGACCGAGCTGGCGTCTGCGCTCGCGTCCGCCCTGTCCACATCGCTGGGCGCCGTCACCGTCACCGAACTGCGCCGCCTGTCGGGCGGCGCGTCGCGTGAAACGTGGTCGTTCGACGCCATCGCGACCGACGGAACCCGCCACGAACTGATCCTGCGCCGTGACCCGCCCGGCCGGCCCGGCGAGCAGGGATCGATGGGCCGCGAGGCGCGCTCGATCGACGCTGCAGCCGGCGCCGGCCTCGCGGTGCCCGAGGTCCTCATCGCCGACGACGGCACGTCGCTGTGGGGCGCCGCCGGGCTCGTGATGCGCCGCGTCCCCGGTCAGACGCTCGCCCCGCACATCTTGCGCGACGACGATTTCGCCCACGCCCGCAGCGTGCTGGTGCGCCAGTGCGGCGAGTTCCTCGCCGGACTCCACGCCCTCGGTCCCGACGCCGTCGGCGGACTGGCGACCGTCGATGCCCTCGACGGGCTTCGCCAACGACTCGCCGACACCGCCGACATCGGCACGAGCGCCACGTTCGACATGGCGCTGGCCTGGCTCGACGCCCACCGCCCGCCTCCCCGCCCCGTCACCCTCCTCCACGGCGACTTCCGGCTCGGCAACCTCATCGTCGACGCCGACGGCCTGCGCGCCGTGCTCGACTGGGAGCTCGTCCACCTCGGCGAACCGGGCGACGACCTCGGCTGGATCTGCACCAAGGCGTGGCGGTTCGGCTCCCGGCTCCCCGCCGCCGGTGTCGGCCAACGCGACGAACTGCTCGACGCCTACCGCGCCGCCGGAGGTGTCGACATCAGCCTCGACGAGCTGCAGTGGTGGGAGGTGCTCAACACGCTCAAGTGGGGGGCGATGTGCCAGACGATGGCCTCCGCCCACCTCAACGGCGCCGAGCGATCGATCGAGCTGGCCGCCATCGGCCGCCGCGTCTGCGAACAGGAATGGGATCTGCTGCTCCTGCTCGCCCCCGACGCGGCCGCCGCGGCACGAGAGGGCCAGGTGGAGGCCGTAGGCACCGTCGAGCCCAACGGCCACGGACGACCGACCGCCGCCGACCTCGTCGAGGCCCTCGGCGAGTTCCTCACCGGCGACGTGATGGCCGCCACCACCGACCGGGTGCGGTTCCACGCCCGCGTCGCCGCCAACGTCGCCGCCATGGTGCGCCGCGAGATCGAGCTCGGCCCACCGCCGCCGCTCGGCCCGCCCGGCAGCGAGGTCGATCTCGACGCCCTCGCCCGCCACGTCGCCCACAAGGTCGCCGTCGCCAACCCCAAGCACCTCCACCGCACCTGACCACCCGCGACCCACCCGAGTGTTGAACGCCCCGACGGGGGGCGCCCGACACTCGGGCGCGCTTCAACACTCGGATGGGTGGGGGTGGTCACCAGGTGTCGACGTTGGGGCGCTTCTTGCCCGAGCGCGAGGTGGGCGGCGGGGCGGCGTCGAGCAGCGCGGCGAGGTGGCGGCGCGTGTCGGCGGGGTCGATCACGTCGTCGATCTCGAAGTACGAGGCCACGCTGATGCCCTTGCCCACCTCGTAGTGCTTGGCGACGAGCGACTGGAAGAGCTCCTCGCGGGAGCCGCCGTCGGGAGCGGCGTCGAGCTCGCGGCGATAGCCGAGGCGCACGGCACCTTCGAGCCCCATGCCACCGAACTCGCTCGTCGGCCACCCGAGGCAGGCGATCGGCGCTTTCGTCGATCCGCCCATCATCGCCATCGCGCCGAGCCCGTAGGCCTTGCGGAGCACCACGGTCACCCGCGGCACGGTCATGTTGGCGCCGGTGACGAACAGCCGGTTGCAGTGCCTCACCAGCGCCGTCTCCTCGACATCGGGCCCGACCATCATCCCCGGCGTGTCGCACAGGGTGACGAGCGGCAGGTCGAAGGCGTCGCACAGCTGCATGAACCGGGCCGCCTTGTCGGATCCCGGGGTGTCGATCGCCCCGCCGAGGTGCATCGGGTTGTTGGCCAGCACGCCGACGGGGCGACCCTCGATGCGGGCGAGTGCCGTGACGATGCCCACGCCGAAGTCCCGCCGCAGCTCGAGGACCGATCCCCCGTCGAAGAGCAGGTCGAGTGCCCGCCGGATGTCGTAGACGCGCAGGCGGTCGGCCGGCACGACGTCGCGCAGGAGGGTCTGATCGGCGGCGGTCCACGACGACGTCCGGCCCTGGAAGTACGACAGGTACTGCTTGGCCAGGCGGACGGCGTCGGTCTCGTCGGCGGCGACGATGTCGACCACCCCGTTGGCGCGTTGCACGCCGATCGGCCCGACCGCGGTCGGCGGGTACACGCCCAGCCCACCGCCTTCGATCATCGCCGGCCCGCCCATGCCGATGTTGGAGTCCTCGGTGGCGATCACCACGTCGCAGCAGCCGAGCAAGGCGGCGTTGCCGGCGAAGCAGTAGCCGGCATTGACCCCCACGAGCGGCACGAGGCCCGACAGCTCGGCGAAGAGTCCGAACGCCAGGCAGTCGAGGCCCGTCGGGCCGGGGGTCTCGGTGTCGCCGGGCCGGCCACCGCCGCCTTCGGTGAACAGAACGAAGGGCAGGCGGAGCTCGGCGGCCAGTTCGAAGAGACGGTCCTTCTTGCGGTGGTTGATCGTCCCCTGGGTGCCGGCGAGCACGGTGTAGTCGTACGACGCCACGGCGACCTGGCGGGCGTGCCCGTCGAAGAGGTCGCCGTTGACCGTGCCGATGCCGCCGACGAGCCCGTCGGCCGGCGTGTTGGCGATCAGGTCGTCGATGCTCCGGCGGCGGCGTTGGGCGGCGATCGCCAGGGCCCCGTACTCGACGAACGACCCGTCGTCGCAGAGATCGGCGATGTTCTCGCGGGCGGTGCGGCGGCCCCGCTTGCGCCGCGACGCCACGGCGTCGGGTCGGGCGGCGTCGAGGCCCGTGCGGTGCCGTTCGATCGTCTCGGCGAGATCGGCGCGCAACGACGGATCGACGGTGGGCACTTCGGCGACCGAGGAGCTGGTTTCGCCTGAACCAGACCCGCCGCCCGTCGAGACAGCGCGGCCAGATGGGGTGCTGGGGCCATGCGCGTCGACCGCGAGGGGGTCGACGACGATCACGGCATCGCCGCTGGCGACGGTGGCCCCCACCGCCGTGAGCACGGCCGTGACCACGCCCGCGGCATCGGCGCGGACCTCGTGATGCATCTTCATCGACTCGACGAGGGCGACCAGGGCACCCGTCGCGATGTCGTCGCCCGGCGCGACGAGCAACGACACGATCGTCCCCTGCAGCGGGCTGACGACGTGGGTCCCGTTGACCGATGCGCCGCTCACGACAGCACCGTCCGGAAGTACTCGGCGGTGCGTTCCAATCCCTCGCGCAGCTCGACGGTGGGCGCCCAACCGAGCAGCTCCCGGGCCTTGGTGATGTCGGGCTGGCGCTGCGCCGGATCGTCGACCGGCAATGGCAGGTAGGTCAGCTCGGACGTCGAGCCGGTGACCTCGATCGCCATCTCGGCCAATTGCCCGATGGTGTACTCGGCGGGGTTGCCGATGTTCACCGGCGTCGTGACGTCAGAGTCGAGCAGGGCGAGGAAGCCGCGGATCTCGTCGTCGACGAACGTGAACGACCGGGTCTGCTCGCCGCTGCCGAAGATCGTGATCGGCTCGCCGCGCAGGGCCTGCACGAGGAAGTTGGAGACCGCCCGGCCATCGTCCGGGCGCATCTGCGGCCCGTACGTGTTGAAGATGCGCACGATCCGCACGTCGAGTCCGTGGACCCGGTGGTAGGCGGTGGTCATCGCCTCGGCGTAGCGCTTGGCCTCGTCGTAGACGCCGCGGGGCCCGATCGGGTTGACGTTGCCCCAGTACGTCTCGGGCTGCGGGTGCACGAGCGGATCGCCGTACACCTCCGACGTGGACGCGAGGAAGAACTTGGCGCCCTTGGCCTTGGCGAGCCCGAGGCCGTTGTGCGTGCCCAGTCCGCCCACCTTGAGGATCTGGATGGGGATGCGCTCGAAGTCGACCGGCGACGCCGGGCTGGCCAGGTGCATCACGGCGTCCACGTGGCCGGGCACCCACAGGTAGTTGCTCACGTCGTGCTCGACGAACGTGAAGCCGGACCGACCGAACAGCGCCTCGACGTTGCCCACCGATCCGGTGATGAAGTTGTCGATCGCCACGACCTGGTCGCCCCGATCGAGCAATGCCCGGCAGAGATGGGATCCGAGGAACCCGGCTCCACCGGTTACGACAACACGCGCCATGGCGGTGAGCGTAGGCGGTCTCCCCTCCGAGCGGCCGGACCGGGCTGGCCCCATCCGAGTGTTGAACGCCCCGACGGGGGTCCTACGACACTCCGGTGCGCTTCAACACTCGGATGGGTCGCCGTTACGACGTCTCGAGGTCGAGGGCGAGGCTGTTCATGCAGTAGCGCAGGCCCGTCGGCGCCGGACCGTCGGGGAACAGGTGGCCGAGGTGGGAGCCGCACGTGCGGCAGCGCACCTCGGTACGCACCATCCCGTGGCTGCGGTCCTCGACGAGCTCGACGGCATCGGCCTCCTTCGTGTCGTAGAAGCTCGGCCATCCGCTCCCCGACTCGAACTTGGTGGACGAGTCGAAGAGCTCGGCGCCGCACGCCGCGCAGTGGAACGTGCCGTCGTCGTGGTTGTCGACGTACTTGCCGCTCCATGGCCGTTCGGTCCCGGCCTGGCGCAGGACCTGGTACTGCTCGGGCGTGAGGACCTCACGCCACTCCTCGTCGGTGCGTTCGATCTCGGGCATGACAACGACGCTACTGGCGGCGCAACGGCGCCGCTCCGTGGCCTGACGGCCAGGCCGCAGCCACCACCGACACGGCCACCTACATTGGCGCCGTGTTCCGAGCGACGGTGCTGGCCCTCGTCGCCGCAGTGCTGCACGCCGGCTGGAACCTCGTGGCCAAGCGCAGCAGGGACCGCTTCATCGCCCTGTGGGGTCAGTTCGCCGCCGCCGGATCGATCGGGGCGATCGTCATCGGCGTGCAACGTGACCTGCCCGCGGCGGCCTGGGGGTGGGCAGCGATCTGCGGTGCCGTGCACCTGCCGTACGTCGTCGGACTGGCCCGGGCCTACGACCACGGCGACTTCTCGACCGTCTACCCCATCGTCCGCGGCAGCGGCGCCCTGCTCGCCGGGATCGGCGGGATCGTGGTGCTCGACGACCGCCTCGACGCGCTGACGTTCGCGGCGGTCGTCGTCGTCGCCATCGGCATCTGCGTGCTGGCGACCGGCCACGGCCCGCTCGCGCCGGCGATCGGCTGGGCGCTGGTCGTCGGGATGTCGATCGGGGTGTACACCGTCAACGACAGCCACGCGTCGCGGACGCTGGACACCGACCTCTACCCGTTCGCCGTGTTCGTCGCGACCGGGATCGCCGTGACGGGGTACGGCATCGCCGCCGGCCGGGGTCGGACGATGGCCATCGCGGCGCGAGAGGAGTGGCGCAAGTTCCTCGCCACCGGGACGTGCACGGCGGTGACCTACCTGCTGGTGCTGGTGGCCGTCCGCTCGGCGCCGGTCGGCTACGTCGCCGCGTTGCGTGAGTCGAGCGTGGTGATCGCCGCCTTCCTCGGCTCGCGAGTGCTCGCCGAGGAGGACGCCCGGCGGCGGACGGTGGCCGCGGCCGTGATCCTCGCCGGTCTCATCCTGCTCGTGTCGACGGGATGAGACCGGGGACTCGACGCCGTCACTCCCCGAGCACGCTGTCGGTGTGCTCGCCGAGCCGTGGGACGGGGCCGAGATCCCAGGTCGCCCCGTCGAAGTCGACGGGGCTGGCGACCGACCGGTACGGGGCACCGCCGTCGTGATCGGGGACCTCGACGAACGCGCCCGACGCCTCCACCTGGGCGTCGTCGCGCAGCGTGTAGGGCGTGTTGATCGGCGCCCACCACACGTCGTGGGCGTCGAACCGCTCGGCGAGCTCGGCCATCGTCATCCCGGCGAAGGCGACGTCCATCTCGGCCACCAGTGCTTCGCTGTGGAGTGCCCGGCTCCGTGCCGTGGCGAAGCGCGGGTCGTCGCCGAAGGACGGACGGCCGAGGGCGTCGAGCAGGCCGGGCCAGTGGCGATCGCCTTCGAGGCCGAGCAGCCAGAATCCGAGGCCGTCGCCCGACAGGTAGGCGCTCACCTGCGGCGTGGCCGTCCGCTCTCGCGGTCGGGGCGACGAGACCTTGCCGAACCGCAGGAGCGTGGCTGTGTTCCAGCCGTTGCCGTAGATGCCGCAGCGCAGCAGGCTGGTGGCCACGAGGTGGCCGCGGCCGGTGCGTTCCCGGTCGAACAGAGCGCCGGCCACCCCGGCCGCCAGGGCGAGCCCGGTGACGTGGTCGCCGAACCCCGGCGCGAGCGCCGGCGGCAGCGCGCCCTTGGGCACGAGGGCGGCACCGAGGCCACTGCGGGCCCAGAACGCCCCGACGTCGTAGCCCGGTCGGTGGGCATCGGGTCCGTCGAGGCCGTAGCCCGTGATGATGCCGTACACGAGGCCGGGGTAGCGGCTCCGCAGGGCGTCGGGATGGAGGTCGAGGCGCGTGAGCGCCGCCACCCGCGTGTTGGTGATGAAGACATCGGCGGTGGCGACGAGGCGCTCGAGCTCGGCCCTCCCGGCGTCGCTCTGCAGATCGAGCACCACGCTGCGCTTGCCGCGGTTGTCGATCTCGAACGGCGGGTTGGCCGTCTGGTCGGCGATGCCGACGGCGCCGAAGATCTGGCGTTGCGGATCGCCGCGCTCGGGCTCGATCTTGATCACATCGGCGCCCCAGTCGGCGAGGATGCCACCCGCCGCCGGGCCGGCGACCCACGCGGCCAACTCGACCACCCGGATCCCGGCCATCACCCCGTGGCCCCTCGTGCCCGTCCTGCTCCCCGTGCCCGCGTCGCTCGTCATCGACGAGATGTTGGCCGTTGCGCGCCGCCCGCCCGGCATCGGGCCTCCGGTCAGGCTTCGGGGGTGTCGATCATCGGCTCGGCCGGCTTGATCAACCCGCGCGACACCCAGCCGCGGCGCTCCGCCCACACCAGCAGCGGGGGCAGCACGATCAGCGCACTGAGGAGGGCGACGGCGACGTTCATGGCGACGATGCGGCCGAAGTCGCGCAACAGCGGCAGCGACGAGAACGACAGCACGGCGACCCCGGCCGTGGCCGTGAGGCCCGAGACGATGAAGGCCCGCCCGGTCCGGGCGGCGACCACGTCGACGGCCTCCTGCGGCTCGATGCCCCGGGCCCGCTCCTCGACGAAACGCAGGAGGATCAGCGACGTGAACTCGGTGCACGCGGCGATCACCAGCGGTCCGCCGATGGCCGTCATCGGGCTCAGCTCGAACCCGACGAGCCAGGCGACGAGCGATGCCGCGCCGACCGCGATGGCGACGGGCACCAGCGACAGCACCGACCGCACGATCGAGCGCAGGCGGATGGCCAGGAACAGGAACACGAAGCCCATCGACAAGTAGGTGAGCAGCACTCGGTTGGACTCGAGGTTCTCGAGCAGGCCGACACCGACGACGGCGAGCCCCGACGGCGTCGCCCGCGTGCCTTCGGGGATGATCAGCGTGGAGTCGGCGCCGCCCGACCGCTCTGGGTCGAGCGTCTCGCGGAAGTCGTCGACGACGATGGCGAGGTCGTCGATCGTGCCGGGGCTGACGCGGAACACGATGTTGGCGTCGGTGAGGTCGGGGCTGACGAGGCTGCGTTGGATGTCCGGTGGGGCGACGGCGTAGGCCAGCTCCGCCTCGGCCCCGGTGGGCCAGACCGCGTTGGCCCCCTCGAAGTAGGCGATGTTGGTGAGCACCGCTTCGATGCTGTTGGCGTTGAGGAGGTGGCGCGGCGCGTCGGAGCCCGGGCCGTGCGTGGCGAGCTGCGTGGTGCGCAGGTCGTGCAGGAACCGCATGTTCTCGTCGGTGAAGATCGTGGAGCCCTCGGCGCTCTGCACGAACACCCCGAGCTCGCCCGACGTGCCGATCTCGGCCTCGAGCGTGCGGATGTCCTCGATCGTCCCCGAACTCTGGTTCACCCACTCGATCGGATCGGTCTGCAGCCTGAGGTCGTCCTCGACGAGGATCCCGCCGACGAAGATCGCCACGCTGGCCACGGCGAGCGGGATGGCGAACGTCTGCGGCAAGCCACCGAGCTTGACGGTGAGGCGACCGAGGATCCCCTCGCGGAAGTCCCGCCCCGTCGTCGGCGACCGGAACTCGCGAATGCCGAGGGCGGCGAGCGGCATGACGATCGAGTTGACGCAGATCACGGCGATGCCGACAGCCAGCAGCAGGCCGAAGTCGCGGATCATCGGGACCTTGGCGAAGCGCAGCGCGAGGAAGGCGAAGACGGCGTCGAATGTGACGACGAGCAGGGCCGGGCCGAGGCTGCGCGCGGTCTCCTGGATGGGGTGCTCGGAGCGATCGAGGATGACCTCCTCCTCGACTCTCGCGTGCATCTGGATCGCGTAGTCGATGCCGACGCCGAGCATGACGGGCAGCCCGGCGATCGTGACGATGGTGAGCGGGATGCCGAGGTACCCGGCGAGACCGAACGCCCACACCACGCCGACGAGGATTACGGCGAGCGGCAACAGCCTCCACCGCACGTCGAACAGCAGCAGGAGGATCAGCGTCATGAGCGCCACGGCGATGCCGCCGAGCATCAGCATCCCGCCGCGCAGGTAGTCGTTGATGTCGTTGAGGAGGATCGCTGCGCCGGTCGCCGTGACCGTGGCGTTCGGGAACTCGAGCTCGCGCAGACGCTCCTGCGCGTAGACGGCGGCCGCACCCTCCTCGTCGATCGACGCGTTGCCGGGCAGGCGCACGACGATCGTCGCGTGACGGTCGTCGTCGAAGAACGTCCGCAGCGACAGTCGCGTCTCGCCCTCGTTGTCGTGGATCAGGAAGTCGACCCAGTCGAGGCTGTCGAACGTGCGCTCCTCGGGCGGTACCTCGTTGACCCGCTGCAGCGTGAGCAGCGACTGCTCGGTGCGGATCTGGGTCTCCTCCTCGGTCTCCGCCTCGGCGATGCCCCGCACGAGCAGCTGACCGGCGATGCCGAGCGTCGGGTCGCTGCCGGGGGTCCCGCCCTGGATCAGGATGTCGGTGTACTCGAGGGCGATCAGCGGCGTGACCACCGACTCGTAGTCGCCCGTCTCGGTGAGGTCGTCGTGGAGGGCGTCGAACTGTTCGATCCCGTCGGCGTCGAACAGTTCGGTCACCGAGTGACCCTCGTCCATGGTGATGAGGCCGAGCATGGCCTGCCCGCCGAAGAGCGCCTGGTAGTCGACGTTGTCGATGTACACCTCGTCGCTCTTGTTGAGGTAGCTGTCCTGCCCGGTGGCGAACTCGAGGCGGGTGATGCCGAAGCCGAGTGCCAGCGTGAGGATCAATCCGACGAGCCCCACGAGGCCCGCCCGCTTGCCCAGCGCGACGGCCAGCCACGACCAGAACCGCTGCATCATCTCGCACTACGTCCGAGCATCGGCCAACCCTAATGTCGTGCGCTCACGGCGACTGGAAGTGCGCGACTCGCGACGAAATGATGCGCGTTCGCGCATCATTTCGTTACACAACGGAAAACTTCTCGGACGGGCGATCCTTCATCCGCCCAGGTCATTACGCACATCGCCGCCCCGACTGTGACGGTCGTCTCGGGGGGCGCCTTGCACCGACATTGCGGTCTGCTTACAGTCGACGACGGACAACGAAGCCCAGGGCGCACGCGTCGAGGTTCCGGCCGATCCCACCCCACCCCCTTTCTGGATCGGTCAACATCTCCACCATCGCTGGTCGCGCGCGCCTCCTTTCCCGCCCAGAGCAGACAGGAGGCACCAGGTGTCGCTCGACATCGTCATCCCCGCCCACGACGAAGAAGCCCGCATCGGCCGCACGCTCCACGCCTACCGCAACGGCATCCGGGCCCACGACGCCCGATTCCACATCGCCCTCGACGGCTGTGCCGACCGCACGGCCGACATCGTTCGAACCCACATGGCCGACGACGAACGCGTCGTCCTGCACGAGTTCCCGAAGCTCGGCAAGGGCGGCGTGCTGATGGAGACCTTCCGTCGGTGCGACGCCGACCTCATCGCCTTCGTCGACGCCGACTGCGCCACGCCCCCGGCCGAGCTCGACCGGCTCGTCGCCGTCGCCTCCGACGCCGACGCCGACGGAGCGATCGCCAGCCGCCGCCTACCCGCCTCGTTCACGCCCGGCCGTCGTGGGTCCGGTCGGGCCCTGACGTCGCGCGGCTTCGCCTGGGGCATCCGCCGCTGCTTCCGGCTGCCGTACACCGACACGCAGTGCGGGGCCAAGGTGCTCAGCCGCCGCGCCGCTCAGCGGGTCGTGCCCCTGTTGTCGTCACGAGACTTCCTGTTCGATGTCGACCTGCTGCTGGTCGCCGACCACCTGGGCTTCGATGTCCGTGAGGTGCCGACGGTCTGGATCGACCAGGCCGGGTCGAAGATCGACGTCCGCCGCGAGGTACGGCGGATGGTGGCCGGCGCGGTGCGCCTCTGGGTCCACCATCGCACCCTTCCCGTCCAGCCGGCGGTCGAGGCGTTCACCGAAACGCTGACCGACCGGACGCCCACCGTGACTCCGACGCCCGCGCATCGGGAAGTCGTCGATGCGGCCTGACGTCGCGATCATCTCGCCCTACCCGCCGGCCGGGCAGCATCACGGCGGCCACAGCGGCGTCGCGTCGTACACGGCCAACCTGGCCGGCGGCCTCGCCGTCGCCGGTCTCGACGTCACCGTCGTCGCGCCGGAGCTCGACGGCGATCCTGCGGGCTTCACCGACGGACCGGTGTCCGTGCTGCGAGCGTTCCCGTTCGGACCGCGGGCCCTGCCCGTCGCGCTGCGGGCGGCGGCAGCGACCGGCGCGCCCGTCGTGCACCTTCAGTGGGAGCTCTTCCTCTACGGCGGGCCCGGCGCCCTGGCCGGTCTCATCCCCGCGCTGGTCGAGGCTCGCCGCCATGGCACGGCGCCCCTGGTGACCACCATGCACCAGGTCGTCCGGCCGGCCACCGTCGACCGCTCGTACACGGCGCTGCACCGCGTCAGCGTGCCACCGGCGGTGGCCCGGCTCGGCATCGCCGGGGTGCAATCGTCCCTGCTGCGCGCCTCGGCGGCGACGATCGTCCACGAGGAAGCCTTCCGCAGCGTCGTGCCAGGCGTCGTCGTCGTGCCCCACGGCGTGGAGGCACCGAAGACGCCCGACCGCGAGGCAGCGCGCCGGCGCCTCGGCCTCGACGACCGGTTCGTCGCGTTGTGCTTCGGGTTCCTCGCCCCGTACAAGGGCATCGAGGTAGCGCTCGATGCAGCCCGGCTCGCCGGCAATGCCGTGCGCCTCGTCGTCGCCGGCGGCGAGCACCCCCGCCTCGCCGCCCGCGGCAGCGAGGGCTACGGGGCCGAGTTGCGCCGGCGCCACCGCGACGCGCTGTTCACCGGCTACGTGGCCGATGCCGACGTCGCCGACTGGTTCGCCGCCGCGGACGTGGCGCTCCTCCCCTACCCCAAGCCCTTCTCGGCGAGCGGCGTGCTCGCCCTCGCCCTCGCTCACGGGACCCCGGTGCTCCTGTCGCCCCCGCTTGCGCGCTGCGCCGGTGCCCCGAGCCCCTTGACAGCTCCGCTCGACCCGCCCGAGCTCGCCCACCGCCTGCGCGACCTCGCCACCGATGCCGACGCCGTCAACGAACTGCGGCGCTGGACCGAGATCTTCGCGGCCGGGCGCAGCTGGGAGTCCGTCGGGCGCCGCACCGCCGACGTCTATCGCAGCGTACTCACGGGCGTCCGCCGGCTGGCCTCATGAGCCGCGCTCGAGTCCTCCTCGTCGGCGCGTTCGGGCAAGGCAATCCGGGTGACGAGTCATTGTGCGCGGCATTCGTCCACGCGCTCGGAGATCACGAGCTCCTCGTCGCCTCTGCCGACCCGGACGAGACCGCCGGGCGGCACGGGGTCGCCACGATCGCGGCCACTGCGCTGCCGGTGGCCCGCGCGTTGTCCGCTGTGGACGCGGTCGTCGTCGCCGGAGGGACGATCTTCAAGCGGTTGCACCGGTCGTC
Source organism: Desertimonas flava (assembly GCF_003426815.1). Lineage (GTDB taxonomy): Bacteria > Actinomycetota > Acidimicrobiia > Acidimicrobiales > Ilumatobacteraceae > Desertimonas > Desertimonas flava. The sequence goes on from NZ_QKYK01000003.1 coordinate 42,884, forward strand.
GGGGCGCCGGCCGACCGCCCTCCTGCGCAACACGGCGGCCCTGATGCTCGCCGCTCGCACTCGGGGACGGCCGGTCGCTCTCGTCGGTGTCGGTGCCGGTGACCTGCACGGCCCCGCCGCGGCCCGGCTCAGCGCATGGATCACCCGGCACGCCGACCTGCTCATCCTCCGGGACGAGGAGTCCGCCGCCGTCCTCACCGACGCCGGCGTCCCCTCGCCGTTCTGGATCGGTGCCGATCCAGTCTGGGCGCTGGCCGACGGAGTGGCCACCTTTGGCCGCTCGCCGGCCGCACCGGCGCCTGCCGACCGGTCTGTGGTCGCCGTCGCGCTCAGCCACCTGGCCGGCGACGCCGCGTTCGAACGGAACCTCGCTGCCGGCCTCGACGGTCTCGGCGGCGACTGGCTCATCCGTCTCCAGCCGTGGCAGACCGGGGCCGGCAGCGACGCCGATCTCAGGCTCGCCCGCCGCCTCGCCGATCGCATCCCGGGCGCCGTCATCGACGATCCGCCCCACGACGTCGGCAACGCCGCTGCACACCTCTCGGACCAGTCGGTCGACGTCGTGCTCGGACTGCGGTTCCACGCCCTCGTCGCGGCCGGGCTCTCCAATCGACGCTTCGTCGCCGTGGCCCACGAGCCGAAGCTCGCCGGAGTCGCCCGGCGACTCGACCAGCTCTCCGTCCCGCCCCACGCCAGCGGAGAGGTGTACACCGCCGCCGTCACCGGCGCGCTGCGTCGACCCCCGCCGACGGCGGCCGCCGTCCGTGGTGAGGCGGCGGCCGCGGCGACCGCGTTCGACCTGCTGCGCCTCCTGTTGGCGGATGGCGAACTGGCCGAGCCGGCCACGCTGAGCGCCCTGCCCCTGTCGGCGGGAGCCCGGTCATGGTGAACGTCACACCATGGGCCCCGCCGACCGGGCAGCCGGCCCCGCTCACGCGGGCGCCGCGTCGATGGTCGACGGCAGGTTCCCAGCTCGGGGTGATGGCCGCTCAGTGGATCGCCGGCCTCGGCAACCTGGCGTTCGCCGTCGCCCTCGCCCGTGTGCTGCCCTCGTCCGAGTACTCGCACATGACCGCGTTCCTCGGCGTCTACGTGCTGTTGAGCGTTCCCGGCGCGGCGTTGAGCGCCGCCGGTGCGCTCAACCCGTCCCAACTGGAGGCCTTGTCGACGCGGATCGTCACGATCGCCACCGTCATCGGTGTCGTCGTCGCGGCGAGCGCCGTCCCCATCGCCGCCGCCCTCGACGTCGAGACCGGACTCGTCGTCGCCCTCGGGTTCGCCGCGCCGGCCGCCGCCCTCCTCGGCGCCCGGCGCGGCGTCGCCTATGGGCGACGCCACCACCGGCAGATTGCCGCCAGCCTCGTCGCCGAGCCCCTGGTCCGCCTCGCCGCGGGCGTGGCCCTGGCCGCGAAGTTCGGCGCCGCCGGTGGCGCGGCGGCCACCGCCGCCGCCGGCTACGTCGCAGCGATCACCGTCACGACACGACGCCGGTCCGATCAGCCGGCACCGTCCGCAGTCGAGTTCCGCCCCCGAACGGCGTCGCTCGCCAGGGCGATGCTTCCAGCCGCCGCGCCGTTCGCGCTCGTCGCCGTGCTGCAGACGGCCGACCTCCTGGTCGCCGACCGGGTCCTCGGCCGCGAGGCCGCCGCCGACTTCGGCGTGCTGTCGACGATCGGCGGGGCCGCCGTGTTCGCCACGGCGACGGTCCCGCTGGTCCTGCTCCCCGCGCTCGGACGAGTGGCGTCGGGCCGACCGGCCGACGGCGGCGCGGCGCGCACCGCCACCACCATCACGATCGCCGTCGGAGCTGCCGTGGCGGTGGTCGGTGCCCTCGTCGCCCGTCCGTTCGTCGAGCTGACGTTCGGCGAGCGCTACGCCGACGTCGCTCCCCTCGTCGGGCCCTATCTCGTGGCCATGGCCCTCATCGCCGCCACCCGGGTCCGCCTCGCCCGCCTCGTCGCCGACGACCGGGCGCGATTCGCGGTGATCGCCGTTGCCGTGGCCGTCTCGGTGCAGGTGGGTCTCATCGCGATGTTCGCCCGCAGCCCCGGTGCCGTGGTGGCGGTGACACTGCTCGTCACGAGCGGGCTCGCCGCCGTCCTCGAGCTGTCACCTCGGTCGAGGACGTCACTCGCAGCTAACGGATTCGCCGGCGCCCCGACGCCGATGGCAACCCGCGTGCTCGCATGGGCCCGCCACGAGCGCGGTCGACTGACGGGCCTGGCTGGCCTCTGCACGATCGCCGCGGCCGTGCGTCTCGCCACGTCCCGCGGCCTCTGGGTCGACGAGGCGATCAGCGTCGAGCAGGCCCAGATGCCCTTCGGCGACATGCTCGCCGACATGCGGTTCACGGACGTGCATCCACCGGCCCATCACGTGCTGCTGTGGATCACCGTCCGGCTGTTCGGCACGTCCGAGTTGGCTGTCCGCCTGCCGTCGTTGCTGGCGGGCGTCGCCCTCGTGCCCGCGCTCTATTGGGTGGGCCGGCTCGTCTACGACCGCCGCACCGGTTGGGTCGCGGCGGCGATGGCGACGGTGGCACCGTTCTGCGTCTGGTACTCGCAGGAGGCGCGCATGTACTCGCAGTTCATGCTCGTCGCTGCGCTCGCCATCGGGGCCCAGGTACAGGCCGTGCGCCGTGGCCTGCGCCGGGACTGGATCGTCTACGGGATCTGCACGGCGGCGCTGTTGTGGACGCAGTACTTCGCGCTCCTCCCGATCGCCGTGCACCAGCTGGCGTTCGCCGCGATCTTCTGGCTGCGCCGACGCGACCGAACCGAACGAGCCCGGCTGCTGCGCGGCTGGCTGGTGTCGACGATCGTCTTCGTCGTCGCCGTCGCGCCCATGCTGCCCCTCCTCCAGGACCAGCTGGCGGCCTACACCAACCGCGGTGGCGCCGGGCTGGTGCCCGGCCAGGCCGGCGCCGGCAACTCGTCGTTCGGCGGTGCGGTGTCCATCTACGCCCTCGGCGCCAACCTGATCTGGGCCTTGCTCGGCTATCACGCCGACGGCGTGATGGTGCAGCTCGCTGCGCTCTGGCCGTTGCTCATCGTGGTGACGCTGGTGCTGCTCGGACGCGGCCGCTCGCGGGTCAGTCTCTTGCTCGCCGGCCTGATCGTCGTGCCCATCGCCGCCCTCTTCGCCATCGGTTCGATGAAGCGCGACCTGTTCGAGCTGCGCTACTTCTCGGGGGCCGTGCCGGCGCTGTTGCTGTTGTCGGCCCGCTTCGTCACCGCCGCAACGCGGCGCCGGGTCGCGGCCAGCATCGCCGCGACGGCGCTGCTCACCGCGATGTCGGTGGGCCTCGTCGACCAGCAGCTCAACGGGGCGAACCCGCGGCTGTACGACTTCGAGGGCGCCTTCCGCCGCATCGAGGAGGTCGCCGGCCCCGACGACGTGGTGCTCTACGAGCCGTCGTACCTCGGTGACGTCGTCGACTACTACGCCCCGGGCGTCGACTCCCGGCCGGTGGGCTCCGAGGTCCCCAACGGGGTCACCGTCTGGGTGGTGTCGACCGACCGCATCGTCAACACCGAAGCGAGCGCCGCCGCACTGGGCGGCGTGCTCGCCGACCTCGAGCAACGCCGCACGCTGGTCGACCGCTTCAGCGTGCCCAACGTCCGCGTGTGGCAGATGAGTCCCGCCGGCCCCTCGGTGAAGACCCTCGACAAGGCGTTCGGACGATGACGATGACCACCACCACCAGCACCACCACGACCACCACCCTGCCGCCGCCGATTGCCGCCGCGCCGCTGCCCGAGGCGGCCGACCCGCGGCTCGATCCGGTGCGCTGGGACCCGTCGCCGGACCCGGCCGGGCGGCGGCGTCGGGCCCGGCTCCTCGCCCTCGTCGCCCTGTTCGGTCTCGTCGCCTACTTCTCGTGGCTGCTCCGGCCCTCACGGGTCGGCAACCCGGTGCTGTTCACCGTGCTCGTGATCGTCGAGCTGTTCAACGCCGCTCAGGCGATCGGCTTCTGGTGGACGTGCCTCGGCCGGCGGACGCGTCGGCGGCCCCGAGACGCCGTGACGATCAGCAACGTGACGGTCGACGTGTTCATCCCGACGTACAACGAACCGGTCGATGTCGTCGAGCCCACCGTCGCCGCGGCGGCCCGCCTCACCGGTGCCCAGGTCCGCGTCGTCGTCCTCGACGATGGCAACCGTGACGAGATGGCGGCGCTCGCCCGTCGCCACGGCGTCGGCTATCTCCGCCGGACGGTGCACTCGGGTGCCAAGGCCGGCAACATCAATCACGCGCTCGGCCGCACCGACGGGATGTTCGTGCTCGTCCTCGACTGCGACCACGTCCCCGCCCCGGAGTTCCTCGAACGCACGCTGCCGGAGTTCGTCGATCCCACCGTGGCCTACGTGCAGACGCCGCAGTACTACGCCAACGGGACCGCTCCCGACGGCGCGGTGGCCGGCCAGCTGCCGGCCGCCGCCTGGCACCAGCAGGCGCTGTTCTTCGGCCCGATCGCCAACGGCAAGGATGCCCACCGGGCGATGTTCTGCTGCGGTACGAACGTCGTGTTCCGGCGGTCGGCGCTCGACGACGCCGGAGGCTTTCCGGAGGCATCGGTGACCGAGGACTTCGAGCTGTCGATCGGCATGCACGAGCGGGGCTGGACGTCGGCGTACGTGCCCGAGGTGTTGGCGAGTGGTCTCGGGCCCGAGGACGCCGCCTCCTACGTCAGCCAGCAGAACCGCTGGGCCCGAGGCTGCGTCGGCGCGCTCGGACGTGTCCTGCGTTCCCGCCTGCGCCTGACCCTGAAGCTGCAGTACCTGCTGTCGGCGTCGTACTTCCTCACGGGCTGGACCGTGCTCGTGTACCTGTCGCTGCCCGTGATCCGCATCCTGACCGGCGCCCAACCGGTGGCCGGGGCGGCCGCCGACAGCTTCCTCGCCGCCTTCGCTCCGTACTTCGCGCTCTCCCTCGCCGTCGTGGCGACGATCGGAGGCGGTCGCTACACGTTCGGCGCCTACACCCTCGCGGCGGCGACGTTCTGGATCCACGTTCATGCATCATGCGCGGCGCTGGCCGGCCGGAAGGGTCGCTTCGTCGTCACCCCGAAGCAGGGCGCCACGGGCCGGCAGATCCGGCCGGTGTGGCCGACGCTTGCCGTCCTCGGCGTGCTCCTCGTCGTCGCCGTCTACGGGCTGACGAAGGGCACCGACGCGGCAACGTTGAACAACGTCGCCTTCGCCATGGTGCACATCACGATCCTCGGCCACGGCATCGCCCCGGCGCTGCTGCCCACGTTCACCGCGGCGGAGGCGCCGTCGGCTGCGCTGGAGCAGGAGGCCGCCTGACGATGCCGGCCGCTCGCTCGACCGTTGCGGCAGCCATGGTCGTCATCGCCGCGTGGAGCGGGACCGGTCCACCGACGACGGTGCTCGCCGAACGAGACGCCCCGGAGACCGTCGCCAGCGCGGAAGCGGCCACCGAGGCGGCGGCCGCAGCGCGCACGTTCCTCGACCGCTACGTCGAGCCCGACGGTCGGGTCGTGCGTCACGACCAGGGCGGTGACACGGTCAGCGAGGGCCAGGCCTACGGCATGTTGATCGCCGCCGCGGTCGGCGACGCCGCCGCCTTCGACGCGATGCGCCGATGGACCTTCGAGCACCTGATGACCGAGCGCGGCCTGCTGGCGTTCCGATGGTCCGACGGGGAGATCGCCGATCGGATGCCCGCCGCCGATGCCGACCTCCTCGTCGCCGCCGCTCTCGTCCTCGCCGGTGACCGGTTCGGCGACCGCTCGATGGCCGTCGACCGAGCCCGGATCGCCGACGCGATCGTGGCCAACGAGGTGGTCGACGTCGGCGGGCAACCGGTGCTCGTCGCCGGTCCGTGGGCTCACGCCGACGGCATCGTCAATCCGAGCTACTTCGTCCTGCCGGCCATGTCGTTGTTGGCGGATGCCGGTGACTACCGCTGGGCCGCGATCGCGGCCACGTCGCGGCGACTGACCGCCGACCTCATGGCGGCGCCTCCCCACCTGCCTCCTGACTGGGCCACGGTCAGCGTCGACGATGGCTCGGCGGGTCCGAGCATCCAGCCTCGGCCGGCGCCGGGTGGGGATCTGACGGTGTACGGATTCGAGGCCGTGCGGCTCATCGTGCAGCTGGCCGCCGACTGCGACCCGGCCGGCCGCGAGCTGGCCGCCCGTGCCTGGCCGTTCCTCGCCGCCGAGGTGGCCGACGGCACGGTGAACGCCACCTACCACCTCGACGGCACCCCGGCCAGCGACTACCCGTACCCGGCGGCGCTGGTGGCGGCGGCCGCCGCGGCTCACGCCGCCGGCGACGCCGAGGCGGCGGCCGGCCTGCTCGATGTGGCCACGGAGCTCGACGATGCCCGCCCCACGTACTACGGCGCGGTGTGGATCGCCCTGGCCCGCCTCTGGCTCGACACCGATCTGCTGACCACCTGCTGACCACCTGCGACGCCTGAGCCGACACTCCGAGATCGTCGACGCCCGAAGCGCGCGGCGGAGTCGGGGGCCGGGTCGGGCAGAATGCGGAGATGGCCTTCGGACAGTCAGCCGGCCCTCCGGCAACGGCACGGCAACTCGCCGAGCTTCTCGAGCTGCTCAACGACGCCGGCCACACCGACTTTCGCGACGCCCGCGGCCCGATGGGTTTCAACCAGCGGCAGGCTGGTGGCCGCTTCACCCGTGACGAGGCCGACGAGTTCATCGCCCAGCTGCAGGAAGCCCAGGATCAACGGCCGTCCGGGGACGCCGCGCCCATCTCTTCCCCGCCGGTCGAGCGCCTCAGTGCCGACGAGCGCGCCGTGCGCGACATGTCGTCGGAACTGCTCGCCGCCGAGCTGCAGCGCCGTGGCTGGGCCGTGATGGAGCCGTGACGACACCGTGATCCGGGTGGTCGTGGGCGAGGACAACGCCTTGCTACGCGAGGGAATCGTGTCGCTCCTGAAGGCCGCGCCCGACATCGACGTCGTCGGGGCCGGCGGCGATCTGCCCGCGCTCGAGGCGGCCGTCGCCGAGGGGCGGCCCGACGTTGTCGTCACCGACATCCGCATGCCTCCGACACACACCGACGAAGGTGTCGCCTTCGCCGGTCGGCTGCGGGACCAGCAGCCGACGACCGGTGTCGTGGTGCTGTCGCAGTACGACGACCCCGACTATGCCGTCACGCTGCTCGACCAGGGCAGCGCCGGCCGTGCCTACCTCCTGAAGGAGCGGGTGAGCCGGCACGGCGAGCTGGTCGAGGCCGTACACACCGTCGCCGCCGGCGGCTCGGTGATCGACCCGACGGTGGTCGAACGGCTCGTCACCCAACGACGCCGCCCCACGTCGAACGTCGATTTGCTCACGCCACGCGAGCGCGAGGTCCTGAGCGAGATGGCGTCGGGCAAGTCGAACGCGGCGATCGCCGGCACGCTCGTCCTGTCGGAGCGTGCCGTGGAGAAGCACACCAACTCGATCTTCTCCAAGCTCGGCCTCACCGACGAGCCCGACGTCAACCGGCGCGTCAAGGCGGTGCTCCTTCACCTCGCCCGCTCCTGATCGGTGCCGTCCTCCGCAGCCTGAGGGCGGGGATCGCCGCCGTGGCCGCGGCGACGGCGACTGCTCCGGCGGCGACGACGACGAGCGCAGGCACCGGGATCGACACGTCGGTCGCCACGGCGACCGAGTCGGCCACTGCCCACCACACGAGGCGGCCGACCCCGAGGCCGATGGGGATCCCGACGACGAGACCGATGGCGACGATCGTCAGGCCGCTGGTGAGCACGGTCGCGACCGTGTCGCGGGTGGTGAAGCCCAGCGCCCGCAGGACGTCGAACGTCGACCGCCGGCGGGCGGTCGAGATGAGGGAGTGCAGCAGGGCGACCGTGGCGATCGCGGCGAGGGACACGGCGAGGAGGTCGGGGAGGCGCCCGAGCTGGTCGAGGTTGGCCACTTCGTTCGGCGGCTGCCGAACCATCAGCTCGTAGCGCTCGGCCAGGTCGGCGATCAACGGGGCGGCGCGTTCGGGCGCGACGGCCGACACGAGCGCTTCCCGGAACCCCGTAGTCTCCCCGGAGATCGACAGTCGTTCGGCGGTCACCAGCACGGACGCGCCCAGCGCTTCGCCGTTGAGCGCCGGGCCGACCCCGGTGCCGACGATCGTGAGGCGTGCGCCATCGCGCAGCTCGACGGTGTCGCCGGTGCGCGCGCCGAGGTCGTCGAGGATCCGACGGCCGAGCATCACCTCACCTCGGTGTCGGGGCCGGCGGCCATCCAGCACGGTCCAGCCGAGGTCGGAGTCGCCGACCGGATCGACGGCATAGGCGTGCACGTTGATCCCGTCGACGTTCAGCTGGTTCACCGACAGCAGAGACAGCTGCCCGACGTCGGGGTCCTCGACGAGCGCGGCGACGATGTCGTCGTTGGCGTCGATCACCGAGATGTCGGCGGTGAACCCCCATCGATCAGGACTCGACACGAGGCGGTCGAGACTGTCCCCGAACGTCAGCACGGCGGCCAGTCCGGCGAGCCCGGCCCCCACGAGGAACGCCGACGCCCTCGTCGGGACCGACCCCGTCGCGCCGGCACCCTCCGGCGCGGTGTCGAGGGCCAAGGCCACGCCGACCGCCACCGGCGGTGACCCGAGGGTCCGCACGGCCGACCACCGTCTGGCCCGGATGGAGGGCCGGAGCTCGGCACCTTGCCGGCGTCCGGCGCGCCACGCGCCCCACGTCGACGCCCCGAGGACGAGCACTCCGGCGGTCGCCGCACCGGCGACGGCGAGCCCGGCGTGAGGTGCCCACCCCGGGTTCGGCTCCAGGTTGGCGAGCGCTCCCAGCGGTTCGAACGTGCCGGCGACCAGCACTCCGGCCCCGGTGATCCCCGCCGCGACGACGGCGGCGGGGAGTACGCCCAGAGCCCTGGCGACCGTGCGCTCCGATCGGGAGAGCCCAAGCGCGGCTTCCGTGAGCTGATCGGCACGGGCAGCCCGGTGCCGGCGACCGAGCACCTGGACGACGGCCACGAGCGTTCCGGCCAAGACGATGGCCGCCGCGACGAGCTGGCCGACGTCCAGCACGCGAGCGGTGGCGGCGTACGCGGCGCGGTCGCCGTCGGAAGGAGACAGCTCGATCGGTGCGAGCTCGGCCCGGCCGGCAGCAGGGTCGATGTGGGCGGCGACGATCTCATCGACCGCGCGCAGGAACCGCGATCGTGACGCGGCCCCGGGCTCGAGGTCGACGTACAGGGCGGTCCCCACGGAGATGTCGTCGCCGTACCGTTCGGCGAAGGCCGGCCCGGCCACGATCGCCGTCCGGGCGCGGACCCCGGCCGCCCGGCTGACGCCGACGACCCGCACCACCACGCGCGGGCCGTCGGGGTCACCGAAGCCCGTGTCGAACTGGAGCATCTCGGCCGGGGTGAGGAACGACAGCGTCAGCTCGTCTCCTGGCTGCAGCCCGAGCTCGACGGCGACGGGTTGGGCGATGACGACCTCGTCGTCGGCCTCCGGGGCGATGTCGCGGCCGCTCGTCACCACCGTCTCGACCACGCCGGTGGCGTCGGTCGGGCCCGTCTCGACGGAGAGATAGACCACCCCGAAGCCGTCGAGGCGGGCCACTCCTGCGGTCGCTGGCCACGACGCCCGGACTCCGGGTGCCACGGACACCTCGCCGGCCAGGTCGACGCCGCCGAAGAGCGCCACCCGGTAGTCGGCCGTCCCCGATGCCTCGACGAGGCGGTCGTAGACGGTGGCGGTCCGCCGAGCGGTCGCCAGGGCACCCACGGCGACGGCCAGGGCGAGTCCCGTCAGCACGCCGAGGACGACGTGTGCGGCCAGGTTTCGCCGTCCGTGGTGGCCGGCGACGGCGACCACACCCGACACCGAGAACCCGGCCGACGACGTCACGGGATCCTCGGCGCCGGCGATCACGACTGCGTCCGGGTCGTCAGCGGCACCCAGCCGCGGATCGTCGTACCGCCGGAGCCGGAGTGCACGTCGAGGGTGCCACCGACGGCGCCGAGGCGGTCACGCATGTTCTGCAGTCCCTGGCCCTCGTTGGGAGCGGCGGGATCGAACCCGGCCCCGTCGTCGACGGCGGTGAACTCGGCGTCGTCGTCACGGCGCGTGAGCGTGATGGTCACGTCGGATCCCGCTGCGTGCTTGGCGGCGTTCTGCATCGCCTCGAGACAGCAGAAGTAGATCGCCGCCTCGACGTCGCCCGGGAGCCGGCCGAGACCATCGGCCTCGACGGTCACCGCCTGAGGCGCGCGGCGGGCCGCCGACCGAAGGGCGCTGTCCAGGCCGTTCTGGACGAGGAGCGGCGGATAGATGCCGTGGGCCAGGGCCCGCAGTTGCCCCACGATGCCCGCCACGTCGGCGGCCAGCGCGTCGAGCCCGGCGACGACGTCGTGAGCCGGTGCCGTGGCGGCGACGTCACGGAGCAGACCGAGGCGCACGGCCAGCGACGTGAGGTCCTGCTGGACGCCGTCGTGCAGGTCCCGCTCGACGCGGCGCCGTTCGGCGTCCGCGGCGGCGACGACGCGCGTCCTCGAAGCTCGCAGCTCCTGGTTGGCCCGGCGCAGGTCCTGCAGCGTGTCGCGCAGCGCGGCGTCGAGCAGCCGGTTGCGCATCAGGTCGCCAAGCCGTCCGCCGAGATCGGCCAGCGCCCGGTCGTCGGCGGGTCGGAACTCGTGGCCGGCGTCGGCGCGCTCCACGAGCACGAGCCCGAGCACATCTCCGCCGTGCCGCGCCGGTGCCAGTCGCGCCATCGTCAGGCAGCGGCGGGCGGCCACGGTCGGCGTCCACACGTCCATCCACGCTTCACCGGCAGTGCCGACACGCCCGAGCGCCGCCAGCTCCGCCGGAGCGAGATCGAGCCCTTCGTGGGCCGGGGCGGTGGCGGGATGAGGAATCGGCGGCACCGCGGCCACGAGCGTGAAGTGGTCGTCCTCGACGGATCCACGGCCCCACACCTCCACCCGGTCGGCGGCGAACCCGAACCGCACGGCGTCTCCGAGCTCGGTCAGCAGCTCATCGACGGGCACGCCGCTGCCGAGCCGGGCGGCGAACGTGGAGATCACCCGCTCGGGCGAGCGCATCGGCACACGGCGCGACCGCCAGCGGCCGGCCACGATCTGCAGCCCGTGGGCGATCACGACGGCGCCGGCGGCCAGGCCGATCGCCGGCCCGGGCCACCACGAGCCGTCGGGCGGTTGCCCGTTGACGAGGAGCACCACGACGTACGCGACGGCCACGGCCACGGCTGCGACCACGATCGTGCGCACGGCGGCGATCACGGGACGCCTCCGTCACGATGCGGCAGGAGGATCCCGTCGTGCATGGCGACGATGCGGTCCGCACACGCCGCGACCTCGTGGTCGTGGGTGACGACGACGATGGCCTGCCCCGCGGCGTGGAGACGGGCGAACAACTCGAGGATCTCGGCCGTGCCGTCGCTGTCGAGCGCTCCGGTCGGCTCGTCGGCGAGCAGCAGCGTCGGCTCCGACGCCAGCGCCCGGGCGATCGCCACGCGCTGGCGCTGGCCTCCCGACAGCGTGGCCGGCCGGGCCCCTGCCTTGTCGAGGAGTCCCAGCACGTCGAGGAGCTCGGCGGCCCTGGCCATCGCGGCCCGCCGGGGCCGGCCCGAGATGCGGGCGGCCAGGGCGACGTTGTCGGCTGCCGTCATCGACTCGACGAGATTGAAGAACTGGAACACGATGCCGACGTGGCGGCGGCGCACCCGGGCTGCCGCGCTGTCGCTCAGCGTGGTGAGCTCGATACCGGCCAGCGTCACCGTCCCGTCGTCGGGGCGCTCGAGTCCGGCCAGGACGTTGAGGAGCGTGGACTTGCCCGAGCCCGACGGCCCGGTGACGGCGACGAACTCACCGGTGGATACATGGAGGTCGGCGCCGCGCAGGGCTCTCACCGGTGCCGTGTCGGCGTCATAGACACGTCGCAGCCCGCGGGCCGACAACACGCCGGCCGGTGCGGAGGGGCCGCCGGCGGGGTGAGATGAGGGAACGGACGGAGGGTGGGCCGGCGACATCGCTCGTCCAGGATGCCGCATCGGCCCCCCTCTCGCCGTGTCCTTCGGAGACTGATCGATCAGCCGCTCACACCGTGCCCGGGTCGGAGACGACCAGGGTGGCGGTCATGCCGTGGGCGGAGTGCGGCTCGGCTTCGGGGTCGCCGCCTGTCGGGATCATGCAGATCGCGAAGTACGTGCCCGGGTCGAGGTCGAGGGCGGTGTACATCGTCCCGCCGGGACCGGCGAACAGCACGCCGGCGAACTCGGCCTGTTCGAACAGCGCGCCCGGGTCGCCGCTGAGGTACTCGTCGAGCGTCATCGTGCTGTCGTCGGGACGACGGAGCAGGACGAGCTCGTGCTCCTCCTCGCCGTCGTTGACGAAGGCGATGCTGACGCGGCCGGCGTCGATCTCCTCGGGGATGCCCCCGAACGAGTAGTCGGCGGCGAGCACGTCGATCGCCTGCAGCTCACACTGGCGGTGCGTGGCTTCCCCGACCGCCTCCTGGGCACCGAGGACCTCGGGGTCCTCGAACAGAGGAGTCGGGTCGCCCGAGTCCTCGAGCTCGAGGATGGCGTCGCGAAGCACGCCGACGCTGGCGGCGAGGTCACCGTCGCTGTGCTCGACCATCAGGTCGAGCGCCGGCATCACCTGATCGTCGACGAACAGGGCGATCTCCTCCGGGGTCTCGGGGAATCCGGTCGTGGCGGCCTGGTAGCCGACGACACCGTCACAGAAGGCGGGGTCGAGCTGCGGGTCGCTGGTCGGAGGCTCGGCGCCCGCCGCCCCGGACGAGACGGCGAACGCCGTGACGACGAGGGCGGCGGCGGCGGTGAGCAGGCGGGCGGGGGGTTGGCGACGAGACGTCACGGTTCGGCTCCTTGAGGGGGTGGGTCTGCGGACGGTGATCCGGGTTGATGTCGGTGACCATCAACGCGCCGCGCGGCCCTGTCGGAGAACCAGACCAGCAGGTGAACGGCGGTGGTGCTACCACCACCGCCGACCCGTGCGGTCGCTTCCCCAGCCGCCGCCGTGGCGTCGGCTCGCCGGCAGCGACCTCTTGACAATATTTCTTGTCAAGAGGTACCGTCGCGGCATGGACGACGTTCGGGTGCTCGCCGATCCCGCGGCCGTCGAGGTCGCGCTCGACCCGATCCGCACCTCGATCCTCGACGCCCTCACCGAGCCGGCATCGGCCACCACGATCGCCGCGGCCGTGGGTCTGACCCGCCAGAAGGTCAACTACCACCTCAAGGCCTTGGAAGCCCACGGCCTCGTCGAGCTCGCCGGCGAGCGTGTCTGGGGTGGGATCACCGAACGGCTGATGCGACGATCGGCGCGTCATCTCGTCGTCGCACCGGGAGTCGTCCAGGGCGCCGCGGCCGACCCGGACCAGGTCGCCGATCACCTGTCGTCCGCGTACCTCATCGCGGTCAGCGCCCGGTCGGTGTCCGAGGTCGGAGCGATGGCCAAGCGCGCCGAGCCGGGGACACGCCTCCCCACCCTCACCGTCGACACGGTGATCGGCTTCCGATCACCCGAGGACCGGGCGGCGTTCGCCGCCGATCTCCAGTCGGCCGTCGCCGCGCTGGCCGCTCGTTATCACCACGACGACGGACGACCGCACCGCCTGACCATCGCCTCGTACCCCCGACCGAAGGAGCCCTCATGACCACCGCCGATCAGCCCGACCGATTCCGGCACCGCATGGAACGGACCTACGAGGTGACCGCCTCCCCGCAGCAGGTGTGGGACGCGATCGCCACCGTCGACGGCCTCGCCACATGGATGGCGCCGACCCGTCTCGATCCGCACGTCGGCGGCGAGGTGGCGTTCGACCTCGGCGAGTTCACGTCCATCGGCGTCGTCACCGACTACTCGCCGCCTCATCGCTTCGCCTACGAGGAGCCCTGGCCCCCGATCGGCGGCCACGACTGGTCGGACGTCAGCCCGATCGCCACCGAGTTCCTCATCGAATCGGCGTCCGGTGGCAGTTGCGTGCTCCGCGTCGTCTCCAGTGCCTACGGCACCGGGGCGGACTGGGAGAAGGAGTACTTCGACGAGATGGTCGAGGGCTGGATCGAGATGCTCGACGGTCTCGCCAAGCAGCTCAACGCGACCGGTTGAGTCGCTCTCCGGCGCCGCGCTCGGTGCCTACTCGACCCCGAACGCCGGGTCGCTCACGCTCGGCCGGCCGTTCTCCAGGCGTCCGGCGAAGCGGCGCTCGAAGCCGGCGACCTCGTCGACGGTGACGACCAGGTCGTACCAACCCCCGGTCTCGGCGGCGTCCCAGTCGACGACGACAGCGGCGTCCCCAGACACGGCGACCGGCTCGGGGGCGGCGCCGCCGTAGGCCGTCGGCCTGATGCGGAACGTCAATGGCTCGCCACCAGAGGTGCTGAGCGCCAGCGACAGCGTCGACGTCTCGGCGGCATGGCTGGCGACCACCTCGGGCCCGCCGGCGTCGTCGACCGTGCCGACGACGGTGCGGTGGAACCCGCTGGGCCCGAGGAGCCACAGGTCGTAGCGCCCGCCGTCCGCGGCCACGTCCCACGATCCTTCCACGGCCAGGCCCGCCTCGATCGTGTAGCGACGCGGCACCCGATCGAGGTGGAGGCGGTCGTACGCGTGGATTACCGCACCGGCGGCTCCCTGGTTCGACAGCGTCAACCGCAGTACGCCGCCCGCCACCGCCGGAGTGATCGTCAACTCGTACGGCAGGGGGCGCGACGGTCGCGTCCCCGGCTGCTGGAGCGGGCGTTGCTGGGCTCCCTCGTCGGGGATCGCCACCTGGTCGAGCCGCTCCTGCGCGACACGTTCCAGGTCGGCGCGACGCCTCCCGACCGTGGGCAGCGACGGCGGCGGGTCGCCGTCGGGCGTGGCGAAGTCGAAGGCGCTCGTCAGGTCACCACAAACGGCACGCCGCCAGGCGCTGATGTTCGGCTCGGCGACGCCGAATCGCGCCTCGAGGAAACGGATGACGGACGTGTGGTCGAAGACCTCCGAGCACACCCAACCCCCGCGGCTCCACGGAGAGATGACCAGCATCGGCACCCGCGGTCCGAGGCCGTAGGGCCGGCCGTCGGGCTCGGGCTGGTCCACCGTTCCCGGCGGCTCGGGATGCGTGAAGTACTCGTCGGAGGCGTCGCACGTCGATGCTCCTGTCGTGGGATCGTCAGGAATGCTCGGCGGGGCGGGCGGCGGCACGTGGTCGAAGTAGCCGTCGTTCTCGTCGAAGTTGACGATCAGCACGGTGCGCGCCCAGACGTCGGGATCGGCGGTGAGCGAGTCGACGACGTTCTCGATGTAGGAGGCGCCCTGCACCGGCGTGGACGGCAGCGGGTGCTCGCTGTAGGCCTCGGGCGCGACGATCCATGAGACCTGCGGCAGGCGACCCGCGGCGATGTCCGCACGGAACGCCTCCATGAAGCCCCCGTCGGGCATCGTGTTGGACGTGCCCTTCAGGAGCGGGTGCACGGCATCGTCGTCGACGGAGTACGGCGGGAACGGCGCCCCGTCGGGCCCGTTGCCGCGAGCCGCGTTGGCCGCCCGGAACGCCACGAACCCGGCGAGCGAGTTGTCGCCGAAGTTGTCGGGCAGGTTCTGGTACACCTTCCAGCTGACGCCGGCGTCCTCGAGGCGTTCGGGATACGTCGTCCAGTCGTATCCGGTCTCGGGCGTGTCGAGCCACCACCACTCGTTCACCACCGACGCCACGCCTGCCGGCGTGGGGCCGTGGGTGCCGGTCCAGAGGAACAGCCGATTGGGATTGGTCCCCGACTGGATCGAGCAGTGGTAGGCGTCGCACACCGTGAAGGCGTCGGCCAGCGCCGTCTGGTACGGCACCTCGGCGTCGGTGAAGTACCCCATCGAATGCGCCAACTTGAACTGAGGCCACGACGTCATGCGCCCGTGATCCCACGCATCCTGGGCATCGGGCCACGAATGCGGTGTGACGGGAACCCGCTGGGCGTTCCCCACCGAGCCGTCGAGGTGATACGGCAGCACCGTCCTCGTGCCGTCGCTCTGGTCCCACACCGTGCGCCCGTCCGGGAGCGGGATCGTGTGCCGATCGCCGAAGCCCCGTACACCCCGCAGAGCGCCGAAGTAGTGGTCGAACGAGCGGTTCTCCTGCATGAGGATCACCACGTGCTCGACATCGGCGATCGTGCCGGTCGGGCTCGACGCCGGGATCGCCAAGGCGCGCCGGATCGACGGCGGCAGCGCCGACAGCACCCCCGCCGTCGCCGCCACCTTGCCCGCGTCGCCCAGGAACCGGCGACGGCTCAGCCCAGACCTCGATGACATCTGCTCCCCCTCGACTGGCGACCTTCGGCAGCATCCCACACCAGCGCCAACCGGTCGCGATCGCCCCGGACGCGACAAACCCGCAGGCCGGTGACCTGCGGGTTTCGTGGAGCTGAGGGGAATTGAACCCCTGGCCTCGTCCATGCCATGGACGCGCTCTGCCAACTGAGCTACAGCCCCGAAGCGGCAGCGAACGATAGCGCCAGGACCGTCCCGATCCACGCCCGAGAGGATCGAATTTCCCTCTCACCACCGACCCGTCGGGAGGGCTGGACCACTAGCGTGCCGAGATGGCGCTCGTAGCGGCAGGCTTCCTCGGTCACGGCTCGCCGATGAACGCCCTCGAGCACAATCGCTACACCGAGGCGTGGCGGGCGTTCGGGGCGAGCGTCCGGGCGCCACGGGCGATCCTCGTCGTGTCGGCCCACTGGTACATCAACGCATCGGCCGTCACGGCGATGCCGGCGCCGCGGACGATCCACGACTTCTACGGCTTCCCCGACGAGCTCTTCGCCGTCGACTATCCGGCGCCGGGCGATCCTGCGCTCGCCCAGGAGATCGCCGACGTCGTGGCGCCCACCTGGATCGGCCTCGACGCCGACAGCTGGGGCATCGACCACGGCACGTGGTCGGTCCTCGTCCACGCCTTTCCCGACGCGACGATCCCCGTGCTCCAGCTGTCGATCAACGCCACCAAGTCGTTCGAGGACCACCTGGCCCTCGGCGCCCAGCTGGCGCCACTACGTGAGCGTGGCGTGCTCATCCTCGGCAGCGGCAACGTGGTCCACAACCTGCGCCGGGTCGATTGGGCCCAGCCCGACGCCGCCTTCGACTGGACGCGGCGGTTCGACGAGCACGTGGTCGAGCTGATGGCCACCCGGCCCGAGGATCTCCCCGGGGTCACCGTGCACCCCGACTACGCCATGGCCGTGCCGACGCCCGACCACTTCATCCCGCTGCTGTACCTCGCCGGGCTCGCCGCCGCGGCGGGCGAGCCGGCGGCGAGCTTCGCCGAGGGGTATGCGATGGGATCGCTGTCG
The DNA here is from genome assembly GCF_003426815.1 of Desertimonas flava. Lineage (GTDB taxonomy): Bacteria > Actinomycetota > Acidimicrobiia > Acidimicrobiales > Ilumatobacteraceae > Desertimonas > Desertimonas flava. The sequence goes on from NZ_QKYK01000003.1 coordinate 60,227, forward strand.
ATGACGTGCTACTCGCTCGGCGTCACGACGCCCAGCGCCGATGCCGCAGAGGGAGCGCCGGCGCTCCCCCACCACCCTGCGGACGAGACCAACGTATGACGAGCCCCGACGTCTGAGGGCTACGGCTCGTTCAGAAGGGCCGGCGCGTCGAGGTCGAGCGCCTGGCGGGCGTGGCGCGACGCCATCGTGAGGAACATCGCGTCGCCCCGGTCGGTGCGCTCGACCAGCATCGACGCCACCATCGCCATGATCAGGCCGGTCCACGTGCCGCGGCGGTAGTCGCGCCAGCAGCGGTCCCAGTCGTAGCCGGTGATCCCTGCGGTGAGCAGGCCGGCGTGGTACTCGCGCACGAGGTCCTCCTCGACCGCGCGCCGATCGTCGGCCAGCAGGCCGGCGCCGATGAAGTAGGCGACGTCGTTCAGGGCCGGGCCGTGAGTCACGGTCTGCCAGTCGACGACGGTGACGGTGGGCCCGTTCGACCCCTGACCGAACAGCAGGTTGTCGAGGCGATAGTCGCTGTGGACGATCGTCGTGGGCGTGGTGTCGGCGTGCAGGTAGGCGTCGAGCGAACCGATGAGCGCGTCGCCGGCCACCTTCACGTGGCCCTCGACGCGCTCGGCATAGCGCTCGGTGAACTGCGACCAGGCGAGGGGGATCAGCATGCCGAGCATCTGCTTGCCCGTGGCAGGATCGCGGTGCAGCCACTCGATGTCGGCGAGCGTCGGATCGTCCCACCGCGGGGCGTGGAGGCCGATGAGCTCGGACAGGGCGGCCCGGGCCTCGTCGACCGAGCACCCGGCGAGCTGATCGCCCTGGCGGGCCGGCGCCATGTCCTCCATGAGCAGCACGAAGCTCGCCGTCGTCACGTCGATGTCGGCGTAGTGGATGCGTGGGGTGCGGATCGGCAGGTCCGCGGCCAGCTGCTGATAGAAGCGCACCTCGTTCTCGTAGTTGCGCAGCTGCAGGGCCGTCGCCCGGCTCGTCTCGTCGGCCGCCGGGAGCTTGGCGATGATGGTCGCCGGCGCATCGGGCGCGGCGCCCGGGCCGTAGGAGAGCGTGAGGCGCATGCTGTCGCACATCTGGCCGGTGCCGACGGGGGCCAGCTCGACCGCGGTGACGGGCCATCCGAGCGCGGCCGACAGCCAGTCGGCGGTGAGCGCCCCGGGCGTGTCGGCGATGGTGAGCACGTCGCTCATGCCGGCAACACCTCGAGCGCGAGCCGGTCGTCGAGCGCCCTCGGTCTGATCACGTCGAATCTCCCCCTTCCGTCGATCGGCCGAGCCCTGGAGGCCGACCGTTTTCGACGCTACGAGATCGCCGTCGCCGCTGCCATGCTGGAGCACGCATGTCCCGACGAACCGCCCCGACGGCCGCGCCCGACGCGGAGCGATCGGAGCAGCGGCGCGCCGTCAGGGACGCGCTGATCGCGTCGGGCACGGTCGTCACTCCCGCCAACCTGCCGATCGCCGAGTTCCGCGACGAGCTGCTCGCCACGATCGCCGAGCACCAGGTCGTGGTCGTGGCCGGAGAGACAGGCTCCGGCAAGAGCACGCAGCTGCCCAAGCTGTGCCTCGAGCTCGGTCGCGGAGTCGACGGAGTGATCGGCCACACCCAGCCCCGACGCGTCGCCGCGCGGACGATCGCCGAGCGCGTCGCCGACGAGCTCGGGGCATCGGTCGGCGGCGCCGTCGGCTACAGCGTGCGGTTCAACGACCGCGTCGGCAACGACACGGTGATCCGCGTGATGACCGACGGGATCCTCCTCGCCGAGCTCCAGCGGGACCGGGACCTCCGCCGCTACGACACGATCATCGTCGACGAGGCCCACGAACGCAGCCTCAACATCGACTTCATCCTCGGGTACCTCAAGCAGCTGCTGCCCCGCCGCCCCGACCTGAAGGTGATCGTCACGTCGGCGACCATCGACACCGAGCGCTTCGCCGCCCACTTCGCCGATGCCGACGGCGTCCCCGCTCCGATCGTGAACGTCGCCGGCCGGACGTACCCCGTCGAGGTGCGCTACCGCCCACTCGACGACGAGCACCCAGCCGGGCGCAGGAACGGCCAGGAGGGGGGCGGTCGCTCGTCGCGCGACCAGGTGCAGGCGATCGCCGATGCCGTCGACGAGCTGGCGGCCGAGGGGCCCGGGGACATCCTCGTGTTCCTCAGCGGGGAGCGCGAGATCCACGACACCGCCGACGCCCTCCGGCGACGCACCGACGCGGGCGACGCCAGCCGGCGCGCCGGCGAGCTCGACGTGCTGCCGCTCTACGCTCGGCTCTCCTCGGCAGAGCAACACCGCATCTTCGAGCCGGGACGTTCGGGGCGCCGGCGGGTCGTGCTCAGCACCAACGTCGCCGAGACGTCGGTGACCGTGCCCGGGATCCGCTACGTGGTGGACGCCGGCACCGCCCGCATCTCCCGCTACAGCCGGCGCCTCAAGGTCCAGCGCCTGCCGATCGAGGCGATCTCGCAAGCATCGGCCAACCAGCGCGCCGGCCGCTGCGGTCGCGTCGCGCCGGGTATCTGCATCCGGCTCTACGACGCCGAGGACTTCGAGTCGAGGCCGGAGTTCACCGACCCGGAGATCCTGCGCACCAACCTCGCGTCGGTCATCCTCCAGATGACGTCGATCGGCCTCGGCGACGTGGCCGGCTTCCCGTTCGTCGAACCGCCCGACCGGGCGGCGATCGGCGACGGCTACCGGTTGCTCGAGGAGCTGGGCGCGATCACCGACGAGCGCGACGGGCGCCGGCTCACCGAAATCGGCCGGCGTCTCGCCCGCCTTCCCGTCGACCCACGCCTCGGCCGCATGGTCCTCGAGTCCGAGCGCCTCGGGTGTGTCCGCGAGATCCTCGTGATCGCCGCCGCGCTGTCGATCCAGGACCCCCGCGAACGGCCCGCCGACGAGCGCGAGCAGGCCGACGCGATGCACCGCCGGTTCGACGTCGAGGGCTCCGACCTGCTGTCGATCGTGGCCCTGTGGGACCACCTGCGCGAGCAGCAGCGCCAGCTGTCGGGCAACCAGTTCCGCCGCCTGTGCCGCTCCGAGTACCTCAACTACCTCCGGGTGCGCGAGTGGCGCGACCTGTTCAGCCAGCTCCGCCAGGTCGCCGGCGAGCTCGGCGTCCGGCCGGGCACCGCCACCAATCACCCCGACCACGTCCATCAGGCCGTGCTGTCGGGCCTGCTCAGCCACCTCGGTGTCAAGGACCGCGAGTCCCGCGACTACCGCGGCGCACGTGGATCGACCTTCGCCATCGCCTCGGGCTCGGTGCTGTCGCGCGGCGCGGCACGGCGCAAGCCGCCGGCCTGGGTCATGGCCGCCGAGCTGGTGGAGACCAACCGCCTGTGGGCGCGCCGCGTCGCCGCCGTGCAGCCGGAGTGGGCCGAGCGGCTCGGCGCCCACCTCGTGAAGCGTTCCTACAGCGAGCCACGGTGGGACGCCCGGGCGGGCCGCGCCGTGGCCACCGAGACGGTCACGCTGTACGGCCTGCCGATCGTCACCGGTCGAACGGTCGGTTACGACCGCGTCGATCAAGCGGCCGCACGCGACCTGTTCGTGCGCAACGCGTTGATCGAGGGCGAGTGGGACGGCGCCCGGCGTGGCTACCCGTTCCTGGAACACAACCGCCAGTTCGCCGCCGACGTCGCCGCGCTCGAGGACCGCCTGCGCCGGCGCCACCTCTTCGACGAGCACGCGCTGCACGAGTTCTACGACCGGCACCTGCCCGACCACATCACGTCGACGCGCCACTTCGAGCGATGGTGGAAGGACGCCCGACGGCCCGGCCTCCTGGAACTGACGGTGGGCGATCTGGTGACCGTGAACGGCGAGCGGATCGATCTCGACGACTACCCCGACACGTGGACAGCGACCACCGAGGGCGGGCGCACGCTCGAGGTGCCACTCACCTACCGGTACACGCCGGGCGAGCCGCTCGACGGCGTCACCGCTCGCATTCCCCTCGCTGCCGTCAACCAGGTGCCGACCGACGGCTTCGACTGGCTCATCGCCGGCTACCGCAACGAGCTCGTCGAGGCCCTCGTGCGCACGCTGCCGAAGTCGATCCGCCGCAGTCTCATCCCCGCCGCCGAGACCGTCGCCAAGGCCGCCGGCCTCATCGACCCCGCGCAGGGGCCGCTGGTCGAGTCCCTGGCCGCGGCGCTGACCGACGTCAGCGGGACGCCGGTGCGACCCGCCGACTTCGATCCGTCGGCGCTCGCCGACCACCTGCGGATGCACTTCCTCGTCGTCGGCGCCGACGGCAAGGTGCACGACGCCGGCGACGACCTCGGTGCGATCGCCAAGCGGATGGCCGCCACGGCCCGGGCCGAGATCGCCGCCGCCGCAGGTGCCGCCGGCTCGGTGAGCGAGCGCCGCGGCATCGTCGAGTGGGACGTGGGTGAGATCCCCCGCGTGGTCGACACGGTGCACGACGGCGTGCCCGTCCGCGGCTATCCGGCTCTGCTGGACGACGACGACAGCGTGTCGCTACGGGTCTTCACCAACCCTGACCTCCAGGAGCGGGTGATGCGGGGTGGGGTGCGACGGCTGCTGCTGCTCACCGCTCCGCCGGCCACCGGTGACGCGGCTCGCCGCCTCGACCAGGCGGCGCGTCTCGCCATCGCCGCGTCGGGCTCGTCACTCGGTGTGCTCGCCGCCGAGTGCCGTGTCGCGGCGGTCGACGCCGTGCTGGATCGGGGCGAGCTGCCGTGGGACACCGAGGCGTTCGAATCCGTCCGGGCGACGCTGCGCCGTGACGGCGCCTCGCTGGCCGGTCAGGCGCTGGCGGGCGCGGCCAGGGCGCTCGTGACGGCCGAGCGCGTCCGGAGCCAGCTCGCCGCGATGACCGCGGCCGCGTTGGCCACCACTGTGTCCGACGCGACCGATCATCTCGAGCGTCTCGTCAGCACCGGCTTCGTCATCCGCTCCGGCCTCGCCCGGCTCGCCGACGTGGAGCGCTATGTACGCGGCATCGAGGTGCGCCTGGAGCGGGTGGCCGAGAACGTGTCCCGTGATCTCCGCCGCATCACCGAGGTCCGTGGTCTCGAGGAGCGATATCGGCGCCTCGTCGACCGTGTCGGGCGCGGGGCCCCGCCGAAGGAGCTCGCGGCGGTCGGGTGGCAGCTCGAGGAGTTGCGCATCAGCGTCTTCGCCCAGACCGTGGGGGTGCGAGGGTCGGCGAGCGCCGCTCGCATCGACCGCCAGCTCGTCGCCCTCGGCGGCTGACCGGCGAGCCGCACGTCACCCAGCCTGACCTCACGGTTGGTGCCTGGGCGGTGAGCGGAAAGGGCGTGCGAGGCGGAGGGCCGTCCGCTGGTCGCTGTCCCAACCGGAGGGTAAATACCGGACGCTTCGGTGGGGTATATACCCTCCCGTCCGCACGTGGCGGTGAGCGGAAAGGGCGTGCGAGGCGGAGGGCCGTCCGCTGGTCGCTGTCCCAACCGGAGGGTAAATACCGGACGCTTCGGTGGGGTATTTACCCTCCCGTCCGCACGTGGCGGTGACCGGCCACCCGGCCCGCCCGACCGGAGGGTAAATATCGGACGCTTCGGTGGGGTATTTGCCCTCCGGTTCGTCCCTGAGGTGCCCCCCGCGGCGAGGGAGTGCCCAGGAGTACGCGCGGAGAGTGACCATCCACCGGTCGTGCGTATGGCCCGTGTTCTTGTGACAGGAGACGACCATGTACCCGACTGGGGAGGTCACCGTCATGATCCACATCACCCACCGCCTCACCGACAAATACATGCCCTGTCCGCGAACCCTCCTGGCACCAACCGTCAGCTCTCGACCGCCGCCGCGCTACCGCCCCGGGCCGCGCACGCCCAGGATGCTCCGCAGCTCCCGCGCCTGACGGCGGGCCACCTCGACCCGGCTGTGCCGGTGGTCGCCCATCACGAGGTTGAGACCGCCCTTGAAGTCGGAGACGAGCTCCCGGACGTGGTCGAGATTCACCAGGTACGACCGATGCACCCGGAAGAAGCCTCCGTGCAGGCGACGCTCGAGCTCGTTGAGCGAGAAGCTCACCAGCACCCGCTCGTCGGCCAGCTGCAGATACGAGTAGCCGCGAGACGCACTCGCGTAGACGATGGCGGACTCGTCGACGAGCACGGTGCGTTCGCCGCGCTGCACCGGGATCCGCGCCACCGTCGTCGAACCGGACCCGGCGATCGGCGGGCCGGCATCGTGAGCGATGTCGTGACCGCTGCCGAGTGCGCGGGAGATCGCGCGAGCCAGGCGGGCGGAGTCGAACGGCTTGAGGAGGTAGTCGACGGCGGCCAGATCGAACGCCTCGACGGCGTGGTCGGGATAGGCCGTCGTGAAGATGACCTTGGGCGGATGGGCCAGGGTCTGCAGCTCGGCTGCTATGTCGAGCCCGCTGCCGCCGGGCATGCGCACGTCGAGGAGGACGACGTCGTAGGTCAACGACCGGATGAGCTGGAGGGCCTCGGCCGCATTGGCCGCCTCACCGACGACTTGCACGTCGTCGATCTCCCCGAGCAGATGGCGCAGCTCGCCGCGTGCCGGCGCCTCGTCGTCGACGATCAGGCAGCGGTGCCGCGGCTCGTCGACCATCGCGTGCCGCTCAACCGAAGGGGATCTGGAGCTCGACAACGGTTCCGCCTCCCTGTTGCGAGTGCATGTCGAGACGGTAGCGCTCCCCGAAGAGGGCCCCGAGCCGCCCCGAGATGTTGCGCAGACCGACCCCCTCGCTGCCGGTGAACTCGCGTCCCGTGATGTCGTCCAAGGCGCCTGCAGCAAGACCGACCCCATCGTCGGCGACCTTGATCGAGATCGTTCGCGTGAGCGGGTCGACGCGTGCCCGCAGGGTGACGGTGCCCCCTTCCACCTTGTCGGCGATGCCGTGTTTCACGGCGTTCTCCACGAGGGGCTGGATCACGAGTACCGGAACCTGGACCGTGAGCACCTGCGGGTCGACGTCGTAGTGGACTCGTAGGCGGTCTCCGAAGCGAGCCTGCTCGAGCGCCAGATAGGTACGCACGAAGAAGTACTCTTGCCCGAACTCGGCGAACTGTCCGTCCTGGCGTACGGCGTAGCGGAAGAAGTCGGAGAGTCGCAGCAACAGCTCACGAGCCTCCTCGGCGTCGGTCCGCGCCTTCGACGCGATCGTGTTCAGCGTGTTGAACAGGAAGTGCGGATTGATCTGGGCCCGCAGCGCATCGAGCTTGGCGTCGACCGCGAGGTTGCGCTCGCGGTCGAGCTCGGCGAGCTCGAGGTGCAACGACAAGATGCCGGCCATCCCTTCCACCACCTCGCGCGAGGGCGGCTTGGGGACGAGGCGGTACACGGCGAGGGTGCCGACGGCCCGTTCACCGATGAGGAGTGGAGCCACCACCCCGGCTTGCAGTGGGCAGTCGTCGTGGCTGCAGCCGACCCGGCTGCGCGTCCCAGCGACGACCGTCTTGCCAGCCGTCAGCACGCGGGCCGAGTTGGTCGTCGGCGATGGTGCCCCGGGCCGGTGATGATCCGAGCCCGCCCCGACGAACGCCAGCAGCTCGTGACGGTCGCTGATCGCCACGGCGTCGACGTCGAGCAACGGGCGCAGCAGCTCGGCCGTCCGGCGCGCCGCCTCGGATGTCAGCCCGGATCGAAGCGGACTGGACCGACCCATCAAGGCGATCGTGCGGCCGGAGCGCGAGGGCCCGAGCCGCCGGGAGGTCGCCGTGCTCCGCGGCCCGCGCAACACCGACGCGTACCCGAGCGTCAACAGCAACGTCGGTCCCAGGCCGGCGAGGATCGTCGTCCCGACGCCGAGCGGCGGGTCGGCGAGCAGTTGCGTCACGACGTAGACGACGCCCCACGTCACGGCCACCGCAAACGACAGGAGCGTCGTGCCGCGCCTCATCGTCGTCGCCTCGTCCGACCGGTCACTCCGGTCATCGTCAGGCGGGCGAGGCGGACCGCGGCCCGGTCAGCGGCCGTGCCGTGGAGTCGCAGCCACATCTGGTCGAGGCCGTCCGGGGGTGACGTGCGGAGCGAGCCGAGCACCGTGACCGCCGCGGCACACGGGGCGGCGACCAGCGTCGGCGTCAGCAAGGCCCGGCCGATCCCGTCGCCGCCGACCGAGATCCCGGCTGCGAAGCACACGATGGCGACCGCGGCGCCGGTCACCATGCCGGCCACGGCGCCACGTGCGGTCGTCCGGCGCCACCACACCGACAGGATCAGCACGGGGGTGATGGCCGAACCGGCGAGGGCGAACGCCCACGTCACCATCGAGGCGATCACCGAGGGCATGCCCTCGGCGAAGCGGCCCGGCCTCATCAGGAGGGCCAGCACGCCCGAACCGGCACCGACCACGACGACCGCCGCGCGCCCGGCCCGGACCGCCTGTCGCTGCGTCGCCTGCGGGTTGACGTAGCGCTCGTACACGTCATGGCCCCACGACGCGGCGGACGCGAGCAGGAGACCGGCGACCGTCGACATCGTCGCCAGCAGCGCACCGATGGCGACGAAGCCCAGTCCGAACCGATCGCCGTGGATCCGGCCCAGCGCGAGCAGGGCGTTCTCCGGCACGCGCAACAGACCCTCGACGGTCAAGGGCTCGAGCCACCGGTGCTCGGCAACGGCCGAGGAGATCGTCGACCGCGCTGCGGTGCCGAGCATCACGGCGAGCGAATAGAACACACCCGCCAGGCCGAGCACGATGATCGTCGTGGCCCGCGCCGCTCGACCCGTCGCACTCGTGAAGTAGCGGTTCATCACGTGGGGCAGTCCCGCGGTTCCCATCACCAACGTGGCGATGAGGGCGAACTGGCCGAAGCGGCCGAACGCCGCGCCGGGCTCGCCGAAGTACGCCGGCTGGTCCGGCTCCAGGCGGTTGGCGAGGACCTCGATCTGCCACCGGTCACCGACCTGAACGGCCTCCGTCAGCGGCTGGCGACTGAGCTCGTCGACCGCCGAGGCGTAGTCGAACCCGGCGCCGACGACGGCGAACGTCAGCCAGGTGAGGGCACTCAGCATCACCAGGAACTGGAATGCCTGCGACCAGGTGGTGCCCCGCATCCCGCCGAGGGCCACCAGCCCGACGATCGCCACCGTCGAGGCGACGACCCCCGTGACGTACGGCGACAACCCGGCGAAGCCCCGCCCGACGAGGAGCTCCCACGTGATGCCACTGCCGACGGCCTGCGGCACCAGATACGAGAGGATCACGAGCTGGACCACCGTCACCGACACCAGCCGCACGCCGTCCGAGTCGAGCCGGCGGCCGAGGAAGTCGGGGATGGAGAACTCACCGAACCTCCGCAGCGGGGTGGCGACGAAGAGCAGCACCGGGATGAATCCGGCGGCGAACCCCGTCGCGTACCAGACGCCGTCAGCGCCCGACACGTACACCGCTGCGGCGACGCCGAGGAACGAGGCCGCCGAGAAGTAGTCGCCGCAGATCGCGCACGCGTTGGTGACGATGCCGACGCGCCGACCGGCGAGGTAGAAGTCGAGCGTCGTCCCTCCCCGGGGGCGAACGGCGACGAGCAGCCCGACCCCGCACACCAACAGCACGACGAGCGTGATGGCGAGGACGCCGCGGCTGATCATGGTCGCCGGGGCTTGCCGCTCGCGCTCACTCGGGACCGCGTCCCCGCGCCGTCCGGTCTCGCCGCCGGATCATCACGTCGAGCCGTCGGCGTCGCCGTCGGACGTGGGTCCGCCCAGCATGCGGGCTTCGACCGCACTCGACAGGGTCGCCGCCAGCACGGCGACGATGAAGAAGAAGACGTACAGGCCACCCGCCGCCATCACGAAGCTCGGGCTCATCCCGCCGAGGACACGCCCGATCGACCACCACTCGAGAACGATGGTCAGCACCGGGACGGCGACCACCACGATCAAGAACAGCACGAAGTACCCGACCGCCACGCGGCGCAACGTCCGGGAGATCGCGTCGACCTCGGCCGGGGTGTCGGCCCGCTCGAGCAGATCGGCGCGCTCGGCGGACGCGGCGAAGTCGGCCGCATCCCCAGAAACTCGGGCCCCCGTACCCACGGCGCCAAACTAGTTCCGCCGTCGACGCCCGTCGGCCGACGATGTGATGAACGGTCGGATGCGGGCGACGAGCGGTCGGTATCCGCCGGCCACCGGTCGACGAGCGGCACCCGTCGTCGCGGCGGCGCGGATGACCACCGCTGTGGACCCTCCGGAGACCGCTCGGAACGCCACCCCGACCGACGACTCCATTGGTCATTGCGGCAGCTGAGGAGCGATCGGTAGTCCTGGGTCCGAGGCGAGCACCGGGGCCACCAGGCCGCCCGGTGGATCGCCCGCACACGACTGGACCGGGGGGACATCATGTCGGACGAATCGGGACACGACCGCCAGCACGGATCGCGACCGGACCGAACAGCGAGCCGAGGCGGACGGCGCGGCATCAGCCGTGGCACGTTCATCAAGTCCGGCATCGGCGCCGCTGGCGGTCTGATGCTCGGCAGCCGTCTGGGTGGAGTGGCGGGGGCGCAGACCAGGCCGGTGCCATACAACCCTGACCCGGTGACGGGACCCGAGGCGGTCTACGGGTTCAACGTCCCGCTGACCGGCTCGTACGCCGACGAGGGTGCAGACGAGCTGAAGGCCTACGAGCTCGCCGTCCAGCACCTCAACGAGGGCGGCGGGATGCTCGAGACGCTCGAACCGTCCGCCCTCACCGGCCAGGGTGTGCTCGGCAAGAAGATCACGTACGTCCAGGGCGACACCCAGACCGACGCCGACGCGGCACGGGCCTCGGCGCGCCGGATGATCGAGCGTGACGGGGCGATCATGTTCAGCGGCGGGTCCAGCTCGGCGGTGGCCATCGCACAGCAGTACCTGGCGCAGGAGATGGGCGTGATCTTCATGAACTGCCTGACGCACTCCAACGACACGACGGGCAAGGACCGCCAGCGCTATGGCTTCCGGCACTTCTTCAACGCCTACATGTCCGGCGTCGCACTCGGGCCGATCCTCGCCGAGGAGTACGGCGACGACCGCCGGGCGTTCCATTTGACCGCCGACTACACGTGGGGACACACGCAGTTGGAGTCGATGCAGGCGTCGACCGAGGCCCAGGGCTGGTCGACGGTGCAGAACATCATGACGCCCCTCGGCACGACCGACTACAGCCAGTACCTCACCCCCGTGATCAACAGCGATGCCGACGTGCTGGTTCTCAACCACTATGGCCAGGACATGGTCAACTCGCTGACGCAGGCGGTGGAGTTCGGGATGCGCGACCGCGAGGTCGACGGGCGGCCGTTCGAGGTGGTCGTCCCGCTGTACAGCCGGCTCATGGCCCAGGGTGCCGGCGACGCCATCGAGGGGATCTTCGGCACCACCAACTGGAGCTACAAGCTGGAGAACCCCGGGACCGAGGCGTTCGTCACGGCGTTCGAGGAGGCGTACGACCAGCCGCCGTCACAGGCGGCGCACACGGCCTACGTGCAGACGATCCTCTATTCCGACGCCGCCGAGCGGGCCGGCACGTTCTACGCGCCGGAAGTGATCAAGGCCCTCGAGGACCACACGGTCGACGGCATCGGGCACAACGGTTCGACGCTCTACCGGGGCTGCGACCATCAGGCCTTCCACGAGATCCTGGTCGTGCGCGGCAAGGCGCCGAGCGAGCGGGACTCGGAGTTCGATCTGCTCGAGACGGTCAAGGAGATCCCCGCGGCCGACGTCGAGTACGAGTGCGACTACTTCGAAGGCGACCTCGGTCCCTACGAGCCGGCCTGAGCACGGCTCCGCCCGACCGACGCCCGACCCGACGATGCCCGATCTCTCCGAGTTCGCCCTCCAGCTCCTCACCGGGCTGCAGATCGGCGCGGTGTTCGTGCTCGTCGCCCTCGGGCTGACGCTCATCTTCGGGACGCTCGGGATCGCCAACTTCGCCCACGGTGCGCTGTACCTGATCGCCGCCTACGCGGGCCTCGAGGTCGCCGAGCACCTCGGGTGGGGGTGGGTCTTCGTCACCGTTCCGCTCGGCCTGTTCGTGGTCGGCGTCGTCCTCGAGCGAGGGCTGATCCGCTTCTTCTACGCCCGGCCCGTCGCCGATCAGATCCTCGTCACCTTCGGCCTTGCCCTCGTGGTGCAGGAGCTCGCCCGGGTGATCTTCGGTGGCACCACCAAGACGTTCCCGGCGCCGCGCTGGGCGATCGTCCCGATCGACATCGGCATCGGCTACTACCCGCCGTGGCGGCTGCTGACGATCGGTGTCACGATCGTGACGGTCATCGCCATCTACGTGCTGTTGCGCTTCACCCGCTTCGGCCTGGTCGTGCGGGCGGGGATGCGCGACGCCGAGATGGTCCGCCTGCTCGGCATCGACATCACCAGCCGCTTCACCCTGGTCTTCGGGTTCGGCGCCCTCCTCGCAGCGATCGGTGGCCTGATGGGCGGCGTGTCGTACTCGGTGAACCCGGAGTCGGGCATGGCGATGCTCGTGCCGTCGTTCCTCGTCGTCGTCATCGGCGGCATGGGCAGCCTTCCCGGCGCGGTGATCGCCGGCCTCCTGATGGGCGTCGCGCAGGCACTGTCGGTGCTGTGGTGGCCCTCGGTGTCGCAGGTGATGGTGTACTTCGTCGCCGTCGCCGTCCTGTCATGGCGACCGCGTGGGCTGTTCGGGCTCCGGGGAGCGCACGAATGACGGCACGCCGCGTCACGGACGGCCGGCGCGAGGCGATCTTCGTCGCCGTCGCTGGGCTCGTGCTGTTCCTCTCGCCGTGGGTGATGTCGGGCATCGGGGGCTACCGGGCCCTGGCAACCCGCATGGTCATCTGGGCGATCTTCGCCCTCGGCTTCGACATCCTGCTCGGGCTCACCGGCCTGCTCTCGTTCGGGCACGCGGCGATGTGGGGCATCGGCGCGTACCTCGCTGGCTACTCGCTCCTCCACTTCACCGACAGTGCCGTCGTGGCCATCTTGGTCGGCGTACCCGTCGTCGCCCTCGTGTCGATGCTGCTGGGACTGATCACGCTGCGCCGCCACGGGATCTACTTCGCCATCCTCACGCTCGCCTTCGCCGAGATGTTCTACTTCCTCGCCCTCACACCGCTGCAGAGGTGGACCGGTGGGGACAACGGGCTGACCGGGATCCCGCAGCCGAACTTCTTCGGCTGGGTGCCGCGGGGCTACGGCCTCCACGCCATCATCTCCGGCATCGCCCTGGCCGCCCTCTACGGCGCCCGTCGTATCAGCCGCTCGCCCCACGGGCTGATGCTGCGCTCGATCAAGGCCAACGAGACCAGGCTCGCGTTCACCGGCGTCGACGTCTTCCGATACAAGCTGCTGGCATTCGTGGTCAGCGGCGCGTACGCCGGGCTGGCCGGCGCGCTGTACGCGATCTACGAGACGTACGTGCCGACCGACAGCCTGCACTGGACGACATCGGGCGAGGTCGTGATCATGTCGGCGATCGGTGGCGTCGGCACGCTGATCGGGCCGATGCTCGGCGCCGGCATCGTGCTCTACCTCGAGAACGTCCTGTCGGCCGAGACCGAGCACTGGAACCTGATCCTCGGCCTGATGTTCATGGCGTTCGTCATCTTCCTGCGTGGCGGCGTGGTCGGGGCGATCCAGCGCCTCACACGCGTCCGCCGTTCCCGCGCCGACCGCGAGACCCGCGTGGACCACCGCGTGGCCGTGGAGGACTGATGGAGCTGCTCGAGGTCCGCGGCCTCTGTAAGCGGTTCGGTGGGTTGCAGGCGACGTACGAGGTCGACCTGACCGTGCGCGAGGGGACCGCCCACAGCATCATCGGCCCCAACGGGGCCGGCAAGAGCACACTGCTCAACCTGCTGATCGGCCTGATCCGCCCCGACAGCGGCACGGTGATGCTCGCCGGCACGTCACTGCTCGGCCGGCGCCCTCACGAGATCAACCAGCTCGGTGTCGCCCGGGTGTTCCAGACACCATCGGTGTTCCCCGACATGTCGCTGCTCGACAATGTCACGATCGCCGCCCTCGCCGCACGAGACGGCGACTTCCGCTTCAACCTGTTCCAACATCCCTCCCGCCGGCGCGACGCTGTCGCCGCCGCCGAGGACGCCCTGCTCGAGGTGGGGCTCGATGCCGTGGCCGATGTGTCGGCCGACGATCTGTCGCACGGGGACAAGCGGCGCCTCGAGTTGGCGATCTGCCTGGCGCACCGGCCGCGGCTGTTGCTGCTCGACGAACCGACCCAGGGCATGTCGCAGCTGGAAACGCAGAGCACGGTCGAGCTGCTGCGCCGCCTTGTCGCCAAGGGGATGACGAAGGTGATCATCGAGCACGACATGAAGGTGGTCTTCGGCCTGTCCGACGAGATCACGGTGCTGCACCAGGGTTGCGTCATCGCGACCGGCGAACCCGATGCCGTCCGCCACGACGAGGCGGTCCTCGAGGCCTATCTCGGTGGGGTCGAATTGTGACCGCCTTGCAGCCCGGCAGCCGGGACGTCGAGCACGGGTCGCACGAGCACTTCGAATGCCGCGATCTCCACGCCTACTACGGCGACAGCCACATCCTTCGTGGCGTGTCGTTGTCCGTCCGGCACGGTGAGACGCTGGCGCTGCTCGGTCGCAACGGCGCGGGCAAGACGACGACGCTGCGAACGATCGCCCGCGCCGAGCCTCCGATCATGAGGCGTGGCGAGATCTGGCTGCGCGGCACCCCCATCCACACGCTGCCCACGCACCGCGCGGCACGCGAGGGCATCGCGCTGGTCCCCGAAGACCGCCGGATCGTCGCCGGCCTCACGGTCGAGGAGAACCTTAGGCTCGCCCAGGTCGCGCCCGGTCGGGGCTGGTCGCTGGATCGCATCTACGAGCGGTTCCCGCGGCTCGCCGAGCGCCGGCGACAGGACGGCACGACGCTCTCGGGCGGCGAGCAGCAGATGCTGGCGATCGCCCGGGCCCTCGGCCGCGACCTGTCGTTGCTCCTGCTCGATGAGCCCTACGAGGGCCTCGCGCCGCACATCGTGCAGGAGATCGAGACGATCATGGCCGCGCTCAAGCACGACGGACTGACGGTGCTGCTCGTCGAGCAGAACGCGGTCGCCGCGCTCCGGATCGCCGACCGGGTGGCCATTCTCGACGACGGCCGGGTGGTCTTCGACGGCGCACCGAGCGACGTGCTCGGCGATGACGGGCTCCGGCGAGCCCTGCTCGCCGTCTGATGCTCCGTCGCGCGCTGGATCGGGCTCAGGACGAGGCGTCGTCCGACCAGTCGACCTTGCCGACGTCGCGGTACAGGCGCTCGATCTCGTAGAAGCGGCGCACCTCGTCGAGGAAGACGTGGACCACGACGTCGCCGTAGTCCATCAGTACCCACTGCTGCTCGTTGAGCCCCTCGACGCGGATCGGCGAGCGCCCGGTCGCGGAGCGGACGGACTCCTCGACCGCGTCGACGATCGTGCGGACGAGGCGACGGTTGGGGGCGTCGACGACGACGAAGTACTCCGTGATCGCGAGGACGTCGCCGACGTCGAGCACGACGATGTTGCGTCCCTGCTTCTCGTCGGCGCTCCGGGCGGCGACGATCGCGGCCTCGAGAGCTCCGGCGTCGGTGGTCGTGGTGGTGTCGTCGTCGTCGCTCACAACGTCTCCTCTGTTGCAGGGGCCGTGGGGGCGGTCGACGTCGCCGAGGCTGCGCCGGATGGCCGGGTCGTGGATTCCACGATGGGCAGATAGGCCGTTCCGAGCGTGATGATCAGGTTGACGCCGGCCACGCGCCGTTCGGCCACGCGCACGTCGACGTCACCGAACACGTCGGCGAGCCGCTCGGCCGATGTGACCATGCTCTCGTCGGCGACCTCGATGACGGTCTGCTCGCCGGCTTCGTCGGCGGTGGTGTCGACCGACAGGACGTTGGCGTCGACGCCGAGCAGCGCCCCGGTGGCGGCGTAGGCGACGTCGTACCGGGTCAGCCCGTCGAGCTGGTCGTCGGCGAAGGGGCTGCGCACCAGCGCCGTGTACCCGGTGTTCGGCGCGGCCACCCGGCTGGGCGCGATGTGACCGAAGATCGTCACGACCTCGGCCCGGTCGAGCGCGACGGCGTCGACGCCCGACGGATTGACGGCGAGGTCGCTCAGGGCGCGTGAGCCGACTGCCGACACGCCGACGGGTCCCGACAGGAGTTCGGAGAACGCCGTCACCGTCGGTGTCGGCGTCCCGTCGGGCAGCGCCCACGGTTCGGGCAGCCCCGGCCCGACTGCGGCGGCGATCGCCCGCCAGACCGCGAGGTCGGCACGAGCGGTCGACGTGCCGGGCACGACGTCGCTGCTCGCGCCGAGCACGGCGGCTGCCGTCGGCGGGTCGAGCGTCTGCGCGCCGGCGGCGGCGAGCTCGGAGCCATCGCGGCCGACGACGCCTTCGGGCAGGTCGACGGCGAGCGGACCGAGCGATCCGAGCACCGCGCCCAGCTCCTCGACCGTGACCACGAGCGGGGCGTCGATCGCCAACCCGAGCAACGCGGACACGTCGTCGGCGAGGGCGTCGGTGCCGTAGGTCGTGGCGAGCTGGGCGAGCGGGATCCGCTCGTCGCCGAACCCGCCTGACACGTCGGCGCTCACCGGGAGCACCACGACGCTGCCGCCGCGCGCGGCGCCGGACTCGTCGGGCGGCCGTACGGCGAAGACGGCCACCGAACCGAGATTGCCCAAGCCGTCGACTACGGCGACCATGCCGGTCGGCGTGTCGGGGAAGCGGTCGACCGGGGCGCTGTTGCCTTGCGCCTCACCGTCTTTCGTGTTGTAGATCGCCACACCGCCCACCACGCCGAGCACCAGCGCGAGGGCCAGCCCAGCGATGGCGAGTCCGAGGGCCCGGGTGGTCGACACCCGGCGCTTGTGGCGTGACACCGTCATCGGCGGAGTTCCGGCGCGCCGTTGGCGGTCACGACCGCGGGGTCGTCGGCGTAGTAGCGATTGGCTCGGATGAGATCGAGCACGGGGTCGGTGACCAGGTAGTCCAGCGGACGTCCGTCGGTGAACCGCGCCCGCAGATCGGTACTCGACACCTCGAGGCGCGGCGACTCGACATGGATCCAGTCGACGCCCTCGGGCAGTTCCACCGGCACGCCCGGCCGGTCGACCACGACCATCGTCGAGGCCGCCACGACCTCCTCGTAGCGCTCCCACGTCATCAGCCCGGCCGCGGCGTCGTCGCCCACGATGGTGAAGAACGTGGCGTCGGGCTCTGTGGCTCGCAGCGCGGCGAGCGTGTCGGCCGTGTAGCTGTGTCCGCCGTGGTCGATCTCGAGTCGGCCCGCCTCCAACCCCGGGACGTCGGCGACGGCGGCCTCCACCATCGCCAACCGGTGCAGCGCGGGGGTGATCGGGCGCTCCCCCTCCTTCTGCCACGGCACGTTGTTGACCATCAAGATCACGACATCGAGGCGCAGGGCGTGACGGACGTTCACCGCGGTCACGAGGTGACCGACGTGCGGTGGATCGAAGGTCCCGCCGAACAGCCCGACGCGGCGACCATCGGGCGAAGACCCTGGGAGCGGCACAAGCGCGCAGTCTACGGGCTGGTCCCCTGCGGACCAGGACAACGGCGGCAGGGAGGGATTCCGGGTGGACATCGTCCGGCCATCGCGAGTTCAGCCCAGCTTGACACGTCTGCTACTCTGAAATCTCCCCGAAACGCGCCCGCGACAAGCTCCTGACCAGGATCTTCGCGGGGCTCATCCCCCAACTTGACCCCCTCAGACCCCTCGCTCCCACCTCACGTTGTGCGCCCGTCCGGGCATGTGTCGACTGCCACAGGCAGGGTGGGAATGACCGAAGTATACGAACGGTTGACCAAAACATCATGAACGACTCCATCGGTTTGTACCTCAACGACATCGGCAAGGTTCCCCTGCTGACCGCCGAAGACGAGCGCGAGCTGTCGCGCGTCATCGAAGCGGGTCGCGAGGCGGCCGAGAAGCTCGCCAACGGCAGCCGCAGCGCTGCCCTCAAGGCCGCTGTCGCGGCGGCCGCCGACGCCAAGGACCGGTTCATCCGTTCCAACCTGCGACTCGTGGTGAGCATCGCCCGCCGCTACCCCCTGCCTCAGGGCATGGACCTCCTCGACCTCATCCAGGAGGGCAACCTCGGCCTCGAGCACGCGGTCGACAAGTTCGACTGGCGCCGTGGGTTCAAGTTCTCCACGTACGCCACCTTCTGGATCCGCCAGGCCATCGGTCGTGCCCTCGACCAGAAGGCCAGCCTCATCCGCATCCCCGGCGACCGTTCGGCCAGCCTGCGTGCCGCCCTGCGGCAGGCGTCGGGCGACGGTGAGACGCTCGACCAGCAGAACGCCGAGCTGCACCGCCTCACCACGCCGGTCTCGCTCGACAAGACCGTCGGCGACGACGGTGACGCCACCCTCGGTGACCTCATGGCCAACGGCGAAGGCACGCCCGAGGATCACGTGATGTCGATGGTCGACAACGACCTGCTCGACGAGCTGCTCGGCACGCTCGACGGACGGGCCCGCTACGCCGTCGAGGCCCGCTTCGGCCTCATCGACGGTGAGCGCAAGAGCTTCCGCGAGGTCGGCGAGAGCCTCGGCGTCACCGCCGAAGCCGCCCGCCGACTGGTCAGCCGGGCCGTCGCCGGTCTGCGCGACGACGCCGAGCGCATCCTCGCCGTCTGACGACGCCGAGCGCCGAACCACTCTGAACGGAGGGTGTCGGCGGACCGAGAGGTCCGCCGACACCCTTCGTCGCGTCTGGGAACGGATGGCGGTGACGTCGCTCACGACCGGACCTGTCGGCCCGACGTCACGCTCGAGGCGAATCCCAAGGGGCGGGCGGGCGCTCCTGCTCCGTAGACTCTCGGGGTGATGAACACGGTTTGGACGCCTTCGTCGTGGAAGGAGCATCCGGCGGCTCAGCAGCCGGACTGGCCCGATCACGACCGACTCGACAGCGCACTCAAGACGCTGTCGGCGTATCCACCGTTGGTGTTCGCCGGCGAGGCCCGCTCGCTCCAGGCCCAGCTCGGTCAGGTGGCCGCCGGCAACGCCTTCCTCCTCCAGGCTGGGGACTGCGCCGAGAGCTTCGAGGAGTTCTCCGCCGACAGCATCCGTGAGAAGCTGCGCGTCATCCTCCAGATGGCCGTCGTCATGACGTACTCGATGGGCGTCCCGGTCGTGAAGGTCGGCCGTATCGCCGGCCAGTTCGCCAAGCCGCGGTCCAGCCCCACCGAGCGGGTCGGCGATCTCGAACTGCCGTCGTTCCGTGGCCACATCGTCAACGACCAGGGCCCGTTCGCCGAGGCGCGCGTCCCCGATCCCAACCGGCTGGTGCAGGCCTACCACCAGTCGTCGTCCACGCTGAACCTGCTGCGCGCGTTCACCAAGGGTGGTTTCGCCGATCTCTCGCGGGTCCACGCGTGGAACCAGGAGTTCGTCGCCGGCAGTCCCGAGGGGCGCCGCTACGACCAGTTGGCGTCGGAGATCGACCGGGCGATGCGCTTCATGCGAGCCTGCAGCGTCGACACCGAGTCCAACCCCAACCTGCGCGAGGTCGACGTCTACACCAGCCACGAGGCGCTCATCCTCGGCTACGAGGAGGCGCTCACCCGTCAGGACACGCTGACCAACCAGTGGTACGACTGCTCGGCCCACATGCTCTGGATCGGCGACCGCACGCACCAGATCGACGGCGCCCACGTCGAGTTCCTGCGCGGCGTCGGCAACCCGATCGGCTGCAAGATCGGTCCGACCACCCCCGTCGCCGAAGTACTCGAGCTGTGCGAGCGACTCAACCCGTCGCGTGTGCCCGGCCGTCTCACGCTCGTCAGCCGCATGGGTGCCGACGCCGTCACCGACAAGCTGCGCCCGATCCTGCGGGCGGTCACCGACGCCGGCCATCCGGTGGTCTGGGCGTGCGATCCGATGCACGGCAACACGTACACGGCACCCAACGGCCGCAAGACCCGGCACTTCGACGTCATCCTGCAGGAGATCGCCGGCTTCGTCGCGGCCCACCGAGCCGAGAACACGTGGCCCGGTGGCATCCATGTCGAGCTCACCGGAGCCAACGTCACCGAGTGCCTCGGTGGTGCCGATGCGCTGTCGGACACCGATCTCGACTCGCGCTACGAGACGATCTGCGACCCCCGGCTGAACGGCCGCCAGAGCCTCGACCTGGCGTTCCGCCTCGCCGAGCTCGTCACCGCGGCCACCGCCTGACCTGGCGGGCGCGATCGCCGGCCGGCGGCGATAGCAATTGGGGCGTGCTCGAAGCTGTTGCGTCCTGGGACGTGCCCAATGCCGCCGCGGCCGTCGTCGATGCTGATGGCACGGTGATCGACCGCTGGGGCGACACGGCCCGGCCGTTCCGTCTCGCCTCGATCACCAAGATGCTCACGGGCTGGGCCGCGATGGTGGCCGTCGAGGAGGGCACGGTCACGCTCGACGACCCCGTCGGGCAGCCGGGATGCACCCTGCGGCACGTGCTCGCCCACGCCGGCGGCTACCCGTTCGACGGCCCCGATCCGATCGCCGCACCGGAGCGCACCCGCATCTACTCGAACTCGGGGATCGAGGTCGCCGCCGAGCACATCGCGGTCGCGTCGTCGATGCCGTTCTCCGACTACCTGACCGCAGCCGTCATCGAGCCGCTCGGCATGGCGTCGGCCACGATGAACGGATCGCCCGCCCATGGCGCACGGGCGTCGGTCGACGACCTCGTGGCCTTCGTGGCCGAACTGCAGCGGCCGCAGCTGATCTCGACCGAGAGCGCCGTCGAGGCAGTCTCGATCCAGTACCCCTCCCTGAGCGGTATCGTTCCGGGGGTGGGGAGATTCGCTCCATGCCCATGGGGACTCGGCATCGAGATCCGTGGCGACAAGTCACCGCACTGGACCGGAACCGACAACTCGCCGGCCACGTTCGGCCACTTCGGCGGCGCCGGCACCATGCTGTGGGTCGACCCGCGCGCCGGCCGCTCGCTCATCGCCTTGACCGATCGGCGCTTCGACGACTGGCCCGAAGCGGTCGCGTCGTGGCGCAGTCTCAGTGACACGGTGCTCTCCGCCGCATGATGTTCGAGCACGGCGACCGGGTGCGTTGCACCACCACCGGTGACGACGGCCTTCCGCTGGTCCGCTACGGCTTCGTGCGGTCGATGCTGTCGGAGACGGGACCGGTCGTCGTGATGTTCGACGGCGAGATCAGCACCGAGATCGTCGAGGTGTCCACGGTCGTGTCGGTCTCGATCACGTCGATCGAGCTCCACCTCGACGGCTCCGACCTGCTCGACGATCCCGATCTCCGACGCGGATTGATGCCGCTGTGGCAAGCCGAGGCCGAGTCGGCCGGTCTCGACGTCGATTCGGTGATCGACCACGGCGCCCGGCCGGAGTCCGAGCACTGCTGGTCGCTGGCGAGCTTGACGAGCGGCGGGCAGCGGTACATCCTGCGCGCCCTGCGCGTGCCGGACAATCCCGACGTCGTGCGCGTCCGCGCCGACGTCTTCGGCGCCGCCCCGTCAGACCCCCGGTCGCAGGACGTGCCGCGGTAGCGCCCCGTCGGGGGGTGCTCGAGGGGGACTACTGCCCCCGCTCGGTGCGGCGTTCAGCGGGGCGGACGTCGCCCGCTCGGACGTTCGGCAGTAGCGCCCCGTTGGGGGGTGCTCGAGGGGGGATTCCCCCCTCGATGCGGCGATTAGCGGAGCTTGCTCCGCCGCCGCCTCTTTCAATTCTTCGTGCGAGCGAAGCGAGCTCGAATCACCTCGCCGCAGGCGAGCGAGGGAGCGCAGCGACCGACGCTCGCCGAGGACGAAACTACGACAATCGTTCAACGATCATGGCCATGCCTTGGCCGCCGCCGACGCACATCGTCTCCAGGCCGAACTGCGTGTCGGTCGCCTGGAGGCCGTGGATGAGCGTCGTCATGATGCGGGCACCGGTCATGCCGAAGGGGTGCCCGAGGGCGATCGCCCCGCCGTGCACGTTCAGCTTGTCGGCCGGGATGCCGAGATGCTTGGCCGAGGGGATGACCTGCGCGGCGAACGCCTCGTTGATCTCGACGAGGTCGATGTCGTCCATCGTCTTGCCGGCCCGGGCCAGGGCCTGGCGGCTGGCCTCGATCGGGCCGAGACCCATGATCTCGGGGTTGAGGCCGGACACGCCCGACGACACGACCCGGGCGAGCGGGGTGATGCCCAGTTCGGCGGCCTTGGTGTCGCTCATCACGAGGACCGCCGCGGCGCCGTCGTTGAGCGGGCAGGCGTTGCCGGCCGTCACCTGGCCGTCGGGGCGGAACGCCGGCTTCAGCGCGGCGAGGCCCTCGAGCGTGACGCCGGCGCGCGGCCCGTCGTCGGTGGACACGACGGTGCCGTCGGGCAGCGTGACGGGCGTGATCTCCTCGGCGAAGAAGCCGTTCTCGATGTTGGCGACCGCCCGGTCCTGGGACAGCTTCGCCCACTCGTCCATCTCCTGGCGGGAGACGTTCTCGGCCTGCACCACGTTCTCGGCGGTCTGGCCCATGGCGATGTAGATGTCGGGCAGACCCTGGGCCGGCGTCCAGGTGGGAGCGCCGCCCTGCGAGCGCTCGAGCGTGCGGGCGCCGGCGTCCTTGAAGATGTCGTTGGGGGCCGAGTCGGAGAATCCGGCGGCGTAGCGACTCACGGTCTCCACGCCGGCGGCGATGAACACATCGCCCTCCCCCGCCTTGATGGCGTGGGCCGCCATGCGGATCGTCTGGAGGCTGGACGAGCAGTAGCGATTGACGGTCACGCCCGGCACGTCGTCGAGGCCGGCGAGGATCGCCGTGACGCGGGCGATGTTGAAGCCGGCCTCACCGGCGGGCTGCCCGCATCCCATCATCAGGTCCTCGACGAGCGAAGGATCGAGCTGAGGCACCTTGGCGAGGAGCGCCGTGACGATCTGGGCCGAGAGGTCGTCGGGCCGGATGGACACGAGCGAGCCCTTGTTCGCGCGGCCGATCGGGCTGCGGGCGGTGGCGACGATCACGGCTTCAGGCATGGCTGTCTCTTTCGGCTGATGAACGGACGAACCGAATCCTACCCGTGGGTAACAAGGCGTCGGCGAGCCGGCCGCTGTCGGAATGGCACGATGGCGGCGATGAGCGACGACGGCACGTCCACCTGTCCGGCTCCGAGCGCCGATCTCGCCGAGATCCGCCGCTTCCTCATCGAGGCGGGCGTCGCCCCCGAGCGCGTGGAGGGCCTCGACACGGGGCCGTCGCTACGCGACGCGCTGCTGGAATACCGCCTGCTGGGCAACGAGCCGCGACGCACGCTGGCCGAGACGGCGGAGCGATTCGGACTCACCACCGACGAGTTGCGAGACATCTGGGTGGGCATCGGCATGCCCGCGCCGGCCGACGACGAGCTGGTGTTCTCCGCCACCGACGACGACGTGCTGCGCTCGTTCGTGGCGGCCCGCAGGTTGTTCGGCACCGAGAACCTCGTCCGCTTCACCCGGGTCTTCGGCAACGCCGTCACGAGGATCACGGAAGCCGCCTTCAGCCTGTTCACGATGTCGATCGAGGACCCGCTGGTGGAGAAGGGCGCATCGGACCTCGACATCACGCTCGCCGCGGACGACGCCGTGCGCACGATGGACGTGCTCCCCGACCTGTTCGTCGGTCTGTTGAAGCGCAATGCCCTCCACGCGATCCGCCGTCTCAACGCCGCCCACGGCAACCTGCCGACGCACGACCAGCTGCTGATCACCGTCGGGTTCGCCGATCTCGTCGGGTCGACACTGTGGACCACCCGGCAGGGCCCGGCCGAGCTGGCCCAGGCGATCGGCCGCTTCGAGGAGATCGCCCAGGCCTCGCTGTGCGGGCCCGGTCGTCTCGTCAAGATGATCGGCGACGAGGCGATGTTCGTCACCGTGAGCGCCACCGACGGCTGCCGGACGGCGTTGGCGATCGTCGACGCCGTGGCCGCTGAGGAGACGCTGCCCGATGTCCGGGTCGGGCTGGCGACGGGCCTCACCGTGGCCCTCGACGGCGACTACTACGGCGTCGAGGTCAACCGGGCCGCCCGCCTGGTGACGTCGGCCGGGCCCTCGCAGGTCGTCGTGTCGGCAGCAGTGGTCGACGCCGTCGCCGACGACCAGCTGGCGTTCACCCCGCTGGGTCCGGCGACGTTCGAGGGGCTGGGCACCGAGCACCGCTTCGCCGTCAGTCGCCGAGCTCGCCCTGCGTGAAGTGCCGGCGGCAGAGCAGCTCGTATCGCACCGCGTCACCGAACAGCGGCGGCGTGCTGGAGTCGGCCGTGTCGCCCACCATCACCGTCTCACCCTCGTAGACCACGGCACCGTTCACCACACGGGCGTTGTGGGTGGCCCGTGAACCACACCAGCAGCGCGCCTCCACCTGCAGCGGGACCCGTTCGTCGGCCAGTTCGAGCAACCGGCGCGTCCCGTCGAACAGCTGACCGCGGAAGTCGGTGATGAGGCCGAAGGCGTACACCTCCACCTCGAGCTCGTCGACGACCCGGGCCAGCTGGTCGCACTGGGTCGGTGTGTAGAACTGCGCCTCGTCGCAGACGAGGTAGTGAATCGGCCAGTGCTCGACGGCGAGGGCGTGGATGTCGACGTCGGGCGTGACGTCGAGCGCCGGGGCGGCGACGCCGAGCCGGCTGGTGACCTGGTGCCCCTCACGGTCGAGGCACGTGAGCAGCAGGCCGTACAGGTCACGCGAGGCGAGATTGTGATGGATCTGCAGCGCGACGGTGCTCTTCCCGGAACCCATCGTGCCGAACGAGAATCGCAACGTCGCCATGGCCCGATGACGCTACCCGTGCCCTGTCACACTCCTTCGGGCGACGGCCGTTGCGGTCGTCTCATTCGAGTATGGAACGGCCCGATGCGGGGGCGTCCACACTCGGGCGACGTTCAGTACTCGGATGGGTGGACGGTGCCGTCAGAGCATCGACTGGAGGCGTTCGATCGTGTCGGCTTCGGCCGGCCGTTTGTCGGGCCGGTAGCGCTTGACGCGGGCGAAGCGCAGGGCGACGCCGCCGGGATAGCGGGTGGAGCGCTGCACCCCGTCGATGGCGATCTCCACCACCAACTCGGGCCGCACGTGGACGACGTGGCCGTCGGTGCCGCCGATCGCCATCTTCGTGAACGTGTCGGTCTGCCAGGCGAGCAGCTCGTCGGTCATGCCCTTGAAGGTCTTTCCCACCATCACGAACGACCCCGACGACGGGTCGCGCGCCCCGAGGTGGAGGTTCGACAGCCAGCCCCGCCGGCGGCCGTGACCCCATTCGACCGCCAAGACGACGAGGTCGAACGTGTACACCGGCTTGACCTTGCGCCACGATCCGCCCCGCCGCCCTGCCGCGTACGTCGACTCGATCGCCTTGACCATCACACCCTCCTGCCCACGACGAACGGCGTCGTCCATGAACGCCGCCGCCTCGTCCGCGTCGGCGGTGACGATCGAGGGCAGCCGGAACTGCTCGGGCACCGTGGTCACCAGCACGGCCCGCCTGGTCGACAGGGGCTCGTCCACCAACGGGGTGCCCTGAGCGTGCATAACGTCGAAGAAGTAGGCGCCGAGCGTGCCGCCGCGCCCGCTCACGGCGTCGGCGCCGAAGTCGCTCATCGTGTCCTGGAACCGGCGGGGTGAGCCGTCCTCGGCGAGTCCGGCCACCTCCCCGTCGAGCACGAGGTCGCCGCCCGGCAGCCCGGCGACGAGGTCGACCACGGCGGGGAGCCGATCGGTGATGTCGTTGAGGTTCCGGGTGAACAGGCGGATGGCGCCGTCACGTCGGTGGGCCTGCACGCGGGCACCGTCGAGCTTCCATTCCACCGAGGCCAACCCGGTGTTGGCGAGGGCGTCGACGACGTCGGCGGCCGGCGAGGCCAGCATCGGCTCGACCGCACGGCCGGGCTGCAGCGTGACCGCCTCGAGCGCGGTCGCTCCCCCGGCGAACGCCGCCCTGGCGGTCGCGCCGAGGTCGCCCGACAGCATGTTGGCCCGCCGGACGGCAGCCGCCGGCACGCCCGATCCCTTGGCGACGGCGTCGAGCATCACCCCTTCCAGCGCACCTTGGCGCAGCTCGC
This sequence comes from Desertimonas flava, assembly GCF_003426815.1. Classification (GTDB taxonomy): domain Bacteria; phylum Actinomycetota; class Acidimicrobiia; order Acidimicrobiales; family Ilumatobacteraceae; genus Desertimonas; species Desertimonas flava. Next base: position 86,245 of record NZ_QKYK01000003.1, read on the forward strand.
CACTGAACAAGCCCCACAGCAGTCGCTGCTCGGCGGCCGTCGCCCGATCGAACACGTCGCGGAGCAGCTGCTGGCGAGTTGCGACCGAGCCGGCACCGGCGGTACCGGCGAGGGTGTCCAGCCATCGATCGATCTCGAGGATCTCGAGCGTGGCCTCGTCAGCCGGGACGGCGCCGAGCTTGGACAACGTCGACCAGCCGACGCCGATCCGCCCCTGCCGAGGCTGGCCGGTGAGGATCCCGACCGCCACCGGGACCTCGTCGGGCGACAGCCGCCGCAGGACGTCGGCGATCGCGGTGGTCTTGGCCGAGCGCGCCGAGGCTGCGGCCACCGCCTCGGAGGCTGCAGCGAGTTCGGCGAACAGCATCAGTCCATCGGTCAGAAGACCTGACAGCTGTCGAGGAGGGCGGCCATCGAGGCCATGTTGTCGACGTTCACGCTGTTCAAGCCGCCGACGACGCACGACGCCTGCTCGGGGCTCAGCGTGATGCCCTGGTCGGCGAAGAGCTGCTGGACCACGGCGATCGACGGATCATCGAGCGGCACCCCTGTCGGGACGGGCGCAGACGTCACCCCCGGCGCCGCCGTCGGTCCGGGCACGGTGGGAACCACCGGCAACGATGGCGACGCGGCGGCCGTCGAGGGAGCCACCGGGGGCGCGGTGACCGCCGGCGCCGTGGTCGCCGGCGGGCCCGACAGGTCGTCGGTGTCGATGAGGGCCAGCATGATGCCCGAGACGATGCCCGAGATGGGTGCCTCGCAAGCCGTCAGCGCGGCCAGCGCCTCGTCGTCGGTGGCGGCCGGACCGAGCCCGGCGTCGGCCAGGCACTCGAGGCCGTCCGACGGGACGAGGAACAGCAACCCGACGAAGAAGGCATCGTCCGGCGGGATCTGATCGACGGCGGAGCCGCTCGGGGCCGGGGCCCCGTCGAGCGCCTGCTGCCCCCGGGCCCAGATGGCGGCGGCGCCGTCGACGAACGTCGCGACCGGGATCCCGCAGGACTGGAGGGCGGTGGCGGCCGCCGTGTCGTCGACGATGATCGGGCCGCCGACGGCCGACGCGAGGCACTGGAACGAGGCCTCGTCGAGCCCCATGGTGGCGAGGACGGCGGCGCGCACCTGGGGTGTGAGCACGCCGGCGTCGTCGGCCGCGCTGGGGTCCTCCTCATGCCCGGTGGGTTCCTGGCTGCCGGCTGTGTCCGCCGTCGCGACGACGGTCGTCGGGGCGGCCATCAGGGTCGTCACCGTGACGGTGGCGACGGGCGCCGTGAGCGGGGGCGCGGTGGGCCGCGGCTGCGTGGGCGGCGGTACCGACGCGGCACCGTCGCCGGACCCGGCTGCCGCGACCGCTCCGAACGCCAGAGCGGCAGCAGCGGCAACGGCGGACACGGCGAAGCGGGTGCGAAGCATCGGCTCAACGTAGCGGCCGAACGAGCCCGGAACCGGGCGGTGGGCCGACTCGCGAGCGCCCGCCGGGGCGCCCCGGCCGGCGATCCCACCATCCGAACCCGAGATTCCGCCAATGGTGCCGCTACTGTTGACGGGTGGAGGGGGGCGGCAACGACGCCGGCCCGAAAAACATATGACTGAGACTGCTGGGCGTGGGGACGCACAGGTGCTCGACCGGGTCGTGGTGCGATTCGCCGGCGATTCGGGAGACGGGATGCAGCTGACAGGAGACCGATTCACATCGGTGTCGGCGTCCTTCGGCAATGATCTGTCCACGCTGCCGGACTATCCGGCCGAGATTCGAGCACCGGCCGGAACCGTCAACGGCGTGTCCAGTTTCCAGGTGCACATCTCCGATCACGAGATCACCACCCCCGGTGACGAGCCCAACGTGCTGGTGGCGATGAACCCTGCCGCCCTGCGCGCCGACATCGGGCGGCTCGAGACGGGCGGAACGCTGATCGTCAACGAGGACGCCTTCGATCACCGCAACCTCGTCAAGGCCGGCTACGTCCGACCGGGAACCGGCGAGGGCGACGACGCCGAGTCGTACAACCCGCTCACCGACGGGAGTCTCGACACGTACCGGGTGATCAGGGTGCCGATGACGAGCCTCACGAAGGAGGCCACAGCGCCCTTGGGCGTCAAGCCTCGCGATGCCGAACGCTCGAAGAACTTCTTCGCCCTCGGGCTGGTGTCGTGGATGTACACGCGGCCGATCGAGACCACGCTCGACTGGATCGACGAGCGCTTCGGCAAGAACGAGATGGTCGCGGGGGCCAACCGGGCGGCGTTCCTCGCCGGCTTCAACTTCGGCGAGACCACCGAAGCCGTCGGCCACCGGTTCGAGGTCCGCCCGGCCGCCCTCCCGTCGGGCGAGTACACGAGCATCACCGGCAACACGGCACTCGCCTGGGGCATCATCGCCGCGGGACAGCTGGCGAAGCTACCCATCACACTGGGCTCCTACCCCATCACCCCGGCGTCCGACATCCTCCACGAGCTGTCGAAGCACAAGCACTTCGGCATTCGCACCGTGCAGGCCGAGGACGAGATCGCCGCGGTCGGCATCGCCCTCGGCTCGGCGTTCGCCGGCCACCTGGGCGTCACCACCACTAGCGGCCCTGGTGTGGCGCTGAAGAGCGAGACCATCTCGCTCGCCGTGTCGCTCGAGCTGCCGCTGCTGATCGTCGACATCCAGCGCGGTGGCCCGTCCACCGGTCTGCCCACCAAGACGGAGGCGGCCGACCTCAACCTCGCGCTGTACGGGCGGCACAGCGAGGCACCGCTTCCCGTCGTCGCCGCGTCGAGCCCGGTCGACTGCTTCGACGCCGCCATCGAGGCGGTACGCATCGCCGTGAAGTACCGCACGCCGGTGATCCTGCTGTCGGACGGTTTCATCGCCAACGGCTCGGAACCCTGGCAGCTGCCCGACATCGCCTCGCTGCCCGACATCTCGGTGCCCTTCGCCACGGAGATGAACCACGTCGACTCCAACGGCCACGACGAGTTCTGGCCGTACCTCCGGGACCCCGTCACGTTGGCCCGACCGTGGGCGATCCCCGGCACCCCGGGCCTGATGCACCGGGTCGGTGGCCTCGAGAAGGGCGACGGCCACGGCAACATCGACTACACGCCGGCCAACCATCAGCGCATGGTCGACCTGCGGGCGGCCAAGGTCGCCGGCATCGCGTCGGACTTCGATGCCACCGTCGTGCAGGGCGACGCCGACGATGCCGACCTCCTCATCGCGGGATGGGGGTCGACGTGGGCGGCCATCGATGCCGCCGTGCAACGTCGTCGCCGGGCCGGTCGCAAGCTGGCATGGGTCCATCTCCGGCACCTCAACCCGCTGCCCCGGGATCTCGGCGACCTGTTGCGCCGCTACCCGCGGGTGCTCGTGCCCGAGCTGAACAAGGGGCAACTGGTCCGGGTCCTGCGGGCGGAGTACCTGGTCGACGCCCAGTCGTTCTCCAAGGTCCAAGGGCTGCCCTTCTCGACCCGCGAGATCGAAGACGCCATCGAAAAGGAGCTGGCTTCATGACAGCGAGCGCAGCGAGCGTCCCGACGTTCGAGCGGGTAGGGCGGCGGAGCGCCAGCCGCCGAGGCTTCAGCCGAGCCGGCTTGTCGGCCGTCCGGCGCGACGGCCTGCGTGGCCGGGGAACGCACAGAGAGGAGCTGGCTCAATGACTGCGGTCGATGTCCCGTTGACGACGAAGAAGGACTGGTCGAGCGACGAGGAGGTGCGGTGGTGCCCCGGGTGCGGCGACTACGGCATCCTCCAGGCCGTCCAGCAGCTGATGCCCGAACTGGGCTCCACACCGGCCAACACGGTGTTCATCAGCGGCATCGGCTGTTCCAGCCGGTTCCCGTACTACATGAACACGTACGGCGTGCACAGCATCCACGGGCGGGCGCCGGCCATCGCCACGGGGGTCGCCGTGGCCCGGCCCGACCTCGACGTGTGGGTCATCACGGGAGATGGTGACGGGCTGTCGATCGGCGGCAATCACCTCATCCACGCCCTGCGGCGCAACGTCAATCTGACGATCCTGCTGTTCAACAACCGCATCTACGGGTTGACCAAGGGCCAGTACTCCCCGACATCCGAGCTCGGCAAGGTCACCAAGTCGACACCACTCGGTTCCGTCGACCCGCCGTTCAATCCGCTCACCGTCGCCCTCGGCGCCGAGGCGAGCTTCGTGGCCCGCACGCACGACCTCGACCGCAAGCACATGATGGAGACGTTCCGCGCCGCCCACGACCACCGCGGCGCCTCGTTCGTCGAGATCTACCAGAACTGCAACGTCTTCAACGACGGCCAGTTCAACGAGATCACCCGCAAGCAGCAGCGTGACGAGATGATGATCGACCTCGTCCACGGCGAGCCGATCCGTTTCGGCGCCGACAACCAGCGGGGCGTCACGATGGGCTCGGACGGCCAACTGCGCATCGTCGAGGTCGCCGACGTCGGCGAGGACGCGATCCTCCGCCACGACGCCTATCGCGACGACCCGAGCCTAGCCTTTGCCCTGGCCCGCCTCAGCACCGACGACCACTCCCCCACGCCGTTCGGCATCTTCCGATCCGTCGAGCGTCAGGAGTACTCGTCGGCCATCAGCAACCAGCTGGCGCAGGCGTCCGAGCGCAAGGGCCCCGGAGACCTGGCCGCGCTGCTGCGCAGCAACGGCACCTGGACCGTCTGACGGCGACGCTGACTGCGTTCCCGAGCCGTTCGCGTCGCGCCGAGCGGCGGACCAGCTGCCGGAGCGATCGTGCCCACTCAGGCGGCCGGCGAAGCGTTGAAGCGCTCCTCAGACCGCGCCCACGAACTACGGTGACCCCGTGCAACTGGCGGTACTGGGGCCGGTCGCGCTCGTCTCCGAAGGCTCCCTGGTGGCGCTGGGAGGGCCGAAGCAACGACTCGTACTCGGCCTCCTCGCCGCGTCCCGAGGACGGGTCGTCCCGGTCGACGAACTGATCGACGGGCTGTGGCCCGACGGTCCGCAGGCGCAGCCGCGCAAGACCGTGCAGGTGTACGTCACCCGACTCCGGCGCGCCCTCGGCGACCATGCTGATGCCATCTCCAGCGAGGCGGCCGGATACCGGCTCGACCCGACGGCGATCGACGTCGACGCCGACGACTTCGAACGGGCGGTGACCGCGGCGCTCGTCGACGAGAACGACGAGCGCGCTGCGGCGGTGCTCCGCGAGGCCCTCGGCGCCTGGCGGGGTGATGCCTTCGTCGACCTCCGGGACTGTGCGGCGATCGTCCCGGCCGCGGTCCAACTCGACGAGCGGCGGCTCACCGCGCTGCACGAGCTGTTCACGCGCGAACTGCGCCTGCGGCCGAGTTCCGTGCTGGCCGAGCTCGAACACGCGGTTGGCGCCCACCCGCTCGACGAGACGTTCGCCGGGCAGCTGATGACGGCCCAGTACCTCGCCGGCCGCCAAGCCGATGCCCTCGGCACCTACCAGCAGGTCCGCCGCCGCTTGGCCGACGAGCTCGGCGTCGAGCCCGGTCCGGCCCTGCGAGAGCTCCAGGGCCGGATCCTCCGCCACGACCTGCCCACGACTCGCGCCCAGTCGCCCGTCGAACCGGCGAGGCAGCGACGCCGCATCACGATCGTCGAGGTCGGGTTCGGCTTCGGAAACTCCGACGGGGAGATGCCGGATGCCGAGGAGGAGTTCGCCCTCCTCGCCCCACTGCGACAGATCGCCCGCTCCCGCATCGCCGGGCACGGCGGGGTGGTCGTCAGCGAGACCGGGGACAGCCTCACGGCCTCGTTCGGGTATCCGTCGCGAGGCGATGCCCCCGTGCAGGCGGTCGCCGCCGCCCTCACCATCCGCGATCTGGCCGATGGCGTGGACAAACGCCTCGAGACCCGTATCGGCGTCGACACCGGGATCGCCGTCATCGAGGCCGACCCGTCGGGCGGGACGGGCGGCACCCTCACCGGCATCACCGGTCCCCCGCTGCGCACGGCCCGGGCGCTTCGCGACACTGCTGCCGCCGGAACCGTTCGGCTGGGCACCGTCATCAGCGAGCTCGTCGCCCGCGAGTTCGAGCTCAGCGCACACGCCGACGGCGGTTCGATCGCCGGACCCCGCCGTCCGCGCGGCACCCGTCCTCGTCCCACCGGCCAGCTGCTCGGCCACAACCACGCGATCAGCGCCGTGCTCGACGTCGTCGAGGCGAGCTCGGCCGGGGTCCGAACGGTGGCGGTCGCCGGCCCTCCCGGGCTCGGCAAGACGGCCGTCGTCGCCGAGGTGCTGTCGCATCTCGACGCCGGGTGGGCGGTCACGCGCCTGCAGGGCGACCGGATCCACGAACCGGGAGCGTTCCAGCCGTTCCGCACGGCGTTTCCGTCGCTCTTCGACGACGGTGCCGAGCCGACCAGACGGCAGCTGATCGGCGCGATGGTGGACGCGTGGGACGAGCGGCGTCGAGCGCTCGTCGTGGACGACTTCGATGCCATCGATCCCGCCTCGTTCGAGCTCCTCGACTCGCTCGCCGATCACGTCGCCGATGTGGCCGTCGTGCTCACCACTCGCGACCACCGACCGCTCGAGCTCTGCGGAGAGGCCGTCCCGGTCACCACACTCCGACCGTTCGATCGGGCGACCGCCCGGGAACTCGCACGGCGCGTCGCCGGGACCCGGCCGATCGGACTGGCCACGCTGAACGACATCGCCGGTCGCTCCGGGGGCAACCCATGGCACGTCATCGAGCTCACCGAGGCCGCACTCGGCGCCGGCCTCTCCGAAGCGACCGTGCCGACATCGCTGTACGACTCGCTGACGTGGCGCCTCGACCGCCTCGGACCGAGCCGCTCACTCGCCCAGCGCTGCTCCGTGCTCGGCGGTTCGTTCACCCGCGCCGACGCACGGCTCGTCGCCGACGCCTCGACCAGCGACGCCGCGCTCCAGGAACAGCTCGACGCGATGGTCGCCGGCGGAATCCTCCGCGACGCGGGCGAGGATCGCTTCGCCTTCACGCACACCCTCGTGGCCGAGATCGCCTACGAGTCGCTCCTCACCACCGAGCGCCTCGCCCTCCATGCGCTGATCGCCGACGAACTGGCGTCGCGGGGGCGAGCATCGGAACCGGCGGTCCTCGCCTACCACCTCGAGGCGTCGGGACGATATCGCGAGGCCGCCGAGGCATGGCGACGGGCCAGTTCCGTGGCGATTCACCGCTCCCGCAACGTCGACGCCCAGCACCACGCTCGTCGATCGCTCCGCATCATCGACGAGCACCTGAGCCGCGGCGAGAGCGAGGGCGAGCTGACAGCGCTGCGCCGCCGCGCCCTGCTCAACCTGGCGTTCGGCCTCCAGGCCACCCAGCACGGCTCGGTGGGCCTCGCCGAGGTGATCGAGCAGGCTCGCAACGACGGCGGCCTGCCGGTCGGCGCAGCGGTAACGCTCGACATGATCGACGTGAGCAACCGCCAGGCTCTGGGTGACTTCGCTGGTGCGGCAGAGATCGCCCGCCGGACCGTGGACGTGTTCAGTGCCTCCGGCGACGAGATGTCGGCGGCGTTCGCCCATCAGTTCCTCGGCGCCACGCTGGTCTGGACCGGCGACCTGGCCGGCGGCGGCGACCAGTTGCACATCGCCGCCGACTATTGGAACTCCGACGGGGCCGACGACGCCGGCCGGCTGGGCGCCCGCCCGCTCGGCGCGCTCTGGGCACTGCTCGCCCTGGTCGGGTTTTTCCGGGCTGAACCCGACGATGTCGTGGGACGGGACATCGCCCGGGCCGCCGCCGTCATTCCCGACGACGACGGCGATGGTCGGTGCCTCGTCGCGGCCACGACGGCCGTGATCGATCAGCTCGGAGGCCGGGCTGCAGCCGTTCGTCAGGGGATCGATCCGGTCTGGGAGCTGGCGATGGACCTGGGCAGCGAGTTCTGGCTGCGGTGGGCGCAGGCCTTGCTCGGTTGGGCGATGGCCGACGACGACGGGACGGCCGGCCGGGCGATGATCGCCGAGGTCGTCGACACCCAACCGATCCCCCAGACCCTGCCCTACTTCTCCTACCTGCTCGGCAGTCGCCTCGGTGAGGCCGGCCTGCTCGACGAGGCGTTGCCGCGCCTTGCCCACGGCATCGACGTCGCCGAAAGGAGCGGCGAGCGACTGTGGCTCCCGTTGCTCCACCTCGAACAGGCCCGTTGTCTGCGGTCGTCGGGCGACCGGGCCGCGGCACGCCGCGCCTGCGACCTCGCGCTGACGACGGCGGCGCCGATGGGAGCGGCGCTGATTGCCCACCGCGCCGCAGCCTGGGGACTCGTCGGGTGACACCGAGCTGGGACGACGCCGCGCTGGACGCGTGGCGACAGCAGGGGGACGCGCCGGCCGACGCGGCCGTCGCCGCCTACTTCGCGTCGACCCGCCAACCGGCCGCCTCCCCGGGTGGCCTGTTCGGTCTGCTCGTCACCCACCTCCGCGTGCCACCGGAGGACCAGATCCCCGAGATCGCCGACTTCTTGACCACCCAGTCGCGCTTGCCCGCCTGGGCCGATCCGGCACGTGTCGCCCGGGGCCAGCAGTTCTTCTCCGATTGGCTGCTGCACCAGTTCACGGCGCTCTATCTCGCCTCGCTACCGAATGCCTACGCGGCCGCCAAGGGCGCGCACGTGATCTGGCTCACCGGCCGCCTGCGCGACGATCCGCAGCGGCGGCTCAACGAGACGGCACAGTTCCTGATGGACATCACGGCGCCGGGAGCGTTCACCTCGGGAGCGGCCACCGGCCGGATCCTCCACGTGCGGCTCATGCACGCGGCGATCCGCTGGCTCACCGACCACGACCATCGGGTGCACCATCCGCCCGACGCATCGCCCTTCGACATGCCCGACGGATTGGTGTGGTCACCAGCATGGGGTCGACCGGTCAACCAGGAAGACCTGGCCGGCACGATGCTGACGTTCACGACGGTGGTGCTCGACGCCTTCCGGCGCAGCGGCGTGGAGTTCGACCCGGCTGCCGCCGACGACTTCTTCCACCTCTGGAGGGTCGTCGCCCACCAGATCGGGGTCGTCGAGGACCTGATCCCGGCCGACCGGCACGTGGCGGTCGAGTTGCAGCGACGGATCTTCGGGCGTCAGCACGCCGCCTCAGCGGTGGGGTCGGCCCTCACGGAGACGCTGCTCGAGCTGCTGCACGAGCGCCTTCCCGGCCCCGTCGCCCGCCTCGGACCGCCGATGTTGCGGCGCTACGTCGGCGATGACGTCGCCGATCTGCTCGACGTCCCCCGGTCACGCGGGGTGGCATGGATCCTGCCCGTGCTGGTCGCGTTGACGCGGATCAGTTCGTGGGGACGCCGCTACGACCCGGTGCCGCGGTGGCTGAGCAGTTGGATCGGGCGCCAGCTCCTCGACGGATTGCTGGACGCCGACCGCCACGGCGACCGGGTGCCGTTCAACATCCCCGATCAGCTTCAGGCGCGCCTGCGCCGGTGAGGCGGCGATGAAGCGGCGGCAGCAGCGGCGGAGGCGGCATCCTCCCGTCTCGCAGATCGGCGAGCTGTGCGTCGGAGAATGGCGCTTCACCGAGCGACTCGTCCTGTTGGCGGCTGCGGAAGAGGTTGACGATGTAGCTCATGCGCTGGTGGAGGTCGGCCCAGTCGCGGGCGCCGTCGTGACGACCGGTCCCTTGCGTTCGGTCCCACCCGGCGAACACGGACGCGGCGTCCGGGTCCACCACGGGTGGGCCGGCGAGCTCGCCGAGGTCGGCGGGATAGAGACGCCCACCCGGACCGGGCGGGACGTCCTCGGCGAGGCGCAGCTCGGCGCCGGGTACCCGCAGCGTCATCATCATCACCGTCATCGCGACGTCCCAGGCGTGGACGATCACGGAGCGGACGCTGTCGAAACCGATGCGGCTCGTCAGCTGCAGCCGGGCCGGGCCGCGCGATCGGCGTCGCAGGTCCTCGGCGAGGGCGTCGAGGGCGGCCTCGACGGCGGCGAGCCCCGACACGAGCGCGGCGGCGATGTCGTCCTGGAGACGGCGCTGCTCGTGCGAGACGGCGACGACGTTGGCGGCCAGCATCGCCCGGGCTCGCTCGCCGGGGTCGTCGGCCGCCACGGCTCGGGCGTACCAGCCGAACGCCGTCGCCAGGTCGTCGGCGATCGGTGCGCCGGTGGCCGACTCGAGCGCGGCGCCGACGGTGCTCGCATCGACGGCGTGCCGATCCCGCTCGACGAGTTCGGTGAAGGCGACGAACGGCGGGCCCAGCTCGGCGAACACCACCAGGTTCCCGTGACCGACATGGGCGCTGGCGTCGTCGAGCGCGTCGGCAAGGGCGGCGAGCACGTCGCCGGTCTCGATCTCCGGAGCGCCGAGTGCGCGCACCACCCTGCGCTCGGCGTTCGCCCGCTCCAGCCCGTCGCGGTGTCGCTTGCTGGCGTCGAGGATGTCGACCAGCACCGCGGGCAGATCCTGCCGTCGGATCGTCCGGCCGGCCGTGGCCGAGGCCCACGTCGCGAACCCGCACCAGGTGTGATCGCGATCGAACCCAGCGGCGCGGCGGACGCGGGTGTTGAGCTGCGAGTACACGTAGGTGATCCAGACGTTGCGCAGCACCGCGTCTTCGATCGCGGCGATCCGGCGCACGGCGTCGGCGTCGATCACGACGCCGGAGCCATCGCCCGGTTCTCCAGGGTTCCGGTGTGTCGGCTCAGTCCCCACGGAGAGACATCATGACCGCTCCGCGCACCCGGGTCGCAGCCGCCGTCGTCGGCGGTGCCTGGCTGGCCATCGCCCTGTTCGTCGGGGTGACGATCCGCTACCAGGTGCCGAACCCGGCCGAGCTGCTCGCCGATGTGGCCGACCGCCCTGTCCCCTGGATGGCGAGCAACGTGCTCCTGATCCTCCTTCCGCTGGCGCTGGCCATGGCCGGTCCACAGCTCGTCGACCTCGCGGGTCGGGGATCGGCGGGCGGCGAACTCGTGTCCGCCCTGCTGGCTCTCGGTGGCGGCGCCTTGGCGTTCAGCGGCATCGCCCACGGCGTCTTCGGGGCCCACCTCGCGGCCCGCTTCCGGGACGGCGATCCGCTGGACGATCTCGTGCATCTCGCCGAAGTGGTGCACGCCCTCGGCGACACCGGCTGGTTCGTCGGCGTCGGCAGCCTGATGGCGATCACGGCCCTGGTCACCTGGGGTGGCCGCACCCGACTCGCCCGTTGGGTCGTCTGGGCCGGGACGGGATCGGTCGTGGCCAATGCCCTGCAGTTCGCCTGGTTCGCCGACCACGCCTTCGGAGTCTTCGCCGGTCCCGGCACCGCCCTCCAGGCACTGTGGTTCGTCGCTCTCGCCCGGACCGAGATCATCGCCCGCCGATAGCCGGGGCGCCCGCAGGCGCCCCGGCCAGCCCACCCCAGCCCACCCCAGCCCACCCCGTGCACCACACCACCGGTCCCGTGGTCCGCCGTACCTTGACCGATGTTCCGCCGTGTGGTCGCACCTTCCGGGAGTTCCAAGGAGCCCCGGAGCGGTGTGATCGCATCGTGCCGGACGCTGGCTGCAAACCGGCTGCAAGCACGCCTCGCCGCTGCAGTCACGAGGGCCCGACCCGGGGGGTCAGCGGGTGTGCTCGCTGAGCATGCGCCGGGCGAGGACGCAGATCTCGTCCCGCACCGAGTCGGGTTCGAGCACCTCGAAGCGGAACGGCAGGCCGACGAGGAACCGCGCCGTCCAGTCGGGATCGCCGCCGATGCGCACGATGCACTCGGGGTCGGACGGCTCACCCGGTTCGAAGACCCCGATCGACGGGCCGATCCGCATCGCCACCTCGGCTCGCGGGGCGTACACCCGGACCACCGCCTGGATGTCGAACACGCGCAAGGCCACGCCCTCGGACACCTGCGCGGCGGCGTCGGGTGTCTCCCGCGGTGTGTTGCGGTGCCCCGTGGTCGCCAGGGCCGAGGTGCGATCCACCCGGTACGTCCGCCAGTCGTCGCGGTCGAGGTCGAAGCCGACGAGATACCACCGGCGCCCGAGCGACACCAGGCGGTGGGGCTCGACGCGGCGCTCGGTCACGCGGTCGGCACCGTCGCGGTAGGTGAACGTCACGCGCTCGCGGCGGCGGCACGCCATGGCGAACGTCATCAGGCTGGGGAGCTCGATGGCTGCCCCGTCGCCGCTCGGCGCCGGACGGTTCTCGAACCCCACGGTGACCTCGCCGAGGGCGTCGACCCGGTCGCGCAGGGGCTCGGGCAGCACCTGCCGCAGTTTCGTCAATGCCGACAGGGCGGCCTCCCCGAGCGTGGGATCGGCATCCCGGGACAGGTCGCGCAACGCCACGGCGACGGCGGTCGCCTCGTCGTCGTCCAGCAACAGGGGCGGAAGGCGTCCACCAGCCCCCAGCTCATAGCCCCCGTACCGGCCCGTGGTGCTGACGATCGGATAGCCGAGATCGCGCAACCGGGCGATGTCCCGCCGCAGCGTGCGGTCGGTGATCTCCAGCCGGCCGGCGAGTTCGTCGGCGTTCCAACTGGGCCGCGTGGTGAACATCGCCAGGAGGCGAAGGAGGCGGGCGGGCGTGTCCACGAATCTCAAGATTGCCAGAGTTTGCGGACACGATCTGTCCACATACTTCTTTACCGTCGACGACATGAACGGACCGATCTTCCACTACTCCGACGACTACATCTCGCTCATGGCCAGAGAGCGCCAGGCTCGGATGCTGCAGGACGCCGTGCAGCGCCGGGCCATCCGCGCGGCTCGCAGCGACGCCACCCGGACACGGTCACGGTTCCTGCGTTGGCACCGTTGATGGTAGTCCGGCCGCCACCTCCCGGTGGCCGGGCGCTCAGTGGCGCTTGACGCCGCCGTACTTCATGCGCGTGTCGCTCATCGCCGCCGCCCTCGCGTCGTCGTCGCCAATCCTGAGGGCGACAACCTCCCCGGCGTAGAGGGTGTGCGTGCCGAAGTCGATCGCCTGGCGCACGACGCAGTCGGCCCAGGCGATCGCCTCGGTAAACACGGGGGCGCCCGACGGGGCGGCCTCGACCTCGCGCCCGTTGAGCGTGATCGTGTCCCCGTCCCGCTCCAGGACCGCCGGCTTGGAGAACTTCACGAACGGCCGCGTGTCGTCCGCCGACCAGAGGTTCACGGTGAACGAGCCGCCGCCACTGATCAGCTCGTGGGTGATCGACGTGTTGTCCACGCCGACCCCGATCAGCACCGGTTCCATCGACAGCTGCATGATCCAGCTGGTGGTCATTGCGTTCCAGCGCTCGCCGTCGCGCGATCCGACCAGGGCGAGGGCGTTGGGGATCTTCCACGTGAACTTGTTGACGAGCACGTCGTCGAGTTCGGCCATCGCGTGACTCTAGAGAAGTGTCGGCACGGGCGGGTCGATGCCGCGTGCGTACCGCTGGCCGCCAGGGTCTCGGTTTGCCGGTCAGTGTCCCGGTTCGAAGGCGATCGGTAGGTGCTGCGGTCCGAAGATGCCGGCCTGGCTCGGCTTCCACGACACCTCGCCGTCGATGCGTACACCCGGCAGCCGAGCGGCGAGCATCGGCAGGGCCTCCTGCAGCTCGGCCTTGGCCAGCGCCGCGCCGAGGCAGTAGTGGATCCCGGCGCCGAAGGTGAGATGGGTCTGCGCGGCGGGCGGCCTGGTGATGTCGAACGTGTTGGGGTCGTCGCCGAAGACGCCGGGGTCACGGTTGGCGGTCGAGACCGACAGGGCGAGGAACGTCCCCTTCGGGAACAACACGTCGCGGTACACGATGTCCTCACTGGCGATGCGTCCCGTGCCCCGCACGGCGCCGAAGTACCGCATCACCTCGTCGACGGCCTGCGGCGCCAACTCGGGCTGCTCGGCAAGCAGGCGCCACTGATCCGGGTGGGCGGCGAACAGGGCGACGGCGCAGCCGAGCTGGTTGCGCGTGGTGTCGGTGCCGCCGAGGATGACCGCCTGGACGAGGCGCAGCAGTTCCTCGGTGGTCAGCCGGTCGCCCTCCTCCTCGGCGCCGATCAAGTCGGTGAGCAGGTCGTCGGCGGGCTGGTCTCGCCGGATGTCGATGAGCCGTCGCGTGTACCGATCGAGCTCGTCGGACGCCTTGTTGATCGCCGGCAGATCCTCGTGGAGGTTGAAGTTGAAGATCTTCATGATGTCGTCGGCCCAGCGGCTGAACAGCTGCCAGTCCTCCTTGGGCGCACCGAGCAGCTCGCAGATGATCGGGATCGGATAGGGGTCGCAGATGTCGACCGCGAAGTCGCAGCGCCCATCGGCGGCGACCTGGTCGATCAGCCCACCGACCACCTCGCGCATGAAGGGCCGCAGGCGGTCGGCGGCACGCGGTGTGAAGGCCCGCCCGACGAGCCGGCGCAGACGGGTGTGCTCGTCGCCCTCTGCCGAGAGGATCGACGTGCCCTGCCGGGCCAGTTGGTCGGGGTCGGTGACGCCCGACAGCTGCAGTAGCTGACCGGCCGCGCTGTGCCAGCGCTTGTCCCGGAGTTGTGCGACGACGTCGTCGTAGCGCGTGACCATGTAGCCGAGGTCGGTCCGGGCCAGCCAGTGTTCTTCCGACGCGGCGAGGCGGTTGGCGAGCAGCGTGTCGGCGCCGTCGTTGACGTCGATCTCGAACTTGGGCAGGTCGAGGTCGTGCACCGACGTCGGTCCGCTGGTCGTGGTTGCGCTCATCGCCCGGACATCCCCCTTGCGTTCCGTGCGACCGCCGGTGCGGTCATCACGTGATGACTATAGTCATCACGTGATGACCAACGCGAGCCCGGCCGACAGCAGCGAGGCCCTCGGCTCCGTGCTGGCGCAGCTGGGCGGCGGGCGGGCCGCGCCGAGCGCCCGCTCCACCGCCGACCGGCTGCTCGACGCCGGCCTCACGTTGTTCGCCGAGCAGGGCTTCCGCGCCACCACCGTGGGCCAGATCGAGCAGCTCGCCGGCTTCGCCCCCCGCGGCGGCACGCTCTACAAGCACTTCGAGTCGAAACGAGCCCTGCTCGAGGCCGCCCTCCAGCGCCACGTCGAGTCGATCGCCCGCTTCGACGACGTCCTGCGCCTCCTGCCGCTCACCGACCTGCGCTCCGAATTGCTGCTCTTGGCCCGCTGGATGCTCGCCGAGCTCGACCGGGAGAAGGCGATCTCGCTCGTGATCGAGAAGAACGGCGCCGACGTGCCCGACCTCGTCGAGGCGATGCGTGTCGGGGTGATGGAGCGCGGGTACGAGTTCGCCATCCGCTACCTCGAGCAGCGCTTCCCCGACCTCCCCGGGTACGCCGACTCCGACCGTGACCGCGAGGCCACCGCCGTGCTGATGATCGGCTCCCTCGTCAACGTGCGCCGGGCCGCCTGGACGTACGGCAAGCCGCCCCTCGGCATCGACGACGACCGGGCGATCAACGCCTGGGTGAACGTCGTGACCACCCTGCTCGAGCACAGCGGGGCCGCCGCGACCTGATCATCTGGGCGCGGATCGTGCCATTTCGCCTTCTGGGCGCGATCCGTGTCGCTCAGCGTCACGAATCGCGCCCAGATCATCGATCGTCGAGCGAACGGGCGGATGATCCGATTGCCTGGGACGGCGATGGCGACGATCGTGTTCTTTCACGCCCACCCCGACGACGAGGTGATGGGCACCGGAGGTTCGGCGGCCCGGGCGAGCGACGAGGGCCACCGCGTCGTGCTGGTCGTGGCGACCAACGGCGATCACGGCGAGGTACCGCCGGACCTGGCCGACGGGGAGACCCTCATCGACCGGCGCCGGGCCGAGACCGCCCGATCGGCGGCGATCCTCGGGATCCACCGGATCGCCTGGCTCGGCTACCAGGACTCCGGCATGACCGGTTGGGACCAGAACGGCCACCCCGCCAGCTTCTGGCAGGCCCCCGTCGACGACGCCGCGAACCGTCTCGCCGCGGTGCTGCGCGAAGAGAACGCCGACATCCTCGTGACCTACGACTGGCACGGCGCCTACGGGCACCCCGACCACGTGCAGGTGCACCGGGTCGGCCATCGCGCCGCCGAGCTCGCCGGCACCCCGAAGGTGTACGAATCGACGTGGAACCGCGACGCTATGAAGGAGATGGCCGCCGACTTCACGTCCAGCGATCCCTCGATCGGCGAGGAGTTCGACCCCGACGGCCCGTCCGACGACGGCAACCCGTTCGGTGAGCCGGCCTCGGCGATCCACCTCGCGGTCGACGTCACGCCGTACCTCACCCACAAGCGCCAGGCGATCGCGTGCCACGCCAGCCAGACCACCGACGCCGGGATGTTCGCGGCGATGCCCGAGGACCTCTTCAACCGGGGCTTCGCCACCGAATGGTTCATCGAGCCAGGCGTGAGCGGTCCACCGGTGCCCGGCTGGCTGCTCGACGAGGCGCCTCCGAGATAGTGCCAGGCACTATCTCGGAGCACTCCGTCGGAGGCGGCTACGAGCAGCCGCTGGTGCTGCCGCAGCTGGGGCAGGCGTGGCAGGAGCCGGCGCGGACCATCGTCACGCCGCACTGCATGCACATCGGCGCGTCGCTCGCCGCCCGGTCGCGGATGACGCCGGCCGCCGGCGTGTTGTCCTGCGGCGTCGGCGTGGTGATGCCGAGCTCCATCTGGTCGGCCAGCTCGCCGGCCGGCGGCAGCGACTTCGGGTCGGGCATCATCTCGGTGCCCGTCGACGTCTCGACCAGGGTTTCCTCCATGCCGGGCAGCGTCGGCTGCAGCCGCTCGCTGACCGAGAAGATGCCCAGCTCGGCCCGCTCGTCGTAGGTCATGTACTCGACGGCGAGGCGGCGGAAGAGGTAGTCCATCACCGAGCTGGCGAAGCGGATCTCGGGGTCGTCGGTCATGCCGGCCGGCTCGAAGCGCATGTTGACGAACGCCTCGACGAACGCCCGCAACGGCACGCCGTACTGGAGGCCGTAGGAGATCGACTTGGCGAAGGCGTCCATGATGCCCGACATCGTCGAGCCCTGCTTCGACACCGTGAGGAAGACCTCGCCGGGACGGCCGTCGTCGTACTCGCCGATGGTGACGAAGCCTTTGCAGTCGGCGACGCGGAACTCGAACGTTCGCCCGCGCCGGCTCTTGGGCAGCTTCTGGCGCACCGGACGGTGCACGACCCTCTCGACGATGCGCTCGACGATGGCCTGCGGCGTGTGGGTCTCGAGCGCCAGCTCGTTCACCTCGGCGACCGGCACGGCACCATCGGACTTCTTCGTCGTCGACAGCGGCTGGCCGACCTTGCAGTTGTCGCGGTACACCGCAACGGCCTTGACGCCCAGCTCCCACGCCAGCATGTGCACGCCGGCGATGTCGTCGACCGATGCGTCCTCGGGAAGGTTGATCGTGTTGTGATTGAGGATCCCGTTGGCGACGAACGTCTGATTTGACGGAACCGACACGTCGTAAACTTCGGCCACGCCGTCGTCCTCGATCTCGGTGACCGGCGAGAACCTGATGTTCTCGTCAAGCACCTGATTCACCCAGTGAGGTAGTCGAGCGCCGTAGAGCCGAGCCAACTCGACACTGCGGCGAGTAGGCCACGTCGTCCGGTGATCTCGCAAGTGGCCGAAGTGCGAACGGGTCCGGCCCCGAACGCCCGGACCGCGTCGTGAGGAAGGAATCAGCGCGAGGAGCTCATGAGGCGGTATCGGAACGATGTCTGCTGCGTTGATTCCGATCGGCAGGTCGAGCAGGAGTTGGGCTCGAGCCGCCTTCTCCGGCTCCATGAATGGGACGAGCTCGCAGAGCCGGCGAGCTGACCCGCCTGTTACATAGACCTCTCCGTACGACTTGTCGTACGTCTTGTTGTACTTGCTGATGCGACTGCTGACGATGCCGAGGTTGGTGAGCACCGCTTGGAGATCGTCGAGCAGGCCCGGCGAATCGAGGCAGATGGCCCACCTCGGCTGCCCGCGAACCGTCGCGTACGCATCCAGCGACAACCCATCGAGAAATGCGAGCACGTGTTCTCGTCGCGAGGTCAGCACTGCGTCGGGGATCCGCTTCTGGGAGGCTCTGCGACCGCAGCCGAGATGGTCGAGGAACTCCACGATGGTCTTGGAGCTCACGATGACATCCGGGCACCGCACACCGTCGTCGACAATCTTCGCGTCGACACCGAACGCCTCGCTCCACGCCGAGACGATCGCTTCCCTCACGGCCGCGACTGAGTTGGTGATCCGAACGGTCCAGGTGCTCTGGACGGTGCAGCCCTCCGACGCGTAGGCACCGAGCAGGAATGCCAACTGCTCGGTCATCTCGGTTGGAATCGCCACACGATGTTGAGATCCGTGCATGGGTGAGGGATCGAAATCGCTGAACGCTGCCGGAATGGTCGACCAAAGCTCGGCCCCGTAGCGCACTGCGACGAGGTCTCCGGGCGCTAGTTCGTCGAGCCGGCGCCAGACGAAGCCCGTCCCGTCTCCGACGAGGACTCGATGGTTCGGAGTTCCGGTGATCTGGTGACCATTTCGGAGCACGAGGCGGCGAACAGGGCGGCGACCGCCGTAGTAGAAGGCGTTCGTCTTGCGGGGACCGTCGAGCGAGTCCACCGCGATGATCTCGTCACGGGTGGTGTCAGGCCCCTCACCCTGATGCAGCGACGCGATCCGAATCAACCCCTCGGACGTAGGCAGCAACGAGTCCCCTGTGACGCACTTCGAGAGTGCACCCGAGAAGAACGGCTGGATGGCGCCCATCATGCGGACGTGGCCCTCGTAGTGGATCACGTTGTCGCCCATCGAGCAGGCGAAGACCGGCAGGTGCTCGGACCGCAGGTGCGGGGCGCCGACGATCGACTTCTCACGGTCGATGTAGTCGACGATGTCGTCGACCTGCGAGTCGGTGTAGCCGAGCGTGCGCAGCGCCCGCGGGATCGTCTGGTTGACGATCGACATCGTGCCGCCGCCGACGAGCTTCTTCGTCTTCACCAGCGAGAGGTCGGGCTCGATGCCCGTGGTGTCGCAGTCGAGCATGAAGCTGATCGTGCCGGTGGGTGCGGCGACGGTGGCCTGGCTGTTGCGGACGCCGTAGTCCTCGGCGATGGTGACGGCATCGTCCCATGCGGCGAGGCTGGCCCGGGCGACGTAGCCGGGAACGACCTCGGCCCCTTCGACGTTGCGGCTGGCGTCGCGGTGCATGCGCAGCACGTCGAGCATCGGTTCGGCGTTGTCGTGATAGCCCGAGAAGGGCCCCATGCGCGCGGCGGTCCGCGCCGAGGTGGCGTAGGCGTGACCGGTCATCAGCGACGTGAGCACGCCTGCCCACGCCCGTCCCTCCACCGAGTCGTACGGCAATCCGAGCGCCATCAGCAGGGCGCCGAGGTTGGCATGGCCGAGACCGAGCTGGCGGAATGCCCGTGTGTTGTCGGCGATCGATTCGGTCGGATAATCGGAACGGCCGACGAGGATCTCCTGCGCAGTGAACACAACTTCGACCGTGTGCTTGAAGGCATCGACGTCAAATCGATCGTCATCGAGATACTTCAAAAGATTGATAGAAGCCAGATTGCACGCGCTGTTATTTACACTAAGATACTCTGAACAAGGGTTACTTGCCTCGATCGGCGCGGTGTTGGACAGCGTGTGCCAGCGGTTGATCGTCGTGTCGAACTGCAGGCCGGGGTCGGCGCACTCCCACGCCGCGGCGGCGATGTCGTGCCAGAGGTCGCGGGCCCGAATGGTCTCGATCACCTCGCCGGTCGTGACGGCGCGCAGCGGCCACTCGGCGTCGTCGCGCACCGCCTGCATGAACTCGTCGGTGACCCGGACGGAGTTGTTGGCGTTCTGGTACTGCACCGAGAACGAGTCCTTGCCGTCGAGATCCATGTCGAAGCCGGCGTCGCGCAGGGCGCGGATCTTGCGCTCTTCGATGGCCTTGCACCAGACGAACTCGGAGATGTCCGGATGATCCGCGTTGAGGATGACCATCTTCGCCGCCCGGCGGGTGGTACCGCCGGACTTGATGGTGCCGGCCGATGCGTCGGCGCCGCGCATGAAGCTGACGGGACCGGAGGCCGTGCCACCGCCACGGAGCCGCTCCTTGCTCGAGCGGAGGTGCGACAGGTTGGTGCCGGCACCGGAGCCACCCTTGAAGATGAGCCCCTCCTCGCGGTACCAGTTGAGGATCGACTCCATCGTGTCGTCGACCGACAGGATGAAGCAGGCGCTCGACTGCGCCTTCGCCCCGGGCACCCCGATGTTGAACCACACCGGGCTGTTGAACGCGGCCCGCTGCGTGACGAGGATGTACTTCAACTCGTCGACGAACGTGGCGGCCTCGCGGTCGTCGGCGAAGTATCCGCCCTCGACGCCCCATCGAGCGATCGTGTCGGCGACGCGGTCGACCACCTGACGGAGCGATGACTCGCGCTCGGGCGTACCGAGCGCCCCGCGGAAGTACTTCTGGGCCACGACGTTGGTTGCGTTCTGCGACCAGTCGGCGGGAAACTCGACGTCGGTCTGCTCGAAGGCGATCGACCCGTCGGCGAAGTTGGTGATGCGGGCATCCCGGCGCTCCCAGACGACTTCGTCGTACGGGTGCACACCCGGCGAGGTGAACAGGCGCCGCAGCCCGATGCGGGGAGCGTCGCCGTCGGGGCCGGCGTTCACGGGATCAGGTGCCAGCGACATGCCGGGCTCCTTTCACTTTGGCGTTCGTGTCTCTGCATCTCGAGGTGTTGACGTTGGTGTTGACGTTGACGGATGACGTTGCCCACCCGTCGTACGAGAAGTGCAGGAACGACACCAGTGTAGTTCCGCGCGTCGCAGACGTGATCGAAGGGGCGCCGGACTCCGACGAGCGGGCGGCACGCAGGTTCAGGAATCCCATGCCCTGCGGGCCTGGAACACCCACGTCTCCCGCCCCATCGAGGCATTCGACCAGCAATCCGCGTGCCGCACCGCTGTCGGCTCCGGTGGTTACGGTAGGCGACGCCCGCTGTGGGTAGGTAGTGGCAAAACCCTGTG
Source organism: Desertimonas flava (assembly GCF_003426815.1). Classification (GTDB taxonomy): domain Bacteria; phylum Actinomycetota; class Acidimicrobiia; order Acidimicrobiales; family Ilumatobacteraceae; genus Desertimonas; species Desertimonas flava. Next base: position 107,124 of record NZ_QKYK01000003.1, read on the forward strand.
AATTCAGTGTGGGTTTCCCTGTGGTCTTCGTGGGCGCCAGATGTGGGCAACCGCACCGTCCGATCCTGTTCGGGAAGTCGTCACACTCCGGACATCGTCCCCTGCCGCTTCGCCGTCGATCGTGCCGGCCGCCCACCCGCCCCACTGCCATCATGAGCAGGTGCGACAGATCTTTCCTTCCGCTTCCGGTACCGGCGAGGGCCTCGATGTCGACCTCGACGCGCTGTACGGCGCCGCCCGTCCGAGGCGTCCCGGGCGTCCGTGGGTGGCCGTCTGCATGATCACCGGCATCGACGGGTCGACTGTGGTCGACGGCGCGTCGGGCGGACTCGGCAACGACGGCGATCGGGCGGTGTTCAGCGCCCTGCGACGAGCGGCCGACGTGATCATCGTCGGCGCCGGCACGGCGACCGCCGAGGGGTACGGACCGCCGGGGCGAGCCGAACAGCGCATCGGTGTCGTCACGGCGTCGGGGCGCGTGGACACCTCCACCGAGTTGTTCCGCTCGGGCGCGGGGTTCTTGATCACGACCGAGGACGAGTCGGGATCGCACGAGGGCGTCGACGTCGTCCGTGCCGGCACGGGGTCGGTCGATCTCGACCTGGCCCTCGCCCGGCTCGAGCCGGTCGTGGGACCGGTGCGATTCGTCCAGGCCGAGGGCGGGCCCCGTCTCAACGGATCGCTCGCCGCGGCCGACGTGATCGACGAGATCAACTGGTCGATCGCCCCGTTGCTCACCGGAGGCGACGGCTCCCGCCTCACGGTCGGAGCGCCCGAGCAGATGCGACGATTCCGCCCGGTGCACGTCCTCACCGACGAGGCCGGCTACCTGTTCACCCAGTGGCGTCGCCACGACGCGACCGGGGAGGCCGACGGACGCTCGGTGGCCGTCAGCCCGGCCGCGCCCTGACCACGCCGAACGCCGCACCGACCACAACGGTCCGCCCGCCGTCGGAGTAGCGGGCGACCTCGCCGTAGGGCTCCGGCAGGCCGTCGGCGTACGGACCGACGAAGACGTGAGCCGTCACATCGGCTGCGTCCGGTCCAGCGCCCAGGCGACGGTGGGTGCCGTACTGGGTGCTGCTGTACTCGCCGGCGACGCGCACCTCGATCCCGGCACGGACGAGGGCCGCCGCCAAGGCGTCGTGGTACGGGTCCGGGAGTTGGCGCCCGAGCGTGTTCAGGTAGACCACACCGGCGCCGTCGAACTGCGACGCGACATCGACGAGCTCGCCGACGGAGGCGACGCTGCCCGCCAACACCTGCTGCGAGCTGAGCAGCTGGTTCGACGTCGGGACGGTCGCGACGAGGGCGACGGCGGCCACGAGGGCGACCGCGGCCACGGCGTCACGACGCGCCGGCACCGCACCGAGGCGCAAGGCGGCGACGAGCAGGTAGGCGGTGAGAAACGCCCCGATCACCCACAGCCACCGGACCCGGTGCGGCGAGAACCCGAACGCGTCGACCGGAAGCCCGGCGGCCGAGACGACAGCCGCGGCGAGCAGGACGACTGACAGCACACCACCGGCGATCACGGTCCAGTCGTCACGGCGCCGGGCCACGGCGACGGTGCCGCCGATGGCACCGACCACGACGGCGAGGCCGGCCACCGCCCACGGAAGCGCCACCCAGTCGCCGGCGAAGCCACCCGAGAGCGGGGAGCTCGTACGCATTCCACCACGGGTCCAGGCGGGCGGCTTGACGATCACGGAGGCCACCGCCCGCAGCGAGTCCCCGAGGCCCAGCGCGGGGCCCGGTCCGTCGTCCGTTCCCCCACGCACGGCATGGCGCCACAGGCTCGACACGTTCCCCGAGCCGAACCACTGGTCGAGCAACGGCTGGGTCCAGACGACCACGGCGATCACGGCGGCGACGACGACGGACCGTCGATCGAGGACGTGACCACGACGCGCCCGGACGATCCGCAGGATCACCGCCGTCGCCGCGGCGACGGGAACGAGCAGGAGGTGGCTCCCATGGGTCTGCACGGCGAACGACAGCGCGACGACCCCGACCGGGGCCGCCGCATCGTGGCCGGCGGCGAACGCCCAGGCGGCGACGATCCCACACAGGAACGGCAGCATCGCGGCGATGGGCTGCCACGGGTCGAAGAGCCCCTCGCTTCCCAGCGACCAGACCAGCAGGGCGACGATGCTGGCGACCACGGCGGCGCCGAGCCCGCCGAGCATGCGCCGCGCCGCCCATGCCGTGGCGCCGACGGCGGCGGCGCTGATCACCGCCGAGCCGAGGAACAGACCCGCACCGCCCGGCAGCAGCCGAACGGGGATCGCCAGCAGGTCGAGCTGGAGCGGTCCCGGATGGGCGACGATCCCACCGGTCTGCGAGGCCGATGACACGAGACCGACGAGCGGGATGTCATCGCTGAGCACGTCGAGGGCACGGTCTCAGTGACCGCGTTGTCCTCGAGCGGTACGACGCCACGGACGACGGCCCGCGCCGCGCAGAACAGGACCGTGGTGATCGTGGCGGCCGGGATCAGCCGCCACCACCCGTCGTCAGCCTCGGTCACCACCGAGCTTGCTCAACAGCTCGATCTCCCGGTGAAAGTCGGCGGCAGCGTCGAAGTTCTTGTACACGCTGGCAAAGCGCAGGTAGGCCACCTCGTCCACGTCGCAGAGCTGTTCGAGGACGCAGAGGCCGATCTGGGCGCTCGTCGTCTCCGAGCCCTTGAGGCGCACGGCGTCCTCGACGGCCTCGGCGATCTGCTCGATCTGCTCGGCGGAGATGTGCCGCCCCTTGGTGGCCGCGACCAGCCCGTTGACCACCTTGGTCCGGTCGAAGGGCTCGACGCTCCCACTGGACTTCACGACGGTGAGCGGCGCTTCGTCGACGCGCTCGAACGTCGTGAACCGATGGTCGCACGAGGGACAACGGCGGCGGCGCCGCACAGCCGCGCCTTCCGACGCGAGCCGAGAGTCGACGACCTTCGTGTCGTCCGCCTGGCACACAGGGCAATACACCGCCGTCGAGCGTACTCCCCTCCCCTGTCGACCAACCACGACCGGCCACGACCGGCCACGACCGGGTCGGGGGACGATCAGGCGGCCCGGCGGGAGTGGACGATCGACGCCGAGTCGGGCGTGAGGCAGGACACCCCCGACTCGGCGTCAGATCTCGCAGCGCGGGCCGCGTCGGCGCGGTGGCCGCGCCAGAGGGCGGCGGCGCAGCGCACCCAGACCACGACGATCGCCCCGGCGACCACCCGCTCGAACACGGCTCGGCCGGTCGTCCCTCCCGCCGCGGTGTCGAGCAGCGACGTCAGCGCCGCAGCGATGACGATGACCGCCACCGCGGCCGTGAGCCGCCGCCGGCGATAGGTCGCCGCCGACCGGCGTCGCAGCGGCCCATGATGCGCGTGCAGCCGGGTGGGAACCAGTGGGGTTGCGTGCATCTCGCTGCTCCTCTCATGCGGGGTGATCATGCGGTGACCGGGCGGGGTGATCGTGCGTGCATCTGGCGGCGTCGACCCCGGAAATGGATCGAACAGTCGTGCCGAACGAACGTACGTGAAACGGACGTTCGGCAGTCAAGCAGAACCGGCGTTCGACGTCAACCCCCGAAGGGAACACGCGTTGTCGGAACAGATGTTTGACACCGAGCACGAACGCTCGTACGATGGGGCCATGTCGACCCACAAGCTCACGCCGCGTCAGCGGCAGATCCTCGACTTCATCGAGCAGCAGATCCGTGACCGCGGCTACCCGCCCTCGGTCCGGGAGATCGGGGAGGCCGTGGGGTTGACATCGCCGTCCACGGTGCACAGCCACCTGCTCACGCTCGAGCGTGCCGGCTACCTTCGCCGTGACCCCACCCGCCCGCGGGCCATCGAGGTCCGCTGGGACCCGAACTCCGGTGCCGTCATGGAGCGTCGTCCGGTTCGCCACGTGCCCCTCGTCGGCGACGTGGCGGCGGGCACCGACGTCCTCGCCGAGCAGAACGTCGAAGACCTCTTCCCGCTTCCGGTCGACTTCACGGGTGAGGGTGAGCTGTTCATGCTCCGCGTTCGAGGCGAGTCGATGATCGACGCCGGCATCCTCGACGGCGACTTCGTGGTCGCCGAGCAACAGAACACAGCGCGCAACGGCGACATCGTCGTGGCCGGCATCCCCGGCGGCGAGGCGACCATCAAGCACTTCAGCCAGCTCGGCAACACGGTGACGCTCACCCCGTCGAACCCGTCGATGGAGCCGATGCTGTTCAGCTGCGACGACGTGGCCATCTACGGCCGGGTCGTCACCGTCCTGCGGCGTCTCTAGAGGTCTGTCGTCGCGGCGGTCAGCCGCGACGGCTGAGGCGTCTGGCGAGCAGACCGATCCGCTCGTCGGGCTGCACCACGGCGACGCGGACCGACGAGATGCTGTCGGGCCCGTAGAACTCGCCGGGGCTCACCACGGCGCCGCCCTCTGCGGCGAGGCGTTCGGCGAAGGCCCACGCACCGCCGACCGCAGCGGTGTCGAACCAGAGGTAGAAGCCACCGGCCGGCAGGCCGATGTCGATGCCGGCCCACGTGCCGAGCACGTCGGCGAGTCGTTCCAGTCGGCCGCGATACCGCTGCCGCTGGGCCTCCACGTGGTCGTCGTCGTCGAGGGCGACGACCGCCGCGGCCTGCGTCGGCCCGGGCACCATCATCCCGACGTGTTTGCGCACCTCGCGGAGGTAGCCGACGAGCTCGGGATCGCCGGCGTAGAACCCGACGCGCGCGCCGGCGAGGTTCGAGCGCTTCGACAACGAGTGCACGGCCACCACACCGGCGACGCCGTGCTCGAGGATGGTCCGGCCGGGGCCGTCCCAGGTGAACTCGACGTAGCACTCGTCGGAGAACACCGGCACACCGTGACGTCGACCCCAGGCGGCGACGTGACCGAGATCGTCGCACGCACCCGTCGGGTTGCCCGGCGAGTTGACCCACAGGGCGAGCGCCCGGTCGATGTCCGACTGGTCGATGGCGGCCAGGTCGAGGCGCCCGTCGGCCGTCAGCGGCACGGGCACCGGCCGGCACCCGGCGAGGATCGCCCCCATCTCGTAGGTCGGGTAGGCGACAGCCGGGTAGAGCACGACGTCCCGCCACGGCGTGCGGAGCTTGAGCCACTGCGGCAGCGTGCCGACGAACTCCTTGGTGCCGACGCACACCGCGGTGTGGATCGCCGGGTCGAGGTCGACGGCGAACCGTCGAGAGATCCACGACACGATCGACTCGCGGAGCGCAGCCGTGCCGATGCTCGGCGGATAGCCGCGCTCGCTGCCGGACGTCGACAGCGCGGCGACGACGGCCGGTGGTGCCGGGTCGATCGGCGTGCCGATCGACAGGTCGACGGCACCGCCCTCGAGGGCTGCGGCGATCTTGAGCAGCTCGTCGAGCCGGTCGTACGGGTACGGAGGCGGGACGAAGCCCTGTCGCTCGTCGGACACGGTCACTCGTCGCCACTCCCCTGGGCTCGGGCCACGTCGAAGTCCTTCAGTCGCCCGGCCGAGGGTCCCGACAACCGCGCCCGCACGCGCAGGCCGGCCGCCTCGTCGGTGGTCGACACCACCTCTCCTTCGCGATGGATCGCGGCGAGCACGTCGCCGCGGTCGTAGGGCACGAGCAGCTCCACTACGGCGGTCAGCGACCGCAATCGGTCCGGGAGCACCCGTAACAGGTCGTCGAGTCCGTCGCCGGTGACGGCGCTGACCGCCACGGAGCCGGGGTGGTCGGCGACGAGCTGTTTGGCCTCGAGTGGGGCCAGGTCGGCCTTGTTGAAGACGAGCAGCTCGGGCACCCGATCGGCGTTGATCTCGGTGAGCACCTCGCGCACGGCGTCGATCTGGCCCTGGGGATCGGCGACGCTGGCGTCGACCACATGGATGAGGTAGTCGGCGTCGGTGGCCACCTCGAGCGTGCTCTTGAAGGCCTCGACGAGGCCGTGCGGCAGCCGGCGGACGAAGCCCACCGTGTCGGTGAGCAGGACCGGCTCGCCGCCAGGGAGCGACAGACGGCGGGTGGTCGGGTCGAGGGTGGCGAACAGCCGGTTCTCGGAGAGCACACCGGCGTCGGTGAGGGCGTTGAGCAGGCTCGACTTGCCGGCGTTGGTGTAGCCGACAATGGTGACCGTGGCCAACCCGCTGCGGTCGCGCTGCTTGCGCTGCAGGTCGCGGGTGCGGGCCAGTTCCTTCAACTCGCTCTCGAGCTTGGCGATGCGCCGCATGATCCGCCGTCGGTCCACCTCGAGCTTGGTCTCGCCGCCACCGAAGCGGCTGGCCAGACCGCCGCGCTGCTGCGACATGCGGGCGGTCGCACCGCGCCGCAGGCGCGGGAGGCGGTAACGGAGGAGGGCCAGTTCGACTTGGGCCTTGCCTTCGAGCGTGTAGGCGTTCTGGCCGAAGATGTCGAGGATGACGGCGGTGCGATCGATCGCCGTGCGTCCGAGCAGCTTCTCCAGGTTGTACTGCTGCGCCGGTGCCAGCTCGTTGTCGAACACCACGGTGTCGGCGTCGACGGCGAGGCACAGCTCCTTGAGCTCGTCCACCTTGCCCTTGCCGATGAACCAGGTGTGATCGGGGAAGTCTCGGCGCTGGACGATGCGACCGACCTCGTCCGCTCCGGCCGTGTCGATCAGTGCCGCCAGCTCGTCGAGGCTGGCATCGGTGTCGGCATCGTCGCTCCCGGGGAACGTCACGCCGACCAGCACGATGCGTTCCCGGATCGACCGGTCGATGAGGCTGGAGCCGAGCGCTTCGCCGTAGGGGTTGCTCATGGGTTGGGTGGTACCGCTTCCGGAACAGGGATCTCGACGGTGCCGACGTAGGTCGTCGTCCCCTGCAACGTCACGCTGGGGCCGTCGATGCCCACCGTTGCAGTTCCACCGTCCATGTGCACCATCAATTTCCCGTCGACTGGAGTGGCCAGACCCCAGAGATCGGCGGCGACGGCAGCCGCACAGGCACCCGTGCCGCAGGCCTCGGTGATGCCGGCGCCGCGCTCGTGCACTCGCATCGTGACGGCATGGGGTTCGGGGCCGGACTCGATGATCTCGAGGTTGACATGGGGGACCTTGGTGCCGAGGGCCACGAGATCGACGGCGCCGACGTCCTCGACCGGCACGACGCTGTGCGGATTGCCGAGGCTGAGGTGGGCCACGGGCCGATCAGGCGATGCTCCAAGCAGGTACCAGCCGTCGGGCTCGGGCAGGTTGGTGACGACGCCCATGTCGACCGTGGCGAGCAGCTCGTCGGGATGATCGGTCACCTCGAGCGTGACCGTTCTCGCCCCCGCATCCGTCTCGATCACCTGGTCGGCCAGCGAGCCGGTCCGGCGGGCGATCGCGTGGGCGAAGCAGCGGATGCCGTTGCCGCTCATCTCGGCCCGGCTGCCGTCGGCGTTGTAGAGCACCATCGTGGTGCGGCCGCCGACACGGCGCCCGATGAGGAGACCGTCGGCGCCGATGCCACGGCGCCGGGCGCACGCTCGGCGGGCCAGGTCGGCCAGCTCCTCGGACCGGATCGTCGCCCAGCCGTCGTCGACGTCGTCGAAGCCGTCGAGGGCGACCAGGAAGTCGTTGCCCAGCCCCTGGTGCTTGACGAGGCGCAGCACGCTCATGACGACAGCTCGGCGATCACGGACGAGCGGACGGGTTCGAGAGGGTCAGTGGCGCTGGCATCGATGTCGATCCAGCGTATGCGAGGGTCGCGGCGGAACCACCGCTCCTGGCGGACCGCGAACTGCCGGGTCCGGCGGATCACGGCCTCGACCGCCTCCTCGAGGGACACGTCGCCGACCAGGTGCTCGACGAGCTCCTTGTAGCCGAGCGCCTGCGCAGCGGTCCGCGACATGCCGGCGTCATGGACGCGGCGCACCTCGTCGAGCAAGCCGGCCCGCATCATGGCGTGCACACGGCGCTCGACGCGCTCGGCCAGTGCCTCGCGTGGCCAGCGGATCCCGATCTGCACGACGGGCGTCGCCGGGAAGGCGGCGACGCCGGGCCCGTAGGAACTGAACGGGCGCCCCGACCCGACGGTGACTTCGAGGGCGCGCACGATGCGACGCCGGTTCGACGGATCGATCCGTGCGACGGCGGCGGGATCGAGACGCTCCAGCCGGTCGAAGAGCACGGACGTGTCGGGTTCGGCGTCGAGCTCGGCCTTGACGTCGGGGTACGAGCCGGGGAGCTCGAGGCGGTCGAGCACCGCCGTCAGGTAGAGGCCGGTGCCGGCGACCACGATGGCACGTGCCCCGCGCGACGCGATCCCGTCGAGGGCCCCGTCATACGCGGCACGGAACTCGGTGACGGTCATGTCATCGGTGGGCTCGACGAGATCGATCCCGTGGTGGCGCACGGCGCGCTGATCGGACTCGGTGGGCTTGGCCGTGCCGATGTCCATCCCGCGGTACACCTGCATGGCGTCGACAGCGACGATCTCGGTGCCGGCGACAGCGCCGGCAGCAGCCATGGCGACGTCGGACTTCCCCGACGCCGTCGGGCCCAGGACGACGACCGCGGGCAGGGCGGGCGGCGGCGTCGCCGGCCTCGCGCCGCTCACAGGGCGGCGACAGGGATGCGAACGCGATGCCGGGCGTCGGCGGTCTGCTCGACGAAACGCCCCACGAGATGGTGTGGGGCACCCCGTGTGATCTCGACGGTGGCATAGGCGCCGGCCCGCAGGCCGCCGGCCGGGGCGTCGAAGTGGACGAGGCGGAACTGACGGGTGCGCCCGGCGAGCACACCAGGGTTCTTCTTGCTCGGCCCCTCCACGAGGACCTCTTCGACCCGTCCGACACGCGCCTCGTTGGCGGCGAGTGCGCTTCGCTCGATGACGACACGCAGCCGGTGGAACCGCTCTCCGGCCACTGCGGGGTCGACGAAGCGATCGGTCATCGTGGCCGCCTCGGTACCCGGACGCGGGGAGAAGATGAACGTGAACGCGTCGTCGAAGCGGGCCTCGGCGGCGACCTGCATCGTCGCCTCGAAGTCGGCGTCGGTCTCGCCCGGGAAGCCGACGATGATGTCGGTGGACACGGCGAGGTCGGGAACGGTACGACGGGCCTCGGCCAGGCGCTGCAGGTAGCGCTCGGCGGTGTAGCCCCGGTGCATCGCGGCGAGGATGGCGTCGGAGCCCGACTGCAACGGGTAGTGGAGCTGCTCGCAGACCGCCGGGCTGGCGGCCATCGCCTCGAACGTCTCAGGACGCATGTCCTTCGGGTGCGGCGATGTGAACCGGACGCGGCGAATCCCGTCGACGGCGCCGACCGCGGTGAGCAGGTCGGCGAACAGCGGCCGTACCCGGGCCGTGTCGTCGCCGGCCTGGCGGGCGGCCAGCTGCAGGTCACGGCCGTAGCTGTTGACGTTCTGGCCAAGGAGCGTCACCTCGGTGACGCCGTCGGCGGCGAGCTGGGCGACCTCGTCGACGATGTCGGCGAACGGGCGGCTGATCTCCTCGCCGCGAACCGACGGCACGATGCAGAACGCGCAGCTGTTGTCGCACCCGATCTGGATCGTCACCCAGGCGTTGTACGACGTCTCGCGCTTGGCCGGCAGGGCGGAGGGGAACAATGTGTGGTCGTCGACGACGGCGGCCTCGAGGATCTCGGTGATCGGGCCGTGCTCGCGGGCGTGGCGCACGAGGTCGGCCGTGCGATGCACGTTGTGGGTGCCGAGCACCACGTCGACGTAGCCGGCCTTGGCCTGTACGAGGTCACGGTCCTTCTGGGCGAGGCAGCCGGACACGACGATCTGGCGGCCGTCGCGCTGGCCCTTCCACGTCTTGAGGTGCCCGAGGTTGCCGTACAGCTTGTTGTCGGCGTTCTCCCGGATGCAACACGTGTTGAGCACGACCACGTCGGCGTCGTCCTCCGACGCCGCCGGGAGCATCCCGTCGGCCTCGAGGAGACCGGCGATGCGCTCGGAGTCGTGCTCGTTCATCTGACAGCCGTACGTGCGCACGACGAACCGGCGCGGCGCGTCATCGCCCGGGGCGAGCGGTGCGCGGTCGGCGGCGGTCGGCGAGCTGGACGGCGAGGTCACGGACTCACAGGCTACGGCGGTGGCCCCGCGCCAGCGCGCCGCGGGCACCCGGGCGTCAGAGCCGGGACCGCACGGCCCAGAGGTCGGGGAACAGCGGCGAGAACAGCGTCGAGCGCAGATACGCCGCGCCGGAGCTGCCGCCCGTGCCGGCCTTGTCGCCGATGGTGCGCTCCACCATCTTCACGTGCCGGTAGCGCCACTCCTGCACCCCTTCGTCGAGGTCGACGAGGCGTTCGCACACCGCCGCGGCCTCGCCGTCGTCGCGGTAGACCTCGAGCAGGCATTCCTGCAGCTGCGGATCGGGGGCGAGCGGGGCGCGGACGTCGCGCAGCATGGCGTGATCCGGGACGTCGTAGCCGCACATCTGCAGGTACGTGACGAACGAGTCGTAGAGGTTGCGACGCTGCTGCGCGGCGGCGATGCGCTCCCCGGCGAGCCCGGGCTGGTGGTGCTCGGTGCGCGAGCCGAGCACTGCCTCGAACTCGCGGAACTGCGCCGACTGGAAGCCGCTCGAGGCGTCGAGGCGGCCGCGGAAGCCGGCGAACTGGCGCGGCGTCATCGTCTCGAGGACATCGACTTGCGCAACGGCCACCTTGAGGATCGTGAGCACCCGTTTGAGGGTGTGCAGGGCCTGCGCCGACCGGCCGGCTTCGAGGACCGTCTGGGCCCGCTCGAGCTCGTGGAGCATCTGCTTGAACCACAGCTCGTACACCTGGTGGATGACGATGAACAGCAGCTCGTCGTGTTCGTCGGAGCGTGGTCGCTGGGCCGAGAGGACCTCGTCGAGGGCGAGATACGACGAGTAGGTGAGCGCGGCGTCCGACATGCGGTGATGGTAGGCACCGCGTGACGAGCGCCATGCCCCGGCATTTCCCGCGCTGCGAGACACTCGGTAGCGTCGGGGCGTGCTCGCAATCTGGGACTTCTCCACCGGCTATCAGCTGCTCGGTTTCCTCCACATCCTCGCCGCCATCGTCGCGTTCGGCCCGATTCTCGTCTACCCGTCGCTGCGTGGCACCGAGCGGATCGCCAAGCTCCACCTGCGGATGACGCTCCCGGCGCTCACGCTGGTCTGGGTGCTCGGCATGGGCATGGTGGGCATGGGCAAGCTGCCCGGTTCCGGCGACGTGAAGGCCTGGGAGATGTCGGACACCTGGATCGTCCTCGCCCTCTTGTGCTGGGTGATCGCCATGGCGGCCAGCTGGTTCCTCATCCGCCCGGCGCTCACCGACCAGAGCGAGGCAGCCACGAAGAAGTTCGGCGCCGGCATCGGCATCACCCACGTGATCCTCGTCGTGACGCTCTTCTTGATGATCTTCAAGCCCGGCGCCAGCTTCGGCGGTCTCTGATCCCGTTCTTGTACTGATTCCTCCTCACGGGTGAGGAGGAATCAGTACAAGAAGTCGACGGTGGTGCCTACCGGAGGTCGATCGGCTCGTCGTCGGCTTCGGTGAAGGTGTCGTCCATCTCCTCGGCGGTGGGCTCGAAGTCGGGCTCGTCCCCCGGCAGCAGGCCGGCGGCCTTCAACACCTTGTCGCTGATCTCGACCATGATCTCGGGCGTGTTGGCCAGGAACGTCTTGGCGTTCTCCCGACCCTGACCGAGCTGCTCGCCGTCGTAGGTGAACCAGGCACCCGACTTCTTGACGATGCCGAGGTCGACCGACATGTCGAGCAGCGACCCCTCACGGCTGATGCCCTTGCCGTACATGATGTCGAACTCGGCCTGGCGGAACGGCGGGCTGACCTTGTTCTTGACGACCTTGACGCGGGTGCGGTTGCCCACCACCTCGGCGCCGTCCTTCAGGGACTCGATGCGGCGGATGTCGAGGCGCACCGACGAGTAGAACTTCAACGCCCGGCCACCGGGCGTTGTCTCAGGTGACCCAAACATCACACCGATCTTCTCGCGGAGCTGGTTGATGAAGATCATGATGGTCTTCGACTTGTTGAGATTGGCCGTGAGCTTGCGCAACGCCTGGCTCATCAGGCGGGCCTGCAGACCGACGTGGCTGTCGCCCATCTCGCCCTCGATCTCGGCCTTCGGCGTGAGGGCGGCCACGGAGTCGATGACGATGACGTCGAGGGCGCCGGAGCGCACGAGCATGTCGGCGATCTCGAGGGCCTGCTCACCGGTGTCGGGCTGGGAGATGAGCAGCTGGTCGACGTCGACGCCGATGGCCTTGGCGTACACCGGGTCCATCGCGTGCTCAGCGTCGATGTAGGCGCAGACGCCACCGTTGCGCTGGGCCTCGGACACCACGTGCATGGCGAGCGTCGACTTGCCCGACGACTCCGGGCCGTAGATCTCGGTGATGCGCCCACGGGGCAGGCCGCCGATGCCGAGGGCGAGGTCGAGCGAGAGGGCGCCGGTGGGCACCGACTCGATGGCCATCGTTGTCTTCTCACCCATGCGCATGATGGCGCCCTTGCCGAACTGCTTCTCGACCTGGGCGAGGGCGATGTCGAGCGCCTTGGCGCGCTCGGCGCCCTGGTTCTTCCCGGACGGGTTGGGTGCTGGGCTCATGTCGTACGCTGCCTTTCGCCACGCTCTCGTGGCCGTCGTCTGTCCTGCGATGTCGGGTCGATGGTCACCCTAGAGAGGGGGTGTCACAGAGTTCCGGAGGGCGCAGGCGGCCGAGCCGCTGCGCGGGTTCGAACGAATGCCACGAGTGTAGTTACGAACAGTCGTTCGCCGCAAGCATCCGCGGGGAATTCGTGCCGGCGTCAGTCCGTGATCGGATCAGCCGCGAGCCACGCCACGACGTCGGAGGCCCCACTCCGCCGGGCGGCGTCGTGCGGGGTCGTGCCGTCCCACGGCGCCACCCAGTCCACCGCTCCCCCGGCGGTCACCAGCTGCCGGGCGATGTCGGTCTGCCCACCGTGGCACGCGGCCCACAACACGCTGCCGAGATCGTCGGGCGTCGGCGCCGGATCGGCGGCGAGGAAGGCGTCGACCGGCCCAGCCAGACCCAGCGCCGCCGCCTGCCACGGGGTCACCGATGCCCCGCGCTCGACGAGCCGCCGCGCCGCTCGCCACTGGCCGAACGCCACGGCGTCCATCAACGCCGTCGATCCGTCGATCACCGAGCCCGGGGCCTCGATGTCGGCACCGGCATCGAGCAACGCATCGACGGCGGCGACGTCGTCGGTGCTCGCCGCCCAATGCAGTGGGCGCTCGGCATGGGGCCCGACGAACGCCGCATCGACATCCGCGCCGGCGTCGACCAGGACGCCGATCGTGTCGGCGACGCCCGGAAAGTTGCCCGGCCAGTCGGTGGCGATGTGGAGCAGCGTGCGTATCTGGCCACCCGGGCCCCGGGTACCGACTCCGGCGGTTGCCAGGTCGCCGTCGTCGTTCAGCAGCTCGCGGAGTCGCTCGACGTCGCCGCGACGGATCGCCTCGGTGGCCGCCACGGCGGTCGCATCGTCGGGATGGAGCACTCTCACTGTGGCGGACTCTAGAGCGTGCACGCCGAGCGTCCTGTCGCCACGGCCGCGGCGGATTTGGCAGACTCGCCTGATGCGCCGCGGACTCGCCGGGTTGTTGTTCGTCGTCGCGGCCGTACTGCTGGCGGTGGCGGCGGGTGGATGGTGGATGCAGCGCGTCGCGTTCGACACCGAGTTCAGCCGCAAGACGGTGACTGCGGTCTTCGATCACGACCAGCTCCGCGACCAGGTCGCCGGCGCCATCGGCGCGGCGACCGCCGACCGACTGGGGCGGTCCCCGGAGCAGATGACCACCGAGATCGTCAGCTCGTTCCCCGGCCTCGTCGGCGACACCCAGACGCGCGGGGTGCTCGGCGATGTCATCGTCCAGGCCCACGCCGTCGCCATCGGCGAGCGGAGCGACCCGGTCACCATCACCGGCCCGCAGATGGTACCGATCGTGCGCAACCAGGTCGTGGCCGACGTCCCCACGATCACGCTCCCCGTCGAGGAGGTGTCGTGGCTGTCGCTCGTGCGGACCGTCCTCACGTTCCTCGTGCCGATCTCGGCCATCTTGGGCCTCGTCGGCGTCATCCTCGGCATCTTCGCCCACCCGACACGTGCCGACGCCGCGTTCGGCCTCGGGGTGTTCTTCGTCGGCGCCGCCGTCGCCGCCTTCCTCCTCGGCTACGTGGTGCCGGCGTATGCGGTGCCGGCGCTCACCGACGACGGCTGGGCCGATGTCGTCCCGACCGTCGCCGAGAGCCAGCGGGGGGCGATCGGCGCCATCGCCGTCGCCTCGGCCCTGGTCGGTTGCGCGCTCGTGTTCGGCTCCGCCGGCTTCCGCCGCCGCAAGAGCAAGGGGTGGTCGGCTCCGGTCCGCCAGACGCGCTACAGCACCGAACAGCGCCAGTGGTCCCGTTGATCGGCGGCCCCGTCGGCGATCTGTGAGCCGTCAGCGCGGGTTTCCGCGCCGACAGCTCAGAGATCTCGGCGTCAGGCGGTGAGCTCGTCGGCGAACTCGGCGAACACGTCGGCGTAGCGCATCGCCGCCGCCTCGTCGTGCATCACCGAGACCAGCCACTGCTCGTCGAGCCCCGGCGGCAGGAGGATGCCGCGGTTGATGCCGTGGATCCACTGGGCGAACGCCAGCTCGCCGGTGGTCGACAGCTTCCAGTCGCGGTAGTTGCGCACGCGGGTGCGACTCCACGTGACGCAGCCCTTGGCCCCGAACAGCACGGTGTGCGCCGGCAGGTCGTGGTCGGCGATGATCGACGCGCAGGCGTCGGTGAGACGGCGGTTGCGGGCGATCGCCTCATCGGTGGCCTCGGCACTGCACGCCTCCGACAACGTCGCGTGGGCGGCGGCCATCACGAGCGGGTTGCCGTTGTAGGTGCCCAGGTGGAGCACCTTGCCCTGCGTGATGAGGTCCATGTACTCCTGCTTGCCGCCGAAGGCGCCGAGCGGGAACCCGCCACCGATCGACTTGGCGAGCGTGACGAGGTCGGGGACGACGCCGTAGTGGCCGGTGGCGCCGCCGAACCCGGCGGTGATTCCGGTCTTCACCTCGTCGAAGATGAGCAGCGTGCCGTGGCGCGACGTGATGTCGCGCACCGCCTCGAGGTAGCCGTCGTCGGGCAGGCAGATGCCGATGTTCTCCATGACGGGCTCGACGATGAACGCCGCCACGTCGCCGCCGGCGAGGGCCCGCTCGAGGGCCTCAGGGTCGTTGTACGGGATGACGATCGTGTCGGCGAGCACGCCCGCGGTGATGCCCGCCGTGGCCGGCACCGGCGTCGGCGAGTCGGGGGGGCCGGCCTCGTCGAGCGACGGCTTCATCGAGATGAGCAGCTCGTCGTGGTGGCCGTGGTAGCCGCCCTCGACCTTGACGATCTTGTCGCGGCCCGTGGCACCGCGGGCGACGCGGACGGCGTCCATCGTGGCCTCCGTCCCGGAGTTGGTGAACCGCCACATCGGCAGCCCGTAGCGCTCGGCGAGCAGCTCGGCGACGACGGCGTTGGACTCGGCCGGCGTGACGAACAGCGTGCCGTCGTCGAGCTGGGCCTCGACGGCCCGGCGGACGGCCGGGTGCATGTGGCCGGCGAACAGCGCGCCGAAGCCCATGTCGTAGTCGATGTACTCGTTGCCGTCGACGTCGACCATGCGCGGGCCTGACGCGTGGCGGACCACGATGGGATGTGGGTCGTACGCCTGGAAGCTCGACGGCACGCCGAGCGGCAGCACCTTGCGGGCTCGCTCGGTGGCCGCCTGCGAGCCCTTGGTGCGCTCGGCGTAGACGGCGAGCTCGCGCTCGCGGATTGCGGTGGCCCGTTCGACGAGCCGGGGATCGACGGCCACGGCCGACGAAGCGTCGGTGGTGGTCATGGATATCACTTCCCTGTAGGTGTTTGCCCGGCGCCGGCGCCGCCACTCGACGACGTAGCCCGATTCCCGGGGTCGATTCAGGCTATCTCGCCGGCCCGAGCGCAGCCGCGAGCACGCGGTCCGAGCGACAGCCGCACGCGCCGTACGCTCGTGTCGATGGCTCCGCCGCTCCACCCCGATCTGGTCCCCCTGGCCCCGCTGCTCGGCACGTGGGCCGGCGAGGGCGAGGGCAGCTACCCGACGATCGACACGTTCGGCTATCTCGAGACCGTGACGTTCGGTCACGTCGGCAAACCGTTCCTCGCCTACGGCCAGCGCACCAAGGCGGCCGACGACGGCCGACCGCTCCATGCCGAGCAGGGGTACCTGCGGATGCCCGCTCCCGGCGCCGTCGAGTTCGTGTTCGTCCATCCCACCGGCATCACCGAGATCGACGAGGGTTCCGCCGAGATCGCCGGCGACAGCACGATCACCCTCACGCTCACGTCGTCGACGATCGGCCGGACCACGACCGCCAAGCGCGTCGACGCCGTGGAGCGCACGTTCACCATCACCGGCGACATCCTCACGTACACGCTGCGCATGGCCGCCGTCGGCGAGCCGATGACGCACCATCTGGCGGCCACGCTGCACCGTCAACCCTGATGCGACCACCGGCATGACGGGTCGCTGATTCGCATCGTCGAGTCGACGGCGGGCGTGTCGGCGTCAGCGCTGCGAGGCGAACCACGGACGGAGCGGTTGACAGTTGTGAATTACGGGCTATGGTCGTCTGTTCACATTTCTGTAAGAACGACCAGTCTGAACGTCTCATGATTCCACGACAGCACCGCCGAACGAACGAGCGCACCAGGTCCTCCTGGCTCGGCTCGCGCCGGACGTCCTGGTGGGCCGTGCTCACGGGAGCGCCTCCCCTTCCTCGTTGATTCCGCTGCCGGACCAGGTCCGGGGGTGAGCATCGAGGGAGGTGAATTCATTGGCGAAGTCCGCCCGGTCGAAGAAGACCGCAAAGACGCTGCTCGAGAAGCGCCGCGTCAAGCAGGAAAAGCGCGCTGCCGCCTCGGCAGCACGACGGCGGAAGGACGCTGTCCGTTCCGCGCTCTGACCCGACGCGCCCACGGGGCCCGCCGTCCGGCGGGCCCCACCATGACCACGAGGGACATCATGAACCGCACACGACGGGGAGCGACGACGACTCCCCGACCGACACTCCTCAGCGAAGCCGACCGCGACGAGATCCGAGCCAAGCTACGCGCCGACGCCACGCTCTACGCGAAGCGCCTCGCCGAACTCGAGAGCGACGACATCAACCAACAGGACCACTCGACGGTGCGCTCACTCCGAGCGACGCTCACCGAGGTCCAAGAGGCGCTGATCCGGACCGATTCGGCGAGATACGGCTACTGCACGCAGTGTGGTCGGTGGATCGCCGTGGCCCGACTGTTGGCCCTGCCGCACACCCGGCACTGCATCGAGTGCGCCGCGACCAGCTGAACCCCGACCCGTGGCTTGCCGCGGTCCGGTCCGCCCACGGTCGCCGCCGACCCGCTGCGCTCAGGGGTGCTACCGTCGGCTGCGGAATCTGGTTGATGGGTGCCAGATCGGTGGGAGGGAAGTGGACTGTCAGCTGCCGGCGACCGGCCTCAACGGCCTCGCCACACTGGTCATCGCAATCGGACTGGTCGTCGCCGGCGCGGCGATCGCGCTCACCGCCCGGCGACATCTCGATCGCACGGCCGCGGTCGTGCTCGCCGCCCTCGCCGTCTCGATCGGAGTCATCCCGTTCGCTGACGCCGCCGCCTCGACGGGCTGCCCGCCCGGGGCCACGGTTCCACCGACGACAGCCGGTCCCGCCGGTGGCTCCAGCGTGCCGGCGCCGACGACGGCCGAACCACCGCGCAGCACCGGGCCGGCCACGACGTCCGCAGCGACGACCGTCCCTCCCACCTCCGTGCCGACCACAACCATCGGCGCCACGACGTCGACCAGCACCACGTCCACCACCAGCTCCACGTCCACCAGCACCACGTCGACCAGCACCACGTCGACCAGCACCACGTCGACCAGCACGTCGACGACGATCGCACCCCGACCGCCGATCGCCCGGCCCGACGAGGTCACGGTCGCCCTGGGCGGCCAACAGGATGTGTACTACTTCGCCAACGACGATCTGTTCGGTCTCGCGGTCGCGTTCGGCACGAGGTGGGAGATCGGCAGCTGCAGCGGGAGGGTGCTCGCCGAGCCCAACGTGGTCCAGGACGGGTTCGCGACGTTGCACGGGCAGGTGCTCGGCGACTGCGTCATGAACTACACGGTGGCCACGTCGGCGGGTTCGGCGTCGAGCACCATCACGATCCACGTCGTTCCCCTGCCCTAGCCGCCCTGCGTGGGTTCGTCGCGCAACTGCGTGACGCATGTCACATATGCGCTGGTGGCAGTAATTTGCGAGCGCGCGCTATGTTCCTTCACGCCCTGCGGCGACTTCGAGCGGAACTGACAGCGGACGTCAGTGCGGAGTCACGGAGGACGACCCGGCGGGAAGGGAACTCTCCGCCGATTCCGGGCGGCTTTCTGCCGTTCCGGTCAACCTGACGAATGGCGGACACCATGGCGGACCTTCTGGAGTCGCGCGCGCCCCAACGGGCCTCGCGACCTCTTCACCTCGACGACGAACCGGACACGCAGCCGGACGCGCAGCGGCTCGACGAGCCGATCGACCAATCGGTCGACGAGACGGCACCGACTCCTCGGTTCGCGTTCGTCATCGCCACGCTCAATGGCGCCCGCACCGTCGGGCCGACGGTGACGACATGCGCCCGCCAGGCCGACACGTACGTCGTGTCGGACGGCTCCACCGACGACACGGTCGGCGTCGCCTTGGCGGCGGGCGCCACGCAAGCTGTGCAGCTCGACGAGAACGTGGGTAAGCCAGCGGCCATTCACACGGTGGTCGACCGACTCGACCTGCTCGAGCGCTACGACCTCATCTGCATCGTCGACGACGACACGATCGTCGACGACGACTTCGTCGCCGTGACGGCCG
Source organism: Desertimonas flava (assembly GCF_003426815.1). Taxonomy (GTDB): domain Bacteria; phylum Actinomycetota; class Acidimicrobiia; order Acidimicrobiales; family Ilumatobacteraceae; genus Desertimonas; species Desertimonas flava. The sequence goes on from NZ_QKYK01000003.1 coordinate 125,999, forward strand.
CGCAGTTCGCCCCTGACGTTGCGGTCGTCTGCGCCAAGACCCGCTCGGACTGGGCCCACGCGCAGCGCTGGAACCCCGTCGTTGCCGGACGCGCCTTCGCCTACTGGAAGTACCAGGCCTTCGTGCGACGTGGCCAGTCGGCCCTCGGGGTCATGAACTGCATCTCCGGCTCGAACTCCGTGTACCGCACCGGGTTCCTGCGCGAAGTGCTGCGGCCCGACACGCCGTATGTGGTCGACGACACCTACTGGGTGCTCGAGGCGCACCGGCGTCGACTCGGCCGGGTCGTCTACTGCCCCCACACCTCGGCGCGCATCCAGGAGCCGACGACGGTTCGTTCCTGGTACAAGCAGAACCTGCGGTGGCTGTGGGGGACGTTCCAGGGCGTGATCGGCCACAGGGTCGGGCGGCGGTGGTCGCGGTTCGACCTCGCGTACCTCGGCATGATGCTCGACTGGCTCATCTACGTGCTCTTCTCCCCCGTGGTCCTCACTGCCATCATCGTGCTCAACCGCCACGATGCCGATCGTCTCAAGCACATCGCGCTCGTGTACGCCGCCGGGTACGCCCTCTGGTCCACATTCGGGGCCATCGCGCTCCGCAAGTGGCGCCTCGTCCTGCTGTGGCCGGCACTGATCGCGCTCGACTGGATCAGCCGGGTCAACTTCGCCCACGCGGCGATCAAGGCGATTCGCCGGCCCACGGCCGAGTGCCGCTGGGAATCCCCGGCCCGCTACGCCACGGCAGCCTGACCGGCTCCCACCACCGCTGGCCGGCCTGACCGCGCCCGGCCGCGCCCCGACGCGCCCACGCGCGCCCTCTTCGCTCGTCCGCAACCAACTCGTTCACACGAAAGGAGCCAATCATGGCTACCCCACTCACCTCCGACGTCGCTGCCGCATCCGGTGCATCATCGAGCGCCGCCAGCGGATTCGTCGGTGGCGGCATCGGCGAGACCGCGCTGGCGGCCACGGGCTTCGGCCCGGGCACGATCGTCATCGCCCTCATCGGCGGCGTGCTCACACTCGTCGGCGCGATCACGCATCGCCTCGGCCGGCGGCCAGCGGGCTACTGCCCGCCGGCGCCTTCCGCAAACTGAGCGGAGGACCGAGCCTCAGCGGGCTCGGGTGGCGTTCCAGGCGGCGAGCTTGGTCGGATTGCGCACGATCCACAGGTGAGTGATCCGGCCGTTGGCTGCAGCGATGGAGATGACTGCAAGCGTCCGATGCCCGTCGGAGGCCTCGATCCCGCTCGTGCCATTGACCGTTGCCGGGCGGACGATAGGGCCGGGCTGGCGGCGCGGCACGTCGACCAAGAGACGGGCGACGTCCACCGCGCCGTGGATGGCTTCGATCGGCGCGCTGACGAGTCCTCCCCCGTCGGTCACAGCGACGACGTCAGGGTCGAGCAGCGCGGCGAGCCCGTCCAGGTCTGCCTTGTCCCATGCCTCCTTGAGGGCCGCGACGATCGCTGCATCAACGCTGGTCTCGGTCCGCGCCACGGCCGACCCGGCGATCCGGCGACGGGCGGCGGTGGCGAGTTGCCGGCAGGCGGCGGGTGACCGTCCGACGATCGCGGCGATCTCGACGAACGTGTGGCGAAACACGTCGTGGAGGACGAACGCCACCCGTTCAGCTGGCGTGAGTGTTTCGAGCACGACGAGCAGCGCGGTGGAGACGGACTCGTCGAGCGTGACCCGATCAGCCGGATCGGCCGGATCCGCCCCGGTTCCAGCGCCGTGGTCGCTGCGCCATCGTGGCCTGGCGGGGACCGGTTCTGGGAGCCACTCGCCGAGGTAGTGCTCTCGGCGCCGCGGCGCGGAGCGGAGCACGTCGAGACAGATCCTGCTCGTGACCTGCACCAGCCAGGCGGTCACCGATTCGACGGATGCTCGTTGGTCGGGTGTGAGTCGATACCAGCGCACGTACGCGTCCTGCACGGCGTCTTCGGCGTCGGCGAGGGAGCCGAGCATCCGATACGCGACGTTGATCAGGACGCGACGGTCTTCGTCAGGTTCCGTGGGAGTCATCGGGCAATCACAGTTGTCGGACATCGAGCAGGACGGAGAGCCACACGGCGCGGCACTCCAGCGTTGGCGAGTATGACGACGCAGCATCTCGATGTGTGAGGTCGGCAGCATCGGCCTCACACATCGGGCGTCTGTTTCGTCGGGATTGATCGCCAGGGCACCGACGCCCTGGCGACTGCTCATGTTGCTCGTTCCTTGGAGGACTCATGCCCGACTCGCCCGTCACGTTCGTCAACGTCTTCGACGTCGAGCCCGCCGATCAGTCCGCACTCGTCGACCTGCTCACCGAAGCAATCGATGAGGTGATCCGCCAGCGGCCCGGTTTCGTCGGAGCGCGCGTGCTGGCCTCCGACGACGGCCGCACCGTCATCAACGAGGCCACCTGGACCGATGCCGCCGCGGTCGCCGCCACCCAAGCCGACCCTGCCGCGGCTGGATATGCCGCACGCACCGCGGCGCTGGCGACGCCACGGCCGGGCCTGTACCGGGTGCACAGCACGGCGCCGCGTCAGCGATGATCAGAACCCTCGTCACCGTCGCCGCGATCGTCGCCAACGCCGCCATCGCATTCGCCGATTTCGCGGCCGCGCCCTTCGTGCTCGCCAACTCCAGCGACGTCGGTGTCCCACGCCGGTGGCTTCCGTCCCTCGGCGCGCTCAAGCTCGCTGGCGCCGCCGGACTCCTCGTCGGAATGACGGGCGCCGACCCGATCGGGCTCGCCGCCTCGGTCGGGCTGACCGCCTTCTTCACCGGCGCCCTGGTCGCCCACGTCCGCGCTGCGGTGTTCCACAACATCGCGTTCCCGGCGGCGTACCTCGCCCTCGCCGCCGCCACCCTCGTAGTCAACGTGACCTCGTAGCCAGCCGGCGGGGCCCCTGGCGATTCAGGAGCACGCCGCCCGCCACCATTCGGCACTGCTCGTGCTACGGAGCGGACCCGACGGTGCTGTTGCCTTCACAGGTGCTCATCTCCTTGGTCAGCTCTCACCGAAAACGACGGCGGGGCGGTCCGTAGACCGCCCCTGACCTGGTGCTTTGTGGTGCGCCCCCTGGGAGTCGAACCCAGAACCAACGGATTAAGAGTCTCGATTTGGGGTCACTTTTGACCCTGCCCAGGTCACGCATACTCACGCATAATCCCACGTCGCTCCGAGCATACGGGTTGACTACCTGCGGTGTCGCTTCTACGGTGCGTAGTGACAGCGTAGTGACACGGTAGTGACAGACGGAGGGGTTGGTGAGCGACGAGGACAGGCGCCGTCGGGTGCGTTCGAACGGCGAGGGCGCGGTCCGCGAGGACAAGCGGAACAAGCGGTGGGTCGGGTCGATCACGCTCGGTTGGGAACCGACCGCTGAGATTGACGATGCCGGCGACGAGGTGATGAAGCAACGCCGCAAATGGGTGAGCGGGAAGACCAAGCGCGAGGTGCTCGACAAGCTCGACGAGCTTCGCCGCGACATCAGCCGCGGCGCCGACCTCAGCCGGGCCGACATGACCGTCGCGGCCTACCTGAACGACTGGCTCGAGCGCGTGCTGCCCGGATCGGTGGCCGACGCGACCGAGGCGCAGTACCGGGACGTCGTGCACCGGCTGCTGATCCCGCGGATCGGTGAGTGCAAGCTGTCGAAGCTATCGGCCCGCGACGTGTCGGGCATGTTGCTCGACATGGCCAAGCCGACCGAGACACGGCCCAGCGGATATTCGGCGAACAGCCGGCGCCTCGCCCGGTCGATTCTGCGGCGCGCGTTGAGGCTCGCCCAGGCCGAAGGGCTCGTCACGCAGAATGTCGCCGCGCTCGCCAACCCTGTGAAGGCCGACCAGATCGACGGCCGAGCGATGACACCCGATCAGGCCAAGCGCTTCTTGGCGTCGATCCGTGGACACGCCGACGAGGCCGCGTTCGTGCTCATGTTGACGTGCGGGCTCCGGGTGTCGGAACTGCTCGGCCTCGCCTGGGACTGCATCGAGCTCGACGGCGACGCCCCTCGACTGATGGTGCGCCGAGGGTTGAAGCGCATCAAGGGCAAGGGGTTGGTGCTGTCCGACGTGAAGACGAAGAAGTCGAAGCGGGTAGTGCACCTGATTCCCACCGCGGTGACGGCGCTACGCGCACACAAGGCTCGTCTCGCCGCCGCGAAGCTCGCACGGGGGTCGTCGTGGCCCGACCTGTGCTACGGGATCGACTTGGTGTTCCGCTCCCCCGTCGGCACGCCGATGGATCCGAAGAGGTACTCCGTTTCGCTGTCGGACGCGACGAAGGCCGCCGGGCTCGATCATTGGAATCCACACGCGCTCCGCCATTCGGCGGCGTCGCTTCTGATCGACCAGGGCCTCCCGCTCGAGATCGTGTCGGAGATGCTGGGGCACTCGTCGATCACGATCACGAAGGACGTGTACGGCCACCTCTACGACAGGGCCCGCAGTCAGGCCGCGGCGGCCATGCAAAGGGCGCTCGGCTGAAAAACTGACGCGGTCTCTGTGACAATCCCGCGCGAATTTTCGAGCAGAACTCCATTGGTTGTGCGCGCAGCTAACGTCCCCGCTGACTAAGTGGGCCGCGTAGTCGTGGTGGACTCGGGTGTGGTAATCCCTGGCGTAGTTGGGGTGGCGGGTACTCCGTCCTCGAGGCCGGGCGAGCGACCGGCTGGAGGAGCAGGGAGTTAGACCATGAAGACGAGGGTGGTGGAAACGCCCGTAGTCGCGTTCGGTGAAGCGGGCGACACTGCGACGCAACTCAGCCACCGACTCGACGGCCTGGACGATCAGATCCAGGGCCTGCGGCTCGACCTACTCGGCTTTCTGGAAGATCTCTCGGCAAGCCGAGCTCGCCTCGGGGTGGTCAACCCCGTCGCCGACGCCCTGTTGGCGCTGGCTTGGACTCGGTGAGCGGCGGCATCGTCGCCGTAGACGTGATGACACTGCGCAGCTCACCGATCAACGATCGCAAGTCGGCGATGTCGCGGGCCATCTCATCGACCCGTCGGTTCAGCCCGTCGAGCGACGTCGGTTCCGGCGCGTCCTTGTGGACCAGCGACCAGACCTCTTCGATCTCGAGGCCCAGGTAGTCGGCGATGACGGCGAACCTGTCGTCGTCGGGCCGGTTGTGGCCGGTCTCCCAGCGGGCGTAGCTCGCTTGGTGGATGCCGAAGCGTTCCGCTGTGTCGATCTGTCGTTCCTTGCGGCGCAGGCGTTCACGGCGCAGGCGCTCTCCGAGTTCGGTCGTCATTCCAGGTCTCCGTTCTGGTCGTGCTGCGGCGGAAGCGCTGGTTTCGGTTGGGCGATGTGCGGAAATGTGGCCCGATGGGTCAGATGAGTCCTGACTGTGGTGCGAGCATAGCTATGCTTGGCGAGTATGACGACTGCCGCCGAGACCACTTCCTGGCCCGCCGAGGCTGACAATCCCGACGATCTCATCACGTTGGCGGAAGCTGCTCGGGTGATCGGGATCCACGAGAACACTGCGTTGAAGCTGGCCCACTCGGGCGATTTACCTGGGCTGCTGAACCCGCCGCGGCTCGGCAAGAAGTGGTGCATCTCGCGCCGTTTGATCCTTCTGTGGAAGACCACGCCGCTCACTGTAGACACCCGTGACCATGCGTGACGCGCATTTGGCTCATGTAGTCACGCTGAGTCACAGGGTTACCGGGTGAAACGTTCGCCGCTGCAACGGAAGGTCGCGCTGCCGCGCAGTAGCCGTCCGCTGACCCGCTCGGCGCCGATGCGTCGAACCGCCCCCCGCACACGTGACGCTCGACCTCGCCGCCGGTCCCGTCCGACCGTCGACGAGCTGGCATTCAGGGCCGCTGTCATCCGCCGCTCCGGCGGCGTGTGGGAGAACGGCCAGGTCGTCCACGCGGGACGCTGTGAGATCCGCACGCCCAAGTGTCAGGGGCGGTCGTGGATCGCCCACCACCGCAAGCTTCGCTCGAGGCAGGGACTGCACGATCCTTGCAACGGCCTCGCGACCTGCCATATGTGTCATGAGTATGTTCATGCGCACACCGCCGAGGCGACCGAGCACGGCGCCATCGTGCCGTCATGGGCTGACCCAGCCGAGACCGATGTCACCCCGTGGCGAGACGATCTCCGCTCATGAACCCCACCAACCCACGCCCCGAACCGCCCCGTGGAGTCAAGGCCGCCTCAACGGCCTTCGCCATCGTGGGCGTCGTGTGCGTCTCAGCGACGGTGCTCGCCATCACCGCTCGACTCGTCCTCTGGCTGCTCCGGTAGCCGCTCCGCCAATTCAGAAATCCTCGACGCCGGCCGGCGGCGAGGGCCGAGAAAGGAACCGCCATGTCCGACCAGACCGGCGTCGACGAATCCGCCGACGACGCCCACGACGAGGAACCGTCCGCGTTCATCCGATGGCTGCGCCAGTACGACGACGGGCAACTCGTCGAAGAGCTCGACGACGCGTTCAAGCAGCTGGTGATCGAGGTTCACGGCACCGGCAAGAGCGGCAAGCTCACGCTCGAAGTCCCCGTCGGCCCGAAGGGTCGCACGATCATCACGTCCGGCGACGTGAAGGTGAAGCACCCGCCGACCGAGAAGATCCACGAGTTCTTCTTCCCCGATGCCGAAGGCGTCCTGCACCGCGACGAGCCGAACCAGTTGAAGCTCGACCTCAAGACCGTCGGCACCGTTCCGGGGAGCCTGCGCGTCGTCAACACCGAGACCGGAGAGATGAAGGAGGTCGCACGATGAGCGACGCATTGAACAGCGAGTCCGTCTACCGCTCCGAGTCGCAGGCCGGAATCCAGGCCGCCGCGATCGCCAAGGCGCTCGACCCCGTGCGATGGAGCCCAGGCGATCTGGCCACGGTGTCGGGTCCGAAGGAATGGTCGACTCACCTCGTCGACCTCGAGTCCCAACTGGCTGCGCCGCGGCGGGCCCGCGGGACTGTGCAGGTGCACTCGGCCGACTCGTTCGTCGCGGTGTGCGGCCGTCTCGTTGACGAAGAGGGCCCCGACGCGGTGGGGCTGTACGCCGACGAGACTGCCAACAAGCTGGTGGCGGTGCTGAACGACGACATCGCCAGCGCACCCGGTTGGCGCGACCACCGGGTCGAGCTCGTCCTGCGTCACACGCCGGAGTGGGAGCACTGGCATCGCAACCAGGGGCTCAAGTCGCAGCAGGACTTCGCCGAGACGATCGAGGCCGGCCTGACCGAGATCCACGAGCCGGCCGCCGCGACGATGCTGACGATCGCCGAGACGTTCGAAGCGAAGGTCGACGTCAACTTCGCCCAGGGCGCCGACATGGGCCGTGGCCGGCGTCAGCTGACCTTCAACGAGAAGGTGACCGCCAAGGCCGGCGAGGGAGGTGCGCTGGAAATCCCCGAGAAGATGGTGCTCGGCCTCCGACCGTTCATCGGCGGTGACGCGTACAAGGTGGAGGCGAAGATCAAGTTCCGTCTCCGCGAGGGCAAGCTGGCAATCGGCTACGTGCTCGACCGGCCGCACGAGACGTTGCGCGACGCGTTCCTCAACGACACGCAGAAGGTCGCCGCAGCGCTCCAGGTTGCGCTGCTGCAGGGCGTTGCCCCCGGGGCCGTCACGCCCCATGCCACAGCCACGGCGATCCGCTAGCGGCACGTTCACAGCCGCCGAGTACCGGCGTCTCGTCACCGAGTCCTCGTTCCAGGAGAAGGTGGTGCAGACGGCCGAGCTCGGCGGCTGGTGGGTGTGGCACGACAACGACAGCCGCCGCAACCGCGGCGGCCTACCCGACCTGATTCTGATCCGCCCGCCGCGGGTCATCTTCGCCGAGCTCAAGAAGCACGACGGCCGCGTCCGTAGCGCGCAACAGAAGGTGCTCGGCCTCCTTGCTGACTGCCCTGACGTCGAGTCGTACCTGTGGCGACCCGACGATTTCGAGGCGATCGAACAGACCTTGGCCCGACGAGGATCCGCCTCTCGTCGACGCTGATTCCGCATGGCGGCAGACAGACCCGGGGAGGGTCCGATGCCATTTGAGACCGAGATGAGCGTCCCGCTGGCGCTCATCACCGATGACCACCTGTCGTTCGAAGCACGTGGGTTGTTCTGCTGGCTGCAGGCGACGCCGGACGCGATCAGGCTGCCGCTGACCGACATCGCAGCCCACGGGAACACGACCGTCGAGAACGTGGAGTTTGCTCTCGACGAGCTCGCCGCATACGGGTACCTGCCCAAACGATGAGCGTCCAGTGGATCAGCTGGGTGTTCGGCGACCGACGAAACCCCGGCCTGAACAAGCCGACCGGCGGCCGGCGGCTCGTGCTGCTCTCGCTGGCGAATCATGCCAACGACGAGGGGTGGTGCTTCCCGTCGATCGCCACGATCTCGCGCGAGGCCGGCCTGTCCGAGCGTCGCTGCCATGACGCGATCCGCTGGCTCCTGGCCGAGGGCTACATCGACCGGACGATCAACGGCGCCCCGAAGGAGATGGTCGGCCAGTACCGGTCGAACCTGTATCTGCTGAACGCTGATGCCGAGGCAGGCGTGGACTCTCCGTCCATGGCTGAATCGTCGGGGGTGGACGAATCGTCCCAGGACGCTTTGGCGCTCAGGGGTGGACGTTCTGACACGCCAGGGGTGGACGAATCGTCCGAGCAGGGGTGGACGGAACGTCCACAAGAACCATCACCTGAACCGTCAGGTGAACCGTCTCCAGAACCGATGGTCGCCGCCGAGGCGGCGAGCGAAGAGCAGCCGACGGCGAACCAGGTGACGAAGAGAGTCGTGGACGACTACTGGGAGTTCGTCCGCAAGGAGACCGGCAAGGTGCCCGTCGGGATCACGCACGTCGCGTTGCAGAACGTTGTGCGCCCGTTCATCGAAGCGGGCTACGGCGTTGCCGAGGTGAAGCGGGCAATGGCTGCTGTCCGTGAGCGCGGCCAGACGTTCACCCGTCAGATCGTCGAACAGCACCTCGATGGCCGTGCCAGCCAGCCCAAGGCGAACCGGACCACAACGGTCACCGACGTCGCGCGCGGCGCTCAGGACGCCGCCGCACGCTACGAAGCCGAAGAGATGACCGCATGTCACCGTCACAGCGCATGATGAAACCCGTGACACATTCCGCCGACATCCAAGTGCTCGAAGGACGCCACGTCGTCATCCACGAAGACGGCTCCAGGACGTTCGGCGTCGAGGATGCAACGAAGTTCCCGGTCGGCTCGTGGACGAACCTGTACGTGCCGACGGACCGGCTCGACGAGGTCCGTGTGATGCTCGACGCCATCGGTACCGGCGCCGGGCGGATCGTGCTCGAACGCCACCGTCAGAGCGACGGCGAGGGCTACCACGCAGCGATCGACGACACGTACGTCGAACAGGAACTGCAGCAGGCAGCGATCGCCTACATCGCTGCGTGCGACGATCACCAGGGCGACACCGCCAGGGACTTCTGGCCGCAGTCATGGCTGGAGGCAGCGTTCAAGCCGGCGAGCCAGGAGCGCAACCTCGAACGCGCCGGCGCGCTGGTCGCCGCCGAGCTCGATCGGCTCGACCGCAAGCACGCCCGGCTCGAAGGTCCGTCGGTCGCAGCCGACGCTCCGCCCTCCCCCGTCGACGACGGCCTGCCACGAATCGAAGCGCCGCGAGGGCCGATCAGCTACGACCCCGTCGAGATCGCACGCCGCACGTTCGAACGGACCCGTGACGGCTACGTCGACGCGATCCGCCGGATCGACGAGATCGCCAACTCCGAACCCGTCCAGATGACGGAAGCGGCCCATCTGCTCGAGCGGGCCTCCGAGCAGCTGCGCAGCCAGCTGGCCGACGTGCTGCTCGCCGACGTTCTCGGAGACGATGACTGATGCAGTCATGTGACCTGCAACCGGGCGACGTCATCGAGTGGCGCTCGCAGCACTGGCCCGACGCCAGCCGAGCCGAGATCGAGGTCCGCAAGACCGACGACTCGGGCTGGTGGCTCGTCGACGGCACCGGGATCTCCGACGCCGTCTTCGACCGCGACGGTTCCGGCTGGACGCTCGCCCGCCGGCCCAAGGCGGCCGCCGATGTCTGACCGCGTGATCTGGAAGTACGAGATCCCCGTGGACGGGCTGACCCTCGAGCTCGCCCACCCGAGGATCGTGCACGTCGACCACGACCCGACCGGCATGGAGCCTGACCTACTGCCGTTCGTCTGGATCGAGCACGGCCGGCCGGGACCGCTCGAGCAGGTCGAGATCCGATTCGTCGGCACCGGCCAGCCGGTCCCTGATGCGCCGTTCCGGCACGTCGGCACCGCGATCTGCGGGCAGCTGGTCTGGCACGTCTACGCGAGGGTCACATGACTTCCAACCAGGGCAGCCCCGACGACCCGCCGGTCGACGTGGATGAGGCCGCCGCCCGCCACCTGCCCGGCACCGGGCGTCAGGTGCTCCGGCACGGCGGCGATGGACCCGCAGGCCAAGACTGCGGCGTCTCCGTCGGCGAGAGGATGCCCATCCAGGAGGGTGACCGGGGCGGTGCCGGCCCGGTCGCCGCAGTCTTCGGACGGTTCCGCGGTGGAATGGGCGCACGCGGGATCGCCGCCGCTCTCAACGAGGTCGTCGGAGCGATGTTCGACGACGCCGCCGCCGAGGTCGCGCAGCACGCCCGTCGGGCGACGCCGGCGCACACTGGGAGCCTCGCCCAGTCGATCCGCCCCCGCCAGTACGGTAAGCACGCCACCGGCGGCCACATCGGCCCGCCCACCGATCTCGCGCGCCGGTTCCCGGACGCGATCGAGACCACGGAGGCCGACTCATGATCCGCCGCTTCCGACGCAAGTGGGTTGCGTGGCGCGGCTACAAGCAGCTGGTCCGGCTCGGATGGGAACCCGAGCGGGCCATGCTGCTGGCCAAGATCGCCGCCGGCCTCGACATCCCCGTGAAGCTGCTTGGCCCGCCCGGCATCAGCACTCACTGGTCGCAGGTCTTCCCGCCGTTCCCGAGCACGTACCCGTGGATCGAGGAAGGAACGACGCGTGGTCGTCCGTCGCCGTTCCTCGCCGCAGCGACCGACGACGAGCCGCAGCCATGAAGATCTTCCGCACGGCCACGAACCAACATCGCTGCGAACCACCACCGGTAGCGCAAGACGGCGACATAGGCGAGTGCGACTGCGGCCGGTTCTGGATCGCCGTCACCCACAACCCACCGCCCTGGCATCGCGGCCAGTGGCCGGCCCGCCGCGGCTGGTTCGCAGGCCAGATGATCGGCTGGGAACCACTCGGCTGGCGCCGAGCACGACGACTCATCCGCAAGCTCTCCGAGCAGCCGTCATGAACCAGGTGTGGTCGTGGCTGCTGACCGTCGTCGGCGTCACCGGTCTGATCTTCGCCGGCCGGCGCCTGTGGTGGGCGTGGCTCATCGGGCTCGGTGCTCAGGGCCTGTGGCTGGCCTACGCCATTGCGACGCGCCAGTGGGGCGTCATCGTGTCGGCTGCCGCGTACGGCGCCACGTACACGGTCAACGCCCGCCGCTGGTGGCGTGAACGCCAAGCGCCGGCGAGCGAAGAGGAACAGCTGATCGCCCAGTGGCTCGCCGTCAAGGACCGGGCGCCAATCGTCATGCCGCCCAACGTCACGTCGTACAGCGAGCGCGGCCCGAACGACCGCGTCTCGCAGAGCGCCGGCGGCTATCGGCCTCGCCAGCACTCCGGTCCGCTCCCGAAGCCGCGTGACCTGGGCCCGGCTGATCGTCTCTTCGTCGACGACCACGCCCGCCAACGCGTTCTCGTCCGCCAGCTGCTCGCTTACGCCCACGAGCACGATGGGCCCGAGCCGCCGGCGTGGTGCATCTGCCGCTCCCACTGGAGCGAGGCCGGCGAGCACTCCACCGGGTGCGAGGCCCGCTACGACGCCGGCGTCGAGCTCATCGAACGCGCCGTCGCTGCCTACCGCTACCTCAACGACGCATCTGGGCCCAACTGGCGGTTCGTGCCCGACTGGTGCATCTGCCGCTCCCAGTACGAACGCACCGGCGCCCACGTCGACGACTGCCTCGCCAAGTTCAAAGCCGACGTCGCGCAGGTCCGCCGATCGACCGATCCGCAAGCGCGCAAGGTCCACGACACCCACTTCGAGAACCCGCCCGCCGAGTGCCGCGTCTGCGCCGCAGCGCAGCCCGATCTCGACGTCCCCGACTTCGTCCGCCCGAAGGAGACCCCGTGACCCAGCCCGTCCTCGCCCCGACCACCCCGCTCGTGATTCACCACGATGACTGCCCCGATGGCTTCGGGGCAGCGTGGTGGCTCGCCAAGTTCCTGAACCAGCGCCGCGTGCAGCCCGACGTCGAGAAGCACGCCGCCAACTACGGCGATCCGCTGCCGAACGTGGACGGCCGCGACGTGTGGGTCGTCGACTTCTCGTACCCGCCTGAGCAGATGCGCGAGCTCGGAGAGCGCGCTGCCGGTGTCGTCGTGCTCGACCACCACAAGAAGGCGCTCGAGCAGGACTGGTCCGACACGGGCTTCCAGCTGTTCGAGCGGCCGAGCGACCTCGGATGGGGGCCGCCGGGGGTCGCCCGTCGGGTCGCCGTGCTCAACATGGACCGTTCCGGCATCGGCCTGGTGCTCGCCTACATCGATCACCTCAACGGCCATCCGACGCCGTTCCCGACGTTCCTGCTCAACCTCGAGGACCGCGACCTGTGGCGATTCAGGATGCCCGGCACGCCCGAGGTGTTCGCGACCGTCACGTCGTACCCGTACGCCGATGAACTGTGGGACGACTTCGAAGCCCGCACGGTCACCGACCTGGTCGTGGAAGGGATGCCGATCGTCCGTTACCGGCAGCAGCTGATCGCCGAGTGCGTCGGCAACGCCTACCAGACCTACATCGACGGCCACTTCGTGTGGATCGCGTCGTGCCCGTACTCGGTCGGCTCCGACGTCGCCCAAGTGCTCGCCGAGCGCGAGCCCGACCTGTTCGGCGTCTACTTCATCGTCGGCCCGTCGACTCAGGTGAAGGTCGGACTGCGGTCGGTCGAGTCGGGCATGGACGTCAACGAGATCGCCAAACGTCACGGCGGCGGCGGCCACGCCCACGCCGCGGCGTTCCGCACCACGACCGACGCCTGGTTCGCCGCGTTCTGATGAGCGAGATCGTCGGACACACGATCCGAGTCACCCGGCTCGACACCGACGGTCAGCCGGTCGGTGAGCCGATCGAGACGATCGGATTCACCGGTGTGCGCGTCGTGCGCGACCTGCCCACCGGCGACGGACGGTGCCCGATGATGCCGGATCGGGCCGAGCCGGCGCGGCACACGATCACGATCGACTTCGCCTTCGGCCGCGGCCGCGCCGGACGGCGCGCCAGCAACCAAATGGCCCGCTTCCTGTGGGGCCCCGACTGGGACCGGAGCGTCGCGGCGTGGCGACGGCACCAAGCGTTCGTCTCCCGCACGTGGCGCCAGACCCGGAGCCGCACCCGCCGACGCCGGCGTTGATGCCACCCCAACAGCGGACGATGAAGTAGTGACCACCTTCGAGCCTCCGACCACGCTGTCGCCGTCGCGGATCAAGAGCTTCCTCACCTGCCCGCTGCAGTTTCGATTCGAGTACGTCGAGAAGCTGCCCGGCACCGTCAACCGCGCCGCCGTGCTCGGCTCGACCGTGCACCTCGGGCTGGAGTACCTGTTCGAACGGCACCCCGCCGGCGAACGCGACCGGGCGGCCGCCGTCGCCTGCATCGCCGACGCCGTCGCCGAGTTCCGCGATGACGCCGAGTACCAGACGCTCGCCCTCGACGACAAGGAGGTCGTCAAGTTCGGCAAGGAAGCCCAATCGCTCGCGTCGAAGTACCTCGACATGGAGAACCCGAACGCCGTCGCAGTGATCGCGAATGAACTGTGGGTCGAGCACGACATCGGCGGGGTCACGCTGCGCGGCAAGATCGACCGGCTCGACGAGCACGGCGACATGACCGTCGGCATCGTCGACTACAAGACCGGCCGGCCGCCGTCGCAACGATTCGAACAGGACGCCATGTTCGGCGTCTGGTGCTACGCCCTGCTCGTCTTGGTCACCCGCGAAGAGATGCCGTCCCGGGCCCGTCTGATGTACCTGTCATCGAGGGAGACGATCGACGTCACCCCGACACCGCAATCGCTGCGCGGCGTCCGAGGCAAGGTGCTCGCCGTCCACCAGGCGATCAGCCGGTCCTGCGAACGAGGCGACTTCCGACCGGCACCGACACAGAAGATCTGCGACCGCTGCCGCTACCGGCCCTTCTGCCCCGCCTACGGAGGCGAACCGGACGACGCCGCGGCCGCTCTCGCGGACGCCGGGCTGGTGCCGGCATGAAGAAGTCCGACGTCGCCAAGCTGATCGGCATCGTCAAGGGGCTCTGGCCGAACTGGACCGCAGCGCCGATCACCCGCGAGCAGTGGGACGACACGGTGTCGACGTGGATGCTCATGCTCGAGGACGTCGACGCCGCCTCCGCCGCCGCAGCCGTGCAGATCCTGTCCGCCGAGGGCCGGGAGTGGCCGCCGCCGGTCGGCCGCATCCGCCGCCGCTCGATCGAAGCTGCCGCCCACGCGGCCGGTACCGCGCCGCCGACGCCGGATGAGGCGTGGGCCGAGGTTCGCGAAGCGATGCGTGATGACACGACCGACTGGTCGCACCCTGCCGTCAAGGAAGCGGTCGACACGATCGGCTGGTGGGACCTGCGCCACTCGACGAACGTCGACACGGTGCGGGCCCACTTTGTCAAGTTCTACGCAACCGCCGCTGACCGGGCGTGGGCGCCGATGCTGACCCCACCGAACGCCCGAGCCACGCTCGACGCCATCGCCCTCACCGCCGCCGAACAGCGCACCGCGCTCCCCCGCCCAGCCCCAGTGCCGGCAGCCGAGCTCGCCGACCCGGGCGTCCCGGTCGATGACGGCCTGGCGATCATGCGCCGAGCCCGCGACGAGGCACGCACCCGCGAACGGGAGCCCCGAGCCGGCGACGGTCTGGTCGGTATCGGCGACGCACTCGGCCGCCTGACCAGCTGACACGCCCGCGCGTCTACGATCCGCCGATGGCGTTCGGGCGTAAACGGCGGAGGATCGGTGAACTCACCGTCCTGCTGGAGCGGGCGCAGGGACTTCGCATCAGCCAGGCCGTCGCCCTCGAAGCGATGGCGGACGCGCTCACGAGGCCGGGCCACATGACTAAGGCCGCCGCGGCCGAGCAGCTTCGGGCGCTCGCCGGGGCGTGGCGCGCGGTCAGTGACGTGCAGGTCGCCGCCGTTCGGGGTGGGGCGATCCAGGCCGTCGCCACGACCGGCATCGTCGTGACCCTGCTTGCCGAGACGATCGGCGGAGCCGTCAGCGGTGTCAGTGAAGCCGTGTCCTCGCACGTCGTTGAGGCGTTTCAGCAAGATGCAGCCCTGCTGCTCACGCTCGACGCCAACATCGCCGGCATCGCAGACGGCATTCTCCTGATGCCCGACGACCCGCCCGACGCCGTTCAGGATGCAGCCGAGATGGTCGAGTCGATCGGCCGCGCCGCGGCAGTGGAGGTCGGCGACGATCTCGAATCGGAAAGTACGCGTGCCGGCTATCTGTTTCAGCGGTTCCGGCATCCGATGGGATTCAACGATCCGCACGAGTTGTTCGAGCTCGGCAATGAGCTACTCAGTGTGCTCGGCCCTGGGATGGTTGAGAGAACGGATCAGCACCGCTTTCCGCTGGCTGCCGCTCTCGAAGCCCTCGATAGAGCGATGTCACGGGCGACTCGCTGAGTATCGCTTCGCCACGCTCGTGACGCATTATGATGCATCCCGATGAGTGGTGATGGTCGTGTGCTGCAGCAGGAGTTCGAGATGGTCGACGTCGGCGCTCTCGAACTGCATCCCCGCAATCCGAACCAGGGCGACTTCGGCGCCATCCATGAGTCGGTGGCGACGAACGGGTTTTGGGGTGCCCTGGTCGTGCAGAAGTCGACGAACCGGGTGCTCGTCGGCAACCACCGGCTCGCCGTGTCCCGCGAGCTCGGCATCACCGAGGTGCCGGTGCTGTGGGTCGACGTCGACGACGAACAGGCGCTGCGGGTACTCACGGCCGACAACCGCACCGCCCGGCTCGGTTCCGACAACATCGAGGTGCTGACCGAGGTGCTGATGAGCCTGGCGTCATCGGACCTCGGCCTGGCGGGCACCGGCTTCGACGGTGACGATCTCGACGCCATGTTGAACGACATGGCAGAGAACGAACCGACCGCAGAGCCCGAGCCGAAGGAACCGGTGCTGCAGGTGGTAATCGCGTGCGAGTCGAAAGAGCACCAGCGCGCCGTGCTCGCCAAGGTGGAGGAACTGGGCTATGAAGCCAAAGCCAAGGGGTGACGCCGCCGCCGGCAAGGCGCAAATCATCACCCACGTCGAACCCGACCTGCGTGACGCTGTGCACCGTTGGGCCGAGTCCGAGGACCGCACCGTGTCGGCGCAGGTCCGTAAGACGTTGCGCGACAACGTGCCCGTCCGGTTTCTCGACGCACCACCTGGATAACTGTCGCCGCATCAGCTACACTTACTAGTAGGGACCAGGGAAGGGTCCCCGCCAGAAAGGAACCAGCTGATGCCGACCGCAACCGACATGCGGATCGTCGACCTGCCCGTCGACCAGATCTCACCCGAGTGCAACGACCGCACGAAGTTCGACGAGACCGCGATCGTCGCGCTCGCCGAGTCGATCGCCCGCAACGGGCTCGCCCAACCGATCACCGTCCGCCCCCGCCCCGACAGCGACGGCTACTGGCTGGTCGCCGGTGAACGCCGCTGGCGGGCCCACCGGCACCTCGGCGCGTCAACGATCAAGGCCATCGTCCGTGACCTCGACGACCGCCGGGCCCAAGACGTCATGCTCGTCGAGAACATGGCCCGTCAGGATCTGAACCCGATCGAAGAGGCGACCGCGTACCGCAAGCGACTCGACGCCGGACTCGACATCGACGAGCTCGCCAAGATCGCCGGCGTGTCGGTCGCCCGGATCCGCTGGCGAGTCGGGCTGCTCGAGCTCACCCCAGAAATCCAGAAGCTCGTCGCGTCCGGCGACTTCGGTCCCGGCTACGCGGGGTCGATGCCCGGTCTCGACCCGCAACGGCAGCAGCTGGCGTTGCGGGCCTGCATGGAGAAGAACCTGACGGTGCAGGGCATGGAACTGCTGTGCGCGCAGCTGCTCGCCGAGCAGAACCAGGGCAGCATGTTCGACGCCGATTCGTTCATGCAGCTGGACGAGGTGGTCGCCAAGTCGCAGCGCGAGAACGTGAAGCTGTCGTCGATGGAACTGACCGCGCTCGCCGGCCGGGTGCTCGACGCCGTCCTCGATCACGTGCCGCTTGAGGCGCTGTCCCACGACGCCAAAGCCGACCTGGACCAGCTGCAGCGGGTCGTCGCCTTCCGGCTCAAGAAGTGACAGAACTACGATCCGTCGCCGTGAACAGGGGTAGGGACCAATGAACACGCCAACGCCGCCGCCGCCACCGATGCCGCCGAGACAGCCCGGCTACGCCACACCACCGGCCACCTCAGGCGGCCAGCCGGTGTGCCCGTACTGCGGAGCGCACGGCACGCTGCGCAGTCAGCAGAAGCAACTCACCACGAAGAAGCGCGTCAAGTTCGGCGTGATGTGGGTGGTGCTCACCGTCTGCACCGGCGGGATCGCATTCCTGATCTGGCTGATGATGCCACGGCGCAACGAGGTCATCGGCGTCGACCGATGGACCGAATGCACCGCCTGCAAGTCGACTCTCTGACGACCGCGACCGGCCCGCTCGGTCGACGCGCCGCCACGGCTGATCTCAAGAAGTGAGCACGGCCGTCACCTGGTCGACGACGTAGTCGACGTCGTCGTTCGACATGGCGGCGTGGCATGGGATCGCCAGGTGGCGGGCGCTGTACTCGGTGGCGCCGGGGATGGCGTCGCCGTAGAAGTCGCGGAAGTGGCTGAACTCGTGAAGCGGGATGAAGTACACCGACGATCCGACCCCGGCCGCGGCCAGCTGCTCGAGGTACTGGTTGCGGCGGGCCGGGTCGACGAACAGCGGGTACACGTACCGTGACCATGCCCGACCGGGCAGCCGTGGCAGCAGGTCGACGCCGTCGAGTTGGCCCAACGCGACGTCGTAGCGGCCGCTGATCCAGCAGCGTCGGGACTGGGCGGCCCACGCGCGCCGTAGTTGAGCGACGCCGATCGCGGCGTGAACGTCGGACATGTTCGACTTCAAGCCGGGTCGGATGATGTCGTACCGCCACGTCGGGCCCCCGGACGCGTGGCGGGTCCACACGTCGCGGGACATGCCGTGCAGCCGCCAGCGGACAGCTTCGTCGAGCAGATCGTCAGGCCCCGTCAGCGCGCCGCCCTCGGCAGTCGTCAACGTCTTGGTGGCTTGGAAGCTGAACGCCGTCAGCCGGCGTACACCGATCGGGCCGGAAGGGTCGCCGATCGTGCGGCCGTCGACCGAGGCGGGCAGGGCGTGGGCGGCGTCCTCGACGATCGCGACGTCACGGCCGGCGCAGAGAGCGTCGATCGCGGTCATGTCGGCCGGCATCCCGTTGAGGTGCACCGGGATGACCGCCCGAACGTCGTTGCCGTTCATCATCCGTTCGAGCAGGTCGACGTCGATCAGCCCGGTGGCCGGGTCGACGTCGCAGAGCCATGGCCGGCCGCCGGCTCGTTCGATGGCGTGCATGGTGCCGGGGAAGCCCATCGCCGAGGTGAGGACGATGCCGCCGTCGACGTCCACGGAGCGCAGGGCGAGCTCGATCGCGTCGGTGCACGACGAGAACAGTTCGACTCGGGGCGCTTCGACGAACCTGGCGAGGTCGGCGGCGAACTCGGCGCACTTCGGGCCGGTGGTGATCCACCCGGAGCGCAGCACGCTGGTGACCTCGGTGATTTCGTCGTCGGTGATCTGAGGCTGGGACAGGCCGACTCGTCGCATCATGCTCGCACGATACTGCTAACGCATGATGATGCACGACGAGTCGGCTAGGGTGAGCGGCCGTGGATGACTACTGGGCGGAGCACTTCGGCGCCTACCACGGTGGCGACGACCGGCTCGACGCATCGTCGGACTCGTTCTGGTGGGGCTACGCCACGACGGTGCTCACCGAGGCCGGCCCGCTCGCCGGCCGCACCGTCCTCGACGCCGGGTTCGGCTCCGGTGCCATGCTGCACCTCGCCGCCGCGGCCGGCGCAACCTGCACCGGCATCGACCTCGAGTCGGCAGTCGCCGCCTTCGACGACAGCCACCCGTCGATCGACGTCGAGATCGGCGACCTTCGCGACACGGCCGGCTGGACCGTCGACCGGGCCGACGTCGTCTGGTGCGTCGAGTCGATCCACTTCGTCGACGACCCCGTCGAAACCGCCTACTCCCTGTGGGCCCGGGTCGCCGCCGGTGGCCGGCTCGTCGTCACGTTCGCCGACTCTCGCTCGCCGTTGATCGAAAAGGTGCGCCTCGACCACGGAGGCCGCTACCACGGTGTCCACCCCGGAGCCCTCGACGCGCTCGGCCGCAACCTGCCCGCCTGCGCCCGCTTCGAGATCCGCGACCTCCGCATCGACGCCGACCAGATCGTCCGCCCGTTCCGCATCGGGCCGCACGACCCGACCGCGCGGCCGCCGCACCGGCTGCTGTTCACCGCACTGAAAGGAGCCTGACGATGGCAGGCCAAGGCCCGATGAAGGTCGTCCAGGTGAAAGTCGGCGACCTCGTCCCCGACCCGAACAACGCACGCCGCGGGTCGGTGTCCGAGATCATGAAGTCGCTCGAAGAGTTCGGCCAGCACCGGCCGATCGTGGCCCGCCGCGACTCGAAGGTCGTAGTCATCGGCAACCACATGCTCGAAGCCGCCAAGGCGCTCGGCTGGGACAAGATCGCCGTCACTTACGTCGACGACGACGACGAGACCGCGATCCGCCGTGGCCTTGCCGACAACCTGGCGTCGGACCGCTCGAAGTGGGATGACGCCCAGCTGGCCTCACTGCTGTCCGAGCTCGACGACGCCGCATCGGTGCCCGGTGTAACCGACAAGATGCTCGACAACCTGCTCGCCGAAGTGACGACCGACGAGCCGACCGAACCGCTCCTTCCGATCACCCCGCGCCCGGCTGAGGGCTACAGCTACGTCGTCATCATGTCCCGCAACGACATCGACAAGGTGTGGCTGGAGACGGTGATGGGGATCCGCAAGGAACGGTCGTGGAAGTCGAAGAAGTCCGGCGTGTCCCGAGTGGTGACCGTCGACCAGTTCAAGCAGGCGTTGAACACCGCGATCGCACGCGGCGAGCCGTTCCACTGACAGGAGCCCCGATGAACTTCGTCCCGCACGACCGACACCAGCTGGCCGCCTACTGGCAGAGGTACTTCGCCGACACGTTCCGCCACGACTGGACGATCGAGACCGCTCCCCCACTGATGGGTCAGCATTTCGGGTTGGCGATCGCCGCGGCGGGCCCGGCCGTGTTCGACGGCCGGGTCCTCGACGCCGCGTGCGGACATGGCCGCCTCGGCCTCGCCTGCGCCGGCCTTGGCGCCCAGGTGCTCGCCGTCGACGGCAACCCCAGTCTGATGAGTCAGCTGCACGACCGCCACGTCCAGCGCGGCTCGAGCGAGCGTTACGTCGATGGGATCGCGTTCCAGGCGGTCGACCTGCATGGCCGCTGGGAGGTCGGCGACCCGTTCGACGTCGTGTTCGTCATGGAAGCCCTGCAGTGCTTGCCGCTGTCGGCGACACTCGGCGAAGCGTGGTCGCACGTCGCCGAGGGCGGCCGGCTCGTCTTCACGGTGCCGTGGGCGGCCAACCCGATCATCGAGGCCGCGCACCGAGAGCACCGTGGCATGTTCCAAGTGACCGGCCGCCACGAGCTCGTCTCCGCGATCCGGCAACGCTGCGACGGCCACAGCCTCTGGCACGCCCAAGCCCTGCACCTCGCCGACGACCAGCGCTACGGCGCCTACGCCCTCGACCGGCTCGCCGACTTCGACGACCCGCCCTACCGGGTGCTCGTCACCGTCACCAGATGATCGCCGACTGGCCGGACTTCACCCGCCGGTACGGGCCGTACTGGCATCAGGACTGGGCGACGATGTGGACCGACCGCGACGCCACCGTCGTCGGCGACATCGCCACCGCAGCGATGCCCGCGCTGCTCCACCCCGTCCCGGACCAGCCCGGCCGGATCCATGTCTCGCCGCCGTCGGGTGAGGTCGGCGTCTTCTCCCACAGCCCGATCGGCATCGAAGCGCTGTGCCGCTGGCTCGCCGCCGCCGGTGTCGTGTCGGCGTTCCTGCCGTTCGACCCCCGCAGCCCGGTAGCGCCGACGGTGCCACGGCTCGATGACGCCTGGGACGCCACCGTGCGGCCGGTGCCTCCGTCGATCGTCGTCGACCTCGAACGTTGGGACCGCGCGGCAATGTCGGCGAACCATCGTCGCAACCTCGCCGCTGCCGAGCGTGCGGGTGTGGCGTGGCAGCACATCACCGACGACGGGCCCCACGACGACGTCGCCAGGTTCGTCGACCTCTACCGGCAGACGGCGCGCCGCAACCGGTTCGCCGCCCGCCACGACCTGACCGCCGACCAGGTGCTGCGCCTGCTCGCCGCCGACAGCCTGCAACCGCGGCTGTACGGGGCGTGGCACGACGGCCGCCTCGTCGCCGGCGTCACGACGCTGCTCGTCGGCGAGATCGCCACGTTCCACTGGTCCGCGACCGCCGACGACTACGCCCGTTCGCCGCTCGCCCCGTCGAAGGCTGCCCTGTACTGGGCGCTCGAGGACGCCAAGCTGCGCGGTGCCCGATTCATGCTGCTCGGCGGCGGGATGACCGCCGGTGACGACCTCGAACAGTTCAAGCGACGCTTCGGCGCGCACCTGCCGGTCGTGCCGCAGTTCGCGCTCGAGATCGTGTTCGACCGCAAAGCCCACCGTGCCGCGTGCGCGGCGCGGCCCGTGAAGGAAGGCTGGTTCCCGTCGTGGCAGTACTGACGCCGCTACTCCCGCTCGACGACTCGCCCGAAGAGCCGTTCACGATCGTCGTGCCGTCCAAGGGACGACCGAACAAGCTGCTCGTCAAGAAGATGCTGCCCGCCGGGTCGTTCAAGGTGCTCGTCGAACCGGGCGAGGCAGGCGCCTACCGGGAGGCGAACCCGGACTGCGAGATCGTCGAGCACCCGAAGGAGGCGTGGCCGTACTCCCGCAAGGTGCAGTGGGCGTATGAGACGTTCGGGTCGATCGTGTCGATCGACGACGACATGGAACGCTGCTGGCACTACGAGCACGGCCTGGGCGACCCCGAATGCACGCTGTCGAAGGAAGACACCGTCCGGTGGATCTCCCGAACGATGTGGGAGGCCCGCCAGGCCGGCGCGCACCTCGTCGGGTTCTTCGCCTCCGACATCCGCAACTATGACGCGCAGAACCCGTTCAAGCTGGTCGGCTGGATGCCCGCCTCCGCGATGGGGATCCTGTCGGGCTCGAAGCTGCACATGCATTCCGACATCGTCTGTTCGGCCGACTACTGGATTTGCCTGCTGAACATGTACGAGCACCGGTACATGTGGGTCGACAACCGGATCGTCCCGGGCTTCGTCGAGGGCAAGACGTTCAAGACGGAGGGTGGCATTTCGTCGTCGCGGACGATCGAAGCGGAAAAGCATGATTTCGAACTGCTGGAACGTTACTTCGGCAACGTCGTCCGCAAGAAGCAGGGGACGGTGCGGGCGAAGGTGAAGCACATCTGGCAGAAGCAGATCTATCCGCCGTTCTAGCCGGCTACTGTCGCACCGTCAGCTACACTTAAGGAGTAGGGACCAATCGCCTACGGGATAGAAAGGCTGACTGTGGGATTCAACTTCATGGGACAAAAGACGCTGCGGGGCTTCGCGCTCGGCGAAGTCGTGTCGGCGCTGCAGAAGGCGGTGAGACGTGGCGATGTAGCCCAGTCAGTGGCGTGGTGTGCCGAGCTCGACCAGTCCGGGTTCGGGAACTACGCGTGGAAGCGGCTGCTGATCATCATGTCCGAAGACATCGGCCCGGCGTGGCCCGAGGGACCGGCTGTCATCGCCGCGTTGCGGCGCAGCTGGGACGAGTACATTGAGGGCGCCAAGGGCCGCAAGGGCGGGTCGGAGCGGATCTTCATCACGCACGCCGCGATCCTGCTGGCGAGGGCGCCGAAGAGTCGGATCGTCGATGAAGCGATTTGGGCGACCTACGGGCGGCCCGAGCCGATGTTCGGGGAGATCCCCGACGAGGCGCTCGGCGTGTTCACGCAGCGCGGCCGGTCGATGGGTCGCAAGCTCGGCACCCCCGAAGGCGACCGGTTCTGGTACGACGTGGAATCGGTGCTCGTCAACGAGGTCGAGTTCGACAACCCGTTCCACGACCGGTATCTGATCGGCGAGCAGGCGGCATTCGACCAACAGGGCGCGTCATCGGGCGGCTCGAGGACCGAGGCCGCAGGCTCGGCGCGTGCGGCAGCGAAGAGTGACGACGCTCAGCTGTTCGACGCGTAGGCGGCCGAGGTGGCGCCCGCGAGGATCCGTTGGATCTCGCGGGCGCGGCCGGCCTGCGACACCGCGGGCACGCGTACGTGGGTGATCGACGGGTTCGGGCCCGGCTCGGCGGTCTCGTTCGGGCCGACCAGGAGCTCGGAGAGACGCTCGCCGGGTCGTAGCCCGGTGATGGCGATGTCGATGCCGCCGCCGGCCTCGGCGATCAGCAGGGTGGCGACGTCGTGGATCTTGACGGGGTCGCCCATGTCGAGGATGCAGGTGTCGCCAGAACGGCCGATGCCGCCCGCGGTGAGGACGAGAGCGACGGCCTCCGACAGCGTCATGAAGTAGCGGTCGACGTCGGGGTGGGTGACGGTGACGGGGCCGCCGTGGGCGATCTGGCGGCGGAACACCTCGGTGATCGAGCCGCCCGAGCCGAGCACGTTGCCGAACCGCGTGGACAGCCAGCGGCCCTGCTGGCCGAGAGCGGCAGCTGCGACGATGCGTTCGGTGAGCCGCTTGGTGCGGCCCATGACGCCGATCGGGTCGGCGGCCTTGTCGGTCGAGATGTTGACGAACGTGTCGACGCCGACGCGTCGGGAGGCTTCGACGACGTTGATCGTGCCGTGCACGTTCGTCTTGATCGCCTCGATCGGGTGCGCTTCTCCGAGCACGACGTCTTTCATCGCGGCGGCGTGAAACACGACGTCGGGCCGGATCGCGGCGAACAGCTGGTCGAGACGGCCCGGGTCGCGGATGTCGGAGAGGACGAGTTCGGGGCGGACGAGGTTGCAGGCCGGGTCGAGCCGGTAGAGGGTGCGGCAGAGGTGCTCGTCGTCGCGGTCAAGCATGAACGGCAGCCGGCCGGTGCGTTCGGCGATCTGGACGCACAGTTCGCCGCCGATCGAGCCGCCGGCGCCGGTGACGAGGATGCGCTTTCCGTTGAGCCATCCGGTGTCGATCGGAGAGGCATCCCGGTGTCGTCCCAACTCGTCGCAACGCATGACGCATCATGATACTTGTTGCACATCTATGCTGGGGGTGTGGAACTCCCCGACCGGATCCTGGTAGTCGCGCCACACGCCGACGATGAAGTGATCGGCTGCGGCGGTCTGCTGCACCGGGCGGCCCGCGACGGCGCTGAGACGACCGTGGTCGTGGTCGCCACCGACGACGAGGAACGCACCGTCGAGCTCAAAGAGGCCTGTCGGGTGCTTGGCGTCGCCAACGTCGAGGTGCTGTTCGGCCCGATGCCGTTCATCGACGACCTCGACGACAGCCGCATCGTCTCCGCGATCGACGACGCGCTCGCCCGCCACGCTCCACGGCTGGTGCTCGTCCCGTCGCAGGCCGGCTACCACCAAGAGCACCGACGGGTCGCCGGTCTCGCCGTCTCAGCGACCCGGCCGGGCGGCGGCCGCACGTTTGGCCACGCGCCGCAGTCGGTCTGGTACTACGAGGCGCCCGCCGACGTGTCGTCGCCGACCGGAGCCTGGTCGCCGACCTTGTACGTCACGCTCGACGACGTTGATGTCGCCGCGAAGTGCGACGCGATGCTCGCCCACGCCTCCCAGGTGCGGCCGTACCCGTCGGAACGGTCCACGGAGGCGCTCCGGTCGCTGGCCGTGCTGCGTGGCTGCCAAGTCGGCGCCGCCTTCGCCGAGGCGTACGCCCCGCGGCGCCAGGTGTTCTGATGCGCCTCGCAGCTCACCAGCCGCTGTTCTGGCCGCCGATGTACCTGATGCAGCGGTGGCTGCACGTCGACACGCTGGTGTGGCTCGGCTCGGTGCAATTCACCCGCAAGTCCCGCGACGAGCACGGCCGCAACCGGCCGACCGGCCAGAACCGC
Organism: Desertimonas flava; assembly: GCF_003426815.1. Lineage (GTDB taxonomy): Bacteria > Actinomycetota > Acidimicrobiia > Acidimicrobiales > Ilumatobacteraceae > Desertimonas > Desertimonas flava. The sequence goes on from NZ_QKYK01000003.1 coordinate 151,339, forward strand.
ATCGTGCTCGGCGACGCAGCCGGCAACGACGTCGACGTGACCGTCCCGGTCGGGGCGTCACGCCAGCCGATCGACGACACGCCGCTCGGCGACTGGGCCGACTCGTTCATCTCGACGGTTTGCCACCTGTATCCCGAGACGCCCGAACGCGACGTCGTCTGCCATGCGGCCGCCGAGCTCGAAGGCGAACCGCTCGGCAGCGTGAACCGGGCGACATGGTCGCTGACGATCGGCCTGCTCGACGTCAAGGCGCCTCACGTCGTCGACGACACCAGCCTGCCGCCGGTCGACGACCGGGTCGACCGGCTCGTCACGTACTGCCGTCAGCTGGGCGCGACCACCTATGTCGCAGGCAAGCCCGCCATCAACGCCTATCTGGACGCCAACGCGTTCGCCGCTGCCGGCGTCACTCTCACCCCCCAGGATTGGACGCCTCCGCACGGCGTTCAGGCGGGCCGGTCAGTGCTCGACTCGATCCTGCGCCGCGGCGTCGACCGCACACGGAAGGCGTTGGGATGGTGACCACCAAACGGCTCCGTCGCAAGTCGCCCGTCGTCGCCAACCCGGCACCCGTCGGCACCCGGGTCGTCACCACGCCGCAGGGCAAGCGCGGCCGCCCGGCGCTGATCCTCGAAGGCTGGAACGAATCGAGCGGCGGCTGGTCGGAAGGGTCGCCGGCGCACCGGGTGATCACCGCAGTGCGCACCGGCGCGTTCTTGAACGCGGCGGCCGAGTACGCCCGCCTGAACAAGTCGACAGTGACGAACTGGCTGGCACGAGGCCGCGAGCACCGCCCCGACGTCGACTACGACCGCACCGACATCGACGTCGAGCACCGGCCGTACGTCGACTTCCTCGAAGCGGTCCGCAACGCCGATGGCAGCTACGAGGTCGAACTCACCGGCCTCACGTTGAAGGCCGCGCGCGAGGACCCGAAGTTCGCGTTGCAGGTGCTGTCGCGTCGCTACCCGCACTGGCGCGAGTCGTCCAAGCTTGAGCTCGCCTCCGGGCCCGCCGAGGAAGAGACCGCCGATCCGCTCGAGCAGATGGCCGAGCACCCGGCGATGATCGCCCAGCTGGCCAAGCTGTCCCACGACCTCGAAGACCTGAGCGTCGACCCCGAGCTCGTCGCCGGCAGCGACGAGACCCGCCGCCCCTCGGTGGGCGGTCCGACCGGTGACGTCCCCGACAGCTACGCCGACACCGTCGGCGGTGGTGATGAGTGACCGCCGCCGTCCTCGACCGAACTAGCCAGCGGATCGCCAAGCGGGCCTGGCTCGCCACGCCAGACACGTTCGGCCGGCGGCTGTCGCACGGCACGCTCGTCGCGCCGTCGCATCTGCGGCTGCTGTCGTGGCTGCTGTACCTGTCGTCGATCGGCTACGTCAGGCGGCTGACCATCGCGATGCCGCCCGGCCACGCCAAGTCGACGGCGACGTCGCGTTGGTTTCCGGGCTGGGACCTCGAACTGCGGCCCAAGCACAAGATCATCCTGGCGTCGTACGAATCGACGCTCGCGGTCGAGCACGGCAAGGCCGTCCGCGAGATGCTGATGGAGAACGCCGACAAGCTGCACGTCCGGTTGAAGGCCGACTCCCAGGCCGCCGACCGGTGGGTGACGATGGCCGGCGGCGGTCTGCGCACCGCCGGCGCCGGCGGTTCGATCACCGGCCGCCGCGCCGACATCTTCATCGTCGACGACCCGTTCAAGGGGTTCGACGACTCGCATTCGCCGACGCAGCGCGGCGCGGTGTGGAACTGGTATCGGTCCGTCGCCCGCACCCGTCTGCTGCCGGGCGGCTCGATCATCATCGTGCAGACCCGCTGGCATCCCGAAGACCTGATCGGCATGGTGTCCGAACAGCCGAACTGGGTGCATCTGCGGCTGCCGGCGATCGCCGAAGAGGACGAGTCGATCGAGACGGTGGTCGGCGCCGAGTTCGTCGCCAAGTGCGCCCGCGACGGCGTCCCGCTGCCCGCCTGGCATCGGGCAGAAGGCGAACCGTTGTGGCCGTGGCTGATCGAACCGTCCGACGTCCTGGCCGGCGTCCCGTGGTATTCGGCCGACGAGATGGCCGAGATCCGCGACGAGGTCGGCGAGTACGTCTGGCAGACCCTGTACCAGCAGAACCCGACCGTCATCGACGGCGACATGTTCAAGCGCGACAACTGGGTGCGTGTCGACGCCGCGCCGGCTGGCTTGCAGGTCGTGCGCCGCTGGGACATGGCCGCCACCGAAGGCGGCGGCGACGCGACTGCCGGCGTGTTGATGGGCCGCGCGAAGAACGGCCGCGTGTACATCTTGGACGTCAAGCACGAGCGCTACGGGCCGTCGGGCGTGGAGCGGCTGATCGCCAACACCGCCGAAGAGGACGCCGAGAAGTACGGCCGCAAGATGCCGATCCTGATCGAGCAGGAAGGCGGCTCGGCCGGCAAGAACGTCGCCGAGCACTACGCCGCGACGGTGCTGCCCGGGTTCAACGTCCGCTTCGAAGGGTCGACCGGCGACAAGACGGTCCGCGCGTTGCCGTTGGCCGCCCAGGTCGAATCCGGCAACGTGTATCTGGTGCGCCGCGAGGGAGACCGCGGCCCGGAAACACCGGGCTGGTGGTCGAAGCTGATCGACGAGGCCGCCGCGTTCCCGAACGGCGCACACGACGACATCGTCGACGCGGCGTCGCTCGCCTACATGGATCTGCTCCGCCTCGCCAAGACCCGCAAGAAGGCGTCGACCGCTCGGGCGACCGGGTCGATCACAGCGCAGCCGATGCGCGCCGGCATCCGATAATTCTTCGCCGCCCCTCTTGCCTTCTGTAGCCGCTTCGACTACAGTAGAGGGAGTCAACAAAAACACCCCGTCGGGAAGGGAAGCCCGACGGGACCGAAAGGAACCCCATGACAGCCACCGATACCACTGCCGTCGTCGACGCGCCCGCCGAGACCGGCGAGGTCGCCGACACCAAGCCGAAGCGCAAGGGACGCGCTGCCGCCCGCAAGCGGCTCGCGTTCACCGCCGACCGTGAGCCGCTGCACAAGGCGCTCGCGGGCGCCGTGCTCGCCATCCTGCCCGGCGGCCTCCCCGTCCTCGCCGACGTCAAGCTGACCGTCGCCCGCAACCGCCTGACGATCACCGCCACCGACCTCGCGTTGTCGATCGAGACCACAATCCCGGTGAAGGCCGCCAAGGCCGGCACCGTGCTCGTGCCCGGTCGGCTCCTGTTCGAGCTCGTGCGCTCGGCCGGTGACGAGATCCGCATCGCCGAAGGCGACGGCGAGTGCGACTTCACGTCGGGCGACTTCCAGGCCACGTTGAACACGCACGACGCCGCCGACTTCCCGGTGCCGCCCCCGGTCGACGGCGACCCGCTCGAGGTCGACTCCCTGCTGCTGTTCGCCGCCGTCGCCCGCACCGTCAAGGCCGCATCGAACGACCCGGTCCGCCCGATGCTCAACACGCTGTTCATCCACAACGTCGACGGCCAGTCCCGCCTCGTCGCCACCGACTCGTACCGGCTGCACGTCACCGACCTCGGCGAGAAGATGACCGCCGGGGACGTCGTCATCCCGGCCCGCTTCGCCACCGTGGCGTCGAGGGTGCTGGCCGGCGAGTCCGACAACGTCGCCGTCACGGTCACCGCATCGCACATCGCCATGTCGACGCCGTCGACGACGGTGATCGCCCGGATCGTCGAGGGCGACTACCCGAACTACGCCGGCCTGTTCCCGGCAACCTCGGACCTGCACGTCACCGTTGATCGTCGACCGCTCGCCGCCGCCATCACCCGCATGAGGGCGCTGATCGACGCCGACACCACCGTTGTGCTGACGTTCGAGGCCGAGCAGGTGACCGTGTCGGCGTACGGCGTCGACGTCGGCAACGCTGCCGAGACGATCCGCTGTCAGAACGGACCCGACGAGGCGATGCGGATCGGGTTCAAGCCCGAGTACCTCCGAGATGCGCTGGCCGTCCAGGTCGCCGACTCGGTGACGTTCGCGATGCGCGATGCCATCAAGGCCGTCGTCATCGAGGTCGCCGGCAACACGGCGGTCCGCCACCTGCTGATGCCGGTGCGAGTCCCGGGATGAGTGAGGCCGCCTTCGGGGCGGCCACGGCGCCGCAGCTGTTCGACGTCACCGTGTACGTCGAACAGCTGCCGGACCGGCTGCTGCCGTTCGATCCGCTGCTCGAGGCGTGGGGCGCGCACATGGGTGCGATCGCCGACGCGATGCACGTCGACGTCCGCACGGTGCAACGCTGGCGGGCCACGGGCCTGTCCTACGACCTGGCCGACGAGCTCGCCGTCCGTGCCGGGTTGCACGCCTTCGACGTGTGGGGCGACCTGTGGTTCGTCGGCACCGACCTCGAGACCGAGGCGGGCGACGACGCGGCTCTCGCCGCATAATCTCTTGCTTACTGTAGCCGTATGGACTACAGTAGATGTTGTGACCACATTCCACGAATCCACCGTCGCCAACGTCAACGAAGGGGACGTCATCAGGCTCCACTGGGGCAAGCCTTTCCGGGTCAAGGCCATCCGACCCAACGATCTGCGACTCCAAGCCGTCGTCATCGACAGCCTGGACGGAGACCACTGGCCGGTCAAGACGACCGACACGGTCACCATCGTCCGCCGCTCCTGGGACTGACCTCCCGACAACCCACTCGCTGCCGGAAGGGAAGCCGGCAGCCAACCCGAAAGGAACCCACCCGATGACACTCATCGACTCCGGCTACGACCGCTGGCTCACCCACCCGATCGACGTCGCCTACGGCAGCAGCGACCGCATCACCGTCCTCGCCGAACACGTCGACGTCACCGACGCCGACTACATCGACTGGCGAGACGAATGGGCGGCCGACAACCCGCCGGCCGACGGTGACACCGCCGACGTCGATCAGCGCTGGCAGGACTCGCCCGACTTCGAGCGCTACCTCGAGTGGGCGGAAGAGCAGCAGCGTGACGCCGACCTCGACTACTGGGCGGAAGCGAGGTCGGGCCTGTGAGCGCCGCATCCGACTACGGCGTGGCGATCGTTGATCGCCTGATCCGGCCGCCGCTCGACGCTGGCGATCGCAACGTGTTCGCCGAGGGCGACCCAGCCACCGCCGTCGGCGACGTCATCGCCTACCTACTGCACTGGGCCGAAGCCAACGGCGTCAACGAGTCGTCGATCGGCGACGTCCTGGAGCTCGGCCGCAGTCACTGGGAAGCCGAACGTGGCGCCGGCGACGACCTCGCCCAAGGCTACGAGGACCGCTACCACGAACTGATCAGCCTGTTGACATGAGCGCACCAAGCGATCGGTTGCAAACGCCGGCGTCGATCGAGCTCGTGCTGCCGCCCGCCGAGGTCGTGAAGGTCGAAACCTACTGATGCTCGGCCGACGCTCGTACCCGTGCGGCTGCCCGACATCGACCCGGATCGTGAACCAGACGCCGGGCCGGTACCGGCGCGACTGCCCGGTCTGCAGCGCGAGGTGGGTGCTCGTCCTGTCGGTCGCCCGCCACGCCAGCCAGATCGTGGGCCGAGAAGTGCTCCGCATTGATTGGGAGCCGGCCGGCCCACCGCAACTATCGATCTCTCCCGCACCCGCGGGGGCGAAACAGCCCGGAGGGAAGCCGGGCAAGAAAGGAACCACATGAGGACACGAACTGTCCGGCTCGACGGCGCCACCAAGCCGATGTGCCTGGTCGCCGTCGACCAAGGCCTCGTCGACCACCTGTCGCTCATCGTCCACCACCTTGGCGGCACGTTCAATGTCGCCGCGGATGAGATCCCCGAACCATGGCGCGACCTGTACGAGAGCGTGATGGCGTCGGCCATCGTCGAAGAGACGGAGGGCTGACGTGACGAGCCTCGTCGGGCTGAGTGCTGTCACCCCTTCGAGCAAGAATGTCCAAGAGCCCTCCACCACCAATCACGGCGGTGACAGACGGTGGGGGCTACGGACGGTGGAGACACCGGTCGGGCGCGGAACCCGGCCGGGTCTCTGCCTGCAGTGGGGCGGGACGCCCGCAACGTCCCGCGGCGGAAACCCACTGCTCCCGGAGGTTGGGGTCGGTTGTCGGCGGCGACTGACCCCAACCTACGGATCATCCACCCATCGACGCCTGGGAAGTGGCGTCGCCCCCTTGAAAGGAACCCTGTGATGGCAACCATCAACCGGTACATCGTCGAGTACGACGACGGCGAATCCGACGAGTGCGACACGTTCGCCGAAGCCGACGCGCTCGCACGGAGGCTCCGCGGCAAGGTCGTCGAGTACGAGTACGAGTACTCCGACTCGATCGTCGTCGCCGACCACACGGCGACCAGCGACCGCGGCGAGGCCGAGCCGGCAGCGAACCCGCCGGCCGTCTACCCCGACGGCACGAAGCTGTGGCGGGCCCCGTTCGACTTCGCCGACGGCACGGCCGGCGAGGTGACGATCACCGAGTCCGACGGTCCCGACCATGCCGTCGTCGTGCTGGTCGACACCGAGTTCGAACCGGACGGCTCCGACGGCACCCGCGGCCTGCGGGTGTACGTCAACGACGGCGCCGTGTTCGTCGGCGTCGAGCGGCAACCGCCCGATGGTGAGCCTGCTCCCCCGCCGCCGCACTCGCGGACGTTGACGGTCGCGGACGGCTGGGAGATCGAGGTGACCGACTCGCACTCGGCGTTCATCCGCTACCGAGGCACCGATCTCGCTGCGCTGTGGGCGCCGGATCGTGACGGCGAAGTGAACCCGGTGCTGGAGGTCGCCCACGAAGCCAGAGTGTTCGGCGCCGCGAAGCACGGCGACCAGACCGAGTGGTCCGACCAGATGAACCACTCGATCGACCTGGCAGCGCTCGCCGGCAGCGTCGACATCGGCATCGCCGAACTCGAGGTCCGCCGAGCGCGGCCCGTCGAGATGTGGCGACAGGCCGTCGCCGACGGTGAGACAACCGAGAGTTACGAAGCCTGGCTGCACCCGGCCGTGTGCGAGGCCCGCGCCACTGCCGTCGTGGCTGCCAAGGCCCGTTGGGGAGACAAGGCGGTCCGGTGATGGATCCCGTCGTCGTCGCGGTCGTGTGCGGGTTCTGCCGCAACGCCGAGGAACATCTGCTGGTCGCCGGCCGGGCCCTGACGCGATGCCGGAAGTGTCGGTCGAACAATCTGATCGACCCGGCCACCGGCGAGTTCGTCGGCCCGCCCCAGGACGGGTTCCTGTGAGCGCCACGCTGTTCGACGTTGAGCCCAATGTCATGCGTGTGGTGCATGATGATGTCGTGGACGCGCGTGCCGAGTTGAAACGGTACCTGCACGCCGCGATCGGTCGGGTCGCGGCGAACTGCGACGGTGCCCGCGAGCAGGACGGGATCGGGTTCGACGGCTCCGACAGCAAGCCGGGCCGCATGATCGCATCGTGTCCGCCCGAGACGTGGTCCGATCAGATGGCGTCGCAGGCCGGGCTGTGGTGCCGCAAGTACGCCCGCCAGATCGGCCCCGACGCCAACGGCCTCGCCGACGAGGCGGCCAAGACGTTCGGCACCGTCACGGCGAAGTCGGCTGACGTGAAGGCCATCACCGCCGCCGAGGGCGGCTTCATCGTCCGGTTCGGCTACAACCCCGACGTCTCCGACGCCTTGCGCGAGATGGTGGTCGGCGCCCGCTGGAACGGCGACAAGCGCGCCTGGATCGTGCCCCGCCAACAGGGCGTCCGGCTCGAAAGCTTTGCCGCCCGGTACGGGTTCACGCTGTCGAACGCAGCCCACGCCCTGCTGACCGCGTCGCGGCACATGCAGACCGCCGACGGCAAGGTCGGCTTCGACGGCACCGACGTCACGATCGCGTTCGCCGACGTCCCCGACGCCGCAGTCCGCAAGGCCGTCAAGGCGTTGCCGGGCTGCCGGTTCGACTCGGTCGCCAAGCTGTGGCGGCTGCCGCCACGCTACGTCCGCACGGTCCGTGACCTCGCCGCACGGTTCGAGTGGGCGACGACCGGCGACTTCGACGCTCTGCCCGACCTCGACCCTGACGTCGTCGACGTCAAGGTGCGCGCCGACGGCACCACGTTGCTGGTGTCGTTCCCGTACGACAAGCAGCTGATCGACATCATGAACCAGGTCGGTGCCCGCTGGGACGGACGCGCCGAGGTGAAGGCGTGGCGGATCCCGGCCGAGGCCGGCTTCGATCTGCTCTCGGTGCTCGAGCACCAGAAGGTGAAGGTCGCCGACGACGACTCGACCGGCGACCTGTTGGACCAGGCCCGCCAGATGCTGGCCAGGATCACGAACTCGCGGGCGCTCGACGCCGACTTCGAGGTGTCCGGCATGGCGTGCGACCTGTATCCGTTCCAGCGGGCCGGCGTGAAGTACGTCGTCGAGGCCGGCGGCCGCAGCCTGATCGGCGACGAGATGGGCTTGGGCAAGACGCCTCAGGGCCTCGCCGCGCTGCAGGCGATGAACGCGTGGCCCGCCGCGGTGCTGGTGCCGAACGTCGTCAAGGTGAACTGGGTGCGCGCCGCGCACAAGTTCTTCCCGCATCTGCGCGTTGTCGCCCTGTACGGCATGTTGAAGCCCGAGTTCGCCCGCCAGCTGGTCCGCATGATCGAAGTCGGCCAACCCGACGGGCTGCTGGTGCCGTACACGATGTCGCCCGGCGAGGCCCGCTCAATCAAAGTCACCGACCGGGCATCGGCGGTCGAGGCGTACACGCTCCTGACGCAGGCCGATCTGATCGTCGTCAACTACGACGTGTTGGGTCCGACCGAGTTGACCGAGAAGGAGACGCTCGTCGGCAAGCGACCCGATCCGGGTTGGGTGCCGGTGTTGAAGGCGCTGCCTTTGAAGGGCATCGTCGCTGACGAGTCGCACGGTCTGAAAGACCCCAAGACGCTGCGGACCCGGGCGTGCATCGAAACGGCCCGGTCGCTGCCCGACGGCGCCGCGAAGATCGGCATGTCCGGCACGCTGGTGTTGAACCGACGTGTCGAGGTTGCCGCCCAGCTGGACTTCATCGGCATGTTGGACGAGTTCGGCGGCTACACCGCCGTCAAACAGATGCCTGATCTGGCCCGTCGGCTTCGAGCCCGCTGCATGGTTCGCCGTGACAAGGCCGAGGTGCTGCCCGAGCTCCCGCCCCGTCAGCACGAACCGATCGTGTTGAACCAGTCCGAGCTCGACGCCAAGGTGATGGCCGAGTACCGCCACGCCGAGCGCGACCTGCTCGACTTCCTGGCCCGCCGCGCGGCGGAGATGGCCCTCGAGGCCGGGCTGGATCCGACGTCGGCAGCGATCGAAGCCCGCATGAAAGCGGCCGGCGCCGAGTTCCTGATCCGCATCGGTGTGCTGCTGCGCTTGGCGTTGCGAGCGAAGAAGAAGGCGGCTCGCCGCTGGATCGACGAGTTCGCCAAGACCGGCGAGAAGCTGCTGGTGTTCGGTTCGCACCTTGAGCAGCTGGATGAGTTCGCCGCTGAGTTCGGCGCCCCTGAGATCAAGGGCGGCGTGTCACCGGAGCGGCGCATGGAGATCGTCGACGACTTCCAGGACCCGAACGGCGCCCAGTTGTGCTTCCTGCAGATCCACGCCGGCGGTGTCGGCCTGACGATGACGGCAGCGAGCAACGTCCTGTTTTTGGAGCAGGCGTGGTCGCCGATGTTGCACGACCAGGCGATCGACCGCTGCTACGGCCGTCTCGACGGCGACCCGCACGGCGCGGTCGGCTGGTATCTGGTCGCTGAGGACACGATCGAAGAGTGGGTGTCGCAGCTGCTCGCGGAGAAGCGCATCGAGTGTGCTGACGCGCTCGACGGTGACGTGACCGACGGCCAGATCGAGTCGACGTCGGTGTACTCCGACCTCGTCGGAATGTTGGTCCGCAAAGCGGTCCAACCATGACCAGTTGTATGCATGTGGGACATGATGATGTATCATCGGTGTCACTGGGAAGCAGGACAGGGTCCCATCGGACACCGACGCACGGTAGCGCCGATGGTCCAAGCGCTTCCGCCCGGGCAGTCCGCCGCTCCGGGCGGGAGCGCTGGCTCAGTGCCTCCCTCCCCTACCTGGTCGCCAGAACGTGCCGCCAACAGGCGCACACGAAGCCTCATCGAAGACCCGCCGGGTCACCAACCAGGAAGGACCAGCCGCGTGAAGCACTGGGTAGTGATGGAAGCTCCGATCGGGGCTCGCATGGTGTGGGCCTGGGGCCTCGTCGGCGACGAGCCCGGGTTCGAGCAGACGTACTTCACCGAGACCGACGGCCACACGCCGGCCAACATCGACGACGCCCCGTCGAAGCTTGGGGCCGTCCTGTTCGTTGTACCGGCTGCTGCTGGTGGCCTCGAACTTCCGCCTGTCGATGATTGATCGGCGCCGCCGGCTGAACGAGGCGCTGGCCACCGCGGTCTGCGCCGGCGCGGCGCTCACCGCGGCGGCGCTGGCCTGGTCGGCGTTATGCGTGGCGGTGTGGGCGACGAGGGTCGCTCTCTGATGGGCCGAACCGAGACGCTCGACCCGCTGTCACAGCAGGTCGAAGAAGCCTTCCGTGCGTTCGCGTTCGGGTCGAGCGACCCGGCCGTGCGCGAGCAGAACCGGATCCGCTACGAGGGCTTATTGGCCCGCTACCGACGAGAGAAGGGATACGACCGTGACAACGGAGCCCATGCCTGACGTGCTCACCAACGGCTTGCTCGGCGACGTCGCCGACCGGCTGGTCGAGGGCGTCAAGATCCGCAAGAAGCATGACGGCCCGACGATGGCGGTGCGTGCCGTCGACTGGGACCTGACCGACCGGAACAGCCCGACCGTCACGGTGAGGGGAGCCTTGCTCGACGGCGGACCGGCGTTCGAACGTGACGGAGTCGAGGCCCGTTGGCTGATCCGATCCGACGAGCACGTGTTCTTCGCCACCGGGCCGCGCCCTCCCGACGCCAATGGCACGCTGACGATCCCCGCCCAACTCGTCACCGACGACACGGCCGACAGCGAGCTCGTGGACGCGCTCCGCGATCAGATGGGCCGCACCGTCCTCACCGAGCCGGCGCCGCCGCCGATCGTGGCGCCGCCGGCGCCGCGGTTCCCCCCGCGAGGCGAGTGGCAACGCGTACAGGTGAGGCTGCCGCCCGGCCTGCTCGAGCGGCTCGAGGTGGCCGCCGATGATCGAGTGGTGGGCCGCGACCTCTTGATGGCCCACCTGGTCGCCGACGGGCTGACTCGCCTGCATTCTTCCGGGTTTCCGGCCGCCACCCCTTGACTACTGTAGCCTGATTCACTACAGTCATAGATGTCAACTACATACCACCCACCGGAAGGGAAGCCGGTGGTCTCGAAAGGAACCCGCAGCGATGACGCTCCTCTCCACCCCCATCACCTTGGACCCGTTGCCCACGGTCGAAGACCTCAAGGCCAAGATGCTGGCCGAAGCCACCCAGGGAACGGTCGAAGACCCCGAAGACCAGTGGATGGGCGCCAGCGCCCCCTACGAGATGCCCGCAGTGCCCGCTCGCCGGGATTGGGAGTCCACCTGCAGCTGCTGCTTCCTCATCAAGAACGCAGCCAACCTGCTCGACAGCGTCTGCAGCGATTGCCGGTGACCCCGATGACCACGACGCTCTTCACCGAGACCGCCTGCGAGCTCTGCCAGGAACGGTTCCGGCCGATCGACGAGATCGCCGAGATGTACGACCCCGACAACGACGCCGACGGCTCCCTGATCGTCCACGCCGACTGCGGCCTCAGCCGCGGCTTCGAGATCGCCTGATCCCAACCAACCCGCTGCCGGAAGGGAAGCCGGCAGCTCACGAAAGGAACCCACCCATGACCCTGACCGATCGCCGCGGCATCAACGCCGCGGCCAACAGGACGACCGTGCTGCTGCCCGGTGGCGTCGCCGGCACGCTCCTCGGTTGGCAACGCAGAGGCCACCGGGCCCGCGTGCTCGTCGGCGGCCGCCACAAGCTCGTCGAGAAGGCCGACGTCGAACTCGCCCCTCAGCCGGTCGAGGCCCGGTCGTGAGCGACGACATCATCGACGACCTCCACGCCGCCGAGGACCACATCGGCGTCCTCGAGCAGGCCATCGAGGATCTGCTCGCCGCCGGCACTTTCGAGCCCGGCGCGACCGACCGAGCCCGGTCCCTGCTCGGCTCCTACGAGCGCCCGTCGTGCGACGAGGACTGCGACAACGAGTTCTGCGGCAGCCCTCGCCACAACACCCAGGTGTGGGACGACGTCGCCGACGTGTGGGTGGACGACGAGCAGACCTGCCCGCACGACCCGGATGGCCAGCATCACTTCGGCTGCGGCTGCGACTACCAGTCGCCCGACGACGACCCGCCGCCCGGCCTGATCAACTGCGACCGCTGCGGCGAAACGGTGCTCGCGCACCTCGTCGCCACACACCAACAGCTGCACTGCCACGGCGCGTCCGTCGAGCCCGGCCAGTGCTCGTTCCGGTTCGCCAGCGGCGGGTGCTGCACCGAACCCGCGGGCCATGAGCAACAGCCAACACCGAGCGGACATGTCGAACTCATCGCTCCGCTCCGCGTCTGTCGGGACGAGACATGCCCGGAGTGCGGATGGTTCGAGACGTACGGAGAAGCAGGTTCGGCAGGGTTCGAGGGCGGTCCTGTCGCAGTCGGCTGTTCGAGGTGCGGATGGAGGGAAGCGCTGTGAGCGGCCCGTTCACGTTCGACCTCTTCGCCGCCCGTTTCGACCTCGAGGCGCTTGGCGTCGACGAGATGCCCACGTGGGACGAGTCGCCGGCCCGGATGATTGAGCAGACCTTCTACGACGTCGCCGTCGAAGCCGGCCACCTGGCCGGCCCGGACGGCTGGTCGATCCTGCTGTACCCGCTGATCTACGACTCCGACCCCGACGGTCTGCTTGTCACCGTCGTCCGGCCGAACCCGTTACCCGCGCTGGCGGGCAACCCGAGCGACTGGGACGACTGGCTGCCGAAGGACTCGTCCGCCCGATCATTGTCGGTCGACGAGACGATCGACCTGGTGCAACGCCTGGTCGACGAGGCGAACCGGCTCGTCGCCGACAGCGGCCTCGCGAGGGTTGCCGCGGTCATGGACGAGTCCGCGTTCGACGGGGACGGCTGGAACGGCGGCGACGTGTGCGGCGATCTCGCCGTCATGCTCACCAAGAGCGGCTACTTCGTCGACTGCGCCGAGCACGGCGAGTACTGCGGCCTCGTCAAGCCCGGCTGCCCGCTCTGCACCGGCGACCAGGAAGAGGACGAGGACGACGACCGGTGATCTACCGGTTCGACGTCGACTGCCCCGCCTGTGGTGCCGACCCGGTCCACGTGACCGGATCGGCACCGCTGCCCGCGGCGAACCCGAAGTCGTCGGCGATCGTCCGCTGCCCCGCCTGCGACACCGAATGGTTCCTCGAACTCACGTTGGCGTCGATGGCCCGCATCGGCCACCGCGAACGCCTCGCCGACCTGCTGCTCGACGAACACATCGCTCGCGCGAACCCCGAACCCGAACCCGTCTTCGACGAGACCGCACCGTTCGCACCGCTGGTGCTCGCGGTCCTCGAAGCATCCCCCGACACGAAAGATGACGATGTCCACCACCACCACCAAGGCGAAACGCCGCAAGACCGCCGAGCACAGGCCCGCCGTCAGACGACGCCGATTCCGGCATGACGAACTGACCGCCGTCGACCTGTTCTCCGGCTTCGGCGGCCTGACCCGCGGCATCCGCCGGGCCGGCGTGACGACGATCATGGCGGCCAACCACAACCCGTACAAGATCGAGGTGCACGAGGCCAACGAACCCGAGTGCGAGCACTGGATCGCCGACCTCGTCGACGAGACGTCGGGCGACTACCACTCGGCCGCGGACCTGCCGCCGGCCGACATGCTCGTCGCCGGCATCTCGTGTGTGCACCACAGCCAGGCGAACGCGAAGAAGGCGTACGCACAGGGCCTGAACCTATTCACGATGGACGACCCGGACTGGGAGGCCCGCGTCACCCGCTCCGAACGTGACCGGGCCACCGCGGTCTGTGTGCTGCAGTACGCGGAGAAGAACGCACCGCGGGTCATGTTGATCGAATGCACGACCGAACTGACGTCGTGGGGGCCCGCGCTGCCGAACAAGCCGAAGGTCGGCGACGGCTCGTCGTACCGGTGGTGGCTGAACGAGGTCCACAAGCTCGGCTACCGATCGAAGACGCTGTACCTGAACTCGCAGTTCTTCGGGGTGCCGCAGTCGCGGGACCGCATCTACATCTGCTTCTGGCGCAGCGAGCTCCCGACCCCCGATCTGGAGCATCGGCCGCCGTCGTGGTGCTTCCACTGCGACCGTGTCGTCGAGGCGGTGTGGTCGTGGCGCACCAGGATCCCGCCGACCGGCTCGGTCCGCTACGGAAAGCAGTACGACTACCGATGCCCGTCTTGCAACCACGAGGTGATCCCGCCGATGACGCCGTCGCTCGCGGCGTTGGACCTGACCGACCTCGGAACCCGGATCGGTGACCGCGACCGGCCGCTCGCCGCGTCGACGATGGCCCGGGCGGAGCGGTGCCGGCAACGGTTCGCTGACTTCCCGGCCGTGCTGATGCCCGCCAAGGCCCTGCCGCGCGGCTCGGACCGGCACCCCTGGCAGCCGATGGCGACACAGACGTCGCAGCAGGAGACAGCCGTGCTGTCCACCGGCGCCTTGGTGACGGCGGCAGGGAACACGTTCGAGTGGAACGACCGGTCGATGACCCGGATCCGCCGGTTCGATCAGCCGCTGTGGACCCAACACGCCACCAACGCCGCCGGGCTGCTGACCCCGCCCACCGCGATGGCGCTGATGCCCTATCGCAACGGGAATCAGCCAGTGCCGACCGATCAGCCACTGCCGACGCAGGCGTCGCACGAATCGATGGCGGTCGTCTCGGCGCCGCTGGCGAACCGGACGAACGCCACCCCGACCGACCCGACCGAGCCGATGCCGACGCTCGTTGGCGGCGCCGGCTCCGGTGGCGTCGGCGTCATCTCGTCAGGCGTCCTGCCGTTCCGTGCGAACACGATCCCGCCGACGCACGGCGAGCCGATGCCGACGTTCACGTCGGAACAGGTGCCCGGCGTGCTGACCGCCGCCGGCGTCATCAAGAACAACGGCGCGATCGGCGAAGCCCAGTACCGGGCGCGTCCGGTCGACGAGCCGCTCGGCACGGTCGTCGGGTCCGGCAACAGCAAGGGGCTGCTGTTCTCCGGCTGGTTCAAGCAGAACGGCGGTCCCGCGGACACGGCACCGCACCCGATGTCGGACCCGTGGGGCACGCTCACCTCGCGCGACACGACCGGTCTGCTGATGGCCGACTGGCGGGCGCAGCTGGCCGACCTGCCGCTCGAGGACTGCTACTTCCGCATGATGTTCGCCCACGAGGTCGGCGTCGGCTGCGGCTTCGACGTCGACCATCCGGCGTACGGCGATGGTGGCTTCATCGTGTGGGGCTCGACCCGTGACCAGGTCGACGGGTTCGGCAACGCGGTTTCGCCGCAGGTCGGTGAGTTCATCGGTGGCCGGTTGAGGGCGATCCTGTGAGCCCGTGCACGCAGTGCGGCCGCGAGTTCGAGCGGCCCAGTCGACGGGGCCCGGCACCGCAGTACTGCTCGCCGGCGTGCCGCCAGGCCGCTCACCGCGAACGAAAGACGGAGCCGCCGCTGACGCAGTGGCGTCGCCACCTGATGGAGCTCGGCGAGTTCATGGAAACGATCCAGGACTCCGTTGCCGGCTACCGCTCCGCCCTCCAACGCCTCCAATACCCGAGCGTCGTGGTCGACCAGATGTCGGTCGCCTACCACGCCTTCGTCCTCGACATGGTCGTCAGACAGATGGGAGCAACGAAATGAGACAGTCCCCGAAAGACGGCGCCCTGATGCCCGAGCGCGGGTTCTCGAAGGCGTCGAACCGGCAGTCGTCGATGCTGCCCGACGGCGCGACGGGCTGGGTGTCGCACGACGGCCTGCTGGTCCTGTCGACGTGCGCAGTGATGGAGCTTCCTGGCCAACCGGACGGCGTCAACGGCCTCACGTGGTTCCTGTCGGTGTCGCGCCTCGATGGCGACACGACCGAGGCCCGCCGAGCATCAGACGACGAGATGGCCAGGGTCGTCGAGTGCTTCGATCTGCCGGCGTTCGACGAGGACAACCACTTTCCCGGTGTCAGCCGCGGGCTGTTCTGTCCGATCGACCCGCAGTACCGGGCGGCCTGCGATTGCAAGATCACCGAGACGGTCGTCGTCGAGCCGGACGGCTTCGAGTGGACGAACCCGACCGACGGCGAATGCCGCGGCTGCAGCTACGAGCACGCCGCGGCCCGGTTCGGCCAGACGTCGCCGTGCCCGATCCACGGGCCCGGCCAGTGACCGCCCGACGCGGCCCGGCACCGCTGTTCCGGCTGCCGTTCGAACCGCTGGCCCGGATCGTCGACGTCCGCTACCGCGGCGTGTGCCGAGAGGGGCAGGGCTGGCAGGAGCTCACGCCGGCCACGGTGTTCTGCGAGGCGTTGGACGTGCACCCGCAGAAGTTCGCCCGGTGGAGGGCGAAAGGCTTGACGGTCGACGACGCGGATGACATCGCGGTGCGGTTGGGGATGCATCCGGCGTCGATCTGGCCCGAGTGGTGGTCGATCCCGATCGACGAGGACGTCGCGGCGTGACGTCGGCGAACTGTGTGACACCCTGTCGGTACGGTGGGTTCGGTGAGCAGGTCTGGCGAGATGTTGGCGGCGATTCATGCCGGCAAGGTGACCGCCGCGGCCGACGGCTCGTTCCAGATGTGGAAGACGGCGACGCTGTCATCACCCGTGACCCGGCATGTCGCGCCGCTTGTCGACGCGGGCCTCGTTCTTGTCGCCGGCACGACGGTCGAGTTGACCGAGGATGGGCGGGCAATCGTCGACGAGGCTCTGGCTCGGCTGGCCGACCGGCTCGACACATAGCGGCGAGGTTGTCACCCCCGGCGTTCACAATCAGCGGCATGAACAACCTCATGAAGTCCACCGCCCTGGCAGCGCTCGCTGTCGGGTCGTTCGTTGCTGTCAACGCCGCCGGCGGCGGTTCGGCGTCGGCTCTCGCGCCGTGCGCTGACAGCAACGGCTCCGCTCCGGGTGGTTCCGTGTATTTCACGGCCGCTTGGTACCGGTCGGGCGCGCCGGCGCCGTGCACGGTGACTCCGCCGCAACGGCTCCACATCACGGGGCTGACCGCTGCCGAGTGCGCCACCGCGGGCGGCAGCTATCAGGCGTCGCCGCCGATCTGCTGGGACATCGACCTCTGAGCCCGAGGTAGCGCTGGCGGGCGGCTGGCAGCCATCGGGGTCCGAGGCCCCGACGCCCACGACACCGGGAGGGAAGCCCGGTGCATGACGAAAGGATCCACGATGACCCGTACCCGCAATTTCGACGTCGACACGCCCGAGGGCCAGGCGAACGTCGCCCGCGCGATCGGCAAGGCAGTGGCGACCGTGATCGTCGCGATCGTCTTGGTGATCGTCGGCTGGAAGGTCGTGTCGCCGAAGCTGAACCTGTACCGCAGCAACACCGAGAAGCAGTCGGTGATCGCCGAGCAGGAAGCCATCAGCCAGGCGGAGGTGTACGCCGCTCAGAAGCGCGTCACCGCGGCGGAGGCCGAGGCCGAGGCGCGCATCATCGAGGCCGAGTCGATCGCCGAGTCGCAGCGCATCATCTCTGAGACGTTGACGCCGGAGTATCTGACGTGGCGGTTCTACGAGGTGCTGGCCACGACGGAGAACGAGATCATCTACGTGCCGACCGAGGCGGGGCTGCCCATCTTGGAGGCCGCACGCAACACGCCGCCTGTCGTCGTGGAGTCCGACAATGGGTGACGCCCCGGTTCCGTCTGACTACGTGAAGTCGTTCATCGGTCGGACCGTGACGATCGAGTCGAGCCGCAAGGCGCACAACGCGACGGGTCGGATCGACGGGGTCCGGTGGGATGGCTGCTCGATCCGCACGGAGCGTGGCGATTTCCCCGGCGTGGCGTTCCTGATCAAACCGGAGGACGGCCGCCGCGCGTTCTGGTCGACGGCGTTCCCCGACTACGGCGAACCCGTCGACGCCAAGGCGAAGGAGTCGGCCGATGTCGGCGGCTGAGGACTACCCGAACCTGGCGTCGATCGCCGACAACAAGCGCCACGTGAATCCGGCGATCCCGGAGCAGTGCCGTGACGCGCTCGCCGAGCTCGACAAGCTTCGTGGCGACGTCGCCAATCTGCTCGCCCAAGCCGCGACGGCGGCGAGAACGATCGCCGTCACCCGGTTCGTCGCCGACCACTGGCGCGAGGCGCTGAACGCTTCGAACAGCAGTCGGCTGTGTGCCCATCCGTTGTGCATGGTGCTCCACGCTCTCGATGGCGAGACCGACCCGGTGCAGATGGGCATCGAACACGACGCTCACGCCGCGCTCGCTGCCGTGGTGGCGCGGCCGCCGTGGCCCGCTGAGGCGGTGACCGAGTGAACGTGGACGGCCAGACGTGGAAGTGGCCGACGCTGTGAGCGGCAAGGCCCGCGACGTGTTCTACGGCCGCCGCGGAGGCCACTGGATCGACGGCGACCTGCCCGCGCCACCATCACCGTGCGACGTGTGCGGCGGCCCGGTGTACGGCCACACCGGTTCGGGCCTCCCACTCCACCAGGACTGTCGGCCAGCGCCGCCACCAGACGCACAAGGAAGCCTTCTATGACCCAACTGACCTGCCTTAGCCTCTGGCAGCCATACGCCACGCTGCTGGTCCTCGACAACCCGGCAACCGGAGACCCGTTCAAGGAGATCGAGACCCGCCCGATGCCCCCGTGGAAGACGCCCGGCTACCGGACGTTCCCCGGCGCGGCGCCGAAGCCTGGCGACTGGATCGGCATCCACGCCACCGCTCGCCACGCCCGCGAACGCGAGCTCGACCAGTTGAACAACGCGGTCGGGGACCTGCCGATCCACTTCTCGACTGAGGACACCCGTGATGGCCTGATGCTCGCGGTCCGTGACGACGAGGTCGAGACTGCGTTCGAACCCGGAGCGTGGACGTCGGGGAACACGCACGGCTATTGGGCGCCGTACAGCGCCCTGGTCGGCACGGCTCGCATCGTCGGCGCGGTCCCGATGGTCCGTCCCGGCCAACGGTCGACGCCGGAGCATGTGTCGATCGCCGAGGACGGCGACGGTGTGACGCTGCTGCGTTGGAAGTTCGACGGCGTGGGCCAGTCCGCCGATCTGGTCGAGTGTGAACCGATCGGCCACGAGTACCCGTTCGGCTGGTACGAGCCGGGCAGGTGGGCGTGGATCCTCGAGGACGCCAAGTCGGTGCTCGAACGGTGCCCGCGATGCATGGACTCTGGACGGGTGCCGGACGATCGGCCCGAGGCGCCGCGGGGCCTACACGGCCATCTGCAGGCGTGGATGCCGTGTTCTGTCTGCGAGGGCGCAGGCCGGCTCGCCCGATACCCGACGGTGGCGGGCCGGCAGGGCTGGTGGCGTCTCGATCTCGACACGCTGGCGGTGGCGTGATGCCCGGCGAGTTGGAGGCGTTGCGTGACTGGAAGCGCAGCGCGCTCGTGGTGCTTGCCGAGTGGGAGGCCGTGTTCGATGCTGCGGGCCGGCCGGGCCCGGTGGGACGCTCGAAGGCGGCGAACACGAACGCGGAGGTGCTGCGCCTCCGAGCGGAGAACAGCGTGCTGGCCGCTGCGCTCGCAGACCGAGGGGATGGCGACGATGGGTGAGATGCGTTGCCCTCACTGCCGGTCGAGCGATGTGTGGTGCTCCCGGGAGTGCACCAGCGAGCGGCCGCACATGCACTACTGCAAGACGTGCGGCTACGACGGCACGACCCCGGTCGACCGGCCGCGCCGGATCCGTCTGCGTCGAACGAAGGGCTGGCGAAAGCCCGACGGCGCCGTGGTCGTCGCGCGGCCGTCGAGGTGGGGCAACCCGTTCCGTCTCGGCACCCCGCACGGCCTCGTCCGCTATGGGCCCCGTCACCTCGAACGGTTCGGGCGGGCATGGGACTACGAGGGCCGGATCAGCGCGGACGGGAACCGGCACGACATGTGGTTCGCTGCGGACGACATCGTCGAGACCTATGTCCGCTACGCCACCGCGGCCGAGGCGGTCGAACTGTTCCGCCTGACGCTGACCGCACCCACGCCCGCGATGCTGATGGCCTTCCCGTCCGGTGGCGGCCACTTGGCCCGCTTCACCGTCGACGACGTCGCCCAGCTGGCCGGCCACGACCTCGCGTGCTGGTGTCCGTTCGACCAGCCCTGCCACGCCGACGTCCTGCTCGAGCTCGCCAACCTGGCGACTCCGGTCGAGCAGAATGTGTGCTGATGGCTCGACTCTTCGACAAGGCCTTGGCATACCGGCCACCGAGTGGCAACAACCGCAACCTCTTCACCGAACTACAGGAAGGCTTGCAGTGGGCGACACCGTTGGTCTGCGATGACCTTCTCCCGTACGCCCCCGACGACACTGACTTCTCGGCTCTGTCGGGCGTACGCGTGCCCTGGCCGCTCGCATTCGTTGAGTGGCGCAACAATCAGGGGATCGAGCTGGGGGTCACCGCCTTCGAGGTCGATGCGGACGTCGTGCACGGCGGCCCGCCACCGAATGGCGCGACGCGAACGATCGTGATGCGGGGCATGTCAGCCCGACGGAAGTCTGACCAAGTGCTGGCGTGGGCGGACGGCATCGACATTGATGTCACTGAGAACGGCGACGTTGTGGACTACAACATCCGGTTTCTCGATCCCGACTTTGAACGCGACCTCGCTGCCGACCCCGATAGAGCGAAGACGATGATCAGAGATCTGATCGGCATCGCACATCTTGCGGGCTGGTTCCTGATGGCGGCAAACGCCAAGAACATTGAGATCGAACCGGTGGAGCCGTCAGCTGGCCTGTCTCGGAACTGGCGGCGCAAGACCGGGCAGCCCTTGCACAGCTACAACCGGGTGCTGCTGCCGCACGATGCCCGTAGCGGGTCGTCTCGCCGATCGGGCGGCGCGCCGGCTCCGTTGGAGATCGTCAAAGGTCACTTCAAGACCTACGACGATCAACGTCCCCTGTTCGGGAAGCTGACCGGAACGTGGTGGTGGGCGCCGTTCGCTCGTGGCGACGCATCGGCCGGGGTTCGGGAGCACGACTACGCATTCGGGCCTGAGGCACCAGACGGCAACAGCTGAGCTCTGTCACCCCGCCGTCGCAAAGTCGATGGCATGAAGCTTCGTGTCCAGGCCGACGTGAACGGCGCCGTGAACCGGTGACCGACCATGATCGTCGCGCGGCTGTGGGCCGATCACGTCCGGGAGTGTGACCCGATCGCCACGATCGAGATCGCTGAGGCGCCGTTGGAGCTCGTGGTGCCGTCGGATCTCGGGTTGAACGCTGTGTACACGCTGCGGTCGAAGGTTGTGCCGGATTGGACGGGTCGGACGCCGGCGTCGGCCGACTACGAGTTCGACCACATCGCCTGATCGAGTTCAGTGGATCTCGTCATGAAGAACGAATGCGGCGATCGCCGCAGCTAGTAGCAGACCCGCCGTACCGATGGCTGTCCAGTTGTGCGAGGGGGCCGGATCTCGATCAGCGAGTGCCACCATCGATTGCACGATGACCGCCGCCGGACCGACAGTGAGGTAGGCGAAGGCCAGCCCCCGAACGATGCCTGGCCTGTCGTTGGGAGTCTTCGCGGCGCGCTGAATGAGCAGAAGTGAGACCGCCAGGAAGACGGCCGAGATGGCAGCGGCGGTTGCCCAAAACTCCGGGTTCGACTCGGTCATCACGCCGGCAGCATTGCAGACCGTGATGTCGGATGAGCACTGGTTCGTCGCCGCGCGATGGGGCGGACGCCGGCTCAGCGCTGTGACACCCAATCCGTAGAGTCCTGGCCCATGAGCGACTCCACCGTCACCGTCCAATCGATCGGCAAGCGCTGGCACTCTGTGTCCGGACCGCTCCGCTCGGCGGACGAGATCGGACAACGGATTGTCGAAGCCGCTGTGGACGGCCAGCTGGTCACGATCTGGCTCGCCGACCACCCCTGCCAATTCCGCGACGGCTACCCGATTGCCGACGTCACCGCGGCATCTCGCACCCCAGGCGGCTTCCGCAGCTACCTTCGGGCCCGCTATGAGACCATCAGGGACTGGGAGGACGACGACCGGCTCGGCGTCATGCCGGCGTTCGACGACATCGCTGACGACGCAGCCGTAGACATCACTCTCACAGCCCCACTGACCTGAACTCGCGTGTCACCCCTCGGCCTCATTGTCGAGGGTATGACGCTTCGTGTGCAGGTCGACGTGAACGGCACGGTGTTGGCCGACGTCACGGTGGAGAACGTCGGCTACCCGACCGGTGAGCCAGCCGATCTGGACGGTGTGTGGGAGTACCACTGGGCGAACAGCATCAGCCACGCCGCGGGGGCGGTGACGCATCGTCGCAGTGACGGCGCACTCCGCCTGGCCGCGGCGGCGCTGCTCGAGCAGACCGTCACCCCCGATGTCGGCCGGGTGGGTGCGCAGATCGGGGTGCTGGCGATCACGGGGTCGAACCTGCCCGACGAAGCGGGCCAAACCGCGGCCGCCGGCCTAATGATGAACCAGCCGCGCGACGTCCTGATCTCGACGATCGCGTTCCTCACCGGTCTGTGCGCCGCACACATCGACGACAAGGCAGCACGTGAAGGCATCCCGGTCGACGAGGTGATGCACGAGCTCGGCCGTTACGCCGAGCAGATGACATGACCCGGATCCCGCATCGTTCGGTCGCCGAAGCGTTGGAACGTCTCGCCGGCCAGGTGATGATCGCCGATGACGGCCCGCACGTCGCGTTCGTCATCGGTGTGAACATCGGCGATCCGCCATCGCTGTGGGTGTGTGACCGGCAGGGTGATGTCGTCCCGTTCGACCATGTCCGCAACGCAACGGACCGTCCCGACCCGACCGCCCCGTCGACAGAGACCGGCCGTGCCGCCCCGTGGACACCAGGTGACCTTGCCGAAGCCTCCGCGCTGGTCCATGACCTGCTGATCGCCTGGCAACACACCAACGACCCCGAGCAGGCGCTCGATCAGGCCCGCCGCATGTACCGGCGGCGCCGCGACGCCGAGTTCGACCATCAGCTGGCCGTCGACTTGGAACGATCCCGCCTGCCGCACCAATGCTCACGCTGCGGACGCCGCTGGGCGACCGAGCTCGACCGTGACCGCCACGAGGCCGCCTGCCGCCAGCCGTGCCGCCACCAGCCCGCCTACCAGTGGATCGCCTACGGCCGCCAGCACGCCGTCCGCTGCGTCTGCGGCCACGTCATCCACGCTCCGACCGCTACTGACGCGGGCCGGGCGATGCTCGCCCACGCTCACGCCTGCCGCCTGGACGACCCGGTTTGATCGGCGCGATCCCGGGGGGCCGAGTCATGGCGGTCAGGCATGATGATGTGCGTGCCTGACGAGACGTATGGACCTGGCGACCGGGCGGCGATCGCCCTGCTGACCGAAGGGTTGGCGGGCGGACGCCTGGAGGTGTCAGCACAGCTGCTCGACGAGCTCGACCCGGCCGACATGAGAGACGCTGTCGTGTTCCTGGCCGGGTTGGCGTTGGCATGGATGCCGTGGATGGCAGCCCTCGAAGAGATCCCGGTCGACGACTATCTGGCCGGCCTGGCGTTGCAGGTGGCCGCGCGATGACCGTCTACGCCATTGCGAAGGCGAACACGAACGCCGAACTGGTGGAGCAATGCGCCGAGCTCGGCTATCTGCGCCGCGAGTTCCGGGTGTTGGAGCCGACGTGGCGGAACGGCCGGTTCTGGTCCCGTTGGCAGCCGGACGAGTTGTACGGCTCGGATCTGGTGACCGAGTGTTCGCCGGTCGGCCGCAGCATCGATGCGCGGCGGTTGCCGTGGCGTGACGGCTGGTTCGACGCCGTCGTCGTGGATGGCCCGTACAAGCTGAACGGCACGTCGACCGGCGAAGGACCGTCCGCGTCCGATGTGGACTACGGCGTGGACCGGTACAACTCGGTCGCGGGCCGCCACGGTCTGTTGGCCGACATGATGACCGAAGCGCACCGGGTGCTCGCCCCCGCCGCCCGGGTGCGGGTTGATCGTGGCCGTCACGAGTGGGTGGGCGGCATCCTGCTGTTCAAGTGCCAAGACCAGGTGTGCAACCAGCAGATCTGGTGGCAGACCGACATCTTCACCCGACACGCCGAGACGCTCGGGCTGGTGAAGGTCGACTCGTTGATGCTCGAGGGCTACAGGGAGCAGCCGCCACGGACCCGGAAGCACGGTGACTGCCACGGCAGCGGCTGTCTGATGTGTGAGGACGGCAGGGTGCCGTCACGTCAGGAGCACGCCGCCCGCAACTACTCGACGCTCATGGTGCTGCAGAAGTTGTCGTGACCGGGAGTTCGAGCGCCATGACCGGCTCCAGATAGCCCTCTTCGTTGTAACGGAAGCCAACCGGTTCCGTTGGGTCGCTGTTCGCACAGACGAGGCGAAAGTCGAGGAACCCAGCGAAGAGTGGGGGGTCGGCGCCGAGAAGCTCCGCAAGGGACTGGTACGGCTCCGGAAGACTGAACACGGCCGAACCGCCGGCAGGGACCGACGCCGGGTCGCCGAACCGACGACGCGCGCCAGCCTCGTCGGGCCCTTCCACCAGGCAGCCGCGAGCATCCTCGTCGCCGACATTGAACACGACCAAGGTGCGCCCATCGGTTTCGTCGCGTGCGATGAGTTCGGGTTCTGGTTCGGCAGCGCGGGCGTCCATGAACTGAATGACATTCAAGACGATCGACGCCAAGGCGACGCCCGCGAGGACGACCTGCATCAAAGTGTTCGTCCATTCCCGCCCCTCGCTCACCGCCCGGAGACTACGAGGCCACGCAGGCGCTCTGCGCAGTGCGTGCCGTCCAACCGTCCTGTCACCCCGACGTCGTACCGTCGTAGACATGTCCGATAGTCATGATGATGCTTTTGGCGTCATGGTCTCGAACCCCAGCAACGACAGCCTGCTGATCGACCTGCCCGGCGCCATCCCGACCCAGGTCGACGCTCTGTCGGTCATTGCCATCCGGCTCGAGGTCGACAACCCGCAAGGCCCGATGGTCGGCGTGTGGACCCGGCACGGCGCCCTGTTCGTCCTCACCCCGGGCGACTCGACGACGGTCGAGCTGCTGTACGACGAGACCCGAGCGACGATCGACTGGGCCCGCAAGCTGTACGCCGCATCTGATCACGGCCGGGCCGGCCGGTGAAGCTCATCTACCGGCCGCTCGACGGCGGCTGGACCGACCCCGTCGACCCGTCGCCGCAACGCTCCCGCTTCGAAGCATCGTGGTCGAAGACCGTCGACCTGCTCGACCGCGAAGTCTGGTACCTGCAGGCCGGCAGCGCCGAGCCTCTCGTCATCGTCCAGCTGGACGTCCCCGACCGAGGCGTCCGCCTCGACGGCGGCCTGCGCGCCGACGTCCGCGTCGGCTACCACGGCGCCGTCGTCTCGTTCGAATCGAAGTACGGGCCGCTCCGCTACGCCTGCGACCGCTTCGACTCCCCCGGCGGCGGCCAAGCCTGGAAGCACAACGTCCGCGCGATCGCGCTCGCCCTCGAAGCACTCCGCACCGTCGACCGGTACGGCGTCACTCGCCGAGGCGAGCAGTACACCGGCTTCGCGCAGCTGGGGTCGGGTCCGTCGACGTCACCGTCGACCGACATGTCCGTCGACGAGGCCGCCCTGTTTGTCGCCCGTGTCGCTGACCTGCCGACGCCGTTCACGCTCTCGCACGTCCTGCGTGACCTCGCCCACCTGTACCGGCGCGCGGCCCGCAAGCTGCACCCCGACGTCGGCGGCGACGAGAACGACTTCAAACGCCTGCAGATCGCCTACGGCGTCCTGTGCGCTGCCCGCGGCTGACCGCCGTTTCGCCGCTCCGCTGCGGCCGCCTCTCCCCCGCCGAACCCTGGAGACCCCGTTGAGCCATCCGTCCGCCGTCACCTCGTCCAGCCAGACCGCCCTGCCCGTGATCGGGAAGGTGTCCGCCGCAATCTCGACCGCTCGTGCCGTCCAGGAGCTCGTCAAGGACGTCCATCGCCGCTGGCAGTCCCGTTCCGAGTACGTCTCGTCGATCGACTCGACCGACGACGCCTACCACCTCGTGCTCACCGCGGTGTTGGATCGGCTCCCGACCGTCGGTCAGCGTGCTGTGGAGATGGTGACCGGCCGTGGTGGCGCCGTGGCCGACCACCCGTCGAGCAGCGGCAGCGATCGCACGGTCCGCTGGGTGTATGACGGCGCCCGCCAGTCGGTCCTCTCGATCGGCGGGCACCGTATCGAGGTGGCGTTGACGGACGCGGAGACGCAGCAGCGCGGCGAGGGCTACACGCTGCGGCGCCGCCAGGTCCGGTTCACGTCGTCGTCGATCGCCGCCCGTGACGCCCTGCACGACTGGCTGACGTCGATCGTCGCGACGGCCCGGGCGCAGCGGCCGGCGTTGCGGATGGCCGGACGTTGGGGTGGCTGGGAGCACCGGGGTGACGTGCCGCAACGCGACCTCGACACCGTCATCTTGGACGGCGACCAGAAGGAGCAGCTGATCGGCGACCTCGACCGGTTCCTCGCCTCGGAGGCCGACTACGCCCGGCTCGGTGTCCCGTTCCACCGCGGCTACCTGCTGTACGGGCCGCCTGGGACCGGCAAGACGTCGATGGTGAAGGCGATTGCCGCGCACTTCGCGTTGCCGCTGTTCTATCTGCCGTTGTCCGACATGAGCAGCGACGTGAACCTGCTCGACCTGGTCGCCGGTGTCCCGCCCCGCTCGATGCTGTTGCTCGAGGACATCGACGTCGCCGCAACGGCTACCGAAGGCACCGATGGCGACGGCAAGCGGGCGTCGCTGGCCGGTCTACTCAACGCGTTGGACGGCGTGTTCACGCCTCATGGCCTGATCACGGTGATGACGACGAACCACCGTGAGAAGCTCGACGAGCGGGCGTTGCGGGCGGGCCGAGTCGACATGGAACTGCGGCTCGGGTTGACGTCGATCGACCAGGCGCACGGTCTCTGGCATCTGGCGTTCCCGGCTGTTCCGCCGCCGCGGGAGGTCGGTGAGCTCGTCGGCCTGCCGCCGGCCGAGGTGGTGGAGGCGTTGCGCCGCAGCCTCGACCACCCCGACGCCGCGGCGCACGCGCTGCGTGCCCTGGTCGGAGATTCGGCATGACCGAGGATCGGGTGTTGCGCCGCGACGACGGCTCGATGGTCGACCTGACCCCGACTCAACTCGTCGCGACCCGCATCGACCTGGACGCCGAGCGCGCCGTCGTCGGGATGGCCGATGGCCGCTGGCTGTTCTCCCACGTCTGCGATCGCGGCGACCGTGGCATTCTGCGCGCCGCGCCAGCGCTGCAGGTGGCGGGCGGCGGGCACCGGATTGTGCACGTCGTCCCGTTGACGATCACGCCGTCGATCCTCTGCGACGACTGCGGGACGCACGGCTTCGTCACACGGGCTGAGTGGGTGCCGGCGTGATGGAGGGGTGCGGCAACTGCCGGTTCGCTCAGCCGACCGTGCATGACGACGGCGACGTCGCCCTGGTGTGCCGCCGGTATCCGCCGACCGTGTTCGCGCTCGACGGCGAACCAGCCGCCGGTCAGCCCGATGTCGAGTCGTCCGGCTGGTGCGGCGAATGGGCCCAGTCGTGAGACGCCGGTGCACGGGGTTGACGGCGATGTGGTGCCCGGTCCACGGCCACTGCCTCTGCCCGCAGGACGGCGACCAAGGCCTCGGGCCGGGCGACGACGACCGCTGTCCGCTGCACTCCCCCCGCTCGCGTCACCCGCGCCCCACAGTCGTGACGGTCCGAAGATGAGCGCGGTTTTCCCGCAGGAGGGCCCGCCGAGTACTGGCTCTGCTTGTCCGCAACACGCAGGGTCAGCGGGCCCTGCTGTCCCGCCGGAACATGCAGCGCAATGGCTCGAAGCTGACTCTACCGCCTCGTCGAAGTACCACCGTCGGCACCCGGTGACCGACGTCGAGTTCGACTACGACCACGTCTGCCAGACCTGCCGGTTCTGGCAGCCAGGTCGCCGCCTCGGCGACCCGTGCGCTCACAACCGGTCATTCCAGACCCCGCCCGGCCAGGTGCGTGAGTCGTTCCTGGCGTGCCAGCTGTGGCAGCCCGCCACCGTCCAGAAAGGAGAGACGCCATGAGCGATCTCAGCAACGAAGCAACCCCGACCGACCCGATCTTCGAGCACGCCGCCGTCGAGCAGCTGGAGTCGATCGAGCATGTCTCCCCCGACGTCTTGCCTCCGTCCACGGTGGAGATACCGGCCAACCCGACCGTCAAGGGGCTCGTCGCCTACGTCGCCGACCTCGAGGCCCGCATCAACGTCACCTTGGGTGCGCTCGCCCAATCCCGCCTGCAGCACGGGATGCTGTACGTCCCGGCAGGTGACGGGACTGACGAGGCCGACGACGGGCTGGAGGTCGTGGAGATGCCCGCCGACGAGTTCGACGCCCTCATCGAACGGCTCGACGCCCTCGAGGAATCGGTCCGCAAGCTCAGTGACGCGACCCCGCTCGCCGGCGTCACGGTCGACGAGTCCGGCAAGCTGTTCGTCGTCACCCCCGACCAGGAGTCACACGGCCCGTACGCCACCATCGGCGACGCCCACCGCGAGGCCGCTCGGCTGGGCGGCCAGGTGAGGCGGATCGCGTGAACGAGCCCGGCGACTACCGGTACCTGCTGACGCGGGACTGGCTGACCGGTGACGGCACGGTGCTGTACGTCATGCTGAACCCGAGCACGGCGGACACGGCGAACGACGACCCGACGATCCGACGCTGCAAGACGTTCGCGCAGGTGCACGGCTTCGCGCGTCTGGAGGTGGTGAACCTGTTCGCCGCCCGAGCGACGAAACCCGAGCGGCTGCTGTCCCTGGATGATCCGGTCGGGCCGGCCAACGAGCGGTATGTCGCCGACGCGATGCAACGCGCCGATCTCGTCGTGTTCGCGTGGGGTGCGTGGCTGGCGACCCTGACCGCCAAGAAGCGCCTGCGGCTCGCGCCGACCGATGTCGAGGCGATCGCCGCACAGCTGGACGTCACGCCGCACTGTTTGGGGTTGACGTCGTCTGGTCTGCCCAGGCATCCGTTGTATGTGCCGGGCGATCAGCGGTTCGTCCCGTTCCGGCAGCCAGCGTTCCTGCCGGCCGACGAGCCGCTGGATTTGGGTGTCGAGGTCGGCTGACGCGCGCTATGGCAGGGTGCAGGTGCCGGTCGCCGGTGCTTCGATCGTGCAGCTACCGGTCGGGTCATCGGCCGCCGGCGATGGCCCCGTCAGTGCGAGGACTCCGAACACGGCGAGGCTGACGAGCCCGAGGGCGAAGGCCCCCATCTGAATGCCTGCCTTGCCTGTGACCGAACCCGAATAAATGTCGAGTGCCTCATCAGCTTTGCCGACGACTCCGGTGAGCGATAGATACGCAGCCACACCGGCCAGGATCGCTAGCGCAAGTAGTAGCCACGAGATCCATAGGAAGAGTTCGTCGAATGGGAACGTGTCGCCGGCGATGTCCTTGCGGAAGGCGATGGTGAACGACAGGATCGTCGTCGACAGGGTGAGAACCTGCTTGCAGGAGTCAGAGGCGAAGGTGAACGCCAGCTTCTCCCGATCGGTCGGCGCGGTCATCAGCAGAACGGCCAGAGCGGGCAGATCTTGCCGAACGCGATGCTGAGAACGTCGTCGCCCAACGGGCGCGTCGCTCGCGTCAGTCCTATTTCGGCGATGACCCGTTCCAGCCGATCGATGCTCGCCGCCGCCACCGTTTCAGCCAGTTCGAGTTCCTCGTCACGTGACTTCGGACGCGTCTGGTCGCGGCCGATTGCGTGCTTCACCGAAGGAGCGGAGGCGATTCTCTCGTACAGCTGATCTCGAGCGTCGTCTGTCAGGTCCTCAAACATGCCCGACTCTTCAAGAGCTCGGATCACGACCCCTTGCTGTTCTCTGTCCACCCCTGGACCTCCTTGTTTCCGGGATCGGCGAACACTACTCGACCCGGGAGATGCCGTTGCCCGGCCGGTATCCCTCCTGGCACTACTCGCCGCAAACATTGACTACCGTAGCCGTCTCTGCTACAGTATTAAGGGTGATCAACCCCACCAACCACTCGGAGGACTACCAGCACGGCATCGACATCGGCCTCAAGACGCCAGCGCACCTGCTCGACATCACGTTGCAGCGACGCAGCTTCGACGTCGCCACATTGACCGACACGATCGCCAGCCAGGAAGGCGCCGGGGTCGAAAGCCACGTGCTCGACACCTACCGCCGGAAGCTGGCACAGAAACGAGGCATCGTCGACGCCATCAACCAGCGCCTCACCGCCTGATCGCCCCTGATCGCCGGCGAGGGAAGCGCCGACGTCGAAAGGAACCCACCAGCCGTCCGGGCGGTCCCGCCGCCGCCCGGACGGCCAACCATCCGCCGCGAGGACGCGGCCTTGATAATGTCCGAGACACATGCCGGGAAGGGAAGCCCGGCACCGAAAGGAACCCGATGTCCACCGTCAGCCTCGATCAGCCCGAACTCGACCTGTACTCGTCGGTCCGAGTCGACGACCCCGCGACCTCTGAGGAAGCCGCCCACTTCGCCGCGCCCCGGGCCGGCACCCACCGCCTCCTGGCCCTGCAAGCCCTCGCCGACGCCGGCGAAGGCGGCCTCACCGACTTCGAACTCGAAGCCGCCACGCGCGTCAAGCAGACGTCGATCGGCAAGCGCCGCAAGGAGCTCGCCGACATGGGCTACGTCGTCCCGCGGCTCGACGAGCACGGCAAGCAACGTCGCCGCCCCGCCCCGTCGGGGACGCCGGCCGGCGTGTACATGATCACCCCGGGTGGCCGCAACGCGCTCGCCCACGCGCTCGACTCCGGCTCGCTCGACAAGGCGAAGGCGTCATGACTCTCGACCCCGCTCTCGACTCCGCACGCCGTCGCATCGACTGCCCGCTGGATCGGATCGTTGCCGAGCTCGACGAGATGATCGACCTGTACGGAGAGCACGAAGCGTGCCGGGCCTGGCGCGAGGCCAGCGCCGAGCGCGCTGCGTCGTGCGAGCTCGCCCACTCGTTCGCCACGGCCGGTGACGCTCCCGACCCCGACCCGACCAGAGTGCACGGGTTTCCGAGGCCGGTGCTGTCGTGACGCTGGCTGTCTGGCTCCGCCAGTGCACCGGCGACCCGGAGCCGTCGACGATCCCGATCGAGTCTCTCAAGCCGGGCACCGAGCTCGTAGTCCACGGGCTGTTCGACCGTCTGACCACGATTCGGTACCGGCGTCACGGCCGTTGCGCCGACGGGGGCCGGTGGGTGGCCGGCACCAACCGTTGGGGCCTCGTCACCGTCGTGCGAGCGAACGCCGTCGTGTCGGTGCGGCGATGATCGCCGTCCGGCTGCTGCTCGCCTGGAGCACGCTCTCGGTGATCGTGTTCGCCGGCGGTGGCATCTGGCACCGCCTGGGCCGCAGTCCCGTCGAATACTCGCCACGCATCGTAATGTGTAAGCCGTGTACGTTGCGTCGCCAGCCACGACAGGGTCGCGGTGATGTTCGCCGACGCCGGAGTGACCATTGCCATCATCAGTTCGATCACCGGCGTTCTGGTCGCCCTGTGCTCGGCGGCTGGGGTCGTGTACCAAGCGAAGCGGTCGTCCGACGCGAAGGAACGTGAAGCCGACGCCACACGCGCCGCCGCGGCCGCGCAGGAGAAGGCGTCCAACGTCGAAGTCGCCCAAGGCGTGCTCCGAGAGACGATCGAGTTCCAGAAACGTGAGCTCGCCGAGACCCGCGCCGAGCACGCCCGCGAGATCGAAGCGCTACGGGCTGAGCTTCGCCAGGTGCGCAGCGCCCAGGACGAATGCAATAGGAACCACCGCGCGTGCATGGCACGCAACGAGACGCTGGAACGCGAGAAGCGAGACCTCGAACGGGAACTCGTGACGCTTCGTGGAAGGTAGGAGGCCAGTGATGGACAAGGACCGGGAAGCTCGAGTCGACCAGGCGTACCGAGTGCTGGACGAGGCCGCCGAGGATCGGCTGATCACCGGCGAGATCCCGATCGTCGTGGTGAAGCACCCGTGGTGGGTGACGTTGAAAGGCCCGATGTACCTGCTCGGCCTCGCGATGGTGCTGTTCGCTGTGTCGATCACGACTCTCGCGTTCGCGACGCTGTCACGGACCGACGCGCAACGCGAGCAGGAAGCGATCGACGAATGCAACCGGCTCTGGTCGCAGCGGATCACGGAGGCGTCGTTCGGAAGTCGGCGCGCGTCGGCTGAATCGGACGTCGCCTTCAACGATGCTCTGCTGGTCGTGCTCGAGTCGGGCGATCTCGACGCCGTCGACACCACTGGGTTGGTCGAGTCGAACTCGAACACCGAGCAGGCGTTGGAGCGGGACGAGGCGACGATCCGGGATCGTGATGCGTGGGTGGCTGCGGGTCAGCCGATGCCGTGTCCGGTGGAGGCACCAGATCGTGACGCCGAGCCGGAGCAGGCAGGCTAAATCTCGCCGCACACCTTGACTACTGTAGCCCTTCAGACTACAGTAGGTGTTGTGAACAACACCTATCGAGCCACCGTCTACCCGGCACCGCCAGAGTTGCGCGACCGACCGGGTATGACGCTCGCCCGCATCTTCGACAACGCCGCCGACGCCCTCGACTGGGTGTGCTCGAAGATCAGCCACGCCCGCGAGCGAGGCGACATCGAGGAACTCGCCGACAACGGCGACATCGACCACAACGGCGTCTGGATCAGCTGCTACCGCAGCCGTGGAGGAAGCATCAAGATCGACGGCTACTCCCAGGTCGCCTGAACCAACCACCAACCACCGCTGCCGGAAGGGAAGCCGACAGCACACCGAAAGGAACCCGATGACCACCAGCCTCTACTGGCACGCGCCCGGCACCCGGGCGTTCATCCGCACCGCCCATTTCCCGTCGAGCACCTACGTCGGCGCCAGCCAGGCGTTCGCGTCGCTGTACCGGGAGATCGAACTCGACGACACCGACATCATCGCCGTCTTGGCCGGCGGCACGTTCGTCCGCACCGACACCGACCCGTATGGCAACCGGATGGGCGACACGTACGTCTTCGAAGCACGGTTCTCACCGAACTGCCAGCACCTGTTCGAACGCGGCCCCGTCCGCAAAGACCCGGTGCCCGAAGGCACCCCAGCGCCCGCGTTGGTGTGGGCGTCCTATTGGCAGCCGTGGCGCTGGAAGCCGTTCACGCTCGACTGGACCTACCAGCAGGTTCGAGACGCGGGTGCGGTCCCGTTCGGCGCGATGGACTACCACTGGCCGCTCGACGCCGAACAGCCCGTCTTCCCGGCGAAGGCAGTGCGGTGATGGGCGCGCTCATCGGATTCCTGCGTGCCGCCGACATCGGCGACTGCACCAACGGCGGCACGTCAGGCCGGCACGTCCGCTGTGTCGTCGTCAACGTGCCCGGCCCGTTCGACCCGTCGCCGGATTCGCCGGCAATGATGCTCGTCCCCGGCGCCTACGGTGCCCCGATCCTCGTCGACGCCGTCCGCGACGGCAACGGCGGATGGAAGCCCGCTGAATCCGGGCCGGACGGCAAGACGATCGGCCCGATGGCCGGCGGCAATTACGCCGCGACGCACGGCTCGTGGCGCGACATCGTCGCCGACATGACCGCCACCGCGATGTTCGACCGGAACTACGGCCGCGGCCCCGACCTCGACCTCGAGGGCCTGCGCCGCCTCGCCCGCGACTGCGCACCGCACGCCGTCGCCGTCCACGACCGATGGGAAACCCCAGCCCAGTACGACCAGCTGTCCCGATGAAAGCCTCCCAGGGCCGTGTCGCCGCCATCGCTACAGTTATCCGCATGGCGAAGGCAGACCCCGTCGGAGCGATCGAAATCGCCCACCGACTCGACGTCACCCCGAAGACCGTGCAGACCTGGCGGTTCCGACGCGCCCTGCCGCCGGCCGACTACCAGGTGAACGGGGCCGACGCCTGGGACTGGATGACGATCCTGCGTTGGGCCGGCCAGACCGGCCGTCTCCGCACCGAAGCCATGGCCGCCGCGTACAAGGCGAAGTTCCGCAAGGACCCGGCCCCGCCGAACGAAGGCGGCGCCGGCACGTGGAAGACACCGGCGAAACAAGTCGCCGCGCAACGCGCCGCCCGCCGAACCGCGACGAAGCCACCGTCGACGAAGTCCGTCAAGAAGAAGCCCGCCCGCAAGACCGCCGCCAAGAAGGCGGCAGCCGCCGGGAAGCCGAACTGATGGGCTCCGACCGCTTCGACTGGGAGACCTACGTCATCGGCGAGGTGATCGACCCCGAGCTCGAGGAACGCCTCGACAGCATCGCGCTCAAACGTGCCGAGTTCGACCTCGCCCTCGAGCGATTCGACGCCGTCGCCGGGAGCGCCGCTGACGCTCTGAACGAGTTCGCCGCCGCCTGGAACGACTGGGGCCCCGTCGTCAACTAGCCGCTCTCCGCACATCACGTCGGGGAGGGAAGCCCCGACACCATCTGAAAGGAATCCGAAATGCCAATCCAGCTGAACCCCCGTCTCCTGTCGTGGGCGCCCGACCTCGAAGACTCCGCCCGCGACCAGGCTGTCAACACGTCGAAGCTGCCGTTCCTCGCGGGCCACGTCGCGTTGATGCCCGACGCCCACTGGGGGATGGGTGCCACCGTCGGCTCCGTCATCCCGACCGAGGGTGCGATCGTGCCGGCTGCGGTCGGTGTCGACATCGGCTGCGGCATGATCGCCGCGCGCACCGACCTCACCTCGCACGATCTGCCCGACGATCTCGATCGGCTGCACGCCATGATCGGCGAAGGGATCCCGCACGGTGCCGGCCAGCAGCACGACGACGGTCGCTCCATCCCGCCGACCAACGGCGCGTCGGTCGCTCTCACGCATCGCCTGTTCGACAAGGCGCAGCATCAGATGGGCACGCTCGGTGGCGGCAACCACTTCGTCGAGGTGTGCTTGGACGAGCTCGACCGGGTGTGGATCGTCCTGCACTCCGGTAGCCGCGGCGTCGGCAAAGAACTCGCCGAGGTCCACATCGACAAGGCGAAGGGCCTGATGAAGTCGTACTTCATCGACCTGCCCGACCCCGACCTCGCCTACCTGGCCGAAGGGACGCCGGAGTTCGCCGACTACATCGGCGACATGCTGTGGGCCCAGCGGTACGCGATGCGGAACCGCGAGCAGATGCTGATGGCCGCGCACGAAGCATTCGACGACTTCCTCGGCCGTGGCGTCGTGATCGAGGACGTCATCAACTGCCACCACAACTTCACCGAACGCGAGCACCACCGCGGCCGGAACGTGTGGCTGACCCGCAAGGGAGCGATCCGGGCCCGGACGGGTGACCGTGGTGTGATCCCCGGCTCGATGGGCGCGGCTTCGTACATCGTGTCCGGTCTCGGCAACCCGGCCAGCTACGACTCGTGCTCTCACGGCGCCGGGCGTCGCATGTCGCGGGCGAAGGCGTTCGCGACGTTCACGGCCGACTCGTTGATCGAAGCGATGGCCGGCAAGGCGTGGAACGGCGCCGGCGAGGCCGCGGACCTGGTCGACGAGCATCCCGGCTCGTACAAGGACATCGACGAGGTGATGGCGAACCAGGCCGACCTCGTCACCGTCGAGCACACGCTGCACCAGATCCTGAACTTGAAGGGCAAGGACGACCGCAACCGGCGTCGCCGCAAGGGTCGCCGCTGATGTGCGCAACGATCGCCCTGCCGGATGGCCGGTGGCTGCACTCCCCCAGGGAGCTCGCAGCCGCCGGCCTACCCCTCTCCGACGCCGCTCTCGTCGAGCTCGCCGACGAGCTCGACGGGATGCCCGTCGAGCCGCTGGACGTGTGCCTATGCCTCGTTGACGTCCCAGCCCTGCTCGGAGGGCACGGCGTCGGCTGGTCCGACGACGACGGCCTCTACATGGTTCGGCAGGTGCCGTTGTGATCTGCAGCTGCAAGGGTCTCGAACTCTCTGACGGGACGATTGCCACGATCCGCCGCAAGGACTGCGTGATTCACGGGCTCGGCCTGCTCGCCGTGCCCGGCGTGAGTAGCGCTCTCGCCGACGTGGCCCGAAAGGTCGGCGAGTCGGTGGGTGCGTCGATCGGCGCCGCGCTGGCCGCAGCCGGGCTCGCGGTCGTCGAGCCGTACCGGCAAGCGATCGCCGAAGCACACAAGGCCGAAGAGGCCGCCGTCCGCGCGGCCGTACTGGAAGGAGCCAAACATGAGTGACGTCCCCGCGGGCTGCTGGCCTGTCGAGTTCCCGATCGTTGCCCGGATCGGCACCCCGACGGTCGACAACCGGCTGGTGACCGTTCCGCCGATCGTCGACGTGCCTGTTCCGATCCTGCACGGGACCGAGCAGGTCGGTGTCATCACCGCGGTGGCGGCCATGCCCGACGGGCTCGCCGCGATTCGCTGGTTCACGACCCCGGCCTGGGACGGCCTCGTCCCGTGTCTCGATGCCGAGGGCGGTGAATGGGTGATCGTCGGAGACATGCACGAGTTGCGCGGCGACTGGCGGCTCGCCGCGGTCACGATGTGTCCTGTAGCAGAGGCGCCGTGGCCCGACCTCGACGTGATCGTCGGCGACCAGGTGCCAGCGTGAGCGATCAAGGCGAGCCGACCAAGGTGACCATCGTCATCCACGCACCGCCCCAGCCGAACCTGGATCCGTGCGCACGGGGGGCCCACGCCTGGGCGTGGCTCACCGCCGGCGGCCAGCAGTGCGCGGCGTGCGGAGCCAGGCGATGATCGTCGAGACCACGCTCGTCAACGGTCACGGGTTGTTCAACGTCCGGCCGATCGCCCCCGACGGCATCGAACTTCCTGCAGCGTTGTACTCGACGGCCGCGCTGCAGCTGGGCCACATGCGGGAGCGTGACTGCACGCCGTGGCGGTTCGAGATCCGCTTCTCGCTGGCGATGGTCCGCTGGCTCGGCCCGGCCGGGCTGGCCGCGCTCGCGCGGATCGACGCGTTCGACGACGTCCCGGTGATCCGACCGGAAGAGCCGTTCGCTCCGTGGGTCGAGCCGGCCTCGATCAACGACTGGTTCGAAGCTGTGGCACTCCGCCTCGTCGCCTCCACGGTCCCGGTCCCCGAGTCGCACCACGCCCGCAACCTGGAGGTGATCGGGCATGAGCTCGGCATCCACGCCGTCGCCTGGGAGCATGTCATCACCCGCCGTCACCTCGAAACGTCAGGATGGACCCGATGACCTACGAGATGTTTGAAGCGGCCGAGGCATTCCGGTTCCCCGACGTCGAAGCCCAGCAACGCGTCGTCGACGAACTGCGCGCCAGCCTGGCTGCCGCTGTCGGCGACGTCGCCGGCAAGCTGATGCTCGAGCTCGGCGTCCGAGCCCGAGCCGCCCACGTAGCGGCGGCCCATCTCGTCCCGCACGCCGTTGCGCGCGACCGCATGGACGCCTGCCGTGTCGCCATCAGCTTCGTGGCCGTCGACGATCGAGAGCTCGCCGAACGGTATCTGCAGTGGTGTTCGTCGGGCCGGCTCGACGCCACCCGGCCAGCAAGAATGTTGATCGACCGGTCGAAGCTGCCACCGCATCTGCGCGCCCGCCTCGACAGCCACCCGTCCGCCGACGGCTGATCAGGGAGTACCGTCGCCGATATGGCGAAGGTGCATTGGCGGCCCGAGGCCGCCGACGATTTGGACGGCGCGACGGTGTTCGTCCACGCCGGCTTCCCGGACGTGCGCATCCAGCCTGGTGAGCACACGGACGCTGCCGGTGGAGTGTGGCCGCACGGCGTGCAGGTGACGGTCCGCGATGACGAGCACGGCTGGCTGCCGGTAGACAGCGGCTCGTTCTTCTGGGTCCACGAGGCCGAGGCGTGGGCGGAGAGAGAACTGGCACCCTGACCGCATAGGGTTTGAGGGGCCGGCGGGGCTGGTTTGCCCACACCACGGCCCCGCCGGCACTGTGACCAGGGCGATCATCGATTCTGTCGCCACGATCCAGAGGCCGAAAACACTGGTCCAGTGGCTGGTCTAGCCTTTCGTCGCCGGCGGGGAGTACGCCACAACGTCACCCTGCCGGCACCATCTCGATGAGCGCGTAATCTAGGCGGCAACAGCTGTCGGCCATTCCACCACCGGGCTGACGGCGGCCAGCCGGCAGGGCCGAGGACCAACGGCCCTGCCGGCGCTCGCGATGTCACCCCAGCGGCGCACGATCGACCGATGAGCGACACCCGCTACGGTCAACCCCCTGTCGACGTCGGCCCCGTCGCAGTCGAGTTCGTCGAGCTCATGCACTGGATGTATTTACCGGTGAAGATGGCCGGCACATACGGGTTCAGGTATCCCGACAACGTCCGGTTCCTCGAGCCCCTCGTCGACGCCGCCACCCACGATTTCTTCGGCTGCTACGACGATGGCGGGTTGCGAGCGGTGCGCGACCATTACGTCTACCTGACCTGCCGGCGCGGTTGGGCGACACCGGACAACCCGATCAACCGACCGGGCTGGCACACCGACGGGTTCGGCACCGACGACATCAACTACGTGTGGTGCGACCGGTGGGGCACCCGCTGGGCCGTCCACGACTTCGACGACATCTCCGGCGACCACATCGAGTCGATGCACCAGTTCGAGACCCAGGCCCGAACAACCGGCGCCGCCGAACCCGGCCGCCTGTACCGCCTCGACCAGTACGTCGTCCACGCAACGCCGATCATTCCCGACGACGGCGGCTGGCGGTCGTTCGTGAAGGTGTCGTTCTCGACGGCCCGCTACGATCTGGCCGGCAACAGCCACAACCACCTGTTCGACTACGACTGGACGATGCGGGACCGCGACGACGTCCGCAACGACCCGTGGACGGCGGGGAAGGACCACTCGTGAAGCTGCGAGACCTCGTCACCGTCGGGTTCGCCGCGCACCGAGCCGCCCGCGCCGTCGCCACCGATTCGATCACGAAGCCGTTGCGTGACCGGCTGGAGGTGTGGTCGATCGACATCGAAGCGTCCGACGCCCAGGTGGCGCGCCGCGAGAAGCTGGTGCAGCTTGTGCGATGCCAGTACTGCTGCGGGTTCTGGCTGGCGCTCGTCACGTTCGCCGCGCTGGTCGCCGCACGCCGCAAGGGCTGGTGGCTGCTCGAGCGGTGCATCGACGGTTGGGCCGGCGCCGGCGTGCAGTCGACGATCACGTCGTTCCGCCAGATGATCGACGACCACACCGATTGAATACCTCTGGAACATGATGATGCGCGCCTAGTCTGTGAGGCTATGGCCCCGGCGAGCACGAAGGCAGCGAAGCAACGCCGCCTGTTCAACCGCAAGCCCGAACGCCACGGCTCGTTCGCCATGACCCAGCCGAACCGGGCCCACGCCACGTCATCGACCGCGGCGACCCGCCAAGTCAAAGACGGCGTCAAGCCGCGCAACACGCTCGACGGCTGGCAGCCCGAGGCGTACATGTACTCCGACGAGATCGGAGAGGTCGGCTACGTCAACAACCTCAAGGCGAACTCGGCCGCCGACTGCGAACTCGTCCTGCAGGAGTACGACGCCGACGCCGACGACTGGAAGGACTCAGAGGACGTCCGAGCCGCCCGGGTGATGAAGGCGTTCGTGTCGCCGCACGGCGGCCAGTCCGAACTGATCCGCCGCGCGTTCCTGCACCTCGACATCGCCGGCGAGACGATGCTCGTCGGGTCGCCGACCAAGGAACTTGGCATCTCGACGGGAATCTGGTGGGAGTTCCTGTCGTCCGAAGAGCTCGTCATCACGCGGGGCAACGCGAAGCCGCGCCGCAAGCGTGACGGCATCAGCCAGGGCGAAGACCTCGACCAGGACGCCTACATCGCCCGCCTCTACCGCAGCCATCCTCGGTTCTCCGATCTGGCAGATTCGCCGATGCGCCGCGTGCTCGGCATCTGCTCGGAGGTGCTGACGCTCACGCAGATGGTCTCGGCAATCGCCCGAAGCCGGCTCGCCGCGGGCATCTTGTACGTGCCCGAAGAGTTGTCGTTCGCCGTCGACGACGAGTCCGACGAGGTGCTCGACGCCGACGACGAGGGCTACGACGAGAACTCGATCGAACCGTTCCTCAAGGACCTCGAAGAGCACCTCAAGGCGCCAGTCGAGGACCGCACCTCCGTCGCATCGCTGGTGCCGCTGATCCTCCGCGGTCCCGCCGAGATGAAGGACAAGGTCGGTCTCATCGAGATCGCCCGCAACCTCGACACGTGGGCCCAGGAGCTTCGCAAGGAAGCCCTCAGCCGGTTGGCGACCGGCATGGACATCGACCCGGCCTACCTCGAAGGCAAGTCGCAGGTGAACCACTGGGGGACGTGGAACATCGACAACGAGTTCGTGATGAAGCACGTCGCCCCCACCGGGTCGCTCGTCGCCGACTTCGTGACCGTCGCCTACCTGCGACCCATGCTCGAGACGTTCGAAGCGATGTCGGAGGACGACGCGCTGCGGTTCCGTGTCGTGTTCGACACGTCGAAGATCATGGCCCGCTCCGACGAGGCCGCGAACGCCCGCCTGCTGCACACCGAGTTGCAGTTGTCCGACTCGTCACTGCGATCGTCGAACGGTTTCGACGAGTCCGACGCACCCGACCCCGACGAGCTCAAGCGGCGGATGGCGTGGCGTCTGCTCGAGAAGGCGCCCGTCCAGCTGGGCCCGGCGCTCGGCCCGCTCGTCGGTCTCGACGACGTCGACTGGTCGAAGGTGACCCCGCAGCAGATCATCGGCAACCCG
This sequence comes from Desertimonas flava, assembly GCF_003426815.1. Classification (GTDB taxonomy): domain Bacteria; phylum Actinomycetota; class Acidimicrobiia; order Acidimicrobiales; family Ilumatobacteraceae; genus Desertimonas; species Desertimonas flava. The sequence continues at coordinate 192,127 of NZ_QKYK01000003.1, forward strand.
TCGAACCCGACCCGACCGGACCTCGACGGGCCCGACGACGTGTCCGGGATGCAGCCCCCCGAGCAGCAGTCGCAGGAAGAGGCCGAACGGATCCCCGGCATGTCGATGCTGATCGAACGAGTCGCCACCGCCGCGGACGCCGCGGTGGACCGGGCGATCGACACGGCGGCGTCACGGGTCGTGTCGAAGGCCCGCAAGAACCTGTCGATCAAGGACCGCATCGCGACGGTCGACAAGGGCCGCGTCCTCACCGTCGTCGCCCCCGCTGATCTCGGCGAGCTCGGCTTGAATGCCGGACAGCTGCTCGCCGGCGCCTGGGACACGGTCGGGTTGAAGGTGCGCGGCTGGGTCCGCTCGTACCTCGAGCAGCGCGGCCGCGACGGACTGGCGGCCGACGACATCGCTGCGTTGGCGTCGTCGAACCTGTGCTCCGCCCTCGATCGGCTCGTCAGCGACCGGCTGCACACGCAGCTGTCGCCGAACGGCAACGGGCTGCGCGTGCCGCACCGTCTCGTGATCGACGCGTTGGCTCACGCCGGAGTGGGGTGATGGTCGACCTCGGCGTCGAGGCGCCGTCGTCGCTGAACGTCACCGAGATGACCGACTGGCTCGACACGGTGGCTGCCAAGCTGGCCGCCGCGGTGTCCGATGTGATGGGCGACATGGTCAACGAGGCGTTCAACGCGGCCGCGGCGTCGCCGGTAGCGACCGCTGCGTCGGTGTCGGCGGTGTCGTCGAGTTGGTCGACCTACGTCACGTCGAATCTGGCTCCGACGCTCGCCGTGCTGTTCTCGCAGGCCGGCCAGATCGGCTTCGGTCGCATCGACACGCCACTCGTCGACGTGTGGGGCATCGAGTTGGGCCGCCTGGGGCTCGTGCACGCCGACCAGCGCGCCGTACTGCTGAACAGGATCGGCAGGGACATGTCGGCCCTGGTGCGTGCACAGACCGCCGGCTACGGCAGCCTCGACCTGGGCGTCGAAGTCCCGGGCGGAGCGGTCGAGGCGATTCACCGGTTCGCCCGCACCCGCGGCGAGTCGGTCGGCTGGATGGAGGCGTACACGGCGGGCAGCCGCGGTGTGATCACCGGCCAACGAGTCATGGGCCCGGCCGGCGCGGTCGAGAAGGAATGGATCGCCGTCATGGACTCTCGGACCCGTCCGACGCATTCGATGGCGGACTCACAGACCGTGCTGATCGGCGAACAGTTCCAGGTCGGTGTCTCAATGATGGACGGCCCCCACGACCCGTCGGCCCCCTCGAACGAGGTGATGGGGTGCCGCTGCCAGCTGCGCTACCTGTACCCCGGCGACCGGCGAAGAGACGGCACAACCGTCGCACGTCCCACGCATCATGATGTGTAGCGGCCATACTGGTAGTCATGCCGATCGTCGCGCTCCTACCGTCGGATCCCGACGCGCTGGCCGTCGACGGCGGCGATCCAGCTGACCAGCTGCACGTCACGATCGCCTACCTCGGCGACACCGACGACGGCGTCGAAGTCGACTACCAGCTGCTCGGTGACGTCGTCGACGACGTCGCCGCCAGTTACGGGCAGATCAGTGCCGAGGTGTCCGGTGTCGGCACGCTCGGCGACCAGGGCGCGGTCGTCGCGTTCCTGCAGTCCGAGACGCTCGAACGGTTCCACGACGACATCGGCTCGGCGATCGACGCCGCCGGCATCGCCATGCCCGACCAGTTCCCGTCGTTCATCGCCCACCTGACGCTCGGCTACCCCGACGACCCGGCCCCGTTCATCGCCTCGGTCCTGTCGCTCGCCGGCACCGACATCACTTTCGACCGTGTCGGCCTGATCGAAGGCGCCGCCCCCGTCGTCGAGCACGAGCTCGCCGCCCAGCCCGCCCAAGCACCCGCAGCAGCCGCTGCATCGATCCGGGAGGAAGCCATGACCACCACGATGACCGTTGCCGCGCCCGCCGGCACGTCGTTCCGCCTGATCCGCTCGACGGCGCTCGCCGCCACCCCCGCGGACACGGCTCCGCCCGTCGAGGCCGACACCGAGCCCGAGGTTGAGGTGGAGGTGGCCGCTCTCGCCGCCGAGACGGCCGCGTGGGAAGGCGTCCTCGTCGTCGAAGGCCCCATGTCCGGTGACCGCCGGCGGATCGAGCCCGGCGCGTTGACGTGGCGTGATCTGCCGTTGCCGCTGATGGTGCTGTTCGAAGCCACCCATGGACCCGACACCGTGGCGAAGGGCTCCGAGCTTGCCGGCCGCATCGACTGGATTGAACGGCGCGACAACGGCGAGGTGTGGGGCGGCGGCATCCTCGACCTGGCCTCCGAGGCCGGCAGCCGCCTGTACGACCTGATGGACAAGGAGATGCTGCGCGGCGTCTCCGTCGACCTGGACTCGACGCAGGCCAGCCTGGTCGGCGACGACGGCGAACCGCTCGACGAGCTCGCCGCCATGATGGGTCAGGGCACGATGAACCTCACGTCGGGCCGGATCATGGGCGCCACCGCGTGCGTGTTCCCGGCGTTCCAGGAGGCCGTCATCTGGCTCCGGTCGCTCGGCGACGACGGCCTGTTCGACGACGACGTGCTCGCCGAAGGCCTCGTCGCCGCCGCGGGCCCGGCGTTCGAAGGTGCGTCGGCCCGGGTGTTCACGCCGTGGCCGCACCACGCCGCGCTCGTCGCCTCGGCCGCGGGCCCGGTCGCTCCCCCGCTGGCCTGGTTCCAGCTGCCCGACAGCCCGGCCCCGGACGGCATCCGCGTGTCTCGCGAAGGTCAGGTGTACGGGTTCGCCACCGACTGGGACTCGTTCCACATCGGTGTCGGCCGGCGTGCTCCCCGCTCGAAGTCCGGCTACCGGTACTTCTGCAACAAGCAGACGTTGACCGCCGAGGGCACGCTGGTTGCCACCGGCCCGCTGATCATGGACACGGTGCATCCGTCGCTCAAGATGAACGCGTCGGACGCCCAGGCGTTCTACGCCCACACCGGCTGCGCGGTCGCCGACGTCGCTGTGTACGAGACGGCGTTCGGCATCTACGTCGCGGGCGCGGTCCGGCCGGACGCCACCCCGGAACAGGTTCGGGCACTGCGCGGGTCGGACATCTCGCCGGACTGGCGGCCGATCGGCGGCGGCCTCGAGTGCGTCGGCCTCGTCGCGGTCAACGTGTCCGGGTTCGTGCTGCCGATGGTCGCGTCCGCGGCCGGCGATGACTGGGCGAAGCCTGGCGTCCCGGCGATGCATCTCGACGTCGACACGGGCGAAGTGCTCGCCCTCGTCGCCGCGGGGATGGTGCGGAACACGACGGTCGGACAGCTGCAGCGCGAGCTCGCCGATCTGCGTGCCGAGTTCGCGTCGTTCGTCGCTCAGGCCGGCCCGGTGGTGAACCGTCTGGCTGCGGAGCGTCGTGCGGCACTGGCGGCACGGCTCGGTCCGGGCCCGCGCCGGCAGCGCCGCGATGCGCTCGCCGCGCGCTTCGACGGGTGACGTCACCCCGGGTCTTTACCGTCGAAATACTTCCCGACACACCTTGCCAACTGTCGCCCAATAGACTACAGTAGTAGAGGTCAACCAACACCACCCCCGGGAAGGGAAGCCCGGGGGCATCGAAAGGAACCAACGTGAGACTCCGTCGAACACTCGCGGCCGCGGCCATCGCGACCGCCATCCCGCTCGCCGTCACCGCCGGCGTAGCGTCCGCCCACACGAACGACTCGAGCGTCGACTGCTCAGGCCTGTCCGTCACCGGCTCCGCCTACTGGGAGTCGCCGATCCTGCTGTCGGCCACCGTGAACGGTGAGACGACCGAGTGGGCGGTGTCCGGTCCGAACTTCAACGCTCGGTTCCCGTTCAACTACGCCGGCGACAACACCTGGTCGTACTCGATCGACCCGCCCGGCAACGCACACGACGTGTCGCGTTCGGGTGTGACCGAGGGGTGTGGTGGCCCCGTCTTGACGACGACCACAGCGGTCCCGCCCGTCACCGACCCGCCCGAGACAGATCCGCCCGAGACAGATCCTCCCGCCACCGACCCGCCAGCCCCGGTCTACGAGTTCGACCTCGACGTCGACTGCGACGACTGGTCGATCACCGCGATCACCGACGTCGTCTTCTTCATCGACGGCGGCCAGTACTACATGCCGGCCGGTACGACCGGCTACGGGTCGCAGCTGCCCGGCGACGAGACCGCGATCACGATCAACGGTGTCACCTACAGCCTCGTTGCCGACGACTGCACGCCGCCCACCGACCCGCCGGCCACCGACCCGCCGCCGACCGACCCGCCGGCCACCGATCCCCCGGCGACCGATCCCCCGGCGACCAACCCTCCCGAGACCGATCCTCCCGCGACGGACCCCGAGCCGACGGACCCGATCGACACGACCGAACCGCCCGCGGGACCGCCCACGACGGCAACCTCCGGCGCCGGGCCGAACACGACCGCACCCAGCGAGCCGCTCCCCGCACCGACACCGACCGACCCGGGCAACACGCCGCCCGCAGATCCGGCGCCCGCGGGCGAACTGCCCGCCACCGGTACCGGCACCGTCGTGCTCGTCGGCATCGCGGGCATCGCCCTGATCGCCGGCGCACTCGCGATCGGCCTGACCCGCCTGCGCCGCCAGCCCTCCTAGCCACGCCCGCCCTGCCCGTGAACGGGCGGTCCGTGCGCCACTCAGCAGCACGGACCGCCCGTCTCGCGTCCGCCCACGAAAGGAGATCGTCGTGGACGCCTTCATCACGTCGAGCGCCCGCAAGCACGGCCTCTCCGACGACGACATCTGGAACTGCTACCGCAACTTCCACCTCGAGCGCTGGGATGACGACGACGAGCTCTGCTGGCGCTACGGCACCGACCTCGCCGGCAACGACCTTGAGATAGCGTTTCTGACGAGATCCGATGACGTCGACGTCATCGTTCACGCCCTGCGGGTGGCGCACCCGCCGACACCATGAAGCGATACACGCAAGCCGAGATCGACGAGATGGCCGAGAGCGGCGAGCTCGACGCGATGGTCGCACGGTCGAAGGCCCGCATCGAGGCGGGCGACCCAGCGATCCTGACGATCGACGGGCCAGCCCTCGTCGCCCTCGCCCGAGTGGCCCGCCACCCGGATGCGACCGACGAGCAGATCGACGATGCCGTCGCGGCGGCACGCAAGGCCGGGCACACCTGGACGGAGATCGAACCCGTCCTGCACGCCGCTCGGGGCCGCGTGACGGCCTGACCAGGCGCTTTTCTCGCCGCACCCCTTGACAACTGTAGCCGTCTAGACTACGGTTAGAGGGGTCAACAACTCCACCCCACCGGAAGGGAAGCCGGCGGGAGAGAAAGGAACCCAACGATGGACACGACGCTCGCCTTCGACATCACCAAGCCGTACACGCTCGGACGGCAACTGGTCGACGAGCACGGGATCGACCCCTCGATCGTCGAGATCGTCATGGAAGGGTTCAAGGCCCGCCAGCGCATCGAAGAGCAGCTGACGCACAAGGCCGACGAGCTCCAAGCGATCGCCAGCCGCATCAGGCTCGCCATCGCCAACAACCTGCACGCCAACGTGTTCGCCCAGCCCGGCAGGGACGCCGTCGACATCGAAGCGTTGCTCGCCCGTCGCGCTGACGCCATCGAGCACCTGCAGCAGCTGCTCGGGATGCTGCGCACCATCAACCAGCCGGTCGCCGACGCCCTCCACAGCGCCGCGTTCGGCAGCTGACCAACCATCCACCAACCACAGCCCCCGGGGAGGGAAGCCCCGGGGGCCCGAAAGGAACCCACATGCTGCAACCGCACCAAGACGCCCGGGCACGGGCGATCGACAAATTCATGCGCGGCGTCACCTCGGTCGAACCCGACGGCGACACCGTCTACGCCGCCTGGCAGGTGGCGTCGACCTGGGCCCGCTGGAACGTCGAAGACGAGCCGTGCGACTGGTCCGGCCCGCTCGACCACATGCACTCGCCGCTCGATGCCCACCCGACCGACCCGAAGGTCCGGGAGGCGTGCACGCTGGCGTCGATCGCGGCGATCCAGCTGATGAACGCCACCCCGCATGTTGCCCTCGCGTCGATGAATGCTGAGGAACGCTGGTACGCGCTGAACGACGGGTGGGTGTCATGACCGACCGCACCGACCGACCGATCGTCGCCCGCCGCCCCAACGGCCCACCCGAGAAGCGAAATCAGCCGTTCGCCGTCTCGTGGTTCGCTCCCGTCGTGTACGTCCTCGACGACGGCACCGAACAGCCCGCCACCGTCGGCCCGTACTCCCGGAAGCGTGACGCCGTCGCCGGCTCGACGGAACTGACCGGGATCACGAACATGACGGCCAGCTACCACGACGGCGAGTTCTTCGGCACCCGCACCACGGTCCCGACCGTCGCGTTCCTCGAAGCCCTGCAGGCAGGCCGCTGATGGGCGCCTACCAAGACCGGCTCGACGCCCGACGCCAACGCCTCGAGGACCGCGCCGCGGCGACCCGGGCCGACGCCGAACAGCGACTCGCCACGGTGCACGCCGAGTACGACGCCATCCCGTTCGGCCAGCCGATCATGGGAGCCAGCGACGCACGGCGCCGCGAGAAGCTGCGCGAGCGCACCGGCCGAGCGTTCCGCAGGCTCGACGAGGCCAAGGCGCTCGAGCAGCGCGCTGCCGCGGTCGGCACCGCCGGCATCTCGTCCGACGACGAGAACGCGGTGGCGAAGCTGCAGGCGAAGCTCGCCAAGCTGGATCGCCGCCAGGAGTTCATGAAGGCCGTGAACGGTGCGATCCGCCGCAGCGCCAAGAAGGGCGCCGACGCGCAGGTCGCCGCGATGGTCGCGCTCGGCTACGACGGCCTCGACGAGGACGTCGCCCGCAAGCTGCTCGAACCGGACTTCTGCGGCCGGATCGGGTTCCCGTCGTACGCGCTGTCGAACGGCAATGCCGAGACCCGCCGGATCCGGCTGCGCATCGCCGAGCTCGAAGCGAAGGCCGCGGCGCCAGCGATCGAAGGAGGCTCGAACGGCGACGTCAGCTGGGGTGAGGACAAGGAGTTGAACCGGATCTGGATCGCCTTCCCAGGCAAGCCTGACGACGACACACGCCGAGCGTTGAAGTCGGCCGGGTTCCGGTGGGCGCCCAGCGTGAACCGCTGGCAACGCCAGACGTCGAACGCCGCCGAGTACCACGCCAAGCGGATCGTCGAAGGCCTGGCGGCGTCATGAGCGGCCGCACGCTGCTCGGCTCGATCGCCTACGCCCTGTGCGCCCACGACGAGTCCGACGACCCCGACTACGGCAACGACAACATCGCCGCCTGGATCGAGCGGCAGCTGATCGCCGACGGGCACGTCGCCGCACCGGCCCCGGGCACGCTTCCGGCCGACGCCGAAGCGATCAGCTTCGCTCGCAGCGTGGTGACCGACCTGGACGCCGACGGCATCGAAGAAGCCGACATCTACGCCACCGAGACGTTGCGGCACCACCAGTACATGCTCGCCGGCGGCGGCGACGCCGCCTGGCTGCACATCGTCGAGCTCGACAGCGGCGGCCTGGACCACGCCTACGTCGAAGCGAACCGGTGGGGGCACAAGGCGTTCGTCCCGATCGCGCCGCCACTCGCCCACCGGCTCGCCGACCAGATCGAGTCTGCGCTGTGAGACGGGTGATACCGACCGACGCCGTCCGAGCCGAGGGCCGGTTCGAGCCCGACGGCCCGACTGGCTTCCGGGCACAGCCGCCGTACGCCGTCGACGCTCCGCTGCGGACGACACGGGCCGAGGCGCGCGCCGACATCGACGTGGAAGCACTGGACGCTCGATGAGTCTCGACGACATCATCGGCGATCGGCTGCTCTCCCACGTCCAGGCCCGCCGAATCGCCGCCGATCGTGCGATGTCTGAGGCCGAGCAGGTCGACTGCACCACGCCGCGGGCGCACAGGTTGCGCGGCCGCTACGAAGCCCTGCTCGAGATCGAGAACGACATCCGCTACGGGAGCACCCGATGAGCGCCGACTACCTCACCGCTTGCGCCGAAGCCGCCGACCGCCAGGGCCTCTCGCCCGTCTGTCGGCTGCTAGCCGCCGGCTACGTGCCGTTCGCTCTCGAACAGACCGGCGGAATGATGATGTGCATACGCGTCGCCTACAGCGACGCCGGCAAACCGCACTGGGCGCCCGAGCAGGATGTCCGGTACGCGTGGGTCACGCTCGACGACGACGGCGACGACTTCATGGTCGGCTGGTACGACGAACCCGGCGACCCCGTGCACTGGGACGTCCACCCGCTCGCCACGCTCCCGGGCGTCCTGGCCGAATGGCACGCAGGATGATCCCCGCCCCCGTCGTCGAGCTCAACGCCCCGAGCGACTGGCTGATCGCCGACAGCGCCAAGGCGATCGCCGAGATCCGGGCGGTCATCGCCCGCCGCACCGAAGCCGCGGCGCGCTGGAAGCCCGGACCGTTGCCAGTCCGTCACGGTCGCTACCGGCCCGTCCCGACCCGCCGGCGTCGACGCTGGCACGGCCGCGCGTTCGCTGCCTGAACCCGGCCCGACCGCCACGGCGAGTCGGAGCGTTGGCTACCCTCGCCGTGGATGAGTTCACGGACCCGCGCCGCTGGCGCCACGATCGCCCTGCTCGCCGGCCTGGGAGCCGGCAGCGTCCACGCCACCACGGCCCCTGACGACACGACCGGAGAGCCGCCGCCGCCCGGAGTGTCCGTGATCGGCGATGTCGAGATCCCCGAAGGCACCGGGACCGGCGACGTCGAGGTCGTGCTGCTCGGCGCCCCGTTCGAAGACATCGCCGTGCCGTTCGTGGTGCGCAACAACACCGACGAGCCCTTGTACGGCCTCCGCGCCGAATCGACGGCGCGCGCCTCCGACGGCACCCTCGTCGCCGCCGGCCGCACGCTCGAGGTGGCACCGGTCGTCGTCCCGCCCGGCGGATACGCGTTCGGGGACGTCGCCTACCCAGCGTCGCTCGACGGGACCGAGACCCACGACCTGCAATGGTCCAGCAACGACGACCCCGGCGACGAGATCCAGGTCGACGTCGTCGAAGCCGAGCTCACTGACGACATCGCCGGACCGATGTACGTCGGCATCGCGCGCAACACGTCCGACCACGACGTGACCAGCGCGCTCACCGTGCTGGCCGCGTGCTTCGACGACGCTGGGGCGATCACCAGCATCTCGCACGCGTTCGCCGGGCACGACGGTCTCGCGGCAGGCGCCGAGGTCGGGTTCAACGTCGGCGTGTCACGGGCGGCCGACGGCTGCACGAACGCGTTGATCGCCGTCAGCGGCCGCCGATAGCTCAGTCCGGGTCGGCGGCCGGCCAGTCCGACTGCACGACCAGCTGGGCTCGGCCTTTCGACGGCCATGTCCAGCGTGCACCGGACCCGAACGCGACGACGATCCTGACGTCGTAGGTCCCCTGGTCGGCGTCGACGAGCCACGAGCCGAGCTCGATCCGCACCGTGCGCGCGTCTGCGTCGACGAGCTCGCCGGCGAGCTCGACCCGTGGGTCGAGGCGGCCCCGGCGGACTTCGCCGGTCACGGACACGACCGACTCGAGCGCGGTGATCCCGTCGAGTCGGGCGTCGATCGACGCTCCGATGTCGCCAGCGGTCCGCGTCCATGTCCCGTTCACTGGCATTGGCAGCCTCCTTCGAGTGTGGCGATCACGTAGTCGGGGTCGAGCGTCTGGATCATCAGCGGACCGCAGATCGTCGGCTCGCTGCCGAACACCCACGCCGCGTCGCGGACGGTGACGACCACGACGGTCGGCTCGCCGCCCCAGGTCGCTGCCCCTGGGGTCCAGACGCCGTCGTCCGGTGCGGCCTCGACGAGCACCGGGTCGATGATCCAGGTCTGCGGCTCCGCTCCCGTGGCCCACGGCCCATCGTCGACTGTGACGGTGACGGCGGCCGCATCGACGTGCCAGGTCGTTGCGCCGGCCGTCCAGACGCCGTCCTCGGCCGCAACGACGACAGTGACCGGCTCGGCGGTCCAGGCCGCTTCACCGGACACCCAGGCACCGTCGTCAGCAGTGACGACGACCGCAGCCGGGTCGCCCGACCACGTCGTCGGCCCCGCTGTCCAGACGCCGTCGTCGACGGTGACGGTCACGATGATCGGTTCGGTCGTGAACGCAGCGAGCGTCACCCAGGCGCCGTCGGCTACGGCCACCGCGACCCCGGCCGCATCGCCGGTCCATGTCACCGCCGTGGTCCACGCGTCGTCGACGGCCGTCACCTCGATCACGGCCGGGTCGATGTCCCAGGTTTGCGGCTCGGGGTCCGGCACGCTCGCCGGCATGGTGACCGACCAGCCGCGGGCGATCAACGCCGCACGGTCGTCGTCGGTCGCGGCCGCCGGCGCGGCAGCGTCGTCCATGCGAAGGTTGCCGTTCGACGCGCCGAGCGTGTTCAGCGTCTCGAGGTACAGGCTCGCCGTGGCGCTGTCGATTGGGTTGGAGTGCGCGAGGACCGAACGCAGCAGCGGCGAGATCGGGGCGTCGTAGGTCGTGATGCCGGTGTCCCACACCCACCACTGCTCGACGACCGGCAGCTGCGACATGGGCAGGTGCTGGGTGACGTTCTGCACCCGGACGCAGTAGTGCCACAGCGCCAGCATCGGTGTGTCGCTGACGAAGCCGATCGTCGCGGCGCCCGACTGCTGGTTGGCGCACCGAAGGTCCTGCAGCGTGCCGGCGAGCGGTGTCAGGTCGATGGTGCCGGACAGGTCGTTCTGCTCCATGCACAGCCGGATCATGCTGTCGCAGCCGGTGAAGTCGATCGACGTGACCTCGGCCTGGTAGCACTCGACGTGCGTCAACGCTGCGAGGCCGCTGACGTCGAGGTGGCCGGTCAGCCCGGATTGGGCGGCGAAGAAGTGCTTGAGGCCTGTGCAATGGGTGAGGCCGGTGATGCCGGTGAGCGACTGCGGCGCCCAGTTGAATGTCGCGGGCAGGTTGTCGCGGCCGGAGTCCTGCGTGTTGTCGTAGCCGAGGTTGATGAACTCGACGTCGCCGATGGCCTGTGCGCCGCCGTCGAGCACCCGCATGACGACCACGCCGTCGACGGGAGCGGTGATCGACGGTGTGATACCGGTGGCGAGTAGGGCGTCGCTGGAGTCGCGCCACTCGACCGTGGCGGTCGACCCCGCTACGAGTCCGATCCACGGTGCGAACGTTCCGGAGACACCCGTCATCGTGACGCCGGCTGGCGCTGCTGCGGTGACGAGCGGGTCGATCCAGTACCAGGCGTCCGTTGTGGCGAACGGGACCGTTGATCCGGCAGTGTCGCCGTTGTAGTGCGAGGTCGGCTGCGTCGCCTCCAGCAGACCGAGCCTCGACGGCTGCTGGTCAACGAAGTAGGCGGCCCATCGGGCGAGGTCGAAGTTCGCTGATGCCTCAGCCGAGATCCAGATGCACCGAGGAACCCCGGCCGTCAGGGCGACGGGCTCGTCGAATAGGTAGGTGGACCAGCCTGGCGACGGGAACGGTCCGGAGTAGCCAGCGAGAGTGGCCACGGCGGCTGCTCCGCCATCGATCGGGCCGACGTAGATCGTCTCGGTGATCGTCTCGGCCGGCGCTGCCGGGCCCACGTGCCAGGTGCGCACGCCGTGCAGGTGCACGTCGACGGTCGGCGTGAACGCGAAGCCGCGCCGGTGGGTGGCGTTCCACCACTGAATGTGCTGGCCGTCGCCGCCGGCACTGACGTGGATCGGGCCGACGTCATCGACGGTGAGGAACGAGTCGTACGCCGGCGCCGGCGGCGCCCCGGGCGTCGCGCTGACTGCCGTCGACGCCGGGCCGGTTCCGACCTCGTTGATCGCCGACACCCGGTACCAGTACGTCGAACCGTTGACCACGTCGGTGTCGAGGTAGGTCGTCGCGGTGCTCGTGCCGTCGGCGAGCGTCGACCACGCACCGGGCGCTCCGGCGACATCGGGTGCCCGTTCGACGACGTAGTCGGTGATCGGCGATCCGCCGTCGGCCGGCGTCGTCCAGGCGAGCTCGACTTCGGCGTCGCCCGGCGTCGCCACCAGGCCGGTGACCTGTGCTGGCGGGTCAGGCTCCGGTGGCAGGTCGCCGGCCTCGAAGTTGTCGGCGATACCGCGCATCGCCGAATCGGAGAAGAAGCCCCAGCCGAACCCGACCTTGGTGCCGGTGAGCGGCTCGGACGGATCGGTGTACGTGATGACCGGTGTGTCGAGGTCGTCGACGTAGGCCCGAAGCTCGGTCGCCGTGCCGTCGAGGTCTCTCGCCTCCAGGCGGAACCGGTGGATGCCGGTCAGGTCGCCGATCACCGCCGATGTCAGATCGGAACCCGCCCCGCCTCCGGTGTTCTTGCGAAGCCAGAGAGTGGTGTAGGCGGGCCAGTAGTACAGCATGTAGCCGTCGAGCCAGGGGAACTCGAACACGCCGTTGGATCGCAGTGTGCACGACGTGGTCTCACCGTTGTCGCAGTCCATGTCGACCTGCGAGTACTGGTTCAGGGTGACGCAGTCGCCTGCCCACACGAGTTGATCGCGTCCGTTGCCGGTCGTCGTGACCGCTTGGCTGTTGACACGGGTAACGCCGGAGCCGTTGACCAGGATCCAGTGGGGCGCGAGGGGACCGTCGCCGGCGAAGTCGTCGGAGAACGCTGCGAGCGGCGGCGGGTCGGGCACGAAGTCGAACGTTTGGGCGTAGCCGAGATCGCCTGGCTCGGACTGCCACCACACCACGAACCGGGTGTCGCTGATCTTCTTGATATAGGGGTCGACGCCTCCGGTGAACACGGCGACCTGACTGCCGGGGTCTGTCGTCACCGCCCATGTCGTCGAGTCGACGGTGATGACGTCGACGAAGATGTCCGAGGCGGCGTCGCGGCGGGCCCGCACCACGCTGTAGACGCCGGCGACCTCGGACATCAACGTCATGGTCTGCGGCCGTTCGGCCGACAGCGTGAACGCCGAGGCAGGCAGACTCGTCGGCGTGCCGATAGCGGTGATCGCCCAGGTCGCCAGGTCGACCTCGAGCACCTGACCGAACGTCGCGCCTGTGGTGGCATTCGTCCACACGGCGAGGAAGTGGTTGGCGTCGAGGCGTTGCAGCGAGTTCTGGCGGCCCTCGGTGGTGTCGAACTCGAGGACCGACAGTTCGCTGATCTGGTAGGTGGACGCGTCGACGTTGAGCACCTTGGCGAACCCGTCGTTGTTGGCGCCGTCGTAGGTGACGAGGTACTTCGTGTCGTCGTCGTTGATCTTCGAGACGGCCGGGCCCATGCCGTTGGTCGTGTCGAACTCGAACGAGTGGAGCGTCGACGGCACGCCGGCCGTCACCTGGATCGTGGATGCCCAGCCGTCGTTGGCGTCGCCGCGGTACACGACGAGGAAGATGTCGCCGGTCACGACCTCGACGTCCTGGGAGCTCGTGAAGGCCGGGTCGTACTCCAACGCCGGGCCGGTCGACGTGATGTCCCATGTCGAGTCGTTGACGGTCAACACCTGGGCGAACCCGTCATTGTCTACCGACCGGTAAAAGACCACCGGCTGATAGGGCGTTGCACCGACGGCGACGTAGGGCCGGGACTCCGCTGCGCCGATCGGGTCGAACTCGAACGGGGTGCCGACCTGGGTGATCGTCCCCGCGGCGTCGATGTGGTGGATGACGGCGAAGCCATCGGACCCGACGACCTGGTAGGCGACGACCCAGTGCGTGTCGTCGAGCCGTGCGGCGTTCGGCGTCATGCCGACTTCGGTGCCCGACCAGTTCGACGGGGTGCCGATCGGCTCTACGGTCGCCATTGGTCAGGAGACGTCGCGGTGAGGGGCCGGGATGCCGGCGCTCAGGCCGGGCGCTGGAACGAGTACGTGAACCCGGGGGCGGTGATCGACCCGCCGTTGGTCGGCAACGGCGTCGGCGTGCCCGCGACGTCACGCCGATGCACCGACAGCAGCACGGCGGCCGAGTCGTCTGCGTTCTGCAGGTAGAAGAACGCGCCTGCCCACGACTCGCCTTCGGCGACGGTCGCCCAGGACGCAGCATCGGCGGTGATCGCGACGGCGTTCGACGTGTCGTCCTCAGCGACCGTGACGTTGGCCAGGTCGACACGGCTGTAGCCGGCGGCTTGGGCCTCGGTGGCGACGGCGAGCAGGTCGGACACGAAGTTCATGTCGACGATCGCCGCGGGGTCGGGGAACGCCTGGCCGTCGGTGATGACGCCCATCCGAATGTCGGTGGCAGCCGACACGGCGGCGGTCACCAGGGTGTAGATGCCTCGGTTGGTTGGGACGTGCACGGCGGGCCTCCGATCGACGGGCGTGGTATCCACACACATGGTATGCGTCTTCAGTATTATCATGCGTGGACCGCTCGTAGATCGGGACAGTGGGCGACGTAGTCGGCCTGCGACAGCCACTCAGTCGTGACCCCGGACGCCGGGGCCCTTGGCAGCGCAAGGAGCTACGCCCGCTATGAACCCGATCCAGATCCCCGAGAACCTGTCGGAGCTCGGCGACGACGCGCTCGAGACGCTCACCACGAGCATCGCCGCCGCTGCCGAGGAACTGCTGTCGCAGGACGAGATCACCGACGAGGTGAACGACGAGCTCGAACGGCTCGCCGACGCCCGCGACGCCATCACGGCGCTTACCAAGGAGCGGGCCGCGGCAGCCGCCGCCCGCCAGGAGCGCCGCGACTCCGCCGCCGCACGATTCGCCGACCCCGAGCCGGAGGCCGAGGTCGATGACGTTCCGGCCGCCGAGACCGCCCCCGACGCCGACCCCGAGCCCGAGACCCCGGTCGCCGAGACCGAGCCCGACCCGGAGCCCGACGTCGTCGTCCCCGACGACGCGTCGTCGATCGACGACACCGCTCCGGCCGCCGTCGAGCCGGCCGCACAGGTCCCGGCGGTTTCGGCCGCCACCACCGAGCCGGCACCCACGCCGGCTCCCGCACCGGCCGTTGCGCCGGAGAAGGGGTTGGCCGCCATGAGCGCCAAGCGTTCCCGTTCCACCACGGCTCGCCCCGCACGGGCCGACTTCATGACGGCCACGGCGCACGCGCTCGGTGGTCGTGAGGGCAACCCGTTCGACAACGTGCTCGACCTGGCCACGGCGATCACCAAGAAGCGGCACAGCTTCTCGGTCGTGCCTGCCGGCGTGAAGCGCGACTTCGTGCCGATCGCGTCGGGCATGAAGGAGATCGAGCACGCCGTCGGCGGCGACCTCGAGCAGAACTTCCAGGTGCTGCGCGACCTGCAGGTCGGTGCGGAGGCGCTCGTCGCCTCCGGTGCTGGCTGTGCTCCGTACTCGCCGAGCTACGAGTTCTTCCGGCTCGCCGAGCCGCAGAACCCGGTCGAGGCCGGCACCCCGGTCGTCCAGGCCCCCCGTGGCGGCATCCGCTACATCGTGCCGATGAGCGTCGCCGCCGCGGCCGGCGCGATCGACATCTCGGCCCAGGACCGCGACTACGAGCCGTACGACGAGACGACGAACCCCGACGGTCTCGGCCCGAAGGCGTGCATCTCGGTCGACTGCGCCGACATCGCCGAGGAAGAGGTGTCGGCCGTGTCGCAGTGCGTCACGTTCGACAACCTCCGATACAAGGTGTTCCCCGAGCAGGTCGCCGCGTTCCTCGAGGACGTCGCCGTGCAGTTCGCCTCCACCAAGGAGGTGTTCTACCTCGACTACATCAAGGGCAAGTCGACGGCCGCGACGTCGGCCGGTGCGTATGGCGCCAGCCGCAGCCTGCTGCGTGACTGGACGCACGCCACCGTCGCCTACCGCAAGCGGCACGGGATGCGGCGCAACGCGGTCATCAACGTGCTGGCCCCCGACATCGCGATCGACATCATCAAGCTCGACATCGCTCTGTCGAACGATCGGGGATGGCCCGGGACCGTGTCGGACGCCGAGGTCGAGTCGGTGCTTCGCAGCCTCGGCATCGTCGCCATCTGGTACAACGACAACCCGACCGGGACGACCCCGAACCAGAAGTTCGCCGGCGCCCAGGGTGCCGGTGCCCTGGCGGTGTTCCCGACGTCGATCGTCAGCTACGTGTACGCCCCCGGGACGTTCGTCCGTCTCGACGGCGGCACGCTCGACGTCGGCCTGGTGCGCGACAGCGTGCTGAACCGCACGAACGACCTTCAGCTGTTCATGGAGGAGTGGATCGGCATGGCGAAGCTCGGCTTCGAGTCGGTCCAGCTGACCTCGACGATCAACGTGAACGGCGCCGCCCCGAACTACGTGACCGCCCTCGCTGCGTAACCCAGCTGGTCCGGGGTCCGCGCCGCGCCCACGAGGCGCGGACCCCGGGATCGACTCCTGGAGGCCGACTTGTCGCCCATCTCCCCGCCGAAGATCGTCAACGGACCGGCCGTTACGCCGTCGCTCCGTGGCCTGGTCGCGTCCGCGACCCCTGCAATTGAGGACAACGACGGTTGGGTCGGCGGGTTCACGTGGGATCCCGAGACCTGCGCGATTGTCAACGTTCTTCCGAACGACTGCGGCGGCGACGTCGACTACCCCGACCCGGCCGAGTTCGAGAACTGCGTCACGGTCCTGCCGTCGATGCTCGAGGTCGCGGTCATCCGCGGCACGTTGCACGCCCGGCTGGGCTCGTACCCGACGATCCCTCTGCGGATCCTGGAGGCCGGCACCACCAAGGCCCTCGAGGCCGACTTCTGGACCGGTGTCGGGTCGCGTCACGCCGACTCCGGCGTCGTCGGCAACCAGTACCTCGCCAGCCCCGACGCCACGGTCGTCAACCCGACGCCCGGCACCGCAGTGCCGTTGCGGCAGGGCCTGGCACTGCTGGAGCAGGCGTTGGCCGACTGCGGTGTCGGTGGCCGCGGCATGATCCACGCGCCGGTCGAGGTCGCGTCGCTGTGGACCTACGACAGCAGCGCGTTCGTCGTCGACGGCGACCAACTCGTCACGCTCGCCCGCGGCAACATCCTCGTCGCCGGCGCCGGCTACCCCGGCACCGGGCCCGACTCGGAGTCGACGCCGACCGAGCACACGTTCACCGGCACCGGCGGCATCACCGGCGGCACCTACACGCTGACGGTGCTCGGCGCGACGACAGCGCCGATCGTGTGGGACGCCAACGCGCTCGACGTGCTGCTGAGCGTGCAGGTCGCAGTCGAGCAGACGGACCCGACGTTCGACATCGACTCGATCACCGTCACCGGCGGCCCGCTCGAAACCGCGCCGATCGTCGTCAGCTACCCGACCGTCGGCCCCGTCCAGCCGGCCAGCGCCGACGCGTCCCAGCTGACCGGCACCGCCCCTGCGATCGACGTCGCCACCACCGAAGGTGATGTCGTCACGCCGGCCGCCACGCCCGCTGCCGGCACCGCATGGGTGTACGCGACCGGCCAGGTGCAGACCCGGTTGTCGCTCCCCGAGATCACGCCCGACGAGTTCAAAGAGGCGTTCGACCGCAAGACGAACACCGTCTCGTACCGGGCCTGGCGGCACGCCGCCGCCAACTTCGACCCCTGCTGCGGACCGTTCGCCGTCCTCGTCTCCCTCTACCCCGCCACCTGACCAGGAGAACCTGCCATGACTGCCGCCTGCTACTCAAGCATCCAGGGCCTCGCGATGCGGGCGACCCGAACGAACACCGCTGGTCAGTGGATCCCCGGCCCGACCGGGTCCGCTGTGTCAAAGGGGTTCGTCCAGATCGCCTTCGAGGACAACATCGAAACCGGCACCGAGTACTCGGCCAAGGCGGCCGACGGCACACCCTGTGTCGCCGAGAAGGCTCGTGACACCCTCAAGTGGGTCGCCGCGACGATCGACTTCTGCAAGGTCGACCCTGAGCTCTTCGAGCTCATGACCGGTGTCCGCACGTTGGAGAACTACGCCGGTGACACGGTCGGGTTCACGAAGGGCTCGTTGCCGTCGGTGAACTTCGCGCTCGAGGTGTGGTCGAAGGTGTCCGGCGATCTGTCGAAGGGCGAGTGGATCTACTGGCTGCTGCCGCTGCTCACCAACGGCCGCGTATCGACGCCGACGATCCAGGACGACGTGGCCACGTTCCAGTTCACGGGCAACACGATCGTGAACCCGAACTGGGGAATCGGCCCCTACAACGTCGTTGCCCAGGATGAACTGCTGACGGCCGGCCGGCTGCTCGATCCGGTCCTGGCCGACGAGCACGTCTACCACCGGGTGACCGAGATCGCTCCGCCGACGATCACCTGCGGCTACGTCCCGCAGCTGGTCGAGTGGACCGCCTACGTCGGGACCGCGACCGGCGCCACGGCCGGCACGCCGGGCACGTTCACGCCGTCAGGTGCCGACGCGCCCGCCAACCTCGCAGACCTGCAAGGCGCCAACGTCACGGCGTCACCGTCGACGGCATGGACCACCGGCCAGCATGTGGTGCTCGGTGACTCGTCCCAGGCGTACTGGGACGGCGACTCGTGGGAGTCCGGCGCCGCGCCGTGACGATGACGACGGGGTGACCCAATGACCGCGCCGGCACGCCGCCCGTGCGAGCCGTGGGCCGACGACTTCAACGTCGGCAACCTCGGCCAATCCGAAACGCAAGTCGACCAGGCGTTGATGGCCGCGACCGAGATCGTGTGGGCCCTGTCGGGCCGCCGATACGGGGTGTGCACGGCATCTAACGTCCGCCCGGCCCGCGCTCCGTCGCTCTCGTACGACCTCACGTCGGGCAGGTCGTGGTCGCGGTCGGGCGGCTGGCCGCTGCCGGACCCGTTCTGGCCGATGACGTGCGCGCCCGGCAGGCCGTGGCGGCTCAAGCTGTGGCACCGCTCCGTCATCGAAGTCACCAACGTGACGATCGACGGTGCCGTCGTCGACCCCGAGTCGTACTGGGTTGAGAACTGGCGTTGGCTGGTACGCGCCGACCGGCAGCCGTGGCCGAACACTCAGAACCTCGACGTCGCCGAGAACGCTCCGGGTGCCTGGCATGTGTCGTACCGGTGGGGACGCACCCCACCCCAGTCCGGGATCCGCGCCGTGCAGAAGCTCGCCGCCGAACTGCTCAAGGACGACCTGGGCCTGGACTGTGACCTTCCGCAGCGGGTCACGCAGGTGACCCGCCAGGGCTTGCAGTTCGTCCTCAACGACCCGACGGCCCTGTTGGACAAGGGCGTGCTGGGCGTGAACGCCGTCGACCAGTTCATCGCCGTGGCGAACCCGAACCGGCTCAAGCGGGCCCCGGGCATCTGGCGAGCCGACGACCCGCGGCGCGCCAGCAACCGGATCGGCACATGACCGACCCGGTCACCGCCCGCGCCAACGAGTTGCTCGAGACCGGCATCGAGGCGCTCGCCGGTTCGATCGGCGGCGCGCCTGGCTACACGCTGATCGCGCCGGGCGATCATGCCTGGGACCAGTGCTGCCAGGGGGCGATGTGGGTCCGGATCGTGCGGATCTTCCCGTACGCGTCGTTCCCGAACCCGATCGACGCCAACGTGCAGGTCGTCCACTGTCCCGCCGGCGTCGCCGCCGAGTTGGAACTCGTGTCGCTGCGCTGCCTGCCGAACCCGCAGCAAGCCGCCAGCTCGGCACGCGCGGCGGCGACCGACACGCCCGGCGCCGGCAAACTGCCGTCGACCGTCGACCTCGAAGGTGCCGCGACAAAGCTGCACGACGACGGATGGCGCATCGTCCGTCACGTCGTCGCGCTGCTCGCCCAGTGGCGCGACACCGGCACCCTGTCGACGATGACGCCGTGGGTGCCGCTCGGCCCCGAAGGAGGCTGCGTTGGCGGCGCTTTGACCGTCATCGTCCAACTCTCCCCCGGACGTGATGGCATCGGCTGCTGAATAGGCACCACACATTATGATGCGTGCTATGTCGCGCATCGTTGTCCATGTCACGGCCGCTGTCGGCGGCTACCGCGCCGGCGAAACGGTCGAGGTCGTCGAGAACCGCGAGACCCTCAACCGGATCCGCAACGGCAAGTACGTGCCGATCCCCGACCAAGACATCGGAGATCCGATCGAGATCGCCCCGCTCGCCGCCGTCGCTCCCCCGCTCGACGACCCCGACCCCGACCCCGATCCCGACGCCGAGGACTACGACGACGGCCTCGACGACGACGGCCTCGACGACAACGATGACGAGCCCGACGGCGAGTAGCCGATGGCGAACGTCGTCCGCATCAACTGGTACGGCCTCGACGACCCCACGATCCAAGTCGCGATCACGGGGCCCGTCGAGGAAGCCGCGCGGACCATCCGCCGCCGCATTCCCGTCCGCACCGGCGCACTGCGCCGCTCCCTGCGCACCTACTTCACCCGAACCGCATCCGGGCCGACCGGCATCATCGAAGCCACGGCGAAGCACGCCATCTTCGTGCACGAAGGCACCGGACGCTACGGGCCCCGTGGCCGCGACATCGTCGCCCCGCCCGGCCGAGTGTTCGCCTTCACCGGCTCCGACGGCCGCCGCGTCTTCACCCGGCGCATCAAGGGCCAACGCCCGAACCGGTTCCTCACTGATCCGCTCGGCCTGTGACCCGTCCCGCACAGCCTGAGCGCCCCAACCCCGACGGGACGACTGACAAGGGGTACCGACCATGACTGACGAGCTCGACCCGTCGATCAAGACGTTCACGTCGCAACGCAAGTCCGCCCAGGGCCACCGTGTCCTGTTCGAACTGCCGCCCGGCTCCGGGGAGGTGTACGAGGCCACACCGGACCCGCCAGGCGGCGTGCTGCTCGACCTGTCCATCGTCCAGAAGCTCAAGCCCGACGAGCAGGCCGCCAAGTTCGGCGAGTTTTTCGACACCGTCCTGCTGCCCGAGTCCCGCGACCGGTTCGAAGCCAACTTCCGGTCGAAGGACCCGACGAAGAACATCACGCTGCCCGAGGCCAACGAGGCGCTCGAGTGGCTCATCACCGAGTACGCCGGCCGCCCTACCACGCCTGCCGCCGACTCGCCGAGTTCGGTCGCAGGAACTGGTCCGAACTCGACGCCATCGCCCTCCTTGCCGGCGCCGACCCGCTGACGATGCCGCTTCGGCGGCTCATCAACCTCATCTACCACCTGCTGGTGCGACACATGGACAAGAAGGACCGCGTGAAGCTCGACATGGAACTGGACGTTCCCGACGAGCCGCGCACCGTCGAGTTCACCAACCCCGACACCGGGGAAGTCGACGCCAAGCTGGAGCCCCCGTCGTGGTGGCGAGGCGAGGCGGAAGCTCACCGGCAGGCCCTCGACGTACAACGCTGGCTGGGAGAGAACCGGTGAGCCTCGCCAAAGCGTTCGTCGAGATCCACCCGGACCTCGGGCGATTCGACAGCGAGGTCCGCGACGAGATCCGCGAGGCAATGGCTTCCGCGGCCCGCGCCGCGGCGTCTGCGTTCGAGCGGACGTTCGACGGAGCATTTGCCAGTGCTGGAGCAGCAGCCGACCGCGCCGGCGAATCCGTCACGTCCGCATTCCGAGAGGCGGCCTCCCAGTCCGACCTTCATCTCGACAGCATCGGCGGCGCTGACGTTTTCTCCGAACTCGGCGGCCAAGCAGACCGCGCAGGTGAAGCGGTCGAGCGAGCGTTCGACGAGGCCGCGCGGCAGTCGAACAACTCGTTGGACCGGATCGACGCGAAGGGCGTCGGCGTGTTCGGCCGGATCACCGCGGGCATCGCCGCGCTCGGGCTGGCCGCGGGCGGCGTCGGACTGACGAGATGGGGTCTCGAGACCGCCGGCGCTCTCGAGCAAACCCAGGTCGGCTTCGAGGGTCTGCTCGGTTCGGGTGAGGCCGCCGAAGCGATGATGGAGCGGATCACCGAATACGCGGCTCGCACGCCGCTGGAACTGCCCGGCCTGTCGAACATGACCCGTCAGCTGTTGGCGACCGGCACGGCGTTCGGCGTCACCGAGGGGAACGTCCTCGACTACGTCACGGTGATCGGAGACATGACATCGGTGCTTGGCGGCAGCCAGGCGGAGATGGACGCGGTCACGTTGACGTTGGGCCGGCTCGGGTCGGCGACCAACGCGCAGATCGGCGACTTCGAGATGTTGCAGACGGCGCTGCCCGGCTTCAACGTGTGGGCCGAGCTCGGTGCCGGCATGAACATGACCGCCGGTGAAGCCCGCGAGCTCGCCAGCAAGGGTCTGCTGCCTGGCGCCCAGGCCGCCGAGATCCTCCTTGAACGGATGGAGCAGTTCCCGGGGGCTGCGGGAGCGATGGAAGCCCAGTCCAAGACGCTGATCGGCGTCCTGTCGACGTTCAAGGACACCGCCGCGATCGCGCTGGCTGAGGGGCTGACGCCGCTCGTCGAGGGGTTGAAGGAGACCCTCGCCGGCGACGAACTGCTCTCGTCGCTTGAGGGGGCATTCAACTCGTTCGGCGAGCTCGCCGCCGGCCTCTTCGACGCCATCGGTCCCGCGCTGCCCGGTCTCCTCGACACCCTCGCCGTCGTATTCGACGATCTCGGACGCGTCATCATTGCGTTGACGCCGGCGATCGAACCACTGCTGGCGATCTTCGGCGAGCTCGCCACCCTGTTCTCCGGGACGCTGGCCGACCTGTTCGAAGAGATCGGCCCGTCGCTCGTCATCATCGTCGAAGCATTCAGCGAACTGGGCGACGCGTTGCGGCCTGTCGTTCGCATCATGGCCGGCAGCCTCGCCATCGCGTTCCGCGCCTTCGCCAAGGTCATCGAGTTCCTGGAACCGGCGCTGCCGCTGCTCGTCAACGCGTTCATCGCCTGGTCGATCGCCACCCGGATCGCAGCCGCGGCGCAGGCCGCGTTGAACCTCGTGATGGCGGCGAACCCGATCGGGTTGATCGTGATCGCTCTCGTCGGGCTTGGCGCCGCGCTGTACGCCGCGTATCGCCGCTTCGAACCGGTCCGCAACGCCGTCGACTCGCTGTGGCAGGGGATGCAGGACCTGTGGGACGTCATCACGAACCGGGTCGTCGCGGTCTGGCAGAACCGGCTGCTGCCGATCGTGCAGGAGCTCTCCCCCATCCTCGACGGCGTCCGATCGGCGATCTCGAGTGTCGTCGACGCCTTCCGGGCGCTGTTCTCCGGCGACTTCTCCGGCGCACTCGAGGCGCTGCGCGACGCGTTCTCATCGCTGTGGGAAGGCATCACGAACGTCGACTGGGGCCGCATCGGCGAGCTCACCATCGACGCCCTGATCTCCGCGCTACAGCTGGCATGGGACGGGCTGCAGTCGCTCGGCGATGTGCTCGGGGACGTCGCCGGCCGGTTCGTCGAGTGGTTCGAGAGCGTCGACTGGGCAGCGGTCGGGTCCACGATGCTCGACCTGCTGGCGACCGCGGTGAGCACCGGCTTCGACGCGCTCGGCTCGGTGGCGTCGTGGTTCGGTGACCTGGTCGGCAAGTTCACCCAATGGCTCGGCACCATCGACTGGGCGTCGATCGGCTCGTCGATCGTCGGCTTCCTCGGCAACGCCGCGTCGCTCGCCTGGTCGGCCCTCGGCTCCGTCGCCGGCTGGTTCGGCGACCTGATCGGCAAGTTCACAGCATGGCTCGACGGTGTCGACTGGTCGGCGGTCGGATCAGCGATCGTGGACGGTCTCGGTGCCGCAGCCGGAGCCGCGTGGTCGGCTCTCGTGTCGGTGGCGCCGTGGTTCGCTGACCTGGCCGCCAAGTTCACCGCTTGGATCAGCGGCGTCGACTGGGCGTCGATCGGAGGGGCGTTCCTCAACGCCCTCGGTCTCGCCGTCGCCACCGCGTTCCAGGGCCTCGGCAGCGTCGCGTCGTGGTTCGGTGACATCGTCACGAAGCTGTCCGACTGGATCAGCGCCGTCAACTGGGATGACGTCGGGTCGAACATCGGCGACTGGGTCGGCCAGCTGCCCGGCAAGCTCATCGGCTGGATCGCCGATGCCTTCTCCGGCGGAGGGGGCGGAGGCGGCGGCGGCGGGGGCGGCGGCCCCGATTGGAGCGGCATCGCCCTCAACGTCCTCGAGGGAATCGGCAACGCCCTGCTCGCACTCGGCGTCGAACTGCCGATCGCGGTCGTCACCGCTCTCGGCGAACTCGCGCTCGGGATCATGACCGGGATCGGCGAAGCACTCATCGAGGACGACAACCTCGAACCGGTCAAATCGTTCTTCACCGGGTTGCCCGGCCGACTGTGGGATTGGGTCGTCGAGTCGGTAACCGACCTGGCCAACATCGGCAAGCGGATCTTGCTGGAGATCGCCGCCGGATTCGCTGGGGCCGCGTCCGACTCGTGGCTCGGCCCCGTCGCCGACTTCTTCGGAGCCGACGACATCGAGAACACTGCGCGCGCGGAGATCGCCAAGATGGACTGGCCGGGCATCGCCACCGAGTTCATGTCTGGCTGGGAGAGCGCCATCTCGGCGATCCCGCTCAACGTCGACTTCACCGACCAGGTGCAAATCAGCGGGTTGCGTGACGACTTCAACAACGCGTTGGCCCCGTTGCTGCCGATCATCGGCGACGACGCCGCCAGCGAGATCTCCACCATGTTCAACACAGCGATGGAGGGTGGCATCACCAACGCCGAGATGACCGACGTCACCGCGGCACTGATCGACAAGATCGCCGACGCGATGAACATCGACCCGTCGCAGGTGCCGGGGATCGAGGACATCTTCATGTCGATCGGCGCCGCGTCCGCAGACTCGATCCCGCACGGCTTCTCGTCGCAGCTGACCAAGGCTGGCCGCACGCCGATGGTCGAGGCGATGACGACGTTCGCCGAAGCGACCGGAAATCACCTCGAGACCGAGTTCAACCGCAAGGTGTCGCCGGTCGCCCGGGCTCTGCCGAATGCGTTACGTAGCGACGTGTCCGAGACTCCCGACGCGCTCGTCGGGCCTGGCGCCGTTCTCATCGAGGGCTTCCAAGCCGGCATCACACAGGCGCTCGTCGCCGTCCGCGCCGGCATGTTGATCCTCGCCATCAGCATCATCGCCTGGGTCGGGCCGCTGACCAACACGCTCGTCGCGGCTGGCACCGGCCTCATGCGCGGTCTCGGCGTCGGCATCACGATCGGGTCGATCCCGATCATGGCGACGATGCGGGCTCTCGACACCACGTTGGCCGCAGCGGTCGGAGACATCGCCCCGACGTTCGTTGCGATTGGCGCACGAGCGATGGCCGGTCTGCTCTCGGGCGCTCAGGCCACCATCGGCGGGGTCCGGTCGTGGTTTGCCGGCCTGCCCGGCAGCCTCGCATCCGCGGCTGGGGGCAACCTGGGTGGACTCGTGTCGCTCGGTTCGTCGATCGTTGCCGCGATCGTCAACGGCATCAACGGCAGCAGCTACCGGATCCGCAACGCGATCATGTCTGCGATCCCGTCGGCCGGCACCATCACGGCACGGATCCCGGGGTTCGCGACCGGCGGCGTCTTCACCCGGCCGACGCTCGGCTGGATCGGCGAGTACTCGGGCGCCAGCACTGACCCGGAGATCGCCGCGCCGCAGTCCATGATCCGCTCCACCCTGTTCCGCGCACTGTCAGACGCATTGGACGGCGGCGTCGCGTTGCAGGGCGGCGGCAGCGGCGAAACGACGATCGTGCGGATCGACCACGCCGAGTTCCATCAGCCGACCGACCTCGACTCGCTCGCCGGCGTCGTCGTCGGCGCCTACCAAACGTTGGGGGTGTGAGATGACTCAGCAGTTCGCGCTGGTCGACCCGCGGCTCGGCACCCTCGAGTTGACGTGCGACAACGGCTACGTCATCGAGCAGTACGACCTCGGCTACCGCACGCCGCGCGTCGTCGCGGAGAACCGCACATTCGACGACGGCCAACTCGACACGACGTTCTACTCCGGTGCCCGCACCGTCAACATGACCGTAGGCCTCAAAGGGTCGGTGGCGGCGTGCTCGGTACTGCGCGACCGGCTCTCAGCGTTCACGTCGCAGCGGCGCCGGCCGACACTGCTGATCGAAGAGCACAACGACCCGCGGCTACGGCAGATGACCCTTCGCGGCCATCAGCACGGCATCCCGATCTCCAACCCCGCCTACAACCGGATGACGGTCTCGTGGTCGTGCCCCGACGGGCTCATCACCTCGCGCGAGCCCCGCACCGTGACGTTGCGGCCCGGTGTGCTCGACGTCGACGGCCGCGTGTACGACCTTGTCCATGACCGGGTGTACCCGTTCGCGTTCCCGTCGGGCTCGCAGTCGGTGGTCAACGAGGGCTACGAAGACGCCCACTGGGTGGCGCGCCTCTACGGCGCAATGACGTCGCCGCGGCTCATCTGCACCGGCGTCGGGGTCGTCGACCTGGGCGGTGGCGGCGGTCTCAGCCTCATCTCCCAGCAGATGGTGGAGCTCCGCTCCCAGGGCCAGTCGGTCACGTTCGACGGCAACCCTCTGACCTCCGCGGCCCAGTACGTCGACCTCGCTCAGACGACGTCGAACTGGTGGCGGATCCCTCCCGGCACCTCGGCAGTCCGGCTCGAAGCCGACACGTTCGCTACCGACGCGCTCGCGGTGCTCGAGTGGTCCGACACGTGGTGACCGAGGATGGCTGACCAGACGTTGCCGCCACACTGGGTGCTGCGGATCCTCGGCACCAGCGGCGAAGTGACACCCCTGCCGCAGTGGTCCAATCTGATCGTCACCGAGAACATCACCGGCACGTCGAAGGTGACGTTCTCGATGCCCGGCGACTCGATCGAGGCGACCAAGATCGTCGAGCTTCAAACCGACGTCGTCGCCTACCGCAACCGAGTCCGCAAGGCGCGACGCCGAATCGTGACCGCCGACGACGACCTGGACGACACATACAAGCTGGCCGTCACCGCCGTCGACTACCGGCAGCTGCTCCGCTCGCGGCAGCTGCACAACAACATCACCTTCACGGGCATGTCTCAGGGCGTCATCGTGTCCACCCTGATCGCCTGGACCCAAAGCTACGACTCGGGCGATCTCGGCATCCTGATGGCGTCGAACGGCGACGGCGGCATCACGCGCGACCGAACCTACGAGACCGGCGACCTGATTGGCGAACGCATCGACCAGCTGTCCGAAGTCATCAACGGCTTCGACTGGCACATCGACAACAACCTCGGCCTGTGGATTTGGAATCCGCGTCGCGAGCAGCTGACGACGAAGGTGCTCGCCTACCGAGCCAACGTCGCCAGGCTTCGCCGTCGATCGACGGCCAGCGAGTTCCGCAACGTCGTCACGTTCTACGGCGACCCCGACCACACCGTGCCCGTCACGGTCGACGCGCTGCCCGATCCGCGCGGCCGTTGGGAATGGGAGGGCTCCTCGAACTCGGTGAAGCTGCAGGAAACCGTCCAAGAGCACGCAGAAGGCGAACTGGAGAGGCGGTCGAACCCACGGTCGTGGTTCGAAGCGACGATCGCTCCGGGCAAATGGGACGAACTGCTGCTCGAGCTCGGCGACATCGTCACGTTGCAAGTGATGCGCGGCCGGCTCAACTTCGGCGGCCCGTGCCGCGTTGAGCAGATCCAGTACAAGGTCGACGTCGACGGCGGCGAGGTCGTCACGCTCGGCCTACGAGCCGAGCCAGGAGCGGGCTGATGCGCCTCGACCGTGCCGACGAGTGGGCAGAGATTCTCAAAGGCTTCGACAGCCGCCTCCACGAGCTCGAACGGCAACGCGGCGGTGTCCCCCAAGCCTCCGAAGCGATCACTTTCGCTGCCGGTTGGCGTAACTATGGCGGGAGTTACGTGTCGGCCCGTGTCACACGCGTCGGCTCGCTCTGCGTGATGAACGGGCTCGCCTACCGCGAAGGCGCCGCGGTGTCGGGCACGTTCATCACCGTCGGCACCGTACCGGCCGAATTCCGACCGGTCGGCACGGTTGGGGTGACGAACTCGACGAGCGCCGACCCCACCCGTCTCGAGGTGACGGCGGCTGGCGTCATTCAGTTGGTCAACTTCGCTGGGACGCTGCCCAATAACGGATTCACCTTCGTCCACGGAGCCTGGGCCCTCCCCTGAACCGGGTTGGTCCCCGTAGCAGGCGTCTCTCCAGACGTATGCTTATTGCACATCATCATGTCTACGGAGGTCGTTGATGGATCAGGAGGACAGTGAGTTCGGCGATGTTGGCGACTCGTTCGCCGACGGCGACCCGACGCTCGACGACATCGACGTCGACGCCGTCAGCGCGCTGCAGGCCCGGTTCGACCAGATCAACGCGCTCGACGACCCCGCCGAACAGAAGGCCGCGATGAAGGCGCTCGTCGCCGAGATGCACCCGGAAGGCGGTGACAGCTGATGGGCGCGGTCTACCTGCTCGACCTCGACGACTGGCTTGCCGAAGAGTTCGACGACGACGAGTTCTCGTTCGAGCCCGGCTGGATGACCCGGCACCGCTCAACCGGCGGCTACGAGCGTGTGCTGGCGATCGGCACCCACCACACCGCCGGCGGCGGTTCTGCGGCCGGCCAGGTGTCCCACGCCGTCAATGCCAACGACGCGCCGATCGGCGCGATCCACCTCTACGCCAATGGCCACATCAGGGTGATCGCTGCCGGAGCGACGAACACCCAAGGCAAGGGCGGCCCGCTGCACTGCTCGCGCGGCACGATCCCGCTCAACCAGGGCAACCTCTACATGGTCTCGATCGAGGCCCACAACGACGGCATCGGTGGGGTCTGGCCAGAGGTGCAGCTGCGCAACTACCTGCGCCTCGTGCGGCTGCTGTGCCGCAAGCTCGGGCTCGATCCCGCCCGCGACGTCTACGGACACGCCGGCTACTGCGAGCCCAGCTGTCCCGGCCGCAAGATCGACCCCGCAGGGCCGACACCGTCGATGCCGTCGCTCGGCGGCACCAGCGCGCCGCCCGCGTGGACGTGGGACGACGACGAGTTCCGTCGTCTCGTCATTGGGCTCGGCGATCCCGACCCCGGCCCCGCCCCGGGACCGGCACCAGGCCGCGTCCCGAACCCTCCCCGCACTGCGCAGCTGAGCAAGCCGCGCTCCGGCACGGTGACGGCGTCATGGTCGGCGCCCGACGACCCGGGCACGAGCGACGTGTTCGAGTACTTCCTGCAGGTCGAGACGAAGGCGAAGTCGGGCCAGTGGGTCGACGCCGGCACCACGCAGGGCGACGTTCTGTCGGCCGACGTTGCCGTTGCCAACAACACCGAGGCGCGCGTCCGCGTGCTGGCCCGCAACTCGACCGGCGCGTCCGGTTGGACGACGTCGAGCTACCTCGCGACCCACCGGCAGACAAGCCCGCCTCCCACGGCGCCCCCGCCGGCGCCGGCGCCGGGAGCCGGTGTCGCCGTGTACACGGTGGTGTCAGGTGACTCGTGGTGGGGTATCTCCCGGAAGCTCGGCGTCGACATGGGCGAACTCGTCGTCGTCAATCGGACGAACACGCGGGCCACGATCTTCGCCGGTCAGACGCTCGCCGTACCCGGTCGCTCGTTCAAGGTGCTCGCCGGCGAAGGCTGGTGGGCCGTCGCCCGCGGCGTCGGTGTGCCGCTCGACGAGGTGCTCGACGCCAACGACGCCACCGTCGACACGCCGCTGCAGCCCAACCAGATCGTCGCCACCGCCCGCGCGTGCCCGTTGCCGGCGTCGACGCTGTCGGAAGGGTCGCGCGGTGACGCCGTGGAGCAGCTGCAGACCTGGCTCAAGAGCTACGAGCCCGGCTGGTACGACGCCACCGTCGACGGTGTCTACGGACCGGCGACACGGCAGGCGGTCCGCTGGCTCCAGGAACGAATGAAGACGTGGACGAGCGATCTGTACCAAGCGACCGTCGACGGCCAGTACGGCCGTCGCACCATCGAGGACGGCTGCACGTTCATCGCCCGGCTCGGAGTCTGACGTGGCGTTCGACCTCGCGCTGTGGCTGCAGAACGAGGACTACCCGGCCCGGCTGGATCGCTGGCTCGTCGCCGCGTTCGGCGAGGAAGGCGTCGTCTGGACCAAACTCTGGCAGACGCCGTGCCGAGTGACGCAGCGCGAAGAAGGCGCGAACTACTCGGTCGACCTCGCCGCGGGCGGTGTCGTCATCGCCGGCGACGACGAACCCAACCAGGGCTCCTACTTCGCGGCCAACCACGCCAAGATCAACCTGCCCGTCACGCTGCCACCGGCCACGAACAGCCGCATCGACTCGGTCGTGGTTCAGGTGTTCGACATCCAAGCCGGAGGAACCGACCCCGGCGTCGACCCGATCGTGCGGCCCCGCGTCATCCCAGGCGTCGCATCCGCGACCCCGGCACCGCCCGCGCTGCCGCCCACGGCGATCCTGCTCGCCGAGATCACCGTCCCGTCCGGGCTACCGGCGGTCGGCAACGCACAGATCCGGGACCGCCGCGTCCTCGCCCGAGAGACGATCTACCGCGGCACGACGCCGCCGCCAGACCCCGTCGAAGGGCTGACCTGGTTCCAGCCAACCACGTAGGAGGCCCGTCGTGATCCTCGACAGATCCGGCGACGGCGCCTGGGTGCCCGTCGACCCGTACACCTGGGATCCGGTCGCCGAGGACTGGGTGATGCTCAACGCCGTGCACCGCGTCGTCAACGGCGCGCTGGAACGGCAGTGGCCCGAACCGACCCCGCAAGTCACCGGATTCACGGTGACCCCTGTCTACTCGGCCGGCCCCGACCGGTACGTCACCACGCTGACGTGGGACACGTTGCCATACTCGCCGATCTATCGAGTCGAGTACCGCTACGGGCCCGAAGGTGGCGCGCTCGGCGACTGGATGTTGTTCTTCGCGTCCACTGATCCGCCGCCGTCCGCCGGCTGGTTGCTGACGGGCCGGATGAGCTACCAGTTCCGTATCCGGGCCACGACGTTCGCCGGGACCGGCCCGTGGTCCAACATCGTGTCGTTCACAACCGGACCGACCAAGGAGCACGTCGGCTCCCCGGCCATCTCCGCGGCCGGCCTCACCTACAACGCCACCGCGGACCGCTACGAGATCGACATTCACTGGTCCGCGCCGCAGTTCGCCGAGACCTACGACCTCGAGTACCGCTACAACGCTGGCAGCGGCGTGAGCGCGTGGACGCCGATCGAGGCCGACACGACAGCGAACATGCGCGCCATGACCGGCATGTGGGGCCAGACGCTCCACGAGTGGCGGGTCCGGGCGAAGAACCCATCAGGGGTCTCGCCGTGGTCAGCGACGTTCGCTCTCGTCACCGGGATGCAGAAGCCGTACATCGCCGTGACGGGCGGGTCGTGGGTGAACTTCGTCTACCGGTACAACGTCACGGTGTCGCGGCCGAACGTCGGACCGAGCCGAGCACAGCCTGGCTACTACCAGGTGACGTCGAGTGCCGTGTCGTTCCTACGGCACTCGAACGGGACACAGCCAGCCGGTGTCGTATCGACCGTCAACCCGAGATCGGGCCAGACGAACGCCTACTCCATGACGATCGGCGCGTCGGGCGCCACCCCCGGCATCGTGTACCGATTCACCTGCTCGTTCGCAGCCACGGGACGGGCCTCGGTCTCGGACATCACCACGGCGACACAACCCGCGGTCGCTCCACCCACCGTGCCGACCGGAGTGAACGGCCGGTTCACGTCCGGCCGGTTTGTCGCGTCGTGGAACGCGGTCACCAACGCCGAGCTCTACCGCGTCCGGGTCTATCGAGCCAGCGACGGCGTGCTGATCGGCGAGACGACAACGAGCTCGACGTCGCTCGCCGTTGGCACGGCGGGCCAGTACGCCGCCAACGCCGCGTACTTCTGCTGGGTGCGTGCCGAGAACGACTCCGGCGTCTCAGGCTGGGAGGACTCGCCCTCACGGATCAAGCGGGCCAACCCGCTGATGATCCACGCGACCACGTCGAACACGTGGCGCAATGGCGTGTGGCGCAACGACGCTGACGACATCTTCCAGGGATACAGCCCGGCCGGCATGAACTACGGCGTCTACGGCTACGGCAACCAGTTCGCCGCGCTGCTCTCCCCGTCGGTGATCGGCTACTCGGTCGACGTCACCCTGTTCCAGACGTTCTTCTACCGACGCGTCGCCGGCGCCGCCGGCGAATCGTTGACCGGCATCTACCTGCATAAGCAGCTGCACGCCGGCGACGGCACCTTCGACACCGCGATCGCCGGCGGCCACCGCCAGAACGCCGCCCGCAACACGATCGAGACGTTCACGCTGCCGAACTCGTGGGCCGACCTGTTGATCGCCGGCAGCTACCGCGGCCTGTGCCTGTGGGCGCCCGAAACGAACCTGGTGTCCGGCTACGGAAACGTCGCCCCCCACTACCAGATCAACAGCCGGCACACCGTCGGGCTGTCACCGAACGTCAACGTCGGCACGTGCGCGATCTACCACAACGGCTGATGCGTCTCACGTATCATGATGTGCGACCCGAAGGAGGTCCGACATGACGTTCACCGTTTGGCTCCGCGACACCGCTGAGCGTGCCATCTCCACGATCGTCCAAGCGGCGATCGTGTTCGTCATCGCCGCCGGCGCCGTCCTCGACGACGCCGAATGGTGGAAGGGCCTCGTCGCCGCATTGATACCCGGCGCCTTCAACGTCATCAAGCAGGCGTTCGAATCGTGGATCCCGACACCGACCAGCTGGGCAGCCGACATGGCCGTCCGGGCATTCTGGACCTTCGTCATCACGCTCGCCGGCGCCGCCACCGCCGCCGGCTTCGAACTGTTCTCCACGTCGGCCTGGCAGACCATCGCCCTCGTCGCCCTGACCGCCGCTCTCGCCATCGCCAAGGCCGGCCTCGCGGCACGTTGGGCCACCGACGAGACCGCACGCCTCACCCCGGCGAGCTTCGCCAAGGCAGCGTGATGGCCAGGCCAGCGCGTTCCTGCTGCGGCGCTCCGCCCGCGCCGGCAACCACCCCTCCGGCGCGGGCGGCGACAGTCGAGTACGTCGTCATGGGCACGGCCAACCGGATGTTCGACGCCGTCTTCCCCACCCTCGACGAGGCCAAGGCCCACCAGGCAATCCACGGCGGCAAGGTGCGGTCGCGATCGGTGGCGTAGCCCTCGGTAGAGTGGTTCTCAGCCGAGCAGTCCTACTTCCCAATTTGGATTGTCAGGCCAGAGGCCCCCGCAGCCGGTCCGGGATTTCCGGGTGTTGAGCTCCGCTCCACCCCCGGGTTCCTTTCGACGGACCGCCACTGCGGGGGCCTTGCCTTCTGTCGTCGAATCAGCTACAGTTATAGAGGTCAACCACCACTCCGGGAAGGGAAGCCCGGACGCTGAAAGGAACCCGATGACGATCATCCAGATCGACCTCGACGTCGACGACCCCGCAGTCCTCGACCGAGTGCTCCTCCCAGGAGTCACGATGCCGGACCCCGACGACTGCATCCCTCCGATCACCGTCGCCGACGAGCTCGTCACGCTCGTGCGCGACGCCGCGTACGAAGCGGTCGAACCGTTCGACGGCATCGACGTCGCCGATGTCCGCACCCGACGCCGCGGCGGCGTGAAGCTCGAGGTCGCCTACGAGTCGGTGACCGGACGGGTCGTGCTCGCCGTCGTGCGCGACGGCCACCAGGTCGGCACGGTCGTCCAGACCGCCGAGTACCGATGGAAGGCCGAGGCCCGCCGCTACGACCAGCCTCGGCTCGGCCAGCAGGCGCACGCGCTCGGCCAGGTGTTCTCCACGTCGGCGCTCGCCGCGGCCGCCGTCGTCGAAGCACACGACCGGCTCGGCGAAGTCACCACGATTGGAGCGTTCTGATGGACCCCGACGCCGCCATCAGGCTGATGCACGACACCGACCACGACCCCGAGAACAGTCGCGCCGCAGCCGAAGGCCTGCTCGACTGGCTTCGCCGTGACGGCTTCCCGCCAGCCGGCATGACCGCCGACCAGGCGTCGATCGACGCAGGCCAGGTGCTCGCCGAACTCGGGATGCCGGCATGACGCTGTTCGACGACGTCCGCTCGATCATCGACGAGGTGATGGGCGGCGACCCGCTCAACGACGCCGACGAAGGTCCGATCGGCGTCGACCGGGCCGCCGAACTCGTCCACCAGTACCACCGGCTCGGCGAAGACATCGCCGAAGCCGCCGACATGTACCAGCGGGCGATCGACAAGCTCGTCGACGCCCGCAACGGCCACCTCGAACCGCTCGAGGCCGAGCGCGACCACATCGAGACGGTGCTGCGCCTGTGGCACGCCGCCCGCTACGCCGAGGACGGCAAGGCGACGATCAAGCTGCCGACCGGCACGCTGTCGTCGTCGAAGGCCCAGGACGCGTGGACCTACCACGACGAGTCGGCGTTCATCACCTGGGCCAAGGACAACGCTCCCGACGCCCTCCGCCAGCCCGAGCCGCCGCCGATCCAGGTCGCCAAGACCGAAGCCCGCAAGTCGCTCGAGGCGCTGATCGCGATCAACGACGACGGCACCGTCGTCGACCGGTCGACCGGTGAGATCGTCCCCGGCCTCCGTGTCACCCCTGGCGGGTACCGCGGACGTCACTACCACGTCAAGTAACCCGTCGGCGGGGAGGGAAGCCCCGCCGCCATCGAAAGGAACCCTCATGACATTCACCCCGACCGTCCGACCGCCCACCGGGGTCCCTGCGGCGCCGCTCATCATGGTGTCGGGCCCGCCGAAGGCCGGCAAGTCCGTCGTCGGCTACAAGCTTGGCCTGTCCGAACGCATCGACCACTGCTGGGTGATCGACCTCGGCGAAGGCTCGGCCGACGAGTACGGGGCGCTGGGCTGCTACGACGTGCTCGAGTGGGGCTCGTCGTGGTCGAACCTGACCGACTCGGTGAAGTGGTGCGTGAGCCAGCGGCCCGCCGACGGCAAGCTGAACGCCGTCATCATCGACTCCGGCACCGAGGTGTGGGAAGGGCTCAAGGATCGAGCGACTCACCGGGCCCGTGGCTCGAGGAAGAACCGGGCCGAGCTCGCCAAGGACCCCGACTTCGAGGTCGACGTGTCGATGAACTACTGGAACGACGCTGCGAACACGTGGGGCGGCATCGTCGGGCCGCTCAAGACGGCGCCGCACGTCGTCGGCGTGATCCTGGTGCGCGCCGACATCGTCGCCGAGGTCGTCAACGGCCAGCCGACGAAGAACAAGGTCGTGTCGCTGCAGGCCCACAAGAGCCTGCCGGCGACGGTGACCGCCCATGTCGAGGTGCGGCCCGATCACAGCGCCTGGTTCACCGAGGTCCGCTCGATGGAGGTGCAACTCCCCGCCAAGGGGTTGAAGCTCGACGCAGCGAACCCGCTCGGCCAGGTGCTCGACATGCTCGCCCCCGACGAGGGCAGCTTCGGTGAGTCGGTGGCCGTCAAGCCGTCCGACGACGAACGGCCCCGCGAAGTCGTTCAGACGGTGACCGCCGAGCAGGCCGCCCGGCTGCTCGAGCAGATGAACTCGATCACCGACGCAGAGACGATGAAGCAGGTGAAGTGGCGGTTCAAGGAGACGTTCGGCCTACCCGGCGACGTACCGGCGTCCAGAGCCGCCGAGGCGATCGACTGGGTGGCCGACGAGGTCGCCAAGGCCAACGGCATCACGGAGTCCCCTGACGGCGCTGAGGCGGCCGCCTGACCGAAACCTCGGCGAGGCCTGTCACCCCGTTCGGGCATTGTGTAATCGTCGTTGCCGGGCACCCCTCCCCGGCCCGGTGACGCCACGGGGTCGTGGCTCACGAGGCAACAGCACCGGTCTCCAAAACCGGCAGTCGCAGGTTCGAGTCCTGCCGGCCCCGCAGATCGCCGCTTCCCAGTGGCGATCACCGCAGCCCTCCGTCAGCGTCGTGGAGCAACGCCGGCGGAGGGCTGCAGCGCGTCCCTCCAGAAAGGTGACCGATACCGCCGTCACGCATATCTGCGGCGAACGGCACGCCGACTGCTGGTAGTGACACCGTAGTGACAGACCGTGACCGGCTCGGCCGAAACCCCTCAGAATCTGGTCTCTGAGCTGGGGTTTTGTGGTGCGCCCCCTGGGAGTCGAACCCAGAACCAACGGATTAAGAGTCCGCTGCTCTGCCATTGAGCTAGAGGCGCCTTCCCGGCCGGAGCCGGGCTGCGGGCCGGAAGTGTACGGGACGATGGTGCGTCCCGTACACATCCGGACCTGCGGCATTCGAATGGGGTGAGCGAGGGGACTTGAACCCCCGACCTCCAGGGCCACAACCTGGCGCTCTAACCGAGCTGAGCTACGCCCACCATGCGGGGAGATAGTCTGCCATGCCGGCGTCGATTCGCCACCATCGCTTCCGAGGACCGACCGCCGTCACACCGGCTGCGGCGCCGGGACGCCGCATCACTCCGGGGCCGAGGCGCCGAGGATCTTGCCGGCCCGCAGGACGGTGACCGGCCCGTCCTCGCTGACCACCACGACCGTGGCCGTCGGGTCGTCGAAGCTGTAGCGCCGCGCGGACGTGTGTCGCGTCCCCCGGAAGCCCTCCACCTCGGCCTCGGCGCTGGCGCTGGGCACGAGGCGTACGCCGATCTGCTCGAGCGTGCCGTCGTCGTCGAACAGCGCGGCGCCGTCGACCTGCCCGAGCACGTGGCGCAACGGAGCGAGATCGGCCGGATGCATGACGTGCAGCGGCGGCGGCGTGGGGAGACGACGGTCGAAGCTCGCCTCGAGGCTGGTGTCGGGGTGGTAGACGAGCGTGGCGCCGATACCCCGGGCCCCGAGGTCGTGGACGGCGAACTCGAGCAGGGTCTCGAGCACGTCGCGGTGCCCGTACACCTCGCAAACACCGACCATGTCGATCCATGCCGACACGAGCGGCTGGTGCTGCCACCGGCGGCCGTCCCAGCGGAACACTCCCCCGGCGTTGACCACCCGGACGATCCCCGATGGGTGTCGCTGGACGACCATTCCCTGCATCGCCTCGGCGAGGACGACGAGGTCGCGCTCCGAGCCCGCAGGGCGGTCGAAGATCGCCCACTCGTCATCGCCGTGCGTTCGGCGGATCAACCAGCTCGAGACGCCGTCCGCATAGGCCCGGGAGGAACCCACCGACCGATCGGTGACCGGTCTCCGCTCGATGTCGAGTGCCGTGGCCACGCTCCAGGAAGCCGGGTCGCCCGCGGGTTCGATGATCGCGCCGTAGCTCGGCACCCGCCGCTCGTGCACCTTCGGACGCAGGGCGTAGTCGATCTCGGCGACGGCCAAGGTATCGGTGCGGCTCAGTGGGTCGAGCCCGAGGCCGGCCTCCTCCAGTTCCTCCACGAGCCGGGCAAGTCGACGATCGAGCGGCGGCCCGGCCGCCGAGCCGGACGCAGGACCAGGCACGGACACGAGCCCAAGGGTAGAGCTGAGCCGAGTGAAGAGGGCGGGTCGGCCGATCGCTTGCGTTCGCAACTATTCCCTGCTACAATAAGTGCAGCAGCAAGGGTTTGACCCCGCCAGACCCAGAGCAAGGAGGACGCTCATGGCCGCAGTCACCGCAGACATCACCACCGTTCCCGCCGTGGCGCCCGTTCCCGGGTCCCGGCCCCGACCCGTGCGTTCGGTCACCACCGCACCGCGAGGCGTCGAAGGCGAAGGATTCCCCGTGCGCCGGGCCTTCGCCGGCGTCGACCTGAGCGCCCTCGACCCGTTCATCCACATGGACCAGATGGGCGAGATCGACTATGCCCCCGGCGAGCCCAAGGGGACGCCGTGGCACCCCCACCGCGGGTTCGAGACGGTCACGTACATGATCGAGGGCACGTTCCTCCATCAGGACTCGCACGGCGGTGGCGGCGTCATCGAGAACGGGGCCACCCAGTGGATGACCGCCGGCAAGGGGATCCTCCACATCGAGACCCCGCCCGAGGAGCTGGTGATGTCCGGCGGGCTGTTCCACGGCATCCAGCTGTGGGTCAACCTCCCGGCCAAGGACAAGATGATCGATCCTCGGTATCAGAACCTCGAAGGCGGCGCCATCACCCTGTTGGCCTCGGCCGACGGCGGGGCGCTCGTCCGGCTGATCGCCGGCGACGTCACCGACGCCGTCACGACGCACCACGGTCCGGGGTCCACCCACACACCGATCGTCATGGCCCACGTGACCGTGGAGCCCGGCGGTCGGCTCGAGCTCCCCTGGCGGCCCGATTTCAACGCCCTCGCCTACGTGCTGTCGGGCCGGGGCAGCGCCGGCGACGAGCAGGCGCCGGTCGCGCTCGGTCAGCTCGCCGTCTTCGACGCCGGTGACACCGTGATGCTCACCGCCGACGCCGGAGAACGCCTCGACGTGCTCCTGCTCGGCGGACAGCCGATCCGCGAGCCGGTGGCCGCCTACGGCCCCTTCGTGATGAACACCAGGGCCGAACTGCAGCAGGCGGTGGACGACTTCAACGCCGGCCGTCTCGGCACCATCCCGGCCGACGGCATCCAGCCCTTCCGGGGGTGACCCGCTGAGAACGCGACTCCAGCCCTCGAGGTGGCGCCCAGCCGCCTCGAGGGCTCAGTCGCGTCCCGGCCCCGTGTCCGACCGGCGCGGCCGCAACCGTTCCCGGCGCTCGGTGATGGTGATGGGCTCCCCGATCGCCTGTCCGGCCCGGATCCCGGCGACGATCGGCCCCTCCTCGTCCCACACGTGACACGAGTTGAGGTTCGGCCTGAGCATCATCTCTCTTTGCTCGGCCGAGACCGTCCACGCCCCGTCCGGCTCGGCGAGACCGTCGCGCATGCCGTCATGCATCGACATCGACCAGATCGACTGGATCGCCACCGGCGCCATCGCCAGCAGCAGCGCCGTCGTGTGGGTGCATCCGCGCGGCCCACCGAACAGCTCCCGCACCCGGTTGTTGAAGCCGCGGGCGATCGACAGGCCGACGAGCTTGCCGTAGTGGTCGACGATCGACAGGCACTCGGTGTGGGGATGCGATTCGAACAGCACGTTGGCGGCGACGATCTCCATCGACGGGAAGGCGACCTCCATCTCGACCTGCATGTGGTGGATGGTGAGCGGGTCGGGGTCCTCGGCGAGGTACAGCCCGGCCGGCTTCTGGTCACGGACCGCGCCACGGAGCAGGAGGTGGCGGCCACCCTCGACCTCCATCAGGTACGACCGCACGCGGTACTCCCGGTCGTGAAGCAGGACCAACCCCGGCGGATCAGGGGGCAGGATCGGGGAATCATCGACGACGGGCACCCGATAGTCGTACCGCTTGAACCCGCAGGCCGACGACTCGGGAGGACGGTGCTCCAGGACACCGAAGCCACACACGGGCGGCCCGGAGGCGGCAGTACCGTTCGAGGGGTGACGCTCGCTTCCACCACCGGTCCCCTGACCGGATCCATCATCGAGCTGATCCCGCTCGACACGTCGTTGGCCGCCGGACTCGCCGCGGCATCGGCCGTGGGCCGGGACACGTATGGCTTCACCGAGGTCCCCGACGGCGAGGACGCCATGCGGGACTACATCCGGCGCGTGCTCCAACAGCGCGACGCCGGCGTCTCGGTGCCGTTCGCCCAGCGCCTCGTGTCGTCGGGGCGGCTGATCGGCTGCACGCGTTATCTCGACATCCGCAACTGGCGGGGACGTCCCGAGCCGGACGAGGTGGAGATCGGCGGCACGTGGCTGGCGGCCGACGTGCAACGCAGCGGTGCCAACACCGAGTCCAAGCTGCTGATGCTGACCAACGCGTTCGAGACGTGGGGTGTGTTCCGGGTGGCCCTGGCCACCGACGAGCGCAACGAGCGCAGCAGGACGGCGATCGAGGGCATCGGCGCCCGTTTCGAGGGGATCCTGCGCAACTCCCGGCCGTCGACACACCCCGGTGAGGAGGGGCGACCGCGCCGGACGGCCCTGTTCTCGATCACCGACGAAGAGTGGCCGCAGGTGAAGGCCCGGCTCATCGCGCGATTGGCGCGCACATGATCGTCACACGTCGCGCATTCACCCGGAGCCGGCCGCTCGCTACCGTTCGCGTGATGTCTGTTCCAGCCGACAGCGCGAACGCCGGGCGCCGCCGATGAGCGCGCTCATCGTCACCGCGCACCCGTGCGCTGACAGCTACACCGCAGCGGTCGCCGCGGCCGCTGCGAACGGGCTGAAGGCCGCCGGACACACGGTGACCACGCTCGACCTGTACGGGATCGGGTTCGACGCGGCGATGAGCCGGGAGGACCTGGCGGCGTACCAGGCCGGCGATCCTCCCATCGACCCGCTCGTGCGTGAGCACGGCGAGCTCGTCCGGGCCGCCGACACGCTGGTGTTCGTGTACCCGACGTGGTGGAGCGGGCTGCCCGCCGTGCTGAAGGGCTGGCTGGAACGGGTGCTCGTACCAGGGGTGGCCTTCACGTTCGACGAGGGCGGCAAGGTCCGCCCGGCGATGCAGCACGTGCGTCGCATCGTCGGGGTGAGCACCTATGGCTCGCCGTGGACCTACGTGAAGCTCGTCAACGACAACGGTCGGCGGATCCTCACGCGGGCCCTGCGGCTCAGCTGCGGCGGCGGGACCGCCACCACGTGGCTCGGCCTGTACTCCATCGACACCACCGGTGACAACGAGCGCCGGGCATTCCTCGATCGCGTCGAGCACCGGATGTCCAAGATCAAGGCGAGCGGGGCGTGAAGACCCTGGTCGTCTACTGCCATCCGAATCCCGACTCGTTCCTCGCCGCGGTCAACGACCGTGCTGTGGCCGCGCTCCGAGACGGAGGCCACGAGGTGCGCCTACGCGATCTCTACGCCGAAGGCTTCGACCCGGCGATGAGCGCCGACGAGCGCAAGGCGCACCGGGAGCCGGGCGCACCGGCGGGACTCGAGGGGTATGCCGAGGACCTGCACTGGTGCGAACACCTCGTACTCGTGTACCCGACGTGGTGGAGCGGCCAGCCCGCCGTGCTGAAGGGGTGGATGGACCGGGTCTGGGTGCGCGGGGTGGCCTGGGAGATGCCGGCCGGTGCCAACCGGGTCCACGCCCGCTTGAAGAACGTGCGGCGCGTCACCGCCGTCACCACCCACGGTTCCACCAAGCGCATCAACGCCCTGGAGGGCGAGGCCGGCAAGCGCACGGTCACCCGATCGCTGCGCGCGCTGTGCCACCCGTTGGCCCGCACCAAGTGGCTGGCGATGTACGACCTCGACCGAGCCGGTGCCGACGCGCGCGAGAAGTTCCTCGACCGGGTTGCTCGCACGCTCCGCTAGCGCGGTCGTCGCTGCGGCGGCGATCAGAGCGTGAAGCGGCTGACCGTCTCGACGTGCGTGGTGTGCGGGAAGGTGTCGACGACGGTCGACTGCTCGTGGCGGTAGCCGGCCTTGGCGAGCAGCTTGGCGTCGCGTCCGAGTGACGCCGGGTCACAGCTCACCAACACCAGCACCGGCGCCCCGGTCCGGACGAGCGCCGCGGTACCCGGCGCACCGAGCCCGCTGCGCGCCGGATCGGCGACGACCACGTCGATCGCCACGTCGGTCGGCGCATGCCAGCCACCGACCTCGCCGCGAACGATCTCCCCGCGACGGCCGGCGAGGTTCTCGTAGGCGTCGTCGACGGCCGAGCGTGAGGTCTCGATGGCGATCACCGGGACGTCCTCGGACGTCAGACACGCAGCGAACATCCCGATCCCGGCGTAAGCATCGACGATGACCGAGGCATCGGCCAGTTCGGGGGCGGCCTTGGCCACCGTGCGGACGAGCAGAGCGGCGGCCTGCGGTCCCGACTGGAAGAACGAGCCGAGAGACACGCGCAGCCGCCGGCCGGCGACCTCCTCGTACATGACGGCCTTGCTGCCCCGCAGCACGTCGGGCGACAGGCCCCGTACGGCGCCCTTGGCCTTGTCCCACCGGGCGCCGGCGACGCCGTCGGCCACCGAGTAGCGCATGGTCAGCTCGACCTGCGGATCGAGAGTGACCCCGGCGACGAGCTCGCGCAGCGCGGGATGAGCGACGAGACAAGCAGGCGCCGGGATCACGTCGTGCGATTGCTCGGCGCGGAACCCGGCGACACCGTCGGGACCGGCCGACACGCGGATCGTGGTGCGGTACCCCTCGGACGGCACCGTCCCCCCGAGCTCGACAATCGGCTCGGCGATGCCGCCGATGCGCCGCAGGGCGTCGGTCACGATGGCGACCTTGGCTGCCCGCTGGGCGTCGTGGCTGATGTGCAACCAGCCGCAGCCGCCACAGCCGGCGAGGCGGGACGGGCATGGTGGGCTGACGCGATCCGGCGACGCCGTCGTCACGTCCACCACGTGGGCGCGGGCCCAGTCGCGCTTCTCGTGGGTGACCTCGGCGACCACGGTCTCACCGGGCAACGCCCCACGGATGAACACGACCCGGCCGTCGCTGTCACGGGCGATCGCTTCGCCGCCCGCGGCGAAGCGATCGGGCGAGAGGACCAGCGTCGGCATCCGCGCATGATAGGGCCGGCTGCGGTTCACTCGGCGCGCGTCCGGTCGACGGGCACGGTGCGGTCGGTGCTCCGAACGCTACGGTCCTGTGGGTGACGCGCCCGGTGATGATCGCCCCGTCGGTTCTGCCCGCTGATTTCTCCCGCCTCGGTGATGCGGTCGAGGCGCTCGCCCAGGCGGGGGTCGACCTGATCCAGTGGGACGTGATGGACGGCCAGTTCGTCCCCAACCTGACGTTCGGCCCGGACGTGATCGCCTCCACGCGCGACCGCACCGACCTCCCGTTCGAGGCCCATCTCATGGTCTGGACCCCCGACGCGATGGCCCGGCACTACGTGGAGGCCGGGTGCTCCCGCCTGATCGTCCACGCCGAGGCGACCACCCACCTGCACCGCACGCTCGGCAACATCGCCGAGCTCGGCGCCTCGGCTGCGGTCGCCCTCAATCCGGCCACGCCACCGTCGGCGATCGCCCACGTGCTCGACCTCGTCGACCTCGTCCTCGTCATGACGGTCAATCCCGGGTTCGGCGGGCAGCGCTACATCGCGACGATGGAGCCGAAGATCCGCGAGGTGCAGGCGATGCTCGAGGCGGCCGGGCGTGCCGACGAGGTGCACATCGAGGTGGACGGCGGCATCGCCGCCGACACCGTCGCCGGCGCGGCCGCGGCGGGGGCCAACGTGTTGGTGGCCGGCAGCGCGCTGTTCCGGCACCCGGACGGGCTGGGCGCCGCGGTCAGCGAGCTGCGCTCGTTGGCCACCGCGGCTCGAGCCTGACGCTCACGATCGCGGCAGCCTCGGCGCCTGGTTGCGGGGCCGGCCGAGCGACTCGACGCCTCGCCCGAACCCGGTGAGTATCCACCGGACGGCTGCGAGGGCGAGCACACCGCCGAGGACGGAACCGACGGCGACGAGCACCGCTCGCAGCAGGCCACCGCGATCGTCGAGCAGCGGCGTGAACAATCCCGAGTCGACGCTGCTGCCGTCGGTGTGCAGGGTGACGTTGGGGTCGTCCACCTCGGGGCAGACGAGATCGCTCTCGTCAGCACCGATCACCTCGTCGTCGCCGATCGGAGCCGGCCGCTCG
The DNA here is from genome assembly GCF_003426815.1 of Desertimonas flava. GTDB lineage: Bacteria > Actinomycetota > Acidimicrobiia > Acidimicrobiales > Ilumatobacteraceae > Desertimonas > Desertimonas flava. The sequence goes on from NZ_QKYK01000003.1 coordinate 235,380, forward strand.
GCGACCTTCGACTCGAGGTAGCCGGTCGTGCTGTTCTCCGGTCGTGACGCACCAACGAGGAACTGACCACCGTCGTCGAGGTACTTCGCGTCGACGCCGTACCGCACGTCGACGTAGAAGTTTCCGTCGGGCAGTTGGCTGGCGTAGGCGCCCATGTCGCCGGCGCGGATCTGGTCGATGCGGAAGCGCACGGTGCGGAAGTCTCGGTCGGTGACCGTGCCGACGAACACCACGTCGGCCAGCTGCTGGATGGGGCAGCCGTCGGGGACGACGATGAACGGCTGGCGAGACGGCGGCGCGTCGGGAGGGACCTGGGCCGCGGCGACGCCCGGGACCACGGCTGATGCACCAGCCAGCAGCAGCATCGCCGCGCGCTTCCTCACGGCCGCCAGCGTAGGCGGCCGACCTCGCGCGATCGGGGCAGGCCGAACCGAATCAGTCGTACACGATGACGCCGCGGAGGTTCTCCCCGTCACGCATCGCCTGATAGCCGGTGTTGATCTCGTCGAGCGGGTACCGGCGAGTGATGAGCTCGTCAAGGAGCAGCGAACCGCTGCGGTACAGCTCGAGGAGGCGCGGGATGTCGTAGCGGGGGCTCAGCGACCCGAAGATCGTGCCCTTCACCTCCTTGTTGAACATGGCGAGGTTGAACAGGTTGATCGACGACTCTTCCTGGTTCATCGGCGCCACCGCGGTGACCACCATCGTGCCGCCCTTGCAGGTGAGGGTCTGGGCCATGGCCATCAGGTCGCCGTACATGACGCTCGGCGTGAGGATCACCTTGTCGGCCATCTGGCCCCGCGTCAGCTCGGTCACCTCGCCCAGGGCGTCCTCCATCGAGGCGAACGTGTGGGTGGCCCCGAACTCCATCGCCTTCTCGCGCTTGAACTCGACAGGGTCGACGGCGATCACGCGGGCCGCGCCGGCCGCCTTGGCGCCCTGCACGGCGTTCATGCCGATGCCGCCGACGCCGACGACCACCACGGTGTCGCCGGGCGCCACGTCGGCGCGGTTCGTGGCCGAACCCCACCCCGTGGCCACGCCGCACGACACGAGGCACACGCACTCGAGGGGAAGGTCCTTGTCGACCTTGATGACCGACATCTCCGAGACGCACGTGAGCTCGGCGAACGTCCCGAGCTTGGCCATCAACGTGACCGGCTGGCCGTCGACGAAGTGACGGTGGGTCCCGTCGGTGATCATCCCGCCCATCAGCGTGCCGGCCCCTGCGTCGCAGATGTTGGCCCGGCCGGTGAGGCAGTACCGGCACCGCCCGCATGAGGGGACGAAGCTCGCCGACACGTGGTCGCCCACCTCGACCGACGTCACGCCGGGGCCCACGGCCTCGACCACGCCGGCACCCTCGTGGCCGCCGATGATCGGGAAGAACGACTCGACCCCGACCATGGCGAGCAGATCGTCGCTCGGCACCATGTCGCCGGTGACGAAGTGCTCGTCGCTGTGGCACATGCCGGCTGCCTTCCACCGCACGAGGACCTCGCCGGCCTTGGGGTCGTGGACCTCGATCTCGCGCACCTCCCACGGGCGGTCGGTACCGAACAGAACTGCAGCGCGAGCCGTGGTCGTCATGAGCCTCAACGTAGTGAACGACGGGCCGCAGGGTTCGGACGGAGCCGGCCGTTACCGTTGGGGCCGGCATCAACCGTCCGGCCCGAGGAGCGACCCGCACCGTGGGATTCAACCCCTACCGCAAGTTCAAGGCGCGACCGTTCGACTACGTGCTCGTCACCGTGTGCATCGTCGCCGCCATCGCCTTGTTGGTGTGGGGCTTCGCCGGCTGAACGGTCAGAAGGCCGCGGGATACACGTCGATGGTGGCGTCGGAGCCGAGGCCCGTGACGGCGACGACGTCGAACCGCACGTCGTAGAACCTCCGGTGCGGATGCTCACGCAGCCACGCCGCGGCGAGCCGCCGAAGGCGACGCTGCTTCGCGGGGCCGACGGCGAGCGCCGGTGAGCCGTAGTCGCCGCGACGTCGTGTTTTCACCTCGCTCACCACCAGCGTGGAGCCGCGTCGGGCCACGAGATCGATCTCACCGAACGTCGTGCGCCAGTTGCGGTCGACGACGGTGAAGCCGTGGGCGCGATACCACGCGGCGGCGAGGTCTTCGCCGTCGCGACCGAGCGCCAGATGAGCGCGCATGCCAGAACCCCTTATGTTCGTCGGAACAGTCCGGAGCGCCGCTGCGCTCGATGTGGGGCCGTCTGCCCGATGCGGATGCCAGCGGCTCCGACGGCTCGGTCAGTCCAACGACGTGAGGTCGCCAGTCTTCGGGGGGTCCTCGGAGGGTGACGCCCCCGTGTGTGTCAGAACTCGCGCTTCTCGCGGATCTTGGCGGCCTTGCCCTTGCGGTCGCGCAGGTAGTACAGCTTGGCCCGGCGGACGTCGCCCCGCTTGACGACCTCGATCTTGGTGACCGTGGGTGTGTGCAGCGGGAACGTGCGCTCGACGCCGACGCCGTAGCTGAGCTTGCGGACCGTGTAGGTCTCCTGCAGGCCGCCACCCTGGCGGGCGATCACGTCGCCCTGGAACACCTGGACACGCTCCTTGCTGCCCTCGACGACGCGAACGTGCACCTTCAGCTCGTCGCCCGGCGCGAACGCGGGGATGTCGTCGCGAAGCTGGTCGCTGTCGATGAAGTCGGTGGCTTTCATGGCGTACGTCCTGAGTGGTGCTGTGTCGATGGCGCCGGGGCGGCGGCTGTCGAAGGCGCCGGAGCGGCGGCCGATCAAGGATACGGGACGGCAGGGAACTCTTCCAACAGCGCTCGGTCGTTGTCGGTGAGTCCGCCGCGCGCCTCGATGAGGTCGGGCCGGTGGGCGAGCGTGCGATGGAGGGCCTGGGCGTGACGCCAGCGCTCGATCAGGGCGTGGTTGCCGCTCAGCAGCTCCGCCGGCACCATCCAGCCGCGGAAGTCGGCCGGGCGGGTGTAGTGGGGCTCCTCGAGCAACCGCCGCTCACCGAAGCTCTCCGTGATCGCACTGACGTCGTTGCCCATCACCCCGGGCAGCAGCCGCGTGACGGCCTCGATCACGACGCACGCGGCGGCCTCTCCCCCGGCGAGGACGACGTCGCCGATGCTGAGCTCGCCGTCGGCGAGGTGTTCGCGCACACGGTGGTCGATGCCCTCGTAGCGCCCGCAGAGCAGGCTGAAGCCGTCGCCGGCGGCGAGCTCGGCGGCCGTGTCCTGATCGAAACGGCGCCCGCCGGGGCCGAGCAGGAGCAGCGGGCGGGGCGGCTCGACCGCTTCCACCGCGGCGAAGATCGGCTCGGCCTTCATCAGCATCCCGGCGCCACCTCCGAACGGGGCGTCGTCGACGGAGCGATGCACGTCGGTGGTGTAGTCGCGCAGGTCGTGGAGACGCAGGTCGACGTGCCCGTTGGCGCGCGCCTTGCCGAGCAGGGCCGCCGAGCAGAACCCGTCGACCGCGGCGGGGAAGATCGACAGCACGTCGATGCGCAGCGTCATAGGTCGAGGAGGCCCTCGGGTGGGTCGATCGTGACGACGTCGCCGGCGGTCGAGGCATCGAGCGACGTGACGAACACGACCGGGACGAGCCGGCCGTCGTCGAGTTCGAGCAGGTCGGCGGCCGGGTTGGAGACGACGGCGGTGCACCGGCCGACGTCACGGCCGGCGGTGTCGACGACCCGGGCGCCGATCAGGCGATGGACCCACAGCTCGTCGGGGTCGTCGATCGGCTCGGCGTAGATCGCCGCGTTGGTGAGCCGCTGGGCGCCCGTGCGGTCGGAGACGCCGGCGAGCGTGACGAGCCAGCGGTCCTGGTGCGGGCGGGCCGACGTCACCTCCATCCACTCCCCGCGGGTGAACCACCGGGCCCCGGGTGTGACCCGCTCGAGGCGCTCGGTGGACAGCTCGACCGACATCTCGCCGCGCACTCCGTGGGCGCGCCGAATGTGCCCGACCTCGAGAAGCCCGTCCGGAACGGCGCTCACCTGACGAACCGTAGTGAGATCCCCGACGAGCGGTCGAGGGTGCGCAACGCGCCGAAGAAGACCCGCCGCGAGGCGCTCAACGCGCCGAAGAGGACCCGTCGCGCGTCATTCAACGCGCCGACGAGGAGGGCAGTGGGGATGGAAGACCCCGAGAGGGCCGTGAGCCGAGATGACGCCATAGAAGTTCTTCGGTGCCCCCGGGCCTGGCTTTGCCGGGGCCCGGGGGCCCAACTCAGACCTCGCCGCAGGCGGCGAGGAGCGAAGCGACGATGCCGCCGAGGACGATCAGTCCAAGAATTCGATGTCGACTTCGGTGTCGTCGCGGGTGGCCGCGGCGCGCACGACCGTGCGGACGCTCTGCGCCGTACGACCGCGACGGCCGATGACCCGGCCGAGGTCGCCGGGGCCGACCCGTACGTCGAGGCGGATCTTGCCCCGGTCAGGGGTGGCCTCGACGTGGACGGCGTCGGGATCGTCGACGATCGAGCGCACGATGTGCTCGAGCACCGCGGCAGCGGTGGGCGCGCCGGATCGGCTGGCGTCGTCAGTCTGGTGGTCGACGTTGTCGTCGCCGGAGTTGTCGTCGGGCTCGGCCGTGATGTCGCTCACCGCGACCTCAGGCGCCGGCCGCGGACTTGCCGGACGGGGCGATGGCGCCCGAGATCTCGAGCAACTTGCGGACGCGATCGGTGGGCTGGGCCCCCTGGCTCAGCCACTTGGCGGCCTTGTCGTTGTCGATCGAGATCGTCGATGGCTCGGTACGCGGGTTGTAATGACCGAGGATCTCGATGAATCGGCCGTCGCGGGGCGAACGGGCGTCGGCCGCCACGATGCGGTACTGCGGCTGCTTGGTCTTGCCGACACGGGTGAGGCGCAGCTTCACTGCCATTGGTCACACACTCTCAATCACTCGTCTCGTCTGCTGCGAGAAATGAACCGGGCAAGGTTATCGCGGCGGCTCGCCGAATCCGTCGGGCAATCCCGCCGCCAGCTGATCGAGGTCGGGGAAACCTCCCGGCCCACCGAGACCGCCGCCGAGCCCACCGAGTCCCCCGAGACCGGCGAGCGCGCCACGGCGCTTGCCCTTCTTGCCCTTCTTGCCGCCACCCGCGGCCATCCCGAAGCGCTTCATCATCTTCTGCATCTCGGTGAACTGCTTCACGAGGCGGTTGATGTCGCTCGGCGTGGTTCCCGAGCCGAGGGCGATGCGGTTGCGACGGGAGCCGTTGATGATCTGCGGCTCGGCGCGCTCGAGTGGCGTCATCGACCGGATGATCGCCTCGATGGGCTTGAGGTCGTCGTCGTCGATCTTGGCGCCCTTCAGCTCCTTGGGCATGCCGGGCATCATCCCGAGGATGCCGCCGAGCGGGCCCATCTTCTTGAGCTGCTGCATCTGTTCGAGGAAGTCGTCGAGGGTGAACTGCCCCTCCATCAACTTCGCCGCGGCCTCTTCGGCCTGGTCCTTCTCGAACGCCTGCTCGGCCTGCTCGATCAGCGTGAGCATGTCGCCCATGCCGAGGATCCGGCCGGCCATGCGGTCGGGGTGGAACTGCTCGAAGGCGTCGAGCTTCTCCCCCGTCGACGCGAATGCGATCGGCTTGCCGATGACCTCCTTCACGCTCAGCGCGGCGCCGCCGCGGGCGTCGCCGTCGAGCTTGGAGAGGATCACGCCGTCGAGGGCGAGGGTGTCGTTGAACGCCACCGCCGTGTTGACCGCGTCCTGACCGGTCATCGCGTCGATGACGAGGAACGTGTAGTTCGGCGAGACGGCACCCGAGATGAGGCGGACCTGCTCCATCATCTCCGCGTCGATCGCCAGACGGCCGGCGGTGTCGACGATGAGCACGTCGCGGCCGAGGCGCCGGGCCTCGGCGAGGCCGCGTGCCGAGGTGAGCACGGGGTCGCCCGGCTCGGAGAACACGGGGACGTCGATGCGGCTGGCGAGCGTGCGGAGCTGTTCGACGGCCGCCGGGCGCTGCAGGTCGGCGCCGACGAGCAGCGGGTTGCGGCCCTGGGCCTTGAACCAGCGGGCGAGCTTGGCGGCCGCGGTGGTCTTGCCGGAACCCTGGAGACCGGCCATCAGCACCACCGTCGGCGGGCGGCTGGCGTAGGTGATCTTGAGGGTCTCGCCACCGAGGATGCGCGTCAGCTCGCCGTTGACGATCTTGACGACCTGCTGACCGGGGTCGAGCGCCTGCGACCGCGCCATGCCGACGGCCTGCTCCCGAATCCGGGCGACCACCTCGCGGGTGACGCCGACGTTGACATCGGCCTCGAGGAGGGCGGTGCGGATCTCCCGCAGCATCTCGTCGACGTCGGCCTCGGTGAGACGGCCCTTGCCGCGGAGCCGCTTGACGACCCCGTCGAGCCGGGAAGACAGGTTCTCGAACATGGTGGTTCGAGGGTACTGGGCGGGCGTCCCGTGGCGCGCCTCTCCCCCGGCCTGTTCTGCCTGGCCGACGTGCCGCTTGGCGAGTTGTTTCGCCGAGGTAATGACCTATACTAACGAAATGTGAGTTCCGTCGCCGCCGCCATTCCCCCCGACGGCGGCGACGTCGAGCTCCGGAGCGATCCGCCCGACCGGACCGACCACGAGATCCACGACGACCTGATCGCCGCCTTGCGGGTCGGAGTGCTGCGCCTCAGCCGGCGTCTGCGGCTCGAGCGCGACGGCGACCTGACGCTCACCCAGCTGTCGGTGCTGGGAACCATCGCCCGCGAGGGCGCGCTCACCATCGGTGAGCTGGCGAACCACGAACGGGTCAAGCCGCCGTCGATGACGCGCACCGTGACGTTCCTCGAGGAGGCCGGGCTCGTCGCGCGCTGCACCAACGACAACGACGGGCGACAGGTCATCGTCAAGCTCACCGACTCCGCTCTCGGGGTGCTCGCCGACACCCGCCGCCGCCGGGACGACTGGCTGCGTGAGCACCTCCGTGACCTGTCCTCCGCCGACCGGGCCCTGCTCGAGGCCGCTGCGCCGCTGCTCGACAGGCTGGCTCAGTCGTGAAAGCCGTCGCCGCCAAGGTCTGGGCCAACCGCACGTTCACCGCCCTCCGGGTGCGCAACTATCGCCTGTTCGCCACCGGATCGCTCGTGTCGAACGTCGGCACCTGGATGCAGCGCGTCGCCCAGGACTGGCTGGTCCTCAAGCTCACCGACAGCGGAGCCGCCCTCGGCATCACCACCGGGCTGCAGTTCCTGCCGATGCTGCTGTTCTCGCCGATGGCCGGCGTGGTCGCCGATCGGTTCCCGAAGCGCCGGGTCCTCATGGTCACCCAGGTCGCCATGGGCATCAGCGCGGCTGCGCTCGGCGTGCTCGCCATCTCCGGGGTGGTCCAGACGTGGCACGTATACGTGCTCGCCTTCGTGTTCGGCACGGCGACGGCGTTCGACTCGCCGGCGCGTCAGGCCTTCGTCAACGAGATGGTCGAGCCGTCGATGATCGTCAACGCCGTCGGCCTCAACTCGGCGTCGTTCAACCTCGCCCGCATGATCGGCCCGGCCGTCGCCGGTGCGGTGATCGCCCTCCTCGGCTCGGGTGTCCGGGCGACGGGCTGGGTGATCCTCCTCAACGCCATCAGCTACGTGTCGGTCCTCTACTCGCTGTCACTGATGCGCTCCGAGGAGATGCACCCGTCGCCCCTGCTGCGGCGGGCCAGGGGTCAGCTCGGCGACGGGCTGCGCTACGTCCGCAACCGGCCCGACATCCTCCTCGTCCTCGGAGTCGTGTTCTGCGCCGGCACGTTCGGGCTCAACTTCCAGCTCACCACGGCGCTGATGGCGACCGAGGTCTACGGCATGGGTGCCGGTGAGTACGGCATCCTCGGCTCGGTGCTGGCCATCGGTTCGCTCGCCGGCGCGCTCGTGGCGGCGCGGCGGACGTCGTCACGCCAGCGGCTCGTCGTCGTCTCGGCGCTCGCCTTCGGGGTGTCGGAGATCGTCGCCGGCCTGATGCCGTCGTACCTCACCTTCGCCCTGTTCCTCCCCGTCTGCGGGTTCGCCGGGCTCACCGTCGTCACGGCCGCCAACTCGTTCGTGCAGATGGCCACCGACGCCGCGATGCGCGGTCGGGTGATGGCGCTCTACATGATGATCTTCATGGGCGGCACGCCGGCCGGCGCACCGCTGCTCGGTTGGGTCGCCGATCACCTCGGCGCCCGATGGACGTTGATCGGCGGTGGGGCCCTCACCGCCCTCGGCACGATCGTCGTCGTGCTGGTGACGACCCGGGGTCAGGGCATCGTGCCGACCCGCTACGTGCGCCCGCGCCACGGCGGTCCGGACACCGGCGAGCTCGCCCCCGTCGTCGGCGACTAGCTCCGCAATCTTCTGCTGGCGCGAAAACACCGCGCCACGGCCTTCTGGCTCCAGCAGAAGCCCGCCGCCCGTTCTGCTGGCGCGACAACGCCGCGCCACGGCCTTCTGGCTCCACCAGAAGCCCGCCGCCCGTTCTGCTGGCGCGACTACGCCTTGCCACGGCCTTCTGGCTCCAGCAGAAGTGCTCCGGTCGATGCGGTCGTCCGGCTTCCCGAAAACCCTGTGACAGAGGTTGGCTTGACTGGCCGGCATGACCACGACAGAACGCCGCATCGCGGCACTCACCACTGGTCAGCTGGGCGCGTTCTCACGCGCGCAGGCCACTGACGCCGGCCTGTCCAACCGCCAGCTTCGGAGCCGAGTCATGAGCGGCGCCCTCGAACAAACCGGTCCCAACAGCTTCCGTGTTGCCGGGACCCCGAACACCCTGAAAGGGCAGTTGGTGGAGGTACTGCTCGACATCGGCGGCGACGTGCGAGTCTGCGGACCGACGGCCGCCGCCCTGCACGGCATGCCGGGCTTCTCGTTGCGCCGGCCGTTCCACGTCCTCGTCGGCAGCGACCGCAACGTGCGCCGCAACGGCGTGGTCGTGCACCGATCCGAGTACATCGATCCCATCGACTGCGAGGAGGTCGACGGCATCGCCGTCACGAGTCCGGTGCGAACCGTCATCGACCTCGCCCGGCACGCCTCGTGGGCACAACTCGCCGGCGCCAGCGAACACCTGGTGGCCGACGGACTCGGGAGCGAGGACCTCCTGCATCGGCGCATCGGCGCCCTGCGCTCGAAGGGGCGCTACGGCATCCCACTCCTGTTGCGCGTGCTCGAGCGGCTCGAGATCACGGCGGGCGGGGCGAGCTGGTTGGAGCGGGAGTACCTCCGTCTCCTCCGACGGGCCGGTCTCCCCCGTCCCGAGACGCAGGTGATCCTCGCCCGGACGAAGGACCACGCCGTGCGGGTCGACTGCACGTTCCCGGGCACCCGGCTGGTCGTCGAGCTCCTGGGCTACCGGTTCCACCGAACGAAGTCGCAGATGAACCGCGACGCGTCCCGCCGCAACGCCCTCGTGGCGGCCGGACACGTGGTCTACGAGTTCACCTACGACCACGTCACCACCGATCCGGACTTCGTCGTCGCTCAGACCCGAGCCGCCCTCGCCGCCGCCGCTGCGGCCTGACCCATCCCTCTGCTGGCGCGAGAACGCCCTCGCACCGCCTTCTCGCGCCAGCAGAGCATTCACCGGCGTTCTGGTGGAGCAGAAAGTCCGTGGCACGGCCTACTCGCGCCAGCAGAACATCCACCCGCGGTCTGGTGGAGCACAAAGGCCGTGGCACGGCCTTCTCGCGCCAGCAGAACGAATCCGGCGGGCGGGTCAGAAGAGGGCGTCGACGAACTCGTCGGGGTCGAAGGGGGCGAGGTCGGCGATCGTCTCGCCGAGACCGACGAGCTTCACGGGGATGCCCAGCTCGGTCTCCACGGCGAACACGATGCCGCCCTTGGCCGAACCGTCGAGCTTGGTGAGCACGACGCCGGTGAGCGACGTGGCGTCGCCGAACTCGCGGGCCTGGGCCAAGCCGTTCTGGCCGGTGGTGGCGTCGATGACGAGCAGCGCCTCGGTGACCGTGCCGGCGCCCTTCTCGGCGACCCGCCGGACCTTGCGCAGCTCTTCCATCAGGTTGGTCTTGGTGTGGAGACGCCCGGCCGTGTCGGCGAGCACGAGGTCGACGTCCCGCGAAGCGGCCCGCTCGACGGCGTCGAACACGACGGCGCTCGGGTCGCCACCCTCGTTGCCACGCACGAGCTCGACGCCCGACCGCTCGGCCCACGTGGCGAGTTGCTCGGCGGCGGCGGCGCGAAAGGTGTCACCGGCGGCCATCAGGACCGACCGCCCGTTGTGGGTCTGCTGACTGCCGACCTTGCCGATGCTGGTCGTCTTGCCGACGCCATTGACGCCGACGAACAGCCACACGTTGGGCTTGGCCTCGGGATCGAAGTGCAGCTCGCGATCGGACCCGGCGAGGCGGCTCTTCATCTCCTCACGCAGGGCGTCGAGAAGGTCGTCGGGCTCGGTGATCGACTTGGCCTTCACCTGGGCGCGCAGGCCGTCGAGCAGTTCGGTGGTCACACCGATGCCCACGTCGGCCCGCAGCAGTGCCTCCTCGAGGTCGTCCCACGTCTCGTCGGTGATGCCCTTGCGCCCCCGGACGCCGCTGAACACACCGGCGAGGGCGGCCCGGGCACGGGACATGCGGCTGCGCAGCGAGGGAACCTCGACCGGCTCCTCGACGGGCGCCTCCGGCTCGACCACCTCGGGCTCGGCCACGACGCCGTCCGGAGTGGGACCCTCGAGCACCGCCGTCGACGACGGCGATCCCCGCTGGCCGTCCGGTTGGCCGGGGCGAATCGGCGGGGTCGCCGGCGGTGGCCGATCGACCGTGCGGGTGGGCGCGCTCGGAGGGGCGACAGCGCCCGCGTTGCGCCGGCGATTCCAGACGACGACGCCGATCCCGAAGAGGATGACGACGGCGATCAGGACGATGTAGATCCAGGCCATCGTCGCTCGACCCTACCGGTGCGCGCGGTCAGCCGGACCGCACGCAGCCGGAGTCGGCCAGAGTCAGCCGACCTCGGCTCGATGCGTCAGACGGTGACGCGTTCGGCGATCACCTTGGAGGAGCCGCCGGGCTGCATCGTGACGCCGAAGAGGCAGTCGCCGGCCTCCATCGTGCGCTTCTGGTGGCTCACGATCAGCAGCTGTGCTTCGGAGCGGAACTCGGCGACGAGGCCGAGGAAGCGATGGAGGTTGACGTCGTCGAGCGCGGCCTCGACCTCGTCCATCACGTAGAACGGCGACGGTCGGCTCCGGAACACGGCGAACAGGAACGCCAACGCCGTCAGCGAACGCTCGCCGCCGGACAGCAGCGACAGCTTCTTGACGTTCTTGCCGCCCGGCTTGGCTTCGACCTCGATGCCCGTGTTGAGCAGATCTTCGGGCTGGGTGAGGATCAGGCGTCCGCTGCCGCCGGGGAACAGCCCACCGAACAGCGACGCGAAGTGGCCGCTGACGTCGGTGTAGGCCGAGGCGAACACGGACTGGATCTCCTGGTCGACCGCCTTGATGACCCGGCTGAGCTCGCGCCGGGTGGTGCGGACGTCTTCGAGCTGTTCCTCGAGGAACGTGTGGCGCTGCTGCAGCTCGGTGAACTCCTCGAGGGCGAGCGGGTTGATCGGCCCCAGCAGTCGCAGCTCACGGTCGAGCTCGCGGACGCGGGCCGGGGCGCTCACGCCGTCGGGCAACGGAGGCTGCTCGGCCGCCTCGGCGGTCTCGGGCTCGACGTCGAGATCGTGTCGGAGCATCTCGACGGCCGTCTCGAGCCGCAGGCGAGCCTCGGCCTCGTCGACGTCGGCCCGGCGAGCACGTTCGCGGACCTCGTCGAGCTGGCGTTCGGCCTCGACCCGGCGCGAGCGTTTGGCGTCGAGCCGTCCGGAGAGATCCTTGACCTGGTCGCTCTGACGGCGGCGCTGTTCGGCGAGCATCTCGTAGTGCGCCTCGACGACGTGCCGGCGGGCCTCGACGAAGTTGGACAGCCGCGACAGGGCCGTCAGCGAACGCTCGATGACCGTGCGGCGCTGCTCGGCGACGACGCGCGCCTCGGCGTCGGCCGCCAGCCGGCGCTCGGTCTCCTCGAGCCGCTTCTCGAGGAACTCGGAACGCTCGCGCAGGCCGGCGAGACGCACCTCGAGGTCGCGGCGGCGGCCGGTGAGCACGGCAGCACGGGCCTCGATGGCGGCGCGGACCTCCTGCCGATTGCGGGCGGCGGCGGCCTCGGCCGACTCGTCGGCTTCGAGCGCCGGCATCAGCGCTTCGAGCTCGGCGATGCGCGTCCGCTCACCGTCGAGCGACTGGGCGAGCTCGGCGAGCCGGCCGTCGAGCGGCTCGAGCTCGACCTGGGCCTCGCGCAGATCGGTCTGGGTGCGGGCCAGCCCCTCGGACGCGGCGGCGAACTTCGAGTCGTTGGCGTCGAGCCGGGCGGCGACGTCCGCTTCGGTGCGACGGGCCGCAGTGAGTTCGGCGGCGAGCCGATCGTGGTCGGCGACGGCCGCGGCCATCTCGGCCTGCGTGGCGTCGCGCTGATTCATGGCCTCCTCGATGGCAGCCGCCGTGACACCGCCGGCCGCGGCGGCCCCGACCCGCCAGCCGCTGGCGCCGAACCGGTCGCCGTCGTCGGTGACGATGACGGCTGACGGATCGCGGACGGCGGCCTCGATGGCCTCGCTGACCCCGGCGACCCTGGTGGCCGTGGCCAGGAGGACGTCGAGCAGCCGGCCGACGTCCTCTCGATCGGCGCTCACGTGGGGACGCACCGCCTGGCCGGCGCCGTGTTCGATGCGGCTGGCGCTCAGGGCGACGAACCTCGGGTTGACGCCCAGCGCCAGCACGGCACCGGCCGTCGACGACTCCTGCAACGCCTGCAGCGCCCTGGTGGCCGCGTCGACGTCGGTGGCCACGACGGCGGCGAGGGCCTCGCCCAGCGCCGCTTCCACCGCCGCCTCCCAGCCGGGTTCGATGCGGATCAGTTCGAGCAGCGTGCCGACGACGCCCTCGTGGCCGGCCAAGTGTTCGGCACCGGCCCGGGCCCGGGCGGCGTCGAGCGCCATCTGGAGCGCGTCGACGCGGGCCACGGCGCTGGACGCCGCCTCTGCGGCCTGTTGGCGCCGGGCCGTGGCTGCTTCGAACGCCACCTCGAGCTCGGCGACGCGCAGTTCGGCCGTCTCGATGTCGGCGATGAGCGGGCCCTCGAGCGCCTCGGTGGCCGAGCAGTCGTCGCGGTACTGCGCACGGAGCCGATCGAGCTGGACGACGCGAGCGTTGAGCTGGTCGCGCCGGGCCTGCCCCTTGCGCAGCTCGGCCTCGACGCGGTCGGCGGCGGAGCGGCGGGACCGCAGTTCGCCGCGCACCTCGGCCAGGGCGCTCGACGCCGACGCCGACGGGGTCGGATCGATCGAGGCGAGCGTCTCTTCGCGGTCGACGGCGAAGGCCGCCTCGTCGGCCTCGAGCTCCTCGACGTCGGGGACGGAGCGGGCGATGGCCGAGTTGACCTCGTCGAGCTCGTCGCGAAAGCGCGCCGCGTCGGCTTCGAGGGAGGCGACCACTCCTTCGTCGAGCAACTGGCCGCGATCGCGCTCGAGTCCTCGCGAGCGCTCGGCGATGAGCGCCATCAGGCCCCGGGCCCGCTCACGCAGCTGGTCGGTCCGGGCGAGGCGGTCACTCACGTCGTCGGCGCCGCGAGCCGACAGCTCGGCGCTGAGGACGACGATGTCGGCGTCGAGCTGGGCCAGTTCGGCCTTCAGCGTGGTCTCGTCGGCGCCCGACTGGTTGCGGGCGGCGGCCAGCGACGTGAGCTTGGCGCGCAGCGCACCGATCTCCCGCCCGGCGACGAAGATGCGCAGTGCCCGGAGCTCCTCGACGAGCTCGCCGTGCCGCTTGGCCGCTTCGGCCTGCCGCTCGAGGGGCCGTAGCTGGCGCCGCACCTCTCGAAGCAGGTCCTGCACACGCAGGAGGCTGGCCTCGGTCGCCTCGAGACGGCGCTCGGCCTTCTCCTTGCGCTTGCGGTACTTGAGGACGCCGGCGGCTTCCTCGATGATCGCCCTGCGGTCCTCGGGCCGGGCGTTGAGCACGGCGTCGATCTGCCCCTGGCTGATGATGACGTGCTGCTGGCGTCCGACGCCGGCGTCGGACAGCAGCTCTTGGACGTCGAGCAGGCGGCACGGCACGTTGTTGATCGCGTACTCGCTGTCGCCGCTGCGAAAGAGCGTGCGCCGGATGGCGATCTCGGTGAACTCGCTGGGGAGGAGCCGGGCCGAGTTGTCGATGGTCAGCGTGACCTCGGCGCGGCCGAGTGCCTGCCGGGTGGCCGTGCCGGCGAAGATGACATCGTCCATCTTCTGGCTGCGGACCATCGAAGGCGCCTGCGCTCCGAGCACCCACGCGATCGCGTCGACGACGTTGGACTTGCCGGATCCGTTGGGACCGACGACCACCGTGACGCCGGGCTCGAGCTCGAGCGTCGCGGCATCGGCGAACGACTTGAACCCCTTGATGGTGAGCGATTTGAGGAACACGGCGACCGCGAAGCTACCGGCTGGTACCCGCCGTGTGTCGGATGGCGCGGCCGGCGCGGACCGGGCCCGGCCGGGGTGCTCGCGGGCGCTGGCACACCGGGCAGTAGTGCGTGGACCGGCCGGAGTGCACCAGGCGCCGGACGACGCCGCGCCCGCAGGTGATGCAGCGCTCCCCTGCCCGGCCGTACACGCGGTGGTCGTCCTGGTAGGAGCCGCCGGCCCCCATCAGGTCGACGTACTGGGCGTCGCGCAGCGTCGAGCCGCCGGCACGGACCGAGGCGTTGAGGATGCGTTGCATCTCGTCATAGATCCGCACGACGTCGCGGTGACGCAACGCCGTTCCCGGCAGGTCGGGATGCAGGCGGGCGGCATGGAGGATCTCGTCGGCGTAGATGTTGCCGATGCCGGCGACCACGTGCTGGTCGAGGAGCAACGGCTTGAGATGGGTGGTCCGGCGCCGGAGCAGGGTGCCCAGTTCGGTCGGGCCCCACTCGTCGGCGAGCGGGTCGAGCCCGAGGCCGGCGAGCTCGGGCACTTCCACATCGGCGTGCTCGGGGTCGAAGACGACGACCTCGCCGAACGTCCGCGGATCGACGAACCACAGCTCGGCGGGCGGGTGCCCCGAGGCCTCCTGACCGGCGAGGTGCATCACCACGTGCGTGTGGGGCGGTCGACCAGCGCCGGGTTCCGACAGGAGGAGCTGGCCCGTCATCCGCAGGTGGACCATCAGCGTGTCGCCGGTGTCGAGCGGGGCGAGCAGGTACTTGCCGCGCCGTTGGGCGGCGAGCACCGTCGCACCGGTGAGGCCGTTGATCACGGCGTCGGCCGAGGTGCGCCGCACCGTTCGTTGCCGCCCGACCTCGGCGCGGGTGATGAGCCGCCCCACCACGGTGCGCTCCAGCCCGCGGCGAACGGTTTCGACTTCGGGGAGCTCAGGCATGCAGACGACCTCAGGCCTGGAGCGCTCGGGTCGCCTCGGCAGCAGCTGCTTGCTCGGCGACGCGCTTGGAGCGTCCCTCGCCCCGCCCGTACACCTGGCCGCCGACGAGAACCACGGCGACGAAGCGTTTGTCGTGGTCGGGACCGCTGTCGCTCAGCTCGTACGTCGGCGTCGGACGGCCCGAGCCGGCCAACAGCTCCTGCAGCGTCGACTTGTAGTCGAGCTGGTCGAGCCGCTGGGCCGTCGACGCGATGCGATCGCCGAGCATCCGGTCGACGAACTGGTAGGCGATGCTCGATCCCCGGTCGAGGTAGAGGGCCCCGATCAGGGCTTCCATCGCGTCGGCGAGGATCGACGGCTTGCGGGCGCCGCCGGCCGCCGACTCGCCCTTGCCGAGCTTGATGAACGGGCCGAGACCGAGTTCTCCCGCGAGCTCCGAGAGCGCCGTCGCGTTGACGACTCCCTTGCGGATCCCGGTGAGCTCGCCCTCGCTCATCATCGGATAGCGACGGTAGGCGAGATCGGCCGTCACCCAGCCGAGGACGGCGTCACCGAGGAATTCCAGGCGCTCGTTGCTCGGATGGCCGGGGTTCTCGGCGCACCACGAACGATGGGACATCGCCTCGTCGAGCAGGTCGCGGTCGGCGATGTCGTAGCCGATACGGGCGACGAGCGCGTCGCCGGAGGTGGAGAGGTTTGCGTTGTCGGAGGCCGCCGCAGCCTCGTCAGGCGTCCCCACGGGTGCGCTCGTGCACGTAGTCGACGGCGTCGCGAACGGTCTTGAGATCGGCGAGATCCTCGTCGTCGATGCGGAATCCGGTGGTGCGCTCACTCAACTCCTCCTCGAGCGCCTCGACGAGCTCGATCAGGGCGAGCGAGTCGGCGTCGAGGTCGTCGACGAAGGACTGGCCCTCGCTGATCGACGACGGATCGATCTCGAGAATGTCGGCGAGTCGGTCGCGAACGATCCCGAGGATCTCGTCGCGGCCGATGGCGCCCTGGGCGGAACTGTCAGCGGACATCGGCACCGATCGTAACCAGGCGGTCGGCCGCGGGGCGCGACCGCGCGCCGATCGATTTCTGCGATTGTCTCGATGACGGAACGGACCCCGGACCGACCGGGGCACCGCGCCGAGGGGAGCCGCCACCGTGACCGAACCGACCACAGCGCTCGATGCCCGCTTCAGCGATGCGGACGCACATCCGACCGCCTGGGCCGACACCGAGCGGGTGCTCGCCGAGGCTCAGCTCTTCTGGATCACCACCGTCCGCGCCGATGGTCGACCGCACTCCACTCCGCTCGTCGCCGTGTGGCTGGACGGGGCGCTGCACTTCTCCACCGGGGCCGAGGAGCAGAAGTCCGTCAACCTGCGCACCAACCCGAACGTGATCCTCACGACGGGCTGCAACCGATGGGAGAGCGGCCTCGATGTCGTCGTCGAAGGTGTCGCCGAACGGGTCACCGGCGGCGACCGGTTGGCCCGTCTCGCCGAGGCGTGGCGGGGCAAGTGGGACGGTCAATGGCAGTTCGAGGCGGACAGCGACGTGTTCCGCCACGAGGACGGCGAGGCGCTCGTCTTCGCCGTGCGGCCGTCGAAGGTGCTGGCGTTCGGCAAGGGGACGTTCAGCCATACGAGCCACCGGTTCTGAGCGTGGTCGCCGTCACCGTCGCGAGTGCGCCTGCTCAGGTGCGGACGTGACTCCGCTCGCCCACTCGCTCGCACGTCATGTCGACGAGGGGGACGTTCCCGGCCTGGTCGCGCTCGTCGCGGTGGCGGGCGACGTCGACACCGTCGTACTCGGGCATCAGCACGTCGGAGGCCCTGCGATGCAGGCCGACTCGCTGTTCCGCATCGCGTCGGTGAGCAAGCAGGTGACCGCCGCAGCCGTGCTGGCGCTCGTGGCCGATGGGCTGATCGCCCTCGCCGATCCCGTTGCCGACCTGCTTCCGGAACTGGCTGCGCCGCTGGTGCTGCGTGAGCCGGCGGGTCCGCTCGATGACGTCGTCCCCGCCTCCCGGGCGATCACGGTCGCCGATCTGCTCCGGTCGACCAACGGGCACGGCCTGCCGTCGGACACGTCGGTCCCCATCGCCGCCGAGCTCTTCGAACATCTGCACCAGGGCCCGCCTCGACCGCAGGAGTTTCCCCCGCCGGACGAGTGGATGGCGCGGCTGGGCCAGTTGCCGCTCGTCCACCAGCCAGGTGAGGGGTTCACGTACAACACTCCCTACGACGTGCTCGGCATACTCGCCGAGCGGGCCACCGGGCGCCCCTTCGCCGACTACGTCGCCGAGCGGATCCTCGACCCGCTGGGGATGCGCGACACGGGATTCACGTACCCGGCGGCAGCGGGAGGCCGCGTCACCGGCCTGTACCGCCGCGACGAGGCCGGCCATCTCGGCCTCGTCGACGATGCCGGCGGACAGTGGGCCAGCCCACCTGCCTTCGCGTCGGGTGCGGGCGGGATGATCTCCTCGGCCGGCGACCTCCTGGCGTTCCAGCGCATGCTGCTCGCGGGTGGCGACCCCGTCCTGCCTCGCAGCCTGGTCGCGGCGATGATGTCCGACCAGCTGACCGCCGACGTACGCGCCACGAACCCGACGTTCCTCGATGGGCAGTCCTGGGGGTTCGGCGGCAGCGTCGACATCGCTCGCCGCGCGCCGTGGAACGTCCCCGGGCGGTTCGGCTGGGTCGGTGGGACCGGAACCTCGGCGTATGTCGTGCCCGCCGACGGGAGCATCGCCATCCTGCTCATGCAGGTGGAGATCTCCGGCCCGACGGAGGTGGGACTCCTCGAGACGTTCTGGCGGGCTGCGGCCGAACGACTCGGGCACTGACGTCGCCACGGTTGTTGCGAGCGGGGGTCGGGCCCGGCGGCCGACGGCTGACGGTCAGGACGTGATGGCGCGGATCTTGCCGACCATGTCGTGGGCGACCATCTCGGCGGCGACCCCGATGGCGTTGCGCATCGCCGTCGCTCCCGTGGACCCGTGGGAGATGATGCACACGCCATCGACCCCGAGCAGCACGGCGCCGCCGTAGGTGTCGGGGTTGAGGGTCTCGTACAGCGGAGCGAGGGCGGGCAGCAGGGCCTCGGCATGCTCGCGATACGCGGGCTCGGCGAAGGCGGAGAGCAACGCCGAGATGACGGCCTTCATCCCGCCCTCGAGGGTCTTCAGCGTGACGTTGCCGGTGAAGCCGTCGGTCACGGCGACGTCGACGGCATCGCTCATCACGTCGCGTCCCTCGACGTTGCCGATGAAGTTGATGCCCGAGGCTTCCGAGAGCAGCGGGAAGGCCTCCTTGCGGAGCGTGTCGCCCTTGCCGGGCTCCTCGCCGATCGACAGCAGGCCGACGCGGGGCGACTCGATGCCGAAACGCTCCCTGGCGTACACCGTGCCCATCTGAGCGAACTGGACGAGCCAGTCGGGCTGCACCTCGGCGTTGGCACCGGCGTCGAGCAGCACGGTCGGCGTCGAGCCGGGAACGGGGATCGGCGTGGCGATGGCGGGACGCTTGACCCCCTTGATCCGGCCCATGCGCAGGAGGGCCGACGCCATCGTGGCGCCCGTGTTGCCGGCCGAGATCATCGCCGAGGCCTTGCCGTCACGCACCGCCTCGGCGGCGCGGACGAGCGTGGAATCCTTCTTCGTGCGGACGGCCGAGCCGGGCTCCTCGTCCATCGAGATCACCTCGCTGGCCGGGATCAGCTCGATGTCGGGGTCGTGTTCGAGGTCGGGCGGACCGACCAGCACGACGGCGATGCCGTCGTCGACGGCACGGCGTACACCGGCGAGGATCTCGCCGGGCGCCCTGTCGCCGCCGAGCGCATCAACGGCAATCGGAAGACTCATGCCCAGGAGTGTGCCATTTCAATCAGGAACGATCAGACGTCGCAGCAGCAGCCATCGGACCCGAACAGTCAACGCGCCGATGGAGACCGGTCGCGAGATGACCAACGATCCGGCGCCGAAGGGGGAGGTTCGGAGGGGGATTCCCCCTCCGATGCGGCGATGAGCGGAGCTTGCTCCGCCGCCGCCTTCTTTCAATTCTTCGGTGCGAGCGAAGCGAGCTCAAATCAACTCGCCGCAGGCGAGCGAGGAGCGCAGCGACGACGCTCGCCGAGGACGAAACGTCAGGCGACGTCTACCGCGACGCGGTCCTTGTACCAACCGCAGGCGCCACACACGGTGTGGGGGACCTTGGCGGTGCCGCACCGCGGGCACACGCTGCGGGCGGGGACGTCGAGCTTCCAGGCGCTGGCGCGCCGCTTGCGGCTCTTCGACTTCGACATCTTCTTCTTGGGAACGGCCATCTTGGTCTCCGGGCGTCTCAGCCAGCGCTAGAAATCGGGCTGCGCCAGGCTACAAGCTCTCTCGCCGAACGGCTACGAGCGGGGGTCAGGGTCCTGATCGGGGGTTTCGTCGGCCACGCGGAGGGCATCGAGGGCCGACCAACGATCGTCGACCGCGGGGGCGTCGCAGCCGCACGGACCGTCGTTGAGGTTGTGACCGCACGTCGGGCACAGGCCGGCGCAATCGGGTCGGCACACCTGCTCGGCGTCGAGGGCGAGCAGCACCTCGTCGCGCACCAGGTCGCGCAGGTCGATCTGACCACGGACGACCGGGGCCGCCTCGCCGGACTCGACGTGGGCCGGGTCCTCGGAGTACCGCTCGTCGACCTCGACGTGCAGGGTGCGGGCCAACGGCTCGAGGCAGCGACGGCAGACACCGAGCCACGGAACGTCGATCGTGCCGTGGAGCAGCAGGTCGCCGACGGTCGACTCGATCGTCACGTCGACACCGACCGGGCCGCTGATCGCCGGGTGCGCGGCGTCGACGTCGGTGGCGTCGACCGCGTCGACGACGTGCTTGGAGCCGCCCGGCTCTCGCTGCAGCTCGGCGACGTTGATGAGGAGGCGCGGGGCCGGCACGACGTCAGCCGTCCTGGTCGAAGAAGCCCTTGGTGGGATCGTCGATCTCCACCTCGCCCGTCGGCGGGGGCGGTGCGCCGATGGACAGTCGCTGGCGACCGGCGCCGACGGTCTTCTGCAGCTTGTCGAGGAGGATCTCGAAGCTGCCCAACCGCTGGTCGAGGAAGTCTTCGGTCTCGTGACGGAGCCGGCGGGAGTCGGTCTCGGCCGTCTCCATCACCTGGCGGGCCCGCTGCTCGGCCGCCCGGACGACCTCGGTGCGCTGCACCATCCGTTCGGCCCGGACGCGGGCGGCCTCGAGGATCTCCTCGGCCTCGCGGCGGGTCTTGGAGACGAACTCCTGGCGTTCCTTGAGCATCCAACGGGCCTGACGCAGCTCGTCGGGCAGGCGGTCGAGGGCGTCCTGGAGCAGCTCGATCAGTTCGTCGGCGTCGACGCGAGGCGACGACGACAACGGCATCTTGGGTGCGTTGGCGATGATGTCGACGCACCGACGGATCAACGTCTCGGCATCGCCGACGTAGCCGACCGGCGCCGGCTCGGGGTAGTCGTCGTCGTCGATGTCGTCGTAATCGTCGTAGTAGCGGTCGTCGTCGTCGTTTCTCATGGTGCCTTCAACCGGAACGTCAGCGATTCGCTGGGAACCGCTCGGTCAGCGCGCGGGCGACGGGGCCGGGCACGAGATGACCGATCGCACCACCGTACAGCGCAATCTCCCGCACGAAGCGGCTACTGATGAAACCCCTGTCCGTGCCACAGGGCAGGTACACCGTACGGACGCCGGTCACCGAGTAGTTGGTGAGTGCCATCTGCTGTTCGATCTCGAAGTCGGCCGCGTTGCGCAGGCCCTTGACGAGGAAATCGGCGCCGGCGGCGGTGACCGCGTCGACGGCCAGGCCACTGTGTGTCGTGACGGTGACGCGGTCGGCGATGCCCGCTTCCGCTGCGCTCGCCTCGATCAACGCGACGCGTTCGTCGACCGGGAACGTCCCCGACGGCTTCTCGTGGTTGTGCATCACGGCGACGACGACGTCGCCGAACAGCTCGACGGCCTGTCCGATGACGTCGAGATGGCCCAAGTGGATCGGGTCGAAGCTTCCCGGATAGAGCGCGAGCATCGGGCGCCTACGGTAGTTGGCCGCCTGCGTCCGGCCGCACCCGGTCGGAGCCCTCGCCGACCCGGTGGAGGAAGGTCACCCACGTGCGTCCGTAGCGCTTCGTCCGACCCTGTTCCCAACCGGGCGCTGCGTCGACGACACGCGGCGATTCGGCCACGAGGAGCTCGGCGTCCACGGCGTCGAGCAGCGCCGGCCACTCGTCGAACGTGTACGGCGGGTCGGCGAAGGCGATGTCGGCGCGCACGCGCGAGGCCATGACCGTTGCATTGCCGTTCATGACGCGGGTCCGGTCGCCCAGACCGAGGGCGGCGATGTTGGCGTGAATCGCCGACAGCGCGGCCCGGTCGTTCTCGACGAAGGTGCAGTGCGCTGCGCCCCGCGACAGCGCCTCGATACCCAGGGCACCGCTGCCGGCGTAGAGGTCGACGACGGTGGCGCCGACGACGACATCGAGGCTGCCGAGCGCGTTGAACACCGCCTCGCGGACCCGGTCGGTGGTGGGGCGCGTGGTGATCGGCTGCCCGTGGGCCGTCTCGGGGGCCACGAGCTTGCGGCCCCTCAGTTCTCCAGCCACGATGCGCATCCGCGGCAGGATACGGGCGCGCGTGCGCTCACTTGACACGGCATTGACACGACGCAGTCGTGGCCTACGCTCCGGGCATGGTCGAACCGGAGCAGACGATCGTGTGCGTCGACTGCGGCGGACGGGCCCATCTTCTCACCAAGCCGCGGCCCGAGCCGCCCGCATGGGAGCCCGGCGACATCGTCGCCTACCGCTGCGAGGACTGCCTCGACCGATGGGACCTCGTCCTTCCCGAGGAGCACGATGGCGATGACGGCTGAACGCGCCGGCAACCCTGCCGGCCAACTCGCCGACGATCTGGCGCGGTACGAACGCGACGGCTTCGTGGTGATCCCGGGTGCGGTCACCGATGCCGAGCTCGACACGATCCGCGCCGAGCTCGAGCCGCATCTCGACGAGAGCCGGCTGCTCGGGCGCAACGACTTCGAAGGCTTCCGGACGAACCGGGTCTATGCCCTGCTCGCCAAGGCGCCGTCGGTGGCCACGCTGGTCGAGCACGAGCGGGTGGTCGCCATGCTCGACCGCCTGCTGATGCCCAACTACCTGCTGTCGGCGAACCTCGCCATCAACCTGTGGCCCGGCGAGACCGCCCAGCAACTGCACTTCGACGACTCCTTCTATCCGCTCCCCCGCCCGCGTCCGGCGATCAGCGTGAGCGCGATCTGGGCGATCGACGACTTCACCGAGGAGAACGGGGCCACCGAGGTGATCGCCGGGAGCCATCGTTGGGGTGACGAGGTGCCCGGCCCCGACACCGCGACGACCCCCGTCGTCATGACGGCCGGCTCGGTGGTGGTGTTCTCGGGGACGCTCTGGCACCGGGGCGGGGCCAACCGATCGGCTCGACCGCGGTTGGCGATCACGCCGCAGTACTGCGAGCCGTGGGCGCGCCAGCAGGAGCAGCACGTGCTCGCCACCGGCGACGGAGCCGCCGCCTTCTCGCCGCGTCTCCAGGCGATGCTCGGCTACAGCATCCACCCACCCTTCATGGGACACGTCAACGGGCTCCACCCGCGACGGCTCATCGACGATGCTTACGATCCGGCGGCGTCGGGCGCCGGCGAGGCGGCCACCGCCAGGTACGCCGAGATGCGCGGCGGGCGCTGACGCGTCAGCCGCGGAGCGCCGAGGAGAGCTCGCTGCGCGACGTGATGCCGAGCTTCTGATACGTGTGGGCGAGGTGCGTCTCGACCGTCTTCACCGACACGAATAGTTCCTCGGCGATCTCGCGATTGGTCCGTCCGGCAGCAGCGAGCATGGAGGTGCGTCGCTCGCTCGCCGTGAGGGCGCCGACCCCGCTCATCGGCCGCAGTTTGCGTGACGCGCCGAGGCCGCGCAGCGTGCTCGACGCGATGGAGACGAGGCGCGTGGCACCGCAGCGCTCGGCGATCTGCAGGGCCTCGGCGACGAGGCGCTGCTCCTCCGGTGTGCCGAGGATGGACGGGGACCGGGCGACCGACAGCAGGGTTCGCGCTTCTTCGAGCCGCGCGCCGAGCTTGGCGAACTCCGACACCACGAGCGCTCCGTCGTCGGTGCCCGACGTGCCGTCCGTGGTGACCAGCAGCCGGTGGGCTTCGGCGCGGGGCCGTGGCGCGCCGAAACGCTCGGCCTCGTCGAGGGCTACGCGAGCCAGCTCCCGGGCCTCGGCGAGCCGACCGGCCAAGAACGAGGCGAACGCGATGTTCACGCGCCAGGACACGAGGCCGGGCGACACGATCCCCGCCTCCTGCGAGCGTTCGAGGCCCCGTTCGAGATCGGCGAACGCTTCGTTCCACCGTTCGCGGGCGCCGTGCAGGCGGCCCCGGGCGAAGAGCAGGAAGAGGTGGAACACAGAGTCGCCGTCACCGGTGTCGTAGCCGTGGTCGGCGAGCAGCGCCTCGGCGCCGCCGAGGTCGTCGCGCTCACGCACCACGTCCACCAGCACGGCCAGCGCGCCCGGCACGAGGTGATCGAGGCGGTGGGCGATGGCCAGATCGAGCGACGTCTGGGCGTCGGTGGCGGCGTCGTCGAGGTCGCCGGCCCGGAAGGCGATCAGGGCACGGAGGAAGAGCACGATGCCGACGAGCGCCGGCGCGCCACGCCGCCGCGCCGCCGTGAGGTGCCGGTCGATGATGGTCGCTGCGTCGTCGTCGCGATCGGCCATCACCAGCGCGCAGAGCGGCAGGTGGAACCACACGGGGAGCATCGGGTCGGCGCCGCCGTCGCTGTCGAGCGAGGCGAGGGCGCGAGCGGCGAGATAGGCGACGTCGTCCGCCGGCTCACCGAGGCACGCACCGTGGTACGCGCGGATCCCGAGGATCGACGGGTCGGCGTCGGACTCAGGCGTCACGAGCGACATCAGCTCGGCCACCCGGTCGCGCACCAGGCCGGCAGCGACGGGGCCGATGGTGCCCACGAACGCGTGAGCGGCGACGAGCGCCAGATGGAGTGCCGGCTCCCTCGGAAGCTCGGCGGCGAGGGCATCGAGGTCGGCCACGGCATCGGCGGCCCGACCGTGCATCGCCTGGGTGACGGCTCGAGCCGTCGCCAGCTGGACGCGCACCTTGGGGTCGGTCAGGCGTTGCACGGCGAGGCCGAGATGCTCGATCGCTCCCGGGTCGAGGATGAACGACTCGGCGGCGCCGAGCCGTAGGGCGATCCCGAGCGCACGCTCCGGGGACGCCGGTTCGGCGAGGGCCCGGCGGAGCTGGGCGATCGCCACGTCGGTGGCGCCCTGATCGATGGCGATCCGCGCCGAGGCGTCGAGCACGTCGACGACGTCGGGATCGCCGACCGGCTCGGCCACCATGAGGTGCCGGGCGATGCGCTCGGGCCCGGCGCCCTCGGCGCGGAGGCACTGGGCGGCCGCACGATGACGGCTCGACCGGTCGCCGGGCAGGATGCCGCGGTACACAGCGTCCTCGACCAGCGGGTGGACGAACGCCAGCGGCCGGTCGGCTCGCAGCACGTCGGCGATCAGCAGCGCATCGGCTGCCTCGCCGACCGCATCGGGGCTGCGCCCGGTGAGCGCCGCGACGTGCCGCACGTGCGCATCGGCGCCGAGCACGGCGACCGATCGGGCGACCTCGAGGGCGTCGGACGACAGGTTGCCGATGCGCGACACGACCGCCCCAGCGGCGTCGATGTCGCGCAGGCGGCGGGCACCCGACGAGTCGGGCGTGACGTCGGCTCGGCTCGCCGCCTTCAGCAACTCCCCGACGAGGAACGGGTTGCCGCCGGTCTGCTCGACGACGACGTCGCAGAAGTCGGCCGTCTCACCGCTGCCCCCGCGCCGCGTCACGGGCGACGGCGCCAACGTCGTGCCCACCAACTCGGCCACGGCGATGGGACTCAGCGGCGCCGGGGTGAGCGGGACCACGTCGGGGTGGGCGAGCAGGCGGCGGAGCACCTCACCGTCCGGGCCCGGCACGGGCGGTCGGGAGCCGACGACGATCGCCACCGGGATCTCGGCGGCCCGCGGGGCGAGATGACTGAGGAAACGCAGCGACGGCGGGTCGAACCAGTGGACGTCGTCGCACACGAGCACGAGCGGCCGTGGCGACTCGGCGATCGCCACGGTCAACCAGTAGAGGCCGTGGAGAACGGCGCCGGGAGCGGCCGCCTCGGCTGCGTCGAACGCGGACGACCGGCCGAACAGGGCGGCGGCGGCCGCCGCACCGTCGGCGAACAAGGCGTCGGCGCCGGGCGAGCGGGCCACGAACGTGTCGAAGAGCTGCCGGACGGCGCCGTAGGCGAACTCCTGCTCCAGGCTGCCGCCGACTGCCGACAGGACCGTGAAACCACGCCGTTTCGCCTCCCGCAGTGCGCCGACGACGAGCCGCGTCTTGCCGATCCCCGCCGGTCCGGTGACCGTGATCATGCCGCCCCGTCCCTCGCCGACGGCATCGAGGACCGACGTCAACGCCGACCACTCCCGAGCTCGCTCGAGGAGCGGCTCGGGCGCGTCGGGGCCGCGCTCGCCCGGCTGGCCCTGAACCGGATGGGGGTGCACCACTGTCCGTGATCGTACCCGTCGCCGGTGACACGGTCCCGGCTGTTACGCCCCGGAACCCTCAGGCTGGGTGTCCTGGCAGCAAGCTTTTGAGGGCTACGAGCTGGCGAGGAACTCGGCGTCCTGCTCGGTGAACAGCAGCTCGAGCTCGTCGGCCAGTTCGGGGTGACCGGACAGATCGGGGTCGGCGTCGACGATCTCGAAGGCCGCCTCGCGGGCGAGGCGGATCAGCTCCTCGTCGTGGCGGAGCGACGCCAGCCGCAGGTCGCTGCGGCCCTTCTGCGCCGAGTTCATGATGGTGCCCTCACCCCGCAGGTGCAGATCGATCTCGGCCAGTTCGAACCCGTCGGTCGTCGACTTGATCGCCTCCACCCTGGCGCTGATGGTGCCGTCCTCGTCCGGCGTGCTGAGCAGCCAGCAGCGCGACTCGGCGGCGCCTCGCCCGACCCGCCCCCGCAACTGGTGCAGCTGGGCGATCCCGAACCGCTCGGCGTCGAGGATGACCATCACGGTCGCGTTGGGGACGTCGACACCGACCTCGATGACCGTCGTCGCGACGAGCACGTCGAGCTCACCGCGGCGGAACTGGCCCATCACGTCGTCCTTGTCGGCGCTCGCCATGCGGCCGTGGAGCAGACCGAGCCGGAGGCCGTACAGGTGCCCGCCCTGCAGCTCCTCGTACGTCTCGACGGCCGACGCCACCTCGAGCTTCTCGGACTCCTCGATCAGCGGGCACACCACGTAGGCCTGACGACCGGCGGCGACCTCCTCCCGGACGTCGGCCCACGCACCTTCGACCTCCAGCGGCGCGCTGGCGATCGAGGTCTTGATCGGTGTCCGGCCCGGCGGCAATTCGTCGAGGACGCTCACGTCGAGATCGCCGTACACGGTCATCGCGGCGGTGCGAGGGATCGGCGTTGCCGTCATCACCAGGACGTCGGGGACGGCGGCGCCGGCCTTGTCCCGAAGTGCCGCGCGCTGCTCGACGCCGAAACGGTGCTGCTCGTCGACGACGACCACGCCGAGGCGGTGGAACCCGACGGCTCCCTGGATGAGCGCGTGGGTACCGATCACGATGTCGATCTCCCCACTGGCGAGGTCGGCGAGGAGTTCCTTGCGAGCCGCCCCCGTGACGCGGTTCGTGAGCAGTTCGACGCGCAGCTGGCGTTCGCCGAACAGGTTGTCGGCGGGCACCCGCAGACCCTCCACCAGTGCCCGGACCCCGGCGAAGTGCTGCTCGGCGAGCACCTCCGTCGGCGCCATGAGGGCTCCCTGCGCTCCGGTCTGCACGGCCGCGAGCAGGGCGGTGAGGGCGACCACCGTTTTGCCCGACCCGACGTCGCCCTGCAGAAGCCGGTGCATCGGTTGCGTGGACACGAGGTCGGCGGCGATCTCTCCGATGACTCGCCGTTGGGCCCCGGTGAGCTCGTACGGCAGCGCGGTGTGGAACCGCCGCACCAGTTCGCCCTCGACGTGATGAGAGATCCCGACGGAGTTGGCCTCGATCTCGCGCTTGCGCCGGACCAGCACGAGCTGGACGCGCAGCAGCTCGTCGAAGGCCAGCCTGCGGCGCGCCCGGTGCTTGACGGCCATCGCATCGGGCAGGTGGATGTCGTGAAGTGCCTCGCCCCGGCCGACGAGGTCGTGGCGCTCGCGGATCGACGCCGGGACCGGGTCGCTGATGCCGCGCGGCGCCGAGCGTCGCAGCGCCTCCTCGACCCACGCGGCGATCTCCCACGTGTTGATCTGCGCCTTCTCGCTCTGCGGGTAGATCGGCACGATGCGCCCCGTGCGGTCGCCGATGAGGTCGACGATCGGGTTCGTCATCTGCAGGCCGCCGCGGAACTCGTCGACCTTGCCGAACAGCGCGACGTTGAGATCGGGCGTGAGCTGCCGCTCCCGCCACGGCTGGTTGAAGAACGTGATCTGCATGCGACCCGTGCCGTCGCCGACCACCGCCTCGACAAGCGACCGGCGATTGCGGGTGCGGCGGCTGGAGACCCGGCGCACGGTGACGAGCACGAGGGCCTCTTCACCGACGCGCAGATCGGCGACGCGGGCTTCGTTGGTGCGGTCGACCCAGCGACGCGGGTACGTCGACAGCAGGTCGAGCACGGTGTCGATGCCGATGCTGTGCAGCGCCTTGGCCTTCACCGGCCCGACGCCCTTCAACGTGGCGACGCCGATGTCGGCGAAGTCGCGGAGCGTGAGCGGGGCCGTCACGGCAGCGGTTTCCGACATCCGCGGGCCACGCCTACTCGACGCCGAACAGGTAGGGGTACAGCGGTTGACCGCCCTCGTGGTGTTCCATCTCGACGTCGGGGAAGCGCCCGGCGAACCACTCCTCGAGCGCCGCTGTCTCGTCGTCGACGGCGCCGGCGCCCGTGATCACGGTGACCAGTTCGCGTCCCTCGCCGACGAGATGCTCGAGCAGCGCCTTGGCGGCGGCGACGGCGTCGGGGGCGATGGCGACGATGCCCTCACCGCGGACGATGCCCATCCAGTCACCCTCGGCGATCGGGCCGGCGTCGGTGTTCGAGGCCCGCACAGCCTGCGTGACCTCGCCGGTCTCGATCGCCTCGGCGGCGTGGCGCATCGGCAGCACGTTGCCCGGGGCGTCGAGCTCGGGGTCGTAGGCGATCAGCGCGGCGAGCCCCTCGGGCATCGACCTGGTGGGCACGACACGGACGGTCTTGGCGGTGAGGGCGTCGACCTGCTCGGCCACCGGGATGATGTTCTTGTTGCCAGGCAGGAGGATCACGTGCTGGGCGTTGGCCCGCTCGACGGCCTCGAGGAGCTCGGCCGTCGATGGGTTCAGCGTCTGGCCACCCTTCACCACGACCTGCACGCCCAGATCACGGAACAGCGCCGAGATGCCGTTCCCGCTGCTCACGGCGACGACGGCGCACGTGACGGCGGGCAGCTCGCTCGGCGGTGTGTCCCCGGCACCGTTCGCCGACGCCGTGATCGCTGCCTCGCGCTGAGCGTGCTCGACGGCCACCTCTTCGAAGAGGTCGGTGACGCGGATCTGGAACGGCCGCCCGTCGAGGGCGAGCGGCACCTCGATCGCCGCCCCGATGTCGTTGGTGTGGACGTGGCAGTTCCACGTGCCGTCGCCGCCGACCACGACGATCGAGTCGCCGATCTCGCCCCACCGGTGTTTGAACGTGTCGATCTGTTCGTCGGCGAGGTGGCACAGGAACATCACCTCGTAGCGCTGCTCGCTGACGTCCAGCTCCCCGTCGACCCCCGACGAGCGTCTGGCCACGGCCTCGAACGACTCAGCGGCGAGACCCTCCAGCGACGGGTCGGGTGCGGGTAGGGGCTCGCCGTCCACCACGTGGAGCGCGGCGTCGAGGAGCAGCAGAAGCCCTGCTCCTCCGGCGTCGACGACGCCGGCGTCCTTGAGCACGGGGAGCAGCTCGGGCGTCGAGGCGAGTGCCGCGCGTCCGGCGTCTCGCGCCGCGCGAAGCACGGCGGTCAAGGACGGCGCGCCGTTGGCTGCCGCCGCCTCGGCCGCCTCCGCGCTCTCCCGCACGACGGTGAGGATGGTCCCTTCGACCGGCTTGAGCACGGCGAGGTAGGCCGCGTCGGAGGCCGCCCTCAGGGCGCTCGCGGCCCCCTTCGCGTCGGCCGCCTCGTGCTGCTTGAACGTCGCGGCCAGCCCACGGAGGATCTGCGACACGATGACGCCGCTGTTGCCGCGGGCGCCCATCAACGCGCCGTGGCTGATGGCGTCGCACGTGGCGGCCATCCCCTCGCGGGCGCCGTCCATCTCGGTGACGACGGCATCGAGCGTACGGGACATGTTGGTGCCGGTGTCCCCATCGGGGACGGGGTAGACGTTGAGGCGATTGATCGCCGTCTGATGCGTCCTCAGCAGGTCGCGGAACACGGTGATCGTTCGGCGGAGGACCTCGACGTCCACGTGCTCGATGACCGCAGCCTCGCTCATGCCCGACCGTCCGGAATCGACGAAGAGCTGGTGGGGACGGCGCCGGGGATGCGATCGACGGGCACCCCGACAGCGTAGTGATCGGGTTCAGTCGCCCGGCGGCTCGGTCCCGACGGGCCCCGGCCCGTAGGCGCGCTCGACACTGGCGACGCGCGTCTCGTAGTGCTCGTACCACCGCTCCCGTCCGATGCGCCGGGCGGTGGCGTGCTCGGCCACGGCCTTCCACGCGCGGGCGTCGGCCTCCGTGCGCCAGTACGACACAGTGATCCCGAAGCGGGTCGCGGGGTCGCGGCTCGACTCGATCCCCAGGTAGCCGGGTTGACCGGCGGCGAGCTCCTCCATCCGCTCGGCCGTGGCGGCGTACCCGGCGTCGTCGTCGACGGTGCGCAACGACGAGAAGATGACGGCCACGTACGGAGGCTGCGGCGTGCGTGCGAACATGGCGCCAGCGTCGCGCAGGTGGTATCAGCGCTCCGTTTCGATATCGTCTGATGACTGTTCGACCACGTCGTCGTCCCGGCTGCGCCGGGTCGGTCCGGCGTCCGGCGAGCGAATGTGATCGCCCGGCTAGTGGCCGGACTCGTGACGGAGAACCAAGACCATGGCCTCAGTGTGTGAAGTGTGCGGCAAGAAGCCCTCGTGGGGTATGTCGGTGTCGCACTCGCACCGGCGCACGAAGCGGCGCTGGAACCCGAACATCCAGCGGGTCCGCGCGATCGTGAGCGGCTCCACCAAGCGAGTCAACGTCTGCACCGGCTGCATCAAGTCGGGCAAGATCGTCAAGGCGAGCTGAGCGCATCCACCATGCAAGGCGTCGTCAAGGCGTACGACCCCGTGAGCGGGAGCGGTGTGCTGATGTGTGACACCGACCTCGCCGACTACGAGATGAGCCCCAACGCCCTCGACGGCTCGGTGCTGCGGATGCTGCGCCAGGGCCAACGAGTGATCTTCGACCTGGACGAGGCCGGTCGCGCCACGGCGCTGCGCCTCGGGTCCGAGGTCGACATGAAGACACCCGGCGAGGACTGAGCGCTCAGCGCGACGTCCTGCGCGGTCCGGTCGTTCGTCACGCGCAGCTTGCCCGCCCGGGAAGGATTCGCAAACATGGGGCGATCCGCGGCAGGATTTCCGTAGTCGTCCCAAGGTGTGGGACAGACGTCAACGGAGACGGGGTTCAAAACGCGATGAGTGCTCATACCAGCCACAGCAAGCTCCAGGCCTGGGTCGACGAGTGGGCAGCGGTGCTCGAGCCCGACTCGGTCTACTGGTGCGACGGCTCCGCAGAGGAGTACGAGCGGCTGTGCGGTGAGTTGGTGGCTTCCGGGACGTTCACTGCCCTGGACGCCGAGAAGCGCCCGAACAGCTACTGGGCCCACTCCGATCCCGGCGACGTGGCCCGCGTGGAGGACCGCACGTTCATCTGCTCGGCGAACGAGGCCGACGCCGGCCCGACCAACAACTGGCGCGACCCGGCCGAGATGCGCGCCGAGCTCACCCGCCTCTACACCGGGGCGATGAAGGGTCGCACGCTCTACGTCGTGCCGTTCTCGATGGGCCCCCTCGGATCGCCCATCGCCCACGTCGGCGTGCAGCTCACCGACTCTGCCTACGTGGCCACCAACATGCGGATCATGACGCGCATGGGTCAGGGCGCGCTCGACGTCATCGGCACCGACGGCAAGTTCGTCCCGTGCGTCCACTCGGTGGGCGCACCCCTCGAGCCCGGCCAGGCCGACGTCGCATGGCCGTGCAACCCCGACAACAAGTACATCGTCCACTTCCCCGAGACGCGCGAGATCATGTCGTACGGCTCCGGCTACGGCGGCAACGCCCTCCTCGGCAAGAAGTGCTTCGCCCTGCGCATCGCCTCGGTGATGGCCCGTGACGACGGCTGGCTGGCCGAGCACATGCTCATCCTCAAGCTCACCAATCCCGAGGGCGAGTCGAAGTACATCGCTGCGGCGTTCCCGTCGGCGTGCGGCAAGACCAACCTGGCGATGCTCGTGCCGACGATCCCCGGCTGGAAGGCCGAGACGATCGGTGACGACATCTGCTGGATGAAGTTCGGTGCCGACGGCCGCCTGTACGCCATCAATCCGGAGGCCGGATTCTTCGGTGTCGCCCCCGGCACCGGTTACGACACCAATGCCAACGCCATGGAGACCTTGTGGGGCAACTCGATCTTCACCAACACGGCGCTCACCGACGACGCTGACGTCTGGTGGGAGGGCATGACCGACAAGGCTCCGGCCCGGGCCACCGACTGGCGCGGCAACCCGTGGACGCCCGAGGTGGACACCCCCGCCGCCCATCCGAACGCCCGCTTCACGGCACCGGCCGCGCAGTGCCCGTCGATCGCCCCCGAGTGGGAGGATCCGGCCGGCGTGCCGATCTCGGCGATCCTCTTCGGCGGTCGCCGTCGCACGACGGTGCCGCTGGTGACGCAGGCCTACGACTGGGAGCACGGCGTGTTCCTCGGTTCGATCATGGCGTCGGAGACCACGGCGGCCCAGCAGGGCGCCGTCGGCAAGCTGCGCTTCGACCCGATGGCGATGTTGCCGTTCTGCGGGTACAACATGGCCGACTATTTCTCGCACTGGCTCAGCGTCGGCAAGAACACCGACGCCGAGAAGCTCCCGCAGATCTTCTTCGTCAACTGGTTCCGCCGCGACGAGGACGGCCGCTTCCTCTGGCCCGGCTACGGCGAGAACAGCCGTGTGCTCAAGTGGGTGTTCGAGCGGGTCAACGGATCGACCGGCGCCACCGAGACCCCGATCGGCCTACTGCCGACCGCCGACGCCCTCGACACGACCGGCCTCGACGTGAGTGACGACGACCTCGACACGCTCCTGTCGGTCGACGTGGCCGGTTGGCAGGCGGCGTTGCCGCAGATCCGCGAGCACTACGCCCAGTTCGGCGACGCCATCCCGGCGCAGCTCGCCGACGCCGTCGACACCCTCGCCTCCCGCCTCGGCTGATCGTCATCTTCTTGTACTGATTCCTCCTCACGGGCGAGGAGGGATCAGTACAGGAACTCCGGGTGATCGCCCGGTTCCGGCCCGCGCGAGACTGCCCGCCCATGATTGACGATCTGTGGCGGAAGGGTTCGGACGAACTGGCGGCGATGATCGCTGGCAAGGAGGTCTCGTCCACCGAGGTGGTCCAGGCCCATCTCGATCGCATCGCCGCGGTCAATCCCCAGCTCAACGCGATCACCACCCTGCTCGCCGAGTCGGCGCTGGAGGCGGCCGCCGACGCCGACCGGACGACGGCGGGTGGGGGCGCGCTCGGCCCGTTGCACGGCGTGCCGATCACGGTGAAGCAGAACATCGACCTCGTCGGGTCGGCGACCAACCAGGGCATGGTGGCCCTGGCCGATGCGCTCCCAACGGCCGACTCCCCCGTCGCCGAACGCATGAAGGCCGCCGGTGCGATCCCGATCGGGCGCACCAACTGCCCCGACATGGGCCTGCGCCTGCACACCGACTCGGGCCTGTTCGGCCTCACCCGCAATCCCTGGCACCCCGACCGTACGACCGGCGGCTCGTCAGGCGGTGAGGGCTCGGCGCTGGCGAGCGGGATGAGCCCGCTCGGTCTCGGCAACGACATCGGCGGGTCCCTGCGCAACCCGGCCACGTGCTGTGGCATCGCGTCGATCAAGCCGACGCAGTCGAGCGTGCCGTTCTTCACGTCGATCCCCGTACCCGACAGCGGCTTCGGCAGCCAGACGATGCTGTCGGAGGGACCGATGGCACGCCGCATCGGCGACGTCCGCACCGCCCTCGGCATCCTCGCCGGGCGTGATCCGCGCGATCCCAACTCGATCCCGGTGGTCCCTCCGGCGCCGCGACCGACGGACCGGCCGATCCGCGTCGCCGTGCTGGCCGAGCCGCCGGGGAGCACCACCGATCCGCGCGTCGCCGGCGTGGTCCGCGGTGCGGGCGACGCCCTCGTCGCGGCGGGCTACGACGTGTTCGACGCCACTCCCCCGCGATTCGAAGAGATCTGGTCGGTGTGGCTGGGACTGCTCATGGCCGACCTGTTTCCGGTGGCCGAGCTGCTCCTGCCGATGCTCTCCGACGACGCCCGCACCTTCCTCACGCTCGGTGCCGACTTCGTGACGCCGCTCGATCTGTCGGCGATGCTGCAGACGGCGATGGCCCGGCAGTCGCTGATGCGTGATTGGGCGATGTGGTTCGCCGGCACCGCCGACGTCCTTCTCACCCCGACGTGGACGGAACTGCCCTTCGAGCACGGATTCGACATCTCGTCGCCCGAGGCCTCGGCGTCGATCACCGTGATGGCCCGCTCGGTCCTCCCCGGCAACCTGCTCGGCATCCCGTCGGTCTGCGTGCCCGCCGGTCTCGTGGGCGGCCTGCCCGTCGGCGTGCTCGTCAACGCCGACCGCCATCGCGACGACCTCGCCCTCGACGTCGCCGAGGCGATCGAGGCCGCCTGCGGCCTCGACACCCCCATCGATCCGTGGCGCGCTGAGGACTGAGCAACCGACCGCGCGGCGGCCGGATCCGGTGGGCCTCCGTGTCGCGGTACGGCTAGGTCGGGGGGTTTGGGGGGCGGTAGCCCCCCAATGCGGCGGACGGCCGGCTTTGCCGGCCGCCGCCTGCAACTGGGTGCGGCGAAGCCGCTCTTCGAAACTCGACCGCTGCAGTGAGCGAGGAACGAGCGAACGGAAGCGGTCGAAACTACGCCAAGGCGAGGGTCTCGCGGAGGCCGAGGCCCATGATGAACAGGCAGCCGCCGCCATAGAGCAGGTACTCCTTGCCCTTCATCCACGAGCTCGTGCGGTAGCTGTAGAGGATGCCGACGGCGATCACGGCCGAGAACCCGTACAGGGCGTGCAGGCGCGCCGGCTCGATGTCGTAGCGCGCCATCAGGATCGTCCCGGTGATCGCCTGGGCGAACGTCATCAGCTGGGCGACGATGACCGCCGCCCAGAGCGGCCGTCCGCGGAGCCGGGGCCACTGGTGGGCGGCGAGCGCCCAGGCTCCGGCTGCGGCGTTGGTGCCGACGAGCACCCACGCCAGCACCTCGTGCCACTGCGCGACGACGAGGGCGGCGATCACACCCCGCAGTCCTCCCCGCCGAACAGCACGGTGACCACGCCGTCGGCCGCATGATCGGTGAGAAACCCGCCGAGGTTCTCGTCGACGAAGAACGCCGGATCGGCGATGCCCTCCTCGCCGGGGAACACCTGGGCGTCGGGATAGTTGGCCAGCAGGTACTGCACGGTGCTCCCGACGCCGATGCCCTCGGGCGTGGCGAGGCCCTGCGGCGTGACCTCGAGGCTGTCGCGGTTGCCGTAGACGTAGCCGAAGAAGTGGCGGACACCCTCGGCGAATCGGGACGTGTCGCCGAAGTACAGGTCGAGCGAACCCCAGGTGACCCGGCGCACCTCGGTCCCGGCGCAGCTGCTGACGGCGAGGGGATCGGACCAGCCGGTGTCGTCCGATGGCTCGCCGAGCACGCCGGTCACGGCGGCGATCACGGTGTCGGCGTCGTCGCAGAAGCGGCCGAGGCCGATGCCGTCGCGGCCGAGGACGATCTGCTGATCGGGCGTGACCGACCCGGGCGGCGGGGTCGGCACCGACCCGTCGGCGGGCGGCGACGCGGCGGGCAGCGGCACGTCGATCGTCGGCGCCGCAGAGCTACTCGGAGCAATCGTCGTCGGCGCGGCGGTCGTGGGAGCCGCCGTCGTCGGGGCGACCGTCGACGTGGTCGCGGGCGCTGGCTCCGACCCGGCGTCGGTGGGTGCCGTGTCACCGCCACCCACCACACATGCCGGAGGTGCCGACGTCTCGGTGGCGCCGTCGGGGGCGGCCGTGTCGATGACCGCCTCGGCCGTCGGAGCCACCGTCGACGCAGTCGGGGCGTCGGGCGGTGCGCTCGCCGAGGTGAGCGCACCGGCGCCGACGATGGCACCCAGCGTGACGGCGACACCCACCGGCCAGCGCCGGCGAGGTCGTCGAGGGAGTCGGGGTGGGTTGGTCGCTTCCATGGGGGGTCCGCCGATCTGTCGTGAACGGCGTCCATTCTGCCCCGACGACCCGCGCCCGACCCGGGACCCGGCGCGCCGCTCACGGTGGCGGCGGGTCACCCCGCCTGGACGACGGCCCCTGACGCCACCAAGGCGTCGATGCGGTCGGCGGCGAACCCCCAGTCGGCGAGGACGTCACGGGTGTCCTGACCGGGATGCGGCGGGGGCGCGTCGATCTCGGCCTTCGTGCGGCTGAACCGCGGCGCCGGCGCCGGCTGCAGCCGACCGGCATACTCCACGAACGTGCCCCGCGCCTGGTTGTGCGGGTGGGCTGCGGCGTCGCCCATCGACAGCACCGGGGCGAAGCACACGTCGGTCATCTCCAGCAGTTCGCACCACTCGGCGCGGGTCTTGGTGAGGAACAGGTCGCGCACCTTCTGCTTGAGGGCCGGCCAGCCCGAGCGATCGTTCTGGGCGGCGAACGCGGGGTCGGAGCCGAGTCCCGTCCGTTCGAGCAGCTCGGCGTAGAACTGCGGCTCGATCGAGCCGATCGACACGTAGAGCCCGTCGCTGCACTCGTACACGTCGTAGTACGGCGCGCCGGTGTCGAGGACGTTGGTCCCGGGGGCGTTGTCGTCGAAGAACGCCGAGCCGCGGAACGACCAGAACATCGTCATCAGCGCCGCCGTGCCGTCCACCATCGCCGTGTCGATGACCTGGCCCTTGCCGCTGCGCTGAGCCTCGAGGATGCCGCAGACCACGCCGAAGGCGAGGAACATCCCGCCGCCGCCGAAGTCGCCGACGAGGTTCAGCGGCGGCACCGGCGCCTGCCCCTCGCGCCGGATGTGCGCCAGCGCACCAGCCAGGGAGATGTAGTTGATGTCGTGCCCGGCGGCCTGCGCGTACGGACCGTCCTGGCCCCAGCCCGTCATCCGGCCGTAGACGAGCTTCGGGTTCCGGGCGAGGCACTCGTCGGGCCCGACGCCGAGACGCTCCATCACGCCGGGCCGGAAACCCTCGGTGAGGGCGTCGGCCGACTCGACCAGGTCGAGGAGGGCCGCAACGCCGTCGGGCTGTTTGAGATCGATGCCGATGCTGCGGCGGCCTCGGGCCGAGATGTCGGCGCCGGGACCATCAGGGAGCTCGCTGGCGACGGCCTGGGCGCGCTCGACCCGGACCACCTCGGCGCCCATGTCGGCGAGCAGCATGGCGGCGAAGGGGCCGGGTCCGATGCCGGCGATCTCGATCACCTTGTAGCCGGCGAGGGGGCCCGTGCGTGTGACGTTGGCGGTCATGGGAAGCGGTTCCTTTCGGGAGCGGGGGGAAGAACGTGAGGTCAGGGGGTGCCGGGGCGTCAGAGGGCGAGCATCGCCGCAGTGATCACCGGCCAGAGGGGTTCGGGAAGGTCGTGGCCCATGTCGCTGAGGTAGAGGAGCGCCGAGCCGGGGATCGCCGCCGCCGTCGCCTCGCCGCCGTCGGGCGTGATCAGCGTGTCGTCGCGGCCGTGGACGACGAGCGCGGGCACGTCGAGCCCGGCCAGCGCGGTGGCTCGATCGCCGCTGGCGTAGATGGCGGCCAGCTGGCGGGGCGCACCCTCGGGGTAGAACGAGCGGTCGTAGGCCGCGGCGGCCCGCTCGCGGATGCGGTCGACGTCGGCGTACCGCTTCGAGCACCACACGGTGGTGCGCTCGGAGTTGGCGATGTAGGCGTCGCGGTCGGCCGGCGGAGGCGACAGCAGTACCTCGAGCGCTTCCGGCGACGGCTTGCCGACGCGCTGGTCGCCGGGCGCGCTCATGATCGACGTCAGCGACAGCACCCGGTCGGGATGGTCGATGGCGATGGTCTGGGCGATCATGCCACCCATCGACGCCCCGGCGACGTGAGCCTTGTCGATGCCGAGCACGTCGAGGAGCCCCACGGCGTCGTTGGCCATGTCCGAGAGGTCGTACGGCACCTCCGGGACGGGCGAGCCGCTGAGCGACGCGCTCAGCACGGCGCCGCTGTCGACGGTCACGCCGTCGAGCTTCCCCGACAGTCCGCAGTCACGGTTGTCGAAGCGGATCACGTGACGGCCGGCGGCCGCCAGCCGTTCGCAGAACGCCGGCTCCCACGCCGTCATCTGGGCCGTGAAACCCATGACGAGGAGCAAGGCAGGGTCGTCCGGCGATCCGAACGTGTCGTACTCGAGGTCGATCGTGCCGGCGTCGTTGCCGGTACGAGTCGAGGTCACGGTGGCACGGGGCATCCGCCGAGTCTCGCAGCCGGACCGCGGTCGGGAGAACCCGAGGTGCCCGTGACGTGACGAGGACGGGGCCGGCCGCGGCCGGCCCCACCCTACGACGTCACCGGTAGCCGACCTCTTCCCACAGTGGGAACGCTCCGATGTTGATCGTCCGGGGGACGATGAAGTCGTCGCTGAAGCCGACGGTGTTGATCTGCTGGCCGGTGAAGATCACGGGAACGTCGGCGATGATCTGCTCCTGGACGACGTCCCAGACCGCCTTCTGCTCCTCGACCGTCGTGGCGCTCTGCAGGTTCTCGAGGGCCCCGGCGACGGTGTCGTTGCTCCACTTGCCCGGGTTCAGGTAACCCTCGGGATGGACCGCTTGGTACACGGACGGGATCGGGCTGACGACCTGCATGGCCCAGCTGAGCGCCTGGTACTCGCCCGACGTCGACGCCGCGATCTGCTCCGTCGGCTGCAGGAAGAGGGCTTCGAACGAGACGTTCTCGTACTCGGCGAGCTGGGCGATGATCGTGTCGACGAGCGCCGTCTCCGACGGCGACGGCGTCACCGTCAGCGTCCATTCGAGCGGCTTGCCCTCGGCCGCCAGTTCGTCGAACAGGCGCTGCGCCTCCTCGGGGTTCTGGGCCGGAAGGTCGTAGGCGGCGTCGTAGAAGGGTGACGACGCGGGGAACAGGTTGGTGACCACCGGCGTGTTCGGCGTGGAGGCCTCGGCGAGCAGGCTGCGATCGAGGGCGTAGTACAGCGCCTGGCGGGCGCGGACGTCGTCGAACGGCGGACGCGCCGTGTTGAGGTTGAGCGTCGCTCCGCCGCCCATGTGGCTGGCGATGGCGTTGGCCGACTCCAACAGCTCGGCCGTCGGTCCGCCGCCGATGGTGCTGGTCATCTGGGCGGCGCCCGAGGCGACGGCGGACACCTGCTGGGAGCGGTCCGTGACGTTCTCGAAGGTGAGCTCGTCGAGGTAGGGACGACCGGGGTGGAACTCGGCGAAGTAGGGGTTCCGTTCCAGCGTGATCGTCTGGCCGGGGTCCCAGTCCTTCACCATGAACGGGCCGGCGCCCACCGGCCGCGTGCCGACTTCGACGCCCTCGTCGATCGCCGCCTGGATCGCGGTCGGCGAGCCGATGCCGGCGAAGTTGGCGACGAGGTCGCCGGCCCAGCCGGGATTGGGTGCCGGAAGCGTCACCTGGAGGGTGAGCTCGTCGAGCACCTCGAGCTCGAGGGGCGCCGCCACCGCCTGGAACCGCGATCCGGTCTCGGGGTCGGCCGATCGTTCGATGTTGAACTTGATCGCCTCGGCGTTCATCGGCGTCCCGTCGCTGAATTTGATCCCGTCGTGCAGCGTGAGCGTCCAGACCGTGGAGGCCTCGTTGGGTTCGAGCGATTCGAGGAAGTACAGCTCGACCTCCCCGGTCTGGGGGTTGAAGTACGCCAGGTGGCCGAAGACGGCGCCCATGATGGCGCCCTCGGCGTAGGCCAGCGAGACGCGGTGCAGGCTCGGGTCCATGGCGACCAGCGAGCCGAGCATCACCATCTTGGCGCTGCCTCCGGTGGTCGGCTCCGCCGGCTCAGACGGTGGAGCCGTCTCGACGGAGGTTGCGCTCACGGCGCCGCCCGCGGAGGCGACCGCCACGGCGAGGGCGGCGATCAGCCCTCGTCGCAACGACCGGCGCGGCCGACCAGCTTGGAGCATTCGATGAGTCATGGTCTCTCCCCCTCTCCCCGGGTACCGCCCCGAGGACCAGAACGCACCGATCATATATGATCATGTGGGCGTTTGTCCATCTCAGTGTGCTCCGGCGACGGTGCCGACAGCGGGCCGCGTCAGCCCCAGACGGACGCCGCCGTTTCGACGACGAGCTCGAGCTTGCGCCACTGATCGTCGATGGTGAGGTCGTTGCCGTGATGGCTGCTCGAGAACCCGCATTGCGGGCTGAGGGCGAGGCGCTCGAGGGGCACGATGCGTGCCGCCTCCTCGATGCGGCGCTTCAGCTCCTCGGGATCTTCGAGCTGGGCCAACTTCGACGTCACCAGCCCGAGAACGACCGTCTTGTCGTCGGCCAGGTGCCGGAGCGGCTCGAAGCCCCCGGCCCGGTCGCTGTCGAACTCGAGGAAGAAGGCGTCGACGTCCATGCCGCCGAACACGGGCTCGGCGATCGGCTCGTACCCACCGCTCGCCACCCAGCGGCTGCGGAAGTTGCCCCGGCACATGTGCGTGGTGACGAGCAGGTCGTCGGGCCGGTTGGCGATGATCGCGTTGGTCGTGTCCCGGTAGCGGCGCACCAGGTCGTCGGGATCGTCGCCCCTGGCGGCGATCTGGGCTCGGAAGGCCGGGTCGCAGAGGTAGGCGAAGCTGATGTCGTCCACTTGGAGGTATCGGCATCCCGCCTCGTAGAGCAGGGTGATCTCATCTCGGTAAGCGACGACGAGGTCGTCCCAGAACTGCTCCATGTCCGGGTACGTCGTCTCGTCGACGACACTGCGGCCTCCCATCAAGGTGACGACGCCCGGACCGGGGATGGTGAGTTTGGCCGGGTGCGAGGTCGCCGCCGAGGCAACGAACGCGAAGTCGTCCACGAAGATCGGCCGAGCGTGCCGCACCGGCCCGGTGATGACCGGGATCGGCGGGCTGTCGCCCTCCCCCTTGAAGTTCGCGGGGCGCGGTCGCGCCGCGAGCTCGACGCCATCGAAGGCGTGAAGGAAGTCGAGGTGCCACCAGTCGCGCCGGAACTCGCCGTCGGTGACGGCGCCGATCCCGATCTCCTCCTGCTTCGCCACGGCCGACGCGATCTCGTCGTCCTCGATCGCCGCCAGCTCCTCGGGCTCGAGCTCGCCGTCCTTCCACGCCTGCCGGGCCGTGGCGAGCCGAGCCGGCCGAAGCAGACTGCCGACCATGTCGGCACGGGACGGTAACTGCATCATGGTGACTCCTGGCTCGGTCGTCGGGCCGGCCTCGCCGCCAGCAGAGCCAGCATCGAACCCGTGCACCGATTCGTCGGTGTGTGACACGCTTGTCGGCGCGGGAAGGTTTCCAGATCATATATTATCGATGAGACCCCAACAAGGCGAAGTTGTGCGCACACCACCTCGGGAACGATTCCGGCACGTCGCCGCCTCGCTCGTGGCGGGGCACCAGCCCTGAACGTGGCCCCCGAGTGGTCATCATATATGATGCTGCCGTCAGCCTGGTCGACTGCCGTCGAGCCTGCGAACTCTGGAGGGGCGAATGCCGGATGCACGCGAGTCAAGGACTCCCGATTTCGACGTGATCGTCGTCGGGGCCGGTTTCGCCGGGCTCAATGCCCTGCACTCACTGCGTGGCGCGGGATACCGGGTCGTGGTCCTCGACGCAGCCGACGGGGTCGGCGGGACGTGGTACTGGAACCGGTATCCGGGCGCGAGATGCGACGTCGTCAGCATCGACTACTCGTACACGTTCTCCGACGAGCTCTACCGGGACTGGTCCTGGAGCGAGCGCTACGCGCAGCAACCGGAGATCGAGCGCTACCTCAACTGGGTGGCCGATCGGCTCGACCTGCGCAAGGACATCCGACTCGGCACCCGCGTCGTCAGCGCCGTGTACGAGGACGCCGACGCGACCTGGACGATCAGCACCGAGGCGGGCGACCACATCACGGCGCCGTTCCTGGTCGCCGCGACGGGCTGCCTGTCGGTACCCAGCACCCCGCACTTCGACGGGCTCGACCGGTTCCAGGGCGAGATCCATCACACCGCGTCGTGGCCGGCCGAGGGGGTCGATCTGACGGGGCGGCGGGTCGCCGTGATCGGCACCGGTTCGTCGGGCATCCAGGCGATCCCGGTGATCGCCGAGTCGGCGAGCGAGCTCACGGTGTTCCAGCGGACCGCCAACTTCAGCCTGCCCGCGGGGCAGCGGGAGAACGACGAGGAGCGCGTGCGTCACCGCAAGGCGTCGTTGGCACAGTGGCGTGAGGCGGCCTGGAACAACTCGGCCGGGTTCGACTTCGAGCCGGCTGCGCTCGGCGTCGACGACCTCGAGCGCGAGCGCGCGTACGCCGAGCTCGACCGGCGGTGGGGGCGCGGCGGATTCCCCGAGATCGTCCTCGCGTTCGACGACGTCTTCAAGAATCGCGAGGCCAACGAGTTCCTGGCCGAGTACTTCCGCAGCAAGGTACGCGAGATCGTGCGCGACCCGGACGTGGCCGAGTTGCTGTGCGCCAGGGACCACCCGATCGGGAGCAAGCGAGTGTGCGCGGATACTCGCTACTACGAGACCTTCAACCGCGACAACGTCACGCTGATCGATGCCCGCGCCACGCCGATCGCCTCGTTCGACGAGACCGGTGTGCTCCTCAGCGATGGCCGCCACATCGAGCTCGACGTCGTGGTGATGGCGACCGGGTTCGACGCGATGACGGGTGCGCTGCGACGGATGGGCGTGGTCGGCCGCCATGGCACGACGATCGACGACGCCTGGGCGAGCGGTCCCCACACCTACCTCGGCATCCAGGTCGTGTCGTTCCCCAACCTGTTCATGATCACCGGGCCGCAGAGTCCGTCGGTGCTCAACAACATGATCCTCGGGATCGAGCACCACGTCCGCTGGATCACCAACTGCATCGACTTCATGCGTCGTCACGGTCTCCGGTCGATCGAGCCGACGCCCGAGGCGCAGTCGGGTTGGGACGACGAGGTGCGCGCCGCGGCGTCCGAGACGCTGTATCCGCAGGCCGAATCGTGGTACGTCGGCGCCAATATCCCGGGCAAGCCTCGGGTCTTCATGGTCTACGTCGGAGGGTTCGACAAGTACGTGCGAACGTGCGACGCGATCGCCGAGGAGGGGTACGAGGGCTTCGTGTTCGACGGGCCCGACGGCGCGGCGGCCCTCAGCCGATCGGGGATCGCCACTCAGTAGTGCGGAAGCGGCGCCGACGTGCACACGGTGGGGATGGAGTGCAGCGTCGTCGACGTCGTGAGGAAGAGCGTCCGCAGGTCCGGGCCTCCCCAGCAGAGGCTTCCGCACACCTCGGGCGTCTGGATCATGCCGATCCGCTCGCCGGTCACTGGATCGAACACCCACACGCCACCGGGTCCGGTCGTCCACACGTTGCCGAACTCGTCGCACTCCATGCCGTCGGGCGAGCCTCCCTCGATGGTGCCGCCGATCCCCTCGGCGAGGATCCGTCCGTTCACCAGTGCGCCGTCGTCGGCGACGTCGAACACCTTGATGTGAGCGCGCGGCGAGTCGTTGACGTACAGCAGCGACTCGTCGGGCGAGAAGCACAGGCCGTTCGGTTGTTCGAACT
Organism: Desertimonas flava; assembly: GCF_003426815.1. Classification (GTDB taxonomy): domain Bacteria; phylum Actinomycetota; class Acidimicrobiia; order Acidimicrobiales; family Ilumatobacteraceae; genus Desertimonas; species Desertimonas flava. The sequence continues at coordinate 278,845 of NZ_QKYK01000003.1, forward strand.
CGCCGGGCCGCGACACCAGCTCGGCCTCACCACCGTCGTGAGGGACGCGATAGACACCCGTGTAACCGATCTGCGTGGTGCGTTGGCTGCCGATCCAGTCGTTCCACCGGCCGTAGTCGGGATCGGTGAAGTAGATGTAACCGTCTCGCTTGCGGCTCACCACGTCGTTGGGACTGTTGAGGTACCGACCACCGGCGTGGAAGCACACCATCTCGTGGAACCCATCGGCGTGGAACCGCGTGACGGCGCTCGAGACGTGCTCGCACACGATGAGCCGGCGCTCGACGTCGTAGGCCATTCCGTTGGCCTTGAAGGTCGGGAACATCACCAACTCGGCACCTCCACCGGCCGTCCACCGGTAGCGCCGGTCGGCGGGGATGTCGCTGAAGTAGAGCGCCTGCTCGGCCACGTTCCAGACCGGGCCCTCGGTGAAGACGTAGCCGGCGGCCAACAGGGACAGTTGGGCATCGGTGTCAACGAGAGCCGCGAAGTCGTCGCGTTCCACGATGATCGTCACGTCGAGCACTCCCCCGGCCGCGCCGCCCGTTGACGTCGGCCCACATGTGATCTTATATGATCTGCATCGCCCTGCGAGTCGTCATCGTGGCGGCGACGGGGACGACAGAACGCCGGGGAGGCACCATGGCAACGACGAGTACGAGCCCGCACGGAGCCCGATCGGTGAACCTGCGCCGCGCGACCGTACGGTTCGGCACCCTCGCGGCCGCGATGGCGATCGCCGGAGCGAGCGTCTCGACGGCGGCGAGCGACGACACCACTGCCGACACGGCCGCCGCCTCCACGACCGACCCGAGCGACTTCGGGGCCACGTTGAGCGACGGCGAGTATGGCGAGAACTACACGCCTGACCTCGAACTCCTCGTGACCGGCCTGGCCGGCCCCGACGGTCTGCCGACCGAGGAACGGGCCCGCAACATCGTGCTCGCCACCGTGGACCGGGCCGGCCTGCCGGTCGACGAGGACCTGGCGTTCGAGTGTTGGCAGAACGACGGGTGTGACACGGGCACCGGTGGCGAACTGAAGGTCGGTCTCGCCGACGGCTTCGGCGGCAACATCGCCCGCCAGATCTTCAAGATGGAGTTCATCCTCCAAGCGCTCTCGTATCCGGAGATCGGCGAGATCGCCTACACCGACGCCAACCTCGACACGCAAAAGGCGATCTCCGACGTGCGCAGCTTCGCAGCGCGCGACTTCGACATCATCATCAGCTACCCCGACGCCGGCGAAGCCCTCGTCCCTGCCTACCGCGCCGCGATGGAACAAGGCTCCCTCGTCGTCACCTGGGCCGGCACGGCCGTGGGCGAACCCGGCGTCGACTACCTCACCTACAGCGGCCCCGACTGGTGCGCCGTCGGACGAGCGTGGGGCACGCAGTTCGGCGAGGAACTTCCCGACGGTGGGGAGATCGGCATCCTGCTGGGGGCACCGGGCAACACGATCGACCCGGCGCAGGAGGAGTGCATGCTCGAGACGCTGCCCGACAACATCGAGATCGTCGCCCGTCAGGGCAACGCCTGGAGCCGGGAGAGCTACCTCGCCGCGACGTCGGCGATCCTCGCCGAGCACCCCGACATCGACGGCATCCTCGGCAGCTACGGCGACGCCTTCGTCGGCGCCATGCGCGCCTTCGAAGCCGCCGGCATCTCGATGGAGGGACTGGTCACGATGCACCAGGGCGACGACAACCCGTTCCTGTGCGCCTGGAAGGAAGCCGGCGGGGTGATGCGGTCGTTCACCGGTGTCAGTCTCCTCATGGAGGGGCGGACCGGGCTGACGGCGGCGATGATGTTCATGCAGGGCTACGACGTTCCGCCCGAGATCATCTTCGGCGTTCAGCTCAAGCCGGTGACGATGGAGTCGTGCCGCACCGACATCCCGCCGGACGGCTCGTCGTCGAGCCTCGTCTCCGGCGAGCTGCAGTCTCGGATGTTCCCGGGCTGACCGGCCGACTGCCGCCTCCGATTTGACGTGCGTGTCGTGTGCGCGACACAATCATATCTGATTTGTCGTGGCGTTCGAGCGGCGACTCGACCAGGGACCCTCTCGATGGGGCACGAATGAAACGGGGCGACGGTGTCCGACCACAGTGACCGCGCGGGACGTGGCGCCACGTGGCGTCCGGACGTTCGCCTGGCGCTCGGCAACCTGCTCTTCAGCACGCGCTTCGCCACGATCTGGATCGCCATGGCGGCGCTCCTCGTGATCTGCCGCATCGCCGCCCCGAGCGTCCTCTCGTCGGCGTCGTGGAGTTCGCTCCTGCCCCTCGGAAGCGTGGTCGCGATCGTCGCCCTGGGGCAGATGTTGGTGATCATGATGGGGGGCATCGACCTCTCGATGGGGGCGAGCATCTCGCTGCTCGCCAACGTCCTCGTCGGCGTCTCCAAGGGGTCCGACGATCGTCTGGCAAGAGCCATCGTCGTGGTGTTCGTCGTCGCCGCCGTCATCGGTCTCGTGAACGGCTTGTTGGTCGCCGTGCTCGAGCTCAACCCGCTCATCGTCACGTTGGCCACGAGCCTCATCCTGCTTGGCATCACGTCCGAGTACCGCGCCGGCACCGCCAACAACTCCAGCGTCCCCGACAACCTGTCGGACTTCGTGTTCGCCAAGGTGCTGGGGGTGAGCAAGACCTTCTGGTTCGTGGTCGCCCTCACCCTGGTGCTCGGCCTCCTGCTCCGCTCGAGTGCGGTGGGACGTCGCTTCCAGGCCGTCGGGGCGAACCGTCGAGCGGCGTGGATGGCCGGGTTCCGCGTCCGCCTCTACATCGTCGGCGCCTACGTGGCGGCCTCGATCGGTGCCGGGCTGGCCGCGATCTTCATCGGCGGCATCGTGGTCAACCCGGGCGTCAACCCGGGGGCGTCCTACCTCCTCGGTCCCGTCGCCGCGGTGGTCCTCGGCGGTGCCGCACTGTCGGGCGGTCTGGCGAGCCCGGCGTCGACGTGGGTCGCGGCGTTCTTCGTCACCCTCCTCAACCAGATGTTGAAGGTGCTGGGACTCACGAATGCCTCGCAGTTCGTCGTCTTCGGGGCGGCGATCGTGGTGGGCATGCTGATCTCCGGTGACCGCATCGCCGAACTGATCGGGCGCCTCCTGCTGCGGCCTTCGCTGCGGAGGTACATCGACGGCGACGACGAGGCAGAGCCCCGGGCTCGACCAGCGACGCAACTCGACCACGCCGTCTCACGGCAGACCTGAACGCTCGTCGTACGAGCACAACCACAGACAACAGGGGGAATCATGGCGACACCGGACAGCAGCTTCATCGCGAGGAGACGCACCACCAGACGACGCACGGCGCTGGCCCTGATCTGCGCCGCGGGCCTCACCGCGGGCGTCTCGACCGTGAGCACGGCGACCGCCGGAAGCGACGACACCAGTCCGTCCGACGACACCTCGACCGCCGTCGACACCGCCACCGGCGGTGAGACCGACTGGGGTGCCACCCTGGAAGACGGTGAGTTCGGCGAGAACTACAGCAATCCCGACCCGGCGATGATCGACACCGGCATGGCCGGCCCGGGCGGTCTGCCGGTGGAGGAACGGGCCCGCAACATCGCCCTGGCCACCGTGATCCGGGCGGCCCTGCCGGTCGATCAAGACCTCGCCCTCGAGTGCTGGGAGAACAACGGGTGTGACACGGGCACCGGTGGCGAACTGAAGGTCGGTCTGGCCGACGGCTTCGGCGGCAACATCGCCCGCCAGATCTTCAAGATGGAGTTCATCCTCCAAGCCCTGTCGTATCCGGAGATCGGCGAGATCGCCTACACCGACGCCAACCTCGACACGCAAAAGGCGATCTCCGACGTGCGCAGCTTCGCAGCGCGCGACTTCGACATCATCATCAGCTACCCCGACGCCGGCGAAGCCCTCGTCCCTGCCTACCGCGCCGCGATGGAACAAGGCTCCCTCGTCGTCACCTGGTCGGGCACGGCCGTGGGCGAACCCGGCGTCGACTACCTCACCTACACGGGGCCGGACGTCTGTGCCGTGTCTCGTGCCTGGGGCACGCAGTTCGGCGAAGCTCTTCCCGATGGTGGTGAGATCGCCATCCTGCTCGGCGCACCGGGCAACACCCTCGACGGTCAGCAGGAGGAGTGCATGCTCGAGACGCTGCCCGACAACATCGAGATCGTCGCCCGTCAGGGCAACGCCTGGAGCCGGGAGAGCTACCTCGCCGCGACGTCGGCGATCCTCGCCGAGCACCCCGACATCGACGGCATCCTCGGAAGCTACGGCGACGCCTTCGTCGGTGCCATGCGCGCCTTCGAAGCCGCCGGCATCTCGATGGAAGGGCTCGTCACGATGCACCAGTCGGACGACAACCCGTTCCTGTGCGCCTGGAAGGAGGCCGGCGGCGTCTCCAACTCGTGGACGTCGACGGCGCTGTTCATGGAAGGACGGACCGGGTTGACCGCGGCGATGATGTACCTACAGGGCTACGACGTTCCCTCGCAGATCCTCTTCGGCGGTGGCCTGCGGCCGGTGACGATGGAGTCGTGCCGCACCGACATCCCGCCGGACGGCTCGCCGTCGAGCCTGATCCCGCCCGAGTTGCAGACCCGGATGTTCCCGGGCTGACGTGGACGATCGTGGAGGGGCGCCGGGTGGCGCCCCTCCGGTCCACTCCCTGCCCATCCCGCCCACTCCCACCGGGCACGAACGCCACGACATGACGACCGACTTCGAGGACCGACGAGAGATGACATCGACAGAACGAGTCGGCACCGAGGGTGCCGAGAGGGTCGATGTCCCGACCGCTGTCGCCCCGGACACGGTGGTCCTGAGACTGAGCGGCATCTCCAAGCGCTTCGGCCCGGTGCAGGCGAACGACGACATCTCCATCGAGTTCCGCGCCGGCGAGATCCACGCCCTGCTCGGTGAGAACGGTTCGGGCAAGTCGACGGTGCTGAGCATCGCCAGCGGCAGCCAGACGCCCGACGCGGGAACGGTGGAGATCGCCGGGCAGCCGCTCTCGACGCCTTCGCCGCGCGCCGCGATGCAGCTCGGTCTCGGCATGGCCTACCAGCACCTGACCGCGGTCGCCGGCCTCACCGTGGCCGAGAACCTCTACCTCGGCGCGCCCGACGAGCGGCGCCCGCGCTACTCGCAGATGCACCCGTGGGCGGCCGAGCAGCTCGCCCAGTACGAGCTCGACATCCATCCGACCGCCCCGATCGAGACGCTGTCGGCCGCCGAACTGCAGATCCTCGAAGTGGTCCAGGCACTGCTGTCGGAGCCCAAGGTCCTGCTGCTGGACGAGCCGACCACCGCCCTCGGGCATGCCGACGTCCAACGCCTGCACGCCTTGATCCGCAGCCTCGCGCAGCGCGGGATGGGAGTCGTGTACGTGAGTCACCGCCTGCCCGAAGTCCTCGACGTGGCCGATCGCGTCACGGTGCTCCGCGACGGCGCCAGTCAGGGAACGTACGACGCGGCCACGATGTCGGAGGCGGACGTCGTGGCGATGATGATCGGTCGTCCCCTCGAGCTGGCGTTCCCTGCCGTGGCGACCAACACCGGCGACACGCTGCTGCGGGTGTCCGGCTTGCGCGGTCGTCGCTTCGGCCCCGTCGACCTCGAGCTCGGTCGCGGCGAGATCGTCGGGATCGCCGGCGCCGAGGGCAACGGCCAGGTCCAGTTCCTGCGGGCGTTGGCGGGCGTGGAGCCGTCTCGCGGCGACGTCACGTGCGCCGGTAAGCGGGTGCAGCTGAACACCCCGCCCGGCGCGATCCGCGCCGGCATCATCCTGCTCAGCGCCGACCGCAAGCAGGAGTCGATCTTCACAGCGCTGAGCGTGCGCGCCAACGCGACCCTCCAGGTGCTCGGCCGGTATGCCCGGCTGGGATTCGTGAGCCGCCGCAGGGAACGGGCGCCGGTCAACGACCTCGTCGACCGGCTGCGCCTGAAGGCGGCGTCGATCGAACAGCCGACGCAGTACCTGTCGGGTGGCAACCAGCAGAAGGTGGCACTGATGCGACCGTTCCTGCGCGGTGACCTCAACGTCATCCTCGCCGACGAGCCCACGCAGGGCGTGGACGTCGGGGCTCGGCTCGACATCTACCGGGCCCTGCGGGACAAGGCCGGCGAGGGCGCATCGGTGCTCGTGAAGTCCAGCGACGCGATCGAGTTGGCGGGGATCTGCGACCGCGTCGTCGTGATGTCGCGCGGCGAGATCGTCGACGAGATTCGACGCGACGAGCTCGACGAGAGCAGGATCATCGCGGCGATCATCGGCAAGGGCTCGACCCGCCTGCAGGAAGGAGAGAGCGATGACGAGTGACGGACGACGCGCCACCGCAGACGTTCGGCCGCGGCTGCAGCTCGGCCGGTGGCTTCCGATCGGCGCGATGATGCTGCTGATCCTGGGCCTCGGCGGCTACACCACCAATCGGGATTCGAACTTCCTCACCACCTTCAACCTGAGCGGTGTCATGGTTGCCACGATGCCGCTCGCCCTGGCGGCGATGGCGCAGACGAGCGCCCTGATGGTGAAGGCGTTCGACGTGTCGGTCGGCGCGCTCATCTCGCTGTGCCTCGTCATCTCTTCCTTCGTGCTCGGGCCCGACGAGGGATGGTTCGGTCTCACCCTCGGCATGCTGTTCGTGATCGGCGTGGCGCTCGGCGTCGGTGCCGTGAACGTGATCCTCATCCGTTGGCTCAAGCTCTCGTCGATCATCGCCACCCTGGCCACGTACAGCGCGCTGCAGGGCGTCTGCCTCTGGCTGCGGCCGATCCCCCAGGGCTCGATCAGCTACGAGTTCATCGACAAGCTCTTGTACAGCGTCGGCTTCATGCCCGTGGCCCTCATCGTGATCGCCGGCGTCGCCGTCATCGCCGACATCTGGCTCTATCGGACGCCCGGCGGGCTGGCGGCCCGGGCGATGGGTCTCGACGAGGAGTCGGCCGCTCGCCGCGGGGTGCGCGTCGGCTACCTGTTCGTGCGGGCGTTCTTCATCTCGGCGTTCGCCGCGGCGATCGGCGGGTTCTTCCTCGCCGCCCAGGTCCAGGTCGGCGACCCGACCGCCGGCCTCAGCTTCACGCTCACGAGCATCGCCGCCGCTGTGCTCGGCGGCGCCAGCCTGCTGGGTGGCCGCGGCTCGTTCGTCGGCGCCGTGGTCGGCTCGCTCTTCCTCAACGTGATCATCAACATCCTGCCTTACCTCGGCTGGAGCGCGGCGTGGGGTCAGATCATGGTCGGCTTGTTGACGCTCGTCGCCCTGTCCTTCTACCAGGCCCCCGAGCTCGCACAGCGGGTGAGGACGGCGATCTCGAACCTCCGCCTCTCGCGAGGTCGCTCGCCGGTGCTCGCCGACGATCACGGGTGAGACGGAGCGGGACGATGGATGCACTCGAGCGGTTGCTCGCGGTCGAGGAGATCAGCGATCTGATCGGCCGCTACTGCATGCTCTTCGACGACCAGGACTGGGCCGGGCTGAACGAACTGTGGACCGACGACGCAGCGTTCGTCGTCGAGGACACCGCCTTCGAAGGCCGCTCGACGCTCATGACGTTCCTGAGCACGTGCCTGCCGGCGGGCTACCGCAGCAAGCACATGATCTCGCGACCGCTCGTCGCCATCGGGGCCGACGGCAACACGGCGACGGCCCGCACGGACGTGGTGTGGATCGCGTCGAACTTCGAGAACACGATCGTCGGTCGCTACGAGGACGAGCTCGTCCGCGACGACACGGGATGGCGCTTCCGCCGCCGAGTCGAGCGCCCGGTCCCGTTCGTGGCCGGCCCGCCGCCGATGTCGGACGCGGCGACCGGCGTGAGCGGCGCGACGATGCGAGCCACCGACGGCGCATGAACGACTCGGTCGACCTCACGGGAACCTCGTGGCCGCAACTCGCGGCCGGAATCGAACTCCCCTTCCCCGACTGGGTGCGCATCCCCGAGCTGCACGAGCTCCCGCTCACCGTGCCCAGACGACCGGCCGTGGCGGACGTCGAGCAGGCGTCGTACGACCAGGTCCGGGCGCGCTACGCGGCGGCCGTCACGAGCGGGATGACCGTGGCTGTGGGTGCGGGATCGCGCGGCCTGACCGGGCGCGTCGAGCTGTTGCGGGGCACCGTCCGCGCCTTGCGTGACCTCGGTACCAAGCCGTTCGTCGTCCCCGCCATGGGCAGCCACGGTGGAGCCACCGCCGACGGTCAGGTGGCGATGCTCGCCTCACTCGGGATGACCGAGGAGGTCCTCGATTGCGAGATCCGTTCCACGATGGAGACCGTGGTGGTCGCCCGGACCGCGGCGGGCATGCCGGTCCACCTCGACGCCAACGCGGCCGCGGCCGACAGGTTCCTGCCCGTCAACCGCGTGAAGCCACACACGTGCTTCAAGGGCCCGATCGAGTCGGGTCTCACGAAGATGGCGGTGGTGGGGTTCGGCAAGCAGCCGGGCGCGGCGCTGATCCACGCCTGCGGTCCGGTGGAGATGCGCGACCGCCTTCTCGACGCCGGCACCGCCTTGCGCGAGACGGGACGGCTGCTCGGCGGGTTGGCCTCGATCGAGGCGCCCACCGGCGAGGTCGTCTACGTCGAGGCGCTCGGCCCCGAGGACCTCGCGACGATCACGGGCAGGGAACACCAGCTGACCGACGACGCCAGGGCGCTCGTGCCGACGCTTCCGTTCGACGAGATCGACGTGCTGGTCGTCGAGCGTGGCGGCAAGGACATCTCGGGAACGACGATCGACCCCAACGTCACCGGCCGCTTCTGGGTGACCGGGCTCGAGGACTTCCCGCGCCCGCTGATCCATTCGATCGTCCTGCTCGGTCTCACCGACGTGTCGGCAGGCAACGCCCTCGGCATCGGCTTCGCCGACTTCATCCCGGCCTCCCTCGCCAACCGCCTCGACTTCCGCAAGACGTACATCAACTGCTTCACGGCAGGCGCCGCCGGGCTGCGGCGGAGCCGCCTGCCGATGGTGCTCCCCGACGGGGACGCCTGCCTGAAGGCCGCGCTCGCGATGTGCGGCCGGGGCCCCGACCTGCCGCCGCGCGTCGTCCGCATCGAGTCGACACTGCACCTCACCCGGTGCTGGGTGTCCGACGCGCTCCTCCCGCGCTGAGCGAGGCCGCAGTCGTCAGCCGACGTTCCACTGCCCACCGAAACAGCACATGACCGTTCCGGTGTAAAAGCTCGCGCGGGGCGACGCCAGGAAGCCGCAGGCGTACGCCATGTCCTCCGGCGTCCCGAGGCGACCGACCGGGATGCGGGCGATCGCGTGCGAGCGGTCGTTCTCGTCCACCGGTGCCCCCTGGGCGGTGACGTGCGGATGCGACAGATCGTTCTTCTTCGTGTCGATCGCGCCCGGAGCCACGTCGTTGACGGTGATCCCGTCCGGCCCCAGCTCGATCGCCAGGCACTTCGTCAAGGCCCGCAGTCCCCCCTTGGCGGTGACGTTGTGGGCCCGGTTGGCGATGCCGATGAACGCGTCGGGACCGGTGATGTGGATGAGCCGGCCCCACTTCTTGGCCTTCATTCCCGGCACGAACGCCTTGGCCAGACGGAACGAGGCGTTGAGCTGGATGTCCAAGATGCCCAGCCAGTCGTCCACTGTCATGTCGTCGAACGACTGATGGGGGCGCAGCGCGGCGTTGCTCACCGAGATGTCGGCGCCGCCGAACTGGTCGGCCGCGGCCTTGAGCTCATCGATCGTCTCCTGCCGAGACACGTCGCCGATCACCGCGGTGGACCGCACACCGAGGGCCTCGATCTCGCTGACGACAGCCTTCGCCTCGTCGGCGTTGCTGCGCGAGTTGACCACCACATTGGCGCCCCGTGCGGCGAACTCCAGGGCGATCGCTCGCCCGATGTTGCGGCCGGAGCCCGTGACGACGGCCGTCTTGCCGTCGAGTTCTTGTTCCATGAAGTTTCTCCTGATCGGTCGTCGTCGTTGCGGTGGCGTCGGCGCGGAGCGCTGTGGCGAGCCGCGTCGCGGCACGGGCTCCGCCCGGCGTCACCAGTTCTCGAGAAGGGAATCGAGCGCTTCGTGGGCGGCGTAGAAGCCCTCGAAGTTGGTGAAGTACATCGCCGTGTTGGAGACCGCCCGGATCACCTCGTCGGCGGTCATCCCCCAGCTCTTGCCGAGCAGGGCCGACTCGCGGAGACCGTCGACCGACTGGGTGATCGTGTGGTGACGCAACATGAGGTAGGGGGCGATCTGCTTGGGCAGCGTCTTGATCGCAACCTCCCAGCGGGCCCGGTTGAGCTTGGTGAACTTGGGGTTGACGCGGATGCCGAAGGTGATCGAATCGGGCACGTACCCGATGGTCCGCTCGTACCAGCCGGTGAGGTTGGTGATGTCGTCGGCGGTGAGATCACGCGTCGACAGGTCGAGGCCGCACTTGAAGGCGTCGGGTTCGGCCGCCCAGCCCTCAGGCCACTCGAACCGTTTCGGAGGGTCGGCCCAGATCGGCAGGAAGTCGCCCACCGCGTGATACACATGGCCCAGGCCGCGCATGCCGGCGTAGAGCTGCGTGAACATCACGAGCTCCATCAGCTCCTGCTTGGTCAGCCCGTTGCGGCGGAGCGTGTCGAACTCGTTGCGGATCCCCGTCTCCCAGCCCAGCATGATGTAGCTGTGGATGTTCTGGCAGCTCTGGAGCACCACCGCGCTCTCGCCGGCCGGGCGCCCGAAGATGTCCGACGCCCAACGTGAGAGCTTGGCGAAGTCCGGCGCGTAGTCGAGCTGGAGGCTCGTCGCATAGGTCTCGTAGAGCGGACCCCGCCAGCTCCACACGTGGGCCAGCGCACCGCTGATCTCGTCGGCGGTGGTCTCGCCGATGTTGTGCAGGTCGAGACCCTCACTCCTTGGTGCCATCGTCAGTCCCAGTTCTCGAGCAGCTCGTCCAGCACCTTGCTCGGTGCGTACAGACCTTCGAAGTTCGTGAAGTACATCGCCGTGTTGGTGACGGCGCGCTGCACGGTGTCGGCCGAGAGGCCCCACGCCTTGCCCAGCAGGGCGGCCTCGCGCAGTCCCTCCTCGGAGCCGGTCATCATGTTCTGCCGCAACATCAGGTACGGGGCCATCTGCTTCGGCACCCGCTTCAACGTGACCTCCCACCGTGCCCGGTTGAGCTTGACGAACCGTGGGTTGTACTTGATGGCGAACTTGATCGAGTCGGGCAGGTAACCGATCGTCGTCTCGTACCAGGCCGTCAGGTTCGCCGTGTCCTCGTCCGTCAGCTCGCGCGTCGACAGGTCGAGGCCGCACTTGAAGGCATCGGGATCGGCGGCCCAGCCGGCCGGGTACGCCGGCTCGCGGGGCGGTGGCGCCCACGACGGCAGGAGGTCACCGACCGCGTGGTACACGTGACCGAGGCCCCGCATCCCGGCGTACATCTGGGAGAACATGACGAGTTCGAGCACGTCCTCCTTCGACAGGCCGTTGCGCCACAACACGTAGAACTCGTTGCGGATCCCCGTCTCCCAGCCCGTCATCATGTAGGTGAGGATGTTCTGCGAGCTGGCGAGTACGACGTTCTCGGCACCGGAGAGGCGGCCGAACACCTCTCCGGCCCATCGCGAGAGCTTGCCGAAGTCCGGCGCGTAGTCCATGTAGAGACTCATCGCGTACATCTCGTACAAGGGGCCGCGCGGCCCCCAGATGTGCGCCAGGTTGGTGGCGACCTCCTCCGGCGTCGTCTCGAAGACGTTGTCGAGGTCGAGACCCTCTTTCAGGGTCGGCGTTGCATCCGTGGTCGACATCGCTCAGACCGGGATCTTGTAGAGCTTGGCCGCGTTGTCCTGCATGATCTTGCGCAGGATGCGGGGCTCGACGTTCTTCAGCTTCTCCTCCGACCGCTCGACCGGGTTCGGGTAGAGGCTCGTCGGATGTGGGAAGTCGGTCTCCCAGAGGATGTTGTCCTCGCCGATGCGCTCGACCAGGTCGACGGGTCCGGCATCCTCGAACCAGAAGCACCCGTAGACGCCCCGTTGGAACATCTCCTTGGCCGGCGGCAGCTCGGGCGCCCCCATGCCCGGGAACTCCTCGCGGTACTCGTAGTCGACCCGTTCGAGCACGAACGGGATCCACCCGATGCCGGACTCGACCGAGACCCAGTTGAGCTTGGGATAGCGGATGAGGATGTCGCTGGCGACGATGTTGGCGAGGAAGCGGGCGTTGGCGAGCTCGATCTGCACCGAGCGCACGGGCTTGCCGGCGCGCTCGGGAAGCGAGGGCCACGACGCACCAGGACCGTCCGCGCCGAGCGCGACGTTGCGGGCGCCGATGTGGATGTCGATCGGCAGCTCCAGGTCCTCGAGCACCTCGTACAGCGGGTTCCAGTCCGGCTGTCCGAGATCGGGGAGGCCGCCGAGGTGTGGTTCGCCGGCCATCGTGACGCCGGTGAGCCCGAGCTCCTTGACCCGGATCGACTCCTTGACCGACTGCTCGATGTTCCAGAAGGGGATCACCGCCTGCGGGAGCAGTCGGTTGTCTCCTTCCTCCTGCCACTCGGCCATCGCGTCGTTGTAGATCTGCACGACCGTGTACGCCAGTTCCTGGTCGAGCGTCTGGATCAACGTCGGCGTGGCGAAGCCGAGGAGGTTCGGATACACGATCTGGGCGTAGATGCCCATCTCGTCGAGCAACTCGAGACGGGCCTTGGCGTCGTAGGACGCCGGGTGGACCTGGCCACGAGGTGCGCCACCGAGCATGTCCTCGTCGTAGTAGGCGACCTTGTTGCCGTCGAGGTCGACGAAGCTGACCCCGCTGTCCTTGTGAGCCAGCTTGTCGTCGATGAACCAGTAGTCGCGCCCGTCGGTGTGCGTGCGCACCTGCGGGACCTGATCCTTGTACTTCGCCGGCGCGCGCTTGGTCCACAGATCGAGTGGTTCGGTGTAGTGCGAGTCGGCGTCGATCAGCTTGAGTCCGGCGAACGGGCCGGTGGTGCGGGGTTGGTACACGGGGGTGGGGTTCCTCTGTCGGTGTCGGAGATGGGGGCTGAGGGATTCGGAGCGGGATTCTGCGGAGCGGATCGAACGGTTGGCGACGGCGAGCGGAGGCTCAGGCGGCGTAGCCGACCTCCCCCCACAGCACGTTGTTGCCGTAGTTGATGACCGTCGGCGCAACGAGGTCGTCGACGGTGGCGAAGCCGATGACGCCCTGGCCGACGAAGTAGATCGGCAGGTCGGTCAGGAACTGCTCCTGGACCGTGTTCCAGATCTCGCGCTGGGCCTCCTCCGTCGTCGCCGTGCCGAGCGAGTCCAGCGCCTCGCGCACGGCGGGGTTGTCCCAGCCGAACGAGTTGATCAGGCCGTCGGGGTGGAACGTGTCGACGAGCGTCGGGATCGGGTTCGAGAAGTAGGCGCCATGAGGGATCGCCTGGTACTCACCGGACCTGGTCGCCTGGAGGTACTCGTCGGAGGTCTTCACGTCGATCGTCACGCTGACGTTGTCGAACTCGCCGAGGGCGGCGAGGAGGAAGTTGCTGAACTCGGTCTGGGCCGCCGAGCTCAAGGTGGTGTAGGTGAACTCGACGGGCTTGCCCTCCGCCGCCAACTCGTCGAACAAGGCCTGGGCCTGCTCGGTGTCCTGGGCGGGGAACTCGAACGCCGCGTCGTAGTAGGGCGAGGACTCGCCAAACAGCGACCTGGCAGGAGGCGTGCCGGCGGCGAAGGCGTTGGCCGCGGCAGCCTGGTCGAGGGCGTACCAGATCGCCTGGCGCGCCCGCACGTCGTCGAACGGCGGGATCGTGTTGTTGAGCCAGACGTCGGAACCGCCGCTCGTGTTGGTCACGGTGATGTCGGCGAACTCGGTGAGCTGGACGACCACGTCGGCGCCGGTCGGAGCGACGATCTGGGCGGCCCCCGACTGCAGCGCGTTCACCTGCTGCACCTGGTCGGGAACGGTCTCGAACGTGATCTCGTCGAGATACGGCTCGCCTGGGCGGAAGTCGGCGAAGTACGGGTTGCGCTCCACGATCAGGGTCTGGCCCGGCGTCCAGTCCTTCACCATGAACGGCCCGGCTCCGACCGGCACGGTGCCGAACTCGACGCCGTCGGCCTTCGCCTGTTCCATCGCGGTCGGTGAGCCGATTCCGGCGAAGTCGGAGACGAGGGTGGCGTACCACGACGGGTTGGGTTCGGCCAAAGTGACCTGCAATGTGAGGTCGTCGACCACCTCGAGCTCGAGGGCGGCCGCTGATTCGTAGAACCGCGAGCCCGTGTCCGGGTCGGCGGCCCGGGCGATGTTGTAGCGGATCGCCTCGGCGTCCATCGGCGTGCCGTCGCTGAACGTGATGCCGGGGTGGAGCGTCATCGTCCACACCGAGAAGTCCTCGTTGGGTTCGAGCGACTCGAGGAAGTAGAGCTCCAACTCCCCCGTGGCCGGGTCGAGCCACGCGAGGTTCCCGTAGACCGCCGACATCATCGGCGCATCGGTGAACGCGAACGAGACCCGCTGCAGCTGCGGGTCGAGCTGGACGACCTGGGCGGTCGCCACCATCATCGCGCTGCCGCCGGTCTGCCGGTCGGGAACGGCGGAGACGACGCGGTGATCGCCCGACGGCGAACTCGCCGCCGCGCTCCCTCCCGTGACAGCGGCGAGGGCGAGCATCACGCCGACGGTGAGCGCCGGTCGACGGCGGCGGTTGCCCCGAGTGCGGGTTCGAACTATCACGGCGTCCCCTTTGTCACGTTCAGTTTCGTATATGATGCCACAGGACAGGACCATCAGGCAAACACCGCATTCCAGCCGGGCGAGCAGACCATTTGATACGATCTGGAGTTGCCGGCTCAATCCGGCCAGAAGTCGAGGAGCAGGCATGGACGCCACCAGTGCCGACATCGCAGACGCATTCCGTCTCGACGTCGACAGTCCGGAGATGGACCACGTCGATGCCGACTTCACACCGGCCGAACGAGCCGAGGCCGCCGAGCTGGCGACGCGCCGGCGGGCGTACGGCCTCTCACGCGGCCTCGACCGCGGGCACTTCTACCAACTCACCGCCGACTCCATCGTCTTCGACCACCGTCCCGACTTCGGGCTGCGGACCCGCCAGGGCTTGGAGACGTTCATCCACCGGCTCCGCTCCACTGACACCGAGGACAGCCGGGACACCGAGATGCTGGTCGAGAGCCTCGGTCACCTCGTCATGTACGTCCGGGACGGCTGGGAGACCGGCATCTACAACGAGTTCCGGCACTTCCAGGGCCGCGGGCTGACCAAGCAGCAGATCCTCGAGCTGGTCATGTACGCCAACCTGTCGGCTGGAATCCGGGGCCTGAAGCAGGTCTACAACGCCGTGGGGTCACACCTCGTCGACTGGAGCGACACTCCCCCGTCGCGCATTCGGATCGGACAGGCCGCAGCGTGGCCCGCCGGCTGGGAGCCCGATCCAGCGGCGTTCAAGGCCGGCCTCGACCTCTCCGTGACGCCGATGACGGACGGTGATCGCGATCGCATCGAGACGTGGTACCTCCGCAACGTCGGGTTCGTCCCCGGTTCGGTGACGTTCGCGATGACGTACCACCCGGAGTTCTACAAGTGGCATCGCGCCCGCTGGGAGATCATCTTCCAGACGCTGCCCAAGCAGGTCCTGCCGTACGTCATGATCCGCGAGCACGCGGCCACCGGCTTCGAGGAGGGCATCCGCGAAGCGGTCCTGCTGGCCAAGCATTGGGGCGTCGCCAAGGAGTGGGTGGTGCACGCGGTGATGGTCAACGCGTACTTCACCGGGTTCGACCAACTGGCGGCCGTGAACCGCGCGGTCGGCGATGTGCTGGCCGAGTGGGACGGCCCGCCCGCGCTCCCCGAGCACGAGTCGGGCTGATCACACCTCGACGGATCGTCCCGGTGTCGCTGCTGCCCGGCGCGCTCGTGGGAAACCTCGTGACGATTCGTTCTCACCGGCCCGAGGCCGTCCGCCGCGGGGGAATCACCGCGCGGCACGACGACGCCGAGCGCGGCCGGTTCTTCAACGTCGAGCTCGAATCACCGCCGCTTGATGCCGACTGACCGCCGACTGACCGCGATGAGGCGGGCTCGCGTGGCGCGTCATCGCTCGCCGCGACGGCCGGCCGACTGGCGTCGGTCGCAACGGGGTACCGCGAAGAGGCATCTGCGAAGAATGTCGTCGCGACACGTCGAGTGTCCGGCGACGTCATGGCGTGCGACGAATCACCCGAGGAGACGACGTGAACGACATTGACCCCGGCGGCGACCACGATCAACCGGATCCCGACCCCGTCGACGAGGCAGCCGCGGAGATCGACGCACGCTCCCCGGACGCACCGGAGCAGATCGAAGAGCTCAAGGACTTCGCCGAGTCCTTGGGGCGTGACGTCGAGGACTGACGCGAAAAGGGCGCTCTGCGAGAACACGATCGGGGGTAACACTCCGACCGTGAGTGGGACCAGCCCTCGCTCCGACCTCCACCGGCGGATGGGGTGAGGCGGGGGCTGGTAGGGGCAGGCAGGGAAACTGTGACGTCTCGGTACCGACCTCTGCGCCGACAGCTCACAGTTCGACCTCCCGATCACGAGGCGGACTGATCAGGTCGCGTACCCGGCGTCGCGTTCGGCGATCAACGCCGCCGCAACGGCGGGTAGATCGCATCGACCCAGCGATGGTCGTGCAAACCGTTCGATTCGCGCACGACGCAGAGTTGCCATCGCCAGTGCTCGGCATCGTCGTAGGCGCGCCGATGCTCGTCGATCGTGCCCGGGTCGGGCTGCTCGGCGAGATCGATCTCCCGACCGAGGTTCTCCGCGCGAGCACGAGCTTCCTCGAGCCGACGACCGACTCGGCCGAGGGCGCCGGCGCGCTCCTCGTTGAGCTCGGTCAGCAGCTGCGTGTAGGACCGCTCCGACCACTCGTGAGCCGACGCGGTCATCGACACAGCAACACGGCCCCGGCCGGGCCGTCGGCGACGAATCGGGCGTACACGTCGGCACCCTATCGAGGCGAGCAGCGTTGGCAGCAGGCTCTACGGTTCGCAGATGGCCGACAGCTGGCTCGGAGACACACGCAAATCGTACGACGCCGACGCCGACGCCTATGCGGAGCAGGTCGAGGGACTGCTCGAGACGAACCCGTATTTGCGGGCCAGCCTGGCGTTGTTCGCCGACCTCGTGCGCGATACCGGCGGCGGGACCGTCGCCGACATCGGCTGCGGTCCCGGCTACGTCACTCGTCACCTTCACGATCTCGGCGTCGACGCATTCGGCATCGACCTCTCGCCGGAGATGGTCGCCCTCGCACGACGCGACCATCCCGGCCTCCGCTTCGACGTCGGCACGATGACCGATCTCGACCTGGCCGACGGCTCACTCACCGGCGTGGTCGCGTTCTGGTCGGTGATCCACATCCCTGATGGCTCCGTGCCCGGCGTCTTCGCCGAGTTCCGTCGCGTGCTGCGCCCGGGCGGTCCGCTCCTCGTCGGCTTCCACGTCGGCGACGAGGTGCGCCACACGACGACGGGGTACTCGGGCAGCTCGATCAACGTCGACAGCTACCGCCGCACGCCGGCCACGATGGCCGGCTGGTTGCGAGACGCCGGGTTCACGGTGAACGCCGAGCTCGTGATGCGCCCGGACGAGGAGGTGCCGGGCGCGATCATCTTCGCGAGCACCGCCGTGTGACGACTTCGTGCTGTCCCGCAGCTCCGGAACGCCCACTAGTCCTCGGTGATGCAGAAGTCGTTGCCCTCGGGATCGCGCATCCAGCTGTGATGCTCGAACTCCTGGACCACCGATGCCCCGAGCGCTGTCAAGCGAGCGCGTTCGCCCGCTCGATCCGGCGTCGCGATGTCGAGGTGCAGGGGTCGCTTGCGCAATAGCGGGACCTCCACCTCCTGGAAGCAGATCTCCACGGACGGACCATCGAGAATGACGGAGGGATCGGTGTCAGGCGTTCGCCCCATCGACGCGAGGCGCGCGATCTCGTCGTCGTCGTACGGTCGGATCTCGTAACCGTCGAGGGCAGCGGCCCAGAAGCGAGCGAGCTGCGCCGGCCGGCGGCTGTCGACAACGAGCTGGGCCAATCGAGCCATGAACCCATCCTCGCGTCTCGCCCACCCTGTCCGTACCGCCGTTTCAGAGCCGGCGGCGGTTCCTCACCGCACTCACTCGGGACGCGTGAGCTGTCCGTGCGCTCGGTGGACTCGCGGTTGCGTACATGCGACATCGGTGGGCGGCTCAGCGCCACGATCGTCTTGATCTCGCCCACCGATCATATACAATCGGCGCAGCGCGCGTGCTTGGGGGCCCAGTCGTGCGACGTTCGAGTCCCGGGCCGCACAGGAGGCAATCCATGTCCCGAGGAACGACGCTTGGCCGATCTGTCGTCCGACATCGAAGGCGTGCCGCCGTGATAGGCGTGGCCGCGGCCGCACTCATCGGCAGCGTCAACGTCGGTGTCGACGCTTCGGCGCCGCCCGACCAAGAGCGCAGGGGTGGCAGCGTGACCGTCGCGCTGAACGGCCCGCCGCTCGCGATCGATCCGAGCCTCGATCGTATCTCGTTCTCCTACGGCATCGCCGTGGTCGGCGCCGCGATCTTCGGCCACCTCGCGTACGTCGAGCCGACGACGGGAGCGGTGAAGCTCTACTTCCTCGAGTCGCTCGAGCCCAACGAGGACGCATCGGTTTGGACGATGAGGCTGCATCCGAACATCAAGTTCAGCGACGGGACGCCGCTCGACGCCGAGGCGATCAAGTACAACATCGAGCGCACGGCCGACCCCGAGACGGGATCGGCGTTCCAGGGCGCGGCCGAGGGCCTCGAGATGACCGTGATCGACGACCTCACGCTCGAGGTCGCCTTACCCGAGCCGAACAGGCTGTGGGACGCCAACGTCGTTGCCAACCTCTCCGCCGTCGGCTCCCCGACGGCGATTCAAGCGGCGCTCGATGCTGGCGAGGTCCCTGGCTCGAACCCGGTCGGGGCGGGTCCGTTCATGATCGACGAGTGGGATCCGGGGGCACGGGTGGTGCTCGCGGCCAACCCGTACTTCCAGGACTTCGAGCCCGGCCAGCCGTTTCTCGACGAGCTGATCTTCGAGGCGGTGCCCGACGATCAGCAGCGGGTCAACGCCGTCTTGTCCGGGGCGGCCCAGATGTCGCTCGTGTACTTCGGCAGCGCTGCGAACGAGCTGCTCGAGAACGCCAACGCGGTGACCACGACCCCAGGTGGCGCCAACTCGATCAGCCTGAGCACGTCGCGCCCGCCGTTCGACGACGTGCGGGCCCGCCGGGCCCTCGCCCTCGCACTCGACCGGGCCGCGATCGGTGAGGCCATCAATCCCGGGTCGCCGCTGATGACCGGACTGTTCCCGGAAGGGTCGCCGTTCTACAACCCGGAGTACACGTGGCCTGAACAGGATCACGACGAGGCGCAGCGCCTCTTCGACGAGCTCGCCGCCGAAGGCAATCCGGTGGAGTTCACCTACACCACCAACGACAGCGCCACGCAACGAGACGTGTTCGACGCGCTCGCCGCCCAGCTCGCCGAGTACGACAACGTGTCGATCACGGCCGATGTGCGGACGCAGAACGACTACACCTTGGCGACCAAGGTCCAGCACGACTTCCAGACGAGCGCCTCGTGCGTGTGCTTCACGGCTCCGGTACCTGGGCTGTACGACTACCTGACGCCGGGCGGCATCGAGAACTACTCCGACTGGGAGAACGAGGACGTCACGGCGGCGTTGGCCGGCCTGTCCAGCGTCCAGAGCGTCGAGGAGCAGAAGGCGATCTGGGACGTCGTGCAACGTGAACTCGTCGAGGAGATGCCGATCCTCTTCTTCACCTCCGCAGGGATCACGCTCGGCTACGCCGACGGGCTGCTCGCGCCGGTGCCAGTGAACCTCGGGACGTACCCGATCTGGGCGGAGGTCGGATACGAGTGACCCACTCGTCCACGCTCGACATCATCGACGCGCACCAGCACGTCGGTGACCTCTCCGACTCCCTGACGATGGACGGCGCGGCGCACGGCCAGCGCGAGTCGGAGGACGTGCGGCGCGAGCGAGATGTGGCGAAACGCCTCGCACTCCTCGATCAGCAGCACGTCCGCCAGTCGGTGATCATCGCGAGCCACGCGTATCTGCGCCCTGACGGAATCGCCGACACAAGACGCGTCAATGAGGGCGTCGTTCGATACTGCCAAGTCCGACCGGATCGCTTTCCGTACCCCGTGGGGGTCGTCGAGCCGCTGTACGGCGAACGGGGGCTCGCCGAACTCGATCGCTGTCGCGACGAGCTCGGAATGACAGGCATCAGCTTTCACACTCGCTTCCAAGGCGTCGCCCTGGACAGTCCGTGGATGTTTCGTTACCTGGAGCGGATGGGCGAGCTCGGGCTCGTGCCGTTCGTGCACGCGCTCGGTGTCATCGCCGACCAAGCCCTCTGGCGTGTGGACAAGCTCGCGCGGGCGATGCCGGATCTCACGATGGTCGTACTCGCCGGGTTCGCGGACGCCGAGACTCCCTTGCAGCTCCATGACGTCGCAGACCGCAACCCGAACCTCGTCTTCGACATCTCGCTCGCCATCAACTTCGAGACGTTCGTCGAACCTGCCGTCCGCCGGCTCGGCGCACACCGCTTCGTGTTCGGAAGCGACACCTATTCGGCGGCGACGCGGCCTGGCCACGTGCTGGGCCAGCTCCTCGGCTCGGCCATGGACGATGCGGACAAGGCTGCGATCGCCGGAGGCAACATTCGGCGGGTGCTGTCAGCTGCGAGCCGTTGACGAGGGGCTGCCGAGGCTCACGTCGTCGAACATCGCTGAGCATCGCAGGGCGCCGTGGCACGCGGTCACCACGCCCTCCGACCCGAAGCGCTCGAGGTCGGGCCGCTCGCTGATCGCGCTCGCAGCGAACGGCCAAGCCCGCTCGACATTTCTTGCGCAGATGTGTAACCGACGCTGCGTCCTCTCGTCGAGATAGCCATGAATCACAAAGTGTTCCGCACCCTGGTTGCCGGCGGGTTCGCCGCCGCCACACTCACCATCGCCGTCGGGTCGCTCGCCGGCCCGTCCGCGACCGCCGCTGCGACGTCGCCGCCCGATGTGAGCACTGCCGCGCTGGCGCCGTCACCGCAGGGCATCATCATGAGCGACGGCCGGATCTGCAACCCCCGCTGGGGCTGCTGACCCGCACTGGAGCGGTCGCGGCGCCGTTACCAGACCGCCAGCATGTGAAGTAGTCGATCGTCCGGAGATCAACGGCACGGCCGACGTCTTCCGACGGCCGCTCACTGACCGCCCCGAGAGCTTCATGGAGTACTAGGTCGCGCCCGACGCAGCGGCCACCACCATCCCCCTGTCGAGGAACCGTACGGACCACACCGAAGCGCGGGTGTCGACATGCCGTTCGGGTGCGCCCGGGCCAAGCATGTCGCGTGGTCGGGCCGGTGGCGGGTTGATACGGCGAAGGATGGATCTGCGTTCTGTGCTGACGTTCAGAGTTGTCCGATACCGAATCCTCTCTGTGTCAAGAGGGGCCTGAGGGCGCGTCGGAGCGGCGGCTGGCGGTGTGTCGTAGCGTTTGAGTTGGGGTCCGGGAGTGACTTCGCCGAAGAGCCGGTCTGTAGGAATGGAAGCCGGTCACGCTGGCTGAGAAGTCGTGTCCTGGTGTCCTCCCGGGCCCTCGGCAGGTCAGCGGATGGCGTCGTTGACGAGGTGCCGGTAGGTGATGTTGGAGAGTTGTCGCTTGAGAGCGCGGATGGCTTCTTTGCCGGTCTTGCCGTCGGCGAGTCGTCGTTCGTAGTAGGAGCGGCCGGCGCTGCCGGGGTGGCGCAGTTGGCTGACCGCGGCCAGGTGCAGGGCGTGGTTGAGGGTGCGGTTGCCACGTTGTGAGACGCGGTGGGCGACACGGCCGCCGGAGGAGAACTCGGTCGGGGCGGTGCCGTTGTAGGCGGCGAAGCGGTCCCGATTCGTGAACCGGGCGATGTCGCCGGTGTTGCCGATCAGCATCGCGGCGATGATCGGGCCGATCCCGAAGACATCGGTCAGCGTGGTGCCCGACGCACGCACGGCGTCGCGGATGCGTCGCTCGGACCGCTTGATCTGTGCCTCCAGGCTCGCGATGTCGGTAGCGATCTCGGCGATCAGGTCCTTGCGGAGCTGGGCCACCGGATCGCACGGCGTCACGGTGGCGAGGAACTTGCCGGCGTCGGTCGAGTTCAGCCGCTTCGCGATCCCTCCTGGTGAGAGCTCCACCGCAAGCGCATGAAGACGGGACACGAGCCGAGTTCGCTGGTTCGACAAGTCCCGATGGCGCTTCGCCAACAGCCGCAGCAGCTCACACGAGCCAGCGGGCTGCACGATCCGAAGGTCGCCGTGACGCAGTGCCGTCACCGCCACGGACAGGGCGTCGTTGGGATCGTTCTTGTTCGAGCGTCCGCTGCCCAGCAGCCGCGTTCGCGCCGCCAGCGTGGCTGGAACATCGAGCACGGCTTGGTCTGCTGCGACGAGCTGCTGCGCGAGCAGGAACCCGAGACCCTCCGCGCCTTCAATGGCCCAGCGCCGCTGCGGGAACGGCTCGGCCCACGCCAACAGCCGCTCCAGCTGATGGCGGCCGCTTCGCAGCTGCAGCCGGGCGAGCTCGACCCCAGCGTCGCCGACCGCCACCGCCGTGTGTGACGCCTTGTGCGGATCGATGCCGATCATCACGTCCATGAAGTACCTCCGAGTTGACTGGACGAGAATCGCGGCGGGCACTCCTACTTGCGGATCGATGCGCTCGTTCCTCTCTCGAGCCACACCGCGACGAGATCCCGCCCGAGCCGCACTTCGATAGAAAGCCAGACTCCAACAGAGCCGGCGGGCGCTTAGCGAGCGACACGGACGAGACCCCCGACGCTACGGAACACCGCCTCGTCACTAGACAGTCTGAAGTAGGCGCTTATGCGACCGGCGCAGGTCGGCCGATCGCGTGGTATCGGACGCGCGTATCGGGACGGCTCTGCCATCGGCGGAGCACCCGCGCCCGCTTTGAAAGACCAGCAGATTCGTGCGCTGCCTGGGATCTACACGTCGCTCGGGTGGTCAAGGCTCACGTGATGGACCGTGAGCGGATAGCCGATGAGACTCCCGCCTCGACACGATCCGATCTGGGGGGCCACGCTGCAGCGTCCGTGGTGTCGTCGCCGCCGAAGTCGGTTCGAAGCTCACCATTGATGTCGGTTGCCACGAAGAGGCCCGCGGTGTAGTAGACGGGGCTCTACCGAGGCGGCCACGGCCGGCAGCAGCCACCCGCACAGGACGCCAGCCACGGGTCCGAGCTATGTCACCGCACCCGAGGATGAACTACCCGATTCGACGGGATGGGCGCGGGGTGGCTAGACCGACGTCGTAGGCGAAGATCACGGCCTGCACTCGGGTCTTGCAGTGGATCTTGCTGAACGCGCTGGAGAGATGTGACTTCACTGTCTGCGGTGTGACGTCCAGCTGGACTGCGATCTCCTCATTGCTGCGACCGGCAGCCAGCTCGGTGAGGGCATCGATCTCCCGCTGCGTGAGCTTAAAGAGTGTCGCGACATCAATCGTTGGCTCCGAGGCCTGTGCGTACTTGCCGATCAGCGTGCGTGTGACTTCTGGGTCGACGAGCGCATCACCCCGGGCAACAGTTCGGATCGCGCGGTAGAGGTCGTCAGGGCGAGCGCGTTTGAGGAGAAACCCGTCGGCTCCGTGGCGGAAGGCATCGAAGACGTATTCGTCCTGGTCGAATGTGGTGAGCATCAACACTCCGGGGGCGGCTGGTCTCGCCTTGATCAGGCGCACCGCCTCGATGCCGTCGATCCCCGGCATGCGGATGTCCAACACCACCACGTCGACCGTCAGAGACGTCGCCAGGTGAACGGCGTCCTGACCGTTGGCGGCCTGCCCGACAACGCGCAGATCGTCTTGTGACTCGATCAGGTAGGCGAGCGACTCCCGCAGCAACTCGTCATCGTCGGCAAGCACGAGCCGAACCTGTGACGATCCGCCCGACGACTCTCTCACCGGCTCCACGGGATCACCGCCTCGAGTACGAACGTGCCCTCGCCGGTGTCGGTCCACGCGAGGGAGCCGCCGAGCACGTCGAGTCGACGCTGCAGGTTGGTCAGTCCCGTGCCGGTCCGCCTGGGTTGGGTCGCGGTCGCGACCCGGCCTGACGTCACGTTGAGCTCGACTGCGGCGACGCCCAGTCGGATTTCGACGCTCGCCCACTGTTCAAGTGAGTGCTTCAGCACGTTCGTGAGCGCCTCCTGGAGCACGCGAAACGCGGTCGCCGATGTCACCATGTCCAGTCGGGCCAGTTCGGACTGCTGCGGAGCAGATACGACGTTGACCTCGACACCAGTTCCACGAATCGTGGCGATCAGGTCCTCGTACCCCAGCAGCGTTGGCGTGGGGGCAGCGCTCACCGCAACACCGAGCAGCCGTGTCGTCCGGTCCATCTCCTCGAGGGCTGACCGAGCCGCACGTGTGATCCTCGAGAGCGACTCCGGGACTCGTTCGGGTCCACGCTCGAACTCGACCTTTCCGGACTCGGCGAGCACCAGCACGAGATTGAGCCGGTGACCGAGGAAGTCATGAAGGTCATCTCGGAGCCGCGCCCGTTCCTCGTTGATCGCAGCGATCTCCCGCTCCTCTGCGGCACGCTCAATCTCCGCCGCCTGCTGCCGCAGATCCTCGTTGAGCGAATGCTGATGTCGGACCGATGCTCCGCACGCGACAGCCAAGCCAAAGTAGCCGAATGTGGATCCGAGAATGAAGCTGTCCAACCAACCTTGTCGGGCCGTCGCAATGAAGACCGCCGACACGGCGGCGAAAGCAAGGAGCGAGCGAACTGTGCTCCGCAGGCTCGCGACCGTGAAGAGCAGTACGAAGAGAGCGACAGAGACGTACGCGTCGGCGGCGTCCTCGAAGTACTGCCAGATGCGCACCCCGGCAAGCAGGGCAAGGGCGAGTTCCGGAGCGACCCGCCGGAAGCAGACGACAACACATACGAGGACAAGCGTCACGATCGAGCCGATCGACTGACGTCGACCGTCAGCTGAGAGGAGCGCTGCGGCGTACACGGCGATCCCTCCCACCAGCGCCAGATCAACGACGCCTGGCCAACGGCGAGTCACAATGCTGACCCGGTCGGCCCTAGGCTCGTCGACCGGATTCCGAACGCCGGCCACCCATTCAACTGTAGGCCCGTCGGCGACATGTCGCTGAGGCGGAGTGTGGTCGTCTCCCGCGACGTTGGTACCCCCTGAGGATCGAGGAGTGACCGCTCGACTCATATACGCGCGATGACCACGAACTCGGCGCTGCGTCCGGTGGGCGTCACTCCGTCTAACTCGGTCCACGCGTGTGCGGCGAACGGAGGCAAGCGGGCACCGAGGCACCAGTTCGCAGGAATGCCGGACAGTCGACACCAGACCGTGGCCGCCAGGCTCGACTCGAGGCATTGGAACGCTGCCGTCCCGAGAACGCCCGTCGCCTCAGTGGCGGCGACGATGCGTTCAAATCGCTCGCGGCCATCAACGGGGGCTCTCTCATCCTGGGACTGAAGGTTCTCGATGAGACGGATGCAAGAAGCGAACGACATGCAGCGCAGCATCAACCAGCTGACGAGCACAAGAACCACACCGACGACACGGTCGAATGAACGAGGCGGAAGAGGGGCACGGGGGCGTCGACTCCATCGAGATCGGTGCCTCGATGCTGGACGCGCCTCGCCGATCTCACGCACGAGGGACTCGTCGAGTAGCCAGCTCAAGAGCGCTCGCACGTCGCTCGCGACAACGGAGGACGATACACCTTGACGCGACACCAAGTCAGCGATCAGCTCGTCGACCGTCGATCCGTCACCGATCGCAGTGAGCATTGCAGCCGCGGACCGGTTCAGGCCGATCCAGCGACCGCGCCAGGCGTCCAGAAGCACCAGAGTGTCGTCGGCGAGCACCGCTGTGTAGACACGATCAGCGATGGAGTAACACCCCGTCAGGCCCCTCCCAGAAGGATGTCCAATCGGGTGCACGAGCCGTCCCATCTCGGCGCCCACCATCGGACCCATCCGTCCGGGCTTCACGACAGACAGTTTCGCTGCATCCATATCTCAGCGGCAGTGGTCCGGGCGATCGCTGCTGGCGAGCAACCAGCGCCGGCTGCGGCGAGATCGAGAGCGGTGAACCACCGGTCGAGGTCGATCACGTCCCGCTCGGCAAGACGCGACTCCCGAAAGAGCCCCTTGATGCTTGCGAGATTGGTTCGAATGCCGACGGCGAAGTCTCGTTCATGGCCGCGCTGGCCCTTTGCCACAACGCGATCTGCGGGCGGCACTCCAAACCGTCGATGAAGGCCGTCGAGCATCGGCTTGGTGACGGCATTCGGCGGACGTTGGCACTCGTCCCATCCCAGGCTCTCATCTACGACGACATTGTCCAAGAAGGGCATTTGCAGGTCGATTCCGAATCCTTCAGCGACCTCACGGTACGGCCCTGCTGCGGCAGCCAAAGTCGCGAGTGTGGTGAGCGACGAGGAGACGCTCGGACCGAACGGGCGATCAGCGGAACCGGCTGTCGCCAACTGGTCCACCAGCGCGTCGATCGCGGCGCGGCTCAGCCACGAGGGAGGTCGGGGCGGAACTGCCCAGTCCAATCCGCAACTCGACAGTGCCGACGGCAGCCGCCCGCCGGA
Source organism: Desertimonas flava (assembly GCF_003426815.1). GTDB lineage: Bacteria > Actinomycetota > Acidimicrobiia > Acidimicrobiales > Ilumatobacteraceae > Desertimonas > Desertimonas flava. The sequence continues at coordinate 305,487 of NZ_QKYK01000003.1, forward strand.
TCGTAGGGATCGGACAACCATGTCAAGAAAGTCACCGTATGCCGAGCGCCGGACGCGATTCGCAGCCGCGATTACGCCCAGAATTCCTGCTCGATGCAAACGCCGGAGTCTCCTCGCCCCATCCGTGATCGACGCAAGCCGGAACTGGCCGATGGTGTCGGCGAGCACGGCTGGTGACGCCGAGAGGATTGCGTCGCCCCCGTCGCCGGTGAGGTGAACGTGCGCTCCATGCGATCTCGCTGTCGTGAAGACCTCGGCGGTCCGTCGGTATGCGTACGCCATTTCGAACGGTCGATCCGTCGAGGGAACGGCCATCAGATCGGTAAAGAACCCTCGCGTGCGGACGACACTACGCTGACGAAGCGAACTAAATCGGGACGCGTATCCGAGCCCGCTGGAACTCGGGATCGGCATTGCCTGTCCGGTCACTATAGGTGACAACATTCAGAGGATCGTCCACCGAGGCCCCCGTCGTGCGTGCTGCCAACATGGCAATAGCTCTGGAGTCGGCGCCACCGCTCCAGTCGGTCGTCACTGCCCCTCTCCGTCCGCCGACACAGTTGGAAACGGCTCCTTCAAGCAGGTCTGCGAAGCTGTCGGCTGTTGACGAGTCGGAGCCGTTGCGTGGACCCCACCACCAACTGCGGTGTGCGCCCCTGGCATCGTGCCTCACTCGCGTGCCAGGCGCGACAGCTGTAACGTCCTCGAACGGTGCCTGTCCCACGGAGCATTCTGTGATCGTGGTGCCAGACAGCAATCCCGCGAGATACGCGAGATCAGCACGCCTACTTCGGGTGAGTGATCGAGCGGAGCACGACACACGCAGCCTGGCACCATCTCGGGCCCAATACACAGGCATCATGGGCGCGAGGCTCGCCGTGATCGCTACGTCTTGACCTGATTGCTCGACAGCCGAGAAGTTGCCCGGCCTTCGGATAAGGGCTTCCGGTGACCCGTCTCGGGGATGGGATGCAGCTCCTAGCGAAGCAGGAACTTTCGACCCGAGGTACCACCGGTCAACTCGCTGGGAGTCCGGACCCCTCCACGAACTCGACGGACGCTGCTCAAGGGTGAAATCCAGTACTAGGTCCGTTCCCTGCCAACCGCCTCGACTCTTTCTTGTGTGTTCACCCTCCATCACTCCGGCAAGAGGTTGACGAAACCGATGCCGTCAGGCAAGAAGCCCCCGCTGCCAAGGGTCGTGTCCACGACGTCCCCGAAGACGACCACCAAAGGTGATTCATACGACTCGGCCCATGCAACCAGATCCTCTTCGTTGTCCATCGTGCTCCTCGACTCGTCACTTCTGAACCGCATCGAGACATAGGCAGACACCTCCGGCCGCGACATCCGCCAAACGGGTCATAGGTCGCCTCCACCAAACGTTGGAGATGGTGTCCTGCCAACTACTCGCGCGCTCCTGAGAACTCTCGTCGCCGGCCGGGCGGTGCCCACACAGGACGGCAGCGTGCCTCCTGCGCTGATGTCCATCGATGTCCCGAAGCTGCCGCTAGCGCGCTTGGCCTCCTGGGCCTCGATTGTCAGTCCTTCGGGGGACCGGCCCTGTACGTCGATCGGGGGTTACGAAGCCAGCGGTACCGGCCTACCTGTGGAGTACCGCCTCACCGGCGCTGGGCCAGTCCAGTTCAGGGCGAACTAGGCGGCGCTGCGTTCACGACGAAAGGGACTTGTATGAAACGGGGAGTTCGACGGACTGTTGCTGGGCTCGGAATCGCCGCCGCTACTGCGCTCGGTGCCACTGGGGGGACTGCACTGGCCGACACTTGCGGCACCACTCACGTCGCCGGATCGCCTGGCCAATGCAAGAACCTGCGATCAAGTGCGCAACTCGCCAACAACATCATCATGTGTGTCGCCAGCGGCACACCGATCCACAACTATTGCCAACATATCGTCCGCGACGGCTACACATGGACGAACGTCTCATTCACTCTGAATGGCAATCTGTACATCGGTTGGATGGCGACCGGCGGCGTCGCCTGACTCCGACACGAGAACTCGGCGGGTGCGTCTGCACCCGCCGAGTTCTCGTGTCCAAGCCGCGATTGCGCTCATTGCCCTGCTGGGGGCATTTCTCCGGGCGATCCCAGCCTTTGCGCCGCTTCCCTTTGCCCACAACTCGGACGAGGCTCGCCACATCGAAGCGATCTGGACAATGGCCCAGAACCACTCGATGGACTCGACGGTCTACAGCTACCCGGCACTGTTCTTCAACGCCGAAGCGGTGCTCACAACCGTCTTCTCGGCCGTGACCGGCCTCAGCGGTTCGCCAGTCGAGACATCATCGCTCGTCGCGATACGCATCACGAACGTACCGAGTGTCGTGTTGATGCGGACCTTCTCGCTCGCCGCGAGCACGGCGACGGTCGCTGCGGCAGCGCTCTTGGCCCGACGGCTCTCGGGACGCGACGGTGCCGCGATCCTGGCCGCTGCGCTCGCCGCCTTGAACCCGCTGGACATTCGCCTCGGCGGAACCGTCACCGTAGATCCGTTGGCCGGGATGCTGGCCACGACGGCCCTACTCGGCGCGACCGGCTACGTCATCCGACCGGCGCGCTGGAAGGTCGGAGCAACCGGCGTGGTCTTCGGTCTTGCGGTTGCTGCCAAGTACAACGCTGCGCTGTTGGGGCCTGGCCTCATCGTCGCGGTGCTGCTCGTCAAGGGTAAACGCGCGTGGTCCACGATCGCAGGTCTGTGTGCCGCGATCATCGGTGGCTTCGCCGTCGCCAGCCCGCAGGTCCTGGCCGACCTCCCGACGTACTGGGCTTGGTTCCGCGGTGAGCAGACGCACTATCGAAGCGGACACCCCGGCTATGAGGGCGGCGCGTTGACCTACTACCTGACGACGTCGTGGTGGATGGTCGGCCCGGCTCTCGCCGCCATTCCCGTCCTCGTACTCATGCGGCGATCATCAGCACGAGTCTGGCTCCCGGCCATCGTTTCGTGCGTCGGGTACGTCGGCTTTCTCTCGACATACACCACGCGGTTCGATCGGAATCTCCTCGTCGTGTCGGGCCTGCTGGCGGCACTCAGTGCGGCTGGCCTCACGGCGCTCTCCGACGCCGCACCACTCCGACGCTCGCTCATAGCGTTCGGCGCCCTGGCGCTGGCTGTCCCGGCCATGTTCGCAAGCCAGGCAGTCAGTAAATCGCTCCAAGACCCCTGGACCGCTGCCCGGAACTTCATCGAAGAGTCCATTCCCGAAGGTTCGTCATTGGCAGTCGAGTCGTACGGACCTTGGCTCCCCCCGAACTCCTACGACATCGTTCCGCTTGCTCAGGCGATCGACGTTCCTCTCGATTGGTACACAGAGTCGGGAATCGACTTCCTGATCACCAGCGACGAGGTTCGAGGCCGCTACGAGTCCGGTCAATACCCAGAGCAGATGTTCCGGTACGACATCCTCTTCGCCGCCACCTGCCTCATCGAGACCTTCGACAGTGAGGCGATGAGCATCGAGATCCGCTCGATCGCCTCGACCACGAATTGCCAATGACGTTCAGCGACGTCGTGTAGGGGCACGCTTGTGTGGAGCAACGAGCCGATCAGGCCGAGGGATCCGGACTGTAGGGCAGGGGTGGTGGCGATTGCGCCGAGTTCGGTCGCGCTCGCTCGCGAAGCTGTGCTGCACCACGCTCGACGTCGACGAACGAGCCTCGCGAAGCTCCGCTTCCGCGATTGGTTCGCACGGCGCCAGTGTCGCCCCCGATCGAGGCCGAACCCTGGGGCATCGTGTAAGGCCGCCGAATACCACACACGCCAGCGTCCGGTATCGCCGGCAGTATGGCGGCGGAAGTTGTTTCGCTGTGGTCGTTACATGTAACGTTGTGGTGTGCCCCGCCGACGAACCCCTGTATCCGGGGCAGAGCGCGTGCGCGAGCACCGCCAGCGGCTCCGGGCGCAGGGTCTTCGTCCGGTCCAGATCTGGGTGCCCGACGTCCGCTCGCCGGATTTCGCCGCGCAGGCCCACCAGCAGTCCGCCGCCGTTGCCGCTAGTGAGCACGCCGCGGACGACCAAGCGTTCATCGACGCACTCAGCCTGGACGAGGAGTGAGGCGCGGCGAGATCTGGACCGCTGCGGCAGGCAGCGGCTACGTCGGTAAGCCTCGCCCCGTGGTCGTCGTGCAAGACGACCGATTCGATGCGACGGGCTCGATCACCGTCTGTGCGATGACGACCGATCCGACCGAGGCACCGCTGTTTCGTGTGCTCGTCATGCCGGATGAGAACAACCAGCTCCGCGAGACCAGTCGCATGATGGTCGACAAGCTGACAACGGTCCCTCGCTCGAAACTCGGCGAACGCATCGGACGGCTCAATGACGAAGACATGGTCCGACTCGGCCGCGCCATCGTGGTGTTCCTCGGCCTCGCTGGGCCATCTCAAACCGGCAACCTATAACCGCGGTGGACACGGTCCGGTACCGCCGGCCTCCTCGCGTCGTGGTCGGAGGTGAGCTTCACTGGTGCGGTGGAGAGGATCCCGATTGACGTGTGGGTGCACCCCGCCGTGCGGGTTCGGTGCTCGGCGATCGCTGGCGACGGGTTGTTCATCGACGAGGCAGTGCCCGCCGGCACGCCGTTGATCCGCTTCGGTGGAACGGCAGTCACCACCGCCGAGCTTCACGAGCTCTTCGAGGACGCAGACGCCAACGGCACCTACGTCGACACGATCGCCATCGGGCCCGACCGTCACCTCGTACTTCGAGCAGGCTCGATCGCCCACTACGGGAACCACAGCTGCGACCCGACGATGTGGTTCGGCGCGCCATTGGAGCTCGTGGCCCGCGTCGACCTCGAACCCGGATCCGAGCTCACCAGCGACTACGGCGTGATCTCCGACGATGTCACCTTCGAGATGACGTGCCGATGTGGCGCAGCGGCGTGCAGGCAGGTCATCACGGGTCGTGACTGGCAGCTCGAGCACCTCCAGCTCCTCCACAAAGAGCGCTGGCCAGCCGGCCTACAAGCTCGTATCGACGCCAGGCGAGCATCCGAATAGGACGACACCACGAGCACGGACCGGCGTCCGGTATCGCCGGATCCCTACCGTCCGCTATCGCTGATTGGAAGCATCCTTGATTCGGCGATCGGGCTACGCACCGCCGGCAGGTCGGCCAAACTGCCGTGCATGAACGTTTCAGCGGCTGACATTGAGGTGGCGGTTGGCGAAGCGCTGCCTGGCAATGCCGCGGCGCCCTGGCACGTGAGAGCGAGCCAACGCGACGACCGGGTGTGGGAGGTTGAGCTACGTCACGAAGCCTCCAACGGTCTGGTCATCGACACAGGCGTGAGCGATCCCGCCGATGCGATCTCGCGGGCCATCGAGTTACTCGCCACCAACCGCGAGGTCGCTCGCATCGCACGAGCCCCGCATCTCCAGCACCCCGAGGCCGTAGCCGGTGTCCGCACGCTCGTACAAGCCTTTGGCTGGTCCAGGACCGAGGTACGCGCCGTCGTCGGCCTGCTTATCGACGTCGCAGCGTTGAGCGAGGACGAAGCTGACTGGCTCCGAGACTGGTTCGGCGCAGACAAGCCGGCTCCACGCGCTTCGGAGATCATGTAGATGAGCCGGCGCTCAGCGGACGCTCGAGGATGCACCGAGCGAAACCCCCCGCCCGAAGGAACTACATCCATATCGTCACGTGCAGCCGCCCGGACGTGCTTGCTAGGTATGGGAGTGTCCGATAACGCGTCTCCCACCAAGTGGACCCCGGCGTCCTGTACCGCCGGCTGGATCCTCAGTCGGGACTGTCAGACGACCCCGAGCCACGTCAGGGAGCGGATCGATGTGGCGGACCGTCGACGGCCGACCGGTTGTATTGCCTGGATGAGGTGTCCGCTGGCCGGCAGCCCACCATCTCGAGTCGCCGGTCTAGGTCTCGACGATGCTGATGGCGATCGGGCCGACGGCGAAGTCGCCTTCGGTGATGTTCACCGTGTCGGTGACCACGCTGTACACGGCGTACAGGTCGTAGTCGCCCGACGGAAGTGTGTGGCCGACCGACGGATCGCACGCCGCGGTCGGAACGCTCACTGTCCCGTCGAAGACCGCGCCCGGTTCGAGATCGACCGGGACCAGGTTCGAGGTGAGACCGAAGTTGGCGTTCGGCACACCGACGACATCACTGGTCTCCGGGTCGGCCAGGTAGACCGACGGATGGCCGGATCCGAACGCGATCCGCTCCGACGTGGCATTGACGAACGGGACTCCGACGGTGGCGTGAACCCCGTGGGCGGCGGTGACGACAACCGGAACCGGTTCCGTCACGGCGTACGGGAGGTCAGGAGTCGTTGCCGGGAGGTCGGGGCAGACCGGCTCCGGGAGCGGGTCGGGCATCGGATACGGAAACGCCCCGAGCGACAGGTCGAGTTGGTCGCCGTAGTCGGTGTGAAGCATCTCGGCGGTCGCGTCATGGCCGGCGAGCACGTTGACGTCGACGCGGCCGTCCATGCCGTTCGGGCCGAACGCGTGCTCGAACTCGGCGAGTCGTGGCTGGACTTCCGCGACGATGGCCGCGCCCTCGCTCCTCGTCAGCCGGGCACGACACACCACCAGATGATCAGGGTCATCGACGAGATCGACGAGAGCCGCGCGGTGCTCGGCGAAGTTGGCCACGAACGCCGCGATCACCACCCTGCGACCGTCGTCGGTCCAGGTCATCCCTGCGCCGTGGAACTCCTCGCCCAGCGGGACGCCGTAGGTGTTGACCACACTCATCTCGCCCTCCAGCGTGATCTGTGGTGGCGCCTCGCTGGTCTCAGTTCCTTCGGGTGGGTCGATGCGCGTCGCGCACAGCGGTTCGTCGGCGTCGTCCGACGAACGTTCGATAGGAACGACCGACGAAGCGGGCGCGCCCGGCACCGTGGTCGACGTCGTCGTCGTTGCCGGAACCGTCGGGTTCGGGGCCGACCCAACCCCGTCTGCAGACAGTCGCCCGACACCACCCAGCACTCCCACCAGCACCACCGCTGCCAACCCCGGTGCCCCGAATCCCTTACCCACGTGCGTGACCGTAGCCCCGGGCCCCGACACACCGGCGTCGCGCTCAGGCAAGGCACGAGCGCCCCGTGGGTCGCCGCAGGCACCCGTGCGAGCGCACAGTCCGAGAACAACGTCCGAGAATCGCGGCATCCCGCGTCCTGTACCGCCGGTTCACGGGTGCTCTCGAGCCATCTCGAGGGCAGACTGCGTAGGTGATTGTGGTGCCGTCTCTCGCTGGTGTCATCGATCGCCGCCTGCTGGTCAACTTCGCCGTCGAGCCGGATGTCGCTGCTGAGTTTCTGCCAGCGCCGTTCGAACCGCAGCTTGTCGCAGGCCGGGCCGTCGCCGGCGTGTGCCTCATCCGACTCGCCAAGCTTCGGCCGCATGGGCTGCCCGGTTGGATCGGGCTGCGTTCGGAGAACGCCGCGCACCGTTTCGCCGTCGTACGCACGGACGAACCTGACAGCAGCGGAGTGTTCATACCGAGGCGGGACTCGAGTTCTCGCATCACCACGTGGGTTGGCGGGCGACTGTTTCCTGGTGCTCATCACCGCGCCGACTTCACGGTGGCCTCGACCGCTGTGAGCGAGAAGGTCGCTTACCGGAGCCGCGACCGACGAGTCAGTGTCGAGGTGACGGGCTCCGTGGGCCGCACGCTGCCCGCGGGCTCGGTCTTCGACTCGCTGGAGATGTCGTCGACCTTCTTCGCGAACGGATGTCGAGGATGGTCGGCAACCGGCGATCCGGTTCGCTTCGACGGCCTTGAGCTGCGCACAGCCGAGTGGAAGGTGGAGCCCTTCGACGTCGACCTGGTGCGCTCGTCGTTCTTCGACGACACGACCGTCTTTCCCGCCGGTTCGGTCCGGTTCGATCACGCACTGATCATGCGTGGGATCGCACACACATGGCATCCAATCGAAACAGTCGACGCGGGCCCTCAGCTTGCGGCCGCTCGCTGAGTCTGCACCGAGCCCAGGTGACAGCCGCCTCCAACGCCGGTTCTTCGAAGACATTCATGACAGGTGTGGAGGAACAGCAGCTACGTACGATTGAGGTAGGAGGAGAGACAACCCGACGTCGCACGACGCAACCATCACCAGCCGGGACGACGGTCGACGCGGAGATCATTGCCCGACGGCGTTGCCACCGTCGTTGACACCGCTCACTGATTTCCAGAGTTGCTCGTCGGGTGTCCCCACCCCGGTGGAGCTATGCGCCAGGGATGAGATCTCGCATGTGATCGTCAACCTCCACGGCTGCCTCGAGGTCGAAGTAGTTCTCGCTCAGCATGTCGAGCAACTCGAGGTCCGACGCGCTCAGGTCCTCGAGCGCAGCCATGCGAGCCTGACGCTCGGCGGGATAAGGATCGCCGAGCACGCGCATGGCGCGCTCGATGAGCGCGGAGCGCGTCGGCAAGCCCACTCGTCGGCTAGCGGCGACGGCGTCGGCCACGACATCGCCCGCACCGTTCAGAAACAGTTGATGGAACCCGCCGTTGTTGACCTCAGTCCTGAGCCAGCCGAACGCGTAGAGCGGCACCACCCCCTCATGTAGATCCGAAGGCTCGGATGCGGCCACTTGTTCCCAGCTCGCCCAAGGGTCAGCCATTTGCACAGTTTCGCCGGCGTCGCTGGTTGCGAGCAATGTGACCGCGACGCCCGCCCTCCCATCGCATCACCACGGGGCGCGGCGCGCCCGATCCGATGCCACCACGGGTGTCCGAGTAACGCGCCCGAACTCTCCGTCGTCCCTCGTCCTGTAACGCCGGTCCTACGTCGTTGCTTGAGGCCATGGCGCGGTGACTGTGGTACTGGGGCCCACAGCGGTGCTCATTGCTTGCTCCGCTCGGCGGGCGCGACGGCGACGTGCGGGTTAGCGAGATGGCTCTGTTGCTTCGGTGAGGGATGCGAGGATCTGCCTTACTGCACGTGAGTTGAGAAGCTCCTGCACGAGGGCGTCTGTGATGGAGACGCAGTGGTCCCAGATGGCGTCGATGTCGAGATCGGGTGGCACCGTTTCGCCGGGCTTGGAGATGCCAGCGTTGTCGAGGCACTCCGATCCGGCGGAGACCAGCATGCGACGTGCTTCGCGGATGAGCTCGTCGGGATACAGCTCGAATGGGTACGCGATCGACGTGTACGGCGCGTCGTCGAGCACGGTCGTGAGGGTCGCCTCGTCAACGCTTGCGAGATCGACGATCTCGCCGTTGACGACGCCGAGTTCGTCGTCCTCGTCGCGTTGAATCGCGGGTTCCGCTACCGCAAGGCGAAGATCATCACCGAGCAAGACGACGGGACACGCGACCCCGACTTCTTCGTCCTTCCAATGCCAATTGTCGCAGAGGTGGCAGAGACAGCTCCCCAGTGGGGCGCCTCAGCCAAGATCTACATGCGACGCAGCATCAAGAACTGGGAGCAGTACCGCTCGGCCTGGGACCTCGTACTCGAGCACCTGAACACCACCGACGCTGGCACACCGTCCGATACCGCCGTCCGGTAATCCTCGGCCCACGATGCCAGCTACCGCCGGGGTCTCCCCGTCGCGTCGCTCAGCGAGGGCTGATCGCGTAGCCTGCAGACGATGGACGCCGCCGAGATCCGCACCGCCGTCGATGTCGAGCGACTCACACCCGATGAACGCCAGCGGCTCGTCAACGAGCGGTCCTCGACTGACCTGTCGGAGCTCCCCGAGAGCTTCGTCACGCGAGCCCGCGCCGACGGCCGACGCCTACTCGTTGAGCACGGCGTCATCGACGATTCGTCCCAGTGACAGTCCGCCGGGTCGTCCGGGTCACCGCCAACTTCTTCGATCAGCTCGACGCATACTTCGCAGCCGAGCGCGGACCGAACGGCGAGCCATCGGCGACTGACTTTCTCGTGCTCGAGCTGCCGGCGATCGTTGAGCGCTTTGCCACCGACTTCGATGCTCTGCCCGAGATCGTTGACGGGGTGTCGGCCGGCCGCATGCTGATCACAGCCGGGGTGCTGGTGCGGGCGATCGCTGTGTTTGGCATAGCGACGTCCGAAACGACGGTCGACCTGATCGGTGTCACGGTCGAGACCTGACGCCGGACGACCGTCTCATAACGGTGGCCGATAACCCGCACCCAACGCGTCCGGTACCGCCGGCAGTCGGTCGCGAACACTTGCGGTGTCATACTGACACCATTTTTGGTGTGGCGATGACCTTGCGGTTGACCGATGACGAGCAGACGGCACTACGCGAACGTGCCGAAGCCGAAGGAATCTCGATGCAAGACGCCGCACGCCGCGCCGTGCGCGAGTTCGTCGCTCGCGGCGCCCATCGAGATCGCGTCTCTGCCGCCGCCGACCGCGTCATCACCGCGCACCGCGACGCGCTCGATCGACTCGGCGAGTGACCGCACCGGTCGAGTACCTCGACCTCGACGACGTGCTCGAACTTGCCGAACGAGTCCTCGGAACCCCGATCCCGATCCGCGACGTCGGACTGCTCGGATCTGCCATCGCTCGACCCCAGACCACCGTCGCAGGCCGTGACGCCTACCCGGACATCTGGACGAAAGCCGCCGCCCTGCTGCAGTCGATCGCCAACAACCACGCGCTGATCGACGGGAACCAGCGCCTCGGATGGCTCGCCACGGCCGTCTTCTTCGAACTCAACGGCATCGACATCACCGACGCCGGCAACGACGACGTCTACGTCCTCGTCATCGACGTCGCGTCAGGCCCATCCAGCATCGCTGACATCGCCAACCGCCTGACACGACTCCTCCCGCAAGCACCCGAATAGCCCGTCCGATCCGTCCTTCACGTACTGCCGCATACCGCCGGATGTCAGTCGCACCGCGCGACGACGACCCGCCGGTCCCACCCGCGTCCTCAGTCGGCGATCAGGCGCGCTCACGCGGCCGTCGAGACGGGACTGGGCGGCGGTCGGAGTGCCGAACGAGGAGACCGGACGCACCGAATGCCGGCAGCTCCGCGCCCCGACCCGGCGTTCGGTGTTCGGAAGAGCGCCCGGCCAGTCGGGAAGGACTCCCCGACTCTCGGACTGGCGCGCTTCATCGTTGTCCCGGTGCCCCAGTGAACGTAGGTCGGCGACACACCCTCGAGCGGCCAGCGCGCGACCGATCAGTCCGGCTGGCCCGCAGGCCCCCGACTCACGGCGACACGCATAAGGCGCTGGGGATGAAGTCGTCAAGGAGCGCGTCCTCGATCGGAGACAAGGCCGGGCGTCACGGCCGCGAATGACCTGGGCGGACGGCTGCATGGTGACGAGAAACTCTGTTACAGGGGTTGGTCATGCTGGGACCATGTTGTTGGAGGCGCCTTCGATCTCGACCGGTTCGACCGGCGAGGTCGCGGGTACCGACGTCATCGGTTCGGCCGGGGCGGGCGGCGTCGATGCGCGAGTCGCCGAGGTCGCCGCGCTGGTCGCCGAGTTCAGCTCGCAGCTCACCGAGTGGGAGCGTTTGGTCGACGAGGACGGCGCCCACCGCAGCAGGGAGACAGCTCACCGCAACCGCGACGTCCGCTTCATCACGGTCGGAGCCACGGTGCTGTTGCGGGGCAGCTTTGCCGGCCTCCAGGCCGAGGCGTTGCAGACGACCTTCGCGGCGTTCGTCGACGCCGAGTACCGCTTCGACGTCGAAGAGGCGCGAGAGCGCCTGGGACACGAGCACGTCACCCCGGGCGACCTCGCTCGCACCAACGGCCAACGCCGGGCCGAGGCGATGAAGAAGTTGTTCGAGGCTGCTGCGATCGCTCCGTTGAACGGTCGCGACATCGACCTGACGGTGAACATCATCATCGATCAGGCGACCTTCGAGCGGCAACTGCTCGACCTGCTCGACCCCCTGCACCTTCACCGCAACAGCGACGCCGACACCACCCTCGCACCCGACTGCCAAGCCGCCGTCGACACCCACACGATCCGACCGATGTGCCACACGTCGCGCGGCACCGACGTCGACCCGGTCGACGCCGTCGCCGCAGCACTGGTCGGACACGTCCGACGAGTCGTCGTCGGGGCGGCCGGCGTGATCATCGACCAAGGCCGCCGCAGCCGCCTCTACCGCGGCAACAGCCGCGAAGCCGCCTACCTCCAAGCCGCGGTCGCCGGCCAGTTCCGATGTATGTGGCCCGGTTGCGGGCATCTACCGAGGCAGATCGACCACGTCACTCCCTCGACCGAGGGCGGGCCCACCTCGCCACGCAACGCAGGCCCCATGTGCGGGCGCCACAACCTCGTCAAGAACACCGGATTCACCACCCGCCGCGACACCCACGGGCACTGGCACGTCTACCGACCCGACGGCACCGAACTCGCCCGCGGCTGAGCTCACCGCCCGGCGGACCGGCCGTAGATGCGCTCCGCGTTGCCGAACGACACCAGCTCGGCCTCCGCCGGCGTCAACCCGCTCATCGCCTGCCGGAAGCCGTCGACGAGCCGCGAGTACGGCCCTTCCGTCTGGCCGATGTCGGTCCCGCACACGACGCGATCGGCACCGAACTCGTCGGCGAAGCGCCGAAGGAACTCGGCCGGATCGATCGAGTCGGCCACGAGGCAACCGAGGTTGATCCCGGTGAACTTGTAGTGGACGTTCGAGCACGAGCGCAGTTCGCGGAGCGCATCGGTGATGCCGAAGTCGTCGGTCGAGATGTAGGGCACGTACCCCGGCTCGGTGCGCTGCCGCCGGACGGACGCGATCGCCCCCTGACGGATGCCGAGATGATCGATGAGGATCGGCGTCTCCGGGAACTCCTCGGCCAGCAGCTTCAGGGCCGGCAGGTTGTAGCTCTGGTGCGGCTCGAACATGATCATCGCAACGGCGATGCCGAGCTCGGCGGCCCGCTCCCACAGACGCATCACGCGGGGCGAGTTCAACCACCCCGTGTCGTCTGTGTCGAACGTCGGCCGGGAGAACCGGATCCCTCCGACCGACCGGGTCTCGACGAGCCGGCGCAACAGCTCGGGAGCGTCGGGATCGTGCGAGTCGAGCATGACGACCGGCACGAGCCGGTCGGGATTCGTCGCCGCGGTGTCGAGGGCGTAGGAGTTGTCGGTCCCGTAGAAGAAGTACCGCTGCACGACGCACGCCTTGGCGACGTTCGTCTCGTCCATGGCGGCGAGAAGCTGCTCGCCGGTGAACGGCTCCACCTCGGCGCCCTGGTGCTCTTTGGCTGGTGGGTAGGCCTGACGGTCGTCCGAGAGGACGTGGGCATGCGTGTCGAAGATGGGCAGTGCGTGCGCGTGACCGGTCACGGCAGAATCCTATGTGATGCTCAGGCCGCGACGGCGCGGGACAACCACGCCCTCTCCGAGACGCCCGTTCTGAAGCCCTCGGAGCTGGCGCGGCGCTCATTCAAACGAGCACGCGACCTTGAGACTGCACCACAGAATCGCATATGATTGCTGCATCGTGTCCGACCCGTTCTCCGACGACGAGCTGACGGCGGCGATCGAGTCGGCCGATCCGGTCGCCCTTCGCGCCGCTCTCTGGATCCAGACGCAGTTGGCGTCGCTCATCGCGATGCCCACGGGACGCCCCTCGGGGGTGACGCACCTGCTCCCACCGATCGAGCTGCTCGACGATCACGACGTGGCCCGCGTGCGGGCCGACGCGGCGGCGTTCCTGCGCGCCCATCTCGCCGGCGGCTCCGAGCCGCGAACGCCGCAGCGAGCGCAGATCGCCACCATCGTCGAGATGCTCACCGGCGACGCGCCGGCCGAGGCGACGCACGAGTTCTGGTGGGAGGAGTTCGCCGCCGAGCCGCTGAGCCGGCGAGCGGATCCGATCGACCGCGCCGACCTCGACGCGACATTTCCGGAGCTGCGTGTCGTCATCATCGGGTCGGGAATGGGAGGCATCAGCGCCGCAGTGATGCTCCAGGCAGCGGGCATCCCCTTCACGATCATCGAGAAGAACGCCGCGCTCGGCGGCACGTGGCACTCCAACACGTATCCGGGCGTGCGCGTCGACGTGCCCAGCCGGGCCTACTCGTTCACGTTCGAGCCCGACTATCCGTGGCAGCACCACTTCGCCCCGCAGGAGGAGCTGCTGCACTACCTCGAGCACACGGTCGAGCGGCGGGACATCGGCCGGCACATCGTGTTCGGGACCGAGGTGACCAAGCTGACGTGGGCCGAGCACGATCGCTGCTGGGTGCTCGAGACGCGAAGGGCCGACGGGACCACCGGAGTCGAACGCGCCCAGTTCGTCGTGAGCGCCGTCGGGCTGTTCAGCAGGCCACGTGAGGCGAACTTCGAGGGTCTCGACTCGTTCCGCGGGATGGCCATGCACACCAGCGAGTGGGACCACTCCTGCGAGGTCACCGGCCGGCGGGTCGGCGTCGTCGGCACCGGCTCGAGCGGCATCCAGGTCGTCCGGCCACTCTCCGAGGTCGCCGCCCATCTCACGGTCTTCCAACGCACGGCCAACTGGCTCGGCCACGCCCCGCGCTACACCGAGCCGGTCGCCGAGAGTGAACGGTGGCTGATCGAGCGCTTCCCGTTCTACGTGCACTGCGTCCGCGTCATCCAGATCTACGCACGCGGCGACGCCCGCCAGAGCCTCATCGACGTCGACCCCGACTGGGACGACCCGGATTCGGTGAGCGCCCCCAACGCCGCCCTCCGGACCCAGTTGCTCGAGTACCTCCGCACCGAGCTCGACGGGCACCCCGACCTGATCGAGCGCTGCACCCCCGCCTTCCCGGCCCTCGCCAAACGCCTGCCGATGGACAACGGTTGGTACCGCGCACTGCGCGAGGACCACGTCGCTCTCGAGACGCGCCACATCCGCCGCGTGGTGGCCGACGGTGTCGAGCTCGACGACGGCGACGTCGTGCCCCTCGACGTGCTCGTCCTCGCCACCGGGTTCCGCGCCACCGACTTCCTCTGGCCGATGGAGATCGTCGGCGTCGGCGGTGTCACACTGTCGGACGTGTGGGAGGCCGACGGGGCCCGGGCCTACCTGGGGATCATGGTGCCCGGCTTCCCGAACCTGTTCTGCTCCTACGGTCCCAACACCAACCCCACCACCGGTGGGCCGTGCATGTGGGGCGAGTTCCAAGCGCGGTTCGTCGTCGAGGCGATCGGCGCGCTGGCGCGGTCCGGCCACCGCAGCATGGAGGTCCGGCGCGACGTGTTCGACGACTACAACGCCCGGCTCGACGAGGCGCTCAGCACCAAGGTCTGGCTGGACCCTCGCCAGACGTCGTACATCACCAACGAGCACGGCCGCGTCACGACGAACGCGCCGTGGAAGACGCACCAGTACTGGCAATGGACCCGGCGCCCCGACCTCGACGAGTACATCCTCGACGGCACCACGGAGGAACGATGACCACCAGCCGACCACAACCGGACTGTCCCCTCATCGGGACGTGGAGCCTCGTCGGATGGCGCGACCTCGTCGACGAGCCGACCAGCCCGGCGCCGGCGTGGCACGGCGTGACAGGCCAGATCATCTACACCGCCGACGGCACGATGTCGATGCAGATGTCCGAGCGGGACCGGGACCGATTCGCCGGGACCGAACCAACGCTCACCGAGAAGGCCAGGGCGTTCAACGAATGCCACGCCTACAGCGGGACGTTCACCCATCGGGACGCGCGGGTGATCCACCACGTCCGGCAATCGAACGCACCCAACTACATCGGCACCGACCAGATCCGGTTCGTCGACGTGGACGCATCGACCCTCGTGCTCACGAACGAGTCGCGGACCCGCGCGTTGACGTGGGAGCGGGTGACGGCGTGACCTACACCTATGCCCCGGGCCTGGGAGAGGCCGCGGCCGCGTTCCCGCCCGCCGGCCTCGACGACGTCTCTGCGGCACGCGCTCGGGTCGAGGCGTTGGCGGCGGGACGAGCCGACTCCACCGACTGGACCGGCGTCGTCGTCGAGGATCGCCGCGTCGAGGGTGACGGCGGGACACCGGTGAAGGTGGCGATCTTCCGGCCCACGGACTCCGTCGAACCGGTCCCGACGATGGTGTTCTTCCACGGCGGGGGGTTCGTGCTCGGCGACGAGCGCTCCAACGACCCCTTGCTCACGATGCTCGTACGGGAGCTGCAGATGGCCATCGTGTCCGTCGACTACCGCCTGGCGCCGGAGCATCCGTGCCCCGCCGCCCTCGAGGACGGACGAACCGTGCTGCGTTGGTGCGCCGCCAATGCTGCGTCGGAACGCTTCGACACCGGTCGGCTGGCGCTCGGCGGCCAGAGTGCGGGCGCGGCGATCGCCGCAGGAGTCGCCCTGGCCAACCGATCCAATGATCCCCCGCTGTCGTTCCTGTTCCTCGGTGAGCCGGTCCTCGACCCGCGTCTCGCCACGCCGAGCATGACTGCCATGGACGACACCCCCGTGTGGCGGCGGCGCGACGCCGAACTGAGCTGGCGGTACTACCTCGGAGACCACACGGTCGACGATCTCCCGCCCTACGCCTCCCCGGCGACCTGCGAGCTGGTGGATCACCTCCCGCCGACGTACATCACGGCCAACGAGGTCGATCCGCTCCGCGACGAGGCCATCGACTTCGCCCGCCGCCTGCTCGGGCAGGGCGTGGCGGTCGAGTTCCACCTCTACCGCGGCGCGTTCCACGGCTCGATGTCCTTCGAGGCCCCGGTCTCGGTACGGGCCCGCGCCGACCTGATCGACGAGCTCAGGCGCGGACTGGTCGACGCCGGCATCTGCGGCTCCTGAGCCCGGCGCCGGCCCCGATGAGCCGACCCGACAGATCTGATACGATTTCGCGATGCCGTACGACGCGTCCGATCCGCGCTCGAAGCTGTCCACCGGCGTCGCCGTCCCCGCCGGAACGCCTCGCGAGCCGACGTGTCGCGAGCTGCATCACGTCGCCGCCGACGAGGAGCACCCGAACGGGAGCCGCACGTGGTGGACGCGCAGCCAGGCGATGGTCATCGCCCACACCGAGGCGCAGGCGGGTGACGAGCTGTCGGTCGACACCGGTGGCGAGTACATGGTGGTCGTGGCCGAAGGGGCCGGCGTCGTGGTCGAGGACGGGTCCGACTCCGAGGACGTGAACGAGTTCGCCGTGGTCGTCATGCCGTCGGGGCCGTCGACGGTTCGGGTCACGGCTCCGGGCATCGTGCTTCGCATCTTCGGCGCACCGACGGTCCCCGACCTGGCGGCCCGCTGCGCGAACGCCGCCGACTACGAGATCGACGATCCCAACGTCGCACCCTGGGCGCCGTGGCCCGCCCCGCCGGCGGGCGAGCGAATTCGGGTCTACCGAGCCGCCGACCATCCCCTCGAAGAAGGTCGCAACGGCCGACTGTTCCGGTGCACGACGGTGATGATCAACGCCTCGGACCCGCGGTCCGATCTGCGCGAGCCGAACAAGCTGTCGCCCCATCACCACGACGACTTCGAGCAGGTCTCGCTGCAGGTGGAAGGCGACTTCACCCATCACTTCCGCGTCGCGTGGACGCCCGATGCAACGACGTGGCGTGACGACGATCATCACGTGACGGAATCGCCGGCGACGGTCGTGATCCCCCCGCCGCTGATCCACACCAGCCAGCCCCATGGCACGCGCCGGCGCGTCTTCTTCGACGTGTTCGCGCCGCCCCGCATCGACTTCTCCGAGCAACCCGGATGGGTGCTCAACGCCGACGAGTACCCCATGCCGGCGAGCCGATGAGCGCCGCCGGCGAGCACTGCCCGCTCGTCGGCACCTGGCGGCTCGTTGCGTGGACGTCGCCGCTGGACGGCGACACCCCGACGGCTGGGTTCCCGGAGTGGGAACGCGCACAGGGCCAGCTCATCTACACCGAGCAGGGCACGATGTCGGTGCAGACGTCGACGCCGGAGCGTTCGAGGTTCGGCGACGAGGCGGTCTACGGCGGAACGCCCGAGGAGAAGGCGACGGCGTACGACGACTTCCGTGCCTGCTGCGGGACATACGACTTCACGGGTGAGCGCGTGGTCCATCACGTCGACCAATCGGTCGTTCCCGACGACATCGGATCCGACCAGACCCTACTGGTGAGGCTGGACGACTCGATCCTCGTGCTGACCGACGAGCCGCGGAGCCGATCGGCCACCTGGGAGCGGATCTGACCTGACCACGCGATCGGCATCGTCGTGCGGAGCCTCGTCAGTCGCCGGCGCCGAGGTCGGGGCGGCGGAACGGCTCACCGTGGAAGTAGCCCACGTCGACGATCGCGCCGGAGATGGCGCGGGCCTCGTCCGACAGCAGGAAGGCGACGACCGCGGCGACGTCGTCCGCGCTGTTCAGGTCGCCGGTCACCGACGAACGGGCGGCGATCACGGCCTCGGCTCGTGGGTCTCTCACTCCTCGATTCATCGGCGTCCGCGTCGTTCCGGGCGCCACGACGTTGACCCGGATTCGGTCGCCACGGTGATCGAGCGCCATCGACATGGCCAGGCTGAACAGCGCCCCCTTCGACGTCGCGTAGGCGGCGTGGGCCTCCCCGCCGTAGCCGGACGCCGAGCCGATCACCACCAGTGATCCCCCTCCTGCCGCGACCATCGTGCCGAGCGCGGCGCGGCACGCGTAGAAGACCCCCGACAGATTGACGGCGATCGTCCGCTCCCACACCTCGGGCGCCGTCTCGGGCACGGCGCCGGTGGCGCGCGCCGCGGCACATGCCACGAGGCCACTCAGCGCCCCCCACCTGTCGGTCGCCCGGCCGACCAGCTCCTCGCTCGCCGCCGGTTCGGCGACGTCTCCCGAGACGAGCAGGACGGAGTCCGCATCGAACTGGCGGCGGGCGTCGTCCATGAAGACGTCCTCGAGCCCGAGGATCGCCAGGCGGTGCCCCCGCTGGAGCAGGCGATGCGCGATGGCCAAGCCGATGCCGGACGTCCCGCCGGTGATCGCAGTCAAGGGAGTCGAACCGTCGCTCACCGACATCACTGCCCCTCGTCGGCCCCGCCGCTTAGGTGGTAGTCGTCGAGCTCGGGACGGCGGGTCCAGCGCCAGTACTGGCGCGTCTGCCACGGCGCGTTCGTCACGACGCGGCCGTGATCGTTCACGAAGTACGACGTCTGGCGCGAGTCGAGCCAGACCTTCGTCGCCAGGTTCTCGTCGAGCAGCTCGTTGTAGGCCTCGAACACCTCGCGCCGCACGTCGATGCTGCGCCGGCCGGCGCGGGCGAGGGCGCCGATCGCCTCGGCGGCGAAGCGCGCTTGGAGCTCGCCCCACATGCACGGCCCGCCGGAGATCGGGTTGGTGTTCGGGCCGTACAGGCAGAACAGGTTGGGAAAGCGCGGGACCATGATGCCGAGATAGGCCCGGGGCCCGTCGGTCGACCACGCCTCGGAGAGGTCGACGCCGTCGACGCCGGTGACCGTCATCGGCCACAGGTACTCGGTCGTGCGGAAGCCGGTCGCCAGGACGAGCACGTCGAGCTCGACGACGTCGCCGCCTTCGAGCTCCACGCCGTCGGACACGACTCGTCGGATCGGGCGGGTCTCGAGGTCGACGTGGTCCTCGCGCAGCGCGGCGTACCAGCCGTTGTCCTTCGGCACCCGCCGGGCCATCGGCGGATACACGGGCGTGACCTTCTCGATGAGGTCGGGCCGGCCGGCCAGCTGCTCCTCGATGTACCTCACCATGGACTCACGGAGCGCGGCGTTGGTCTTGCTGACCGAATGCGGATCGTCCCAGTCCGGGTCGACGTCGTTGAACCCGACGCGAGCGTCCGTGTCACCGATGGAGTGCACCTGCATGATCCGCACGCAGTTGACGTAGTAGGGAAAGTTGGCGAGCATCCACAGCTCGTCGTCGGGGATCGGCGACGTGTAGTTGGCGAGTTGGCTGATCCAGTTGGCACTCCGCTGGAACACGGTGAGGCGGCTGGCGGCGTCGGCCAGCTCGCGCACGACCTGGACGCCGCTCGAGCCGGTGCCGACGACGCCGACGCGACGGCCCTTGATGTCCACGGAGTGATCCCACTCACTCGTGTGCATCGCCGTACCTCGGAACGTGCCGAGGCCGTCGATGTCGGTCTGGCGGGGGCGGCTGAACAGGCCGACGGCGCTCACCACGAAGTTGGCGTCGATCGTCGTCGTCGAACCATCCGCGCGGCGCACCGTGATGTGCCAGGTCTGGATATCGGCGTCCCATCGCAGGGCGCTGACCTCGGTCTCGAACTCGATGTGCTCGCGAAGTCCGCGCCGGTCGACGGCGTGCTGCAGGTACTCGAGCAACTCGTCCTGCGGCGCGAAGTAGTGGCGCCAGAGGTGGTCCGGCTCGAACGTGTACGAGTAGGCGCGGCTCGGCAGGTCGACACGGACCCCCGGGTAGGTGTTGGAGAACCAGGTGCCGCCGACGTCGGCGTTCTTCTCGAGGATCGTGAACGGGATCCCAACCGCCTGCAGCATCACGGCGGCGCTGATCCCGCCCATGCCTGACCCGATGATGACCACGTGGAGATCGGGGAAGGTGCGGCGCAGCGCCGCCTCGTCGATCGGGTCCGGACGCCGCGACTGCTCGACCGCGGCGAGCTCCTCCCACCAGAACTCGTGGGTCTCCTCGGCGACGCGGTCGCCGGTCAGCAGCTCGACGATCGTCGGGACGTCCGCGGCGGTGGGGGTGCGGGGTGTCAGGTCACCGGCCTGGAGCGCTCGCATCACCACCAGCGCCTCGGCCCTGACCCGTTCCACGTCGCTCGGCTCGCGCAACTCGAGCGGGGGTACGACGTGCGAGGTCATCGCGCCGGGACGGTGCGACGGCATCGCGGCCAGCGCTGGGGATCGCGTCTGGATCCACAGCGCCGCCCGCAGGGCGATCGGGTCGGCGGCGGCGATGGCGGACTCGAGGTCGACTTCGGCAACGTCCACGAGGGGTCCCTTCCTGAGCGCGGTGAGCATCCGTCCGTGCTCGTCGGGTCAGATCATATATGTTCTGGCTCATGACCCACCCCGTCATCGACGCTCAGGCCCACCTCTACCGAGCCAACACGCCGGCCGAACCGTGGCCGAGCGATCCGTGGCGGCCGACACCGGCCGTGTCCGCCTTCACCGGCGAGCAGATGCTCGAGGCGATGGACGACGCGGGCGTCGACCGGGCCGTGATCGTCCCGCCGATCTGGCAGCACGACGATCAGCGCGCCTCGTTCGAGACCGCCGCCCAGGCTCCCGATCGCTTCAAGATCATGGGCCGCTTCGATCCGTACGGGCCCGATGCCGCCACGCGGATCCATGGTTGGCTCGACCAACCGAACATGGTCGGGATGCGCCTCGCCTTCCTCAAGTGGAACGACGGCGGGGTGCTCGTCGGCGACGTGCTCGACGATCGGTCGCTCGACTGGTTCTGGGCCGAGTGCGAGACCCAGGGTGTGCCCATCGCCTGCCTGACGCAGGCGAGCGTGGCAGGCCTGGGCCCGATCGCCGCACGCCACCCGCGCCTGCGACTGATCGTCGATCACCTCGCCAGCGTCGCCGGTGACACCGTCGGCGAATCGTTCGGGGCCCTCGACGATCTCCTCGCCCTCGCCGAGCTCCCCAACGTCTACGTGAAGGTGAGCGACGCCCCGAACCGCTCGAAGGAGCCGTACCCGTTCCGCGACGTCCACGACGTGGTCGCCAGGGTGCGCGACGCCTTCGGCGCCCAGCGCATGATGTGGGCCGTCGACATCACCCAGATCGGCGATCTCCGCTATGTCGACTGCCTGCGCCTCTGGCAGGAGGGCATCCCGTTCCTCAGCGACGAGGAGCGGGAGTGGATCCTCGGCGGCACCGCCGCCGAGGTCCTCTCCTGGCCGGCCTGACCTCGCCGCTGACCGGCCTGACCTCGCCGGTCAGGCGGCTCACTCGTAGCCGATCTCGGCCCAGATCGGATACGTCCCGAGGTTGACGGGCACCGGCGCGATGAGGCCGTCGGCATAGCCGAGCGTGATCACCACCCGCGTGATGAAGATCATC
The DNA here is from genome assembly GCF_003426815.1 of Desertimonas flava. Classification (GTDB taxonomy): domain Bacteria; phylum Actinomycetota; class Acidimicrobiia; order Acidimicrobiales; family Ilumatobacteraceae; genus Desertimonas; species Desertimonas flava. Next base: position 327,392 of record NZ_QKYK01000003.1, read on the forward strand.
GGCATCTCCTCGACCAGCTCGCGCTGCACGACGTCCCACACCGCCTTCTGCTCCTCGATCGACTCGGCGGCGAACAGTCCTGACAGGGCCGCCGTGACGTCCTCGTTCTCCCACTCCGAGTAGTTCTCCCCGGCGCCCGGAGCGACGTAGTCGTACAGCAACGGGACGGCGGCCGTGAAGCAGACGCACGACGCGGTCGCCTGGAAGTCGTGGGCGACCTGCGTCGCGGCGACGTAGTCGTTCTGCGTCCGGACGTCCGGCGTCATCGTGACGTTGTCGTAGACTCCGAGCTCGGCGAGCAGGGCGTTCACCACGTCGGCCTGCGTCGCGCTGTCGTTGGTCGTGTACGTGAACTCCACCGGCTTGCCCTCGGCGGCGAGCTCGTCGAACAGTCGCTGGGCCTCCTCCGGATCGTGCTCGGGCCACGTGTACTCGGCGTTGTAGAAGGGTGACTCCTCGGGGAACAACCCGGTCGACAGCGGCGAGCCCGGATTGATGGCCCCGCCGATCACCGATCGGTCGAGCGCGATCGCCAGGGCCCGGCGCGCCCGCACGTCGTCGAACGGCGGGATCTGGGTGTTGAGGCTGATCGTGTTGGCGCCACCGGGCGTCGTCACCACCGCGTTCGCCGTCTCGCGCAGCTCCTCGGTCTGGCGGCCACCGAAGACGACGGCCATCTGTGCCGCCCCGGACGTCACCGCCGACACGCGCTGCTGGTCGTCGGGCACGTGCTGGAAGATCAGCTCGTCGAGATACGGCTGACCCGGCTTGAAGTCCTCGAAGTACGGGTTGCGTTCGAGCACGATGCGCTGGCCCGGATCCCACTCGACGACCATGAAGGGACCCGCCCCGACGGGGTTCGTGCCCGGCTCCTCACCGGCGTCGAGCGACTCCTGGATCGCGGTCGGCGAGCCGACCGCCGCGAAGTTGGCGACGACGGCAGCATCCCAGAGCCGGTTGGGCTCGGGCAACGTCACCTCGAGCGTCAGCTCGTCGATCACTTCCATCTCGAGCCCCTCGGCAGCCGGCTGGAACCGCGACCCGGTCGCCGGATCCGCCGAGCGGGCGATGTTGTACCTGATCGCCTCGGCGTCGAGTGGTGTGCCGTCGCTGAACTTGATGTCCGGGTGGAGGCGCATCGTCCAGACCGAGGCGTCCTCGTTGGGCTCGAGCGACTCGAGGAAGTAGAGCACGACGGCGCCGGTGGTCGGCTCGACGTAGGCGAGGTTGCCGAAGATCGCCGACGCCACGGTGGAGACACCGTAGGAGAACGAGACCCGGTCGAGGCTCGGGTCGAAGGCGAGCGGCGGACCGTTGAGCGCAACGGTCACACTGCCGCCCTGTCGCTCCGGCGGGCTGCTCGCCGCGGCGTCGCCGACCACGTACGTGCCGGCGACCATCGCGGCAGTCGCGAATATCGCCGCCCCTCGACGACGCCGGACGTGGGTCCGGGAAGGGATCAGTGTTCGGGACATGGCGATGTTGCCTCCTGTGGCCCGCGTTCTCGACAGCCGTCCACGCACGACGGCCACCCCGCGATCGAACGATCATATATGATTATCTGCACGTCGCAAGTACCGGAGCGCCAGCCCACCGGACGACGGATCGGTGTTAGGGCAGCGCCGCACCGGCGACAATCGTGGGCATCACCTGGACCGTTGTCGACGTGGTCAGGAACAGCGTGCGGAGGTCGGAGCCGCCCCACACCAGGCTGCCGCATATCTCCGGCGTCTCGATGCGCCCGATTCGCTCACCCGCCGGCGTGATGACCCAGACGCCACCCGGTCCCGACGTCCAGACGTTGCCGAGAGCGTCGCACTCCATGCCGTCGACGTTGCCCTCGGCCCGCTCTCCCGATCCGATCTTGTCGAGCAGCACGCGGCCGTTGCTCAGCGCGCCGTCGGGCGCGACATCGAAGACCTTGACCTCGCCGCGCGGCGAATCGTTGACGTACAGCAGCGACTCGTCGGGCGAGAAGCACAGGCCGTTGGGCTGGTCGAACTCACCCGGGTCGACGACGAGCTCGACGTCACCGCCGCCCGGGGGGACCCGGTACACGCCCTTGAAGTCGCGCACGAACTCCCGCTTGCATCCGATCCAGTCGTTCCACCGGCCGTAGTCGGGATCGGTGAAGTAGATGCTGCCGTCGCTCGAACGCACGACCACGTCGTTCGGGCTGTTCAGGTAAACGCCCTCGTAGTGGAAGGCGACGAGCGAGCGACGCCCCTCGCGGTCGAACCGGGCGAGACAGCTGGTCACCTGCTCGCACACGAGCAGGTTGCCCTCCAGATCGAAGGCCAGCCCGTTGCCCTTGAACGTCGGCCAGGCGACCCGCACCATGCCCTCGCCGGGGGTCCACCGCCAGCGGGCCTCGCCCGGGATGTCGCTGAACAGGAGTGCCTGTTCGCGCACGTCCCACACGGGGCCCTCGCTGAACTCGTAGCCGGAGCCGATCTCGGTCATCGTGGCTCCGGGATCGACGAGCTCGGCGAACTCCGGCGAGTCGACGACGACGGTCATGGTCGGGCATCCCTGGTCACACGATCATCGTATACGAACTGTCCAGTTCCTCGTGAACCCGGAACGGCGTCACGGACGGATGCCCGAGGACTCGGCGTCGCCGAACGCTGTCAATGCCGGGGCCAGCCGGCGGAGCACCTCGATCGCGGCGTGATCCGGCCCGTCGAGCAGGGGCCGGATCCCGGTGACCGGTTGGATGCACACGTGGTCGGCCCCGGCGTCGAGGTACTCGCGCACGCGCTGCGCGATGGCCTCCTCGTCGCCCCAGGCGACCAGAGCGTCGACCAGCGCGTCCGACCCGGCGCCCTCGAGATCGTCGTCGTCCCAGCCGAGCCAACGCAACGCCCTCACGTAGTTGGGCGCCGAGAGATAGAACGAGCCCGTGTGCGAGCGGGCCAACCGGCGGGCCTCGGTGGCGTCGGGTTCGAGCACCACGGCGAGCTCGGGAGCGAGCAGCTTCCCCGGTCCGAGCAGGGAGCGGGCCCGGCGCACGTGTTCCACCGTCACGAAGTAGGGATGGGCGCCGTCAGAGGCGTCGCGTGCCAGTCCGAGCATGCGTGGGCCGAGCGCGGCGAGCACCACGGTCGGAGCGACGTCGGGATCGGGCGATCCGAGCGTGGCGCCGCGCATGGCGGCCAGATACTCGCGGAGCCGCGACAGCGGGCGTTCGTACCGCGCCCCGCGCGCCTCCACCGCCGGCGCGTGGCTGACACCCAATCCTGCGACGAAACGACCGGGGAATGCTTCGCTCACCGTGCGGATGGCCGACGCCGTGGTGAGCGGGTCGCGGCCCCAGATCGACGCGATCCCCGTGGCGATCACGAGCGTCGAGGTCGACGCGAGCAGGGTCGTCGCCCGCGTGAACGCCTCCTTGCCGCCCGGCGCTTCGCCGAACCACATGGCGGCGTACCCCAGAGATTCGACCTCGGCGGCGAACGCTCGGTCGACGTCGGCCGGCGGCCCGAACCCGCCCTGCCACACCCCGACCGTTCCGATGTTCACCGCGGTAATCGTATATGACTTGGTTGCGTCGCGGTGCCCCGGTCGGGCAGACTGGGCGCCGTGGGCGCACCCGATCGACTCCGCTCGCGCCACAAGGGGGACAACACGTGACTCGATACGTCCATCTCGTCTTCAGCGACCCGCCGGCGGGCGTCTCCGACGACGAGTACAACGCGTGGTACGACGAGCACGTGAAAGAGATCCTCTCTGTGGACGGTTGGGTCTCCGCCACCCGGTACCGGGTCGAGGGCGTGGTCAGTGCCGACACCACCGGCGGCTACCGCTACCTCTCCCAGTACGAGCTCGACCGCCCTCCTGCCGAGGCGATCGCCAACCTCGAAGCCAGCGGGATGGGCAACAAGCGCGCCTACGCCGAGAACAAGCCCGACGGCGACGCCCTGCCTGTCCCCGACTGGTTCGCCGACATCCGCTTCGCCTCGTGGAACCTCGAACAGGTCAGCGAGACGTCCAGCGTCGCCTGACCGGCGCCCGACCCTTCCGTTCGCCCACCCGACACGACCGGCGCCAGCCGGACGAGGAGCAGCCATGATCAACAACGTCTACCTCGTCTTCAGCGAGAAGCCAGACCACATCAGCCACGACGACTACCACGCCTGGTACGCCAAGCACGCCCAGGAGAACATCCAGAGCCCGGGCTTCGTGAGCGCGCAGCGCTACCGAGTCCGCGAGACCAAGGGCGGCCCGGACGCAGTCGAACAGCACCTGAGCATCTACGAGCACGAAGGCTCGGTGTCGAGGTGGCGAACCGATCTCGACGCACGCATCGCCCGCGGCGAGCTCGACATCCCGGACTGGTTCTCCCAGATCAAGTTCCGTAGCTGGACGTGCGAGCCCACCGGCCCCCTGCTCCTCCCCCAGCGCTGAGACGCCGTGAACGACGACAAGTCCACCACCCTCTCGCTCCAGGAGCTCAGCGACCACGAGGAGATCCGCCGGATCTTCGTGGAGTACGCCCGCCACCTCGACGCCGGCGACCACGCCGGTTACGCCAGCCTCTTCGCCAGCGACGGCGTGATGGCCGCCGAGATCGGCGACGCCGTGGGGCCGGCGGCGATCGAGGCTGCGCTCGACGCCGCCCTCTCCCCCGCCACCCGCGCCACCTTCCCGCCCGCGGTGCACGTGATGAACAATCAGAGCATCGACGTCGACGGCGACAACGCCACGACCGAGGTGCTGTGGATCTACCTCACCACCGACGACGACGGCGCGCCCACCGTTCTCCAGGCCGGCCGCTACACCGACACGCTCGTGCGCGAGAACGGTCGCTGGAAGCTCGCCCGGCACGACATCACGCGGCTGATGGGCCGCTCGCCCCGGACCCCGGCATCGGAGACGCGCCTCGACCGCCTCGAGGCCCGGCTCCGCGTGGTCGAGGACCGCGAGGCGATCTGGCGGCTCTTCCAGGCCTACAAGCATCATCTCGACCAACGCGACTTCAAGGCCTACTCCGAGTTGTTCACCGACGACGCTGTGTGGGTGGGCAATCTCGGCCGGGCCACCGGCCCGGCCGAGATCGAAGCGCTCCTCGTGCGCACGCTCGAGGTGTTCCCCAGCGACCGCGAGCGGACGCACCACCTCGTGCTCAACCCGCAGATCGACGTCGACGGCGACACGGCGACGGCGACGACGAACTGGGCGTACGTGAGCCACGGCGAGAACGACGCACCACTGTTCGAGATGCTCGGCCACTACGTCGACCGCCTGGTGCGCACCAACGCGGGGTGGCGCTTCCGGCGCCGCGAGGCCTATAGCGACGTGCCCTACATCTCGCTCGACGGGATCATCGAGCCGGCGGAGCCGACGGACTGATCAGCAGCGCGGCCAGATCCCTGGCGTCGGCGACTGCGTCGAGGTCGGCGACCGCGTCGACGAGGGCGGCGATCCGGTCCGCGCCGAGCGGCCACGCGGCGTAGGCCATGCAGTCGTCGACGCGAGCCCGGTACTCGGCCTCGGTGAGACCGTTGCCGGGATAGCCGGGCGCCACGTCGTAGCTCCTGCGGACCTGGCGACCGTCGGTCGTCAGCAGCTCGAAGTCCACCGAGCTGTGGCCGCGGCGGTCCATCGAGGGGTCGGCGAGGACGTCGACGCGGTTCATCAGGGGGACCAACCCGGGGTCGAGCACGAGCTCGGGCCGGAAGTGCTCGAGCGTCGCGGCCCGCCGCGTGATCGCGTTGGCCACGCAGTACTTGACGCTGAACTGGGCGCTCACGCGCGGGTTGTCGCCAGGAACGAACTCGTTGCCGACCAGGCGGTGCGAGTACGGCGGGAGGCGGACCTCGACGTGCTCGACGTCGTCGCCCTGGAGGTCGAGCTCGGCCGTGACGTCGAGGGCCTGCTGCGTGACGCCCTGGGTGACGCCGCAGCTGGGGAACCGCTTGAACATGAAGTGCGTCGAGCGCCACTCCGAGCCGAGATCGGCGACGAACGCGTCAGGGGGGCACAGGTCCCGGGCGTAGAGGTGCGTGAAGCTGTAGGGCCCGGTGAGGAAGTTGACGGGGCCGGTGATGCCCCGCACGGCCATCTGGGCACAGTCGAGCCCGGCCTGGGCGACGATCCCTTGCTGCACGCGCACCGCCAGCGAACCGTCGATGTTGCTCTGGAAGCTCCCGCCGCAGCGGTTGAACCCGAGGGCGAGCGCCTGGCGCGTCTGCGCCCGTGACAAGCCCATCACCCGGCTCGCCGCGGCGACGGCGCCGAACACGGCCGCGATCCCCGTCGGGTCGAACCCGGCGTACATCTCCTCGGTGAGGTTGAATCGCGCCCCGACCTCGGCACCAACGGCCACCGCGGCGAGGAACGTCGAGCCGGTGCAGCCGCCGGCGAGCTCGGCGGCGGCGAGCGCGGCCGGCACGACCGACGAGCCGATGTGGGCGCCCGGCGCGATCGCGTCGCAGAAGTCGAGGGCGCGGCACGCCGTGCCGTTGAGCAGGGCGATCGACGTGGCCGGAAGTCGGTCACCGAACACGATCGCCGTCGCCTCGGGCCGGCCGCCGCGTTCGACGAGCAGCGAGCGCAGCTCGCCGACGCCCTCTTCGCCGGCACCGGCCACGCCCGTGGCCAGCGTCGACAGGAGGACCCGCCGGGCGACATCGAGCGCGTCCGGCGCCACGTCGTCGACCGTCGTCACGACGACGAACTCGGCCAGCCGTTCCTCAGGGCCGATCTCGGTCGCCGTCGATCCTGCGGTGGCCGGTGCGCTCGTCGTCACGACGTCGTCCTCCGATCGGCGAGCACGTCGTGGAGACCCGTGTCGTCTCCGGCGACTCCGGTCGAAATGACCGCCCACGCCGCAGCTCCGGCATCGACGATTCCCCTCGCCCGGTCCCCCACCCAACCGGCACGGCCCACACGCGGGACCATCTCGGCGGTCGCGAGCGCGCCGTCGACGGCGCCGGCGGCCATGGCCCGCAACGCCGCCTCGGCGCCGTCGGCCTCGGCCTCGCGCGTCCGGTCGCGCGCCGCCACGACGGCGTCGAGCACCGTTCGATCCCCGGGTCCCACCTCGCCGCGGCGGGCCACGCCGTCGGCAACCGATTCGAGCAGCGTGACGACATCGGTCCCGCCCAGCTCGGCACAGTCGGCGAGGGCGGCGCCGGCGTCGCGCAGCGCCATCCCGATCAGCGTGCCGAACGTCGACGGCGCCACCCGGCCGAGGACGGTGCCCGTCTGACGGAGGTCGGCGCCGATCGTGGTCACCTCGGTCCCGGAGAGGGCGTCGACCACGGCGGCGAAACCGATCGACAGGCTCTCGCCGATGTCACCGTCGCCCGCCTTGGCGTCGAGGGCGTTGAGCGCCTGCCGGCTCGCCTCGATCGCCGGGGCGACGCCGAGGAGGCGCTGCCTGAACGCGGTCGCCGGGAGGGTGGCGTTCACCCCGCCAACCATGCGGTTGTCGCGGCGAGCAACGCCGACAGCTCGTCGTCGAGGTGGAGGACGCTGATCGACGCCCCCGCCATCTCCAGCGACGCCGCGTGCTCGCCGACCACGACATCCGCCACGGCGACCCCGGCCTTCGTCAGCCAGTGGTGGACCCGCCGGTAGACGATGTAGAGCTCCTCCATGGGCGTCGCCCCGAGACCGTTGATCAAGACGGCGGCCGGCGCTCCGGCCGGCATCGCCAGCTCGTCGAGCAGGGGCGGCATCAACTCGTCGACCACGTCGTCCGCCCGCTGCAACGGCCCCCTGCGCACACCGGGCTCACCGTGGATGCCCGTGCCGATCTCCATCTCGCCGGCGGCCAGCTCGAAGTTCGGCGTGCCGACGCCTGGCAGGATGGGTGCCGCGAGGGCGACGCCCACGCTCCTCGTGCGGTCGACGGCGCGCCGGGTCACCGATGCCGCCGTGGCCAGATCGTCGCCGCGGCGCACGGCGGCGGCGGCAACGGCGTAGGCGAACCAGATCCCGGCGATGCCTCGCCGCCGCGCCCGCTCGTCGACCGGCGCCGACAAGATGTCGTCGTTGACGCGCACCGTCTCGACCTCGATGTCCTCGTCACCGGCCAGCTCGGCGGCCGCCTCGAAGTTGAGCTTGTCGCCGCCGTAGTTGCCGTACACGTACAGCACGCCCCGACCGGCGTCGACAGCCCGCGTGACCGCGAGCATCACGTCGGTGCTCGGCGACGCGAACATGTTGCCGACGGCGCACCCGTCGGCGAACCCGGTCGCCACGTAGCCGACGAACAGCGGGAGGTGACCGAACCCACCTCCCGTGGCGACAGCGACGCGCGGTTGCGGCGGCGGGCCGCGCCGCACGACGGCTCGCGGCTCACCGTCGACCTGTCGCACGCGGGCCGCGTGGGCGAGGACGAAGCCCTCTAGCGCCTCGTCCACGAAGTCGTCGGGGTCGTTCAGCAACTTCTGCATCTCGGGTCCTCACTTCGCCGTGTCATGGACGGCGCCGTCGTGTGCCGTGTCCCGGCACGATCGCGCCCAGCGCGCGATCTCCGTGTGGTCGGCGCCCGGGGGTAGGGCCGCTGCGGCCTCGCCCCACAGGTCGACGGCGAGGCGGGCGAGGCGGGCGTCCACACCACCCGCCTCCGCCAGGCCCAGGGCGATGCGCATGTCCTTGACCATCAGGTCGAGGCTGAACCCGGAATCGAACGTGCCGGGCAGCACGAAGTTGGGCCACTTGTTCTCGGTCGATCCGCTCCGCCCGCTCGAGGTGTTCACGACGTCGAGCACCTTCTCCAGGTCGAGCCCGAAGGCCTCGGCGGCCAGCAGCGCCTCGCTCGAGGCGAGCAGGTGCGACGCCGACATCAGGTTGTTGAGCGCCTTGACGGCATGCCCTGCGCCGTGGCCGCCGACGTGCACGATGCGTGACCCCAGATGGTCGAGCGTCGGGCGTACCCGACCGAGCACCTCGACGGGCCCGCCCACCATGATCGTGAGGGTGCCGGCGACGGCAGCCTTCACGCCGCCCGACACCGGGGCGTCGAGGAGCTCGACGCCCCGGCCGGCGGCGGCTTCGGCGAGGGCCTTCGTCCGCTGCGGCTCCGACGAGCTCATGTCCACGATCACGTCACCCCCGGCGAGCCCCGACAGCAGCCCGCCGTCCAGCACGACCTGCTCGACGATCGCCGAGTTCGGCAGCATGAGGATCACGACGCCGGCCCTCTCGGCGACGCCGACGACCGAGTCGTGGGCGGTCACCGCACCCAGCGGGACGAGCCGTTCGGCGGCGGCGCGGTCGACATCGTGGACGTGCAGCGAGAGCCCGGCGACGGCGAGCCGCTCGCTCATCACCGAGCCCATCTTCCCGAGACCGACGACCCCCACGCTGCGGTCGCGCTCGGCCGGATCGGCCGCGTCAGACATCGGCGCCGAGCTCGTCGAGCACGCGCTCGGCGGTCCGGAACGACTCGAGCGCCGCCGGCGCGCCGCAGTACACGGCCGTCTGCAGGAGGACCTCGCGGATCTCCTCGCGGGTGCACCCGTTCCGGACGGCGCCGCGGACGTGGACGCCGAACTCGTGCATGCGGTTCATCGCCGTGAGGATGCCGAGGTTGATGAGGCTGCGGGTCCGGCGATCGAGGCCGTCACGTGTCCAGATGCGACCCCAGCAGTACTCCGTCACCAGCTCCTGCAGCGGCATCGCGTACTCGGTGGCATTCGCCATCGAGCGCTCGACGTGGTCGTCCCCCAGAACGGCTCGGCGCACCGCCATGCCGGCCTCGAGGGCGGGATTGGCCGCCTCCCGATCGATGTTGTCGCTCGTGGTCATGTCGTAGTCCCCTCATCCGGCGCCGATTGGCGAGCCGATCATATACGATCGCCGAACGATCGTCAGATCAGGCGAGGGTTTCGGGGACGACGTCCCCGTGGAGGCCACCGCCGATGCGCTCCTCCAGCGAGTGCATCGTGCGCAGGCGGTGGTCGCGGGCGAACTGCTCGATCTTGACGATCGACGCGCCGATCTCGATCAGCCGCAACAGCTCCTCGTGCTCATCGACGCTGCTCAGCGCCCGCTCGGGTACGAACGTGAAGGCGGAGCGACGCGTGGTGCCGAGGAGCGACCACTCACGCTCGACGATCTTGGCGAGATGGACGTTCGGGCAGCGGTCGAAGAGCACGCGATGGAACTGATGGTTGCGCTTGGTGAACTCGATCGGATCGAGCGCCTCGACCGTGCGGCGCAGTCCGTCGTTGATGCGGCGGGCCTTGGCGAGGTCGGTCGGGCGGATGTTCGGCACGGCCAGCGCCGTTGCCGCGCTCTCGAGGATCGCCAACGTCTCCGCCGTCTCGGGGTAGCGAGCGAGGTCGACGTTGGCCACGGCAGCACCGACGTTCCTGGTATAGGAGATGTACCCCTCGGCCTCCAGGCGCCTGATCGCCTCGCGCACGGGGACGACGCTGATGCCGATGTCACGGGCGATCTGCTCGATGACGAGACGCGACCCGGGCGGGAACGAACCGTCGAGGATCTTGCCACGGACGTGCGCGTACGCCTGATCGGTCTTCGACACCGGGGTCCCGGGGGTCGACGCGTCCTTCGCTGCAGCCACCCGAGCCATCATATAGGATCAACTCAGCTCAGGCGGCAGACTCCCCGCTGCCACCGATCCGGCTACCAGTCGGCGGCGACGAAGCGAGTCTCACAGAACTCGTAGATGCCCTCAGCACCCCCCTCTCGTCCGAGCCCGGACTGCTTCATGCCGCCGAACGGCGCGCTCGGATCGGACATGAATCCCCGGTTGAGACCGACCATGCCGACCTGCAGCCGCTCGGCGATGTTGAGCCCGCGGGCGAGATCCTGCCCGTAGATGTAGGCGGCGAGGCCCATCTCCGTGGCATTGGCCCACGCCACCGCGTCGTCATCGTCGTCGAAGCAGACGATCGGCGCCACCGGCCCGAAGAGCTCCCCGTCGAGGATCTCGGCGCCGCTCTCGACGCCCGCGATCACCGTCGGCTCGAAGAAGAACCCCGGCCGCGACGCCGGCGAACCGCCCGTCACCACCTTGGCGCCGCTCGCGACGGCCGCCTCGACGGTTCGGTGCAGCCGGTCGACTGCGGCCGCCGAGATCACGGGCCCGCATCCGACGCCCGGTTCGACACCCGCCCCCACGACCACCGCGGACATCTCGGTGGCGAGGCGATCGGTGAATTCGTCGGCCACCGCCCGGTGGACATAGAAGCGATTGGCCGCGACGCACGTCTGCCCGGTGTGCCGCATCTTCGCCACCATGGCCCCGGCCACGGCGGCCTCGACGTCGGCGTCGGCGAGCACGATGAACGGGGCGTTCCCGCCCAGTTCGAGTGTCGACTTCAGCACCCGCTGGGCGCTCTTGGCCTGCAGCGCCCGCCCGACGGCCGTCGACCCCGTGAACGAGAACATCCGTGTCGCCGGGTGCCCGATGGCGGCGTCGAACCACGGCCCGGGCTCGTTCGTCGGCACGACGTTGACCAGACCCGGCGGCACGCCGGCATCGGTGAGCAGCTCGGCGATGAACAACGCCGTGAGCGGCGTCTCGGCCGCCGGCTTGATGACGGTGGCATTCCCGGCTCCCAGCGCCGGAGCGACCTTGCGGGTGATCATCGCGGCGGGGAAGTTCCAGGGCGTCACCATGACCACGACACCGACGGGTGGATGGGAGACCAGCACACGACTGGCGCCCGACGGCGTCGAGGACAGGCGACCGGAGATGCGCACCGATTCCTCGGCGTTCCACCGGAGGAACTCGGCGGCGTAGTCGATCTCCCCGCGCGCCTCCGCCAAGGGCTTGCCCTGCTCCGCAGTGATGATCGCGGCCAACGCGTCGGCCCGCTCGTTCATCAGGCGCCAGCTCTCACGAAGGATCTCGGACCGCTCGCGTGCCGGGCGCCGCGCCCACTCGGGCTGCGCCGCCGCCGCCGCGTCGACGGCAGCGGTCGCATCCTCGGGCGTCCCCGACGCCACGTCGGCGATCGTCTCGCCGGTGGCCGGGTCGAGCACCCCGATCGTCGCGCCGCCACCGCCGTCACGCCAGGTGCCGTCGACGAACAACTGTGTCCTCACGAGGAGCCTCCGCCGAGTCGGACGGGCAGCTCCATCGGCCCGCGGTGCGACGTGTTCGGGGAGAAGTGGTACGTCGTCGGGACGAGCTCGAGGTCCGGGAGTCGCTGCGTCAAGATCTCGAGGAAGACCCGCAGTTCGAGCCGAGCCAGCGGTGCACCGAGGCAGTAGTGGGCGCCGAAGCCGAACGACAGATGGTTGCGGGCATTGGCACGATCGAGATCGAGCACGTCACCGTCCGGGAAGTGCCCCTCGTCGTGGTTGGCCGAGCCGAGCAACACGAGGAGGCGCGAGCCCGCCGGCACGGAGACTCCCGACAGCTCCACGTCGACCCGGGCCAGACGCCGCCACGCGACGACGCTGCAGTCGTAGCGGATCAGCTCCTCGACAGCGTTGGGGATCTCGTCCGGCCGCTCGACGAGTCGGCCCCACGCGCCCGGCGTCGAGAGCAACGCCCGCACCGCCAGGCCGGACTGGTTCGTCGTCGTCTCGTGACCGGCCATCAACAACCCGAACAGGGTCTGGGCGACGCGGCCCCGATCGAAGTCCTCGGGCCGCTCGATCTCGATGCGCCGGAGCAGCTCGCTCGTGTAGTCCTCGCCCGGGTCCTCCTGCAGCCGGTCGACGAGATCGAAGCAGTACTGGAGGTAGGCCACGAACTCGGGCAGTTCGCTGCGCACTTCGGCCGGCGAGAGCTGGCCCCAGGTGAGCAACGCCCGGCCGGCCGACCAGCGCTTGACCCGTTCGATGTCCGCATCGGGGATCCCGAGGAAGACGAACAACACCTCGGCGGGGACGTCGCACAGCATCGCGTCGACGAGGTCGACGACCTCGCCACGCCGGAGCCGCTGCTCCACCCGATCGACCGCGGCCGTCGCCAGCCGGGTCACGTGTGGCTCGAGCCAGCTGATGCGGCGCGGGTTGAACGCGTCGCGCAGGAAGCCCCGCACCATGGTGTGTGACGGCGCATCGTTGTTGGACAGGTTGGGCCGCAGCCCGAATCGGTGACTCTCGAACCACTCGACGGCATCGGCCGGCCACGGGCACACGGGATCTTGAACGTTCGCCGCGGAGAACGCGTCGACGTCGCGCAGGACCCGCTTCACGTCGTCGTACCGGGACACCACCCAGTGATCGATCTCGGCGCTGTAGAAGACCGGCTCGTCGAGCCTCGCTCGCGCGAAGAACGGATACGGGTCGTCGAGATAGGGCGGCCGGAACGGATCGAACTCACTGCCCAGTCCCGTCACCGGGCATCCGGCCGGGGCGTGCGATGACATGACCACGAGGATGACGACGGGCCAAGATCATGTAAAGCGTGAGTTAGTGAGGTCGTGGATTAAGGTGGGCTTGTGTCCACCTCGGTCACACTCCGGCAGCTCGAGTACTTCGTGGTCACGGCGCGTGCCGGCACGATGGCCGCCGCGGCCGCGTCGCTCCACGTGTCGGCGACCGCCGTCTCACTCGGCATCGCCCAGCTCGAACGCACGCTCGGGACGCAACTCCTGTTGCGCACCCGACATCAGGCGCTGGCCCTCACCGGGCCCGGACGCGAACTGCTCGCCGATGCCGTGAGCATCGTCGCCGACGCCGAGAAGATGGAGGCGCGGCTTCGCGAGCAGGCCGCCGGCCTGCACGGCACCGTGTACACCGGGTGCTTCGGGACGTTGGCGCCCTTCGTCGTGCCGCGATGGGTCACCGAGTTGCAGCAGCGGCACCCCGATCTGCGCGTGGAGGTCCACGAGGACTCCGCCGACGAGCTGCAGCGGGCCGTGCTCGACGGCCGCAGCGAGCTCGCCGTCCTCTACGGCATCGATCTGCGCAGCGGCCTCGACTCGGTCACGGTCTCGGAGGCCCATCCCTACGTCGTGCTCCCCGTCGACCATCGGCTGGCGAACCGCCGATCGATCCGGCTTCGCGAAGTCGCCAAGGAGCCGATGATCCTCCTCGAGTCGCCGCCCAGCCGGCACCACATCTCGTCGCTCCTCCAGGCGGCCGGCATCGAGCCGCGCGTCGAGCGCATCACCCACAGCTTCGAGACGCTCCGATCGTTCGTCGCCAGGGGGCACGGATGGGGCATCCTCGTCCAGCGCCCGGCGTCGAACACCAGCTACGAGGGCCTGCCGCTCGCCACGGTCGCCATCTCCGACCCGGTCGCTGCCGCACCGGTGGTGGCGGCCTACGCGCAGGGCGTGCGCCGCTCCCGCCGGGCCGAGGTCTGCATCGACGCCCTGCGCACCGTGCTGCAGAGCGACGAGACGCCCCACCTGGCACAACCGGCGACTGATCATATATGATCATCTCGTGGCTGCGCCGATCCCCTCACCGACGAAGATCATCGCGCTCCACCTCGGGTACCGCAGCCGGGCCGCCGAGCGCGGCCGGGTTCCGGACCATCCCTCGTACTTCCTGAAGCCCGTCTCCTCGATCGCCGCGTCGGGGGCTCCCGTGCTCCGCCCCACCGGTTGCGAGCTGCTCGCCTTCGAGGGCGAGGTCGCCCTGGTGATCGGCACGCGTGCCCGGCGGGTGTCACCGGACCGCGGCTGGGCCCACGTCGGATGGGTGACGGCGGCGAACGACCTCGGCGTGTACGACCTGCGCTACGCCGACCGGGGCTCGAACCTCCGGTCCAAGGGAGCCGACGGCTTCACCCCGCTCGGCCCCGAGTACCTCCCCGCCGACGGTCTCGATCCGACTGAGCTGGAGCTGACGACGTGGGTGAACGGAGCCGTCGCCCAGCACGCGATCCTCGGCGACGAGTTGCTGTTCGACCTCGGCTACCTCGTCGCCGATCTCTCCCGCCTGGTGACCCTCGAGCCGGGCGACGTCGTGCTGACCGGAACTCCGACCGGCTCGACCGTCGTGCAGCCGGGCGACGTCGTCGAGGTCGAGGTCCGCGCCGGGGAGCGCTCGACGGGGCGGCTCTGCACACCCATCGAGCAGTCGCCGAACGAGCTCGCCGACTGGGGTGCGATGCCGGCGCCGACCGAACAGGACCGACGCGACGCCTTTGGCACCGGCGGCGACGCCGGGACGACACCCGCACCGGCGCCCACGCTCGAGGAACGCCTCGTCGAGCGCTACGGGGAGGCGGTCGCGGCCGGTCTTCGAACGGTCAGCACCGCGACGCTGACGTCCCAGCTCATGAAGCGCCGCCTCAACGGCTGCATGCTCGGCGAGCTCCATCCGACCCATCCCGAGGCCCGGCTGGTCGGCTTCGCCAGGACGCTGCGGTACCTCCCGCACCGCGAGGACCTCTTCGCCTCCCGGGGCGGCGGGTTCAACGCCCAGAAGCGAGCGGTCGAGGCCGTCCAACCGGGCGACGTCCTCGTCGTCTCGGCCCGTGGCGAGCGCAACGCCGGCACGATCGGCGACATCCTGGTCCAGCGGGCCATCGTGCGCGGCGCATCCGGCATCGTCACCGACGGCGGCGTCCGCGACGCTGCGGCGGTGGCCGGGCTCGACATCGCGGTGTACTTCGCGTCGAGCCACCCCGCTCCACTGGGGCGTCACCACGTGGCCTGGGACCTCGACATCGCCGTCGACTGTGCCGGGAGCCTCGTGGAGCCAGGAGACCTGCTGGTCGGGGACGGCGACGGCGTCGTGGTCCTTCCCGACCACGTCGTCGTCGAGGTCGTCGAGGCGGCCATCGCTCAAGAGCGCGAGGAGCGGTTCATCCTCGACCGGGTGCTCGCCGGCGAATCGGTCGACGGGCTGTACCCCATGAACGCCGAGTGGCGGGCCCGCTACGAGGCGTCCGACGATTCGTCCGGGACCGCCCCACCCGCGTGACCGACTCGCCGTGCAGCGCCCGGTCCCCAACCATTTCCATCCATCCGCCCGCAACCCACGAAGGCAGCAGTGAAGTTTCGATCCAACCCAGCACTCGTCCGAGGATCGATCGCCCCGGTGGTCACCCCGTTCACCGCCAACGGCGATCTCGACGACTCGAGTCTTCGTTCGCTCGTCCGGTGGCAGCTCGAGTCTGGCTCACATGGCATCTCGATCGGCGGGTCGACGGGTGAGCCGAGCTCGCAGAGCGTGGCGGAGCGGATCGCCGCGATGCGCATCGTGGCCGAGGAGACCGCCGATCGGGTGCCCTTCGTCCCCGGCACAGGATCGGCGAAGCTGGACGAGACCTTGGAGATGACCGAGGCGGCGATGAAGCTCGGTGCCGACATCGCCCTGGTCATCACGCCGTACTACTCCCGCCCGACGCAGGACGGGCTGTTCGCCTGGTACTCGGAGATCGCCGCGACGTTCCCCGACATGCCGATCGTGCTCTACAACGTGCCGATCCGCACGGCGGTCGACGTCGCTCCCGAGACCGTCGCCCGGCTGCGCCGGGCACATCCCAACATCGTCGGCATCAAGGAGACGACCAAGGACTTCGAGCACTACTCGCAGACCTTCCGCCGCTGCGGCTCCGACCTGCTCATGTGGTCCGGGATCGAGCTGCTCTGCCTGCCGTTGCTGGCGATCGGCGGGATCGGATTCGTCAGCGCGGTGGCCAACATCGCACCGCGCGCCGTCGCCGACATGTACCAGAGCTGGGTCGACGGTGACACCGAACGAGCCGTCGAGCTGCACTATGCCCTGCATCCGCTCGTCGACCTGCTGTTCGTCGAGACGAACCCGGCACCGATCAAGCGGGTGCTCGAGCGGTCCGGCATCATCGCGTCGGGCTACGTACGACCACCGCTGATACCGGTCACCGACAAGGGCCAGCGACCCATCGAGGACCTGCTCGTCGAGGGTCTGCCGGCGCTCGACGGTCCGCCGGCCGAGCTCGCCCGGCGCCTCTCCCATGCCGACCCTGGCCGCGTGGGACCCACGCCCGTCGGCGCCAACGGGACGGCGTCGGCATGACCGAGACCTCCACTCGCGTGGCCGGTGTGGACCGACCGCTCCCCACACGGATCGACCACTACATCGGCGGAGCGCACGTCGAGAGCGTCGACGGCTCGACCGTGCCGGTCGACGACCCGGTCACGAACTCGCACTATGCCGACCTGGCGACGGGAGGGGCGGCCGACATCGACCGCGCGGTCGCGGCCGCGACGGACGCCTTCGCCGCGTGGGCCGGGATGTCGGCCCGCCACCGGTCGAACCTGCTGATCCGCATCGCCGATGCGATCGAGCGGCTCGCCGACGTGATCGCCGCCTTCGAGTCGTTCGACACCGGCCTCCCGATCAGCCAATCGCGCGGCCTCGCCGCGCGCTCGGCCGAGAACTTCCGGTACTTCGCCGAGGTGTGCGGCGCGATCCACGAAGACGCCTACCGGTCGGCGAACCAGTTCGGCTACGTCGTGCGGCGACCCAAGGGCGTCGCCGGGCTGATCACCCCGTGGAACGCGCCGTTCATGCTCGCGACCTGGAAGATGGCGCCCTGCCTCGCCGCCGGCTGCACGGTCGTGTTGAAGCCGGCCGAGCTGACGCCGCTCACGGCGAGCCTCTTCCCGGAGATCGTGGAGGAGGCCGGGCTGCCCCCCGGCGTGTTCAACATGGTCCACGGGCTCGGCGAGGAGGCCGGCGCCGCCCTGGTGGCCCATGCCGACGTCCCCGTCATCTCGTTCACCGGCGAGACGACGACCGGCATGACCATCATGTCGTCGGCCGCGGCCCACCTGAAAGGGCTGTCGATGGAGCTCGGCGGCAAGTCGCCCTGCGTCGTGTTCGCCGACGCCGAGATCGACAAGGCGCTCGACAGCGCGCTGTTCGGCGTCTTCTCGCTCAACGGGGAACGGTGCACAGCCGGCTCGCGTGTGCTCGTCGAGCGATCGATCTACGACGAGTTCGTGCGTGCGATGGCCGAGCGTGCGGCGTCGATCCGCATCGGTCATCCGTCAGAGGCCGGCACCGAGGTCGGCGCGCTCGTGTCGACCGAGCACTACGAGCGGGTGCTGTCGTACGTCGCGGCCGGCGTCGACGAGGGTGCCCGTCTCGTCGCCGGAGGCGCCCGCCCCGAGCATCTGCCGACCGGCAACTACCTCGCTCCGACCGTGTTCGCCGACGTCACGCCGTCGATGCGGATCTTCCGCGAGGAGATCTTCGGACCCGTCGTCTGTGTCACGCCGTTCGACGACGAGGCCGACGCGATCAGGCTGGCCAACGACACCCGCTACGGGCTCGCCGCCTACGTCTGGACGACGAACCTGCGGCGGGGACACCGCGTGGCGCACCAGATCGAGTCAGGCATGGTCTGGCTCAACTCGCACAACGTCCGCGACCTGCGCACGCCGTTCGGCGGCGTGAAACAGAGCGGACTCGGCCGCGAGGGCGGCCAGCACAGTCTCGATTTCTACACCGACCTGAGCATCGTGCACGTCGCGCTGCAGGACGCCCACGTTCCCCGATTCGGAGTCTCCGATGAGTGACACCCCCAACATCGTTCGCGCCGCGTACGTCGAGTTGATCAGCACCGATCTCGAACGGGCCAAGTGGTTCTGGGTCGACATGCTCGGCTTCGTCCTCACCGCCGAGGATCCCGACGCCCTCTATCTGCGCGGCTACGAGGAGGCCAACCACCACAGTCTCGTGCTCCGCCGGGGCGACGCACCGGCGGCCGCGTGCATCTCGTTCCGTGTGTGGGCTCCCGAGGACCTCGACGTGGCGAGCGCGTGGTACGGAGAGCGCGGCTGTCGGGTGGAACGACGCCCGGCCGGTGCGACGCGCGGGATCGGCGAGGCGATCCGCGTCGAGGATCCGCTCGGGTTCACGGTCGAGTACTTCCACGCGACCGACCGGGTCGAGCGACTGCTGCAGCGGTACGACGTCCATCGCGGGGCGGGCATCGCCCGCATCGATCACTTCAACATCTGCGTCGACGACCCGGCGGCGGCCCACGACTTCTACGGATCTCTCGGATTCCGCTGCTCGGAGACGATCGAAGGCAACGATCGCATGTACGCGGCGTGGATGCATCGCAAGCCGAGCGTGCACGACATCGCCCTCACGGGTGGCGCCAGCCCGCGCCTCCACCACGTCGGCTGGTTCGCGCCCGAGCAGCACCACATCACCCGTCTCTGCGACACGTTCGGGGCGATCGGCGAGCAGGCTCACATCGAGCGCGGGCCGGGTCGACACGGGGTGTCCAACGCCTTCTACGTGTACCTGCGCGACCACGACGGGCATCGCATCGAGGTGTACACGAGCGACTACTTCACCGGCGATCCCGACCACGAGACGCTCCGCTGGGACGTCAACGACGTGCGCCGACGCGACTTCTGGGGTGCCGCGGTCGTGCCCAGCTGGTACGCCGAAGCCACCGACGTGCTCGACCTCGACGGCAAGGTGGTGGCGACGCGCTCCGTCGACGAGTCGACGTCGGAGGCGCGGGTCGGAGCCGACGGCTTCCGCTGAGATCGCCGCCGGGGACGCCCAATCCCCGTCGTTCACCCGAAACCCGATTCTCAGCCGTCCCCGGTCGCGATCTCGCGACGGCGGCGGTACAAGAATCGCCCCCCGGCCAGCGGACCTTCAGGGCTGCTGCAGGAGCCGCACGAGGGAGCTGGTGTCCCAGCGCCTGCCGCCGGCCGCCTCGACGCGCTGGTAGAGCTGGTCGACCAGCGCCGTGAGGGGCATGGCCGCTCCGATGCGTCGAGCTTCCCCGAGGCAGATGGCGAGGTCCTTGCGCATCCATTCGACGGCGAACCCGAACTCGAACTCGCCGCGCGCCATGGTCGTGGCGCGGTTGTCCATCTGCCAGCTCTGCGCCGCGCCCTTGCCGATCACGTCGATGACCGCATCCACGTCGAGACCGGCCCGAGCGGCGAAGTTCACCGCCTCGGAGAGCCCCTGCAAGACGCCGGCGATGCAGATCTGATTGACCATCTTCGTCAGCTGGCCCGATCCGGCCGGACCGAGCCGCTCGCACTTCTGGGCGTAGGCGCCGATCACCTCCCGCGCCGACTCGAACGTGGCGACGTCATCGGCGCCGCACATCACCGTGAGCCGGCCGTTCTCCGCGCCGGCCTGCCCACCCGACACGGGCGCGTCGACGAACCCCACACCGCACGAAGCGGCTGCGGCGGCCACCTCTCGCGCCACACCAGCAGAGGCGGTGGTGTGGTCGACGAGCACCGAGCCGGCCGACATCGCGCCGAGCGCCCCGTCGTCGCCGAGGATCACCTCGCGCACGTCGTCGTCGTTGCCCACGCAGACCATCACGAACGCCGCGTCCTTGGCGGCGGCCGCCGGCGTCGGGGCCGAACGGTTGCCGTGACGAGCCACCCACTCGTCGGCCTTCGACGTCGAGCGGTTGTACACCGTGACACGGTGCCCGGCCTCGGCCAGATGGCGCGCCATGGGCGCACCCATGACGCCGAGTCCCACGAATGCGATGTCTGCCATGTCTCCCCACGCTCCCTCGTCCGATGCTGCGGTTCCCGAGTCACCAATCGCGAAAACCATATATGATCTGGTCGCACGGATGCGACCGGCCGACGGCCGGATCATCCGCGAGAAGGAGAATCGCATGGACACCGCAGGTGCGCTGCACGGCATCCGCGTCATCGGGGTGGAGCACTTCATCTCGGCGCCGTTCTGCACGCAGATCCTGGCCGATCAGGGGGCCGACGTCATCAAGGTAGAGCCGCCGGCAGCCGAGCAACGCAACGGCTACTTCCACACGCTCAACCGCAACAAGCGCAGCGTCGTGCTCGACCTCAAGGCCGAGTCCGGCCGCGAGGCGTTGCGCGCGCTCGCCGCCACCGCCGACGTGCTCGTCACCAACTTCGCGGCCGACGTGCCCACCCGACTCGGCTTCGGCTACGAGGACCTCGCCGCTGTCAATCCGCGGCTCGTCTACGTCCACGTGACCGGCTTCGGCCAGAACAGCCCGTACCGGTCCCGTCCAGCGTTCGACGGCGTGATCCAGGCGATGTCGGGCATGATGCACCTCACCGGCGAGCCCGACGGCCCGCCGATGCTCTCGGGGCTGTTCATCCCCGACCACCTCACCGGCCTCTACGCGGCCCTGGCGACGTCGTTCGCCCTCCAGCGCAGGGAAGCCACCGGGACCGGCTCGTTCGTCGACCTGGCCATGCTCGACTGCCTGATGTCGTTCCTCGCCGGTTCGTTCCACGAGGTCCTCCAGCACGGCATCCGGCCCGAACGCATCGGTAGCCGGGTCCGCGGGTCCTTCGCCAGCACGTACCGCGCCGCCGACGGCTACGTCTACCTCGCACCCCTCACCGCGCGGATGTGGGAGGCGGTGAGCCGGGTCGTCGGCCAGCCGTGGTTCCTCGAGCACTTCTCGACCACGTCGGGCGGCGTCGACACCCGCCTCGATCCGGAGACTCGGCCGCGCCTCGACGGGGCGATCGAGTCGTGGACCTCGGGTCAGAGCGTCGCCGACGTCGTGCGGCTGATGAGCGAGGCCGGCGTCGCCGCCAGCCCGATCCTCGCCGTGGAGGATCTCCCCGACGACCCGCACGTCGTGGCCCGGCGCATGATCCGGACCGTGCCGCACCGGGGTCGCGGCCACGGCGGCAGCACGCCGGACGTCGTCTACGTCGCCGGTTCCCCCATCCCGGTGACCGAGTCGACGTTCTCCGTCGGGCCGCCGGTCGCCGGCGAGCACACCGCCGAGATCCTCGCCGAGCTCGGGCTCTCGCCAGTCGAGGTGACAGACATATCTGATACGATTCCGCGACCAATCGGTGACGACCTCGGGGAGGCAGGCATGAACGAACGCTCGGTACCAGAGGCGGTCGACGGGAGCGGCCGATGAGCGATCGGTCATCGTTCCCGCCGAAGTTCTGGGCGTCCGAGCAGGGGCTGATCGACCTCCAGCCGCTCGGTGCCGTCGCGCCGTCGGCCGACCGGGTCCTCGATCGGCTGCTGATCCAAGAGACGTTCGCCCGCTTCGGCATCGCCCACGACGAGAACCGGGTCGACGTGATCCTGTCGCTGCTCACCGAGGACGTCTCGTTCGAGTTCTCCACCGGTTCGGCCGCGCCGCAGCTGGTCATCACCGGTCGGGACGCCGTCCGCGACCAGCTGGTTCCACGAGTGCCGCTCCTCTACGGGCAGCGGCGCCACTGCATCACCAACGTCGTCATCGATCGCCTCGACGAGACCGAGGCGACCGCCATCGCCTACGGCGTCGTCCCGAGGGCCGCCGACGGGTTCGTGATGCAGGCGACGGTCATCTACCGCGGCGACCTCCGCAAGGAAGGCGACGGGTTCTGGCGGTTCCGCCGGTTCTTCATCGGCGTCGACGACTACGCGGGAGAAGGCCCCGGCACCGAGGGTGATCCACCCATCCGCGACCGGCCGGTCGTCGGCACGGGGACGACCGCGCCGTGAGCCTGCCCACCAGTGAGTTCGCCGACCTCGTCGTCGGATCGACCATCGTCGGGGCCGCCCACCGGGGCGTCGAGCGCAGCGACTCCCCCCTCGGACCGGGCGGCGACCTGCTCGGCGGCGTCGTGCCGTGCCGCGGGGCCCGGCTGACCGACCTCGTGTGGCGCCAGCCCACGCTGGCCGCCCCCAACGCGACCGCCCGGCTGACGATGACGATCACCCGCTGGCGGGCCGAGTCCGCGGCCGGGCGCGTCCACGGCGCCCTCCGTCTCGTGGGCGCCGCCGACGAGTTGCTCGCCTCGGGCGAGTCCAAGTGGGAGGTGCCGGGAGCCCAGGGCACCGCCACACCGGAACGGATCGCCTGGGATGTCGGCTCGCTGGCCTGGGGCCGGCGCATCGCCGACGAGCTCGGCAAGGACCCGGCGTTCGCCTCGACCACGGCGACATTCGACGGCACGATCGGCATCGCCTCCGGGGACGACGAGATCCACCTGCGGATCTACCGCGGTGCCATCATCGAGGTGGCCCCGAAGGCGCTCGCCGGTTCGACGTTCACGGTGTGGGCGTCCGAACTGACCTGGGTCGAGATGCTCCAGAGCCCCCGGCTCGACTACGTACGTCGTGCGTCGTCACGGCAATTCACCACTCGCGGCAACTCGTTCGAGTACCTCCGGATGTTCAAGGCCTTGATGCTCCTCGTGGAACAAGCCAGGGCGAACGTCGCGGAGCAGATCGTTGCGACGAACGCGACGGAGGTCGACGATGCATGAGGCCCACTACTTCCGGCTCGACGGACGGCTGGGGTTCGCCGAGGTCTTCGGCACCACCGGTCCGCCCGTGCTCTGCGTCCACACGGCCGGCCAGAGCGGGGTCCAGTTCCGCTACGCCGCGCCGCAGATCGCCGCCCTCGGCTACCGCGCCGTCGTCGTCGACCTTCCCGGCCACGGGCGATCGGAGCCGGCGATCGACGGTCCCGTCTCCGATCTGCGGGTGTACGGCGACTGGTGCACCCGCGTGCTCGACCTGCTCGACATGCAGGACCCGTACCTCCTCGGTTGCTCGATCGGCGGCACGATCGTCATGGAGATGGTGACGAGCGCGCGCCGGCCGATCGTCGGGGCGATCGCCATGGCGGCCGCCGACGCCGTCGCGATGGGGCATGCCACCCCGCGACCGCTGCGCCTCGAGGACTCGGGATCACCGAGCATCCGCGACCGCAGCTACTACGGCGGGCTCGAGTCGTGTGGGAGCTCCGTGAGCGACGAGCGACGCGAGATCGTCGCCCTGATGCACTGCCGCGAAGACTGGAACGTGACGTTCGCCGACGGCACGGGCATGGCCGCCCTCAAGCTCTGGAACGAACTGGCCAGGATCACCTGCCCGATGGTGGTCGTCGCCGGCAAGGACGATCCGTTCTCGCCCTGGGAGAAGGTGCGCGACACCGCGGCGCGGATTCCCGGCGCCCACTTCGAGCTGCTCGAGGGCATCGGCCACTACCCGATGGAGGACATCGAGGACTTCGGTCCCTACTTCGCCCGGTGGGTCAGCATGCTCGGCGCCGTGCCCGCCCGATGACGATCCGCGGCCACGCCCACATCGCCGGCGTCTACGAGCACCCCGGCCGCAAGCTCCCCGACCGGTCGGTCGCCGAGCTCCACGCCGAGGTCGCCCTCCACGCCCTCGCTGACGCCGGGCTGACGTTGCGCGACGTCGACGCCTACTACTGCGACTCGTCGGCGCCAGGCTCGGGACCGCTGTCGATGGTGGAGTACCTGGGTCTCGACGCCGGCGTCGCGGTGAGCAGCGAGATCGGCGGCGCGACCTACCTCTCGCAGGTGGCCCACGCGGCCGCAGCGATGGCCACCGGACAGTGCCGCGTCGCGTTGATCACGATGGCCGACCGTGCCGCGAGCCGGTGGTCCACGGTTCGGCCCCGGACGGCGCCCGGTCCCGAGGCACCGTTCGAGGAGCAGTGGGGGATCACCCACACCGTGCACAACTACGCGATGGTGGCCATGCGCCACATGTACGAGTTCGGCACGACGAGCGAGCAACTGGCCGAGGTGAAGGTCACGGCGTCACGTCACGCCCAGCACAACCCGCATGCCGCGCTCCCCGACCTGGTCACGGTCGACGACGTGCTCGCCTCGCCCATCGTGAGCTCGCCCCTGCATCGTCTCGACTGCTGCATGAACACCGACGGCGGCGGGGCGGTCGTCCTGGTCAACGACGACATCGCGCGAAGCCTGCCGCGATCGACGGTCGCCGTGCTCGGCCACGGCGAAGCGCACAAGAACGCGCAGCGCGGGCGCGCCGACCTGAGCTTCGCCCCTGCGGCCTGGTCCGGCCCCCGCGCCTTCGAGTCGGCGGGCGTGACACCCGCCGACATCGACTACGCCTCCGTGTACGACTCGTTCACGATCACCGTGATCACGACGCTCGAGGATCTCGGCTTCTGCGCCAAGGGCGAGGGCGGCCCGTTCGTGATGGACGGCGGATTGCTCGCTCCCCACGGACGACTCCCCCTCAACACCGACGGGGGCGGGCTGTGCAACAACCACCCCGGCGGCCGCGGCGGCATGCCGAGGATGATCGAGGCGGTCCGCCAACTCCGCGGCGAGGCCACTCCGGCCGTGCAGGTGCCCAACTGCGAGCTGGCGCTCGTCCATGGCACCGGCGGTCGGCTGGGCACCCGCAGCTCGGGGGCGACACTCGTGCTCGGACGGGCGTCATGACCGGACGTGAGTTGCCGACACCCGACCCGGTCGTCGGCGACGAGGAAGCCGAGTTCTGGCAGGCGCTGGGCGAGGGACGGTTCCTGCTGCGCCGGTGCCAGCAGTGTGGCGACGTACCGTGGTATCCGCGGCCGTTCTGTCCCGCCTGCGGATCCCGCGACGTCCCTTGGTTCGAGGCCAGCGGAACGGGGACGGTGTACTCGTTCACGATCGCCGCCAAGGCGGGCCCGCCCTTCGACGCCGCCGTGCCGTACGTCATCGCCTACATCGAGCTCGACGAGGGCCCGCGCATCATCTCCAACGTGGTCGGGTGTCCCCCCGAGCAGGTGCACATCGGCCAGCGGGTCGAGGTGCGCTACGTCCCCCGCGTCGACGGTCCACCGCTGTACCGCTTCGCCCCCGTCGATGCCGCCCGCTGAGCGGGCCGGTGCCATCGCTCGACGAGCTCAGCCCTCGTGGTCGGCGGCACGGACGTGCGCCGTCATCTGCTCGCCACACCACTCGAGGAGATCGGACACGGCGGCGGCACGATGGCTCTCGCGGAGGAACGCCATGGCGGACTCGACCACGTCCCGGCCGTGTGGCTCGAACCTCGCCAACAGCTCGGCGGCGGCCGCGGCGGTGCTGCCCGCCGGGGCGAGCGAGGTGACGAGGCCGGACGCGAGCGCCTCGTCGGCGCCGAACTGG
This sequence comes from Desertimonas flava, assembly GCF_003426815.1. Classification (GTDB taxonomy): domain Bacteria; phylum Actinomycetota; class Acidimicrobiia; order Acidimicrobiales; family Ilumatobacteraceae; genus Desertimonas; species Desertimonas flava. The sequence goes on from NZ_QKYK01000003.1 coordinate 353,152, forward strand.
CGAGCCGACAGTGCCCACTCCGTCACCGTGCCGGCCGCGACACGCGGGAGGAGCGAGGCGACGACGCCGAAGGGGAAGTAGCCGAGCGTCGCCTCGGGAAGCCAGAAGCGGGCCTCCGCCGAGCTGACGACGTAGGCCGCCGAGCCGAGGATCGCCAGGCCCATGCCGACGGCCCAGCCCTCCACGGCGACGACGATCGGGATCGGGCAGGCGGCCAGGGCGGCGAGCATGACGGCCGACGGCGCCTCCGACCACGTCCACGACTCGTCGACGGCCGGGCTCGGTTCCGAAAGGTCGGCCCCCGAGCAGAACGCCGGACCCTCGGCGCTGAGGACGATGCCGAGACAGTCACGCTCCCCACCGAAGCGTTCGACGGCCGCGGTCACCTCCGCGCTCATCCGGGAGTCGATGGCGTTGCGCTTCTCGGGCCGGCACAGCCGGACGTGCCCGAGCGCGCCCTGCCGCCACGACTCGACCGGGTGCGGTGAGAGCGCGTCGCGTCCGTCGGCGACGGCGTCGGTCATCCCTCCGCGTTCCGGCCGGCCACGCGGTCGCTCATGAGGTCGAGCGTGACCTGCTTCAGCGGCTCGTGATCGACGCGATCCTTGGTGATGTCGGCCCCAGGGCCGAGGGCCGACGCCTCGAACTGGAGCAACTCCAACGGCACGTCGCCACTCGACTCGAACCAGTACGGGTATCCGCGAGGAATGAGGACCCCTTCGTACCGGCCGAGATCGGCGATCACCTCGTCTCCGGTCGTGTAGAAGCGGACGCGTCCCTCGAGGACGAACCAGTAGCCGTCGAGGTGGGAGTGCGAGTGCAGGTTGTTCTCACCACCTCGGTCGACGAGCTGCACGGCGCCGATGCTGATGTCGGTGCGACCGAGCACCACGAGACGCTTGGCCCGTCCGCCCAGATCCGGTCGCTCGTACGAGAACACCGTGGGCTCGGTCTTGGCGGCTTGACTCATGGCGGCACGACTCCTCGGTGGACAGCGCGATCCGAACGCGCCGGTTGGCTAGATCGTATATGATCAGGCCTACAGGATCAACAGCCCGGATTCGGGCCCGATATGGACCTCAACCGACCCGTCCCCGAACCAGGAGACGGTCAACCCGGGTGCGGCCTAGTGGAGGGTCCAGCGCGGGATCGTGATCTCGTCGGTGATGCGCTCGAACGACACCACGACCGGCGCACCGACCCGCAGCCGATCATCGGGATCGGCGACACGTGCGGTGATCCGCGGCCCGCCGTCGAGGTCGACCACCGCGATCGAGTACGGCACATCCGCGGCGAAGGCCCGGTGCAACGCACGGTGATAGGTCGCGTAGCTCCAGACGACCCCGGTCGTGGCCGCCGCGATCCACGTGGCCTCGCGCGACCGGCAGTCGGGGCAGCCGACGAGCGGGGGCCAGCGTAGGGCCCCGCAGCCGTCGCAGCGCTGGACGACCAAGCGCCCCTCGCGAGCGGCGGACCAGAACGGTGCCGCCACCGGATCGTCGACGTCGGGAAGCAGCTGCGGCTCGTTGTCGTCGCTCATCTCAAGCATCCCTGGAGTTGGAGAGGATCGAGCACGCCGCCTTCGAGAAGGCCTGGCTCGAGCAGTACATCGCCATCCCGACGCCGCGCACCTGGCGCTCGCCCGCCTCGCCGCGCAGCTGGCGGACGGCCTCGACGAGGTGCATCCAGCCCCACGCATAGCTCTCCGACAGCTGGCCGCCGTTGGTGTTGAGCGGCACGTCGCCACCCGGACGAGTGTGGCCCTCGGCGAGGAACGGTCCACCCTCACCGATGCCGCAGAAGCCGTAGTACTCGAGCATCTGCAGGCTCCACACCGCCGTCGGATCCTGGATGTAGAGCACGTCGATGTCGGCCGGGCCGAGGCCGGTCGCGGACCACACCGACGACGCCGCGTCGCGCAACCACGGGCGGAGCAGGTTGTCGGGTGTGTGGTCGCCGCGGATGCCCGACTGCTCGGCCATGCCGATCACGTAGGCCGGCGTCCGTCGCAGACCGGCGGCCCGGTCGGCGCTCGTGACCACGAGGGCCACTCCCCCGTCGGAGATCATCGTCACGTCCGGGCGGCGCAGCGGCTCCACGAGGTATGGCATGGCCAGATAGTCGTCCATCGTCAGCGGGTCGCGGAAGATGGCGTTGGGGTTCTTCGCCGCCCACTCCCGCTGCCCCACTGCGAGCCAGCCGAACTGCTCGTCGGTCGTCCCGTAGAGGTGCCGATGACGCTGCAGGGCGAGGGCCGCCGGACCGGCGATGTGCACCAGCCCCGAGGCCGTCGCCAGGTCGGTCGTCCTCGTGACCGGGGCGCCGAAGTCGACCTTCGCCGACCGGGCGTTGGCGCCGTAGCAGAGCACGATCGTCGAGGCCATGCCGGTCACGATCGCCTGCACCGCGAGGTGGAGCGAGAAGTTGCAGGTGCCGTAGTCGAGGCACTGCGAGTACCGCGGGTTGATGCCGAGCAGCGGCCCGACCGCGACATCGTTGCCGAGCCCCTGCACCGACTTGCACGCGATCAGCCCGTCGACGTCGGCCAGCGTGAGGCCGGCGTCGGCCAGGGCCAGCTCGATGGCGTCGACCGAGAGCTCCTCCACCGAGCGCCCTGGGAGCTCGCCTTGCGGGGTGTGGCCGATCCCGACCACCGCCACCTTGCCCCGGATGCTCATCGCGCCGCCGACGTGAGAGCCACGCCACCGTCCACGGCCAGCACCTGGCCGGTGATGAACCGGGCTCGCTCCGAGAGCAGGAACCGCACGGCGTTGGCCGTGTCCCACGACGTTCCCTCGATGCCGAGCAGCGACGCCGTGCGCCGGCGCTCGCGCTGTTCGGCGGTCATGCTGCGGCCGAGCGGGGACGATGTGAACACTGGTCCGATCACGACGCAGTTGACCCGGATCCCGTCGCGCCCGTGGGCGACCGCCATCGCTTTCGTCAACGAGATCACCGCTCCTTTCGTCGTCGCGTACGGCGCCTCGTCGATGGGACGAAGAGCGCGCATCGAGCTGATGTTGACGATCGCCCCACCACCAGCCGTCCGGCACATCGCCGGGATGGCGTGCCGGCTCATCGACACCATGCTCTCGACGTTGACCTGCCAGCTCTGGGTCCACGCCTCGGTCGGAGCGGACACCACGCTGCCCGTGAACGGGATCCCGACGTTGTTGTCGAGCAGGTCGAGGCGCCCGTAGGCGTCGATCGCCGCATGGACGACCCGGGCACAGTCGTCGTCGTCGGCCACGTCGGCTGCCACCGCGATCGCCGAGCCGCCGTCGGCCTCGATCATCTCGGCCGTGCGCTCGGCCGGTCCGGACCTCCGGCCGACGCAGACCACGGCGGCGCCGGCGCGCCCGAGCAGGATCGCCGCAGCCCGTCCGTTCGTCAGTCCGTCGTCGTCCCCGCTCGCACCGGTGACGATCGCCACCTTGCCGTCGAGGGCCTCGCCGGGGTCAACCGGCTCCGCGGCGTCGAGCGCCACCGGATCGTTCATGATGTGCTCCTGTCGCGGGAACGCCCGCTGGTCAGATGACGTGCTCCTCGGCGAGCCGGGCGATCTCCCGCTTGGAGAAGCCGAGCAGCTCGCCGTACACGAACTCGTTGTCTTCGCCGTAGATCGGCGCGCCGCGGTCGGGGACGCCGCCGATGTCGGCCGGCGTGGTCTCGAGCTTCACCGGGACGGCGGCGACCGGCCACCGGCCGATCTTCGTTCCCGTCACCTCCGTCAGCCACTCGAGGTGGGCGAGCTGCGGGTCCGACTCACACCGATCGGCCGCGGTCTGGCACACACCGGCGGGGACGCCGGCGCGCTGCAGGCGTTCCATCAGGTCGTAGCGCTCGTGCTGTTCGGTCCATGCGGTGACGAGGGCGTCGAGGACGTCTTGGGCCTCGACTCGGGCGGCGAGCGTGGAGAACCGGTCGTCGGCCAACCACTCCGGCCGATCGGCGACGGAGGCGAGCGCTTCCCATTGGTCGTCGTCGCCGCATGCGATGGCGATCCACTCGTCGGTGCCGGCACAGCGGTAGATCCCGTGCGGCGCGGCCGGCTTGTTCGGCGAGCGGTTGCCGGTCCGCTGCGACGCCCGCCCGTTGGCGGTCCAGTCGAGGATCGACGTGCCGCTCGTGAAGATGCCGCTCTCGGTCTGAGACGCGTCGATCCACTGGCCCTCGCCCGTGCGCTGGCGGTGCACCAACGCGGACAGGATCGCGGTCGCGAAGCTGTAGGCGCCGATCCAGTCGAGGTACGAGTAGCCCCATCCGGCCGGCATCGCCGGACTCGGGAGTCCCGACATCTCCGAGACGCCCGAGAAGGCGGCCGCGATCGGGCCGACGGCGCGCAAGCGGCCGTACGTCCCGTGGGCCCCCATGCCCGACTGCTGGGCGTAGATGATGTCGGGCTTGATCTCCTTGAGCGCCTCGTAGCCCAGCCCCCACCGATCCATCACTCCGGGCGAGAACCCCTCGGCGACGACGTCGGACATGGCCACCAGACGGCGAGCGATCGCCAGACCTTCGGGGTGACGGACGTTGAGCGAGATGCCGAGCTTGCCGGCGTTCTTGTTGTTGAACTGACCGCCCATGTCGGCGTCGTCCACCCCCGGCAGCGGGGCGGTGGCGACCTCGCGAGCACGGCGGCCGCCGACCGGCGCCATCGCACCCATGCGGGTGTCGGGGTGCGCGGCCCACTCCACCTTGATGCACTCGGCGCCGAACGCGGACAGGAAGCGCGTGCCTCCCGCCGACGCGAGGAACCACGAGAAGTCGAGGATGCGGATGCCGTCGAGCGCGAACGGGCGCCCGTACCGGGAGCGGCGGGGGCCCGACGACGCGGCTGAGACGTCGGTCGGCGTCGGCCGTTGACGGACGGCATCCGATCGTGAGGCGAGCACGGCGTCCGTGTCCTCGCCGAGCAAGGGAGCCCGGCGACCGATCCGCCAGGACGTCGCCGTCGACAGCCACTTGCTCGTGACGTACGTGAAGGACCGCCCGAGCTCGGGGTGCTCCACCTCGGCGAACGTCTGGCGCGCCATCCAGTGGGGATCGGTGACGTTCTCCTCGGGCCGCCGGAGCGGCGAGCAGAACACTCCCGCGTCCTGCGCCTCGTTCCACGGGAACTCGGCGTAGGTGAACTTGCGCACCAACCGGGCGACGACGTCCATCAGGCGCGCGGCCACCTCGGCGTCGAGGCCGCCGCTGCCCGGGATCTGGCGCGCCGATTCGGTCGTGTCCTCCTCGACCGTCAGCGGTGATGACATGCCGTGTCGCTCGACGAACCCGGCGAGCGCCGCCCGGTCGCGGCCGCCCATGAGCATCGTCAGGATCCAGCGGCCGTCCTTGGTCTGCTGGATCGTCGGCGAGGTCGAGACCGTCTCGTTGGCGTGCCGGCACGTCTGGCGCAACAGCGGCAGCCGGCGCATCACCCAGTTCATGAGGTCGAGCTCGGTGTTCTTGGCCACCGCCTCGTGGACGGCGCACGAGAGCGCCTGACCCTGTCCGGTTCGCCCTCGGTGGAAGAGGGCGGCGAGCACCCCCATGACGACCTGTTCGCCGGCGATGTGGTAGGCGTGCCACATCTGCGGAGCGATCGGCGGGAGGTCGTATGTCCCGTCGGGACGGGGGTCGTAGCCGCAGTTCATGGTGACCCCACCGAGCGCGAGGTGGACGAGATCGGACCCCCTGAAGTCGGCCCACGGGCCGTCGTCGCCGAACGGGGTCACCCGGGCGACGACGAGCTGGGGATGCCTCCGCCCGAGGGTGTCGCGGCCGAACCCGCGGGCGTCGAGGTGGCCGCGATCGGTGGCGTCCAAGAGCACGTCGGCGCCGGCCAGCAGGTCGTCCAGGACGGCGATACCCGCGGGATCGTCGAGGTCGCACACCACGGAGCGCTTGCCCCGGTTGTAGTGCCAGAAGTGCAGCGACCGTTCGGGGCCCGGTTCGTCGGCGTAGAACGGGCCGATCCGGCGCGTGGGATTGCCCTGCGGCGGCTCGACCTTGATGACGTCCGCGCCCAGGCCGGCCAGCAGCAACCCGGCGTATTCGGCACGCTCGTCGGCGATCTCGATGACCCTGATGCCGTCGAGTGCGGCCTGCGATGTGCTCACCCTGTTCGTTCCTCGGTCCGGATCCCGCGGCGCCCTGTGCGCCAGCGTGTCGTGATTATCATATACGATCTGTCACTGATCGGACAGGGAGCGCCGATGCCCGGTCGCACCGACTACACCCCGACCCACACCGCCTTCACCTGCGTGTAGGCGTCGATGGCGTAGTGCCCCATCTCCTTGCCCCAGCCGCTGGCCTTGTACCCACCCCAGGCGGCGGCCGGGTCGAGGATCGGCGGCAGGTTCACGTACACGGAGCCGGCCTTGATCTGGGCCGCCATCCGGTGAGCGGTGGCGAGATCCTTGGTCCAGACCGAGGCGGCCAGGCCGTACTCGGTGTCGTTGGCGTGCGACGCCAGCTCCTCGGGATCGTCGTACGCGATCACCGGCATCACCGGCCCGAAGATCTCCTTCGTGGCGATCTCCATCCCGTGGGTCACGTTCGTCAACACGGTCGGCTCGAAGAAGTTGCCGCCCGACAGGGCACCGCCTGCCCGGCCGCCACCGGTCACGACCTCGGCGCCGTCGGTCACGGCGTTGCGCACGAGACCGTCGATCCGCTGGAGCTCGTGCTCGGAGACGACCGGACCGAGCGTGCTCTCCGGCTCGATGCCGGGTCCGAGCCGCATCTCCCCCACCCCGGCCGACACCTTGGTCACGAACTCGTCGACGCGCCGCCGATCGACGTACAGGCGGCTGTAGGCGGCGCAGACCTGGCCGCTGTTGAAGAACGAACCGACGAGATTGCCGCCCACGGCGGCGTCGATGTCGGCGTCGTACGTGACGATGCTCGGCGCCTTGCCGCCGAGCTCGAGCGTCACGCGCTTGAGGTTGCCGGCACTGGCGGCGATGATCTCCCGCCCGACCGAGGTCGACCCGGTGAACGACACCTTGTCGACACCCGGATGGTTCGTGAGCATCCGGCCGACCTCGGGTCCGCCGGTCAGGAAGTTGACGACACCGGCGGGGACGCCCGCCTGCTCACAGATCTGCGCCAGTCGATAGGTGGTGAGCGGTGTCTGTTCGGCGGGCTTGATGATGACCGAGTTCCCGCAGGCGAGGGCCGGGGCGAGCTTGAAGGCGGCGATCATCAACGGGAAGTTCCAGGGCGTGATCAGGGCGCACACGCCGACCGGCTCGCGGAGCGTGTAGTGGAACGTGCCCGGGATCGACAGCGGCGCCGTCGTCCCCTCGATCTTGGTGACCCACCCGGCGAAGTAGCGGAATTGCTCGGCCGTGCCGGGAACGTTGATCCCGCGCGCCACGCCGATGAGTTGCCCCTGGTCCCGCGTCTCCATCTCGGCGAGCTCGTCGGCGTACTCGTCGATCAGCTCGGCGATGCGCCACAGCAGCTTGGCCCGATCGCTCGGCGGCATGTCGCGCCACGCCGGATCGTCGAGGGCCGCTCTCGCCGCCTCGACCGCCGTGTCGACCTCGGCCCTCCCCGCTTCGGGCACCACTCCCAGCACCTCGCCGGTCGCCGGATCGGTGGTCTTGAACTCCCCGCCGGAACCCGACGTCAGCCACTCGCCTCCGACGTACAACTGCGGTCGAACATCCATCACAGACTCCGTTTCATCGAGATCCCCGGGATCCGTCGAGACCGGCGCGTTCGGGCCGACGGGTGAGAAGATCGTATACCATTTTGCGGTCGACGGAAACCGACCCGCGGTCGCCGAGGAGACGGCGGGCCCGCACGTGGTCCCGGGGACGATTGACGGTCTCGACGCACACGAGGTCGTCGCCCCGGAAGCGGAGGGCCGTGATCTGCCCCGGTGTGTCGACGTGAGCGACCACGTCGTCCTCACGCCCGGCGATCCCGGCGATCTGCAACATCGAGGCCCCCTGCTCGCTCCAGAACCACAGCGGCGACGACCTCACCCGATCGTCCCCCGTGATCGAGCGGGCCGCGGTCCTCGCGGTGGCGACCGCGCTCGCCACCGACTCGATGCGATGCGATCGACCGTCGGCGTGCCGCACCCGGGCACAATCTCCGACGGCGAAGATCGACGGGTCGGACGTGCGCATCGAGGGGTCGACGAGGATCCCGTCGTCGACGGCCAAGCCCGCCGACGCGGCGAGGTCGGTTCGCGGCTGTGCCCCGACGGCCACGAGCACGAGATCGGCGGGCACCCGCCGGCCCGCCGCCGTCGTCACGCCGACGAGGGTGTCACGGCGCCGGACGATCTCACTCACCGAGTCGTCGAGGACGAGATCGGTACCGGACTGCACATGGGCACGCTCGAGTACCGCGGCCACGGGCGCCGACACCGCGCTGGCCAGCAGTCGTGGGGCGACCTCGATCACCGTGACGGCGACGCCCCGGGCGCGTGCCGCGGCGGCGAACTCCAGGCCGAGGAAGCCCCCGCCGACGACCGCCAGCGAACGTGCCGAGGCGAGCGCGTGCCAGAGCCGGCACGCGTCGGAGTACGAACGCAGCTCGTGGACGCGGGCACCGTCGGCTCCGGGAACGGCCGGCCGGCGCGCGCTCGACCCGAGGGCGAGCACCAGCCGCTCGTAGTCCAGGTGCCCACCGGAGGCGAGGAGCACGCGGCGATGGGGACGGTCGATCCGGAGGACCCGTTCGCCACTCGCACGGTGCACGGCCCTGCTGGTGTAGAACGATGCCGGACGCAACGGGAGCATCGTCGCGTCACCCGCTCGCTGCGGATGCTTGGACAACGGAGGGCGCTGGTAGGGCAGCTCGACCTCCTCGCCGACGAGATGGATCTCGCCCTCGTAGCCGCCGTCCCGCAACGACGCCGCCACCTCCACGCCGGCGTGCCCCGACCCGACGATGACCGTCCGCTCAACCGCCATCGACACGTGCTGCTGCGGCGCCGCCGACGTGGCCCAGCACCGCCTCGTTGAACGCGTCCGGCCGCTCCATCGACACGAGGTGCCCGGCACCAGGGATCTCGACGAGCGACGCGCCGGGCAGGCGTGCGGCGAGGAGATGGGCGATCTCGCGGTATCCGTCGATGTCCAGCGTTCCCGACACCACGAGGGCCGGTGTCTCGATCGACGCGATCGCGTCGACGAGATCGGGCAGCGGTCGGCTGGCGGGGCCGTCACCCCATTGCAGCCCGGCGAACGCGCCGACCATCCGCTCGAGGGCGCCGCGGACCTCGGATGACGCTCGCGCCGGCGCGAACAGCGGATGATGGAGCCAGAAGAGTCGTGCCGCCTCGATGCCCTCGGCCCGGGCGACGGCGGCCGCGGCGTCGGGAGGGCGTTCACCCCGCCACTGCAAGCCGGGGAGGCCCGGCGACGCCAGCACGAGCGAGCGCACGCGGCCGGGCGCCCGGGCGGCCGCGGCCAGCGCGACGTTGGCGCCGAGCGAGAGGCCGACGACGTGAGCGCGCCGTACATCGAGGGCGTCGAGCAGCGCGAGCAGGTCGTCGGCGTGGTCGAAGCCGGGGTGCGGCGGGGTCGAACGCCCGAACCCGCGCAGGTCGTAGGCGATCGTCGGATGCCGCTCGGCCAGCGTGGCGATCTGGGGCGCCCACATCGAACGATCCAGCGAGAAGCCGTGGATCAGCACGACCGGATCGAGGTCGGGCGCCGTCGGACCGGAACGCTCGCACCAGAGCGCGCCCTGGCCGACGGGCACGGCTCGGTCTCCGGGTACCGCCATCACGTCGGGACCGCCGGCGGAGCCAGCGCCGGATCGCTGAACACGCCCGAGATGCGGCGCCGTTGCAGCAGCAGGCCGCCGGTGGGCCCGATCTCGAACCGATCGTCGAAGTCGGCCACCAACGACACGCCGACCGTGCAGTGTGGTGCCGGACCGTTGGCCGCGTAGCACGTCCACACGCTGGTCGCCGTGACGACCCCGTCGCCGAGATGGTCACCGAGTCGCAGCGAGCTCCAGACGTGGCGGGTCGTGCGCACCGCCGTGGCCCTGGCCGTGAACCAGGCCGACAGCTCGGCCGCGCCGCGGAGGACGACCCGGCCGTTGTCGTACTCGGCATCGTCGCCGAACAGCGTCATCAGCCCGGCGACATCGCCGTGGTCGAGCGACCAGGCGAACGCGGCGTGATGCGCTTCGACGGTGCACCGCAGGCAGGCGCTCATCCCGCTGCTCGCCCGTTGGCCAACGGCGGTGACCCGGCGTCGATCGTGGCGACCTCGCTGGTCAGCGTGCCGATGCCTTCGATCGACACCTCGATCGGGCCGCCCGTGGCCGTGAGGTCGATGTTCTGGACGGCCCGGCCGCCGCCGGCCGACGCCTTCAGCGCGGTGCCCATGGCGATGATGTCTCCCGGCTCCAGCGTCATGTACTCGGAGATGAACGCCACAACCTCGGGAACCTTGTTGCGCAGGTTCGCCGTCGAGTCCTCGGTCACCGTATGCCCCCGGTGGCGGCAGCTGATCGTCAGGGCGTGCGGGTCGGCGATCTCGTCGCGCGTGACGATCCAGGGCCCGATCGGGCAGAAGCCGTCCGTCCCCTTGTACCGACCGGGGTAGCTCACCCAGGTGTCGACGTATCGCACCTCGTCCGGCGACGCTCCCGGGTGGATCGCCCGATAGTGGAACGTGTCCTCGCCACGCATCGCCGGCGCCGTGAGGTCGTTGACGATCGTGTAGCCGAAGACGTGCTCGCCGGCCGCCGTCGCCGCGATCTGGCGACCAGCGGAGCCGATCACCACCGCCAGCTCGGGTTCGGGATGGACGCGCCCGTACGCGGTCCTCAGCTCGATCGTGCGGCGGTGCCCGAGGAGCGCAGTGGCCGGCTTGATGAACGTCGCCGGATGCTCGGGCCCGCTCATGATGCGGTCCTTGTTCGCGCTGTTGTTCAGCGCCAGGCACACGATCTTCCCCGGCCGCGGGATCGGAGGCAACCAGTCGAGCTCCTCCGGCGGGTACGTCGGCGCCGTCTCCGCACGCGCCTCGATCACCGGTCGCAGCCCGGTCCAGTCGGCGATCGCCGCGGCCACGGTGAGGTCGTCGTCGTCGATGACGGCCACCGCATCGCCTTTCGAGATCGCCAGACGCGGCACGCCCCCGCGCTCGACGGTGCCAAGCTTCATCGGTCGCCCGCCACGATCACGGCTCCACCATCAAGAGCGCACCACAGCCGGTGATGAACGGGAACGTCTGGAACCGGTACGCCGCCGTCGCCGAGGCCGACAGCGCGGCGCGCATCGCGAACCACAGAGACAGCTCGGCGGCTTCGGTCCCACCGACGCGCATGTACTCGGTGACGGGGATCTTCATCAGGTCCTCCAATCCGTCGGGGAGTCGATCGAGGAACCATCGGTCGAGGCCCTCGTTGGCGATGCCGAAGCGGCCGCCGCTGATCTGGTGCGACATGCCACCGGTCGCCACGACCACGACCCGCTCGGCGCGAGAGGCCGACTCGACGGCCGACCGGATGGCGACTCCGAGCTGGCGGATGCGGTTGGCGGTCGGCAGCGGAGCGCGGACCATGTTGACGGCGATCGGCGTGATCGGCGTCGGCCACGGCACGTCCATCACATACGGCAGCCACGAGTAGATGCCGTGGTCGACGTGGAGATCGTGGCAGATGGTCAGGTCGAACTCGCTCGCCACGAGGGATTCGGCAAGGTGGATCCCCCACTCCGGGTCACCGTCGAGGTCGGGCAGCGGCCGCCGCCCCCACCCCTCGTCGGCCTGGGGGAACGTGTCACCGATGCCGATCGCGATCGTCGGGAGGTTGTCGAGGTCGAAGTGGTTGAGGTGGTCGTTGTAGACGACGACGAGATGGTCGGCGGACAGCCCGGCGAGCAGCTCGCGGAGCCGACGCGTCCCGTCGAACCAGGGTTGCCAGCGTGGCGTGAACTCCCCCGTGCGGCGGTAGGCGTCGTGCTCGACACCCATCGACGGGGTGTGCGAGATGCCGAGACCTCCGACGACCGTCGCCATCAGCGCTGCCCGTCGGGGAGACCGTCGACCCAACGCGGGCAGGCGGCGCGCAACTCGTCGCGGCTGCAGCCGACCGTGTGGGCACCGACGTCCCACAGGTCCTCGCCCACCGTGGCCGCCAGCTTGAGGATCGCCTGCAGGTGGCCGCCCGCCCGCAGCAACCCGGTCCAGTCCCGCTCCCGGACGAGGTCGCATTCGTGGTCGGTCAACGAGGCGGCACGCATCGCGGCCGCGTCGTCGGCGAGGAACGCCGCCCGCGCCTCTGGATCGCGCAGGCCGAGTGCGAAGCGGTTGAGCCGCCGGCCGTCGAACGCGCGTCGCGCCGTGAACTCGAACGTGCCCGGTTCGCCGAGATCGAACGCCGGTGCCGGGATCACCGCGACCTCACGTCTGCCGCGACGGGACGACGACCGTGGCCCCGTCGAGCGCGGCGGTGACCGGGACCTGACAGCTGAGCCGGCTCGTGGATCGACGCGGCTCGGCCGTGCAGTCGAGCAGTTCGTCCTCGGACTCCGACATCGGAACGAGACCCACCAGCGCCTCGTCGGCGAAGTACACGTGACACGTGGCGCACATGAGCGAGCCGCCGCACTCGGCCACGATGCCGTCGACGCCGTTGGTGACCCCACCCATCATGACGCTGGTGCCGGCAGCCACCTCGACGGTGACGACCGTCTGGTCGGGTTGGACGTAGCGAACGGACGGCATCGTGGTCAGCTCGGCGTCCAGACGACCGGCAGCGTCAGGAGACCGCGGAAGACCCAGCCACCGAGGCGGACCTCGCCGTGGGGGGACACGGCGAGGTCCGCGATCCGGTGGAAGAGGGTGGGCAGGGCGACCTGCGCGACCTGCGCCCGGGCCACCCATGTTCCGAGGCAGAAGTGAGGGCCGCCGCCGAAGGCGACGTGCGGCCGGGACGGTCGGAAGATGTCGAACTCGTCCGGACGCTCGAACACGGACTCGTCCCGGTTCGCCGAGCCGACGCAGATGCCGAGCTTCGAGCCGGGCTCCAGCGTGACCCCGCCCAGCTCCACCCGTTGCGCGACCTGCCGGGGGTACATCCCGATCGGGGCGACCCAGCGGATGGCCTCCTCGAACACCGATCGCCACAGCGACGGATCCGACACGACCGCGTCGCGTGTCGCCGGGTTCGTCAACACCGCCCAGATCGCCACGGACATCGAGTCGCGTGGCTCGTTGAGGCCGCCGCCGATGAAGACCTTGACGTTGGCCCGGATCTGCTCGATGTCGAGGGGATCAGGAGCGTGGATCATCGCCGAGATCACCGATTCGTCGGGCGTTCGGGAGACCCGGGCGACAGTGTCGGCGACGGCGGCGTCGATCTCGTCGCCGGCCCGCCGCGCCCGTTCCCACACCTCCGGATCGTCGGCATAGTTGCCGCCCCCGTCCATCATCGCCTGCGACCAGCGCTGCATGTCGATGTCGGAGACGCCGTCCAGTCCGAGCACCATCGCCAGGTTGCGGGCAGCCAGCGGTCCGCAGAACTCGTCGAACAGGTCGGCCTCACCGCGATCGACGAACGAGTCGATCAACTCGTTGGCGTTCGCTTCGAACTTCGGTCGCCAGTGGGCCTCGACGATCCGGGGACGTAACGGGGGCTCGGCCGCCGCGCGCTCACGGCGATGGGCGTCGCCGTCCTTGCGGAGCAGCGTGTGCCCCATCACCCTGGTCATGAGGGATCCGTCCTCGGCCGCGCTGAAGATCTCCGGCTGCTTCTCGAGGGCGGTGATGTCCTGATGACGAGTCACGAGGTATCGGCCCGCAACGGGAACCCAGGCGACCGGCGCGATCTCCCGCAACGTCCGGTAGATCGGGTACGGATCGGCGTAGAGGTCGGTGAGCGAGATCGAGTCGGCGAAGTCGCCGTGCGCCGTCCCCATTGAGCCCTCTCCCGTCACTTCCTCCACCTACCTTCGGCGTGATGGTAAGAGCAGGTCGTCGATGCATCAACAATGAAATCCAGTGGATAAACATTTGATGACCAAATGTGACGCGTCCAATACGCGTCAATCGTCGGAGGATCAGGTTCTGGTCGCGCCCGGACTACCGTGATCGACTCGTGAGCGAGATCCACTACACGCTGCGTCAGCTGCAGTATTTCGTCGCGGTCGCCGAGACCGGGACGATGAGCGGCGCGGCAGCGCTCTGCCACGTGTCGCAGCCCGGCCTGTCGCTCGCCATCTCCCAACTCGAGCGCAGCCTCGGCGTCAAGCTGCTCGTCCGCAACCGGGCGAAGGGCGCAACGCTCACCCCCGCCGGAGATCGCCTGCTCACCGACGCCAAGGCGCTCCTCTCGCAGGCCGAGGGACTCCAGGAGCAGGCCGACCTCGAGGGCGGTGGGCTCACCGGCCGGCTCGCCGTCGGGTGCTACGCGACGCTCGCCCCGCTCCTGATCCCGGCCTTGTTGACCGGGTTCGAGCAGGTGTGTCCAGGCGTCACGCTGGAGTTCACCGAGAACCCCCAGCCTGAACTGCAGCAAGCGCTTCGGGAGGGGGCGATCGAGGTCGCCTTCCTCTACGACCACCAACTCGGCGCCGACCTCGACCACGTCGTGGTCGATCGGGTCGTGCCGTACGTCCTGCTGCCGGCGGACCATCGCTTCGCCGGCGACGACGAGGTGCAGCTCGAGTCCCTGTCGAGCGAGCCGATGATCCTGTTCGACGTCCCGCCGAGCCGGCAGAACTGGCAACGCATGGTGAGTGCCGTCGGGGTGGAGCCGCTGGTCGGCCACACGACCCAGAACTTCGAGCTGGCGCGCAGTCTCGTGGGTCGCGGTCTCGGCTACGCGCTGCTGCTCCAGCGACCGCCGATCGAGTGGACGTACGAGGGCCGCCGGGTGGTCGCCAAGCCGATCGCCGAGCAGATGCCGACCATCGACATCGTGCTCGCCCACGCCGTCGGCACCCAGTTGACGGCGCGTGCCCGGCGCTTCACCGAGTTCACGATCGCCACGCTCAGCGCGCGAGCCGAGCTCGATCCGACCGGCTGACGCCGTCGACGAGGGGGTTCTCCGGCGCGAAGACCTCGAGCGCCAGCGCGAGCATCGAGTAGTAGCCGACCAGCCACGTGAGCTCGGCCAACCCCTCCTCGCCCAGCAGGGTGAGGGCGGCGTGGAACCGGGCATCGTCGAGGCGGCGCTCACGTGTGAGCACCCGGGCCAGGGCGACCAGTTCCTGGTCGAACGCGTCCAGCGCGGCCGGTCGCCGACCAGAGAGGAGGTCGTCGAGCACGTCGTCGGCGATGCCCTCGGCGATCGCCGCGCGCTCGTGGGCCCACCATTCGAAGGCCGAGCCGAGCTCGCCGGCGACGGTCATCACGACCAGCTCGCGGCGACGCGCGTCGAGCGAGGTGCCGAACCGCAGTGCCACCCCGAGGGCCTGGACGGCGTCGCCGACCTCCGGCGAAGCGAGCATCACACGGAACGGGCCGAGCAGCCGGCCGGCGTCGTCGACGATGGGCACCGTGCCGACCCCGGCCCGGCACCCGCCCGCGATGGCGTCGTGAAGCCGGCGCGCCGGTGCGTCGAGTTGGTCAGGGGCGAGGAGGGTCAGGCGCGCCGCCGGCCAGGGCGGCGGGGCCGGCCGACCCGACGATGCGGACGATGCGGACGATGCGGACGATGCGGACGCCATCGGGCCCATTCGTAGCAGACGCACCCTTTCTTCCGTTCATAAGAGTCTCCTGCCGCGCACGAAAGAAATAGTTTGTTGACGCTCATTTGGAGGGCTACCTACGATTCCGTCGTGGTCCGTTGAATTTCGGGATCGCGAAATGATCGTGTCAGATTGGTGGCGCGACCTTCTGGGGGTACTTCAGCTGCGACGGCGACTGGATCAGTCGCGTGCGCATCGTCCCCGGTGCGTGATCGATGACCCAGGCACGGACAGCGAGAGGAGCACCGGATTGGAACAGAGCCTGACCCCAGGGATCTCGAAGGTGACGCGGCGGACGAGCCGTGGCGGGTCCCGCACGCGACGTCACTCGTGGCACCTCGAACTGACGACCGACCCCGCCAACGTACAGGAGGCCGTGGCCATCCTCGAGGGCGCGGCCGCGGCCCTCGCCGCCCCGCTGTTCACCACCGACGACATCGCCGAGGTCCGCGCCGTCAACCACCAGATGGCCGCCGAGCTGGGCGCCCACGACTACGAGGGCGCTGTGGAATCGGCCGCTCGGTTCCACGCTGTGTTCCGCCGGAAGTGTCCCAACCAGCACCTGCTGGCGCTGTTGCGCGACGAATCGAGATCGCTCGAGCCTCGCAGCGCGTCCGAGGTCGCCTGCGCCCCCGGCGCGACCGTGGAGGCGCACGAACAGCTCGTCGCGTTGATCGAGGCGGGTGCGGGGTCGCGGGCGATCGAGCGTCACGTCCGCGAGCACTGCGGCACCGGCGACCTGTGCATGATCCGCCGGCCCGGCGACGGCTGACGGTCACCTCGCCGCCGCATCGTCATGACCTCCCAACCTGACGCCGGTATCCCTCGCCCACCCGACTCCGGCGCTCCCCGTGCGGCTGCCGACCTGCGGGTCGGTTTCGTCGGACTCGGCCGCATGGGCTGGCCGATGGCCCACAACCTCGCCGCCGCCGGCGTCCGCCTCACCGTGCGTGACAGCGACGACAGCGTCCAACAGCGCTTCCTCGACGACCACGGCGGCCGCGGGGCATCGTCACCCGCCGACTTCGCCGACGCCGACGTGGTGATCACGATGCTCCCCGACGGGAGCGTCGTTCGCCACGTGCTGCTCGAGTGGGAGGGCGGCATCGCCGGCGCCATGGCCGCCGGATCGCTCGTGGTCGACATGAGCTCGTCGGCGCCGACCGACACCCTCGAGCTGGCGGCGACCCTCGCCGCCCGGTCGATCGGTGTCGTCGACGCACCCGTCTCGGGCGGCCTGGTCCGGGCGACCGACGGCACGTTGTCGATCATGGTGGGCGGCGACGACGACGCGATCGCCCGGGCCGTCCCGCTCCTCGACGTGCTGGGCGATCCGGCGCGGCGGTTCGCGTGTGGAGGGCTGGCCAGCGGCCACGCGATGAAGGCGCTGAACAACTTCGTCGGCGCCGCCAACTACGCGGCCACCGCCGAGGCGCTCGCCATCGGTCGGGCCTTCGGACTCGCGTCGAAGACGATGGTCGAGACCATCAACGCCTCGACGGGCAGAAGCTTCGAGAGCGAGGTGGTGCTCGAACACCACGTGGTCAACGGGGCATACGCGACGGGCTTCGGGCTCGGCCTGCTCGCCAAGGACGTCGCCATCGCCGCGTCACTCGCCGAGCGTGTCGAGGTCGACGCCCCGACCGCCGAGTTGATGCACGCGAGGTGGCGCGACGCCGAGAGCAGGCTGGGCGGAGCGCGCGACCACTCTGAGGCCCACCAGGCGTGGTGGGACATCGAGCTGACGGCCGGCTGACGCCTCGACGTGACCGCCGCCGCCCACGACGCGACATCCAGCGAGACAGGGGAAACCATCGATGATCCGTGATGACGAGTACGACCGCGGCCTCGGAGTGCGCCGCGAGATCTTCGGCAGTGCCGGCGCCGAGCAGCAGACCGAGTCGACGACCGAGCTCACCGACAAGATGCAGGAGATCGTGACCCGGTGGTGCTTCGGCGACATCTGGACACGCGACGACGAACTCTCGAGACGGCACCGCAGCCTCATCACGGTGGCCATGCTCGTCGCGTTGGGGCGTCCCCACGAGCTCAACATCCACATCCGCGGCGCCCTCGCCAACGGCGTGACGGAGCGTGAGCTGCGGGAGGTCTGCCTCCACGCCGTGCTCTACTGCGGCATCCCGTCCGCCAACGAAGGCCTCCGGGTGCTCGAAGCGGTCCTCCGCGACCGGGACCCCGAGTCGCCGTTGCTCCAGCCCGCCGCCCCCTGACCGCCGCCGCACCCGTGGGCGGCGTCAGTACCCGGCGAGGCGACAGAGGTCGTCGACCTCGACGGCGACGAGATCGGCGGCCGAGCGCCCGGTGCGCTCGATCGCCCGGTCCGCGAGGTGGGCACCGACCTTGTAGCCGACGTGACGCCGGCCGGACGGGTGATCGAAGAACCACTCGAAGTAGTCGCCGTCGCCGAGAGCGATCAGCTCGTCGGTCCACTCCTCCACCGGCTCGCCGGGAGCGGCAAGCAACCGCGGTCGCCCCGGACAGAGGTCGTGCTCGAAACGGGAGGCGAGGCCTTCCTCGACGGCGATCTGCACCATCCGCCGCGTCCGGGCGGGCACCAGCAGTGACCGTTCGACGGCGTTCTCCGGTCCGACCGGGTGGGGCTTCGTCGCCGAGATCAACTGGGCGCGCACGGCGTGATGGGTCTCGTGCACGAACGACGCGCGCAGGTGCTCGTCGACGATCTCCAATGGCGATCGCACGCCGCGCGGGTGGACGACCCAGTCGAGCCAGTAGGGCGTGACCAGTCGCCCCATCTCCTCCGTGTGCACGTTCGTGCGCTCGTCGTAGCGGACGGTCACGAGATATCTCGGTGACAGCGCAGGGAGATGAGTCACCACGTCGTCGTGAGCCGTGGCGAGGACAGCGAGCACCCGGTCGCGTACCGCGTCGGGAATCTGGTCGTCGTCGGTGGGTAGGAACTCGATCTGCACGAGGGTCAGCCCGTCGGGCAGACGTTCAGGGGGTCTTTCCGGGACCGAGTGCGACGGCCCGGAGGACCACGACGTCACCGGGCACACCGGTGGCGTCGGGCGGCGCGTCACCGACGATCAGGCTCGCCATGGTGGCGGTGGACGGCGGTGCGGCCTCGTCCACGGTGGACGGGACGATCCGGTAGAGCACCTCGCGCCCTGGCGTCGGCCCGGCCCCGACGTGTTGGCGGTACCACCCGCCGAGCGCCTCGTCCGCGACGGCGCCCGAATCGGCCATGACCATGATCAACGAGTCGGGCAGGGCATCGAGCTCGTCCTCGTCGAGGGGGTAGAACGCCCACGACGACCTCGGCAGCGGGAACCACGACGGATGGACGATCTCGCCGGCGCTGACCGCCCCGCGCACGACCATGTTGGTCGCCTCAGGGTCCCCGTCGATGCGATAGAAGCTGGCGAAGGGGTAGTTGGCCGGGGCCGCGCTCCCCTCCACCGCCTCGATCGAGTACCGGCGCGCCTCGAGGAAGCCATCGTGAGCCAGGATCTCGTCGAGGTGATCGTCGTACCAGCGATGGAACTCGCTCTCCTCGACGGTGTCGGGCGGCCCCGAGAACACCGCGCGAAAGCTCATCGGTCGAACCTGCTCATGCCAGGATCGTATAGGATCTTGGCACGGCGTTCAAGCGGCCGGCGTCTCGCCGACGGCGACTCAGTCGTGCGAACCGGTGGCGGCGCGCAGGGACGCCGCGGAGCGCTCGAGGTGGGCTCGGGCGAAGTCCTCGATGTCGGCCTCGGAGGCTCCCGACGAGATCATCTCGACGAGCCGGACGTGATCGGCGATGTCCTGGCGGCCACCGCTGGCGCCGAAGCCGAGAATCGACGTGCGCACCCGGCGCAGCCGGGCCCGCTCCTTGGTGATCACGTCGACGAGGTGGGCGTTGGGGCACGGCTGGATGAGCACCGCGTGCAGCGCGTCGTGAGCGACGGCATATCCCTGCCCGTCGAGGCGGTCGAGCGCCTGCGCCATCGCCTCGTTGTACGCTTCGACCTCCCGGAGGTCGCTGGCGGTCAGCCTCGAGGCGGCCTGGCCGGTGGCCGCGCCCTCCAGCACCGCCATCGTCTCGATCGCCTGGACGTACGACTCGGCGTCGACCGCGATGACGGTCGCGCCGACGTTCTGCTGGAAGTGGACGTAGCCCTCGGCTTCGAGCCGGCGGATGGCCTCCCTCACCGGGAGGGTGCTGACCTCGAGATCGCGGGCGATCCGGTCGAGCACCAGGCGGCTCCCGGGCGCGTAGGTCCCGTCGAGGATGCTGGCAAGGATCCGGTCGTACGCGAAGTCCGTCTTCGAGGCCTGCCGCGTGCTGGCCGGGGCTGGAGAGACCTTGGACGCACTCATGACCGCATTCCTCCTGCAAGACAGCCCGGACGCTGACCGACCGAGTCGATCTTCATATCATATCGACGAGTCGGGACATCTGCAGGGAATCAGCCGTGCAGTCGCGCGATCGCGTCGCTCCCGAGCGCCGACACCGCCGCTGCGAAGATCGACGTGTCGTTGCTCACCATCACGAACGAGAAGCCACGCTCGGCAGCCGCCACCGCCCCGGCCACGTCGCCCACGGCCGTCCCGCACGGCAGGCCGCGCGCCCGGGTCGCGGCGATCAGCCGGTCGGTCAACTCGCTGATCTCTGGGTCGTCGGCCGAACGCCCCGACGACACGGTGAGGTCCCCCATCCCGAGGAACACGGCGTCCAATCCGTCGACCTCGAGAAAGCGCTCGTGGTCGCGGAGCGCGCCGATGTCCTCGATCTGCACGCCCCTCACGATGTCGGTCCCCGTCGCCAGGTATCCCGAGAGCCCGGCGAGCCCCCACCGCCCGGCGCGGGCGGTCACGCCCAGCCCGCGCCGCCCGGCGGGGGCGAACGTCATCCCGGCAACCGCCGCCTCGGCCTCTTCGACCGTGGACACCTGGGGCACGAGGATCCCGTCGGCCCCCGAGTCCAGCAGCCGCTGGTAGAGGCTGCCCGACCGGTCGGCGACCCTGATCAGGGCGGCCATCCCCAGGGCCTGGGCGCCGAAGACGAGCTGGTACACCGTCTCGAGTCCGAGCGGGCTGTGCTCCATGTCGATGACCACGAATTCGAAGCCGGCATCGGCGATCAGCTCCAAGGTCTCCAACGTGGGGAGCTTCACCCACGTGCCGAGGGTCGGTTCGGCCGGGCCGCGCAGCCCGGGCCGGATCCGCAGTTGGCGCGCGGCCACCAGGCCGCTCGTCGCAGGTCGAGATGCTTCAGTCATAGGTGCAATATATGATCGGTCACCGCACAATGCCGGCGCAAGCCCGCTATTCCTAGCGGTTCACTCTTGGGGCGGTGCGATCTGATAGGATTCTACGAGCCGGACTGACGACAGGATCGCGGAGGGAGGTGAGCCGTGCCCGCCGACACGCGCGAACGCCAGCAACCGAATCATGCGTCGCCGCCGGTCGTCCCGCCCATCGGGGCTCGGACGACCTACGCGCTACAGCGACTGCTCCGTCCCAACCCGGCCTGGCGATCCCTCGCCCGGTGGCTCGAGCGCCACCGGCGCCCGTACCGTGCCTTCACCGCGGCGGAAGCCACGGTCAAGTCCTCCCTCTTCGGCTGCAAGATGTGCGGCCAGTGCGCGCTGCCGGCGACCGGGTACGCGTGCCCCATGACGTGTCCCAAGGAGATGCGCAACGGCCCGTGCGGCGGTGTGCGCGCGGACGGCACGTGCGAGGTCTTCCCCGGCGTCCAATGCGTGTGGGTCGCCGCCTTCGAGCGGTGTGAGCGCAGCGGACGGGTCGGGGACCTCGACCTCCTCCATCACCCCATCGATCAGCGCAGCCGCGGACAGAGCTCCTGGGTCAACTACTGGCAGGGCCGCGACGACGACCTGTGGGGTCCGCCGTGAGCCCCGGACCGGCGCCGCCCGTGGAGGGGCGTCTTCGTCGCTCGCTGCGCTCGGGCGCCTTCACCGTGACGGCCGAGGTCGGTCCCCCGCGCTCCGCTGACCCCGCTGACCTTCGCCGCAAGGCGCGGCATCTGTGCGAGTGGGTGGACGCCGCCAACGTCACCGACAACCAGAGCTCGTTCGTGCGCGTCGCGAGCTGGGCGGGCTCGTTGCTCCTCGCCGCCGAAGACGTCGAGCCGGTGATGCAGTTCACCTGCCGCGACCGGAACCGCATCGCGCTCCAGAGCGATCTCATCTCGGCAGCCGTCGTCGGGATCCCCAACGTGTTGCTCCTCACCGGCGACTTCCCCTCAGCCGGCGACCACCCCGAGGCGAAGGCCGTCTTCGATCTCGACAGCGTCCAGCTGATCGCGACGGCCCGCACGCTCCGTGACGAGCACCGCCTCCTGTCGGGACGCGCCGTCGAGCCCGCTCCGAACTGGCTCATCGGGGCGGTCGAGAATCCGACCGCCCCACCCGCTCGGCTCAGGGCGCGCCGGCTCGCCAAGAAGGTGGCCGCCGGCGCCGAGTTCGTCCAGACCCAGTTCGTGTTCGATGTGGCCCGGTTCCGCCGGTGGGTGGCGGAGCTCGGTGACCTCGGCGTGCTCGAGCGCTGCGCCGTGCTCGCCGGCGTCGGCCCCATCCGCTCGCTGGCGGCGCTCGATCACATGCAGCGGCACGTCGCCGGGGTCTCGGTGCCCGAGCAGCTCGAACGGCGGCTGCGCGGCGTCACGTCGGACCGCGTCGCCGCCGAAGGCGTACGAGCGTGCGCCGAGACGATCGAAGAGCTCCGCGCGGTGGATGGCGTCGCCGGCGTGCACGTCATGGCGTTCGCCTACGAGCACGGGGTGCCCGAGATCCTCGAGTCCGCCGGCGTCCCTCCCCGGCGTGAACGAGAGGTCGGCCACGGCGCCGGCCCGGCACGGGCGGAGGTGGTCCGGCATGCGCGTTGACGTGCGGCCGGTGCAGAAGCTGCGGGGCGCCGAGCCGCTCGACGTGACCGCACCATTGGCGCAGATGCTCTCGGCCCTCGCCGGCGACACTGTGGACCTCACCCACGTCCGATTGGTGTGCGATTGGATCCAGTACAAGTCGAACTTCCGCGATGTCGTCGACATCCGCCCCGTGCTGGCGCACCCGGCCGCCAGCGGCGAGGACGCCGGGCCGGCGATGATCGAGATCGCCGTCGACCTGCGGCGCAGCGAGGACGTCGATGTCGAGGCCGCGACCCACGCCGCCCTGGCGCGACTGCGCAGCGGCCGACTGCGGCGGGGGATCTACCTCGAGCCGTGGACGGCCGGGCGGACGAGCTGCATCTGGCGGTTCAACGCCCTGTACTGGCAGGCGCTCGGCCACTGGGAGGCCGCCACCGGCCGCGAGTACGAGCGCGCCCTGCCGGGCGGGGCCACTGACGCGCGCAACCTCACCGCCGTCCACGAGCTGATCCACGCACTGTTCCGTGTGTGGGACGAGCTCGACGCCCGCAACGCCCTGCCCGACGAGCTGTACGTCGTCGAGCTCGGGGTCGGCAACGGCGGCCAGGCCAGGACCTGGCTCGACGAGTTCGTGACGCTCGATCGAGCCCACGGTCGCGACTACTACCGCCGGCTGCACTACATCCTGTGCGACTACTCGCCGCACGTGCTCGCACGCGCCGAGGCGGCGGTCGCCGGCCACGCTGCGCACACGAGCGCCATGGTCGTCGACGCGACGAGGCCGCTCTCCGCGCTCGGGTTCCTCCGCCACAAGGCGTTCCTGGTGTACGTGTCGAACGTGTACGACAACCTGCCGAGCGACGAGATCGCCCGGATCGGCGGCCGCGTGCACCAGGTCGAGGTTCGGGCGTGGATCGCCGACGACGCCGCCGCCCGCCTCGCTGCTGAGGTGTCGTCATCGCCCGACGCCGTGCCGGGCCTGGTCGACAAGCTCCTCCGGCTCGGCCCCGAACTGCTGAGCGAGGCGATGCCGGCACAGTTCCCGTCGGTCGGTGACGCGGTCGGGTTCTGGCGAGAGTGCTGGGGGGCGGTGCGACTGGAGGAACGGTACGTGCCACTCGAAGGCCTCGACGCGTACGAGATCGCTCCCGGCCTGTCCGGCGAGCACCTCCGGCCGCAACTGGACGCCGACGGCGACGTCCGCCTGCACGTCAACAACGGCGCGGTCGCCAGCTTCGCCGGGACGCTGCCGTTGCTGCACCCCTTCGGCCGCTTGCAGTGCCTCGACCTGTTCGTGGAGTCGGCCGAGCAGTACCACAGTGGCTTTCACGGTCCCGGCAAGTACGACGGATCCGTCGTCAACTGGGTCAACGGCCCGCTCCTCCGACAGATCGGCCGGCGCCATGCGGTCGACGTCACGTTCACCCCCTTCCGACACGGTGCTCGCAGCAGCATCACGACGCTGACCGCCAGCCTCCATGACTGAGCGTGCGCACCGCATCGATCCGGCGACCTTGTTGATGCCGACCGCCGTCGTCGGCTCCCACTCGGTCCCGGAGTGGTTGGAACGACTCAGGACCGATCACTACCAGGGTCGGATCAGCAGCCAGTACCTACGAGAGATCCACGACGTCGCCGTCAAGGCGGCGATCAAGGATCAAGAACGAGCGGGGATCGACATCGTCACCGACGGCGAGCAACGCCGCGACAACGACGTCGACTACTTCCTCACCCGCGTCCCCGGCGTCGAGATCCCGCACACGTCGAAGTCGAACTCCTTCGACTACTTCGAGGCCAGGGTCACCCATCCCCTCCCCGTGCTCGACGCCGCCGGTCTCGGCCTCGGCCCCGACGTGCTGTTCACCAGGGAGCAGACCGATCGACCGGTGAAGTTCTCGATCACAGGCCCATACTCCCTCTCGCGACGAATCTCCGACGACGCCTACGGGGACCGCGCGGCGTTGGTGCGGGCCCTCGGCGAGTCGCTCAACGCCGAAGCACGCGACATCGCCCGGCTCGGGGCGGACGTCGTGCAGATCGACGAACCGTTCCTCGCCGGCTACCCCCAGGACGTCGAGATGGCGATCGAGGGCGTCAACACGGTCATGGAGGGCGTCGACGCGGTTCGGGTACTCCACGTCTGCTACGGCAATCGCTACGCCCGACCGATGTGGGAGGGCCACTACGACTTCCTGTTCCCGGCCGTCCTCGACGCCCACATCGATCAACTGGCCCTCGAGTTCGCCCGGAAGGGCGACGCCGACCTGCAGCTCTTCGGGCGTCACAAGTGGGACCGCGGACTCGGACTCGGCGTCATCGACGTCAAGAGCGACGTGGTCGAGTCGCCGGGCCTCGTCGCCGAACGCATCCACCGGGCACTCGACGTGGTCACGCCCGATCGTCTGACCGTCAATCCCGACTGCGGTCTGCGCCACGTGCCATCGGCGATCGCCGTGGCCAAGCTGCGGGCGATGGTCGCCGGGACGGCGATGGCGCGCGCCGACGTCTGCGGCGTCGACGCACCGATCGTTTGACGCGTGGCACGTAGGTGCGATCGAGACGTCGCCGCGCCGGCGTCAGGCTCGCGGCGCTGAGGCGCCGATGGTCACCGGCACGGGAGAGGATCCGCCGGGATCGTCGAGGGGGAAGTGGCAGGCGACGAAGCGATTGGCCTCGATCTCGACGAGCGGGGGTGGCTCGTCGGCGCACCGGGCTTCGGCCCGCGGGCATCGTCCCCGGAACCGACAGCCCGACGGCGGGTCGAGGGGCGACGGGATCTCCCCTGCCAGCAACCGGTCGTCGACCTCGGCCTCGGGGTCCACGACGGCGACGGAATCGAGTAGCGCACGGGTGTAGTGGTGGCGGGGCGAGCGGGTCATCGCCACGCTCGGCCCGACCTCGACGATCTGGCCCAGGTACATCACGGCGATGCGGTCGCAGATGTTGTGCACCACGGACAGGTCGTGGGAGATGAACAGCATGGCGAGGCCGAACTGCTGGCGCATGTCCTCGAGGATGTTGAGCACCTGTCCCTGGATCGAGACGTCCAGCGACGCGACGGGCTCGTCGCAGACCAGCACCTCGGGCTGCATCACGAGCGCCCGGGCGATCGCCACCCGTTGGCATTGTCCACCCGACAGCTGGTGGGCCCGACGCTTGCCGATGATCGAGACGTCGAGACCCACCAGGGCGAGCATCGCTTCGACCTTGGCCTCGACCTCCGCCTTGGGCACGCCCACGATCGACAGGCCCTCGCCCACGATCTCGCGGACCTGCCGTCGTGGATTGAGGCTCGACACGGGGTCCTGGAAGATGAGCTGCATCCGGCGCCGCGCTTCCTTCAAGCGTTCGCCCGACAGTTCGGTCAGCTCCTGCCCGGCCAGCCGCACCGACCCGGCGGTCGGCCGCGGCATCTGGAGGACGGCGCGCCCGGTGGACGACTTGCCACAACCCGACTCACCGACCAGGCCGAGCGTCTCGCCGGCGCGGATGTCGAAGGACACCGACGACACGGCTTCCAGGTAGCGCCGGCCCACCTTGAACCGTTGGACGAGGTTCCGGACCTCGAGCACCGGTTCGCCGTGCTGCTCGCCGGACGGGGTGGCGACCGGCCCGGCGGTCGTGGCTGCGACGGCGGTCATCGCGCCAGACCCTCGTCGACGCGGGGCTGCTGAGAGATCTCCGCCGGGTGGATGCAGCGGTGGCCGTGCCCTGGGGTGGCCGTGGTGACCCAGGGCGGCGTCTGCTCACGGCATTCGTCGGTGGCCTCGCCGCAGCGCCGGGCGAAGCGGCAGCCCACGAAGTCGGCCGTCGGCTGCGGAGGCGAGCCGGCGATCGTCGCGAAGTGGCCGTGCGGCTCGCTCTCCAACGAGGGCACCGCGCGCAGCAGGGCTTCGGTGTAGCGGTGGGAGTGACGCCGGAACACGTCGCGGGTCGGGCCGGATTCGACCACCTGCCCGCCGTACATCACGATCAGGTCGTCGGTACGTCCGCTCACGACACCCAGATCGTGGGAGATCATGATGACGGCCATCTTCCGCTGTTCCTGGATCTGCCCGAGCAGCACGAGGATCTGCTTCTGCACCGTGACGTCGAGTGCCGTCGTCGCCTCGTCGGCGATCAGCACGTCGGGGTCGCTCGCCAGCGCGGCGGCGATCGTGACACGTTGACGCATCCCACCGGACAGTTGATGCGGATACTGGGAGAGCCGGCGCTCGGGCTCGGGGATGCCGACATCGCCGAGCAGGGCGATCGTGCGCTGGCGGGCGTCGTGCCGGTTGAGGCCGTGGTGGGCGCGGAGGCCCTCGGAGATCTGCCGGCCGACCTTGACCACCGGGTTCAGTGAGGTCATCGGGTTCTGGAACACCATGGCGATCTCGCGACCCAGGCGCTTGCGGCGGAGCTTGCGGGGCATGCCGATCAGATCGGTCCCGTTGAGCTCGACGGAGCCCGAGACCGTCGTCGTTCGTGGGCCGATGCCCATGATCGAGCGAACGAGCATCGACTTTCCCGACCCAGATTCACCCACGATGCCGAGCGTCCTGCCGCGTTCGAGCTCGAACGAGACGTCGCTCACCAGACGCAGGTCGGTACCGTCGGCTCCCGGAATCGTGCAGGTGAGGTTCGTCACCCTGAGGGCGGTCGAGTCGGACTCGTGCGACCGGTCGAGGTGGCTGCCGGAACGGACGCCCACGCTCCGGTCGAGCGGGAGTGCCGCCGGAACCGCCACCGGGACATCGTTCTGGACCGTCACCATCGCTTCTCCTCCACCGCTGGTCCGCGCTCGCATCACGATCGCCCCTCCCGCGAGCCGTAGCGCTCGCGCACGAAGTCACCGATCCGGTTCAGGGCGAAGACGGTGGCGAACAGCACGATGCCCGGCGTCATCGCCTCCCACGCGTTGTCCTGCAGCCGGGAGCGACCACTCGCGATCATGACGCCCCAACTCGGCCGTGGAGCCTGCACCCCGAAGCCGAGGAAGCTCAGCGATCCCTCCACGGTGATCATCGCAGGAACGACGAGAACGGCGTACGACAGCACGGGCATCGCCGCGTTGGGCAGCACCTCTTTGAACATGATCCGCACGGACGATGCCCCCATCAGCTGGGAGGCGACGACGTAGTCCTTGTTCATCTCGGCCAGGGCGTTGGCGTACGTGAGGCGCATGAAGGCCGGGACCGTGATCACGCTCAGGAGCACGATGAGCAGCACCAGCGTCGGCTTGAGGGCGATGGAGATGGCCAGCAGGAACAGCAGCGACGGGACGGCGAGCACGGTGTTGGCCAGCACGTCGATGACCGAGCTCACGGCCCCACCGAAGTAGGCCGACAACAGCCCGAGCGTTCCGCCGATGAGCAGGCTGAGTGCTGTGGCGCCGAAGCCAATGAGGAACGAGATCCTCGCCCCGAAGATGACGCGCGACAGCATGCTCCGGCCGACAGAGTCGGTGCCCAGGAACTCGGCGCTCCAGTTGGGGCCGAGGTTCGGATCGCCGGCCTTGGTGACGTAGTCGTGCAGCGGCAGCAGGTCGGCCGCCAGGGCGAGCACGGTGATGAGCCCGAGCCACGTGAAGGCGAGACCGAGGCTGAAGCCGAACCGCCTGCGGCGGCGCCGTGCGGCCGACACCTGTCCCGACGCGGTGACCGTGGCGGAATCGGACGGCGGCGCGCCGATGAGCGAAGCGGGGGTACTCATGTGTTCGACCTCAATCGGGGATCGAGCACCATCTGCAGCAGGTCGACCAGCAGGTTGACCACGAGATAGGCGATGGCGACGTACAGCACGATGCCTTGGACGACGACGACGTCCTGGTTGGTGATCGAACGGGACACGAGACTGCCGAGGCCGGGTAGGCCGAAGAACGTCTCGACGATGATCGACCCGCCGATCAGGTACCCGAAGACGAGGCCGGTGAGCGTCAGCAGCGACCTCGAAGCCGGGCGCAGAACGTGGCGCACCAGGATGTAGCCGTCGGAGAGCCCACGGGCACGTGCCGACAGGACGTAGTCCTGTTGGAGGACGTCGACCATGTCGGCGCGGGCAACGCGGTAGAACAGCGGCGCGGTGACCACGATGAGGACGATGACGGGCATGATCATCGTCTTGACGTGCTCTCCGACGTTCTCACCGAGCGGCGTCCACCCGAGCGACGGCAGCAGACCGAACTGCACGGCGAGCAGATGCGTGATGAACACCGCGGCGACGAACGACGGGATCGCCTGGAAGAACGCGGAGATGCCCGACACGCCGCGGTCGACCGGGCCCTCGGCGCGGCTGGCCGCGATCAGGGCGGCGATGAGCGCCACCGCCAACGAGAGCACGAGCGTGACCATGGCCACTTCCAACGTCGTGGGAAGCACGTCGAGGACCCGCGCCGTGACCGGCTCGTTGGCGATGAGCGACTCGCCGAGGTCACCGCGCAGGGCACCAGAGAGCCACCTCCAGTAGCGCTCCAGGAACGGATCGTTGACGCCGAGCTTCTCGTCGAGCGCCATCACCCGCTCCTCGGTGGCGAACTCGCCGAGGATCTGCCGTGCCGGCGAGCCCGGGATCAAGTCGGTCAGCGCCGCAGCGCCGAGCGACACGAGGAGCAGGACCGGGATCGCTTCGCCGATCTTCCGGAGGATCAGACGGAGCATTAGGCGTAGCCGACCTCGGCCCAGAGCGGGAAGGTGCCGAGGTTGATCGAACGGGGGACGATGAAGCCGTCGGCGTAGCCCACGGTCAGCACACCCTCGCACAACCAGACGACGGGCATGTCCTCGATCATCTCGCGCTGCACCACGTCCCACACGGCCTTCTGCTCCTCGACCGTGAAGGCCGTGGCGAGGTCGGCGAGGGCCTCGCCGACCTCGGCGTTGTCCCAGTTGCCGTAGTTCAAGATGCCGTCGGGGTGGACGTTGTCGTAGAGGATCGGCAGCGGACCGGTGAAGTACGTGCCCCAGGCGAGCGACTGGTACTCACGGGAGATCGACGCCTCGAGGTACCCGTCGTAGGTCCGCATGTCAGCCTCGAACGTGACGTTGTCGAACTCGGCGAGCTGGGCGATGAGCGTGTCCACCATGGCCGTCTGCTCGGCCGTGTTGTATGTCGTGTAGCTGAACTCGACGGGCGTGCCCTCGGCGGCGAGCTCGTCGAAGAGCCGTTGGGCTTCCTCGACGTCCTGTTCGGGATACGTGTAGTCGGGGTTGTAGAACGGCGACGACTCGGGGAACAGCCCGGAGGCCGGCGCCGTGCCCGGCGAGAACGCATCCGACGTGATCGTCCGGTCGAGCGCCAGGGCCAGCGCCATGCGAGCCCGCACGTCGTCGAACGGCGGCACCGCGGTGTTGAGATGGATCGTCGCCCCGCCACCGCTGTTGGTGACGACCGCGTTGCCGACCTCCAGCAGTGCGTCGGTCGGCCCGCCGCCCGACGTCAGCACGACCTGGGCGGCGCCGCTCGCCAGGGCGCTCACCTGCTGCGACCGGTCACCCACGTTCTCGAGGATGAGCTCGTCGAGGTAGGGCTGGCCGGGCATGAAGTCCTCGAAGTACGGATTGCGCTCCAACGTCAAGGTCTGACCCGGGTCCCAGTCCTTCACCATGAACGGACCGGCACCCACCGGACGCGTCCCGACCTCGACGCCCTCGTCGAGCGCCGCTTGGATCGCCGTCGGCGAACCGACACCGGCGAAGTTCGACACCAACACCGTGTCCCAACCCGGATCAGGCGCCGGCAACGTGACCTGCAAGGACAGCTCGTCGATCACCTCCAACACCAGACCCTCGGTCGCCGGCTGGAACCGCGACCCCGTCTCGGGGTCCGCGGCCCGCTCGATGTTGTACTTGATCGCCTCGGCGTTCAACGGCGTGCCGTCGGAGAAGCTGATGTTCGGATGAAGCGTCAGCGTCCACACCGACGCGTCCTCGTTCGGTTCCAACGACTCGAGGAAGTACAACTCCACCGCACCCGTCTCCGTGTTCATGAACGCCAGATGCCCGAACACCGACGCCGCCACGGCGGGCTCGCTGAACGCCAGCGACACCCGATGGAGCTGGGGGTCGAGCGTGACCGGCTGCCCACTGAACACCACCGTGGCGCTCCCGCCACGCGTCGGCACACCACCAGCCGCCGCAGCCTCCGAAACCGGTGGCTCGGTACTCGCCGCCGACACCGCGTCGAACACGGTGGCCGACACCGCGACCGTCAACGCCGCCACGACACCAACGCCGCAACGCGACCGCCGACGCGACCGCGCCGACCAGACAGAACTCTCGACCATGGTCACTCCTGCTCCCCGTCCCGGGCCACACGTGGCCTTCGGTTGTGTTCCAACATATCCTATATGATCAGATCAGATCGTCAATGAGAGTCGGCGACGCTGGCTCGACGCCGCCGACCGCACTGCGATGTCGGCTCGTTCCGGCCGGCGCCTAGGCGTAACCGACCTCGGCCCACAGCGGCAGCGTCCCGAGGTTGATGGTGCGGGGGACGATGAAGCCGTCGGCGTACCCCACGGTGAGCACACCCTCCCCCAACCAGACGACGGGCATGTCCTCGACCATCTCGCGCTGCACCACGTCCCACACGGCCTTCTGCTCCTCGACCGTGGTCGCCTCGACGAGCGTGTCCAGCGCCTCGCCGACCTCGGCGTTGTCCCAGTTGCCGTAGTTCAAGATGCCGTCGGGGTGAACGTTGTCGTAGAGGATCGGCAGCGGACCGGTGAAGTAGATGCCCCAGGCGAGCGACTGGTACTCACGGGAAACCGATGCCGCCGCATATTCCGAGTACGTGCGGACGTCGGTCTCGAACGTGACGTTGTCGAACTCGGCGAGCTGAGCGATCAGCGTGTCCACCACCGCGTTCTGCTGGGCGCTCGTGAACGTCGTGTAGCTGAACTCGACGGGCTTGCCCTCGGCGGCGAGCTCGTCGAAGAGCCGTTGGGCTTCCTCGACGTCCTGTTCGGGATACGTGTAGTCGGGGTTGTAGAACGGCGACGACTCGGGGAACAGCCCCGTGGCCGGCGCCGTGCCCGGCGAGAACGCATCCGACGTGATCGTCCGGTCGAGCGCCAGGGCCAGCGCCATGCGAGCCCGCACGTCGTCGAACGGCGGCACCGCGTTGTTGAGATGGATGCTCGCCCCACCGCCCGTGTACGTCGCCACCGCGTTGGCGGTCTCGAGCAACTCCGCCGTCGGCGCGCCGCCCGACGTCGACACGACCTGGGCGGCGCCGCTCTGCAGGGCGGCGATCTGCTGCGGGTAGTCCGGGACGTTCTCGAGGATGAGCTCGTCGAGGTAGGGCTGGCCGGGCATGAAGTCCTCGAAGTACGGATTGCGCTCCAACGTCAAGGTCTGACCCGGGTCCCAGTCCTTCACCATGAACGGAC
>NZ_QKYK01000030.1 GCF_003426815.1 Desertimonas flava
GGGGTCGCTGCTGCGGGCGTGGCGGCGGGGGCGGAGGTGGCCGGGGTGGCCGCGCCGGCGGCGGGCGCCGCGGCCTCGCCTCCTGCGTCGCCCTCGCCCCCGAGGCCGAGCGCGGAGCGCCGGTCACGCGAGCGCTTCAGTAGGTGTTCGGGAATCTCAGTCATACGTCGGTACCGGTGCCAGCGAGCGAGCGCCAGCGAGTGAGCGGCCACCCGCGGCCTGCGTGGGCACTAAGCCTCGGCGACCCGCCTGTGGGGAACGCAATTGAAGGTTCGGGAATCTCGGTCACGTGCTCTGCGGTTCCATGCGAAGTTCGGGTGGGCGGGCGATCTGATCTCCGGACGGCAGGCCGTCGCGGCGCGGTCGGGAGCACACGATAGGCGAGAGCGTGGCGCAACTCAGAAATCTCCGGTGCCGAACGCGGGACTGGCGAACAGAGCGCCACCGGGCCGGGGCGGGGATCTGTGTCCGATGTCCGGCGCCGATCACAACCGCATTTGGACCGGCGGGACGCGACCGGAAACACTGTGGTGCCAAACGCCACGACTTCGTCCCAACCGCCCACCATGTCGGCAACACGCCGGTCACAGTAGGGTTGCGGACGGAGCTGTGGGTCGCGTCCCGCCGATGTGCCCATCGGTGTCGACCGACAGACGAACCTCCACCCGAATCTCTCCCACCCAGCTGTAGCGAAGCAGAAAGGCAAGCACCGGCATGATCGCCATCGACCCCTTGGAGTGGCCAGGCGTGAACATGGCCTTCTTGGTGTCGTTCTTCGGCGCGATCGCCATGACGCTGGCCGTGATCCCGTACGGCAAGCGGCGTCCGGTCGGCAAGCCGGTCTCGTGGGGCGAAGCGATGCTCGGCGCCGCCTACGCCTTCTTCACGATGTTCGTGGCGTTCGGCGTCGCCCCGCACCAGTGGATCGACCACGCCGACAAGAACCTCGGCTGGTCGAAGGACAAGATCATCTACGGGCCCGGCGGCTTCCTCAAGCCCACCGCACTCGGCGGCTTCTGGAACCCGATCACCCTGCAGTACGAAGCGGTGCGCGACATCGTCGTGGTTCTCATCCACGTCGTCTACTTCGGTCTGATCATCTTCATCTGGAAGTGGTGGCAGTCGCGGGGCGAGACCAAGCCCAGCACCGAGGTCGCAACCTCCACCTTCGGTCGCCCGCTGGTGAGGAAGTCATGACGATGAACGGGTTCAGCGAGCGTCCCGAAGTCCGCGCGGCCAAGGCCGGCGGAGCGCTAGCGGAGCCGGCCGTCCACGCGGCCTGCGTGGCCATTGAGCTTCAGCGAATCGCTTGTAGGGAACGCAGCTGATGGCGAGGACCGACGCCAATCCGCCGATGATGCCGTACACCGACGAGTACACGCTCGTCGAGGTCGACGCCGACTACCTCACCAAGGCCGTCAAGCCGAAGCAGTTCATCCACATCGACCAGACCGAGTGCATCATGTGCGAGGGCTGCGTCGACATCTGCCCGTGGAAGTGCATCCACATGGTGCGGCCCGAGGCGATCGTCGAGGCGGTCGGCACGGAAAAGCCCGGCGAGGACCCCTCCGACAACGTCGTGTTCACCATCGACGACGACATCTGCACACGTTGCGCATTGTGTGTCGATCGGTGCCCGACGGGCGTCATCATCCTCGGCAAGGTGGGCCAGCCCGCCGCCACCGGTGACTCCCACACCCGCACCAACAGCCACGGCTACGCCTACGGCATGAGGTTCTAAGGATCATGGCGAAAGTAATCGACGAGAAGCCCCGCCCGACCGTCAAGGAGCGGGCCAAGGCGATGCAGGACGGGGTGCAGGGCAGCCAGGTCTGGAGCAGCATCTTCCGCCCCGGCTCGATCTTCCGCAAGGGCTACACCGACAGCCCGCGCAACCGCAGCTACGTCATCATGAACTCGGTGCTGTACCACCTGCACCCGGTGAAGGTGAAGCGCCACGCCGTGAAGGTGAGCTACACGCTCTGCCTCGGCGGCCTCAGCTTCTTCCTCTTCATCTTGCTGACGGTCACGGGCATCTTCTTGATGTTCTTCTACCGGCCCGAGGCGACGGCGGCCTGGAACGACATCTCCAACCTGCAGACGTCGGTGACGTTCGGTCTGTTGGTGAGAAACATGCACCGATGGGGTGCTCACCTCATGGTGCTGTCGGTGTTCCTCCACATGGCCCGCGTCTTCTACCACGGCGCCTACAAGGCCCCCCGCGAGTTCAACTGGGTCATCGGCGTCATCCTGCTCACGCTCACCCTGCTGCTGTCGTTCACCGGCTATCTGCTGCCGTGGGACCAATTGGCCCTGTGGGCCGTCACCGTGGGCACCAACATGATGGGGTACACGCCGGTCTTCGGTAAGGACGTACGGTTCGTGCTGCTCGGCGGCGCCGAGATCGGGCCCGAGACGCTGCTGCGCTGGTACGTGCTGCACGTGCTCATGTTCCCGTTCATCATCGTGATCTTCATGGCCATCCACTTCTGGCGAGTCCGCAAGGACGGCGGCATCTCCGGCCCGCTCTGAGCCGTCGGGTAGGTACCACATGACTGAGATTCCGGAACACCTCCTGAAGCGGGCCCAAGCGGCACGCGACAAGGCCCAGGCCGACCGCGCCGAAGGCGCCGGTGGCGCGGCCGCCGACTCCACTCCGGCGGGCGACGCGGCCGCCGCCGCGCCCAGCGACGCCGAGTCGCGCATCCCCGCGCACCTGCTCGAGCGGTCGCGCGCGGCGAAGGCCCAAAAGGCTGGAGGAGCCGAGGGCGGCGACACCGCCGCTCCCTCCAGCGGCGGCGCGGTGGCCGTGGCCGAACGGCCCGGCGACATCGTCACGGCGGCGCCCACGGGCGGCGGCGTGCCCATCGGCGCCGGTCCCGGCGGTCACACCCAGCGTCTCCTCACCGTCGTCAAGAGCGGATCGATCCAGGAGGTCAAGGCGTCGCCGGTCGACAAGGTGCACACCTGGCCGCACCTGCTCGCCGCCGAGTTCGTCGCCGCGCTGGCCTGCCTGGCGTTCACGTTCGTCTTCTCGATCTTCGTCAACGCCCCGCTGCTCCAGTTGGCCAACACCAACCAGACGCCGAACCCGTCGAAGGCCCCGTGGTACTTCCTCGGTCTGCAGGAGCTGCTCACGATGTTCCACCCGATGGTGGCCGGCGTGACCATTCCCGGCGTGGGCCTGATCGTGCTGATCTTCGCCCCGTACATCGACAAGAACCCGTCGAACAAGCCCGAGGACCGGAAGTTCGCCACCTCGCTGATGACGATCCACCTGATGTTCTGGGCGGTGCTCGTCATCATCGGCTCGTTCTTCCGCGGCCCCGGCTTCAACTTCACCCTGCCCTGGAGGGACGGCCTCTTCTTCGAGCTCTGAGCGCGAAAGGAGCCACTGATCATGTCGAACGCAGCCATCATCGCCATCGCCATCGGAGCCGCGGTCGTGCTCGGCGCCCTGGCCTTCATCACCACCGCCCGTCGCAGCGACGTGCGTGGCGCCGGAGCCCTCTCGGCCGAGACCCGTCAGCGGGACCGCTCGGCTCGCCGCGCCCGGGCCGACGTCGAGGGCACCACCACGCGGGCCGACGACGCCCCGTCGTCCACCGGGCTCACCGCCGCCGAGGTCGAGCAGGCCGGACGCGAGGCACGCAAGCCCTCGTTGCCGGTCCCAGCGGCCTCCGCCGCTCCGGCGCCGTGGGTGCCGCCGGACCCCGAGCTCATCGGCGTCTCGCGCCGCCAGTTCTTCAACAAGGCGACCATCACGCTCACCTCCACTGGCATCGGGGCCTTCGCCGCGGCCGGCTTCGTCGCCTTCCTCTGGCCGACGGCCACCGGCGGCTTCGGCCAGGACGTCACCGTGGGCAAGCTGCAGGACATCATCGACGGCGCCCGCAGCAACGCCGGGTTCTTCTACGCCCCGTCGGCTCGCGCCTGGATCACCGAGTACCCGTCCGACGCCCTGCCCAAGGCCGAAGCGGTGTACCCCACCAACATCTACGCCGGCATGGCCAACTACGGCATCGTCGCCCTCTACCAGAAGTGCCCGCACCTCGGCTGCCGCGTGCCCGAGTGCGCCACCAGCGGCTGGTTCGAGTGCCCCTGCCACGGCTCGCAGTACAACCGCGTCGGTGAGAAGAAGGCCGGCCCCGCGCCGCGGGGCATGGACCACTTCCCGATCTCGGTCGACGGTGGTGGCAACGTCACCATCGCCACGGGAACCGTGGTCAACGGTGCCGTGATCGGCACCAACACGACCGGCCAGGAAGCCGAAGGCCCACACTGCATCGGCGGAGGTAGCGGTGGCCACTGACGCGTCGTCCGCTTTCGCGTCGCTCGCTTCGCTCGCTCGCTGCAGCGTGCGAGGAGAAATCGGAGCGGCTTCGCCGCACCCAACTTGCCGGCGGCGGCGAGCAAGCTCGCCTGATGCCGCCTGGCGAGGGGGCTACCGCCCCCTCGCACACCCCCGACGGAGGTTGTACCGCGACATGGTGGCAGACCGGTTCTCACGCCGCGTGAACTCTGGGACGGTGTGTTCGTGATCGCCATTGCTCCGACGACCGTCGCTTGGATTCTCGCGGTGGTGGTCGTCCTCGGCTGGATCGTGTACGCCGCGCTCAATCAGGGTGCGGCCCGGCGCGAACTCGGCTCCGAGATCGAGCTGGCGGCCAACCGCAAGCCCTACTACTCCGACGAGGAGCTCGAAGGCAAGCGCCTCGAGCTCGTGCAGTTCATCGGCGTGCTCCTGCTCGCCGTCATCGTCGTCGGCCTGCCGCTCTACTGGGTGCTCGAACCCGATCGTCAGGCCGGCGCCGTCGCCCAGCAGAACGCGACGATGGTCGGCTGGGGCGCTCGACTCTTCGAGACCACCGAGAACGGCGGCTTCAACTGCGCCGGCTGCCATGGCACGATGCAGGCCACAGGAGGCGTCGCCCAAGGCACGGTCACCGATCCCCTCACCGGCGAGGTCTCGTCGGTCGACTTCATCGCCCCCGCCCTCAACACCGTCTTCTACCGCTTCGACGAGGAAGAGGTCACCTACATCCTCACCTAC
The DNA here is from genome assembly GCF_003426815.1 of Desertimonas flava. GTDB lineage: Bacteria > Actinomycetota > Acidimicrobiia > Acidimicrobiales > Ilumatobacteraceae > Desertimonas > Desertimonas flava. The sequence continues at coordinate 5,054 of NZ_QKYK01000030.1, forward strand.
GGCCGGCCCGGCACGCCGATGTCGGCCTGGGGTCTCGACGGTGGCGGGCCGCTCAACGCCCAGCAGCTCGAGACGCTGGTGATGTACATGCAATCGATCCAGATCCCCCGCGAGAACTGCAGCGCCGAGGAGGAGGGCGACCCGCTCTGCCCGACCGGACACCTTCCGGCCGACATCCAGCAGGACATCCAGAACGCCGCCGAGGCGGCGGTCGAGGATGGTCGGTACGAGACTCTCGGCGAGGCGCTGTTCAATCTCGAGCTGGCCGGCGGCGCGTTCAGCTGCGCCCGCTGCCACACCGAGGGTTGGAACTACGGCGATCCGCAGACACCCGGGGCCGGGCGTCTCGGCTGGAACCTCACCGGTGGTTCCACCAACGAGCACTTCCCGCTGGCCGAGGACATGGAACAGTTCATCGCCGACGGCACCACGCAGGGCGCCGGCTACGGCAACGGCGGGCAGGGCACGGGCCGCATGCCGGCCTTCGGCTCGATGCTCACCGACGAGCAGATCCAAGCCATCGTCGAGTACGTGAGGGGCCTGTGATGAGCGCGCTCGGTTCCATCCTCGCCATCAACTGGGAGCCCGAGCTCCGCGGCATCCTCATCGTCATCATCTCGGTGGCGGTGCTCTGCGGCTCCGTCTACCTGATCCTCGGCACCAACCTCGGTGCTCGCCTCGGGTTCCTCGTGTCGCTCGCCGCCCTCGCCGGCTGGATGATGATGATGGGCATCATCTGGATGATCTACGGCATCGGCATGCAAGGCCCGATGCCGTCGTGGAAGGCGATGGAAGGTCGCACGGTCATCCAGGACACCGACGCCTTGACGACGGCCGGGGTGCTCGACGGATCGATCGAGATCCCCGAAGGCGCGTCGTTCCAGGAGCGCGGCGAGATCATCTCGGCCGCGTTCGAGGCCGAGGGCTGGGAGGCGCTCGACGCCGCCTCGCCGGAGTACGGCCAGGCGTTCGCCGCAGCCCAGACGTTCATCGAAGAAGAAGAGGCGCTCGCCGCTGGCGGCTACGTCGCGACGGCCGTCTACGACGTCGGCGGTGAGCGCTGGCCGAAGATCGGCGAGTCGATCGACTTCCTCGCCTTCATGCACGATCCGCGCTACGTCGTGGTCGAGGTGGCTCCCACCGAGCCGACCCGCACCGAGGCCGGCCGGGCGCCGGCCAGCGCGATCATCCAGGAGGACGGTCAGCGCCAGTTCGTCTACATGATCCGTGACCTCGGCGCCCGGCGTCAGCCAGCCCAGGTGCTCACGGTGGGCTCCGGCCTCATCTTTGGGGCCTTGTGCTGGCTGCTCCACCGCCGCGACCAGACCGTCGAACGCAACCTCGCCGCACCAGCGCCGGCGGGTTAGGCCCCATCGTGTCGCAGTACCTGCCCGTCGTCGTGCTGGCCGTGCTCGCGGTCATCTTCGGAGGCATCACCCTCGTCGCGTCCTGGCTCCTCGCCCCGAAGCGCCCGTCCGACGCCAAAGAGGCGCCGTACGAGAGCGGCATCGTGCCGTCCCGGGAACCCCCACGTCGCTTCCCGGTCGGCTTCTACATCGTGGCGATGCTGTTCGTGATGTTCGACATCGAGATCATCTTCATCTACCCGTATGCGGTGTCGCGATCGGCGCTCGGCGTGTACGGGTTCGTGGCGATCCTCATCTTCTCCGCACTGTTCTTCATCACGTTCGTGTACGAGGTGGCCCGCGGCGGACTTGACTGGGGTCCGCGCCAGACGGCGCAGCCGGTCGACGGCGAGGCGGCGATGTTGTCCGCCGAGCGGACCACGCACACGACGATCCGCCGTGTGGGCACGGAAGGACGGGAGACTGCGGCATGAGCGAGCCGGGACTGCTTTCGAGCATCAAGGAGGACGGGCTCGGCGGGCTGACTCACAACGTCATCACCGGCAAGCTCGAAGTGCTCATCAACTGGGCCCGGTCGCGCAGCTCGTGGCCGGCCAACTTCGGGCTCGCCTGCTGCGCCATCGAGATGATGGCCACCGGCGGTGCGCACTACGACCTCGCCCGGTTCGGCATGGAGGTCTTCCGGGCCTCCCCGCGCCAGGCCGACATCATGATCGTCGCCGGCCGCGTCAGTCAGAAGATGGCGCCGGTGCTCCGCCAGGTCTACGACCAGATGATGGAGCCCAAGTGGGTCATCTCGATGGGCGTCTGCGCCTCGAGCGGCGGGATGTTCAACAACTACGCGATCGTCCAGGGTGTCGACCAGATCGTTCCCGTCGACGTCTACGCGCCGGGCTGCCCGCCCACGCCGGAGACGCTGTTGCACGCCATCGAGACGCTGCACGGCCTCATCGAGACCGGCGAGATCCTCAAGCGACGGTCCCCGGGGGAGGGAGCCAACGTGCACGTGACCGAGATCCCGTCACAGGGCCCGGTCCCCGTCTCGCTCGGACGGGCATGAACATGCGGAGTCTTCGGAGCATGGTCGTGCCCGGCATGCCGTGCGAGCGCCAGCGAGCCGGCATGCGATGGGGTCGGGGGGCGCAGCCCCCGGAAGGACGGGTATAGGCATGGCTGACGACACCGCCCAGGACACTCCCGAGGCTCCGACGGTTCCCGAACCCGTCACGCTGTACGGCTGCATCACCAGTGAGAGCCGTGGCCAGACCGTCCTGCACCCCTCCCGCGAGAACTATCTCGCCACGGTGAAGGCGATGGCCGACGACGGCTACACGATGTGCGTCGACCTCACGGCCGTCGACTACCTCGAGCTCCCGAACCGGGCCCTGCCCGAGGGGGTTGCCGCGGAGCGCTTCGAGCTGGTGGTCAACCTCCTCGACATGGTCGGCACGCCTGGCGCTGGTGCGCGCCGGGCCCGGCTGCGGGTGCAGGTCCCGGCCGACGACGCCGAAGTGGCCTCGCTGTTCCACATCCATCCCGGTACCGAGGCGATGGAGCGTGAGGTCTTCGACATGTTCGGCATCGTCTTCTCCGACCACCCCGACCTCACCCGCATCCTCATGCCCGAGGACTGGGTGGGTCACCCCTTGCGTAAGGACTACGCGATCGGGTCGATTCCCGTGCAGTTCAAGCAGGTGGGGGAGCGCTGATGAGCTCGATGATCGCGAGGACGTCCGAGGCCGGCCAGGAGCTACGCCCGCGCAGCGAGCTCACCGCCGTCGAGCTGATGCGCGAGGTCGGCGCCGTGCTGCGTATGTCGGAGAAGGACGCCGCCGCGCTCGGCGACATCTCCGATGTCGATCTCGACGTCGATTCCGACGAGACGATGATCATCAACATGGGGCCTCAGCACCCCAGCACGCACGGCGTGCTCCGGTTGATGCTCGAGCTCCAGGGCGAGACCGTGCTGCGCTGCAAGCCGATCATCGGCTACCTGCACACCGGCATGGAGAAGACGGGCGAGCAGCTCACGTACCTCCAGGGGGGCACGAACGTCACCCGCATGGACTACCTCAGCCCGTTCTTCAACGAGCTGGTGTTCTCGCTGGCCACGGAGAAGCTGCTCGGGATCGACGAGGAGATCCCGGAGCGGGCGGTGTGGATCCGCATGCTGATGAGTGAGCTCAACCGCATGTCGAGCCACCTGCTGTTCCTCGCCACCAACGGCATGGACCTCGGCGCCGTGTCGATGATGATCTACGGCTGGCGCGAGCGCGAAGAGGTGCTGCGGTTCTTCCAGAAGGTCACCGGACTGCGGATGAACCACAACTACGTGCGTCCCGGCGGCGTGGCAGCCGACTTGCCGCCCGGCTGGCGCGACGACGTGCTGCGGCTCCTCGACCTGATCCCGCCGCGTCTCGACGAGTACGACGTGCTGATGACCGGCCAGCCGATCTGGCGCGAGCGCCTCCAGGGCGTCGGCGTGATCACGCCCACCGAAGCGATCGCCCTCGCCGCCACCGGGCCCGTGCTCCGGTCGACCGGCGTCGAGTGGGACATCCGCCGCAACGAGCCGTACATGCACTACGACGAGATGGACTTCGACGTGATCGTCGGCTCGTACGGTGACGCCTTCGATCGCTACGCCATCCGCATCGCCGAGGTCCGCGAGTCGATGAAGATTGTGCGCCAGATCCTCGACCGCATGCCGGCCGGCGACTACCGGATCCAGAACAAGAAGGTCACGCCGCCACCGCGGGCCCGCATCGACGAGTCGATGGAGGCCCTGATCCACCACTTCAAGCTGTTCACCGAGGGCTTCAAGGTGCCCGAGGGCGAGGTGTACGTCGCCGTCGAGAGCCCGCGCGGTGAGCTCGGCTGCTACATCGCCAGCGACGGCTCGGCCACCCCCTACCGCATGCACATGCGGGCGCCGTCGTTCGTCAACATCCAGACGCTGCCCCACATGATGCGAGGCCGTCTCGTGGCCGACGCCGTGGCGATCATCTCGAGTGTCGATCCGGTGCTCGGGGACGTGGACCGATGAGGCCGGTGCGAGCGGTCGTCCTGGCGGCCGTCGTCGCCGGTACGGTCGCCACCGGGGGAGCAGCCGTCATGGCCGCACCCGCGCCTCCCGGCACGGGCTGCATCGATCCGACCACGGCTCCCGCCACCGCCGAGCCGGTCAGCACGCTGCCCGCCGTGCCCACCACACAGGCCGCCGGTGCCGTGGTGTTCACCCCGCCCGAGGGTGACTTCAGCGTGACGTTCCCCGGCCAGCCCGAGCCCCAGACGGTGCCGGGCACCGGTGCCGAGACGTCGACGTGGGGCGTCATCGACGGCACGGCCGGTTACCTGGTGTCGCGCACCCTGGTGGGGGCCGGCCAGTCGATCGACCTGCAGGGTGGGTGCGAAGGTGCCGTCGCCGGGATGGGTGGAACGCTGATCTCGAGCGTCGCGATCACCGTCGACGGCCGCCCGGGCATCGAGTTCGTCGCCTCGGTCCAAGGAGGCACCGCCGTCCAGCGCATCATCGATGCCGGCACGGCGATGTACCAGCTCGTCGCGACCGACGCCGGCACGCTCACTGCGGCGGATCCGATCGTCGTGGCCTTCTTCGACTCGTTCCACCTGACCGCGGCGATCGACCCTGCGGCGACCACCCTGCCTGCCGTCCCCACGGTGGCCGTGCCGACGATCCCCGTGCCCACCGTCGCGGTCCCGACGGTGGCGGTGCCGACGGTTGCCGTGCCCACCGTCGCCGCCCCCACGGTGGCGGTGCCGACGATCGCCGTCCCGACGATCGCTGTGCCCACCGTGGCCGTCCCGACGGTCGCCGGGTCGACGACGGCGCCGGTCCCCGCCGGCTGGACGCTCTACACGTCACCCACCGACGGCTACTCGGTGGCCTTCCCCACCGAGCCGACGACGTCCTCCCAGCCGATGCCCACGGGCGACGGTGGCTCGCTGCCCCTCAGCACCACGCGGGCCAGTGGGGGCGATCGCGAGTTCGCCGTCAACTACTTCGCCCTGCCCGCGGGCGGCACGTTCGATGCCGAGGCCGGCCGCGACGGCTCGCTGGGCGACTTCTCGGCGACGCTGGTCAGCTCGGTGCCGATCGAACTGGCAGGACGCACCGGGCTCGAGTTCGTCGGCTCGTTCATCCAGGACGGCCAGCCGGCCACCGTGGTGTCCCGCATCTACACGGACGGCAGCAACGTCCACCAGCTCCTCGCCCTGTCGTTCGGGACCGTCGACGCGACCGATCCCGAGATCGCCGGGTTCTTCGGGACGTTCACCTTCACCGGAGCACCATCATGAGCCGTTTGACCGTCGAGAACACGGTGCTGGCGCGAGAGATCATCGCCCGGTACCCGCGGCCGAAGTCCGCCCTCATCCCGCTGCTGCACCTCGCCCAGGAACAGGACGGCTACGTCACCAACGAGGCGATGGCCCATCTCGCCGAGCTCGTCGGCGTCACGCCGGCCGAGGTGTACGGCACGGCCACGTTCTACGAGATGTTCAAGTTCGAGCCCACGGGCAAGTACCTGATCAACATCTGCGGCACGATGTCGTGCGCCCTCCTCGGCGCCGAGGAGCTGATGCACCGGGCCGAGCACCGTCTCGGCATCAAGGCCGGCGGCACCACCCCTGACGGCACGTTCTCGCTGCATCACGCCGAGTGCCAGGCGGCGTGCACGGAGGCCCCGTGCCTACAGGTGAACTACCGCTATCGCTTCCGGGTCACGCCCGACCAGCTCGAGGCGCTCATCGACGATCTCGAGGCCGGCAGTCTCGACGGCGAGATCCCCCCGCACGGCACGCTCGCCCAGGTGCGCCAGCGCATCCCGGCCGACCGCGGTGTCGGCGCCGTCGACCCCGACGACGTCGATGGCCCGCCGCCCTGGATGCCCGCCCCCGAACCGACAGGAGGAGCGTGATGTCGCTTCAGCGAGCGTCTCGGGGTTCGAGCGGCCGTTCACGCGGCCTGCGTGGCCGGGGAACGCAGCAGGGAGGTAACTCGTGACCACTTATCCGTGGGCTCCCGGGTACGTGGAGAGCGACGAGCGGCCGAAGATCGTCACGTCACGCTTCCGCTACGAGGACGGCTACACGCTCGATCGCTACCTCGCCACCGGCGGCTACGAGGGACTCCGCCGGGTGCTGGCGATGTCGCCGGCCGACGGTCACCAGGCCGTGAAGGACGCCGTCGTGCTCGGTCGCGGCGGCGCCGGGTTCCCGGCCGGCGTGAAGTGGGGCCTCACCCCGCCCAACGTGTGGCCGCGGTACCTCGTCGTCAACGGCGACGAGAGCGAGCCGGGCACCTACAAGGACCGCCTCCTCATGGAGCGCGACCCGCACCAGCTCATCGAGGGCTGCCTCATCGCCTGCTACGCCGCCGGCCTGTCGCAGTGCTTCCTCTACATCCGCGGCGAGATGGCGTTGGCCCAGGAGCGGGTCGCCGCCGCGCTGAACGAGGCGTACGCCGCCGGCTACATCGGCAAGAACATCCTCGGCAGCAACTTGTCGGTCGACGTCGTGCTCACCTGGGGCGCCGGCGCCTACGTCGTCGGCGAGGAGACCGCCCTCATCGAGAGCCTCGAAGGCAACCGTGGCATGCCGCGGCTCAAGCCGCCGTACTTCCCGGCGGCCATCGGGCTCTACGGCCAGCCGACCATCGTCAACAACGTCGAGACCCTGTCCAACCTGCCGTGGCTGCTCGCCAACGGCGCCGCCGCCTACACCGCCATCGGCACCGAAACCTCGCCCGGCACCCGCATCGTCGCCGTGTCCGGTCACGTGAAGCGGCCTGGCGTGTACGAGATCGTCAACGGCACCACGACGTTCCGCGACCTGCTGTACGGCGAGGAGTTCTGCCAGGGCATCCGCGACGACAACGAGCTCAAGGCGTTCGTGCCCGGAGGCGGTTCGGCCCCGTGGTTCCTGCCCGACCAGCTCGACCTGCCGTTCGAATCGAAGCTCGTCGGCGCCGCCGGTTCGATGCTCGGCTCGGGAGCCATCATGGTGATGGACTCCACCACCGACATCCCGGCGATCGCCCAGACGCTGGTCAGCTTCTACGCCAAGGAATCGTGCGGCAAGTGCACGCCGTGTCGCGAGGGCGGCACGTGGTTGTCGCGCATCATGGAGCGCGTCGTCCAGGGACGGGCCACCCAGGCCGACCTCGACCAGCTGCTCGAGATCGGCCAGACGATCTGCCCGGGCGACTTCCCCCATGCGGCAAGCGAGCGCCTCGGCATCGACACCGTGCCGTTCCCCTTCAAGATGACGACGATCTGCTTCGTCGGACCGTCGGCCTGGACAGCCGTGCACTCGGCGCTCACGCTGTTCCCCGACGAGTTCCAGGCGCGCATCAAGCAGCGCACGACGATCCCCGTCACTGCTGCCGACGCCCCAGCACCCCAGCCGGTAGGAGCCCACGCGTGAGCGACACCGCCAAGACGGACAGCCCCACCGAGGGCGACGCTCCCGAGGTCGACGCACCGCCGCCCGATCCGAACGCCGTGTCGATCACGATCAACGGCAAGGCGGTCACGGCCCGCAAGGGCGAGTACGTCATCGCCGCGGCCGATCGGGCGGGGGAGTACATCCCGCGCTTCTGCTATCACCCCCGCATGTCGTCGGTGGGGATGTGTCGGCAATGCCTCGTCGAGATCGACTCGGGTCGCGGGCCGCAGCTGCAGCCGTCGTGCATGGTGACCGTCGCGCCCGACATGAAGGTCGAGACGGAGTCGCCGGCAGCGAAGCGGGCGCAGGAGGGCATCATCGAGATGCTCCTCGCCAACCATCCCCTCGACTGCCCGGTCTGCGACAAGGGCGGCGAGTGCCCGCTCCAGGACCAGGCGTTCAGCCATGGTCCCGGTGAGTCCCGCTACGTCGAGGAGAAGCGCCACTACGAGAAGCCGATCCCGATCAGCGACCTCGTGCTGCTCGACCGCGAGCGCTGCATCCTCTGCGATCGCTGCACGCGCTTCGCCGACGAGGTGGCCGGCGACGCCCTGATCCACTTCACCCAGCGCGGCAACGAAACGCAGGTGATGACGTTCCCCGACGAGCCGTTCTCGTCCTACTTCTCGGGCAACACGGTGCAGATCTGCCCGGTCGGCGCCCTCACCGCCACCCCGTACCGCTTCAAGGCCCGCCCGTGGGACCTCGCCGAGTCCGAGTCCACGTGCATGGGCTGCTCGGTCGGCTGCCGCATCACCGTGCAGTCGAGCCGCGACGAGCTGGTCCGCTACCTCGGCGTCGACAGCGACCCCGTCAACTGGGGCTGGCTGTGCGACAAGGGACGCTTCGGCTTCGAGACGATCAACTCCGACGAGCGCCTCACCACGCCGCTGGTGCGCACCGAGTCGGGTCTCACCGAGACCACGTGGAGCGGCGCCCTCGCCGCCGTGGCCAGCACCCTCGCCGCCGCCGACCCCAAGCGGGTGGCCATCCTCGGCGGCGCCCGCGGCACCAACGAGGACGCCTTCGCCTGGGCCCGGCTGGCCGACTCCATCGGCATCGCCAACCGTGACGCCCAACTCGGCGACGGGATGCCGGCAGCCCTGCTCGATCTTCCCCGGGCGACGATCGACGAGACGACGGCCGCGCCCACCATCATCCTCCTCGGGCCCGACCCCAAGGAGGAGCTCGGCGTCCTGTACCTGCGCCTCCGGCACACCGCCGAGAAGCGCACGTCGCGCATCATCGAGCTCACCCCCACCGCCACCGGGCTGTCCCGCAACGCGTGGCGCAGCATCCGCGTCGAGCCCGGCGCCGCGGCCACGGCCGTCGCCGCCCTGCGCGCCGACGACGTCGCCGGCCAGCTCGCCAAGGGCCCGGTCGTCATCGTGGCCGGGCGCGCCAACCTCGCCGAGTCCGCAGCGTCGGCGTCCGCCACGCTACGCGCCGTCTACGAGGCGGTCGCCGCCGTCCAGCCCGACGTCAAGGTGCTCCCGGCCCTCCGCCGCGGCAACGTCCACGGCGCCCTGCAACTCGGCCTCCGCCCCGCCAACGGTTCTCTCGACGCCCTCGGCATCCTCGCCGCCGCCCAGGCCGGCGAGGTCGATGTGCTCGTGCTGCTCGGCGCCGATCCCCTGTCCGACTGCCCCGATCCGGTCCTCGCCCGCAACGCGGTCGAGAAGGCCGGCGTGGTGATCGCCCTCGACGGCTTCCTCAACGACTCGTCGTCGCTGGCCGACGTCGTGCTCCCCGCCGCCCTGTTCGCCGAGAAGTCCGGCACCACCACCAACCTCGAAGGCCGGGTGACGACGGTCAGCCAGCGGGTCACGCCTGCCGGGACCGCCCGGGCCGACTGGATGGTCGCCGCCGAGCTGGCCGACCGGCTCGGTCACGACGACCTGGCCGTGATGCTGTCGTCGGTCGAGTCGATCACGTCGGCGATCGCCGGCACCGTGCCCGCCTACGCCGCCGCCAGCCCGGCGGCCCTCGACGGCAACCGCGACGGCGTCCTCGCCGTCGGCACCGGCACGCCGGCCGACATCACCGCCTTGGAGAATTTTCCGGTGGGCGCCCGCAACAGCTACGACTACCGCTTGGTGGTTGCCCGCACGCTCTACGACCAGGCCGTGGCCACGTCCCACGCACCGTCGCTCGCCCCGCTCGCCGGGGCCGCGTCGGCGCGGGTCAACCCGGCCGACGCCGACAAGCTCGGCGTGTCGGGGGGTGGCCGGGCCAAGGTGTCGGGACCCCGTGGTGAGGTGGTGCTCGACGTGGTCGGCGACGCCGCGGTGCCACGCGGCACCGTGTTCGTGCCGTTCAACCACGGCTCCACGGTGAACACGCTGGTCGACGCCCAGAGCGACGTCACCGACCTCCGCATCGAGGCACTCCAATGAACGCCGCACCTGAGACTTCTTGTACTGATTTCACCTCACGGGTGACCAGAAATCAGTACAAGAACTTGGGGTTCGGGGTGACGGCGTGAGTTCCTTCCTCGGGTTCGATCCGCTGCTCGTCGGCGGGCTGAAGTGGACGCCGATCGTCCTCGTGCTCGTCAAGGTGGTCGTCGTCTTCGCCGTCGGCCTCGTCGGCACGATGTTCATGGTGTGGTTCGAGCGCAAGGTGATCGCTCGCCTGCAGAACCGCCTCGGCCCGAACAAGGCCGGTCCGTTCGGCTTGCTGCAGACGCTCGCCGACGGCATGAAGCTGATCTTCAAGGAGGACTTCCTCCCCGATCGGGCCGACCGCTTCGTCTATCGCCTCGCCCCGTTTCTCGCCTTCGTGCCGGCGTTCCTCGTCTGGTCGGTCATCCCCCTCGGCGGTGACTTCAGCGGCGGCAAGGACGGCACCGTCGAGCTGTTCGGACACGTGACGCGGCTCCAGCTCGCCGACCCGCCCGTCGGCATCCTGCTCGTGCTCGCGCTGTCGTCGGTCGCCGTGTACGGCATCATGCTCGCCGGCTGGGCGAGCGGTTCGAAGTACCCGCTGCTCGGCTCGGTGCGCGCCTCGGCGCAGATGGTCAGCTACGAGGCGGCGCTGGGTCTCAGCGTCGCCGCCGTGCTGCTCACCGCGGGCACGCTCACGACCAGCGGCATCGTCGACGCCCAGAACCGCTTCGTCGATTGGAGCATCGTCGCCACGGCGTTCGTGCCGTTCGTGATCTTCGTCATCGCCGCCACGGCCGAGCTCAACCGCCCGCCGTTCGACCTCGTCGAGGCCGAGCAGGAGCTCGTCGGTGGCTTCAACACCGAGTACTCGGCGTTCAGCTTCGCCCTCTTCTTCCTCGCCGAGTTCATGAACACGATCACGATGAGCGGCATCATCGTCACGCTGTTCCTCGGCGGTCCGCAGGGCCTCTTCGACATCCCGATCATACCCGGCGCCATCGAGGGCACGATCTGGTTCCTCGCCAAGCTGTTCGTCTTCCTCTACGTCTTCGTCTGGTTCCGGGCCACGCTGCCCCGCCTGCGCTACGACCAGCTGATGGACCTCGGCTGGAAGCTGCTGATCCCGGCGTCGCTCGGCTGGTTCCTCCTGCTCGCTGGCCTGCGTGTCGTCCGAGACGAGGACTGGGACTTCTGGCAGACCCTGCTGGCAGGTGGCGCCGGAGTCGTGGTCCTCGCCGTGTGCGGCGCTTTGATGCTGCTGGCCGTCAACGTGAGCCGCCGCAACCGCGAACAGGAGGATCTGGCATGAGCCACGAACGTCCGGATTTCAGCGAGCGCAGCGAGCGTCCCGAAGTTCGAGCGGTGAAGGCATGCGGAGCGCTAGCGGAGCATGCCGTTCACGCGGCCTGCGTGGCCGGGGAACGCACCAGTGGAGAGGTCGTCTGATGGGCTATCTCGACGGGTTCCTGGTCACGCTGAAGCAGCACAAGATCTTCGGGGGCGAGCGACCGACGCGCGAGTACTCCGGCGGCCGCATGGCCAAGAAGAAGGGCGAGACCGCACCCGACTTCGCGCCAGATGCCAAGGCCGACAAGCCCGAACGGCTGCACGGCCGGCACGTCCTCAACCGTTACGAGGACGGCATGGAGAAGTGCATCGGCTGCGAGCTGTGCGCCGGCGTGTGCCCCGCCAAGTGCATCTACGTCCGCGGCCGCGACAACGATCCCGACAACCCGACGTCGCCGGGCGAACGCTTCGGCTTCGTCTACGAGATCAACTACCTGCGCTGCATCCACTGCGACCTGTGCGTCGAGGCCTGCCCGACCGAGGCGATCACCGAGTCGAAGCTCTTCGAGTTCTCCTTCACCAGCCGCCAGGACGCCATCTACACCAAGGCCGAACTGGTCGTCGGCGACGACGGCAAGCCGAAGCAGCTGCCGTGGGAGGACTGGCGCGACGGGGAGGACGAGCACACCAGCGGTTGGATGCGCGCCACGTCGCCCGGCGGCGACGCCGACTTCGTCGGAGTTTCCGGTTGGAGCGGTGAGCTCGGCTACGGTCTTCGGGCCCCCGAAGCGCGCGACGAGCATGTCGACGGGGCTTCTCCCACCCCATGAACTTCATTGTTTTCGTCATCGCGACGCTGATGGTGATCGGCGGCGCCGTCGGTGTGATCGTTCGTCGTCACCCGGTGCACGCCGCGCTGAGCCTCGTGCTCACGCTCTTCGGCGTCGCCGTGCACTTCGTGTCGATGGAGGCCCACTTCCTCGCCGCTGTGCAGGTGATCGTCTACGCCGGCGCGATCGTCGTGCTGTTCCTGTTCGTGATCATGCTGCTCGGTGTCGACAGCAGCGAGAACCTCAAGATCGAGCCACTGCCGATCCAGCGTCCTCTCGCCGCCCTGGCCTCCCTGGCCATCGTCGGCCTGCTCGTCGCCGGCATCTTCGAGGCACGAGAGGCGCCGCCCCTGAAGGCCGGCATCGGTCTCGACATCACCGGTGAACCGGTCGTCACGCCCGGCGCCGAGGATCCCCGCGTCAACGGGGCCGCAGGACCCGACGCCAACATCAAGCAGCTCGGCGAGAACCTCTTCAGCGACCACGTGCTGGCGTTCGAGCTGACGTCGGTGCTGTTGATCGTCGCCGTCGCCGGCACCGTCGTCATGACTCGCAAGGACAAGCGGGACAAGGCAGGCCCGTCATGAACGCGGTGAACGTCATCGCCCTCACCGCGCCGCAGCCCACGCCCACGTGGTACCTCGTGCTCGGCGCCGTGCTGTTCGGTATCGGTGCGTTCGGCGTGATGGTGCGACGCAACCCGCTCGTGCTCTTCATGTGCATCGAGCTGATGCTCAACGCCGTCAACCTCAGCTTCGTGGCCCTCTCGGTGCGCAACGACAACATCGACGGGCAGACGGCCGTGTTCTTCGTGCTCGTCGTCGCCGCCGCCGAGGTGGTGGTCGGCCTCGGCATCATCGTGTCGATCCTGCGACGCCGGTCCGGCGCCACCGCCGACGACATCAGCGAGTTGTCGGGATGATGCGGCATCGCTCGCTGCGCTCGCTCGCCGCATCACCCGAGTTGATTCGGAGCGGCTTCGCCGCGCCCAACTGCAGGCGGGGGCGAGCAAGCTCGCCTTGCCCCGCCGAATCGGGGGGCTACCGCCCCCCGAACCCCCCGACGGAGGTTGTACTGATCACGGGCGCCGACCGGACCCAGCTCCGGCGCGAATGGCTGGTGGGTTGACATGTTCGACGCAATCTTTCTGATCCCCGCGTTCCCGCTGTTCGGGTTCCTCGTCAACGTCGCCTTCGGACGCCGGCTCGGCGAGCCCAAGTCGGGGTTGTTCGCCACGGCGATGCTCGGGCTTTCGTTCGTGGTCACGGCGATCGCCTGGATCGACATGGTCACGACGGAGGCCGGGCACGGCGCGGGCGGCCGCACCCACATCGTGCGGCTGTTCGAGTGGATGCCCGTCGGCGACCTGAAGATCGACATGGCCCTGATGGCCGACCAGCTGAGCATCACGATGTGCCTGTTCGTCACGGGCATCGGCACGCTGATCCACCTCTACGCGGTCGGCTACATGCACGGCGACCCGAAGTTCTCGAAGTTCTTCGTCTACCTGAACCTCTTCGCCTTCTCGATGCTGATGCTCGTGCTCGGCGAGAACCTGCTCGTGACGTTCCTCGGCTGGGAAGGCGTGGGCACGTGCTCGTACCTGCTCATCTCCTTCTGGCACACCAGGGAGTCGGCGGCCACGGCGGGCAAGAAGGCCTTCGTCACCAACCGCGTGGGTGACTGGGGCTTCATGGTGGCGATGTTCCTCGCCTTCGGCGCCGTCGGCACGCTCAGCTACACGGGGCTCAACGCGGCGGCCGAACAGGGCGGGCTCGCCCAGTCGACGGCCACGGCGATCGGCGCGATGCTCTTCGTCGGCGCCGTCGGCAAGAGCGCCCAGCTGCCCCTGTACTTCTGGCTCCCCGACGCGATGGAAGGCCCGACGCCGGTGTCGGCGCTCATCCACGCCGCGACGATGGTCACCGCCGGCGTGTTCTTGATGACCCGCATGAACCCGGTGCTCAGCGCCGGGGCCGACTGGGTGCCCACGCTCATCGCATGGATCGGCGTCGGTACGGCGCTGTTCGCGGCCACCGTCGCCGTCGCCCAGAACGACATCAAGAAGGTGCTCGCCTACTCCACCGTCAGCCAGCTCGGCTACATGTTCCTCGCCGTCGGCTCGGGCGCCTACGTGGCGGCGATCTTCCACATGGTCACCCACGCCTTCTTCAAGGCCCTGCTGTTCCTCGGCTCGGGGTCGGTCATCCACGGCATGCACGACGAGCAGGACATGCGCAAGATGGGCCAGCTCCGCAAGTGGATGCCCATCACCGCGGCCACGTTCCTCATCGGTTGGCTGGCCATCGCCGGTGTGCCGCCGTTCGCCGGCTTCTGGTCGAAGGACGAGATCCTCCTGTTCGCCTTCGACAAGAGCCCGGTGCTGTACGTGCTCGGCCTCGTGACGGCGCTGCTCACCGCCTATTACATGACCCGCCAGATCATCATGGTGTTCTTCGGTGAGGCCAAGTGGCAGGACAAGGCCGCCGAGCACGGTGCCCACGGCGAGCTGATCACCGCCGACCACAACGACCTCGCCGAGCAGCCAGCCGATCACACAGCGCAGCCGGACGCGAGCGAAGCGAGCGATCAACACGGCCACGCCGCAACACCGCACGAGTCGCCGTGGATCATGCTCTTCCCGCTGGTGGTGCTGGCCGGCCTGTCGATCGTCGGTGGCGTCATCCAGCTGCCCGGCGTGTCGTGGCTCCCCGACGGGATCGTGCACAAGCTCGCCGACTGGCTCCATCCGCTCGTCGAGGGCGGTGAGCGGGTCATCGACGCCGACCTCGATCACAACAAGTCGTGGCTGATGCTCGTGGCCATCGCCGTCGCCCTGGCCGGCATCATCGCCGCCGTCGCCGTGTACCAGCGCAAGCGGGTGAAGGCGATCGAGCCCGAGATCCTCGCCAATGGCTGGTACTACGACAAGTCGATCAGCGACTTCATGGGCGGCCCCGGGCGCAAGGCGTTCGAGGGCGTCGCGTGGGTCGACCGCAACGTCGTCGACGGGGCCGTGAAGGGCACCGCCAAGGAGATCGGTCTGGTGGCCGGGCTCGTGCGCAAGGTGCAGAGCGGCTACGTGCGCGCCTACGCCGGCATCCTCGGCCTCGGTGTCGCCGCCCTGTTCGTGTGGTTCATCCTCGTCCGAGGAATTCTGTGATGCTGCGTTCCCTACAGGCGATTCGCCGAGGCTCAGTGGCCACGCAGGCCGCCGCGCCGGCTCCCCGACAAGCCGGCTCGGCTGAAGCCTCGGCAGCTAGCGCTCCGGTCGCCTACCCGCTCGAACTTCGGGACGCTCGCTGGCGCTTGCTGAACGCCAACGGGAGCTTGTGATGCACGCCTCGACGATGAACTTCCCGATCCTCACGGCGATCGTGCTGCTCCCCGTGTTCGGTGCCGTCGCCACCGTGCTGGTGTCGAAGCGCCGGCCCGAACTGGTCAAGCTCGTGGCGCTGGTCTCGGCCGTGGCCACCGGAGCGCTGACCCTGTGGCTCACCGCCTCGTTCGAGACGGGCGAAGCCGGCTTCCAGTTCGTGTCGAAGCACGAGTGGATCGATCGCTGGGGCATCTCGTGGCATCTCGGGGTGGACGGCATCTCGTTGCTGCTCGTGCTGCTCACCGGCGTGCTCTTCCCGCTCGCCATCGTGGCCGTCGACGCTCACCACGACGAGAAGGCCTACCTCGGCTGGCTCCTGCTGCTCGAGGCCGGCTGCCTCGGGTCGTTCCTCAGCCTCGACCTCTTCGTGTTCTTCATCTTCTTCGAGATCGTCCTCGTCCCGATGTACTTCCTCATCGGCGGTTGGGGTTACGGCGACCGCATCTACGCGGCGACGAAGTTCTTCCTGTTCACGATGTTCGGCTCGGCGTTCATGCTCGTGGGCATCATCGCCACCGTGGTGCTCGCCCGCGACAGCGTCGGCGAGACGACGTTCGACCTCGTGCGCATCGCCAACGAGGGCGACTTCGCCACATCGACCGCACGCTGGCTGTTCTTCGCCTTCGCCATCGCCTTCGCCGTCAAGGTGCCGATCTTCCCGTTGCACACGTGGCTACCCGACGCCCACACCCAGGCCCCGACGGCCGGCTCGGTCATCCTCGCCGGCGTCATGCTGAAGCTCGGCACCTACGGCCTGCTGCGGTTCGGTCTCTACCTCTTTCCGGAAGCGGCGGACTGGGCCCGGCCGCTGTTCCTCACGCTCGCCGTCATCGGCATCCTCTACGGCGCCGTCGTGGCGACGATGCAGAAGGACCTCAAACGCCTCGTCGCCTACTCGTCGGTGGCTCACCTCGGCTTCATCGTGCTGGGCACGTTCGCCATGACCTCGGAGGCGATCACCGGCAGCGTGCTGCAGATGATCAACCACGGCGTGTCGACCGGCGCGCTGTTCCTCCTCGTCGGTTGGATCTACGAGCGCCGCCACACCCGCGAGATCGCCGAGCTCAAGGGTCTGCAGCAGGTCGCCCCGATCTTCGCCGCCGCCTTCACGGTCGTCATGCTGTCGTCGATCGGTGTGCCCGGGCTCAACGGATTCGTCGGCGAGTACCTGGTGCTCATCGGCTCGTTCGTGTCGGCCCGTTGGTGGACGGTGGTCGCCGCCGCCGGTGTCATCCTCGCCGCCCTCTATCTGCTGTGGGCCTACCAGCGGGTGTTCCACGGCGAGCCCGACAAGGACGAGGACGGCAAGCCCAAGCCGTTCGCCGAGTTGAACTTGCGTGAAGCCCTGGTGATCTCGGTGTTCATCGGCATCATCGTCTTCACAGGCGTGTACCCCAAGCCCTTGATCGATCGGGTCGAGCCCAGCGTCGACGCCCTCCTGTCGCACCTCGAAGAGCGCGGCGTGGACATCGCCGAACCCACCGTGTTCGTCCCCGCCGAGGAGGACCACGCCACCGAGGAGGAGCACGCCACCGACTCGACGGACACCGTGCCCGCGGAGGCTGACCACTGATGATTGCCCAGACCTCGACCTTCGTCGGGCCGGACGTCGCCTGGTTCGCCCTCTCGCCGCTGATCGTGCTCGTCGCCGGTTCGCTCGTGCTGCTGCTGTTCGGCGCCCTCACGCCGCCGTGGCCGCGGCACGCCTACGCCGCCGTCGCGGTCGCCACCGCCGTGCTGGCGGGCGGGGCGGCGATGTTGCAGTGGGACGACATCACCGACAGCGCGCCGAGCACGCTCGTCGGGCGGGCCCTGGCGTTCGACACGTTCGCCCAGTTCGTCACGATCGCCATCTGTGCCTCCCTCGTCGTCGTGGTGCTCATCACGTCCGACCACCTCCACCGAGAGGGCAACGACAGCCCGGAGATCTACGCCCTCTACCTCGTCGCCGCCGCAGGCGGCGTGGTGATGGCGTCGGCCAACGACCTCATCGTCCTGTTCCTCGGTCTCGAGACGCTCTCGCTCGCCTTCTACGTGCTCGCCGCCAGCGACCGGCGCCGTACGGCGAGCCAGGAAGCCGGCATCAAGTACTTCATCCTGGGCGGCTTCTCGTCGGCGTTCTTCCTCTACGGCATCGCCCTCATTTACGGCTCGGTCGGCTCGACGAACATCGGCGAGATCGTCGACAACTTCAACGACTTCGTCCTCGTCGACGGCAGCGACGCCACGCTGCTGGCCGGGATCGCCCTGCTCCTCGTGGGGTTCGCCTTCAAGGTGGCGGCCGTGCCGTTCCACGTGTGGACGCCCGACGTGTATCAGGGCGCGCCCACGCCGTCGACCGCGTTGATGGCCTCGATCGGCAAGGTCGCCGCTGTGGCCGCCCTCGTGCGCGTGCTGGTCGTCGCCCTCGGCTACTACCGCGACGACTGGCGGCCGATCATCTGGGTCCTCGCCGTGGCATCGGTGGTGATCGGCTCGGTGCTCGCCGTCGTCCAGACCAACGTCAAGCGCATGCTGGCGTACTCGTCGATCACCCACGCCGGCTACATCCTCGTCGGCCTCGAAGCGGCGGCGCATCACGCCGGCGAGAGTGGTGACCGCCTTGGACCGGGCGTGCCGGCCATCGCGTTCTACCTGCTCGCCTACGCCGTGATCGTGTCCGGAACGTTCGGCGTCGTCGCTCTCGTGGCCCGGCGTGGCGACGGGGCCACCGATCTCGACTCGTTCCGCGGGCTCGGCAAGCGTCACCCGGCGCTGGCTCTGGCCCTCACCGTGTTCCTCGTCGCTCAGGCCGGCGTGCCGTTCACCAGTGGGTTCATCGCCAAGTTCGGCGTGATCGCCGCCGCCGTGGATTCCGAGAGCTACGCCATCGCCATCATCGCCATGGTGGCGTCGGTCATCGGCGCCTTCCTGTACCTGCGGATCATGGTCAGCGCCTGGATGCAGGACGAGGACGAGGCCATCGCCCAGCTCGAGCCGGTCACCATCCCGTGGGCCAGCGGCATCGCCATCGGCGCGGCCGCCGTGTTCACCCTCTTCGTCGGCATCCTGCCCAGCTGGCTGCTCGACGCCGCCGACGTCACGGTTGCCTTCGCTCGCTGATCCCGCCGGCGGTCGGCAGCCGCCCGTCAGCCTTCGTAGATGGGGTCACCGCACCCGTACTGGTCGCAATAACCGGGATCGGACTCGGGCTCGTAGACGGGGTCACCGCACCCGTACTGGTCGCAATAGCCGGGATCGTCGTCCCAGTACAGGTTGTCGCAGTCGTACACCTGGCAGTAGTTGGGATCGTCGAAGACCCCGTCACCGCATTCGTAGATCTGGCAGTAGTCGGCCTGGCCCTCGTACTCGGGCCAGTCGTCGGGTCCGGGCGGGCACTCGATCTCCGAGTCGCATTCGTCGTTGCCCTGTGGCGGTGCTGCCGGTGCTCCGTTCGACGCGCTGATCGAGTACTCGGCGTTGCCGATCTGTGGCGTCACGGCGATCCGATAGTCGCCGGTGAGGGCGACCGTCATGCTCCACTCGGTGCGCGGGCCAGGAGCGGTCATCAGCACACCGTCGGGTCCGTACACGTCGAACGTGGTCGGGGCGGCACCGGCGGACGGCGTGACCGTGACGCTGAGCGGTCGCCCGGCCGCCGCCGCGACCAGCCACGAGTCGCTGCTGGCGCGCAGCACGGCGCCGCGGGCCGTTCCCCGACCGTTGCGGAGCGGGAGCCGCTGGACGAGGCCGAGCGGGTCCATCGACGGAGCATCGATCCACACCTTGAGCTGGTAGTAGGCGGGGTTGCCGAGCGAGGTGACCTCCACGCTGTAGTCGCCGTCGGCGGGAAGCACACCGGACCAGAACGTGGTCGGCTGGTCAGCCGAGGCCGACACGTTGGTGAGCAACGTACGGTCGGGGGCGAACACCGAGAACACGTGGTTGTTGTCCGCCGAGTCGATCGTGATGGCGAAGGACTGGCCAGCTCCCGCGGCCAGCACCCATCGGTCCGTGACGCCCGGCGTGATGTTGCTCTCCCGCCACGCGTTGTTCGTGCCCGGCGTGAACTCGATGCGCCGGTCGACGACCGTCTGCTCGGGAGCGGCGCCGTGCTGGGCGGCATCGGCGGGTCGTGCGGCGGCGGCGTCGGTGGAGTGGAGGGCGATGCCGGACAGCGCTGCAGCGACGACGATGCCCGTGAGCCACCAGGGGCGGCGACGACGCGGCACGGATGAACGGTGGGCGCTCGATGTGGTCATGGGGCGAACGTACGGATCGGGTGTCCGATGGATGTCCGATCCGGCGGCTGCTGAGTCGGCTGCTCAGTCGGCTGCTCGGTCGGCTCCGGACGTCCGACGCCTCACTCAGCGGATCGCCGTGGCGTGGAGGGTCGGAACGAAGCCATGGCCCAGAGCGAGGACCGATGTCGGCGGGGTGAGGACGTCGACCGGGCCCGTGGGCAGTTCCGTCGGCTGGCCCCACCCGGCGAAGGAGAAGCGCTGCACGTGCCCACCCCCCAGGAGGTGGGCGTCCCCGTCGAGGACGACCACCGTTCCCGGCGGCAGCGTCGCCACGTCGGCCGTCCACAGCCGCCGGTCTGCGGCCCGGTCGAGGCCCGAGCCGCGCCGCAGGCGCTCGGCCGCGAGACGCCGGTTGAGCTCGCCGGCGCCGAGCCGTTCGTCCGCGCCGGTCGCCAGGGACACGGCGGCCTGGTACGCCCGGTAGGAGTGGCGGCGGCATTCGCCACACGGCCGGTGGCCGGCGGCCAGCGCCACGGCGTCGTCGAGGAAGAACACCGGGGTCCAGATCCCAGGCGCGGCGAGCGGGTGACGTCGCTCGCCGAAACAGAGGACGCACGTGATCCACAGCGAACCTCGATGGTGGCGGACAAGCGCTCCGCGCTGGTCGACGAGGCAGCCACGGTTGCCGGTGAACAGCCCGCGGGCATCCGTCGCGACGAGGTTCCCCCACGGATCGACGCGGTTCTGGCGGGTCATCGATCCAGTCTCCCCTGCTCGCGCCCGTCGATCCGGCGGCCCTCGGACATCACGGTGCGGCGTGCTGTGGGTCGTGACGTGGTGGCGGCGCCCGAGAAATCTTTTGTCGATCGCGTAAGAAACCCGCTCCGTGGGACTCCTGGTGGGTGGTGCTCTCTCTACGCCTGACTGATCGCCCTGCCATCGACCATGCCGCCGCCTTCGATCGGCGGCATCGTGTCGTCACGACGTGGCGTCGACCGGAACCCCCTACCGGTCGACGCCACGCCGCTGGGTTCGTCATCGCCATGGCGCTCGGGGCGTGCTGTTGGGCGATCATCGCCGCGATCGCGGTGTGGGACCCAGCCCGCAGGGCTGCCCTGGCGGTGGCGTGGCCCGTCGCGCTCGTCACCGGGGGCGCCGTCGCGCTGCGCCTCGCGATCCTCGCCTGCCGCTAGTGGCGACAGACCACTAACACCCGCTCCCCGGTAGGGTCCGGACGATGCCGGGCGAACCCAGTTCCAGCGCCGACGCGGTCCGCGCCAGGCAGCTGCGCCGGATGAAGGTCACCGCGACGGGCCTGTTCGTCGTGGCCGCCGTGGTCTTCGTCGCCGCCCGGTCGACCACCGACGGTGAGGCCGGGCAGGGATGGCTCGGTTACGTCCGGGCCGGGGCGGAGGCCGCCATGGTGGGCGCCCTCGCCGACTGGTTCGCCGTGACGGCGCTGTTCCGGCATCCGCTGCGGCTGCCGATCCCGCACACCGCCATCATCAAGAAGCGCAAGGACGACATCGGCCGCAGCCTTGGCGAGTTCGTCGAGGGCAACTTCCTGACGCGCGAGCTGATCACCGAGCGGCTGGACGGCGTCGGCGTCGGTCGTCGCGTCGGTGCCTGGCTCGCCACCCCGGCTCATGCCGAGCGGGCGGCTGCCGCGATCGGCGACGCCGCCGGCGGTGTGCTCGAAGTGCTCGACGACCGCGACGTTCAAGAGGCCGTCGGCTCGGCCGTCGAGCGGCGTCTCGCCGCCACCGACGTCGCCCCCCTCCTGGCGAAGGCGGTCGACGTCGCCGTCGAGGGCGGTCACCACCAACGGCTCCTCGACGCGGCGATGCGCGGCGTCGCCGGCTTCCTCACCGACAACCGTCGCGTGTTGCGCGATCGTCTCGACCGGGAGTCGCCCTGGTGGGTGCCGGAGTCCATCGACGACCGGGTCTTCGACAAGATCTTCACCGCCGTGCAGAGCTTCCTCGCCGACGTCACGGCGGATCCCCGACACGAGGTGCGCCGGTCCGTCGACGAGCGGGTTGCGGCGCTCGCTCACCGCCTCCGTGACGACCCGGCGCTGATCGCCAAGTGCGACGAGATCAAGCGCGAGCTCATCGCCCACCACGAGGTGCAAGCGTGGATCCACTCGCTCTGGGGGGAGGTCAAGGGGTCGATGCTCGCCGCGGCTGGTGATCCGCAGAGCGAGCTGCGCCGCCGCCTCGCCGATGGCATCGGGCGGGCCGGTGCCCGGCTCGCCGACGACGCCGAGCTCCAGGCGAAGATCGACGGGTGGATCGAGCGACTGGTCGTCCACGTCGTCGACAACTACAAGAGCGAGGTCGCCGACCTGATCAGCTCCACGGTCGAGCGCTGGGACGCCGACGAGACCAGCCGCCGCATCGAACTGCAGGTCGGACGGGACCTGCAGTTCATCCGGATCAACGGCACGGTCGTCGGCGGTCTGGCCGGCATCGCCATCCACGCCATCGGTTCGGTCCTGTAGCCGGTACGGTCGGGGCGATGACGCTCGGTAGCGACCTCGACGTGGCCCGGCTGGCGATCTCCGTGCTCGACCTCACCGACCTCGGCGACGACACGACCGCCGAGGCGGCGGCCGTCCTCTGCGAGCGAGCCCGCGCCGCGTCCGTCGCCGCGGTGTGCGTGTGGCCGAGGTTCGTGCCCGGTTGTGTGGCCGCACTCGACGGGACGCCGGTGCGCGTCGCCACCGTGGTCGACTTCCCGTCCGGCGCCGAGCCGCTCGACGACGTCGTCGAGCAGACCGCTGGCGCCCTCCGCGACGGTGCCAACGAGATCGACGTCGTCCTGCCCTACCGGGCCCTCTTGGCCGGCGACACGGCCGCCGCGGCAGATGTCCTCGACGCCGTGTGCGGGCTGGTCACCGATGCCGGCGCCCACATGAAGGTCATCATCGAGTCGGGCGAGCTGCCCGACCTCGCCGCCGTCGCCGACGCCGCCCAGTTCGCCATCGCCCACGGCGCCGACTTCGTGAAGACGTCCACCGGCAAGACTCCGGTGTCAGCCACCCCGGACGCGGCCGAGACGATCCTCGAGGCGATCCGCGCGGCGGGCGGTGCGGTCGGGTTCAAGGCGTCGGGCGGCATCCGCACGCTCGCCGATGCCCGCACGTACCTCGAGATCGCCGAGCGCGTGATGGGGGAGGGCTGGGCGACTCCGGCCACGTTCCGCTTCGGCGCCAGCGGTCTGCTCGACGCCCTCCAATCCGTCCGCTGACGGGATCTGCCAGGCGCACCCCGTCGGACTCGAGATCCGTCACGAGGCCTTGACGACCTCGTAGAGGCTCGTCCAGTTCGCGCTGCCGTAGCCGGCGGCGATCGCCCGGTCGTAGTGCGACTTGACCGCCCGCGGCAGCCCGCTGTCCACCCCGAGGGCCTCGCTCGTCGCCACGATGTGGTCGGCGGTCGCGCCCATCATGAGCACCGTGCTCAGGTCCCCCGGATGGTCGCCGGTGTCGAGTGAGTGGGCGAGCGCCTCGCCGCCGCCGATCATCTCGGCGGTCGACGTGAGCGTCGGCAGCACCTCGGGGACGAAGTCCGCGGCGCTCATCCCGGCGGACGTGACGAGCGCCGTGGCGTGGAGGAGGGACGAGAGCGTGGTCAAGAAGACGTCGAGGTGCGCCTGGTACAGGAGCTGGGCGAGCCCCGGGTCGGCCCCGACGTATCTCGTCGCCCCGATCACCGACAGCATCGAGGAGAAGCGGTCGAAGGCCTCTCGAGGTCCACTGACATACAGGTAGGCGTCGTCGGTCCCGATCATGGGCGGGGGCACCATGACGCCGCCGGTCAGCAGCGTCGCCCCGTGGGACTCGGCCCACTCGGCTGCACGGCGCGACTCGTCGGGCGTGTCCGAGCTGAGATTGACGATCGTCGTTCCGGCGAGCGCGGCGGTGTGGTCGCCGAGGATGTCGTACATCGCGCCGTAGCGCGTGAGACTGAGGACCACGACGTCCGCGGACCGGAGTGCGTCGTCGGGCGTCGCGGCCAGCGAGGCACCGGCGGCCACGACGTCGGCGGCTCGCGATTCGGTCCGGTTCCAGACGGCCACGGGATGATCGGAGCGCAGCAGGGCGCGGACCATCGCCTGGCCCATCGGGCCGAGGCCGATCACGGCCACGGGGAGCCGGGTGGGGGTGGGGGATGCGGTCATGAGTCCTCCGTTTCGGTTCAGCGCGCGACGCGCAGTTCTTCGAAGATTCGATCGAAGCCGTGGCGGCCGTAGCCGGCGTCGATCTGGTTGCGGATCAGGGTCTGGACCGCGTCGAGCAGCCCGGTGGGCACACCCTGCTCGCTGGTGGCTCGGACGATCCCGCCGAGGTCGGAGAACTCGAGGCTCTGCAGCCCTGGCCGCTCGTAGTCACGGGCGTCGACGATCTCGGCTGTGGTGCTGAAGCTCTCCGTCATCGCGGCGAGGAACGGCTGGGCTCTGGCGGCGAACTCGGTGGCCGTGATGCCCGATGTCTCCACCATCGCCGCCCCGTGGAGGAACCCGCCGAACATGATGTACATGCCGGCGAGCATCGCCATGTCGAGCAACGACGCCCGGCCGGCATCCGACCCATGGAACGACGATTCGCCCCATCGGTCGAGCACAGGGCGAGACCGCCCGAAGAGCCCTTCGTCGCCGCTGTAGAGGATCGCCGCTCCGGGCCCACCGATCATCGGCGGAGTGGCCATGATGCCCCCGTCGAGGAAGCGAACGCCGTGGTGGCCCGCCCACGAGGAGAGCTCCCTGGCCTGGTTCGGGGTCGTCGTCGTGAGGTTGAGGAGCGATCCCCCGCGCATCGACCCGATCACCGGGTCGAGCGTTTCGTGCACCGAGTCGGCGTCGAGCAGGCAGGCCACGATCAGCGAGTCGCCTGCGGCGACGGCGGTCGCCACGTCGGGGGCGACGAACGCCCCGGCTGCGGCCAGATCGCCGGCTCGTCCGGGCGTGCGGTTCCAGACGGTGACGGGATGGTGGGCACGCAGCAAGGTCTTGGCCAGCACCCCGCCCATGGCCCCGAGACCGAGCACCGTCACCGACGTGAGTGGTTCCGAGTTCATGCCGCCATCGTCAGGCGGTGCTGCGCAGTTGACAAGTACCTACCTTTCGGTCTGATACTTACCAACAGCTCAGTATTGGACCGATGCTGGAGAAGGAGTCGCCTGTGACGTCCGTTACATCGCCCCCTACGCCCGCTCCGCCCGCCGATCCCAAGCGGTGCGGACCGTACATCTGCGGCCTCGACGCAGCGATGGACGTGGTGACCGGCAAGTGGAAGTGCCTGATCCTGTGGGAGCTCCACGCCCACGGCACCCGGCGCTTCGGCGAGTTGCGGCGCGGCCTGCCGGGGGTCAGCGAGAAGATGCTGATCCAACACCTACGCGAGATGGAGGCCGACGGCCTGGTCCATCGCGAGGTCTATCGGGAGGTGCCGCCGAAGGTGGAGTACTCGCTCACCGACGACGGCCGCTCACTGAACGAGGCGCTCTCCCCGCTCGGCGCGTGGGGCACCGCCCGCATCGAGCGCATCGGTGCCGAGCGCGTGCCCCTCGCCTGACGGGATGTGCCCAGGCACATCCCGTCAGGCCCGAGATAGTGCCTGGCACTATCTCGGGCGGTGTTAGCCGAGGGGGAGGGAGTAGATGATCGAGACGTCGGTGGAGCCGTCGCTGCCCTCGTAGTAGCTCACCTGCACGCTCCCGCCGTCGGCGGTGTCGTAGTACTGGTAGCTGTCCGAGCTGCCCTCGGCGTCGAGCGTGGCCCCGGCGGCGAGGACGGCGGCGTCGACCGACGCCTTCACCGTCGCCTCGTCGCCGGGATAACCGACCCGGATCATGAAGTTGACGTCGTCGCTGAACCAGCCGAGGCTGATCGACAGCGCCGGGGAGACCTCACCGCCGGCAGGCAGCCCGACAGCGGCCACGACGGCGGCGTTGATCTCCACGCCGACGGGGGCGTCGGTCGGCGTGTTGATCGTCAGCTGGACGTAATCGGTCTCGCCGTCCACCACGTGGACGTCGAACCCGGTGGACCGTTCGGCGTCGGGCACTTCGTAGGCCACCGCCGTCGTCACCTCACCGTCCTCGGTGGTCGTCGCGTTGGCCGTCTCCACCATGCCGAGCGCAGCCGCGGCGTTGGCGTAGAGGGCGAGCGACTCGGCGGGCGGCGTGGCCGTGGTGAACAGGATCCGGCCCGTGGCGACCGTGCCGGCGCTGAGGTCGAGCGTGTCCATGTCGAACGCTTCGACGACCGCATCGGGCGGCGTGGGGATGCCCGACAGGACGGGGATGAACGGGCTCAGCTCGGCCGGGGCATCGGTGGTGGGACCGAAGATGCCGCGGATCAACTCGCCGATCTGGGCCATCGTCGCCCCCGCCGGCACGGCGGGTGCGAAGATCGGCGCAGCGGTCGACACCGGGGTCGTCGGTCCGGCCGGGGCCGTGGTGGCCGGCGCGGCGGTGGTGGCCGACGGATCGGGTGCGGCGGGCTCGGGAATCGGCGGCGTGTCGGCCGAGAACGTGGCCGTCGCCGAGACCATGGCGAGGTCGTCGACCTGGCGGAACGAGAGGTCGGCGTCGGTGTAGCCGCCGGCCGCCGGATCGGCGTCGAGGTACACGTACTGGGGGTCGGTGTTCTCGGCGGAGTCGAACGTGAAGCCGTTGGCCGGCATCGTGGCGACCATCTGCTCGCGCATCGCCGCGGCATCGCCGCCCGGGAAGTCATACGACACACCGATCGAACCGGACCCCCACTCGGTGTCGTAACGGAACGTGCCGTACGAGAACTCGCCGCCGGTGGGGACCGAGACGACCGTCGCCCACGTGCGCGTGAACTCGCTCGCTTCGAGAGCGATCGCGTCCTCGAAGTGGATGCGTGCCGTGTCGACGTCGCGACGGTCGGTCACGGTCAACGACAAGTAGACGTCGGAGTCGTCGGCAGGACTCCGGAACGTGAGATCGCGCTCGCTGATCTCGCCGTTGGACGCCGTGGTGTCCGAGTCGAGCTGGAGGCCGGCGGCGGTCGCTGCCGCTTGCCACGTGGCGACGGCGTCGGCGGCCGGAACGGCGAGCTGGAGCTCGATCGATGCGACGTAGTCGTCGTCGAAGTACTGGATGTCGAACGACTCGAGGAAGGACCCGGCGGGCGTGGGCATGGCGACCGAGAACGGGGCGAGCCCGGCGAGGCGGCCGAACGCATCGTCCGTCGGGCCGATGATCGCCTCTGCCGCGGCCTGGAAGTCCTGGACGGCGGCGCCGCCGGCCAGGGAGGGCGCCGGCGCGGGGGCCGTGGTCGCGCCCGCTGCGGTGGTCGCGGCCGGCCCCGAGGTCGGCGGCGCAGTGGGAGCGGCGGCCGTCGTCACCGCCGGCGCGGTGGTGGCGGCCGACGTGGCCGGTGCCGTAGACGGCGGCGATGGTGTGGTCGTCGCGGCGACTGCGGTCGGACCGCCCACCACGATCGATCCGACGAGCAGGGTCAGGGCGCGCGTGTGTCGCATGGAGGCTGTGCCTTTCGTCAGGGATTCCACCGGCCCTCGGCCGCGCGGTCGACCCTAACCGCGTACTGGGATGGGATCCACGCGCCCCATCGCACGGCACTCACGCCCGGCCACGGCAGTACATTCGCGACCGCGATGGCTGTCACCCCCCCACCCAACGGTCACGTCGACTGGACGCGTCTCGACGCCATCCTGTTCGACCTCGACGGAGTCCTCACGCCGACCGCTGTCATCCACGAGCGAGCGTGGGCCGAGATGTTCAACGGCTTCCTGTCGCGGCGGGCCGCGGCCACCGGCGAACCACTGGCGCCGTTCAGCGCCGACGATTATCTCGCCTACGTCGACGGCAAGCCCCGGTTCGACGGCGTGAGGTCGTTCGTCGAGTCGCGAGGCATCGAGTTGCCCGAGGGCTCGCTCGACGATCCACCGGGCGACGACACCATCTGCGCGCTCGGGAACTCCAAGAACGCGGCGTTCCAGCACGTGTTGCGCAGCGACGGCATCGCCGCCTATCCCGGATCGTTGCGCTTCCTCGACGAGGCCGTGGCGGCCGGAAAGGCCGTCGCCGTCGTCTCGTCGTCGCGCAATGCCCCCGAGGTTCTCGCCGCCGCCCATCTCAGCGATCGGTTCGCCGTCGTGATCGACGGGGCCGTGGCCGCCGCCGAAGGCCTCGCTGGCAAGCCGCAGCCCGACACGTTCGTCGCGGCAGCCGGGCACCTCGGTGTCGTCGTCGACCGATCCGTCGTGGTCGAGGACGCCTTGTCCGGCGTCGCCGCCGGCCGAGCGGGCGCGTTCGGCGCCGTCGTCGGGGTCGACCGGGGCGCCGGCCACGACGCCTTGCTGGCAGCCGGGGCCGATGTCGTGGTCACCGACCTCGTCGAGCTCCTGCCGGTGTCGCCGTCGAACCCGGCGCCGACCTCCCCCTCGTCGATCGAGAGGACCCCATGACGCCGCGATCCGTCCCCGACCAGCTGCCTCAGCACCGCTTTCCCGTCGACGAGTGGCGCTTCATCGAGCGGGAGTACGACGAGTCCCAGCTCCCGTTGACCGCCACCCTGTTCGCGCTCGGCAACGGCTATCTCGGTCTTCGCGGCGATCACGAGGAGGGGCGCGACGCCAACGACCCCGGCACCTACGTGAACGGTTTCCACGAGACGTGGAGCATCCATCACGCCGAGGACGCCTTCGGCTTCGCCACCACCGGCCAGACGATCGTCAACGTCCCCGACGCGAAGATCATGTCGCTGTACGTCGACGACGAGCCCTTCGATCTCGCCTTCGCCGACCTCGAGCACTACGAGCGTGTGCTCGATCTCCGCGCCGGCACGCTCGTCCGTGACGTCACGTGGCGGACCTCGTCGGGCAAGTTGATCCGCGTCCGGTCCGAACGGCTCGTCTCGCTGGCCCATCGGCACATCGCCGCCATCCGCTTCGAGGTGACGATGCTGCACGGCTCGGCACCCGTGCTGGTGACGTCGCGCCTGCTCAACCGCCAGGACGCCGAGTTCGACGCCGATCCCGGCGCCTTCACCGAAGGGATGGGCACCGACCGGCCCGAGCGCGATCCGCGCCGTCACCGCACGTTCAACCACCGGGTGCTCCAGTCGCGGGTGTTCAGCGGCACCGAACGTCAGCTGACACTGGGGTACCAGTGCACCAACAGCCAGATGTCGATCGCGTGCGCCGCCCGTCACGAGGTGGAGTCGGACGCCGACCTCGACACGGATGTCGAGGTCGCCCCGTCCGACGCCGCCCTCATCGTGACCGGCACGCTCGGCGCCGGCGAATCGTTGCGCATCACCAAGTTCGTCGCCTACCACACGTCCCGCTACGCCCCCGGCCGGGACGCCGAGGTGCTCGACGACGCCGACGAGCTCGTCGTCCGGTGCAATCGCAGCCTCGATCGAGTCGAGCACCAGGGCTTCGACGCGCTGGTGAGCGAACAGAGCGACTGGCTCGACACGTTCTGGGACGCGACCGACGTCAAGCTCCACGCCGCCGGACCGGCCGCCGCCACCCAGATCGTCTCCGACCAGCAGGCGCTGCGCTGGAACCTCTTCCAGCTCGCCCAGGCATCGGCCCAGAGCGGCGAGCACGGCATCGCCGCCAAGGGGGTGACCGGTGGCGGCTACGAGGGCCACTACTTCTGGGACACCGAGATGTACGTCGCGCCGTTCCTGTCGTACACGGCGCCCGAGAAGGCGAGGCAGCTCCTGCGCTTCCGGTGGCGCATGCTTCCGGTGGCGCGGCAACGGGCCACGGCACTCAACCAGGTCGGCGCGTTGTACCCGTGGCGCACCATCAACGGCGAGGAGGCGTCGGCCTACTACGCCGCGGGCACGGCCCAGTACCACATCAACGCCGCGGTCGCCTTCGCCGTCAAGCGCTACGTCGACGCGAGCGGCGACGTCGGGTTCCTCGCCGGTGACGGTGCCGAGGTGCTCGTCGAGACGGCCCGGCTGTGGAACGATCTCGGCTTCTACACGAGCCGGCTCAACGGCCACGGCCGGGCCAAGCGCGTGTTCCGCATCCACGGCGTCACCGGGCCCGACGAGTACACGGCGGTCGTCAACGACAACCTCTACACGAACGTCATGGCCCGCTTCAATCTCCGGTACGCCGCTCGCGTGCTGGAGCTGCTCGGCGAGGTGGCGCCCGACGCGTTGGCCGCCGTGCGGCGCCGCGTCGACCTCGCCGACGGCGAGACCGACGAGTGGATCGAAGCGGCCGAATCGATGTACCTGCCCTACGACGCCGAGCTCGGCATCCACCCGCAGGACTCCGACTTCCTCGAGCGCGAGCCCTGGGACTTCGCCAACACGCCGCCCGACAAGTACCCCCTGCTGCTGCACTTCCACCCGCTCGTCATCTACCGCCACCAGGTGCTCAAGCAGGCCGACGTCGTGCTGGCGGTCGCCCTGCGCAACGACCAGTTCTCCGCCGACGTCCGGCGGCGCAACTTCGACTACTACGACCCGATCACCACCGGTGACTCGTCCCTGTCGGCGTGTGTGCAGGCGATGGCCGCGGCGCAGATCGGCTACGAGGACCTCGCCGTCCGGTACTTCCGCGAGGCGCTGTACGTCGATCTCGCCGACCTTCACGGCAACACCCGCGACGGCGTGCACGTGGCATCGTGCGGCGGGGTGTGGGGCACGGTGGCGTTCGGCTTTGCCGGGCTGTTCGAGACGGGCACCGCGCTGAGCTTCGACCCCATCCTCCCTCCCACCTGGGACGGCCTGACGTTCCGCATCCAGCGCCACGGCTCGCGACTCCGCGTCGATCTCGACCCCGACGGCTGCACGGTCACCGTGGTCGACGGGCATCCCGTGCCGATCCACGTCACGGCCGGGTTCACC
Organism: Desertimonas flava; assembly: GCF_003426815.1. Taxonomy (GTDB): domain Bacteria; phylum Actinomycetota; class Acidimicrobiia; order Acidimicrobiales; family Ilumatobacteraceae; genus Desertimonas; species Desertimonas flava. The sequence goes on from NZ_QKYK01000030.1 coordinate 35,870, forward strand.
GGTCTGTCGCCCGAGCCGTCGGGTCCGGAGGAGATCGCCGCCCTGGCGGCGGCGGCCGAGGAGGCGCTCGCTGCGGACGGGTCGCTCGTCGTCAACGACGACGACTCCGACCGCGTCGTGCTCGTCGAGGCCGGCCAGTCGATCTACATCGCCGGCACCAAGCCGACCCTCACCCCTCCGTAACCCGGCGCGTCACAGATGGTGCCAGGCACCATCTGTTACGGCCTGGCAGGGTCAGGCGCCGGCGACGGCGACGGCTTCCTCGCGGCGCTCGGACAGGCGCTTGGCGACGCGCTCGCTCTTGGTCATGCGCGCCATCAGCCGCTCGCGCGACTGCTCGGCCTCGGCGTCGAGGCCCTCGAGGCGATCGACCTGCCAGTGGCGGATGATCATCGGCACGAGGATCTGCTCATGGTGGATCACCAGGTCGTACACGCCGGCCTTGGCGATCGCCGCGGCGTGGCCGGCGAACCCGGGAATGCCCAGGCCGGGCATGGCGAATCCGCAGACCTGCTTCTCGATGGCCGGCACGAGGGTATTCGGGCTCATCTCGATGGCCGCCGTGGCGAGGTCCCGATAGAAGAGGTGGTGGAGGTTCTCGTCGGCCGCCACCCGCATCATCACGTTGTACCCGACCGGGTCGCCGAGCATCTTGCCGGTGTTGCGGTGGGCGATGCGCGTGGCGAGCTCCTGGAGGGTGAGGTACACGAACCCCTCGACGGTGGAATCGGGATCGGGCGTGATGCCGCCCGAGACCTGGGCCATCCGGGAACGCTCGAGCTCGATCGGATCGACGGCACGCGTGGTCATGAGATAGCCGTAGATCGCCATCGAATGGCGGCCTTCTTCGGCCGTCCAGCGCTTCGACCAGGTGCCCCACGCTCCATCCGTACCGAACATCCGCTCGACCGAGCGGAAGTAATACGGCAGGTTGTCCTCGGTGAGGAGGTTGACGATCAGTGAGCTGCGCGCCGCGTCGTCGAGCCGGGCGCCCCCCAGGTCGGCGTCGGCCTCCGACCAGACCTCGTCGGGGGCGAAGTCCCGCCCGCGCGAGTAGGGGATCGTCTCGTGGGGGAACCACTCCTTGGTGGTGGTGAGGTGGCGTTCGAGCAGCGACGCGACCGTCGGTTCGAGTTCGCGAAGCAGTTCGGCGTCGTCCATGACCGTCAGCCTACCTACCAGTAGGTAGACGCGCCAGGCGCGCCCCTGTGAATGGTGTCAGAGCGTCTCGACCACGAGGTCGGCGAAGCCGGCGGCTGCGGCAGCGGCGATCACGGCCTGCGCGTGGTCGGGACCGCGGACCTCGAACGTCGCGTGCACGCCGGTCTTGCGGACACTGAGATCGAGGCCCTCACGCTGGTGCTGCACCTCGATCAGGTTGGCGCCGGCCTTGGCGAAGGCGGCGAGGAAGCGCACCAGGCTGCCCGGGCGGTCGTCGATGCGGGCGAAGATCACGAGACGCCGGCCGGCGGCGTTCTCGTGCCGCCGGATCAGGCCGGGCACCACCCCGAGGTCGACGTTGCCGCCCGACAGCACCACACACGTCGTGCCCGACGCCGCCGGACGGACCACACCGGCCTGGAGCGCGGCCACACCGACGGCGCCCGCCCCCTCGACGTAGAGCTTCGAACGCTCCATCAGCATCACCATGGCGTCGGCGATGGCGTCCTCGGCGACCGTCACGATGTCGTCGAGCCAGCGCTCGACGAGCGGGCGGGTGATCACCCCTGGCCGCTTAACAGCGATGCCGTCGGCGAGCGTGGCGACCGGGCCGGTGGCCAGCGTCCCCCCTGCGTACGGCGCACACACCGACGCCTGCACCCCGACCACGCGGACGTCGGGACGCCGTGACTTGACGGCGATCGCCACGCCTGCGGCGAGGCCCCCGCCACCGAGCGGCACGACGACCGTCGCCAGGTCGTCGAGATCGTCGATCAACTCGAGGCCGAGCGTGCCCTGACCGGCCACCACCGCCGGATCGTCGTAGGGGTGACAGAACGCCCGGCCCTCACGGTCGGCCATCGCCTTCGCCGCGGCGACGGCCTCGTCGAGCGACTCGCCTCCTTCCACCACCCTGGCGCCGTAGGTCTGGCAGGCCTCGATCTTGGTGATCGGCGCGCCGGCGGGTACGAAGATGTCACACGGCACACCGAAGTACTGGGCGGCGAACGCCACGGCCTGGGCGTGATTCCCGGCGCTTCCGGCCGTCACACCGAAGCGGGCCTCGCCGCCGAGCGTCGCCAGCTTGTTCATCGCCCCGCGGATCTTGAAGGCGCCCGTCCGCTGCAGGCTCTCGGCCTTGAGCACCACCGGCCGGTCGTACTGGCCGGACAGCGCAGCCGACGCCACCACGGGTGTGTGGCGTATGACCGCGCCCACCACGTCGCGTGCCGCCGTGATGTCCTCGGGTGAGACGCCCGGGCCGTCCGCCCCGCTGTCGTTCATCGGCTCGCACAGTAGACGTCGGGGCCTCGGTCGGCGCCCGCGACGCAACCGCGACGCAACTGCGCGGTCCCGCCGCAGTACGTTCGTCGACGGCGACCGCGGACTTTCCGCGCCCACTGGTTGGGAGGGCATTCGGGAAGGTTGGTAGCGTCCTGGCCGCATGTCGTCGTTCTTGCGGGACTATCTCACCGTCATCTGGTTCGGCACCGCCGCGCTCGTGCTCGGCGGGCTGCTTCTCGGCATCGCGTCGATCGTCCGACCGTTCAAGCCGACGCCGGCCAAGCTGATCGCCTACGAGAGCGGTGTCGACCCCGTCGGCATTGGGTGGTCGCAGAGCCAGATCCGCTACTACGTGTTCGCGCTGCTCTTCGTCATCTTCGACGTCGAGGCGGTGTTCATCTTCCCCTGGGCCGCCAACATCGAGCGCTACGGCACGTTCGGGCTGATCGTCATGGTCGCCTTCATCGTGCTGCTCCTCGACGGACTGCTCTACGCCTGGAAGCGAGGGTTGCTGCGGTGGGTCTAGTCGATCGCGGGCGGATGCCCGGCGCCATCACCAAGCTGATGAACATCGGCCGCTCCTATTCGATGTGGGTCTACCAGTGGGGTCTCGCCTGCTGCGCCATCGAGATGGGCGCGGCGTTCGCCTCGCCGCGCTACGACGTCATGCGCCTCGGGGTCATCCCGCTGCCGGCCAGCCCCCGCCAGGCCGACTTCGTGGTCATCTCGGGCACGGTCACCGACAAGATGGCCCCGGCCATCCTGCGCCTCTACGAGCAGATGCCGGAGCCGAAGTACGTCATCTCGATGGGTTCGTGCGCCAACTGCGGCGGCCCGTACTGGGACAGCTACTCGGTCACCAAGGGCGTCGACCAGCTGATCCCCGTCGACATCTACGTCCCCGGCTGCCCGCCCCGGCCCGAGGCACTGCTCGAGGGCATCGTCCTGCTCCAGCAGAAGATCAAGAACGAGGACGTCGCCGCCAAGTGGCGGCAAGCGGCGTCACCGGGTCGCGACGACGTCATCCCCAAACGCGAGCCGATCGTCGTCGGTGGTGGTGACATCCGATGAGCGAGACCACCGACTCCCCGGTGGCCGAGCTCCCCGGCGACGGGCTGCGTGAGGGCATCGTCGACGAACTGCGCCGGCAGATCGGCGACGCCCTCGTCGACCACGTCCTCAAGCCCCAAGACGACCTGTGGATCCGCGTGCGCACCGACGCGTGGGAGGCCACCGGCCGGGCCCTGCGGTCGATGGGTTTCGAGTACTTCTGCTACCTGTCGGCGATCGACTGGAAGCCGTCGCCCTGGGGACGTGGGGAGGAAGATCCGACGGAGCCACCGCCGGAACGGTCCACCGAGATCAAGCAGGGCTACGCCGGCGGCGAGACGCGCTTCCAGGTGCTCGCCCGCGTGGTCGATCCCCGGCGTCACGTGGGCGTCACGCTGAAGGCCGACGTCCCCGACGATGCGCTCTCGATCGCCTCGTGGCACGCCGTCTACCTCGGCGCCAACTGGCACGAGCGCGAGACGCACGAGATGTTCGGCATCTCGTTCGACGGCCACCCCGACCTACGCAACATGTACCTGCCGACCGGCTTCGAGGGCTATCCGTTGCGCAAGGACTTCCCGCTGCTGGCCCGGCACGTGAAGCCGTGGCCGGGCATCGTCGACGTCGAGCCGATGCCGGCCGAGGAGCCCGAGGAGGCGCCGGCGGCCGAGGAGGCGCCGGCGGCCGAGGCCGCGACTGCCGAGGGCGCACCTGCCGAGGGCGCACCTGCCGAGACGGCGCCCGAAGCGGCCCCCCTGCCGGAGGCGGCCGAGGCGCCCGAGCAGGCCGCCGATCCGGCCGATGCCACCGCCGAGACCGCGGCGGACGCCCCCGACCCCGAACCGGCTCCCGCTCCCGAGGAAGGTGAGTCGTGACCGACCTGTTGTCGCAGCGCGAGCAGCTCAACTACATCGCCGCCCAAGCGGCCGACGCCCGCCTCAACGTCGAGCTCGAGACCGAGGGCATGACCCTCAACATCGGGCCGCAGCACCCGGCCACGCACGGCACGCTGCGCATCATCGTGCGCCTCGACGGCGAGCAGGTGGTGTGGGCCGAGCCGTCGGCCGGCTACATGCACCGCGGCTACGAGAAGCTCACCGAGGTGCGGACCTACCCGCAGGTCACCACGCTGGTGAACCGCATCGACTGGCTCGGCAGCTTCGCCAACGAGGTGCCGTTCATCCTCGCCGCTGAGAAGCTGATGGAGGTCGAGGCGCCGCCGCGCGCCCAGCACATCCGCACGATCCTCTTCGAGCTCAGCCGCATCGCCAACATCGTCCTGTTCCTCGGCGACCTCGGCGTGCAGCTCGGCGCCGTCACGCCGGCGTTCTTCGCCTTCCGTGACCGCGAGCACGTGCTCAACCTCATCGAGTCGGCGACCGGCGGCCGGTTCCACCCCAACTTCGACCGCATCGGCGGCCTCAAGGACGACCTGCCCAAGGGCTTCGTCGAGGAGACCCGCCAGGTGATGAAGAAGATCCGCCAGTTCTGCGACGAGAACGAGGATCTCCTCATCGGCAACGAGATCTTTCAGGCCCGCACCCGTGGCGTCGGCATCATCCCGCGCGACATCGCCCTGCAGTACGGCCTCTCCGGCCCCAACCTGCGGGCCAGCGGCGTCGACTGGGACCTGCGCCGGGACCAGAAGCTGCCGATGGCGTGGGACAAGGTCGACTGGAAGGTGTGGACGCATCCCGACGGCGACAGCTTCGCCCGCTGCTGGGTCCGCCTCCAGGAGACCCGCGAGGCCACCAAGATCGTCGACCAGCTGCTCGACACGCTGCCGGCCGGGCCGATCATGGCCAAGGTGCCCCGCATCATCAAGGTGCCCGAGGGCGAGGCCTGGGTGTCCACCGAGAACCCGTTGGGGGAGATGGGCTACTACGTCGTCTCCAAGGGTGACCTCGGCCCGTTCCGTGTCAAGATCCGCTCGGCCAGCTTCAACAACGTCTCCATCGCCTCGTGGGTGCTGCGCGGCGTCTACGTTCCCGACGTGATCGCCATCCTCGCCAGCCTCTACTTCATCCTGGGTGACATCGACAGATGATCTCGAGCGTCCTGTCCGTGAGCATCCCCTACTGGGGGCAGTCGCTGCTGCGCGTCCTCGGTGGCATCGTCGCCGTGCTCCTGCCGGCCGGCACCATCGTCTACCTCTTCCTCTTCAAGATGATGTCGTTCATGCAGAGCCGCCTCGGGCCGATGGAAGCCGGCCCCTACGGCTCGATGCAGCTCTTCGCCGAGGTCGGCAAGTGGCTGCAGAAGGAAGACCTCGCGCCGGAGAAGGCCGACCACCGCATCTTCAAGATGGCGCCGCTCATCGTGCTGGTGTCGACGTTCCTCCTCGTCGCCGCCATCCCGTTCGGCCCTGATGCGTGGCTCACGAACTTCGAGGCCGGCGTGTTCTACGCCCTCGCCGTGTCGTCGATCAGCGTGCTCGGCATCCTCGTCGCCGGCTGGGCGAGCGCCAACAAGTACTCGCTGCTCGGCGGTCTGCGTGCCGCCGGTCAGCTGATCGCCTACGAGCTGCCGATGGTGCTCGCCGTGATCGGCGTGGTCATCCAGGCCGGCTCGATGAACATGCAGGACATCGTCGTCGCCCAGAACACGGGCGAGATCTTCGGCCTGTCGCTCATCGCCAACCCCTACGTCCTCACCCAGTTCATCGGCTTCGTGGTGTTCATGATCGCCATCCAGGCCGAGCTGACGCAGCCGCCGTTCGACATGCCGATCGCCGAGTCCGAGCTCGTGTCGGGCTACATGACCGAGTACTCGGGCTTCCGCTTCCTCATCTTCTTCATCGCCGAGTTCGCCACCGTCGGCGTGTTCTCGCTGATCGCATCGGTGCTGTTCCTCGGCGGCTGGGGCATCCCGTTCTCGTGGTTCGACTGGGCCGGACTCGACGACGTCGCCGACTGGATGAACGTCGCCGGGCCGCTGATCCTCTTCACCAAGATGATCCTGCTCAGCTTCATCATCATGTGGGTGCGCTTCAGCTTCCCCCGGTTCCGTGAGGACCAGCTGCAGCGCTTCGCCTGGAAGGTGTTGATCCCCGTGTCGATCGCCAACATCGTCGTCACCGCCATCCTGAAGGTTGCAGTCTGACCATGCCGATCAAGCCGAAGATGCCGGGCCTGGCGAAGGGCATGGGCGTCACCCTGAAGACGCTCGGCAAGACGCTGCGCCACGGTGCCGACACCGTGCAGTACCCGCGGGAGAAGGAGGCGCCGCCCACCCGCGCTCGCGGCGTCATCGCCCTTCGCGAGGACAATTGCACCGTGTGCATGCTGTGCGCCCGCTCGTGCCCCGACTGGTGCATCTACATCGAGGGCCACAAGCAGCTCGCCCCGCCCCGACGCGCCGGCGGCAAACCGCGCTCGGTCAGCAACCTCGACCGCTTCGACATCGACTTCGCCCTGTGCATGTACTGCGGCATCTGCGTCGAGGTGTGCCCCTTCGACGCCCTGTTCTGGAGCCCAGAGTACGAGTACTCCGAACCCCGCATCGCCGACCTCCTCCACGACAAGGAGAAGCTCGGCGAGTGGATGGAGACCGTGCCCGAGGCACCCGAGCTCGAGGCCGGCGCGGAGAAGAAGAAGTGATGCAGCTCGCTGACGCTCGCTGCTTCGAGGAGCGGCTGCGCCGCACCGTCCGCCGTTCCGGCCGATCAAGCTCGCTTCGCTCGACGATCGTCCGGGCCAGCTCGCTGGTGCTCGCCGGCGGAGGTGACCGATGATCGGCATGCTGCTCGCGGCCAGCGACATCAACGTCCCGCAGAACATCGGCTTCGGGATCATCGCCGCGATGATGATCGTCGGCGCCTTCCGCGTCGTCACGTCCAACAACGTCGTGCACGCCGCGCTGTGGCTGGTGGTGGTGCTGGCGGGTGTCGCCGCGCAGTACATCCTCGCCGCCGCCGAGTTCGTGGCCGTGTCACAGGTGCTCGTCTACGTCGGCGCCGTGATGGTGCTGTTCCTCTTCGGCATCATGCTCACCCGCGCTCAGATCGGGGCCGAGTCCAACCTCAACAACCGCAACTGGGCGGTCGGCATCCCCGTGGCCCTCGCCCTCCTCGGGCTGCTCACCTGGGGCATTCTCGACGCCTACGGCGACGACAAGGTGCCCCAGCGCGACGACGGCTCGTTCCCGGCGCGTGACATCGCCGACAACGTGTTGTCCGACTACCTCGTGCCCTTCCTCGCCCTGTCGTTCATCCTCCTCGCCGCCGCCATCGGCGCCATCGTCCTGGCCCGCAAGGACTGATCCGTGCTCGTCGCCAACTTTCTGCTCCTCGGCGCCGTGCTGTTCTGCTTCGGCGTGTACGGCGTCATCGCCCGCAAGAACGCGGTGATGGTGCTGATGTCGATCGAGCTGATCCTCAACGCCGTCAACCTCAACTTCATCGCCTTCTCGCTGATGAACGACTCGATCGACGGCCACGTCTTCGCCCTGTACATCATCGGCGTCGCTGCGGCCGAGGTCGGTGTCGGCTTGGCGATGGTGCTGCTCGTGTACCGCAACCGCAAGTCGATCGCTCTCGACGAGCTCAGCGAGATGAAGGGATAGCGCTGTGCTCGCAACCGCTTGGTTCCTCGACAACGCCTGGTTGATCCCGCTGATCCCGGGGGTCGCCTTCTTCGTCATCATCCTCCTCGGCAAGCGCCTGCCGATGAAGGGCGCCGAGGTCGGCCTGGCCTCGATGGCCGCGTCGCTCGTGCTCGCCGTCGGTACCGCCGTGCAGTGGATCCAGCGCACCAACGACGCCGGCGAGGGATTCGTCGAGCCGGTCGTGCGCAAGTGGACGTGGTGGCAGAACGCGGGCATCGAGCTCTCGATCGGCCAGCACATCGACGGCCTGTCGGTGATGCTGCTGTTCCTCGTCACGTTCATCTCGCTGCTCGTGCAGATCTTCTCGCTCGAGTACGTGCGCGGCGACCGGCGCTACACCCACTTCTTCGCCGCCCTGACGCTCTTCTCGGCCGGCATGCTCGTCATGGTCCTCGCCGAGAACACCGTCCAGCTGATCCTCGGCTGGGAGATCATGGGCCTCTGCTCGTTCATGCTGATCGGCCACTGGTGGGAGGACGAGGCCAACAGCCGGGCGGCCCTCAAGGCCTTCTTCACGGTGCGCGTCGGCGACGTCGGCCTGCTCGTGGGCGTGACGATGCTGTACTTCGGCTCCAACGACTGGGCCGTCGAGCACGGCTACGGCTCGGGCTTCAGCATCCGCGGCATCTCGGCGTGGGCGCTGTCGGGCGACGGCAGCCATCAGCTACTGCTGTGGACCGCGGTCGCCCTGTTCATCGCGTGCATCGGCAAGAGCGGCCAGTTCCCGCTCCACACCTGGTTGCCCGACGCCATGGCCGGTCCCACGCCGGTGTCGTCGCTGCTCCACTCGTCGACGATGGTCGTCGCCGGTGTGTTCCTGGTGGCCCGGCTCTACCCGGTGTTCTGGGAGGGCTTCTCGATCCCTGACTCGAGCGTCAACCTCATCGTGGTCATCGCCGGCATCACGATCCTGATCTCGGGCCTGCTGGCCTTCGTGCAGGACGACATCAAGAAGGTGCTGGCGTACTCGACGGTGGGTCAGCTCGGCTACATGATGCTCGGCCTAGGCGCCGGCGCGTGGATGCCCGCGGTGTTCCACATCTTCACGCACGCCTTCTTCAAGTGCTGCCTGTTCCTCTGCGCCGGCTCGGTGAGCCACTCCGGCTCGCATCACAGCTTCGACATGAAGAAGGACATGGGCGGCCTACGCAAGGCGATGCCGATCACGTTCGGGGCGTGGATCGTCTCGTCGCTCGCCCTCGTCGGCATGTTCCCGTTCGCCGGGTTCTTCTCCAAGGACGAGATCATCGACAACGTCGGCCACAACGGCTACGCGGTGTTCAAGTGGATCGCCCTCGTCGGCGCCGCGCTCACGGCCATGTACACGGTCCGCGCGACGTACCTCACGTTCCTCGGCCAGCCGCGCGGTGCGGCCGCCGGCGAGCACCATGACGTCCACGCTGTGCACACGGGCGACGCCCACGACGTCGACAGCGAACCGGCCCTCGAGAGCGTCCACGATGCCCACGACAGCCACGGGCCCAGGGAGTCGCCGAAGCTCATCCTCGTTCCGATCGCAATCTTGGCCGTGCTCGCCCTCGGGTCGGGCTGGACCAATCCGGCGATGGCCGGCGAGAGCTGGCACAACTTCGCCCAGTACGTGGAGCCTCACGTGGCCCACGGCGAGGAACACGCCGAGGAGGCGGCAGGGGAGGACCACGGCGAGGAGGCCGCGGCCACCGAGGAGCACGCCACCGAGGAGGCTGCGGCGACCGAGGAGCACGCCACCGAGGAGGCTGCGGCGACCGAGGAGCACGCCACCGAGGAGGCTGCGGCGACCGAGGAGCACGCCACCGAGGAGGCTGCGGCGACCGAGGAGCACGCCACCGGTGACGCGGCGGCCACCGAGGAGCACGACGCCGAGTTCCCGACGGTCAGCCATGCCGAGTTCAAGTGGGTGCCCAACGCCCTGACGTCGCTCGCCATCGTCGCCGCGGCCATCGTCGTGTCGTTCGCTGTCTGCGCGGCCCTCTACGGCCGTAAGGACCGCCGCCTGGTCGGGCTCACCGAGCGGGTCGCACCCCTGCGGTGGGGCTACACCTTCCTGGCGAACAAGTACTACCTCGACGCTCTCTACGAGAACGTCATCGTCAAGGCCGTCGCCCACCCCATCGCCAAGGCGGCCAACTGGGTCAACCAGAACGTCATCGACGGCATCGTCAACGGCACCGGCCGGGCCGGCAAGGAGGTCGGCGAGATGGTCTACCGCAGCGTCGACCAGACCCTGGTCGACGGCGCCGTCAACGGCTCCGGTTGGCTGGCCGAGGAAACCGGCGAAGGTCTCCGGCCCCTACAGTCGGGTCGGGTCAGTCAGTACGGCGGCTTGCTGTTCGGCGCCGCCGCCGTCGGAGCCATCGTGCTCGTGATCATCAACGTATGAGGACGCACCGCTCATGAACCCCATCACCGACAACACGGCGCTGCTCTCCATCGCCACGTTCGCCCCACTGGTGGGCGTCCTCTGCCTCATCTTCTGGCCGAGGGACGACGAGCGCGGCATCAAGATGATCGGCATCCTCACGGCGGCCCTGACGTTCGGGCTCGGGCTGGCCGTGCTGTTCACGTTCGATCACGGCAACGCCGGCACGTTGCAGTTCTTCGCCGACGCCGAATGGATCAAGTTCCTCCACTCGAACTACACGATCGGCCTCGACGGCATCAGCCTGCCGCTGTTCGTGCTCTCGAGCTTCATCACGTTCGTCGTGATGATCTACACGTGGGAGAACGTGCCCGAGGCGGGCAACCCCAAGGCGTTCATCGCCCTGCTGCTGATCCTCCAGGTCGGCATGGCCGGCACGTTCATCGCCCAGGACCTGATCCTCTTCTTCGTCTTCTTCGAGATCGTCCTGCTGCCGATGTACTTCCTCATCGGTGTGTGGGGTGGCGAGCGCCGCCAGTACGCCTCCCTGAAGTTCTTCCTCTACACGATGTTCGGGTCGGCCCTGATGCTCGTCGCCTTCGTGGCGATCTTCATCCGCACCGGCTCGGAGAGCTTCTCGTTCCAGTACCTCGCCGAGCACGGCGGCGAGATCGGCCGCAACGTGCAGATCTGGATCTTCGCCGGGATGTTCGTCGGCTTCGCCGTGAAGGTGCCGATGTTCCCGTTCCACACGTGGCTGCCCGACGCCCACACCCAGGCGCCGACGCAGGGCTCGGTCATCCTGGCCGCCATCCTGCTGAAGCTCGGCACCTACGGCTTCGTGCGCATCGCCATCCCGATGCTGCCCGAGGGAGCCAAGGCGTTCGCGCCGGTGCTCGGCATCCTCGCCGTGATCGGCATCATCTACGGCGCCTTCTGCTGTCTGGCCCAGACCGACATGAAGCGACTCATCGCCTTCTCGTCGGTCGCCCACATGGGCTTCACGATGCTCGGCATCTCCACGCTCACCACATTCGGCATCAACGCCGCGATGTTCGGCATGGTCGCCCACGGTCTCATCACCGGCATGCTCTTCTTCCTCTGCGGCGCCGTGAAGCACCGGTACCACACCTACGAGATCGCCAAGCTCAGGGGCATCCTCAAGGCCCGGCCACAGCTCGGCTGGATCGCCGGCTTCTGCGCCATGGCGAGCCTCGGCCTGCCCGGCCTGGCCGGCTTCTGGGGTGAGTTCCCGGCGATCCTGTCGACGTACAACCCACTGGCCGAAGCCGATCTGTCCAAGGCCTTGTTCCGGTCGCTGATGATCGTCGCTGCCCTCGGCACGGTGTTCGCCGCCGCCTACCTGCTGTGGCTCTACCAGCGGGCCTACTTCGGCGAGCCCGACGGTGACGGTCACGCCGATGCGCACGGCACGCCGCACGTCACCCACGCCGTCGGCGCCGCCGTCAACCCTGCCGTCGACGCCGACCCCGCCGCGCACGGCCACGACGACGAGGAGATCGGCGACGTCACGGTCGTCGAGTGGATCGCCTGGCTGCCGGTGCTCGCCCTCATCGTGGCGTTCGGCGTCTACCCGCAGGCGCTGTTCAAGCTCTTCGATCCCGCCAGCGAGAACATCGTCGGCCACCTCAAGGACTACTTCCTGAGCCGCTGATGTCCGCCTCCGTCCTGTCCTCACTGCTGGCCGCGGGCGGCGACTGGAAGTCGCCACCCGTCGATTGGCACGCCATCGCGCCCGAGATCGTCCTGATCGTCGGCATCAACATCGTGCTGGCGAGCGATCTCCTCGTCGACGAGGCCCGCAAGTGGGCGACGGCCAGCCTCACCGGTTTCGTCCTGCTCGGCGCGGCGATCCCGCTCGTCACGCTCGCCGTGAGCGACGAGGGGGCCCGGGCGCTGTTCGACGGCCGCTACGTCATCGACGACTTCAGCCTCATCCTCAAGGCACTGTTCCTCCTCGCCGCCTACGTGGTCGTCCTGCTCAGCCAGAACGAGCTCGAGGAAGGGGGCTACTACCAGGGCGAGTACTACGTGCTGTTGCTGTGCAGCGTGCTCGGCATGGTGATGATGACGTCGAGCCGAGACCTCGTCAGCGTGTTCATCGCCCTCGAACTGCTGTCGATCCCGGCCTACATGCTGGCGGCGTGGCGCAAGCGCGATGTCAAGAGCAACGAGGCCGGCGTGAAGTACTACCTACTCGGCGTGTTCGCGTCGGGCGTGCTGCTCTACGGCATGAGCCTGCTCTACGGCACCACCGGGTCGACCCGGCTCGTCGACATCGGCCAGTCCCTCGCCGACGCCAGCGGCGGCATCAACGGCCTCCAGGTGATCGCCGTCGCCTTCGTCGTCGCCGGCTTCGCCTTCAAGGTCTCTGCCGTGCCGTTCCACACCTGGGCCCCCGATACCTACGAGGGCGCGCCGACCCCTGTCACAGCGTTCCTGTCGGTGTCCTCGAAGGCGGCCGGCTTCGTGGCCCTGCTGCTGGTGATCTTCATCGCCTTCCCCACGGCCGACGGCGTGTACGGGCCGCTCATCTGGGTGATGGCCGCGCTCACGATGACGATCGGCAACCTCGTCGCCCTGCGCCAGACGAACATCGTCCGCATGCTCGCCTACTCCAGCGTCAGCCAGGGCGGGTTCATCCTCATGCCCCTGGCATTCGCCAACTCGGGCGACGCCGGCGAGTCGGTCATGAAGGCCGTCGTCGTCTACCTGCTGATCTACGGCTTCACGAACCTCGGCGCCTTCGCCGTGGTCATCGCCGTCGCCCGCAAGACCCGCAGCGGCGAGATCTCGTCCTACGGCGGGCTGATCGGCTACGCCCCCGGCCTCGCCGTGGCGATGACGATCTTCCTCGCCTCGCTCACCGGCATCCCGCCGATGGGCGGCTGGATCGCCAAGTTCAACGCCTTCCGCGCCGTCATCGACGCCGACACCGGCTCGGCGTACGCGATGGCGGCCATCGCCGCCGTCAACACGGCGATCGCCGCCGCGTACTACCTGCGGGTGATGCGGCAGATCTGGATGGCGCCGGTCCCCGACGGCGACACGACGCCGATCCGCACGCCGGCCCCGGTGGGCGCGGCGCTGGCGATCTGCGGCATCGGCACGCTGCTGCTCGGTGTGCTGCCCGGCCTGGTGATGCGCTTCGCCGATCTCGACGACCTCACCGGCGCCCTCGCCGCCATCACCCCCTGAGTCCCGGTAACAGATGGTGCCAGGCACCATCTGTTACCCCTGCGACAGCGCTCAGACCCGGTCGATGGTGGCGCGCTCGTCGTCGTCGACGGGCGTGGTGAGGAACGCCTCGAGGATCTCCTTCGCCACCTGTGACGACGTGAGGCGCAGGCTGAGGGCGAGCACGTTGGCGTCGTTCCAGAGCCGAGCGCCGCGGGCCGTCTCGGCGTCACCGCACAGCGCGGCACGCACGCCGGGCACCTTGTTGGCGGCGATCGACACCCCGGTGCCGGTGTAGCAGCACACGATGCCGACGTCGGCCGAGCCCGCCGCCACCGACTCGCCGACGCGTCGCCCGACATCTGGCCAGCTGTCGCCGTCGGCGAGCACGGCGACATCGTGACCCTGCGTGGCCAGGCTGCCGATGATCTCGGCCGTCAACTCCGTCGACTCGTCGGTCCCGAAGGCGATGCGCACGGCCTCAGTCTCGCGCCGCCGGCGCTCGCCGAACGTCGTCGAACCTCGGCCGGCACACGGAGAGCGCGGATGACCGCTCTCGACCGGTGGCGGTAATCTCACGCTCCGGTCCGTCACAGAGAGGTGCACATGGGCGAGTTGGTGGAGGGTCGGTACATCGTCTCCGACCAGGAGCGTGAGCGTTTCCGCCGCGACGGCTACGTGCACCTCGTCGGGCTGCTCACCGAGGACGAGGTGGCCGAGATCGCGGTCGTCTACGACCGATTCCTCCGACGCGAGATCGAGGTGCCGGGCAAGGACTACTGCGACATGGCGGGGGACTATGGGCGGGCGCCGGAGGACTACTCCATCGTCAACGTCATGCTGCCCCGTCGCTACCACCCGGACTGGCAGGGCAACGTCCTCGAACAGCGCTCCCTGCAGGTGGCCGAGCAGCTCCAGGGGCCAGGCATGGAGATCGACTACGACCAGCTGCTCGCCAAGCAGCCGTACAAGGACGACGCCGTGTTCGCCTGGCATCAGGACATGGCGTACTGGCCCGACACCCCCGACACGAGGACGGCGACGATCTGGTTGGCGGTCGACGACTCGACCGAGGCCAACGGCTGCATGCGGTTCGTGCCGGCGACGAACCACGAGCCCTCGCTGCGGCGGCACGAGCCCGTGCGCGCCGGCCGGGCCGAATCGCACGCCCTCGGCACCACGCTGCGCGCCGACGACGTCGTCGTGCCGGTGCCGATCAGGCGCGGTGATTGCACCGTGCACAACGAGCGGGTCATGCACGGATCCGGCGGCAACCACACCGCCGGCTACCGGCGGGCGTACATCGTCGCCTGCCGTTCCACCGAGACGGTGGCCATCGAACGGCAGCTCGGCTTCACTCACAGCCACAACGACGCCGCCGACGTGCTCGACACGGTCGGCGTGGACGGCCAGACCACCTGACTCCGGACGTACTCGCCGAACGGTGCCCGGATCGGTGGCGTGTCGCAACGCCGCCCGGGCGTGATGTACTACCGGCGTGAACGATGACGCCGAGACCGGCCCCACCGTGGTCGGTGTGGAGCTGGGAGGGACCAAAGCGATCGCCGTGCTCGCCCGCGGTGACCGCATCCTCGATCGCCTGCGAGTTCCCACCACCGAACCCGGGTCCACGCTCGGCGCCCTCGTCGAGCGCGTCACCGGATGGTTCGCCGCCGACCGGGCGCCGGAGGCGATCGGCATCGGCAGCTTCGGACCGGTCGGGCTGGACCCCGGCCGGGACGACTACGGCCACGTCACCACGACCCCGAAGGCCGGCTGGTCCGACGTCGACGTCGTGGGACCATTCTCCGGCTTCGGTGTGCCGGTCGCGTTCGAGACGGACGTCGCCGCCGCGGCCCTCGCCGAGGGCCGGTGGGGGGCCTCCCGGGGATGCACCGACCACGTGTACATCACCATCGGCACGGGCGTCGGCGTCGGCATCGTCGCCGGCGGCCGGCCTGTGCACGGGCTGGTGCATCCCGAAGCCGGTCACCTCCGGGTGCGGCGACGCGGGGACGACACGTTCTCCGGCACGTGTCCGTACCACGGCGACTGCATCGAAGGGCTGGCATCGGGGCCGGCCATCGCGGCGAGGACCGGCACGCCGGCCGAAGCGCTCGCGCCCGACCACCCCGTCTGGCGCGACGTCGTCGCCGAGCTCGGCGAGCTCGTCACGTCCCTGACGCTGACGGTCTCGCCGCAGCGGATCGTCCTGGGTGGTGGCGTCGGCGCCGGCCGGGCCGACCTCGTCGAGGGCATCCGCGACGCCGTGGCCCGCAACCTCGCCGGATACGTCGCCGGTCTCGACGACGACGGCATCGCCAGCCTCGTCCGCCCCGCCGCCCTCGGCCACGACGCCGGGCCCCTGGGGACGGTCGCCGTCGCCCAATCCGCCGCTCACGTGCCGTCGGCGTCGCCCGGAGTTTCCGTGGCGGTCACGCCCCAGCCATGGGAGAGTAGGGGCTAGTGCAAGCATCGGCGGAGTGGGCGGAGGCGCGGACGGAGATGATCCGCGTCACCGATGTCGACAAGACCTTCAGCCGCCGCGGGCAGGAGATCGAGGCGCTGCGCGGCGTTTCGCTCGACATCGCCGACGGCGAGTTCGTCAGCCTGCTCGGCCCGAGCGGCTGCGGCAAGAGCACGCTGCTGCGCATCATCGGCGGTCTCCACGACGTCAGCGGAGGCACGGTCACCATCGGCGGCACCACGCCGGCGGCCGCCCGCGGCACCAAGACGTTCGGACTCGTGCCCCAGGCCCCGGCCCTCGTGCCCTGGAAGACGCTCAAGGCCAACGTCCGGTTCCTCTCCGACATGCATCGCCGTGCCGGCCCGCCACCGATGCCCGACGCCGAGATCGAGGCCCTCATCCACACCGTCGGTCTCGACCGGTTCGTGCACGCGTACCCGCACGAGATGTCGGGCGGCATGCAGCAGCGAGCGTCGCTGGTGCGAGCGTTCGCCCTCGGTGCGCCGATCCTGCTCATGGACGAGCCGTTCGCCGCGCTCGACGAGATCACCCGGGCCGACATGCGGTACCTCCTGCTCGATCTCTGGACGCAGCGCCGGGGCACGGTCGTGTTCGTCACCCACAGCGTGACCGAGGCAGTCATCCTCAGCGACCGCGTCGTGGTGATGGCCGCCCACCCGGGTCGCATTCAGGCGGTCCACGACATCGACCTGCCGCGGCCGCGGGTACCCGCGATCGAAGACACCGACGCGTTCCACCACTACGTCAGCGAGCTGCGCGCCGAGCTGCGCGGCGCCCACGCGCCGGCGGGGAGGCGGGATGGTCCGGCGATCGAGGATCGTCCGACGTGATGGTGGACGAGCCGGTCGTGCCGGCGCTCGAGGACGACGCGATCGACGAGATCACCGTGCGCCGCGGGCCGTCGCGGATGTCGCGGGCGAGCATCATCTTGGGGATCGCCCCGCTCGTCGGTCTCGTCGTGTTCCTCGGGGCGTGGCAGTTGGTGGTCGAGATCTTCTCGATCGAGGCCTACAAGTTGCCGGCGCCGTGGCGGATCCTGCGCCACATCGCCAGCGACCCCGGGTTCTACGCCCGGCATTCGCGTACCACGCTGTGGGAGGCGTTCGTCGGGTTCATGCTGGCGATGCTCCTCGCCATACCGCTGGCCACGGCGATGGCGCTGTCCCGCTTCATCGACCGCGCCGTCATGCCCATCGCCGTGCTGATCCAGGTGACGCCGATCATCGCCTACGCGCCGGCGGTGGTCCTGTGGGTCGGCACCGGGTTCCGCTCGATCATCGTCATCACCACGGTCGTGTGCTTCGTGCCGTTCCTCGTCAACCTCGTGTCGGGCCTGCGTTCGGTCGACCCGCTGCTGCTCGAGCTCGCCCACTCCGTGGACGCCGGCAGGAGCGAGGTGTTCTGGCGCCTCCGTGTGCCGTCGGCCCTGCCCAACCTGTTCGCCGCCGCCCGCATCTCGGTCGGCCTGGCCCTCATCGGCGCCGTGCTCGGCGAGTTCTTCGGACTGGTCAAGGGCGGCCTCGGCTTCGCCCTCAAGACCGCCCAGTCCCGCGGATTCCGCGGCATCGACCAGGTGTGGGGGTGCGTCTTCGTCCTCGCCTTCATCGGCGCCGTCGCCACGTTCCTCCTGTCCGTCGCCGAACGGGCGGCGCTGCACTGGCACGCCAGTCAGCGTCGCTGACGCGCCGCCCGGCGGTCACCGTTTACTGTCAGATCTTCTCGCCAGCCCACCATCCCAGCGCCCATCCATCCATCCACCCACCCCAGCCACCCACCCCAGCCACCCAGCCCAGCCACCCAGCCAGCGGCCCGGCCGCCGTCACCAGCAGGAGCATCGAATGACCAAGCAGCACGTCGGGCGCCGCAAGCTTGCCGCCCGTCTCGCCATTGCCGGCGTGGCCGTCGCCACGACCGCGGCCGGCACCGCAGCGGCGTCGGCGCCACCCGACACCGTGTCCGACGCCACCGCGTCCGACGCCACCGTGTCCGACGCCACCGTGTCCGACGCCACCGTGTCGGCGGAGGGGTCGGGTCCCGACGGCACGTCCGGTGCCTCCGGCATCACGATCTCCGACGAGCGGTGCGCCGAGAACGAGGCCGCCGGGACGATCACGTACCTGTCGAGCTTCGACTTCGCCGCCGCGGCCGGCATCGTCGATGTGGTCGTCGCCGACGCCAACGGCTACTTCGAGGCGCTCTGCCTCGACGTCGACATGGTGCCCAGCTTCTCCACCGCCAACTACACCCTGATCGCCGCCGGTGAGGGGCAGTTCTCGGCCGCCGGGAGCTACACGGAGATCCTCAACAACACCGCAGAGGGCGCCGAGTTCCTCGCCCTCGTCGACTACGGCAAGACGCCGATCGAGGCGTTGATCACCCCCGACGGCGGCGCCACCACCCTCGAAGAGCTCGAGGGCAGCACCGTCGGCGTCAAGGGCGACCTGCCCCCGTCGGTGGTGGCGATGCTCGCCGGTGCCGGCCTCGAGCGGGGCAGCGACTACGACGAGGTGCTGCTCGACGGCTTCGACCCCGTGGTGCATCTCGAAAGCGGCATCGACGCCCTGCCCGTGTACAAGTCGAACGAGCCCGGCCAGCTCGACGCCCAGGGCATCGCCTACAACATCTTCGACCCGGTCGACTTCGACATCCCCGGCACGTTCGGCATCCTCTACACCTCGGCCTCGTTCGCCGAGGAGCACCCGACGGCCGTCGAGGACTTCATCCGGGCCAGCCTGCAGGGTATGGCCGACGCCATCGCCGATCCCGAGGCCGCGGCGCAGGTCGCCTTCGAGGCGATCGAGGCGGCCGGCAACCAGAACTACCTCGTCCTCGAAGGCGAGACGTTCCGCTGGCAGGCCGAGAGTGCCGAGGTCATCGCCGGCACGCCCGAGGGCGACCCGATCGGCCTCATCGACCCCGACCTGTTCCAGGCCGAGTACGACGCCTACGTGGACGCCGGTGTGTGGCCCGACGGCGCCCCCGAGTTCGGCGAGTACTTCGACGCCGAGCTCGCCGCCTCGCTCTACGACGAGAACGGTGAGGTCGTCTGGCCCGACTGACGTGAGCCCTCGATGAGCCTGGACCGCGCGATGTGCGGTCCAGGCGCATCGCGCCGCTGCCCGGCCGCCCCGCTACCGTCGCCGGGGATGCAGGCGGCCAGCACCAACGGCGCGACGGCCGTGATCGCCGACGCGATCGCCGACGCCGGCGGGGCGATCCCGTTCTCCGAGTTCCAACGCCTCGCGCTCTACGGGCCGGGAGGCTTCTACGACGGCGAGGGGCGGGCCGGGCGGCGCGGCGACTTCATCACCTCGCCCGAGGTCGGGCCGTTGTTCGGTGCCGTTGTCGCCCGCTGGATCGACGCCCAGTGGCGGGCGCTCGGGACCCCCGACCCGTTCACCGTGATCGAGGCCGGCGCCGGGCCGGGTACCCTCGCCCGCTCCATCCTCGCCGCCGCACCCGCGTGCGCGGCCGCCCTGCGCTACGTCGCCGTGGAGGTGTCGTCGTCGCAGCGGGCCCTCCACCCCGACGGCGTCGAGTCCGTCGCCGCCCTCCCGGACGGCCGGGTCGACGGCGTCGTCATCGCCAACGAACTGCTCGACAACCTCCCGATCCGCCTCGTCGTGTTCGACGGCGCCTGGCGGGAGGCGTTCGTCGCCCTCAGTGCCGGCACGGGCGCCGATGCCGGCCCGGCGTTCGTGGAGGTGCTGTCGGCGCCGCTCGATCCCGTGCCGACCGTCCTGCCCGCCCACCCGACTCACGGTGCACGGGCCCCGTTGCAGGACGACGCCCGGGCGTGGATCGACTCGGCGCGGCAGCTGATCAGAGGCTCCGTGCTCGCCATCGACTACGCCCGTTCGACGACGGCCGAGCTGGCCCTGCTCCCGTGGCGGGACTGGCTGCGCACGTACCGCGGCCACGACCGTGGCGGCCACTACCTGGCCCAGCCGGGCAGCCAGGACATCACGTCCGACGTGGCCGTCGATCAGCTTCCCGAGCCCGACGTCGTGCGTACCCAGTCGCAGTTCCTCCAGCTCCACGGCATCGACGATCTCGTCGCCGAAGGGCGGGCGGAGTGGCAGGCCGACGCGGCGACGGGTGGGCTCGCCGCCCTCCGCATGCGCAGCCGGGTCCGCGAGGCCGAGGCCCTCCTCGACCCCGCCGGCCTCGGCGGCTTCCTCGTCCTCGAGTGGTCCTCCCATCGCTGACGCCCCGACCTGACGGCTGGTGCCAAGGCAACAACCGTCAGGTCGGGTCGGGGTCAGGTGGGGAAGGGCGCATCGGCACGATCTACGATCGCCCCATGGCCGACGACAGCACGGGACAGACACTCCACGCACTCGCCGACGAGCGCAGGACGTTTCCGCCCACCGAGCGGATCAAGGCCGACGCGCTCACCGTCGACACGTCGCTGTACGACGAGGCCGCCGAGGACGACGAGGCGTTCTGGGCTCGCCAGGCTGCCGAGCTGTTGGATTGGGACACCGAGTGGACCACGGTCCTCGACTGGCAGTTGCCCTACGCCAAGTGGTTCGTCGGCGGAAAGCTCAACGTTGCGGCCAACTGCCTCGACCGTCACGTCGCGGCCGGTCTCGGCGATCGCGTGGCCATCCATTTCGAGGGCGAGCCGGGCGACACCCGGACGATCACGTACGCAGACCTGCTGGCCGAGGTGCAGCGTTTCGCCAACGCCCTGAAGGGGCTCGGTGTCGAGAAGGGTGACCGGGTCAACATCTACCTGCCGATGATTCCCGAGGCGGCCATCGCCATGCTCGCCTGCGCCCGGATCGGTGCACCGCACAGCGTGGTGTTCGGCGGCTTCTCGTCGCAGGCGCTCGCCGATCGCATCGACGACGCCGAGGCCAAGGTGCTGATCACCGCCGACGGCGGCCATCGCCGGGGGAGCGTGTTCCCGCTGAAGCCGGCCGCCGACGAGGCGGTCGAGTCGACCACCACGATCGAGCACGTGGTGGTGGTGAAGCGGGGAGACAACGACGTCGACATGGTCGACGGTCGGGATCACTGGTACCACGAGCTCGTCGAGGCAGCCGACGCCGACTGCCCGGCCGAGCCGATGGACTCCGAGGATCTCCTGTTCCTGCTCTACACGTCGGGCACCACGGGCAAGCCCAAGGGCATCATGCACACCACCGGTGGCTACCTCACCCAGGTCGCGTTCACGCACAAGTACGTCTTCGACCTCCACGCCGAGACCGACGTGTACTGGTGCACCGCCGACGTCGGCTGGGTCACCGGGCACAGCTACATCGTGTACGGGCCGCTCGCCAACGCCGCCACCGTCGTGATGTACGAGGGCGTGCCCAACTACCCGGGCAACGACCGCTTCTGGGACATCGTCGAGAAGTACAAGGTCACCAAGCTCTACACCGCGCCCACGGCGATTCGCACGTTCATGAAGTGGGGCGTCGAGGAGCCGGCCAAGCACGACCTGACCTCGTTGAAGGTGATCGGCTCGGTCGGCGAACCGATCAACCCCGAGGCGTGGATGTGGTACCGGGAGGTCATCGGCGGCGGTGAGTGCCCCGTCGTCGACACCTGGTGGCAGACCGAGACCGGCGGCATCATGATCAGCCCGCTGCCCGGGGCCACCACCACCAAGCCCGGGTCGGCGACGTTCCCGCTCCCGGGCATCTCGGTCGAGGTGGTCGACGAGGCCGGCAACAAGGTCGAGCGCGGCGGCGGCTACCTCACGATCACGCGCCCATGGCCCGGCATGCTGCGCGGCATCTGGCGCCACCCGCAGCGCTATCACGACGCCTACTGGGGGCGTTACCCCGGCCGCTACTTCGCCGGCGACGGCGCCAAGCTCGACGACGACGGGTACCTCTGGCTGCTCGGCCGCGTCGACGACGTGATGAACGTGTCGGGCCACCGCATCTCCACCACCGAGGTGGAGTCGGCCCTCGTGTCGCACCCCGCGGTCGCCGAGGCGGCCGTGGTCGGGGCCACCGACACGACGACGGGCCAGGCGATCATCGCCTACGTCACGCTGCGCAGCGGCGCCTCCGATGTCCAGAGCGTCGGCATCGACGACCTCCGCAACCACGTTGCCGGTGAGATCGGCGCCATCGCCAAGCCGAAGACGATCTACCTCACGCCCGACCTGCCCAAGACCCGCAGCGGCAAGATCATGCGCCGTCTCCTGCGCGACATCGCCGAGGGGCGCAACCTCGGCGACACCACCACGCTCGCCGACGCCAGCGTCGTCGACGAGATCGCCGCCAGGGCGACCGCCACCCCGCAGGAGGACTGAGTCCGCACCCGGAGCCGGCCCGGCCTCGCTCGGCGCGGGCCGGGTCTCAGACGGTGACGGCCGCGGCCCAGTCGATCGCGACGCTGTTGGGCTCACCGGGCATCACCTTGGCGGGCAACTGCGAGCCGGGGAAGAGGAACGCCATGGCACTCTCGGGCACCGGGTTGCCGACCTGGATCTGATACGCCGCGCCGTCCTGGGGGACGACGGTGAGGGCGAAGGCATAGAGCGGCAGGCCCGCCGGATTCGTCATGCCGAGTGGCTGGAACTGCTGGATGATCGCCCGGCACGGGAGGCCGTTGGCGAGGATGTCGGCGGCCGAGCCGTTGGCCGCCGCCTGCGGGAGGCGCACGGTCGGCGCCGGGGTCTCCCAGTCGATGGCGACGGTGGCGGGGTCGGCCGCGTCGACGCGGACCGCGACGATGGTCGCGCCCGGCTGGATCTGGGCGATGGTCCACATGGGGATCCGTTGGCGGCACGTGGCCATGTAGGGCGTCTGGTCGTCGAGGGCGACCTCGACCTGGAACACGCAGACGCGCTGCTCGACGCCGCCGCTGGTGATGCTGGTCCCCGTCGGTTGCACGCCCACGATCACGCCGCGGCCGATGACGGCGTTGTCGATGCTGGCGGCGTCGGTCCCTCCGACGGCGTTCTTGATCTTCTTGAAAAAGCCCATGACAGTGTGTCTCCTGATGAAGTGGCGCCACAGGAGAGCACACGGTGTGCCTGCCACGGCCGGTTTTTTCGCCGTCTGCGCGATGGTGCTCGCGGATGTCGGAGCGCCGGGCGGGCCCGCCCTCGGTGCGAGCGCTCCCGCGGCGGCCGCTTGCGCGCCGCCCGAAACCGGTGAGCACCGGCTGGTCGTCGGCGGCTCGGAGCGGGGCTACGTCGTGGCGGTTCCCGGTCAGGAGGTCGCTGCGGGTCCCTGGCCGCTGGTCGTCGCCCTGCACGGAACGGGAGGCTCGGCGTCCCGCTTCGGCGACGTCAGCGGACTCGGTCCCGAGGGGGCGACCGCCGGCGCCTTGATGGTCCTCCCCGACGGGACCGGCGATCCGCGCGGTTGGATTCACGCCGACCGGGACCGGGATCTGGAGTTCGTCGACGCGGTGCTCGACGAGATCGCGATGTCGGGCTGCGTCGACGCCGAACGCATCTGGGTCACGGGCGTGAGCGCCGGCTCGGCGATGGCCGCGGCGCTCGTGTGCGACCGCTCGGACGTGGTCGGGGCGGTGCTCGTCGCCGCGCTGCCGGCGCCATGCGACGGCCCGGTCTCCGCCGACGTCTACGTGGTGCATGGCACCGCCGACGACATCGTCCCCTACGGTGGCGGCGACTTCAACGGCGACGATCTCGGGACGGTGCCGGAAGTGGCGGCGGGGTGGGCGGTGGCCGCCGGTTGCGACGGACCGCCCGCCGGGCGGGGCGTCGAGCCCGACGTGTTCGTGCTCGAGTGGTCGCCGTGTCATCACGGTGACGGCGGCCTGGTCTCGCTGTACAGCGTGATCGGTGGAGGTCACGGTTGGCTCACCGACGGCGAGGCGGCCATCGATGCGACGTGCCTCGTGCTGGCGGCCGCCACCGCCGGCGACGGCGCTCCCGACGTCGGCGGCTGCGAGGCCTGAGCGCCGTCGTGCAGCCAGGCGACACCGTTACGGTTGGTGCCAGGCACCAACCGTAACGGGCCGGCCGTCAACCAGATCGGGGAGCACGATGACCAGGACGACCAGGCGGCGAGCGCTCATCGCGATCGGGGCCATCTCGTGCGGCGTCGGCGGCTCCGTGCCGGTGGCGGCGTCGGTGGCCTCGAGCGAGCCGGTGCCGATCGAGTGCACGGCGCCGGCCGACGGTGAGCACGTCATCGAGGTGGGCGGGGAAGAACGTACCTACCTCACGTTCGCCCCGCCGGATGTCGGCGCCGGTGCCGGCCCCGTGCCGATGGCCATCCTCACCCACGGCTTCTCCAGCGGCGCCGTCGAGTTCGCCGGGACGTCCGGTCTCCAGACCGCCGCGCCCGCCGCCGGTGTGCTGCTGCTCGTGCCCCAGGGGCGGGGCGACGTCGCCGACTGGCCGATCGCCGAGTGGTCGATCGACGGCGAGTACCTCGATGCTGTCCTCGCCGAGGTGATCGCCGGCGGGTGCGTCGACACCGTTCGCGTCTGGATGGGCGGCCACAGCGCGGGATCGGCGTTCACGGCGTACTACGGCTGCAGCCGGCCCGACGTGATCGACGGCATCGTGCTCAACGCGGCGATCACGCCGGCGCTGTGCAACGAGGGGACGCCGAACACGTACGTCGTGTTCGGCACCGCCGATCCGCTCGTGCCCTACGAAGGCGGCACGTTCGGCACGTTCGAGCTCGAGCCCACCACCGTCGCCGCCGGGCGCTGGGCGGCGCGTGCCGGCTGCACCGACGGACCCGTCGGCCGCGGCATCGGCGAGGTCGTGTTGGCGTTGGAGTGGTCGGGCTGCGTGAGCGGCGCCGACATCCGCCTCTACAGCGTCGTCGGCGGCGGTCACGTGTGGTTCGGCGCCGTGGGGGCCACCGGTCCGGGCGACCAGAGCGAGGCGATCGACTCGGGCTGCCTGCTGATCACCGGCGCCCTCGCCGACCCGTCGGCCCCGCCCGACATGACCGCCTGCGAAGGCTGAACGCCGCACCCATCGGAGTGTCGAACGTCCGACAGGGGGACGCCCGACACTCGGGAACGCTTCAACACTCGGATGGGTGGGGAGTCACATGGGGAGGAGTTCGAACGTCGTCGCCAGGCGGCCGCCGAAGCGGGGTGCGTTGTTCTCGGCGATCGTGCGCAGGAAGCCGGCCGGGTCCGACATCGGTCCCGGACCGAGCGCGGCCAGGTACTCGTGGTGGGCGGCCAGCGAGGCGATGCCGCGGTCGAGGGTGGCGGTGATGTCGACGGCATGACCGGCGAGCGGCGAGCCGGAGACGGCCACCCAGCGCACGCCGGACCAGGGCTCGAGCCCCTCGTCGAACAGCTCGGTGAACACCCACCGGTTGCCGGCGTCGCGCACGGCGTCGATGACCGCCTCACCGACCACCCGGTGGTCGGCCATGTTGAGCCCGCCCCCGGCGAACGACTCGCGGTGGTTCAGCGTGATCACCAGCTCGGGCCGGTGGCGGCGGATCGCCGCGGCGAGGTCCCGCCGCAACGGCAGGCCGTACGTGAGCACGCCGTCGGGGTGGTCGAGGAACTCCAGCTCGGTCACGCCGACGGCGTCGCACGCGACGCGCTGCTCGGCGACCCGGAGGCGGGCGGATTCCTCCGGCTCGATCGTGTCGATGCCGGCCTCGCCCCGCGTGACCAACAGGTACGCCACCGACTTGCCGGCGTCGGTCCACCCGGCGACGGCGGAGGATGCCCCGTACTCCATGTCGTCGGGGTGGGCCACGATGGCCAGCGCCCGCTCCCAGTCGTCGGGCATGGGGGACAGCTGTTGGACGTCAGTCATGGTCGCGAGTCTCGCAGCCCGCACGCGGGCGGCACCGGTGCGCGGGGCTACAGTCGGCGCCGGACACCGGCTGCCGAAGCGGCAGCACCGATCGAAAGAGGCACGCGCCATGGCCAGCATCGACGATCTGCTCGACCAGCTCCCGCTCGACCAACTCGCCGCCCAGCTCGGGGTGGACGAGGCCACCGCCGAGTCGGCCACTCGCGCCGCCCTTCCGGCGCTCGTGCAGGGCATGCAGGCCAACGCCCAGGACCAGGAGCGGGCCGCAGCCCTCGTGCGGGCCATCTCCAAGCACGCCGCCCAGGGTCCCGCTCAGCCCGACAAGCTCGACGAGGTCGACACCGACGACGGCGCCAAGATCGTCAACCACGTCTTCGGCGACAACACCGACGCCGTGGCCAATCAGCTCGGTGGCCTCGGGGGTGGCTCCGACCTGATCAAGAAGCTGCTGCCGATGCTCGCGCCGCTGCTGATGGGGTTCCTCGCCAAGCAGTTCGGCGGCGCGAAGTCGTCCGCCCAGGACACGGCAGCCAGCAACCTCGACTCGGGTGACGACGGCGAGTCGGGCGGCGGCATCGGCGACCTCCTCAAGGGTTCGCTCGGCGGCGTCTTCGGCGACAAGTCCGACGAGTCGGGCCAGTCGGGCGGCGGTGGCGGCGGCCTCGGCGATCTGCTGGGCGGCCTCCTCGGCGGCGGCTCGGGCGGATCAGGCGGCGGCCTTGGCGACCTGCTCGGCGGGCTCCTCGGGGGCGGTTCCCGCAGCTAGCGCGGCCACCGCGCACGCACCGATCACCGCCGCCATCGCGGCGAGCAACAGCCGGTAGTCGACGATGGCGATCAGCGCCGCCCCGCCCGCCGTGCCGAACGTCTGCGGTCCGTTGAGGGCCAGATTGGCGGCGGCCGACACCCGACCCTGCAACGCCGGCGGCGTGAGCCGCTGGCGGATCGTCGCGTACGTGACGAACGTCCAGGGGATGGCCACGCCGGCGACGAAGAAGCCGGCGGCGACCACGGCCACCTGGGCGATCGCCGCACTGGCGAGGGCGAGGCCGAGCACGACGAGCGACGTGGTGAGCGCCACCCGCTCGCCGAGGCGCCGGATCACCCAGGCGGACGTGAGTCCGCCGACCACGGCGCCGGCCCCCTGGACCGACGCCAGCACCCCGAAGAACTCGCTGCTGCGGTCGAGTCCCTCGTCGATGGCGGCGAAGATCGTGGAGTTGGCGAAGCCGGTGATGCCGACGGCGACGGCCAGCAGGGCGGTGAGGCCGAACAGTCGCGGCGTCCGGCGGATGTGGCGCATCCCCGCCGTGAACTCGGTCCAGAACGAGCCCCGCTCGTCGACCGGCGTCGGCCCCGACTCCTGCATGCGGACCGTGCGCACGATCAGGGCGGCGATCACCAGCATCGATGCCGTGAGCACGGCGATGGCCGTCCCCCCGAAGGCGGCGAACAGGCCCGCCCCGGCGAGCGGGCTGAGCAGGCGGAGTCCCTGGTCGATCGTCTGCAGGAGCCCGTTGGCGCCCGCCAGGTGCTCGTCGGGGAGGAGGTCGCGGATCAGGCCCGACGCGCACGAGCTGGTCACGTACGTGAGGAGGCCGTAGCCGAACGTGACGGCGTAGATGATCCACAGATCGCCGGGCCGATCGACGAGCGAGAGTGTCATCACGCCCGCCGCGGCGACGAGGTTGGCCACGACGACCAGCCGCCGGCGGGGGAGGCGGTCGGCGAGGTGGCCGGCGAGCGGGGCGAGGAAGGCCGGCAGCCCGAGGAACAGGAACACCAACCCGGTTTTGGCGTCGCTTCCCGTGAGGTCCTTCACCCAGATGGCGAGGGTGAGGTAGAGGGCGCTGTCTCCGAAGTTGCCGAACGTCCACGCCACGGTCAACCGGCGGAAGGGGGGGACCGACAAGGCCCCGGGGAGCTTCATGTCGCACCGCCGTCGCGCTGCTCGCCGTCGCGGCGCTCGCGCTCGATGTGGATCGAGGCGACGGAGAACGTGCGGATCGGCCGTGCACCGGCCGGCCGCAACGACGGGTCGGCCTCACGACCGGCGAAGCGGTCGGCGATCTGCTGGAGAGTGAGGCTGACCTCGGCGAGCTCCTCGCGGGTCGCCCAGAACGACGACGAGGTGATCGTGGTGGCGTCGATCCACTCGGGCTGCTCGTCGGCGATGTGCGACACCCAGTGGCGGATGTGCTCCACCTCGTGCTCGACGGCGAAGCCGGCCAGCTCGCTGAGCGCCCGCAGCTGCGCGGGATCGTCCGGATCGGGACGCATGTCGCGCGTTCGCGAGGCGAGGTGCCATGGCTTCTCGCGGCCCCGTCGCTCGCCCTCGACGATGAAGCCGTACTTGGCGAGCATCCGGAGGTGGAACGAGCAGCTGGCGACGCTCTCGCCGGTGCGTTCGGCGCACTGGGTCGCGGTGAGGTCGCCCTCGGCCAGGTGCTCGAGGAGCTCGATCCGCAGCGGGTGGGAGAGCGCCCGGATGCGCCGCGGATCGGTGATGCGTTCACTCGACATGCATCGAGCGTACGATGATCAAGAACTCTTGCGCAAGAGTTCTTTAGAAAGAGTTGTTGATCGTCGCGGCGTCGTCAGTCGCGGAAGTTCTCGAATTGCACGGGGATGCCGAGGTCGGCGCCCTTGATCAGGGCGATCGTGGCCTGCAGGTCGTCGCGCTTCTTGCCGTTGACCCGCACCGTGTCGCCCTGGGTCTGACTGGAGACGCCCTTGGGGCCCTTCTCCTTGATCAGCCGGTTGATCTCACGGGCCTTGTCGGACGAGATCCCCACCTTCAGCGTGGCGACCTGGCGCACGGTGGCCTGGGCGGCCTCCTGCACGTCCTCGTACTCGAGCCCCTTCAGCGACACACCACGCTTGACGAGCTTCTCCTCGAGCACCTGGCGCAGGGCCGCCAAGCGATCCTCGCTGACGCTGCGCAGGGTGAACGCCAACTCGTTCTGCTCGATGGAGGAGTTGGTGTTCTTGAAGTCGAAGCGCGTGCTGATCTCGCGCTGCGCCTGGTCGACGGCGTTGCGTACTTCCTGGCGGTCGACTTCGGACACGACATCGAAACTGGCCATGCGTCGAGGGTAGCGAAGCGGGAGGGCGCGGACAGGAGGGTAGGGAAGCGGCAGGGCGGGGGCGGAGGGGTAGCGAAGCGGGAGGGCGGGGTGGAGGGGCAGCGGAGGGCAGCGGCGGGGCATCGCGACGCGGCAGAACGGCAGGAGGGGAGTCGCTCCACGGGCGCTACGATCGTCCCCTGCCTCGGCGACACACCACGTCGTCGAGCAGCGATGGGTCGGTACCCAAGCGGCCAAAGGGAGCAGACTGTAAATCTGCCGGCATTGTCCTACGGAGGTTCGAATCCTCCCCGGCCCACCCCAGCGGTGTCCTCGACGAGGGCACGTCGACGTTTCGCACTGGCCCCGCTTCGGCGGGGTCGCTGCTGTTTTCGACGCTGTTCGACCCATCGCCGAACTCGCCGGCATCTCCCCCGCGTACATCGCCAAGATCGAGACTGGCCGCACCTCCTCCATCGTCGAGCATCAACTCCGTGTCCTCCGCCGACTCGGTGCAACCATCACCATCGAGACGGAGTGATGAGCCCACCCACGACGCTCACCGTGTGGCTCCATGACGAGCCGATCGGAGCGGTCGCCCGGGGACGACGCGGCGACGTCCGGCTCACCTACTCGCCCGAAGTGCTCGACCGTCACTCCGGCAACGTGCCGCTGCTGTCATGCTCCCTGCTCACCGCCACGGCACGGCTCGACGCCACTGGCTTCATCGACGGCCTGCTTCCCCAAGGGGAGCACCGCCGCGCGCTCGCAGCACGCGCCAAGCTCGCCGCCCACGACACGTTCGGGCTCATCGCCCGATACGGGCGAGACATCGCCGGCGCCGTCCAGTTCACCGACCAGGACAACGAGCCACGCCATCGTGACCGCTGGCAACTCTGACCGCTCGGCACCGACGATCTCGGCCAGGTCATCGGCAACCTGCCGGACAACCCACTCGGTGTCACCGACGAATCCGAGCTCAGCATCGACGGCTTGCAGAACAAGACCCTACTCGTCCGCATGCCCGACGGAACGTGGGCGCAACCACTGTACGGGCACCCGTCGTCGCACATCATCAAGCGCAGCCCCGACCGGTACCCCGACCTGGTCGATGCCGAGCACGACGCTCTCACCGTCGCTCGTCACGCGGGGCTGACCATGGTCAACTCGTGGGTCGACACGATCGCCGGCCACCGCTGCATCATCGTTGAACGCTTCGATCGCACGGTCGACGACGGCGGGCAGATCACCGGCCGCATCCACCAAGAAGATGCGTGCCAAGCACTCGGACTCCCGGCGTCTCGCAAGTACGAGGTCCACCACGGAGGAGGTGGCCCGGACTTCCAATCCGTGGCCCGCCTCCTCGACCTGTACGCCGCGGAGCCTGTCAGCCAGCTCGAACGGCTCGCCTCGATCGCCGCGTTCACCGTCATCACCGGCAACGCCGACGCGCACGGCAAGAACATCGCCTTCCTGCTCGAGGCCGGGGTCATTCGCCTCGCCCCGCTGTACGACACGGTGCCGACAGCATTGTTCGCGCCGCTCCGCACCGAGATGGCGATGACCCTCGGTGGGGCGATCTCGCCAGACGGTATGGACCTCGCCGCGCTCGTACGCGAAACCAAGCGATGGAACCTCGACCCAGCCAGAGCCCGCGCAGCCGCGACGAGAACCGCTGAACTCGCACTCGACGCCGTCGACCAGGCACTGATCGATCCCGACGGGCCGCTCGCCGAGCAGATCCGACGCAAAGCCACCGAGTTCATGGACTAGTGGTCTGTCGCCGGATTGGTAAGGGTGTCTCGCTTGCTGGATCTCGCCGCTGGCTGCGTTGCTCGTCCTCGAAAGACTGGGTGTATTCCTTCGTCCTCGCGCCTTGCCAGCGACGAGCCCAGCGGCGCGATCCACCTCACCAACTCGACGCCAGACCACTAGCCGGGCTCCCAGCTGCCACCACAACGCTCAGCGGTGGCGCTGACGTTCGAGGTCGGCTACGCCGGGGGCTGACAGCTGGCAGTGATCGGCACGTCGGCGTCGATCACCACGTCGACGCGGCGGTCGCCGGCCATCTCGTCCTCGGTGGGCTCGTGGTCCGCCGTCGGCTGGAGCGCTTCGGTCTCGCCGAGCCCCTCGGTGGTCACCAGATCGGGGTCGATGCCGGCGGCCACCAACGCCTCGGCGGCCGCCGCGGCGCGGTCCTCGCTCAAGGCGAGGTTGTCGTCGTCGGATCCCCGATGGTCGGTACGGCCCTCGACGCGCACCGTGCGGACGGAGTGGTCGTCGTCGCCAGCCACTTCGGCGGCGAGGCGGGCGAGATCGGCGACGGCCTCGTCGTGGAGCACGGCGTCGCCGGGATCGAAGAGGGCGTCGGCGGCGAACGAGCACCGCACCGACGTCGGTGGCGGCACGCTGGTGCTGGTCGTCGGGGCCACGGTCGTGGTCGGCGGCCGGGTCGTCGACGCCACGGTGGTGGTCGTCGGTGGGCGAGTGGTCGTCGTGCTGGTGGTCGTCGGGGCGTTGGTGACGAACACGACTCCGTCGCCCTCGCGATCGTCGTCGCCACCGTCGAACGGCTGGACGTCGGAGCCGGCCGGGGCGGCCGGGACCGCGCTGGTCGGCACGGTCGAGCCGTCTCGGTCCGGGTCGGTGCCGCCAGACGCGCTCGACCCGCCGCCGCATGCGGAGAGGCCGAGGGCGCCGGCGGCCACCGCCGGGACGAGCACGTTGAGCAGTCGGCGGCGATGCGGGTTCATGTGGCGGTCACCTGCTGTCCGGTTTCGATCGAGAGGATGGCGGCCACGGCCCGGGCGACCTCGTCGCGGCCGAAGCTGGTGATCGTCCGGATCGACGCGACGCCGAGCGCCGGGTCCTCCCAGAAGGTCCGTGACGACTCGAACGCGCCGTTGTCGTTCATCGCGATGAGGTGGACGGTCACGTCCGGGGACGTGGTGATCGCATCACGCGCGGCGGCGAACTCGTCGGGCCCGGACGCCTCACCGTCGGACACCAACACGATCACCTGCTGGGCCGTGTCGCAGGTGCGGTCGAGCCCCGCCTGGGCGCTGCGCAGGCCCTCGGCGATCCGCGTGCCGGCGCCGAGGGTGGCCGGCGCCGCTCCGAGCACCACATCGTCGGGTGGTCCGGGGTCGGTGGTGGCCGCGCCCTCGGCGAACCAGGTGGTGCCGATGCGGTCGCCGTCGAGCCCGTGGACGGCGAGGAAGTCCGACGTCGCCCGCACGGCGTCGGCGCGGACGCCGGCCTGGTCGGCCGAGGCCATGCTGGAACTCTCGTCGATGGCGATCATGAAGCAGCGGGCATCCGTGGCGCGCTCGCCGGTCGGTGCGCCGAACCCGACGGCGCCGGGCACGGTGGGCTGGGGCGCCGCGGCGACCGGGTCGCCGCCCTCGTCGCGCTGCCACCACCAGCCGGCGACGGCCAGCGGGACGAGAGCCAGCAGCCACGGCCAGCGGCGCCC